>CAWINH010000001.1:0-14391 GCA_963837425.1 uncultured Chloroflexia bacterium
CCGAGTCGAGGGCCTCACCGGGGTCTGGGTCGACGAGCGGCGAAAGCTGGCCGCCATCGGCGTCCGCGTCAGGCGGGGCGTGACGACCCACGGCCTGGCGCTCAACGTCAACACCGACCTCCGCTGGTTCGCGGAGATGATCCCCTGCGGCATTCCCGACAGGGAGGTCACGAGCCTGGCCCGCGAGCTCGGCCACGCGGTGGACATGGGGCTCGTGGAGGATGCCCTCGCCGATGCGCTGGCGCGGACCTTCGGCCTCGTCATCGACGAACTGCCGATCGGACCGGTTGGCCCGGCCGGAGCCCGGGAGCAGTGAGCGAGCGGAAGCTGCGGATCGAGGTCGGCGCATTCGGGCCGTGGCAGACGAACGCGTACCTGGTGTGGGACGGCCTGACCGAGGATGCCCTCGTCGTCGACCCGGGCATGGGCGCCGCCGAGACCCTCACGCAGCGGGCCATCGCGAACGGGCTCCGCGTCCACGTCATCGCGAACTCGCACGGCCACGTGGATCACATCTTCGACAACGCCGCGCTGAAGGCGGCAACCGGGGCGCCACTGGCGATCCACCCCGACGACGGATACCGCCTGGCGGGCGAGAACGTCTACGGCTTCGTGATCGAGCCCTCGTCCGCGGAACGGGAGCTTCGGGACGGTGAGCAGCTGCGGATCGGCGATCTCGTCTTCGACATCCTCCACACCCCGGGGCACACGGAGGGCTCGGTCTGCCTGTACGAGGAGGGTCGTGCGCTCCTCCTCTCCGGCGACGTCCTGTTCGCCGGAAGCTATGGGCGCACCGACCTGCCCGGGGGCAGCGACGAGCTGATGGTCGCCAGCCTGGCGCGCCTCGCGCACGAGATGCCGGACGCGGTCCGCGTCCTCCCCGGCCACGGGGCGGAAACGACGATCGCCCGCGAACGGCCGTGGATGGAGCGCATCGCCTCCGCGGGCCGCCTGCTGATCCCCGGTTGACGGCGCCGCCCTGCCCATGAACGTCGTCTTTCTGTCACCGCATTTCCCGCCGACGTGGTATCGGTTCGTGACCGCCCTGCGCGACGAGGGCGCGACGACACTGGGCGTCGCGGAGGAGCCCTGGGAGGCACTCCGCCCCGAGCTCCGCGACGCGATGGCCGAGTACTACCGCGTCGGGGACATGAACGACTATCCGCAGCTGGTCCGAGCGCTTGGCCACCTCACCCATCGGCACGGCAAGCTCGATCGCCTCGACTCGCTCAACGAGTGGTGGCTCGAGTCCGAGGCTCGCCTCCGGACCGACTTCAACATTGCCGGCCTCCACACCGCGGACATCGCGCGCATGAAGCGCAAGTCGCGCATGAAGCGGCTCTTCGAGCGCGCCGGCCTGACCCCGGGACCGGGGCGCGTGTGCCGGACGCCGCGCGCCGCACGAGCCTTCGTCGCGGAGGTCGGCTACCCGGTCGTCGCCAAGCCGGACGCCGGCGTCGGAGCGGCCGCCACGTACAAGCTCGAGTCACCCGACGATCTCGAACACTACCTGGCCGACAAGCCAGCGGTCGACTACATCCTCGAGGCGTACCTGTCGGGAACGCTGCTCACCTACGACGGCCTCGCAGATCGGCGCGGTGAGGTGGTGTTCGGCTCGTCGTTCTACTACAGCCGGGGCGTCATGGAGGCCGTGAACGCGGATGACGACATCTGGTACTGCATCACTCGCCGGATCCCACGCGAGCTCGACGCCGCCGGCCGGGCGATCGTCCGCGCCTTCCGGATCCGGGAGCGCCCGTTCCACTTCGAGTTCTTCCGGATGGCGGACGGCTCGTACGTGCCGCTCGAGATCAACAGCCGCCCGCCCGGCGGCCTGACCGTCGACATGTTCAACTACGCGAACGACTTCGACTTCTACCGGGCGTGGGCCCGGATGGTCGTGCACGGATCATTCGATGCGACCGTTTCGCGGGCGTATGCCTGCGCCTACGTCGGCCGCAAGCATCGGTTCCGGTATGCGCTCGGCCACGACGAGGTCCTCCGTGACTACGCTGACCTGGTGGTGGCGCACGCCCCGATGTCGGGCACGTTCGCCAGGGCGATCGGCGACTATGGCTACATCCTTCGCCACCCCCGAGAGACGCGTCTCACCGAGGCTGCCACCCGGATCCAGACCAAGGTCCCGCCGCCGGTCTAGGATGGGGAGAACGACATTGAGGAGGCCCCGATGGCCAAGCTGCGCATCACCCGACTCGGACACGGCGGGATTCTCTATCGATCCCCGGCCGACAAATGGGTCTGGGTCGACCGATGGATCACCGCACCGACCTACCCGGACGCCTATCGCGAGCCGATGAAGGTGGACGTCATCGCCCCGACCCATGGCCATTTCGACCACATCGGCGACGATGGCGCAGACGTGCTGGCGCTGGCCGCGGTTGGCGGACAGCTGATCGCCAGCCACGAGATGTCGATCTACTTCATTGGCAAGGGCATCTCCGGGGCGGTCGGGATGAACACCGGTGGCACGTTCGAGGCGGCCGGCATCGGCTTCACGATGGTCCATGCGGATCACTCGGGCGGCGCCACGATCACCGACGTCGACCCGGCGGTGACCCGCGACCTCGGCTGCTGGGGCTGGGTCATCGAGTTCGAGGACGGGACGCGCGTCTACCACTCGGGCGACACCGACCTCTTCGGCGACATGGCGCTCATCAAGGAGCGCTGGGCACCGGGGATCGCGATCCTGCCGATCGGCGGCCACTACACGATGGGTCCAGCCGACGCCGCCCGGGCGGCGGCGCTCGTCGGGGCGCGAACGGTGATCCCGGTCCACTACGGAACGTTCCCCATCCTGGCCGGGACGCCGGCCGAGCTGCAGGCGGCCACCAAAGCGACCGTTGTCGAGCTCCAGCCGGGCGAAACCTGGGAGGCCTGAGCAATGCGACTCTTCATCTCGATCTTCTCCGCCGCGCTCGGCAGCATGCTGGGCGGGGCGGTCCGAGCCGCGGCAGACACCGCGCACGGGACTCTGCATGGCGAGGAGACTGCGATCGACCACGTCAACGTCACCGCCTCGCTGACCGCGGGCGTCGTCGGCGGCTTCGTGGGGAGCATCCTCGGCGGCCCCCGACGCGCGTTCTGGCTCGGTGCGCTGCTCGGTGCGGCCGGCGCCGATCGCTTCGACGCGATGCTCCTCTCCCGATTCGGCCTCGATCCGAATGCGCTCATGGCACGCGCGACCCAGGCCGCGGCCCGGGTGCGCTCCGGAGGAATGGAGGATGACGCCGAGGCCGTCGAGGCCTGAGCCCGGGCGCGGACGCTACCCGCGCAGGTACTCGAGCGCCAGCGGGCGCGCCTCGACGCCGAAGGCGCGGACGAACGCGTCGAGATCGGTCGTGTTCGGACGGCCGAGGCTGGCGATCTGGTCGTGGCTCACGGGGAAGATCGGCAGGATGCGGTCGGTGATCCGCGTCAGGCCGCTGATCAATCCGATCGGCAAGTTCAGCTTCAGCCGATGTTTGCCGGTCGCCGCCATCACGCGGTCCACGATCTCGCGGTAGGCGAGGCGCTCCGGGCCGCCGAGCTCGTAGATCGAGCCGGCCCGAGCAGGCTCGACCACGCAGCGCTCGATCGCGATCGCCAGATCGTCAACGGAGAGCGGCTGGAACTCGGCACTCCCGTCACCGGGGATGGCGACCACCCCCGGTGACCACCAGGTCAACGTCTCCCTGATGAGGTTGAAGAACCCGTCTCCGGGACCGAACAGCAACGAGGGGCGCAGGATCACCCACTCCAGCCCGCTGCCGCGAACGAGCTCCTCCCCTCGCCACTTGCTGGCCAGGTAGCGATAGCGCGCGTCGCCGGTCACCCCGAGGACCGACAGGTGCACGATGCGCGGAACCTCGGCCCGCCGCGCGGCCTCGAGCACGTTGCGCACCCCGCCGACGTTCACGGCCTCGAACGAACGGCCGCGGCCCTCGCGCGGGGTCGCCACGAGGTGCACGAGCGCGTCGGCGCCGAGCAGTGCCGCATCGAGTCCGCTGCCGGTTACCACGTCGGCCTCGAGCGTCTCGACCCCATGGCCCCATTCAGCCTGCCGGCGCCCGGTTCGCGACACGGCGCGCACCCGGTGTCCGGTCGAGACGAGGTGCGGGACGAGGTGGCTGCCCACGAACCCCGTGGCGCCCATCACGGCGATGTCGAGCTGCTGCATCGGTCCATCCTGCGCCATAAACCTGCTACGGTCAAGTCGCACGTTTATGACCTGTAGAATTCGCCGGATGCCCCCGACCACGGAGATCCTCGTCCACGCGCGCTCGCTGACGAAGCGCTTCGGTGGCTTCACGGCGGTGAAGGCCATCGACTTCGATGTGCACACTGGTGAGGCGTTCGGATTCCTTGGCCCGAACGGGGCCGGCAAGACCTCGACGATGCGGATGATCGCCTGCTCCTCGCCGGTGACCGAGGGCGACCTCACGGTGATCGGGATGGACCCGCGGACCCAGGCCGCTCAGATCAAGGCACGCCTCGGTGTGGTTCCGCAGATCGACAATCTCGATGCGGAGCTCACCGTGCGCGAGAACCTCGAGATGTACGCGCGCTACTTCGACATCTCGGACCGGCTCGCTCGCGAGCGAGCCGATGAGCTGCTCGATTTCGTACAGCTCGCTGAGCGCGCAAACGACCAGGTCGAGCCGTTGTCGGGAGGCATGAAGCGACGCCTGACGATCGCGCGGTCGCTCATCAACGACCCCGAGCTCATCATATTCGACGAGCCGACGACCGGGCTCGACCCCCAGGCGCGCCACCTCGTGTGGGAGCGCCTGTATCGGCTCAAGCAGCGGGGCGCCACCCTGCTCATCACGACGCACTACATGGACGAAGCGGAGCAGCTCTGCGACCGGCTCGTGGTGATGGACAAGGCCGAGATCGTTGCCGAGGGCTCGCCACGCGAGTTGATCGACCGCTACAGCACCCGCGAAGTCCTCGAGATACGGGTCCACAGCGATGCCCGCGGCCAGCTGGACGGAAAGCTGGACGGGATCGCCGAGCGGATCGAGGAGCTGCCCGACCGGACCCTGCTCTACGTCGAGGACGGGGATGCGGCCCTCGACACGCTGCGGGCCCGCGAGGCGCCGCTCGAGAGCACCCTCGTCCGTCGCTCCTCGCTCGAGGACGTCTTCCTGCGGCTCACCGGCCGCACCCTGATCGAGTAGCCGGGCCGATGACCTCGCTCGGCCCCGCCGCACGCGTCCTCCAGCGCAACCTGTGGGTCTACCGACGCACCTGGCACGGCAGCATCTTCGGCTCGTTCATGACCCCGCTGCTGTACCTGACCGCGATGGGCATTGGCCTCGGCAAGCTCATCGAGCTCCAGGGCCGAGCCGTGATGGGTGGCTACCCGTACCTCGACTTCCTGGGGCCCGGCATCCTGGCGGCGAGCTGCATGCAGACGGCGTCGTTCGAGTCCAGCTTCCCGATCCTCGGCAAGATCCAGTGGCGCCGCAACTACGACGCGATCCTGGCCACCCCGCTCGGTGTGCGTCACATCGTGGCCGGCGAGCTGCTCTGGATCAGCTTCCGCATCGCGCTGATCAGCAGCGTCTTCCTGGCGGTCCTCACCGGGTTCGGCATCCCCCGCTCGCCGCTCGCTCTGCTGGCCATCCCGTCCGCGGTCCTGACCGGGCTCGCGTTCGCACCCGCGGTCATGAGCTTCGCCGCCACCCAGCGCACAGGAGAAGGATTCAGCTGGATGTTCCGCTTCGTGATCAACCCGCTCTTCCTGTTCAGCGGAACGTTCTTCCCCCTCACCCAGCTGCCGGAGGGGGTGCGCTGGATCGCTGCCGCGACGCCGCTCTACCACGGCGTGGAGCTCGTCCGCGGCTTCGTCCTGTCGGACGCCACCCTCATCGCCGGCTGGCCGCTCCACGTCGCCTACCTGGCGATCTTCGCCGGCGGCTTCTCGTGGCTGGCGCATCGGCTCCTGGCACGCAGGCTCCAGGCATAGGCGCCCCATGACCGCCATCGTCCGCCGCACCGCCGCACCGCCGCCCGTCCCGGCCGCCGTCGCCTCGCTCCTCCGGGCACGGCGGGTCGTCCAGCGCAACCTGCTCATCTACAGCCACACCTGGATCGTTCTCGTCTCGGGCTTCTTCGAGCCGCTCTTCTACCTGCTGGGGATTGGCTACGGGCTGGGCACCATGGTCGGCAGCATCGAGGTCGTTCCGGGGCTGACGATCAAGTTCGCGGGCTTCGTGGCGCCCGGCCTCCTCGCGATGTCCGCGCTGAACGGAGCCATAGCCGAAACGATCTTCAACGTCTTCTTCAAGCTGAACTACGAGAAGGTCTACGAGGGGATCCTTGCCACGCCGCTCGGCATCCGGGAGATCGCCCTCGGCGAGCTCCTGTGGTCGCTCATGCGCGGCGGCCTGTACGCGATCGCCTTCGTGGCGGTCATGCTCGCGCTCGGGCTCGTCTACAGCTGGTGGGTGCTCCTGATCCTGCCAGCCTCCGTGCTGCTCGGCGCCGCGTTTAGCGCCGCTGGCCTGGCCACCACGACCTTCCTGCGCACGGTCCAGGATTTCGACCTGCCGATGGGCCTGGTCGTCATGCCGATGTTCCTGTTCAGCGGCGTCTTCTTCCCGATCTCGATCTACCCAGATCCAGTCCAGTGGATCATGCAGGTCGTTCCGCTGTACCGCGGCGTCCACCTGCTGCGCGGCCTGACGACGGGCACCGTCGACTTCGTCTCGCTCCTCGACGTCGCCTACCTGCTCGTCTTCTTCGGGGTGGCGATCACGATCGCCCTGCGGCGAATGGAGCACCGCCTGGTCCAGTAGGGTCGTTCAGTCGCCGGCGTCACCACTCAGGATGGGCCATGCCGCGCGGAGGTATGCCCAGCCGGACACGACCGTCAGCACCGTGGCCAGCACCATCGTCCAGAAGCCCGCCGCCTGCAGTGCGTCCCCGATGCCGAGCGACGCCAGTGGTCCGGAGGTCTGGGCGTCGAAGGCGAGGAGGAGGAGCCCGATGCCGATGAGCGTCACCGTCGTCTTGTACTTGCCGAGGGTGCCGGCCGCCATGACGACGTCGACGCTCGCCGCCAGCTGCCGCACTCCGGCGATCACCAGCTCTCGAATCAGGATCAGCGCCACGATCCAGGTCGGGAGCAGCTGCACCTCGACCATCGCCACCAGGACGCCGGCGACGAGCACCTTGTCGGCGGTGAGGTCCATGAACACGCCGAGGGACGAAACTTCCCCTCGGGAGCGAGCGATCCGGCCGTCGAGGGTGTCGGTGATTGCCGCGGCAGCGAACCCGACGAACGCGAGCAGTCCGGCGCCGGGGAAGGGCAGCAACAGGAGCGCCACCAGGATCGGCGTGGCCACGATGCGGCCGAGGCCGAGCAGGTTCGGCAGGCTCGTCAGGCGCGCCGGCCGCCGGCCACCCGTCAGCTCCTGATCGGGCATCGCTCGCCGCTCGCCTCCGTCACGGGCCAATCCTTCGCTCGGTGCCGGCCCGCAGCCGGCGGATGTTGTCCCGATGCGTGGCCGTCACCAGGATCCCGATTGCGAGGCCAAAGCCGAGTGATGCCGCACTTGTCAGCCCCAGCCAGACGAGGACGCCGGTGACGACCGGCGCCAGCAACGCCCCCGACAGCGAGGCCGCCGACACGTACCGCGTGCGCCAGACGACCACGAGCATCACCGGAATCAGGATAGCCACTGCCAGCGGGGCCATGGCCAGCACTCCGCCGCCGGCCGTCGCCACCCCGCGCCCCCCGCGCAGGCCGATGAAGACCGACCACGTGTGCCCGACGACCGCCGCCAGGCCGCTGCCGGCCGCCACCCACTCGGTGGCGGCGGTGTCGCCCATCAGCCATCGCGCGAGCACGACGGCGGCGACGCCCTTCGCCACGTCGGCAACGAGCACGGGCAGCGCCCAGCGCAGCCCGAGCGCGCGCATGACGTTCGTCGATCCGGTCCGTCGTGAGCCGAGCAAGCGCGGGTCCATCCCTCCCGCCAGGCGCGCAGCGATGACGCCGACCGGAATGGCGCCGAGTAGATACCCGGCCGCGACTGCGGCGACCGCGGGGAGCGTCAAGGCGTGCCGCGAGCCCGGATCAGGTCCGGGCGCTCATCCGTCGCTGCGCATAGCGGAAGCCCACGGCGAGGGCTGCCCACACGGCCGCGGCGGCGATGCCAACGTAGAGTGCCAGCGGCATGCCGCGCGGCCAGGCAAAGGAGAAGGCGGTGAGGCCGATGAGCACGGCGCCCCCCACGGCCCACAGCAGGAAGCGTCCGCTCGCGAATCCCGTCGCCTCGGCGGGACGCCGGTCCGGGCGCCGCGACCGCGATCGCTGGGCGCGCGCCCGTGCCGCCGAGCTGCCGGCCGGCAGCGCGTAGGGGTCGGAGTTCTTCACGAGCCGCTTGTAGGCGCGGCGCTCAGCGCGCGACATCAGGCCCCGAGTGTAGTGCGCTCACACGTCATCTCGCAGCGCCGCACGTCGCCTTCCTGACGATCCGAGGGCGCTTCGCTCGTCCTCGACCTTGAGCTGCACCGGGTCCGCCCCGAAGATCGCGGTGAGCGCCCAGTCGATGGCGACACGGAGCTTGCGGTTGAAGCCCGGGGTCTGGAGCCAGTAGTAGCCGCGCCACATGAACCAGGCCAGCAGCCCTCGAACCCGCACCCCGAACACGATCCCCACCCCGGTGTGGTGACCAATCGACGCGAGCTGACCGAGCGATCGATAGCGGAACGGCTCGGGGCCTGTTCCATCGATGCGCGCGACGATGTTGCCGGCCAGTCGCTTCGCCTCCCGCACCGCGTTCTGCGCGGTTGGCGCATGGCGCGCGCCATCAGGCCCGTCGACGTTCGGGATCGCGGCGCAATCCCCGAGGGCGAACACGCCGGGGCGGCTCGTCTCCATGGCGGCGTTCGTCACCGCTCGACCGGCCGCGTCGGTCTTCACTCCTGACTCGGCGACGAGCGGAGCCGGCCGCACGCCGCCGGTCCAGACGCACGTCCGGGATGGAATCCGCTCCGTCGTCTCGCCGTGCGCGATCACGACCTCATCCGGAAGCACCTCCCGAATACCGGTGCCGAGACGGATCTCGTACCCACGCTGCGCGAGCCGTCGGCGGGCATACTCCCCCATCTCGGGCGGCATCTCCTGCAGGAGGCGGTCGTTCAGCTCGACGAGCACGGTGCGCAGCTGAGCCGGATCGACCTTCGGGTAGTAGCGCTTCCGGACGCGGCGCAGGAACTCCTCGAGCTCACCGGCCGTCTCGACGCCGGAGAATCCCCCTCCGCCCACGATGAAGGTGAGCTGGGCCTGCCGCGCGTCGGGGTCCTCCTCGAGGTCGGCGCGCTCGAGCATCTCGATCACCCGGTTGCGGAGACTGAACGCATCGGCCAACGTCTTCATCCCGACCGCGTGCTCCTCGATGCCCGGGATGCCGAAGCTGTGGGTGATGCCGCCGAGAGCGAGGACCAGCGTGTCGTACGAGAGCCGGTGATGATCGCCGTCGCCGCCGAGCACCGTGACGACTCGCGAGTCAAGGTCGATGGATCGGGCGTCGGCGGTCACCGCCCACGTGCTGGGCCGGTGGAGCATCGCGCGAAGCGCCATCACGACATGCCGTGGCTCGAGCACCCCGGAGCACACCTCCGGCAGCAGCGGGGTGAAGAGCATGAAGTTCTCGCGGCTGACGAGCCAGATCTCGACATCGGTGCGCCGTCCGAGACGAGCCTCCAGCTCGACCGCGGTCCGGACCCCGGCGAACCCGCCGCCGAGGATCAGGACCCGATGCGGTCGGGCGGCCTGCGCATTCATCGACCACATGGTGGCGGCCAATCCGTCCGTCCGCAACGGCGCCCGTCGGTCTGTACCATAGGCGCGCCATGGAGCAGCAACCCATCCACGAGATCTTCGACCAGTTCAAGCAGCAGCTGCCGGATATCGACCCGGTCGAGACCGCCGAGTGGCTCGACTCGCTGGATGCGGTCGTCGAGGGGTCGGGCCGGGAACGCGCCCGCTTCATCATCTACAAGCTCCTGAAGCGCGCACGGCAGCTGCAGGTCGGCCTCCCGCCGCTGACCCAGACGCGGTACGTCAACACGATCTCGACCGAGCAGGAGCCGGCGTTCCCCGGCGACGAGTCGACCGAGCACCGCATTCGCCGCATGATCCGCTGGAACGCGCTGGCCATGGTCCTGCGCGCGAACACGCGCTACGAGGGCATCGGCGGGCACCTGTCGACCTACGCCAGCGCGGCAAGCCTGTACGAGGTCGGGTTCAACCACTTCTTCAGGGGCCGCGACGGCGACTCGGCCGGTGACCAGGTCTTCTTCCAGGGACACGCCGCACCCGGCATCTACGCCCGCGCCTTCCTCGAGGGGCGCATCTCGTCGGACCAGATGGACCACTTCAGGCGCGAGGCGCTGTGGCCAGGAGGCCTGCCCTCATACCCGCACCCGCGCACGATGCCCGACTTCTGGCAGTTCCCGACCGTCAGCATGGGCCTGGGACCGATGAACGCCGTCTACCAGGCGCGGTTCAATCGCTACCTTGCCGCGCGCGGCATCGCCGACACGAGCCGCAGCCGCGTTTGGGGCTTCCTCGGCGATGGCGAGATGGACGAGCCGGAGGCGCTCGGCTCGCTCGGGATCGCCGCCCGCGAGGGGCTCGACAACCTCATCTTCGTGGTGAACTGCAACCTGCAGCGCCTCGACGGACCGGTGCGCGGCAACGGGAAGATCATCCAGGAGCTCGAAGCGGTCTTCCGCGGCGCCGGCTGGCACGTCATCAAGGTCATCTGGGCGAGGGAGTGGGACGAGCTGCTGGCGCGCGACAGGGACGGCGTGCTGCTCAGCAAGATGAACGAGACGCTGGACGGAGACTACCAGCGCCTGTCGGTGGCGGACGGCGCCTACATCCGCGAGCACTTCTTCGGCCCGGACCCACGGCTGCGCGCGATCGTCGAGCACCTGTCGGACGACGAGCTGACGAAGCTGCGTCGCGGCGGGCACGATTACCGGAAGCTGTACGCGGCCTACTCCGCGGCGGTGGCGCACACCGGCTCGCCGGTCGTGATCCTGGCCAAGACGGTGAAGGGATGGACCCTGGGCCCCGGCATCGAGGCCCGCAACGTGACCCACCAGGCGAAGAAGCTGACGGTCGACGAGCTGAAGATCTTCCGGGATCGGCTCGAGCTGCCCATCCCCGACGAGCAGCTCGCCGAGGCTCCGTACTACCACCCCGGAACCGATGCCCCGGAGATCGAATACATGCTCGAGCGGCGACGCCAGCTCGGGGGCCCGCTCCCGCGCCGGGTCGTGGTCCCGATGCCGCTCGCGCCGGCGCAGGGCGGCGTCTACGAGGAGCTCTTCGCCGGGTCGGAGCGCCCGGCGAGCACGACGATGGCCTTCAGCCGACTCATGCGCAACCTCGTGCGCGATGAGGAGATCGGCCGGCGGATCGTGCCGATCATCCCGGACGAGGCGCGCACGTTCGGCATGGACCCGCTCTTCAAGGAGATCGGCATCTACAACCCGCTCGGCCAGCGCTACACGCCGGTCGACAAGGAGCTGCTCCTCAGCTACCTCGAGAAGGCCGACGGACAGATCCTCGAGGAAGGGATCACCGAGGCCGGCGCCATGGCGGACTTCACCGCCGCCGGCACGAGCTACGCGACGCACGGCCAGCCGATGATCCCGTTCTACGCCTTCTACTCGATGTTCGGCTTCCAGCGCACCGGGGACTTCGTGTGGGCGTTCGGAGACGCGCGCGGCCGCGGCTTCATGATGGGTGCCACCGCGGGGCGCACCACGCTCCACGGCGAGGGGCTCCAGCACGACGATGGGCACAGCCACGTCCTGGCTTCAACGCTCCCCAACGTCATGGCCTACGATCCCGCCTTCGCCTACGAGCTGGCGATCGTGGTGCGCGAGGGGATCCGCCGGATGTACGGCGATCCGGGGGAGGACATCTTCTACTACATCACCCTCTACAACGAGAACTGGGTGATGCCCGTCAAGCCGGAGGGGGTCGAGGACGGGGTGCTCCGCGGCCTCTACCGCTTCCGGCCGGCGGAACGTGGCACGCGCCGCGTGCAGCTTCTCGCGGCGGGACCGGCCATGCAGCAGGCCCTCCGCGCCCAAGAGCTGCTCGCCGAGCGCTATGACGTCGCCGCGGACGTGTGGAGCGCCCCCTCGTTCCAGCAGCTCCGGAACGACGCGCTCGAGGTCGAGCGCTGGAACCGCCTCCATCCCGACCAGGAGCCGCGGGTCCCGTACGTCGTCGAGCAGCTTCGCGCGAGCGAGGGGCCAATCGTGGCCGCCACCGACTACCTGAAGGCGGTGCCGGACATGGTCGCCCGCTGGGTGGACCGCTCCTTCACCCCGCTCGGCACCGACGGCTTTGGGCGCAGTGACACGCGGGACGCGCTGCGGACCCACTTCGAGGTCAACGCCGAGCACATGAGCTACGCCGCGCTGCACGGCCTGTGCCAGGTCGGCGAGGGAAGCCGGGAGGAGCTCACCATCGCCCTCGGCGAGCTCGGGATCGACCCCGACCGCCTCGATCCGCTGCGGGCCTAGCTAGCCGGCTCGACGCGACGTGGTCAGCAGCCGGTTGCCGCACTCGCCACAGTAGCGATAGTCCGGCTCCACGCGCGCACCGCAGGCCGGGCAGCGGCCGGGCGAGACCCAGGGCATCGGCCGCCCCCAGGCCAGCCGCACCCCGAGACGGCGCGGAGCCGGTGGCCAGCCTGCATCCCAGTCGCGCGCGGCAAGGTACCCGATCCGCTCGCGGTCGTAGGACGCGCGGCGCTTCGGATCGGTCAGGAGCCCGCGCGCAGCGTTCACGACGAGCATCTCCTCGTGGGCGCGGGGCGACGCGTTGCGGTCGGGATGGCAAGTCCGGGCCAGCCTGCGGCAGGCGACGATCACCGCATCGGTGTCGGCGCCGGGCTCGACCTGGAGGAGCCGATAGAGATCCCGCTCCGGCGCGTAGGGAAACAGCTCCAGATTCATTCCCGCGCGGATGGTAGCCGCTCCGGATGAGCCGATGCGCCGCCTTCCTGCACACCCCGCTTTGACGGCGCCGCCTTCACATTATGAACCGCAAGAGCAGTATTTGGCAATGGCAGTTGACAGATCGTGCGCTGATACCTATGATGCGTCATGGGACAACACAAATAGGCAATACTTACTCCGTATTGGGAAAGGCGAGAGCGAAATGTTTGAGTCACTTGTCCACTACGATCTCCTCGCTGCGGAGGATCGGCTCCGCACGAAGCGGTCAGAATCGCCATCCCGCAGCACGAGGCGCCCGTTCCGCGCCACGGCGCGCCGGGTGGCGGTGCGCGGCCGGCGGGGCTGACGATGGCGCGCGACGTCATCTCGACCTGCCCCGTCTGCGAGGGCGAGCTGCTCGTCAGCCGCCTCCACTGCAGGAGCTGCGGGACTGCGCTCGAGGGTGAGTTCAGCGTCGGTCGCTTCGGCCGCCTCACCCGCGAGCAGCTCAGTCTGCTCGAGAGCTTCCTGCGCGCTCGTGGCAACCTCAAGGAGATGGAGCGCGAGCTCGGGATCTCGTACCCCACCGTACGCGGCCGGGTGGATGCGCTGGTGCGCGCGCTCGGTCTGGGCGACGCCGAGTCGGACGAGGCGGCGGAAGGTGACGCTGACACCGACGCTGCCGCGGACGGTGCGCTGCCTTCCGCAGAAGAGCCTGGGGACGCCAACGAGCGGCGCGCGATCCTCGAGCGCCTCGCCCGCCGCGAGATCAGCGCAGAGGACGCCGCCGCTGCGCTAAGAGCGCTCGGGGGAGAGTGAGCCATGCCGCGCTTCGTACGGACCCAGCAGATCGATCACACCATCGGCCCCGACGGGCTCCTCGACTTGCGGGTGACCGCGGCCGAAGTCCGGATCCAGCCGGTCGATGGCGACGTGGCCCACATTCGCGCGACGTTCCAGATCCGCGCCTACGGCGAACCCGAGGCTGACAGGATCTACGAGCAGGTCCAGCTGCGCGTCGACTACGCCTCGTCACACGCGCTGCGGGTCACTGACCGCGACGAGGAGTCGGGCCTCGGCCGCACACTCAAGAGACTCTTCGGGGGTGATCGCGTGGATCTCGACCTCGAGGTCGAGATCCCGGCCAGCGCCGAGCTGCAGCTCGCGACGGTGAGCGGGGACGTGCAGGCAACCGGGCTGCACGGGCTGCAGCGCTACACCACCGTGTCGGGAGACCTGTTTCTCGTCGACACGGCGGGAGATATCCGGGTGAATTCCGTGTCCGGCGACGCGAC
The DNA here is from genome assembly GCA_963837425.1 of uncultured Chloroflexia bacterium. Taxonomy (GTDB): domain Bacteria; phylum Chloroflexota; class Limnocylindria; order QHBO01; family QHBO01; genus CAWINH01. The sequence goes on from CAWINH010000001.1 coordinate 14,277, forward strand.
GATCCGAGGCATCGGGCCGATCACCGGCCAGGCCGAGGCCGTCTCGGGCGACCTCATCGTATCCGCGCCGCTGCTCAAGGGCCTGAGCAGCTCGTCGGTCTCCGGCGACATCACT
>CAWINH010000002.1:0-682090 GCA_963837425.1 uncultured Chloroflexia bacterium
GGTGGACTCGCTCGACGAGCTGGCGGCGCGGATCGGTGAGGCGTGGCCCGACTTGAGGCTCAGCCGCGGCGGCGGAGGATCACGTCGATCTCGCGCTCGCTGACCCCGTAGCGGGCGAGCGCGTGGCGCGGGAGCTCACCGCCGAGCTGGCGTTCGGCGGTGATGACCCGGGCGGCCCCCATCCGCTGCAGCTCGGCCCTTCCCGCCTCGGAATGGGCGCGAACGATGACGTGCAGCCGCCGGTTGCGGCGCATGGCGTACTGGACCGCCTGGCGCGCGGCGAGCGGATCGGAGACCGCCACCACGAGCGCGGTCGCCGCGTCGACGTGGACGGCTTCGAGGACGGACCCGGTGCCCGCGTACCCATCATCGCCGGCGCACGCCGGCTCGGCGGCAGCTCGACCAGCGGGTAGGCGGCGTGGGGCGAAAGCCAGGGGATCGAGCGCGCCTCGAGGACCCGAGCGACGCTGCGCCCGACGCTCCGTACGCCGAGAAGCACGACGTGGCGCCGCAGGCCCGGCGGGAGCTCGGCCTCGCCGAGGTGCGATGGCGGCGCGCGGCGCTCGAGCGCCGCGCCGAGCAGGGCCGCGATCCGTGCCACAGGGGCCGCCACGACGATCGAGAGCACCACGGCGCCCATCGCCTCGCTGAATGACGTGGCGTCCAGGGCGCCGAGCTGCAGCCCCACCGCGGCGAGCACGAAGCTGAACTCGCCTCCCTGCGCCACGAGGCCGGCGGCGCGCAGGGCGGTTCCGGGTTGATGGCCCGCCAGGCGAAGCAACGCCGCCATGGGCAGCGCCTTGCCGGCGACGATGAGCACCAGGAGGAGGAGCACGATCGGCCAGCCGGCGACGATTGCGGCCGGCTCGAGGAGGATGCCAACCGAGACGAAGAAGATCGTCGCGAACAGCTCGCGCAGGGGGACCACCTCCCCGAGGACCGAGGCCGCCAGGTCGCTGTCGGCGAGGGCGAGCCCCGCGAGAAAGGCGCCGAGCGCCACCGAGACGCCCACCGCCTGCGCGAGCGTCGCGGTGCCGAGGGCAATCACCGCCACCGCAACGACGAACAGCTCGCGCGAGCCGAGGAACGCGATCCGCGACATGACGGCGGGCAGGATCCGCGAGCCGAGACGACGACCGCCACCACGAAGCCAAGCGCGACCGCGGTTGCGAGCGCGGCATCGAGGATCGGCCGCGTGCCGCCCTCGGCCACGACGGCGAGCACCACGACCAGCACAACGGTGAGCAGGTCCTGCACGATCGACCAGCCCAGGGCCAGCCGGCCGTGGAGGGTCGTCTCCAGCGTCCGCTCGCCGGCCACCCGGACCAGCACGACGCTCGAGCACACGCTGACGACCGCGCCCAGGAAGACCGCCTCGAGCGGGGTCCGGCCGACGAGCATGGCGGCCAGTGTCCCGAGCCCCAGGCTGATTGCGACCTGGATGGGCGCCCCGATCAGCACCGCGCGCCCACCTCTGCGAGTTCCGCCAGGCGGAAGCGCAGGCCGATGCTGAACATGAGGAGCGCCACGCCGATGTCGGCGAGAGCCTGCACCTGCCCCCGATCGGCGACGTAGCCCGGGGTGAAGGGACCCACCAGCAGGCCGGCCGCGATGTACCCGATCATCGGCGACTGCCCGAGCCGATGCGCGACGGCTCCGAGGACGAGCGCGGTTCCCAGCGCTGCGAGGATCGTGAGGGCCAGGCCGTCCATCTGGCCCGATGATACCGGCGCCTCTCGTTTGCCCCGCCCGAGCCTGGGTGGCTATGCTTGCCCGGTCGCGAGCTGTCGTGACGGGTGGCGCGTTTCACCCATACCCGGAACGCATATGGAGGAGACTGCGCACCGCGCGGTCTCCTGCCGCGTCGGCGCCCACCGACCGATGCCCGAACCCCCGAGTCGATCACCCAGGCGACGCCGATCCGCGACGTGGGAAGGCTCCTGCGCGGGACCGATCCGATCATCGTCCACGCCGGCGACAGTCTCGCGCGCCTGGCGGAGCTCGCCATCGAGCGGCCCAGCTGCCGCGTTCTCTCGGTCGCGGACCGCGACAGCGGCTCATCGGGGTGGTGCCGGTTCGGCTGCTCGTCAACGACATCTTCCTGAAGATCGTGCCGGAGGAGTTCCTGGGCGTCATTGCCGACGTCGATGACGTCATGGAGTACGCGCGCCACGTTCGAGCCCGCACGGCGGCGGACATCATGCTCGCGCCGGTCAGCGTGAACCGCGAGCAGACCGTGCGCGACGCGTTCGAGACGATGCACAAGGCGCGGTTGAACGGGCTCCCGATCGTCGATGCCGCGGGCAGGATCACCGGCTACCTCGACCAGCTCGAGCTGCTGCTGGTGTGGGTTCGCGCCGCGGGTCGCGGGCCGCTGCTGCGCCCCGAAGCCTGATGGAGCTCAACCTGCCGGTGGTCGTGGGGCTCGGCGTCTTCGTCGTCACGTACCTGCTGATCGCCACCGAGCGAGTGCACAAGACGGTCGCCGCCATGGCCGGCGGCACGGCGATGGTCCTGCTCGGCATCGTGTCCCAGGAGCGGGCCTTCGAGCACATCGACTTCAACGTCATCTTCCTGCTGGCCGGGATGATGATCCTGGCGGTCATCATCCGGAAGACGGGTGTCTTCGGCTGGATGGCGGTCCGCGCGGCGCGGTTCGCGGGCGGCGATGCGTACCGGATCCTCGTCGTCATGTGCCTGATCACGGCGGTGGCATCGGCATTCCTGGACAACGTCACGACGGTCGTGCTGGTCGGCCCCATCACCCTGTTCCTGGCCGCCCGCCTGGGGATGAACCCGATGCCGTTCATCGTCTCAGAGATCCTTGCCAGCAACATCGGCGGCGCGGCCACGCTGATCGGAGACCCACCGAACATCCTCATCGGCTCGGCGGCGAACATCGACTTCGATGCGTTCGTCCTGAACATGGGTCCCCTGGCGGCCGTGATCCTGGCCGTCTTCCTCGTCTCCGCCCGATGGCTCTTTCGTGGCCAGCTCGAGGTGGACCCCGAGCGGCGCGACGCGCTGCTCGCCCTCGATGAGCGCGAGATGATCACCGACCGGCCGCTCCTCACGAAGTCGATGGTGATCCTGGGGCTCACGATGCTCGGCTTCGTCCTCCACGGCCCGCTCGGCTACGAGCCGGCGACCGTGGCGCTGACCGGTGCCGTGGCGCTCATGATCGTGGCTCGCGAGGACCCGCAGGAGGTCCTGCGCGAGGTGGAGTGGTCGACCCTCTTCTTCTTCGTGGGCCTCTTCATGCTCATCGCCGGGGTCATCGAGATCGGCCTGATCGACGCCATCGCCCGCGCCCTGACCGACGTGACCGGCGGCGCCCTGGACCTGGGGGCCTACCTGATCCTGTGGATTGGCGCGCTCTTCTCCGGGGTGGTCGACAACATTCCGTACACGGCGACCATGATCCCGGTCGTCGACGAGCTCGCTCGTCAGCACGCCCCTTCGCAGGTCCTGTGGTGGTCGCTGGCGGCAGGGGCCGATCTCGGGGGCAACCTCACGATCATCGGCGCCTCGGCGAACGTGATCCTGGCCAGCATGGCCGAGCGGGAGGGCCATCCGATCCGGTTCTGGACGTTCCTCCGCTACGCGGCGCCGGTCACCGTGGGGTCGGTGCTGCTGTCGATGGCCTACCTCTGGCTTCGGTACCTGCTGTAGCGGGCCGAAGGCCCCTCCCGCCGGAGCGAGAGGGGCCTTCCGAGCGCCAGGAGCGGGGGAGGTCTACTTGCCGCCCTCGGTAACCTCCACGGTGCCCTTCGTGAAGCCGGTTCCCTTCGCATCCTCGCTGATGCCCTTGAGCGCATTCGTCGCCAGGTCGGTCCGGTAGGCCGAATCCGGCGGCGCCTGCTTGATGATCCCGAAATCGACGCTGATGCCCACCGTCTGCTGCCAGAGGGCGGGATCCATGACCCCGATCCCGTTCGGCGACGGCCAGATCAGGGCGTTGACCTCGTTGAGCTGCCAGGTCTGGTGCCCCTCGCCGAGGGTCGACCCCGCGCTCAGCGTGTAGTTCACGCAGTCCGCCGCATGGTCGCGGCAGTAGATCCAGCCGCGGAACGACGCCCGCAGGAACTTCGTTGCCGTGTCCTCGTTGCCCGATTCGGCGAGCCACGCCGCGCGCGCGAAGATCGCGTCCTGCAGCATGGCGGTCCCCTCATCGTTGTAGTTGATGATGTTCAGGTCACCCGGCTGGTAGAGCTGGTTCGTATCCGGGTTCTTCGCCTCGAGGACCTGGGCGTACTCGTTGTAGATCATCGCCTCGGCAACGTCGATCTGCCGGTTGAGCAGGAGCGACATGTCGAACGGCTGGATCACCTTCGTGAAGTCGGTCCCCTCCTCGAGGCCGTGCTTCTTCGCCGCCGCGGTCACCTCGAACTCGTTGCCGAAGTCCCAGACCCCGATCTTCTTGCCGGCGAAATCGGCCGGGCCGGTGATGTTGCTGTCCTTCCAGCTCACCGACAGCGTGCCCGAGCGCTGGAAGACCTGGGCAATGTCCACGAGGTCCGAGCCGTCGGTACTCTCCCGCGCCTCGAGCACCTTGGGCACCCAGCTGATCGTGAATTCCGGGCCGTTCGACGCCGATCCGACCGCCTGCGGCACCACGTCCGGTCCGCCGTCGAGGATCGTGACATCGAGGCCCTCGTCCGCGTAGTAGCCCTGCTCCTGCGCGGCGAAGTAGCCGGCGAACTGGGCCTGCGGCGCCCATTGGAGCTGCAGGCTGACCTTCGTCATCGCCGCTGCGCTGGGGCTCGCCGAGCCGCATGCCGTAAGGGTCAGGATGACGATCGTCGCCACCACGAGCATTCGCGTCGTTTCATCTCCACTCCTCCTTGGGGGCCGGGCGCGGGAACCGCCCCGGTCGCCGAAGGGCGCATTCTAGGGTGCCGGGCACCCGGACGCCTGCGTTTGCGACTTAGCCGGGCTGCTCACCCCGGATCGAGGGGTGCCACGGGATCACGGCACGCTCGACGAGGACGATCGCGAGGTAGAGGACGATCCCGGCCATCGAGCCGAGGATGATTGCCGCCCAGCTGACGTCCCAGCGCAACGCGCTCGCACTCTGGACCACGATGCGCCCGATCACGTTGCTGGCGCCCCCGAAGTACTCGCCCACGATGGCGCCGATCAGCGCCAGCACGACGCTCACCTTCAGGCCCGTCAGGAAAAAGGGGAGCGCGTTCGGGATGCGTACCCGGGCCAGGATCTCCCACTCCGAGGCCGCGTAGGAGCGCATCAGCTCGAGCGTCGACGCCTCGACCGAGGTCAAGCCGCGGACGACGTTGATGAAGATCGGGAAGAAGACGAGGACGGCGGCGATCGCGGCCTTGGAGAACGGACTCAGCACGCCGAACCAGTTGTTCATGATCGGGGCGAAGGCGATGATCGGCACCGCGTTGACAGCGACCGCCAGCGGCAGCACCGCGTCGCGCGCCGTCTGCCAACGAGCCACCGCGCCGCCCAGGATCACGCCCCACGTGGTTCCGATGACGAGGCCCAGGAGCGCCTCGAGCATCGTGTTGCGCGCCGACTCGAAGAGCGGCCAGCGCCCGGCCGACCAGTTCTCCCCCAGGGCGGCGAGGATCGCCGACGGCGCGGGCAGCACCGACGACCGGATGGCGACCTCCCAGACGAGGAGGACTCCACCGAAGACGGCCGCCGGAGGGCCGTACTGCCGCAGCCAGCGCAGCGGGGCGTTCATCCCACACCGCCCTCGGCGGCCAACCGCTCGGCGCTGTGGCCGTGGCCCGCCCTCGCCCGCGCGGAGCGCTTCGCGCACCGCGGTGATCAGCTCGAAGTAGCGGCGCTGCTCGCGAGTCTCCACGCTGCGCGGCCGCGTCAGGTCGACCTCGACGTGGTGCGTGATGCGGCCCGGGCGGGCGCTCATCACCGCGACGCGGCTGGAGAGGAAGACCGCCTCCGGGATCGAATGGGTCACGAAGACGATCGTGATCCCGGTCCGCTGCCAGATGCTGAGGACCTCCGAGTTCATCCGCTCGCGGGTCATTTCGTCGAGCGCGCCGAACGGCTCGTCCATGAGCAGGAGGGACGGCGAGAAGGCGAGCGCCCGCGCGATCGCGACCCGCTGCTGCATGCCCCCCGAGAGCTGATAGGGGTGATGCCGCCGGAAGTCGGTGAGCTCCACGAGCGCGAGCATCTCGCTGATGCGCTCCTCCCGCTCGGCGCGCCCCATCCCCTGCAGCTCGAGCGGCAGCCGGACGTTCTCCTCGACTGTGCGCCAGTCGAAGAGCACCGGTGCCTGGAAGACGATCCCGTAGTCGCGGTCGACCCGCGCCCGGCCGGCGGGCTTGCCGTTCACCGTGATCGACCCTGCGCTCGGCTGGGTCAGGTCGCCGATGAGCCGCAGGAGCGTGCTCTTGCCGCACCCCGAGGGCCCGATCAGGCTCACGAACTCGCCGCGCCGGATCTCGAGGTCGATTCCCGACAGCGCGGTCGTGACCGTTTCGCCGAGGGCGAAGACCTTGTCGACGCCGCTGACGCGGACGACGGGCTCCTGGTCGCTCACCGTATGCGCCTCATCCGGCCACCGCGGCGTCCGGGCGGTGGCGAAGCGTCAGCAGCTCCGTCATCCGTATCAGCGCAAAGAAGGCGATCCCCAGCAGCGCGGTCACGCCGATCGCGGCCCACAGCTTCTCCGGTCCGGAGATGTACTGGTTGTTGAAGTTGATGAGCGCGCGCCCCAGGCCGTCGGGGATCCCGCCCGGCCCCTCCCCGATGATCGCGCCCACGACGCTTGCGGTGGCGCTGATCTTCAGCGCGGTGAAGAGGTAGGGGAGCGAGGCCGGCATCCGCACCTTCCACAGCGTCGACCAGCGCGACGCTGCGTATGAGCGCATCAGCTCGAGCGCGCGCGGGTCCGGCGCGCGCAGCCCGCGGATCATGGCGATCGTGACCGGGAAGAAGGTGAGATAGGTGGCGATGATCACGACGCTCGTCACGCTCTGTCCGAAGGCGAAGACGATCATCGGCGCCAGGGCCACGATGGGGATCGTCTGGCTGGCGATGACGTACGGCACCAGCGCCCGCTCGAGGACGAGCACATGGACGAAGAGTGCGGCCAGCGCCACGCCGAGCAAGGCCCCGGCCCCGAAGCCGAGCGCCGCCTCGCGCCAGGTGTAGAAGGCTGCGCCCACCAGGAACTGCCCGAGGGAGTCGCCGCGGCCGCGCTGCACGGGGCTGGCCAGGGCTCCAACGATGTCCCAGACGTGCGGCAGGTTCAGGTCGCTCGCGAACCAGATGTCGAGCGGGGGTCGCCACTCCCACGTGCCGAGCCGCCAGGGGTCCCCGCCCAGGAACTTCGACCCCTCCCAGAGGAGGAGGATGAGGGCAAGGAATGCCAGGAAGACGGCGACGCCCCGGCCGCGGGCCAGCCGCCCCCGGGTCACGTCGAAGGCTGCGGCCGTCCCTCAGTCGACGACCGCATCGGTCACCTCCAGGGCGGCATCGATGATGGCGAACGCCTCGGCCAGCTGCTCCTCGGTGATGCACAGCGGGGGGTTCGTGAAGAAGCTGTCCCAGTGCTGCATCGTGTAGAGCCCATCGGCCTTGAATCGCGCGTCGAGCGCGGCCATCTCGGGGGAGCTGGCATTGAACGGCGCCATCGGCTCGCGGGTGGTTCGGTTGCGGATGAGCCCGACGATCCCGAACAGGCCAATGCTGCGGGTGGTGCCGACGCTCGGGTGCTTCGCGGCCAGGTCGGCATGGTGCCGGGCCATGACCGGGCCGAGCCGGGCGGCATTTCCCACGAGGTCGTCGTCGCGCAGGACGTTGATGGCGGCGATGGCGGCGGCGCACGCCACTGGATGTGACGAGTAGGTCAGTCCGCCCTGGTACGTGCGATCCGCGAAGTACTCCGCGATCCGGTCGCTGATGGCCACCGCGCCGAGCGGCAGATACGAGCTGGTCAGGCCCTTGGCCATCGTCAGGAGGTCGGGCACCACGTCCCAGTTGTCGATCGCGAACCAGCGGCCGGTGCGCCCGAAGCCGGCCATCACCTCGTCGGCGATCATGAGGATCCCGTACTTGTCACAGAGCGCGCGCACGCCGGCCAGGTAGCCGTCCGGCGGGACGAGGATCCCGTTCGTGCCGGTCACCGTCTCGAGAATGAAGGCCGCGATTGTGCCCGGTCCCTCGTAGTTGATGATCTCCTCGAGGTAGGCGAGATGCTCGTCCACGGGCTCCGGCTCCGGCCTCCCGTAGCGGTACGGATCCAGGACCCGGATCACTCCCGGCACGGCCGGCTCGGATGCCCAGTGCCGCGGGTCGCCGGTGACGCTGATGGCGCCGGCGGTGGCGCCGTGGTACGAGCGGTGGCGGGCAATGACCTTCTGGCGCCCGGTCACGATCCGCGCCATGCGCAGGGCGTTCTCGTTGGCCTCCGCCCCGCCCAGGGTGAAGAAGAAGGTGTTGAGGTTGCCGGGCGTCAGCTCGGCGAGGAGCTGTCCCAGCCGGCCGCGCACCTCGGTGGCGAACTGCGGGGCGGCGAAGGCCAGCGTGGTGCGCCTGCTCGCTGATGGCGTCCGCCACGCGGGTGTCGCCATGACCGATGTTGACGCTCATCAGCTGCGAGTTGAAGTCGATGTAGCGCTTCCCGTCGGGATCCCAGAAGTAGATCCCCTCGGCCCGATCGATGACGATCGGGTTCACCTTGGCCTGGGCGCTCCAGGAGAAGAACGTGTACTCGCGGTTCAGTCGCAGGATCTCGTCGGTCGTGAGCCGATCGGTGGGGGTGACGGCCATGGCAACCTCGGCGCGGTGCTGCGCGATATCGGGCTTTTCGAAGGGTCGATTACACCACACCCCGCAACGGTCCCGGGAGCAACGTCAATCCTCGAGCCGGCGCCCGCACTCGCGCGCGTCCCGCCCACTGGGACGTTTCGCGCAGGAAGTGGTCCTTGTGCGCGGTTTGTCCCGCCCACTGGGACGTTTCGCGCAGGAAGTGGTCCTTGTGCGCGGTTTGTCCCGCCCACCGGGACTCACCCCGCCAGCACGCCGCCCGGACGCCGCAACGGTCCCGGGAGCTGGCGCCTGCGGTCAGGGTGCGCGGTGCGCCTCGAGGATCGCCGCCACGGTGCGGTCGGCATCGGCCTCGGTCGTCGCCCAGCTGCTGATGCTGAGTCGCATGGCGGCCCGGCCGTGCCACGAGGTGCCGCCCATCCAGGCTTCGCCCCCCTCCTGGACGCGAGCGATGACCGCCCGGGTCCGCTCGTCGTCGTCGCCGAACCGCACGAGCACCTGATTGAGGACCACGTCGTTGAGAATCGCGACCCCCGGCTCACCGTCCAGGCGGTCCGCCATGCGTCGCGCGAGGGCGCAGCAGCGATCCACCAGGTCCGCCACGCCGGAGCGGCCGAGCGACCGGATCGCGGCGTACACGGCGAACCCGCGCGCTCGCCGCGAGCTGTCGACGACGTACTCCCACGGGTCGCGGTGGCCCTCGACCTGCATGAGGTACGCGGCGGTCGCGGACATCGCGGCTCGATGCGCGGCAACGTCACGGACGGCCACGAACCCACAGTCATACCCTGCGTTCAGCCACTTGTGCGCGTCGGTCGACCACGAGTCCGCGCGCTCGACCCCGGCCGTGAGGTGCCTGAGCCGCGGCGAGGCCGATGCCCACAGCCCAAACGCCCCATCCACGTGGAGCCACGCGTTCGGCAGGCGCGCCACCTGGTCCGCAACCGCATTGGCCGGATCGAAGCCACCGGTGTTCACGTTGCCGGCCTGGATGGCCACGATGACCGGGCCGGCCAAGGCCGGCAGCAGGCCGGCCAGCGCGTCGGCACGCATCCGGCCCTGCTCGTCGGTCGAGACGCGGTGCACGCGCTCACGCCCGAGCCCCAGGTACTGGAGCGAGGTCAGGAGCGTGGCGTGTGCCTCCTCGCCGATGACCACCGCGATCTCCGGCGCCCCGAACAGCCCGCGCTCCTCGACGTCCCAGCCCGCCCGCGCCAGCACGGCGTGGCGGGCGGCCGCCAGGCCCACCGTATTGCCGAGCCCGGCACCGGTCGGAAAGCCGACCCCGGCATCCGCGGGAAGTCCGAGCAGCTCGAGCATCCAGCTCCCGGCGACGAGCTCCGCACCGGCCGCCGCGGGGGATGTCGCATGGAGCGCCGCGTTCTGGGCCCAGGCGCCGGTCAGCCAGTCGGCCGCCGCGGCGGCCGGCAGGGCACCGCCGATCACGAAGCCGAAGTAGCGACCCCCGGCTGAGCCAACCAGCCCGGGATCCACAGCCCTGGCCAGCTCCTCGATGACCGCTTCGGGATCGGCCCCGTCGTCGGGCAGGCTGCCGCCGGCGGCGGAGAGCAGTGCCTCGGCGACGGCGGCATCATCGGCCCGCGCACCAACATGTCGCTCCGCGAGGCCCTCGAGGTACTCCTCGCCCAGCTCGGCTGCTCGACGCATGGCGCGACGGCGTTCGTCTCCAGCGTCACTCATGCTGCAGATGCAGTGGCTGGAGCCCCTCGAGCCCCTGGGCCACGACCACCGCGTCGTCGCCGGGCTGCAGGATGAAGTCGGATGGCGGATTCGTCACCGAGCTCCCATGCCGCGTGACGGCCAGGAGCGTGGCGCGGTGCTCTGCGCGCAGCTTGGCGGACAGCTCGTCGACGGAGATGCCGCAGTAGTCGTCCGGCAGCTCGACCCGGTACAGCTCCGATCCATAGCCTCCCGAGACGATGTCGGTCACGATGTCGGAGAGGCCCGGATACAGCGCCGAACGGGCCAGCAGATGCGAGGCCAACCGCGAGGTGACGAGCACCTCATCGGCATGCGCCTGCTTGAAATGCTCCACGTGCGCCGGGTTGTTGACCTCGGCCACGGTGCGCACCTCGGGCGCAACCGACTCGATCGCCATGACGCACAGGATCGAGCGCATGTCTGCGTCGTTCGAGTCGTCGGCCGGATGGACGATCGCGCTGGCGGCCTCGCGAATTCCCGCCCGATCGAGGTCCTCGACCCGGGTGATGTCCCCACGGACGAAGTAGACGCCATCGCCGGCGGGATTCCGCTCCGCCTCGTGCATGAGCACGATCTTCGTCCGGTACTCGTCGCTGCGCAGCTCCTCGATCAGGTCGCGCGCCGTGGTGTTCCAGCCGCAGACCACGATGTGATCCTTGAAGCCGGAGGCTCCCATTCCCTGGCCCTCCTTGAGCAAAAAGTCGATGAGGAACCCGACGACCGCGCCGGTCATGGTGGCCACGATCGCGACCCCGAAGAGTGACAGCAGCCAGCTGACGACGAAGCCGCCAAAGCTCGTGACGTAGGTCGAGTCGCCCGATCCGATGACGGTGGTGATCGCCCAGTGCAGGGTCCTGCCGATGCCGCCGACGGTCAGCCGATTCTCGAACACCGCCACGAGCGCGGTGGCCAGGGCCACGAAGACGACGACCGCGCTGAGCAGGGCGAAGAAGAAGTGACGGTCGACATGGCTGCTGATCCGCTTGGCATGGAACCTCAGCCGCCGCAGGAGCGGCACGTTGATCCAGGAGCTCAGACGGCCTGCCAGCAGTCGCATCGGGTGCCGGGAGTGTAGCGAGGTGGGTGGACGGCTACCAGACGTCGCCGGGGCGCCACTCGCAGCTGATCGGGTCGGTGAAATCGAGGTGCGGCGAGGCGTCCGTGGCGAGGACCATGAGGAAGCCGTCGTCGTCGGGGGTCGGGCGCTCGCCACCCCGCTCGCGGACAGAGGACGGCCCGCGCCACGTCCGCCAGCCGAGCCGCTCGTAGAAGTGGTGACTGCCGGTCCCGAGCACCCCGATCTCGTAACCGGCCGCGATGTGGGATCCCACCTCCCGCATCACGCGCGTCCCGAGCCCCGTCCCCTGGTGAGCGGGTGCCGTCGCCACCGCCTCGACGTACCCGGTGCGCAACGGCCGCCCGCCGACCTCGATCTCGCGACGCACGACCGCGGCGTGGGCAAGGATCACGCCGTCGACGTCGAGCACGAAGTGACGACCACCGACCGAGTGTCGCCAGTCGTCGTGGGTGAAGCCGCCACTCTCGTCGTCCGCGAAGGCGGTGTCCATTAGCGCGCGCAGATCCCGCACCTCGGTCTCGGTCAGCTCGGCTGTCCGTAGCACGCGCAGGCGGGCGCGGTCCCGGGGAGTCGTCACGGTGCTTCAGCCGCGCGACGGCGCGGGGACCGCCAGACGCTCCCCGCGGAGCGAGGCGAGGCGCTCGGCGATCGCCCACCAGTCAAACGACTCGGTGACCTGCGAAGCGGGCAGGCCGATCAGCCGATCGGCGGCGACGTAGGTCGGTACGACGCGGTCGAGGATCCGCTCGATCTCGTCGCGAAACGCATCGCTCGTGGATCGGACCCCGTCCGCCTGGAGGCCGATGTCGGGGAGCAGCCGCACGAACAGGTCGTACGTCTGCGCCCAGCGCCGCACGAGCGGCTCAACGCCGAACGGGTCGGCGTCATTAGTGACCCGCAGGAAGTACGCGAAGTTGTCGACGACGGACCGATCCGTGACGACCACTTCGGCCTTGCCGCGCAGCTCGAGCTCCTGCTGGACCTGGGTCATCAGCACCCAGAGCTGGGCCTCGGGCGTCGCGCCCTCGTTCATTCCGAGCGGGTTGAAGCGCACGACCTCGCGCCCGACCTCTACGGACAGGCCGGCGCGGCCGATCGTGCTCGCGAAGGCATGTACCGCGTTCGTCTTGCGGACGGAGTGCGAGCCGATGAAGGCGATCTTGGCTGGAGGGGTCCAGGGCATGGCTGGCGGTCAGCGTAGCGCAGGGTCAGTGCGCGATCTCCCAAATGTGACCTGCAGGGTCCCGGAAGCTCGCGGTGCGAACCCCCCACGGCCGGTCCATCGGCCCGTTCAGCAGCTCCACCCCGCGGGTCGCGAGCTCGGCACACATCCGATCCACGTCGTCGACCTCGATCGTGAACTGCATCCGCGTTCCCGCCTCGGGCAGCGCAACGGCGGCCGGCGAGACGAGGTATGGCGCCGCGCTGACGTCGAGAAGGTTGATGAGCACGTTCCCGAAGCTGAAGACCGCGGACTCATCGTCCTCGAAGTGGATCGGCAGTCCAAAGGCCCGTTCGTAGAAGCCACGCGCCGCCGCGAGGTCCTCCACGAACAGCGTGATGGCGTGGATCCCGCCTGGCCACGAGGTCACGGTTGGTGCTCCTTTCCTGCAAATGGAGCGGACTCGAGCCGCTGCGCACAGTATGCCGATGCTGGAGGGCTGGTCGTCGCGCCCCTGAGGGACTAGCCTGCAGATCCATGGCGCAGCCGATCGAGCGGATCCTCGTGCGGCACCTCGGCAGCCGGCTCTCGGTGCCGCTCTTCCTCGTCGATACCGACGGGACGATGGTCTACTACAACGAGGCGGCGGAGCAGGTGCTCGGCCGCCGCTACGACGACGCCGGTGAGATGGGCTTCGACGAGTGGACCACGATCTTCGCCGTCCGTGACGCATCCGGTGACCCGCTCGAGATCGATCGACTCCCCCTCGTGCGCGCGCTGCGAAGCGGGCGCCCGGCGCACGAGCGATTCGACATCACCGGCCTCGACGGTGCTGCGCGGACCCTGGAGGTCTCAGCCTTTCCGCTCCAGGGGCAGGGCGGGATTCGGCTCGGGGCGGTGGCGCTCTTCTGGGAGTCTTCGACGGCGGAGGCGCAGGACGGATGATCGTCCGCCTATGGGGGACCCGTGGCTCGGTGGCCAGCCCTGGGCCCGAGACGGTGCGCTACGGCGGCAACACTGCGTGTGTCGAGGTCCGTACCGACACGACGCTCCTCGTCCTCGACGCCGGCACCGGAATCCGTCGCCTCGGGGTGGCCCTGGCCGGTTACACCGGGCGCATCGACCTCCTGCTCAGCCACCTCCACATGGACCACCTGCAGGGGATCGGCTTCTTCGCGCCCTGCTTTCGCCCCGACGTCGAGTTCCACATCTGGGGGCCGCCCTCGACGACCCAGGACCTCGGCGAGCGGCTGGCGCGCTACCTCTCGCCGCCGCTCTTCCCGGTCCGGTTGCGCGAGCTCGGCTCGCACGTCTCGCTCCACGATGTCCCCGTCGGTCCATTCGAGATCGGCGACCTGGTCGTGTCCGGCCGGTCGATCATCCACCCCGGTCCGACGGTTGGGTTCCGGATCCAGGGGCAGTCAGGCACGCTCGCCTACCTCCCAGATCACGAGCCGGCGCTCGGAGCGACCGCCTTCCCGCTCGGCCCGGCCTGGACCTCCGGCCACGATCTGGCCGCCGATGTCGAGCTCCTGATCCACGATGCGCAGTACACCGACGCGGAATACCCTCAGCGCATCGGCTGGGGCCACAGCTCCATCGATCAGATGTGGGCGTTTGCGGTCCAGGCTGGGGCCAGGCGAGTCGTGACATTCCACCATGACCCGAGTCACGCTGACGAGCAGCTGGACGGGCTCGTCGCCGAGCTGCAGTCGCGGGACGGGCCGGAGGTGATCGGCGGCGCGGAGGGGCTGGAGCTCGCCGTCGCCTAGCTGCGTCGCACGCCACGGGGCAGCGAGGACGCGCGAGGGCGAGGTGTAGAGTATCGGCCTTCAGAACAGTCCCCTCCGGAGGTAACGCATGCCCCGAGTCGTTCGCGCGGCGCTGCTGCAGGCGGAATGGACAGGCGACAAGGAGTCGATGATCGAGAAGCACATCCGCTATGCCCGCGAGGCCGCGAAGCAGGGCGCCAAGGTGATGTGCTTTCAGGAGCTCTTCTACGGTCCGTACTTCTGCCAGGTGCAGGATCCGCAGTACTACAGCTACACGGAACAGATCCCCGACGGGCCCACGACGAAGCGGATGCAGGAGCTCGCCAGGGAGACCGGGATGGTCCTCATCGTGCCGATGTACGAGGAGGACGAGCACACGAGCGGCATCTACTACAACACCGCCGCGGTGATCGACGCGGACGGCACGTACCTCGGCAAGTACCGCAAGACCCACATCCCGCACGTGAAGGGCTTCTGGGAGAAGTTCTACTTCCGTCCCGGCAACCTCGGCTACCCGGTCTTCGACACGGCCGTCGGCAAGGTCGGCGTCTACATCTGCTACGACCGCCACTTCCCGGAGGGTGCGCGGGCGCTGGGCCTGAACGGGGCCGAGATGGTCTTCATCCCGTCGGCCACCAGCCGCGGTCTGTCGGAGTACCTGTGGCGGGTCGAGCAGGTGAGCCACGCCCTGGCCAACGGCTACTTCGTGGGGACGATCAACCGGGTGGGCGTCGAGCCGCTCGGCGACGACGACTTCTACGGCCAGTCCTACTTCTGCGACCCGCGCGGCCAGTTCGTCGGGGACGTCGGCGACGCGCACGAGGAGGAGCTCATCGTTCGCGACCTCGACCTCGACAAGATCGACGAGGTGCGGCAGACGTGGCAGTTCTTCCGCGACCGCCGGCCCGATGCCTACCAGGACCTCGTCCGCCCCTAGCCCGATGGATTTCGGATTCACGCTCAAGCCCGAGCACGACCTGGCGCGAACCGCCGAGCTCGCCAGGCGGGCCGAGGCGAACGGCTTCAGCCATGGGTGGCTGTTCGACAGCCACGTCCTGTGGCGTGAGCCGTACGTCCCGCTCACGATCATGGCCCAGGCCACCGGGCGGATGCGCCTGGGGACCTGCGTCACGAACCCCGCCACCCGCGAGCCGTCGGTGACGGCGTCGACGCTCGCCGTGCTCGACGAGGTCTCCGACGGGCGGATGGACCTGGGGATCGGTCGCGGTGACAGCGCGCGCCGCGTGCTCGGCAAGCCGCCCACCACACTGAAGACCCTGGAAGCGGCGATCGAGGCGATCCGTGGCCTGGTCGAGGGCCGCACGGTCCAGTACGAGGGCGCCGATCTGTCGCTGCCCTGGGTTGGCGAGGGGCGGTGGACCCTGCCGGTCTGGGTCGCCGGCTATGGGCCGATGGCGCTGAAGATGACCGGCCGCGTCGCCGACGGCCTCATACTCCAGCTGGCGGATCCGGACCTGATCCGCTGGTTCGTGGGGCAACTGCGCGAGGCGGAGGCTGCCGCCGGCCGGCCCGTCGGCAGCGTCAGGGTCCAGGCGGCAGCCCCGGCGCACGTAGCGCCGCGCGAGGATGGGCGCGAGCGGACGCGCTGGTTCCCGGCCCTCGTCGGCAACCACGTCGTCGACCTCGTGAACCGCTACGAGCCGGACGAGCTGCCCGAGGCGCTGACCGGGTACGTGCGGGATCGGGCCGGGTACGACTACACCCATCACGCGGAGGTCGGCTCGGACAACGCCGCGTTCGTGGGTGACGAGGTGACGGACCGGTTCTGCGTGTTGGGCGAGCCGGCCGAGCACCTCGAGAAGCTGCGCGAGCTCGCCGACGCCGGGGTCGACCAGTTCAACATCTACCTCATGAACGGCGACGAGGAGGAGCAGATCGACCGCTACGGGCGAGAGGTGATTCCGGCGCTGGCCTAGGGCGGTCTCAGACCGCGCTGTCGGAGAGCCTGCCCTTCGCTGCGCCGGCGAGCCAGACCGCGGCCAGACACACGAGGGCCATCCCCGCCAGGATTGCGAGACAGTACAGGGCAACGGTGCCGTACCCGCCATTGGCGGGGTCCACGAAGGGGTAGGGATACTTGTCCACGATCGGCCCCTTGATGAGCGTGTAGACCAGCCACGCTGCCGGGTAGCTCAACCACAGCAGCCCGTCACGGAGGGTCAACCTGCTGCGGGGTGGGTCGACGAGCCAGTCGGCGACCATGACGATCGGCATCAGTTCGTGCACCACGTCGTTGACCCACGGGATAGCCGTGTCGACGTTCGTGCCCGACAGCAGGACGCTGAACACGACGCCGGTCACGGTCATGTAGACGACCGCACCGCCACGGACCAGGTCCATCGCACGCGAGGGGCGGTCGTCGCGGAGGACCAAGAGCAGGAGGACGGCGGCCGCGATCAGGTTGCTCTGGATCGTGAAGTAGCTGAAGTAGTGCAGTGGGTCCAGCACGCCGCGGCCGGCAAGGTCGGTCAGCTGGGTGGCGATCGCCGCGAGCGTGAGGAGGGCAAAGACGACCCTGTATGCGGAGATCACGGCCCGGCGGCTCATCGGCGCGCACACTATCAGCAGCGGCTCCGATCGTCCACGGGACGTCGGATACAGATCAGCTTCGTGGCCGGCTTTGGTCGAGCCGACCTTCGGCACCGGGGCCTGGCCGGACGACCTGCCGACGCCCCAGGCCCGCGCGGTACCATCGGGCTTCACACCAGCGAACACCCGAAAGAGCGCCGACCTGCTGCGACGGAGGAGATCCATGCGCACGCTGATCAAGAACGGGACGATCGTCAACGCCGACGCCACCGCGAAGGCGGACGTCCTCGTGGACGGCGAGACGATCGCCACCATCGGCACCGATCTCGAGGCCAGCGCCGATCGCACGATCGACGCGACCGGCAAGTGGGTGGTCCCGGGCGGGATCGACGTCCACACCCATATGGAGCTGCCGTTCGGCGGCACGTTCGCCAAGGACACGTTCGAGACCGGGACGCGCGCAGCGGCATTCGGCGGGACGACCACGATCATCGACTTCGCCGTGCAGCCGCGCGGCGGGAGCCTGCGCGAGGGGCTCGACGCCTGGCATGCCAAGGCGGATGGCAACGCCTGCATCGACTACGGCTTCCACATGATCATCAGCGACGTCCGCGACGATGTCCTGGCCGAGATGGACACCCTCGTCGACGAAGGGGTAACCACCTTCAAGCTGTTCACCGCCTACCCAGGGGTCTTCCTCAGCGACGATGGCGCCATCTTCCGCGCCATGCAGCAGACTGCCCGCAACGGCGGGCTGATCATGATGCACGCCGAGAACGGACCGGCCATCGATGTGGTCGCCAACCAGAACGCGGAGTCGGGCAAGACCGATCCCTACTACCACGGTGTGAGCCGCTCGCCGGTCTTCGAGGGTGAGGCGACGAACCGCGTAATCCGCCTTGCCCAGGTCGCAGGCTCGCCGGTCTACATCGTCCACCTGTCAGCGCGGGAGGCGCTCAACGCTGTGCGCCGGGCCCGCGACGAGGGGCTGCCGGCCTTCGCCGAGACATGTCCCCAGTACCTGTTTCTCACGCTCGAGGACCTCGGCAACGGCTTCGAGGGCTCGAAGTTCGTCTGCTCGCCGCCGCTCCGTCCCGCCGACCACCTCGAAGAGCTGTGGCAGGGTCTCGTCCGCGACGATCTTCAGGTCGTCTCCACCGACCACTGCCCATTCGACTTCCACGGCCAGAAGGAGCTCGGTCGCGGTGACTTCCGGAAGATCCCCAATGGCCTGCCGGGCGTCGAGAACCGGGTCGACCTGCTCCACCACGGTGGCGTGGCAGGCGGGCGGATGACCCCCAACCGATGGGTAGAGATCATGTCGACCGCCCCCGCACGCATGTTCGGGCTGCCAAGGAAGGGAGCCGTGCAGGTGGGCATGGACGCGGACCTCCTGGTCTACGACCCCAATCGGAAGCAGACGATCAGCGCCTCCACCCACCACATGGACGTCGACTACAGCTGCTACGAGGGTTGGGAGATCACCGGCGGCTCCGACGTCGTCCTCTCACGTGGCCGGATCATCGTCGACGGCGACGAGTGGCTCGGCGAGAAGGGTGGCGGCCGATTCCTCCGCCGCGAACGGAGCGGGGCGTTCCTGAAGTAGGCGGCCCAGCCGAGATGCGCGAGGGGACGGCGGCCTGGACCGGCGCGCAGCGACCGGCGGCGATCTTCCACAACCGCGCGGCGGGGTCCGGTCGCTCGTGGCGGGTCCAGCGGGCAGTGGACCTGACGCGGGCCGCACTCGACGCCGACCTCCACGTCATCGACACCCGCGACCCCCACGAGTTCCGGGCCTTCCTCGAGGAGCGCCTCGCCGCGTACCGCACGATCGTGATCGCGGGCGGGGACGGATCGCTGGGCATGGCGTGCAACCTGCTGGCCGGCCGCTCGGACGTCGCTCTCGGGTACCTGCCAGCGGGGGTCGGGAACGCCACTGCGCACCTCCTGCGGCTGCCGCGGGACCCGGTGACGCTGGCAGCCGTCGTGGCGGGTGGGGTCGCGCGCCCGGTGGACCTCCTCGTCGTCGAGGACCGGCTCGCCCTCTTCGCGGGCGCCGGCTGGGACGCGTTGGTCGCCGAGCGCTATGCGGGGGCCGGTGCGCATCGGCTCGCCGGCTGGGCGAGGGCTGTTGCGCGCTCGCTGCCGGACCTCGCGCGGAGGCCCCGGGTCGAGGTCGAGGCCGACGGACGGACGGTCCACGCCGGGCCGATGGAGCTGCTGATCGTTGGCACCTCGCCGTGGTACGGGCGCGGCCTGCTCGTCAACCCCGGGGCTTCGCCGCACCGCGGCATGCTGACTGCCCGAATCTATGCCGGGCCGCCGCACCGGCTGGCGCTCGAGGCCGGACGCTGGATGACCCACCGCACGCCGGCGACCTCGCCCATCGAGGCGACCTCGCTCCTCGTCCGCCGGACCGATGGCCGGCCGCTCGCCGTCCAGGCCGATGGCGACCCCATGGGTCGCCGCGAGGAGTGGCAGTTCGGAATCCGCCCCGCCGCCGTCCGTCTCATCGGCAGGTGGTGACAATGAGCACCACTTGGTCGGATTTTCCCGCGGCGACGCGCCTCGCAGATTATGGTTCTGGTGCTGCCACTTCCGCGGGGCCTGAGCCCACGTCTCCGACGGGTGGGGCATGGAAGGACTGCGAGGGAGGTACTCGACTAGCCCACCCACTGTCGACCTCCTCGGCGAGCTGCTCCCGAGCCGCGTTGTGTCCCGCTGTGCTTTGAGATTGGAGCTCGACGACCGAGGCCATTCCCCATTTCCACACCGCGCAACGTTCGTCGGAGGATCGAAATCATGGGTAACGCGCGACGCGCGACCTGGTGGCGAGTGCTCTCGGTCACCACCGCGCTCCTGCTGATTCCACAGTCGCTGGCCCTCGCGGGCGGAGGCCATCTTGCTCCGAGCGATCCGACGCTCGTGAATGCCCCACCAATCACGCACAGCCCAACGGCTAACGCTCCCGATCAGGGTGAGGAAGAGCAGATCCTGGAGGCGAATCAGGAGGTCCTGAGCCAGAAGCTCGCCGGTGATCGCCAACTCACCGTCGAGCAGGCCGGCGCCTACCGTGCGGCGGCCGCCGAGTATGCGAACTACATGAAGAAGCACGGACACCTGCCCACCGGGCCGACGACCTTCCAGGGCGACTGGTCGGCAGCCGGCCCACAGCCGATCGGCGAGGCCACCCGGAGCATCGGGCATTTCGTCGCGATGAATGGCCGGATCGGCGCACTTGCCATCCTGTCGGACGGCACGTTCATCCTCGGCGCCGCCGGTGGCGGCATCTGGACATACGACGGGTCGACGTGGACCCCGCGCACCGATGACATGCCGTCGCTGGCGATCGGCGCGCTCGCCGCTGCACCGAGCAACGACAGCATCGTCTATGCGGGAACCGGTGAGGGCGCACTGTCCGGCGACAGCTACTTCGGCAACGGGATTCTCAAGTCCACGGACGGCGGGACGACGTGGAGTCACGTCTCAGGCGACTACTTCATGGGCGTTTCGATCTCAAGCATCGTCGTCGATCCGAAGGACCCCAAGCACCTGTACGCTGCCGTTCTCCGAGGACGCGGCGGGGCCCGCCGGACATCGCCCACCGCCCATTCGCAGTTCGGCATCTGGGAGTCGCGCGACGGCGCGGCCCACTGGAGGCTCGTCCAGCGGACGCCGGGAGGCAGCGACGGCGCGACGGATCTCGAGATGGACCCCCAGAACCCCAGGATCCTGTATTCGAGCTTCTGGGGAGACAAGGTCTACAAGAGCACCGATGGCGGGCGGCACTGGCACGCGATCATGAACGGGCTGCCGTCGCACTTCAACGCGGACAACCTGACACGGTTCTCGATCGGGCTGTCACATCCAAAGGGCCGGAACGCGGTCCTGTATGTCGGAACCGATTTCATCGACAAGAACGGGAACTATCAGCTATCCCGTGTCTTCCGATCCGACGACGGCGGCGCCCATTGGAAGGAGCTGCCGACGACCGGTTACGCCGGATCGAACGACAGCGTGCTCGACTACTGTGGCGGGCAATGCTTCTACGACAACGTCATCGCGGCCGACCCCACGAACACCGACGTCGTGTACGCCGCCGGGCAGTTCAACTACGGCTCAGGCTCGGGCGGCATCTTCCGCTCCGATGACGGTGGGCAAACGTGGAAGGACATCGGGTGGGACCTCCACCCCGACTACCATGCGCTCGCCTTCGATCCGAACGATCCCAATGCGATCCTCGTCGGATCCGATGGCGGAGTCTGGTACAGCCCCGATCAGGGCGGTCGGCAGCCGGGATCGCTGGTGAGGGCGATCCGGACTGCAGGCGACCTGCGGCAGTACAACCTGAACGGTGGCGGCCTGCAGATCGGCCAGTTCACGAGCGTCGCGACCAATCCGACCAACCCCGTATCAGCTCTGGGGTGGCACGCAGGACAACGGCACCGAGACCAACTTCTTCGACGACGGCACGTTTTACGACTTCTCGAGTGGTGACGGCGGCCAGGTGCTCGTCGATCCCACCGACTACAGCTACGTGTACGGCACCTATTACGGGATCAACCTGTACCGCTGGACGGACGGTGGGCTCCCCGGCACGAACGCCCCGATCACGAACGGAATCGACCTGAACGACCGTGCAGAGTTCTACGTCCCGTTCACACTGAACCAGAACAACCCCTCCCAGCTGTTCATGGGCACGTACCGGCTGTATCGCACGGACGACGCCAAGGCAGCACTATCCAGCGACGTACTGTGGCACGCCATCAGCCCCGACCTCACCAGCGGGTGCACCGGAACGGCACCGAACGGCGCCCGCGGCTGTGATATCTCGGCGATCGGCGTGGGCGGCGGCACTGCCGTCTACACCGGCTCGGATGACGGTCGGGCCTACGTCAGCCCCGACGCCCAGGTCAGCTCGAACCCGACGTGGACTCGAATCGACCAGAGGGGCCTGCCGAAGCGGCCGGTGGCGTCGATCGCCGTCGATCGATCCAATTACCGCATCGCCTACTTCGGCATAAACGGCTTCAATGCCGCCACGCCCGGGACACCCGGGCCATGTCTTCAAGACGACGGATGGCGGAAGGCACATCAAGAACATCAGCGGCAATCTCCCCGACTCGCCGGTCAACTCGGTGGTTCTCGACCCGTCGTTCCCGAACACGATCTACGTCGGGACGGATGTCGGGCCGTTCGTCACCTACGACGGCGGGCACCACTGGTATCGCCATGGGGAACGGCTTCCCGATCGTTTCGATCTGGCAGCTTGACCTCGATCCATCCCACCGGATGATGGCTGCCGGCACCCATGGGCGCGGCGTGTTCACCATGACCGACACCGAGATGTCGCCGGCGCTGGTGGTCTCGAAGGTGGACGCCGGCATCCCCGTCGGGCCGGCCAGCACCATCGACTACACGATCACCCTCAAGAACATCGGGAACGCGAACGCAACCGGTGTCAAAGTGACCGACCCGATCTCCCGAAGTACACGAGCTTCGGGTCCGTCGCGGATGGCGGAGCCTTCGCGGGCGGGAAGTTCAGATGGTCCGGCCTTGATATCGCGGCCGGTGCCAGCGTTGACCTCCACTTCAGTGTGAGCATCGCCTCGGCCCTCAAGAACAAGGTCAACTCGATCGTCAATGACGGGATCGTCGTGACCTCGGCCGAGGGGCCGGGCGCGACAGGCAGTCCCACAGTGACGCCGATTGCGCCGTCCGTACGCGGTGGGCGTCTCACGCGGCCACCCAGGCCGGGGCCGCGCGGTCCGGCAGCACCGAGACTACCAGGTCACATCCAGAACCTGGGCTACACCCCGGACAGCTTCAACGTGGCGCTGTCGGGCAGCACGTGGTCCGCCACGCTGCTCGACTCCGACGTGCACGAAACCCGCTCACCACCACCGCCACACTGGCGGCTGGAGCACGACGGAGCAGGTCTGCGTTGAAGTCGCCGTGCCCGGCGCTGCGGCCGATGGCGACACCGACGGCGAACGGTCGCCGCGACGTCGACCGCCAGCTCGAGGGCCATCGTCAGTGCCAGCGTCGACATCACGACGTACGCCGTGGCCACGACACCGTGGTGATCGACGGCGACGGGAACATCCCCGACGTGCAGTCGATCTACACCGACGCCATTGACGGCGGCGGGGGTCACGAATTCGGCGTGTGGGATCTTGCGGTCGACAGCAAGCTGCCGCAGGACTTCCTGAACGCCCACTCGACGGTGGTGTGGTTCACCGGGAACAGCTACCCGGCGTCCGATCACCCCGTACGAGGGTGCAGCTCACCGTCGTTCCTGGACGGTGGAGGCCACCTGTTCATGAGCGGCCAGGACATCCTGGACCAGGCTGCAGGGACGACCGCCTTCGTGCAGAACTACCTGCACATCGACTGGGATGGCTCGGAGAACCAGAACGA
Source organism: uncultured Chloroflexia bacterium (assembly GCA_963837425.1). GTDB lineage: Bacteria > Chloroflexota > Limnocylindria > QHBO01 > QHBO01 > CAWINH01. Next base: position 23,474 of record CAWINH010000002.1, read on the forward strand.
CAAGTCGACGGCGTACGTCACCGGCGTCTCCGGCAACCCGGTCACCGGGTCGATCACGGGCAATATCCCGCTCGACCATAACGTCCTGCAGGCTGCCTACGAGGATCAGATCACGCCGAACGGCGGCGCGCTGGCCGCATTCGTGGACGACGGGGCGCACGGCGGTGTCATGCCGGACGCCCTGACCTTCGCGGCACCTACAAGGTCATGTTCCTGGCCTTCCCGTTCGAGGCGTACGGCGCGGCCGGTGACAGGGCGACGCTGATGGGCAACGCGATGTCCTGGTTCGCCGGGCCGTAGCGCTCAGCCTGCGGCGCAGACAATCACGACGACGGGAGCGGAACCACACGGCCGCTCCCGTCGTCTTACTCACAGAGGCGGCCCAGCTTGTTCTTCTATCCGCCGTATGCGAGGCTCTTCGATAGGCAATGCGTCGCACGTGGCTCGGCATCCTTTCCGTGGCGGTCATCGGTGCCGCCTGCGCATTTCCCTTCCGTGCGCAGCCCATGCCGGATGCGAGTTCCCTCCAGGCTGCGGGCAGCAGTCCGTCCGACGGCCCGTCGGTCTTCTCACCGACCGGCACAGCCGGGCCTGACGTGAAACCGAACGACTCGCCCACGGCGCCACCGAACGGGAAGTGCGTAACGGCCCCTGAGGTCGTCATCGCGCAGCTGTCGGGCGGTTTGACGGTGCGCGGAGCGTACATCTCGAACGCGTACGCCTCGCGCGCCACCGATGTCCAAGCGAGTTCGGTGCAAATGGAGGACCCGTGGTGGTTGGCGGCTCGCATCAACGGTGTTGGCGTGCAGCCCGAGCTCGGCGTCTGGCTGGTCAACGGCCTCGCGGGCGGGTCTCGAGTTCTCGACGCCAACGCGTCGGCGGGTCGGTACACGACCTTCGATGCCAGCCCGTCGGACCTATCCGCATCGAGTGACATCGTGGCCGGCCTGGCAGCCTGCGTGGGGCCGCTCCCGAAGACCTGAGAGCCGATCTGCGGCCGTCCGCCCGTCAGCCGATCGACCGACGGACCGCGTCAAGGGCGGCGAAGGCCGCGCGCCGCAGCCGTTGCGTCCCGCTCCCATGAATCCGCAGCTCCGCCTCCCGGAGCGTGACCGCCCCGCTGACCGCGACTCGCAGCCGGCTCCGGCCATGGGCGTCCTGCGGCAGGAGCGAGACCTGGAGCACCGCATCGGCCACCGGCGCTGAGACCGGGCCCCCACCGTCCAGCATCCCCCCGACGTAGGAGGCCGCTCCATCCGGCGGCTCGGCAGCGGCGAGGATCGTGAGCAGCGCGCCATCGGTTCCGGCCTCCCATGAGGCGACGGTCGCCGCCCCCGCGCGGCCGAGCACCGCCAACGCCAGGCCCGCCAGCTCGTCGGCATCGGCCCCCCACACGTGATCGCCCAGGGCTGCGAGAGCCCTGGCCACCGGCTCGTCCAGGCGGGTCGCATCCTCCCTTGTCGAGAAGCGGATGTGCACGCCGTCGTCGCGGGCGTAGATGCCCGCGGTGACGCCCTCGCCGGGTTCGGTGAGCAGATCGCCGACCCGCTCCGCGACCGCCGACTCGCCCATGCCGAATGTCTTCACCGTCCGCAGATGGAGCGGCCGCAGCGAGAACCGGCGCGCGATCCGCGGCGCAAGCTGCTCGTCGAACATCCGCCGCATCTCGGACGGCACGCCGGGGAGGATCGCAACGACGACCCCGTCGCGGTCGACCCACCAGCCGGGCGCCGAGCCGATGGGGTTGGCGACCGCCTCCGCGGACGGGATGCGCAGGGCCTGGCGCAGGTTCGTCTCGGGCATTCGGCCGTAGGCGGCGAACCGCTCGCGGAGCATCGCCTCAAGGGCCGGGTCGAGGGTGAGCTCCTCCTCGAGGGCATCGGCAAGGCCCTCGCGAGTCACGTCGTCGTGGGTCGGGCCCAGGCCGCCGGTGGCGAAGACCAGGTCCGCCGATGCCCTCGCCTCGCGGAAGGCGTTCGCGATGATCGCCCGATCGTCGGGCAGCTGTCGAACGCCGGCCAGCTCGAGGCCCAGCGTGGCGAGCCGCGAGCCGATGAAGGCGGCGTTCGTATCGACCGTCTCACCGAGCAGCAGCTCGCTGCCGATGCTCAGCAGGACGGCACGGGGCGTGGTCGGTACGGAGCGCTCGGCACGGTGGCTCGTCACGCCCCGAAGCGTAACCGTCGCCGCGAGACGGTGCGGCCAGGCGGGTACTTCTCAGCCAGCGGTGCTTGCGACAACCCGCCGCTACTAGCGAGCTCCCCGCGGTCGGCTAGCTCTCACTCAGCGAGAGCTACGTTGTCACAGCGGCAGGCGGGCGGCCCGTCCCCGCGGGAAGCCTCACCGGCTGAGAGGTACGGACAAATCGGCCTCGGCGGGCCCGGAGAGGACGCTCGCTCAGGCGGCAGCATCGGCATCGGACTAGGATGCGAGCCGAAGCAGTCGCTGCGCCGAACGGAGGACCACTCGCCTTGACCGACCCCGCCCTCACCGTCTCCCACGTCCTGAGTGATGAGCTCCGAGAGTGGCTCACGGCGAAGCTCCGCTACCCCGTGCTCGCCCTCGTCACCCCGGACGGGACGCCGAACCAGTCGGTCATGTGGTTCGACCTCGACCCCGACGACCCGGACACGATCGTCATGAACACGAAGATGGGTCGGGCCAAGGAGCGCTGGCTGCGCGCCGAGCCGCGCGTCAGCCTCTGCTTCGAGGATGAGCTGCACTGGGTCGCGCTGCGCGGCCGGGTCCAGCTCGAGGATGAGCGCCCCGCCGCCCTCGAGGTGATCAAGGCGCTGGCCCGTCGCTACGGCGACGACCCGGAGACATTCAACGGCCAGGAGCGGGTCACGATCCGGATGCGGGTCGAGAAGGTGATCTCCCACGAGTGACGGCCCGGCCGGGCCGCCGCCCCCAGACGCTCAGACGTCGGCGTGGTAGCGGCGCTCGCCGGTCGCCGTATTCACGTAGACGCGCATCCGCCGGCCCGAGGTCGGGTCCACGAATCGCTCGTCGGTGGGGCGAAATGGCGGACCCGGCGGCTCGGGCTCGCCGCCGCCGGGTCCCGGCCCCTCGGACGTGTGCTCGGCCGCGCCGGATCGATAGCGGGAGCGCTCGAGCGCCACGGCGATGACGCCGACCCCTCCCGCCGCCACCGCCCACAGGCCCGCCGCGGTCGCTCCGGCGGCGACGGCGATCAGGCCGCCGACGGCGACGAGCGCCCCGACGACGGCGACGATGAATCGAACGGTGAGGACCATCGCCGCTCCGGCCCCGTCGGCTCGCCTACTCGAGCGGCTGCGCGGCATGCGCATCGGCGACCAACGTCACCGCGGTGCCGTACGCGACGATCTCGGTCATCGTGTTGCCGAGCTCGCTCGAGTCGAACCGCATGCTGATGACCGCATCGGCCCCCATCAGGTTCGCGTTCTCGATCATCCGGTCGAGCGCCTGGCGCCGCGTGTCCTCGAGCAGCTCGGTGTACTCGTGGATCTCGCCGCCCACGAGTGAGCGCAGGCTTGCCGAGATATTGCCGCCCAGCCCACGGCTACGCACGACGAGCCCAAAGGTCTGGCCCTTCGTCTCGCCGATGCGGTATCCGGCCACGAAGGGCGCGGTGCTGACGATCATCGAGAGTGCTCCTTCACGCTTGTTGGGCGAGCGTCGTCAGTGTAGGTCCTCGCGGTCGAGTTGGGCTGGCGCGGCTCGGCTCAGGCACCCGTCCCGCCCAGCGGGACACCCGACTCCGTCTGTATCCTCCGGGCATGGCGGAAGTGAAGTTCGGCGCGCTCCTCTGGAACCAGTACACCGATTGGCCATCGTTCCACGACGCGGCGGTGCGGGCCGATGCGCTCGGGTACGACGACCTGTGGACCTGGGACCATGTCTACCCGATCGTGGGGTCTCCCCGCGGACCGATGTTCGAGGCGTGGCTGACGCTCGCGGCGTGGGCGGAGGCGACCTCGCGGGCGCGGCTCGGGCTGATGGTTGGCGCGAACACGTTCCGCAATCCCGCGCTCGTCGCGAAGATGGCAACGACCCTCGACCATATCTCGAACGGACGGGCGATCCTCGGCATCGGCGGCGGCCTGGTTCGAGACCGAGCACCGGGCGTTCGGGTTCGAGTTCGGCGGCTCCCCCGGGGAGCGGCTCCGCTGGCTCGACGAGGCGGCGCGAATCATGCGCGGCATGATCGACGGGACGGAGCCCTCGGGCGACGCCTTTTACGCGACTCGCGAGGTTCGCAACGACCCCCCGCCGATCCAGCCACGGATGCAGCTGCTCATCGGGGGCGGCGGCGAGCGCAGGACGCTGCGGACGGTGGCTCGCTACGCGGACGCCTGCAACCTCGGCGGCGGCATCGAGACCGTGCGGCGCAAGGACGAGGTGCTGCGGCGCCACTGCGCGGAGGTGGGGCGGGACCCCGACGAGATCGAGCGCACGGTGGGGCTCGGCGTCTGCATCATCCGCGACTCGGAGGCAGAGGCGCGGCGCGTCCTCGACGCGACGTTCGCCGGAAACGGCGGCGCGCCCCCCTGGCGCGACCAGCCGGTCGGCACGCCCGAGCAGGTGGCCGAGGCGATCCGCCCGTTCCTGGGGATCGGCTACCGGCACCTGATCGTGGGCTTCCCGCATCCCTACGACGCCGAGACGCTCGAGCGGCTGATCACCGAGGTGAAGCCAATGCTCGAGACGGCATGAGGGTCGTCCTGCTTGCCGGCGGCACCGGCGGAGCGAAGCTGGCCCACGGCTTCCAGCAGGTGCTGCCGCCCGGCGACCTGTCGGTGATCGTCAACGTCGGGGACGACGCCGAGCCCTTCGGCCTGCTCGTCTGCCCGGACCTCGACACGATTCTCTACACGCTGAGCGGGCTCGCGGACCGCGAGCAGGGCTGGGGGATCGCGGGTGACACCGACACCGCGCTTGGCCTGCTCGGCCGCTACGGCGAGGAAACGTGGTTCCGGATCGGTGACGCCGACCTTGCGACCCACGTGCGCCGGGCACATCTCCTCGCCGACGGTCTGAGCCTCACCGAGGCCACCGCCCGCATGGCCGAGGCGCTCGCCGTGGCGAGCGCGATCATCCCGGCCACCGACGACCGCGAGCGGACGCTGATCGAAACCGATGCCGGCACGCTCGAGTTCCAGGACTATTTCGTCCGTCGCCACCAGGCCGATGCGGTCCGCGGGCTGAGGTATGACGGCGCCGATGCTGCCCGTCCCAGCCCGGCTGCGCTCCGCGCGTTCGCCGAGGCGGAGCTGGTGGTCATCGGTCCATCGAACCCGCTCGTCAGCATCGGGCCCATCCTGGCCATCCGCGGGATGCGCGAGGCGCTGCTCGCCTCGCCCGCCCCGCGCATCGGGGTCAGCGGGATCGTGGCCGGCGAAGCGCTGCGAGGTCCCGCCGACCGGATGCTCGAGTCGCTGGGCCACGAGGTCTCGGCCCGGGGAGTGGCGCGCCTCTACGCGGACCTCGTGGAGCAGTTCGTCATGGACACCGCGGATGCGGGGCTGGCCCCATCGATCGCCGAGCTGGGACTGCGTCCGGTCGTGCTCCCCACCGTGATGCGGAACGACGAGGATCGGGCGGCGCTGGCCGCCGCCCTCCTCGCGCTGGCTCAGGATCCGGGCTTGTAGACCATCACGAAGATGAGGGCGATCACGATCACCCAGTTCGCGTAGCGGAAGATGACCGCGCGCGGATCGTCGATCGCCGCGCTCAGCTGCGCGGACGGTGCATCCTCCGGGCTGGCCGCGGCGGCCATGCCGACCCGCTGGGCCCAGGCCCCGATCTGCGCACCGATGCCCATCGCGATGACGAACAGCACGTAGGCGATGATCAGCCACAGGGCGAGCGGGTTCCAGGCACCGACGAGCGCGGCGATGACGCCGACCAGCGCTCCGAGGAGGAACAGGAAGGGGACGAGGCGCATCAGGGGGCCGGCGGCGCCAAACGTCCCGCGGATGGTCGCGACGTTGCGGGTCGCCGCAGCTCGCGTCAGGATCAGCTCACCGCCAATGGCGACCGCCACGGCGGAGAACATGATCGCGATGTGGAGGAACTTCAGTAGCATCGCAGTCCTCTGATTCGGGTGGGGGACGGTTCTGGGAGTGTGCGGCATCCGCCCACCGCCGCGCGGGCCGAAATCGACGCTATCCTGCCGAGGTGAGGGAGCGCACCCGCATCGTGATCCCGCATCGCGGCCTGGAGGCATCCAAGACCCGCCTGGCCCCGGTACTCGGGGCGGAGGAGCGCGAGGCGCTCGCGGCCCGGCTGCTGGCCCGCGTGCTGGAGATGGCGCGACTGGTGGCCGACGACGTCGTCGTAATCACCCCGTCGACGTCGCTGGCCGGGATCGTGACGGAGGCCGGTGCGCGGCTCGAGGTCCAGCGGGGGATGGGCCTCAACGAGGGGCTGGACGAGGCGCGGCAGGATGCGATCGCGGCCGGGGTCGAGACGCTGCTCGTCCTCCACGGCGACCTTCCGAACCTCCGTGCCGACGAGATCCGGCAGCTCCTGACCGCGTGCCCCGCCCCCCGCGGCGTGGCGGTCGCTCCCGACCGGCGAGAGACCGGGACGAACGGGCTCTGCCTGAGGCCGCCGGGCGGCATCGGCTTCGCGTTCGGCGTCGGGTCGTTCGCCCGTCACCTATCCGAGGCCGATGCGGCCGGCCTGCCGGTGGCGGTCGTCCGGGCTCCCGGCCTGGCCTTCGACCTTGACACCCCCGAGGATCTCGCCCGCTGGCGGGAGCTGGGGGACGCGGCGTGAGCGGGCGCGTCGAGCTCATCGCGCTCGAGGGGATCCCCGAGGTGAAGCCCGGGGACGACCTCGCGGCGTTCATCGCGACCGCGGCGTCGGAGATCGGTCTCCGCGACGAGGACGTCCTGGTCGTCACCCAGAAGGTCGTCAGCAAGGCCGAGGGACGAGTCGTGGAGCTGTCCGCGGTCGAACCCCGGGAGGAGGCGCGCGCGTGGGCCGCACGCTGGGACAAGGATCCCCGCCAGGTCGAGCTCGTGCTCGAGGAGAGCGCCGAGATCGTCCGGATGGCGGAGGGTGGGCTGATCATTGGCCGCACGCGGCACGGCTTCGTCTGCGCGAACGCGGGCGTGGACGTTTCGAACGCGGGTGGCGGCGATGCCGCCACGCTGCTCCCCGTCGATCCCGACCGGAGCGCCCGCGAGCTCCGTGATCGGCTCGGCATCCTCGCCGGCGCCCGGCCGGCGATCGTGATCAGCGACTCGTTCGGGCGTCCGTGGCGCAACGGGATCGTGAACGTGGCGATAGGCGCGGCGGGGCTCGAGCCGCTCGTCGACCTGCGCGGCCAGCCGGACGTCGCCGGGCGCGAGATGCACGCCACGATCCTGGCGGTGGCCGACGAGCTTGCATCGGCCGCGGATCTCGTCGGCGGCAAGGTGACCCAGCGCCCGGTGGTCGTCGTACGCGGCTACGCGTGGCGGTCCTCCGAGGCAGGTGCCGCCGCCCTCGTGATGGAGCGGGAGCGGGACCTCTTCCGCTAGCCGGGCTGGAGGAAGAGGCTGACGATCTCGCCGTTCTCGACGCGGAAGTTGGCCTCCACCTGCATCGAGGGGACGCCCGGCCGCATGACGGTCACGTCGGCGATGTAGCTGCCGCCCATGTCGCGGCCGTCGTTCGCGTACATCCGGAAGCCGTTCCCGGCCCGCACGAACCAGCCGCCGACCCGGTCGCGCCCGCGAAGATTCGTCCGCTCGTCGGAGCCGGGAACGCTGATGCCCATCACCGCGTGCTCGGCGAACAGGTTGATGGCCTGCTCCCGCCGGTCTTCGTTGATGAGCTCGAAGAAGAGATCAACCGTTTCTACTGCGCCCATTGCGCCCCGGAGTCTAGCTGGATCGCGATCCTCGACGCATCGCGTAGAGTGATGCGGTGATCGTCCGTTCTGCGAGCGGCAGGCTCGCCGTGCTCGTCATGTCGTTCGCCACCTTCGTGCTGGGCCACGACCTCGTGTTCCTGGTGACCTACGGCGAACGATATGGGAGCGCGATGCGAAGCACGGGGCACGGGCCCATCTGGGTGCTCGCCGCATTGAGCGCGATGCTCGTCTCGGTGGCGCTGGTGCTCATCGCGTGGAGCCGGCTCCGCACGCTGGTGCGCGCGGTGCCACCGTTGGGCCGATGGGCCCCGGTTCCCTCCGCCAGCCCCGCTCGTTTCGCTATCGGGGTGGTGCGCCTGTCGATACCGGTGCTCGCCATCGCGCTCGTCCTGTTCGTGGCGACCGAGAATGCCGAGCACGTGGCCGCCGGCCTGCCCGCGCCGGGTCTCGCGGTGCTGGTCGGTTCGTCGCAGTACCGCCTCTCCCTTCCGATCTTCCTTGCGGTGGGCCTGCTCGTCGCTTCCATCGGAGCGTTGTACCGGTGGCGGCGGGACGTGCTCCTCGAGCGGGTGCGAGCGATCCGCACCTGGCGTGGGCGGGCGCTCTCGATTCCGCGTCCGCGGCCCGCGCTGCGCGACCGTCGTCCGCCGTCGATCGTCGGCCACGGGCTCGCCGTCCGTGCGCCGCCGCGGCCGCGCGGAGCGTCCGCGGCACGCTGAACTCAACCCTCGAGCATTCGCGCCGCGGACCTCCTGAACCCGGTCATCCCCCGAACGCCCGCCGGGCGGCCGGCTGTGGCTCCCGGTGAACGCTGGAGGTTTCATGATGTCTCGACTATCGCGCGCGATCGCGCGCAGCATCCCGCTTGCGCTCTTCGCCCTCGCGCTCGCGACGCCGGCCCTCGCCCACGTCGTGAAGCAGATCGGCCCCTATACCGTCGCGATCGGCTGGGTTCACGAGCCGACCTATACCGGTCAGGAGAACGCCGTCCAGGTCCTGATCACGGACCAGGACGGAAAGCCGGTCGCCGATCTCACCGCAGACGATCTCACCGTGGTCGTGACCACGGCCGGGCAGGACTCGGATCCGCTCGCGCTCGAACCCACCTATGACGAGGACGTCGGGCTCGGGATCCCTGGCGACTACGAGGCGACGATCATCCCGACCGCGCCGGGCGACTACACGTTCCACGTGACCGGCATGATCCACGACCAGGCGATCGACGAGACGGTCACCTCGAGCGACTCGACGTTCGACACGGTGACAGATCCGGTCGGCATCCAGTTCCCCGATCAGCTCCCGGCGCTCGGCGACCTGGCGACCCGCATCGACCGGGTCGACAGCCGGGTGAGCTCCGCCTCGTCCGGCGCGACCCTCGCGCTCGTCGCGGGGCTCGTCGTCGGGGGCGCGGGCGTCGTGCTCGGTGTGGCCGGGCTGGTGCTCGCCATGCGCGCCCGCCGCCAGAGCGCCCGGTAACCGACGGATGCGGCGCGCGGCGCTCGGCGGCCTGGCGATCGGGATCGGCCTGGTCGTCGCGCTCTCCGGGCCCGCGCCCGCGTTCGCGCACGCCCTGCTGGCCTCGTCGGATCCGAAGGCCGGCGCCAACCTGTCGACGCCGCCCGCGACGGTGACGATCACCTTCACCGAGGCACCCGACCCGTCCCTCTCCACGATCCGGGTGCTCGACTCCTCGGGCGCGTCGGTGACCGCGGGCGCTTCCTCGGGCGTCCCCGGCCAGCCGCGCCAGCTGTCCGTCGCGCTGCAGCCCCTCGGACCCGGGGTCTACACGGTCGCCTGGCGGACGCTCTCGACCGTTGACGGGCACCTCGCCGCCGGATCGTTCGCCTTCGGTGTGGGCGTCACGCCACCTGCCGGCTCTGCGTCCGGCGCCGGCGGCGTGGTCTCTACCGGCTCGGGGACGGACGTGAACCTTTCGTTCACCGCCCTCGCCGGCCGCTGGTTCCTGTACTTGGGGCTCATTCTGCTCGTCGGCTGCGGGCTGGTGGGCAGCCTCCTGTACCGGGTCCCGGGAACGGCGAGCACCTGGCTCGTGCTCCTCGCCTGGGTGGCCGCCGCCGCGGGCACCCTCCTCGTCTCGGGTTCCCAGATCGCAAACGCGGGCGTCGACCTGGGCGCGGCGCTGCAGTCGTCCCTCGGTCGGGCCTTGCTTCTGCGCCTCGTCCCGATCGGGCTCGGGGGCGTCGTCCTCCTTGGCCGGCTGCTACCGCTCCGACGTCCACGGCTCCTGCTCGTTGGGCTGGGCCTCGTCGGCGCCGGCGGCATGCTGGCCGATGCGCTCGCCAGCCACGCGGCGGCCGGTTCCGGGGTCCTCCTGGCGGTTGCCGAGCAGTGGGTCCACGTCCTTGGGTCTGGGGTCTGGATCGGCGGCCTTGCGGCCTTGCTGGCTGGCCTCTATCGGTCCGCGCCCGTCGACCGCGCGATCGCCGCGCGGCGCTTCTCGCGGATCGCCGTCGGCGGGATTGCGATCGTGGCCGGCACTGGGGCGCTCCGCGCGATCTCCGAGGTCGGCACATGGTCGGCGCTCGTCTCCACCGATTACGGCCGGATCGTCATCGCGAAGTCCGGCGTGCTGCTCGTGCTGGCGATCCTTGGCGCCGTCAATCACTTCCGCAACGTGCCGGCGGCGCGGCGGAGCATCCGTGGACTACGGCTCACCGGGTCGGGCGAGCTGCTGCTGGCAACCGGGGTCCTGGCCCTGACGGCGCTGCTCGTGAATCTCGCGCCGCCCGGCACTGCGGCCGCACAGGCGGGACCGTCCGCCCAGCCGCTGGTGGTGACCGGGAGCGACTTCGGCACCACGCTGCGCGCGACGCTGACCGTCTCGCCCGGGACGGCCGGGTTCAATGCCTTCGACCTGGGGCTCACCGACTACGACACCGGTGCGCCGCTCGGCGATCGGACCGTCACGCTGCGCTTTGCGATCCCCGCGCGGCCCGACGTCGGCGGGTCGACCCTGGCTCTCGAGGCGATCCCGGTTGCCGGCCATTACCAGGCGACGGGGGCGAACCTCTCGCTCGACGGCACCTGGCGGGTCACCGCCCTGGTGGCCGGCGGTCCGCGTGCGGTCGAGGTGGCCATGGAGGTGAAGACCGTCACTGCCACGCCGTCGATCGACGTGAACGCGGTCCCCGGCCTGCCAACGCTCTACACGGTCCACCTCGGCGCCGGCAACACCGTGCAGATCTACCTCGACCCGGGCACGGCGGGCGCGAACGAGCTGCATGCGACGTTCTTCGACCCGGCAGGGAACGAGCTCCCGGTGCCGACCGCCGAGATGAGCATCGGGCCGAAGGGCGGGGCGCTGGAGGCGCTCGACCCTCGCCGTCTCGAGCTGGGACACTTCATTGCCGACACGACCCTCGATGCTGGAACCTACACGATCTCCGTCACCGGCGCCGCCCCCGGTGGCCAGCAGCTCACCGCCCAGCTCGATATCCCCGTCACGCCATGAGGAACGTCATGCACGACATCCGTCTTCCGGTCCGCGCCACGATGGTCGGGCTGGCCCTCTCCCTCGCGCTGGGCGCCTGCGGTACCCCTGCCGCCACGTCTGAGGCCTCGACCCCCCCGGCCGGCTCCGCGGCCGCCGGCTCCCGTCCCTCGTCCCCGGCCGTCGTCGCGATCGTCGCGCCGAGCCAGAACGCGGTGGTGACAGGCGCCACCGTTCACATCGAGCTCTCGCTGAAGAATGCGAAGATCGTCCAGGCCACGACCACGAACATCACGCCGGACGAGGGACATGTTCACCTCTATCTCGACAACGTGATCGTCTCGATGAACTACCAGCTCAGTAATGATCTCCCGGTGCAGCCGGGGACCCATTCGCTGAAGGCGGAGTTCGTGGCCTCCGACCATGCACCGTTCAACCCGCGTGTCTGGTCGGATACCGTCGTGATCAAGGTCCAGGAGGCCGCGCAGTGAGCAGGAGCACGCGCGTCGCCATCACGCTGATGGCGGCACTCGCGGCAACCACCCTGGTGGCGGCCGGCCTGACCGGCCGGCTGCTGCAGGACCGGTCGCCTGAGCCGATCCGAATCGGCGCGGTCTTCCCGATCTCGGGCAGTGCCGCTCAGCTCGCATCCGAGCAACAGCGCGGCGTGCAGATCGCCGTCGATTTCGCGAACGCGGCCGGGGGCATCGACGGGCGCCAGGTCACCCTCGACGTTCGCGACCTCGAGAGCGCTGCCGACGCGCCGGGCCTCATGGCCTCGTTCGCCGCCGAGGGCGTCCACGTCGTGCTCGGGGCCTACTCATCGGACCTCTCGATCGCCGCCAGCGCCGCGGCGAACGATGCCGGCCTCGTCTACTGGGAGGCCGGGGCGGTCGCGGACCAGCTCACCGGTCGCGGGCTGCCCCTCGTCTTCCGGGTCGGCGCCAGCGGCGCGAACCTCGGCACGAACTCTGCCGCCTTCGCAACCAGTGAGCTCGCGACCCGCCTGGGTCGCCAGCCCGCCGACCTCCGCATGGCGGTCGTGGCGGCCGACGATGCCTACGCGACCTCGGTCGCCGATGCGGCCGTGGCCACCGCGGGCGCGGCCGGAACGCCGATCGTGGCCCGCCTCACCTACTCGTTGACGTTGCCGCAGTGGCCCACGCTCATGGCGCAGCTGGCGGCCGCGCGGCCCGACGTCATCATCCTCGCCTCGCACATCCCCGATGGCGTCGCGTTTCGCCAGGCGATGCTCACCGCCGACCTCCACGTTGCCGCGCTGATCGGCTCCACGATGGCCGAGTGCAGCCCGGACTTCGCGGGCCCACTCGGTGCGGATGCGATTGGCATCTTCGCGTCGGATCGGCCGACCGGCGGCTTCCAGCCGGCCGCCCTCGACGCAGAAGCACGGGCTGTCTACGACCGGCTGGCCACCGCCTGGACCGGCGCCGGGTCAGTCGCGACCGCCGAGCCATCGGCCTCGGCCGTGGAGGGGTATGGAAAGGCTACGGCAGCTAGGTGCGGCGACTCGTACGCGATCTCGGGGCCGGTGGAAGAAGGTTCGCCAGGGGCGGGACCCACGGAGGAGGGGCTCTCGGGGTTCACCGCGGCGTGGGCGCTCCTCACCGACGTGCTGCCGACCGCGGCGCCAAGCCTCGACGCCGGCGCGATCGCAGCGGCGGCCCGCGGGGTCGATCTTCCCGACGGCGCGCTGCCGAACGGTGCCGGCCTCCACTTCTCGTCCGCACCTGCGACGCTCGGCCAGAATGAGCGGGCAGCCGCGGTCATCTGGCAGTGGCAGGCGGTTCGCAGCTACACGTTCGTATGGCCCGCGACGTATGCCACTGGCTCCATCCGCGACGTCCCGCTTCCGCGATGAGCCTCGCCCTCGCCCTCCCGAACCGCTCGCCGGCGCCGGCCCGCGCGGTGCTGCTCCTCATTGGCGTGGGGTGTGCGTCGGTGACGCGTGGGTTCCTCAACGGGCATAGCCTGGCCAGCGCAATGCTGTCCGGCGTCGGATTCGGGACGGCACTCCTGGTCATGGCCGTGCTGGCGGGATGGCGCCCGGCCACTCCTTCGGTCCGCTCGGCAGGGGTTGGCCTCGCCGGCGGGGCGCTGCTCATTGGTGTGCCGCGACTGCTCGGCCACGGACCCGTCATCCCGCTCGGCATGGGGCCGGGGCGGATCCCGCCTGGCTGCTCGCGACGGCCCTCGTGGCGACCGCCGAGGAGGTCGTGCTGCGTGGCGTGCTCCTCGACGCGGTCGACGAGGCGGCCGGGTTCGGCACTGCGGTCGCGGTCAGCAGCCTGGCCTTCGCCCTCCTCCACGTCCCGCTCTACGGATGGGCGGTCGTCCCGGTCGATCTCGCCGCCGGCGTGTGGCTCGCCGGTCTGCGGGCGGCGTCGGGTGGGGTGGCGGCTCCGGCGGTCGCCCATCTGCTGGCGGATCTGGCCGCCTGGGTGCCGTGACCCATCGCCCGCGGATCGTTTGGGTCTGGCCCCTCGTTGGGCTTGCGCTCCTCGCGGTCGTGAGCGTGGCCCTGCCCTACAGGAGCGCCCCGCTCTACGACGGCCTCGTCGTCGAGGAGCCATACCGCTTCCTGGATCCCGCCCTCGGTGGTCCCGGCCACCCGTCGAGCGCATCTGACACGCTGGATCTCAACGAGGGCCAGTCGCCGAACATCTACACCGCCACCTCGGAGTACCCACCCCAGGCACAGATCATCGCGGAACGAGGAGCGTTCATCCTCCGCTCCGGGACGACGCAGCTGATGGTCACCCTGGAACCGGTCGACGCCCCCCCGGCATCGGTGCCAGGCCAGATCGCCGGCAACGTGTACCAGGTTCGCGTCGTCGACCAGTCGGGGGTCGAGCTCGCCATGCAGCCCGGGCTGACGGCCACGGTCGTGCTGCGCGCCCCGGTCGGGTTCACGAACGGCAGCCTCTACCAGCTCGTCGCGGACGCCTGGCAGCCGGTCGCCACCGACAACGCCGGGCTGCCCGACATGTACGCCGCGAACGTGTCGACGTTCGGCGACTTCGCCGTGGTCCTCTCGGGACCGGTGAGCACGCCGCCCGCCTCGGCTGGCGGCGCACCCGGGTCGGCCCAGCCGTCCCGGGCTCCGGTGACCGGCGGGAGCCAAGGATTCCCGGTCGCGATCATGGTCCAGGTCATTGCCGTGCTCGTTGGCTTCGGCCTGCTCGCGGTGGGCGTCGTCGCGATCCGTCGAGCCAGGGGGCTCGACTGAGCGAGATGGTCGAACGCCTCCGGATCGGGCTGATCGGGTGGGGGACGGTGGGCGCCGCCTTCGGCCGGCTGGTGGCCAGCGGCCCACTGCCCGTCGAGCTGGCGCGGATCGCCGTCCGTGACCCTGCGCGCGAGCGGGCGAGCCCGCTTCCGCCCGGCGCAGTCATGGGTCCAGTCCAGGCGATCGTCGAATCCGCCGAGCTTCCGGTGGTCGTTGAGCTCGCGGGTGGCGCGGAGGTGGCCCTGCCCTGGGCGCGCGCGACGCTCGAGCGGGGGGCGGCCTACGTGACCGCCAACAAGGCCCTGCTCGCCACCCACGGCGACGAGCTCGCATCCCTCGCCGCGGACCGCGGGGGCGCGCTTCTCGCCTCGGCGAGCGTGGGTGGTGGGACACCGATGATCGAGACCGTCGAGCATCTGGCGGCCACCGGCGCGATCACCGCAATCCGTGGCCTGCTGAACGCGACGACCACCTACATCCTCTCCGCCATGGCCGATGGCGCCACCTACCAGGAGGCGCTGGCGCGGGCGCAGGACGCCGGCTACGCGGAGGCGGACCCGGCGTTCGACGTCGAGGGTCGCGACGCGGCGCAGAAGCTTGCGATCCTGGCCAGCGTGGCCTGGGGGCGCTGGCGAGGGGAGCGCGATGTCGACAGGAGCGGTATCGTCGGGGCTGCAGTCTCGCCCGGCCGGGTGATCCGGCTGCTGGCGGAGGCAGATCAGCGACGAATGAGCGTGGGACCGCGGGAGCTCCCCGTTGGTTCGGCGTTCGCATCCGCGATCGGGGTGGAATCCGTGCTGGAGGTGGACGTGCTCGACGCCGGGACATTCGTCGTGCGCGGCGCCGGTGCCGGCGGCCGCGTCACGGCGGGCGCGGTGTATGCCGACCTCGCCCGGCTCGTCGCCGGCGAGCGCCCCATCCTGTTCGGGGCGCGCGCGTGAACGAGTGGCCGCGGGTCGGCGTTGCGGGTGCGCGCGGCGTCGTCGGTGGCGTCTTCTGCTCGATCCTGGCCGATGCCGGCCTGCCGGCCGGATGCCTCCGCGCCTTCGGCACGGAGCCGGGCAGCGCGGCGTACGGTGACGGAGAGGTCCCGGTCGCCGTCCTCGACGAGGAGGCGGCGCGCGGCCTCGACGTCCTGTTCCTGGCCACCGAGGCGGCCACCAGCCGGGCGATCGTGTCCGGACCCGGACGCGGGGTGCCCTTGATCGTCGACAATTCGAGCGCGTTCCGTCTGGACCCCGATGTCCCGCTCATCGTGCCCGAGGCGAACGCAGCGGCGCTCCGCGGCCACACCGGCAACCTCGTCGCGAACCCGAACTGCACCACGGCGGCGGCGGTCGTGGCGCTCGCGCCCATCCGTGACGCAGCCGGCCTCGAGAGCGTCGACCTGGCCTCGTACCAGGCCGTGAGCGGCGCCGGCCGGGCCGGGCTCGACGCCTACCTCGGCGAGCGTGCCGCGGGCGGCCTCGAGGCGGCCCCCGGCTCCCCGTTCCATGGCCGGATCGCCGACAGCGTGGTGCCGCAGATCGACGTCCTCGACGACGCCGGATGGACCGGCGAGGAGCGGAAGATCATCGCCGAGGTGCGCAAGATCCTTGCCGCACCGGACCTCGACGTGGCGGCCACCGCGGTCCGTGTCCCGGTCCACACCGGCCACTCGGTGGCGATCCACCTGCGGACCGCGCGCCCGGTGGGCGTCGACGTCCTGGAGCGGGCGCTGTCCGCGGCGCCGGGCCTCGAGTACCGGCCCTCGGATGGCAGCCAGCGACACCCGATGCCGCTCGACGTGGCCGGTCGGGACCCGGTGATCGTCGGGCGTCTGCGACCCATCCCCGGCCGTCCGCGCGGCTTCGCGCTCTTCCTGTCCAGCGACAACCTGCGCAAGGGGGCGGCGCTGAACGCGATCCAGGTCGCGGCAGCGGCGAATCCGGACCGCTTTGGCCGGCTCGTCCCACCCCCACGTTGAGCACACCACATCTGGAGGTCGATTTCCCCGTGTCCACGTTTGCTGCCCTGGTGACCGAGTTCCTTGCCGATCAGTACCGGGAGCACCCGGTGCGGTCGAGCGGCATGGGCCTCCTCGAGTACGACGAGGTGCTCGACGACCTGTCGGCCGATGCGTACGGTCGGCGGGCTGCCGCCGCCGCCGTGTGGCGCGCGCGATTCGCGGCACTGCCCGCGGCGGAGCTCGGCTTCGACGAAGAGATCGACCGGGACCTCATCGTTGCCGGCCTGACCGAGCAGGCGATCTTCGACGAGTGGGCGCCGTGGCGACGGCAGCCGGACACGTACCTGAACCCGGGGATGCGCGGCGTCTTCACCCTCTTCCTGCATCGGCTTCGCCCGGAGGCCGAGCTCGTCGCCGCGGCGACGGCGCGCCTGCGCCACGTGCCGGAGACCCTCGAGGCCGGGCGCGCGAACCTCGAGCCGGAGCTCGTCCCCGAGCTGCTGCTGAATCGGGCCATCAACCAGGCCCATGCGGGCGCGAACTACGTGCGCTACCTGCTGCCGAACGAGGTGGCCGAGGAGCATCGGCCGGCACTCGCCGAGGCCGGCGCCGTGGCCGCCGAGGCGTACGAGAGCTACGCCGCCTTCCTCGAGGAGATGCGGCCGCGAGCGAGCGGCGACTGGGCCTTTGGGGAGGAGCGCTATGACGCCGTGCTACGGGACGCGGAGCTCCTCGGCTTCGGCGCGCGCGAGCTCCGCGAGCGGGGCCGCCAGCAGATCGAGGAGCTGTCGGCTTCCCTCCGCGACGGTGCGCGGGAGCTGGCGGGCACCGAGGACTGGCACGCGGTGCTCCTCGATCTCAACCGCGACCGCCCGCAGACGCCGGCCGAGATGCGATCGGGCTACGAGGATTGGACGGCGCGCGCCCGCGCCTTCCTCCACGAGCGCGGCCTCGTGAGCTTCCCCGCCGGCGAGGAGTGCCTGGTCGTGCCATCGGCCCCGTACCAGCGCCCCGTGCTGGCCGTCGCCTCGTACGTGTCGCCGCCGAGCTTCGCGGAGACGATGACCGGCCACTTCTTCGTGCCCTACCCACCGGACGGCGCGAGCGACGAGGAGGTCGCGAAGCGGCTCGAGTCGAACAGCTACCCTTCGATCCCGACCACCGCGGTCCATGAGGCCTACCCGGGCCACCACTGGCACCTCGTCATGGCCAAGGGCAACCCGTCGGCGGCGCGGCAGTGGTTCGGGACCGCCTACTTCGCGGAGGGGTGGGGCCTCTACTCGGAGCGGCTGATGCGCGAGGCCGGCTTCTACGACGATCTGCGACACGTGATGTTCCAGTACGAGGCCACCCTGTTCCGCGCCGCGCGGATCGTGGCCGACGTGAGCCTCCACCTCGGGGAGATGACCCACGCCGAGGGCGTCCGCTTCATCCTCGAGAACTCGAGCATGACCGAGCCAACGGCGGTCGCCGAGGTGACTCGCTACTGCTCGTGGCCGACGCAGGCGTCGGCGTATCTCACCGGCTGCCTGGAGATCCTCCGGATCCGGGACCGATTCCTCGCCGCGCGCGGCACGAATGCGTCAGACGTCGGTGCCCTGCGTGACTTCCACGACGGGATCACGTCGTCCGGCACCCTGCCGATCGCCCTTGCCGAGCGCGCGGTGATGGCCACCGCCTAGGGGCGCGCATACTCGGTGAAGTCGTACATGTGCGCGTAGTCCGGCGAGAGATAGACGTCGTTCGGCAGGATCGGCAGGTCGGTCCCGAAATAGGCGTTGAAGACGATCCGGAACTCGTTGACCGGGCTCGTCTCCTGGGTGAAGCCGGCGGCCGCGGGATCCACACCGGGCAGGTACATCGCGTTGAGGATCCCGTACTTCTGCCGGATCTGCGCCGACGACGCCTTCAGCCACGGGAAGTTCTTCTCGTCGGCGGTGAAGGCGTGCGGCCAGGGGCCTTCATCGGCCTGGAGGATGACGATCGGCTGCTGGTCGGGTGGGGCGTCCATGATCGTGTCGAGCATCTGGAGCACCCGCTGGTTCGTCCATTCCAGCTGGATGACGTACTGCTCCTCCTCGGTCCGGCTCTGCATCTCCCTTGGGGTCGGCATGCTGCCGTCGAGGTTGAAGACGTAGGGCGGGTGCGGCATGAGGATGTGGGCGAACGTGTAGGTGGGGCCCGGCCGGCTGGCGGCGTCCTCGACGGCGTTGAAGCCGAACAGGGCGTGCCCACGCGCGTCCTGGTAGAGCTGGGTCACCTCCGAGTCGGTGTCGATCCGGACCGGCGGCGAGAGGAGCGAAAGCGCGGTCGTGGACCACACCGCGGCCCCGAACTCGGATCCCTCCTCGTAGCGAAGGACGAGGTCGGCGTCCACGTTCGTCGAGGTCGGCTCCCAGTAGTTCCCGATGTGGACGTATTCGTAGCCGAGGTCGGTGAGGGTCAGCGGCACGGTCAGGTGGTCCTGGAGCCGGGCGAAGATCGGGCCGAAGGTGGCGGGGTCCCCGTCACGCAGCGCGTTCCCGTCGAGGTAGTCCATCGAGAGCGAGCTGACGAGGCTGAACGCGGTCTTCAGGTAGTTCGCCCACGCGTCGTCGGCGATCACGAAGCCGCGGTCGCGGAGCGCGTTCAGGAACGGCGTGTTGTCGTAGTCGTAGAACTCGCTGAGCGAGGGGGCGCTCGCGTAGCGGTCGAGGATGATGTAGTAGATGTCGCGCGGGTGGTCCGGCATCACCGCCGGGATGGGCGGCGGCACTGTCGGCCGCTGCGCGGTCGCGGCTCCCACCGCCCAGTCCCCGATGCGGAACACGTTGAACACCAGCAGGAGGGTGACGGCCACGGTGAGGTAGCCGTTCACCGGTCGCACCCAGCGCCGGCCGCGCCAGATCAGGGCTCCGCCGACCAGCAGCAGCACGGCCCAGGCGATCACGAGCTCCCAGCGCCCGGCGAGAAGATCGCTGAGCGCGTGCCAGGCGCGACCGAACGTGAAGAAGAGGATCAGAACCCAGGCCGCGAGCAGCGCCCCGCGCTGCCGGTCGCGGAGAAGGAGCGTGCAGCCGACCTGTGCGCCAATGCCAATTCCGAGCGCCGCCACCAGCGGCAGCCAGAGCGGCTTGAACGTCACCTCCTGGACGGCGTTCTCGGCGAACAGGAAGACGACCGGGAAGATCGCGACGAGGATCGGCGCAACCGGGATCCGCGTAGCGCGTGTCCACCAACGCCCCGCGGTTCCTGCCATGCTGCGAAGGCTACTGTGAAGAGGAGATTCATGCAGAACCATGAGCTTTCGGTGCTGGCCGCCGCCTATTGGGAGCTGCGCTGCGAGCTGCATCCACTGCAGGCCACGGCCATCGGCGTGGCCGGCTACGGCGACCGCATGCCCGACGTTACGGCCGAGGGAACCGCGGCCGCCGACCGACGGCTGGCAGCCCTCGAGCGGCGCGCGGCCGCGCTGCGCACCGAGGATCTTGACGGTGAGGACCTCCTCACCCACTCCGCCCTGCACCACGCGCTCGATGCCGAGCGGGCGCGCCTGGCAGCCGATGCGCCGGCCTACACGGCGGACATCATGAGCGGCCCTCAGTCGGAACTCCTCAGCGTCGCCTCCTACCAGCCGTTGCGGGGGCCGGATGACGGCGCGACCATGCTGGCCCGCTGGCACGCCATGGCGCCCTTCCTCGATGAGTCCGTCACGGCCCTGCGTCGCGGGATTGCCGACGGGCGGACGCCGATCGCCGGATCCGTCGATCGGGTCGTCGAGCAGCTGCACGCCCAGCTCGCAACGCCGCTCGAGGCGTGGACGCTGCTCGGGCCGCTGGCCGCCGATCACCGCGCGTGGTCCCCTGACGACTGGGCGGCCTTCGCGGCGGCCCTCGGCGCCGCCGTGCGCAACGAGGTGCAGCCGGCCCTGGCCCGCTACCTCACCTTCCTGGAGGAGGAGGCGCGGCCGGTGGCTCGCGACGAGGCCCACGCCGGTATCGGGCATCTCCCCGGTGGCGCCGAGATCTATCGCCGGCAGGTGGCCGCGCACACGACCACCACCCGCTCACCCGAAGAGATCCATGCCGTGGGCCTCGCCGAGGTGGAGCGCATCGACGCCGAGATGACCGAGCTCGGGGCGCGCGTGCTCGGCACCCGGACCCTGGCCGAGGCGCAGCACGCGCTCCGGCACGATCCGGCCATGCATTTCGCCACCCGCGAGGAGGTGCAGGAGGTTGCGCGTCGCTCGCTGGCGCGTGCGAACGAGGCGATCCCGGCGTGGTTCGGCAGGCTGCCGGAGGCGCCCTGCGAGGTGGTGCCGATGCTCCCGCACGAGGAGCGGTACTCGACGATCGCCTATTACCGGGAAGCAGCCGCGGACGGCAGCCGTCCGGGCCGCTATTACATCAACACCGCGGAGCCGGAGACCCGCCCTCGCTACGAGGCCGAGGCGCTCGCCTTCCACGAGTCGGTGCCCGGCCATCATCTCCAGATCGCCATCGGCCAGGAGCTGCGCGGCATCCCGGACTTCCGTCGCTTCAGCGAGGCGACCGCGTTCGTCGAGGGCTGGGGCCTGTACACCGAGCGGCTGAGCGATGAGATGGGCCTGTACACGGGAGACCTCGACCGCATCGGCATGCTCAGCTTCGACGCGTGGCGCGCCTGTCGCCTCGTGGTCGATACCGGCATGCACGCGTTCGGCTGGTCGCGGTCGCGGGCGATCGACTACATGACCGAGCACTCGGCACTGGCAACGAACAACGTCGCGAACGAGATCGACCGCTACCTCGGCTGGCCGGGCCAGGCGCTCGCCTACAAGATCGGGCAGCTCGAGATCGCGGAGGCCCGGGCCGATGCCGAGGCGCGCCTCGGTGCCGAGTTCGACATCCGCCGCTTCCACGACGCGGTCCTGACCCACGGTGGGCTGCCGCTGCCGATCATGCGGGAGTCGGTTGCCGCCGACCTCTGATCGAACGCTCTCGAGCTCGGTCGACGGGACCAGGTGAGCGTCTCGTTCGAGATCATGTGTTCGGGGTGAGCGGCAGGCGCCCGGGACCCGGGGGCGCTTGTGCGCCGATCCCGAGGATCGAGGGGAGCTCCCTGCGACCCGCCACCCCGAGCTTGCCGTAGACCACCCCCAGGTGGTTGTCGACGGTGCGGACGCTGATGCGAAGCCGCCCGGCGATGTCGCGTGAGGGCAGGCCGCGCGCGGCGAGCTGCGCAATCTCCAGCTCTCGCTCGGTGAGCGCCACCGGGGCGGCGTCGGCGAGCGCCGGTGTTCGCACACCCGGGCACGCCCTCGCCAGCACGGCGGCCCGAGCTGCCGCGACGCGCGCGAGGCGCGCGCGACCCTGGGCGAGATAGACGGCCTGCGCCTGTGCCGCCGCCTCGGCGGCGTCGAGCATGGCGCCCATCGACTCGAAGGCCGATGCCGCCCGCTCCAGCCCGACCGCGTCGGCGTTGGCCAGCGCTGCCGCCTGCATCGCCATGGCTGCCACCATCCTGCCCTCGACCAGCTCCGCGAGGTCGGCCAGGGCATTGGCCACCAGCTCGGGATAGCCCAGGCGGACGGCGTCGTGGTAGATGAAGGCCGCCCAGACCAGGTGCGTCGCCGCCCTCGCGCGGTCTCCGGCTGCGACGGCCTCGTGGGCGGCAGCCTCCGCTCCATCGTCGAGCCACGTGATCCAAACCGCGGCCCGCTCGCGCTGGATGCGCGACCGGACGTCACGATCGAGGTGCCCGTCATCGAATTCTCGATAGAGGCTCCGCGCCTGCTGCTCGCGTCCGAGCCACGCGGAGAGCACTGAAGCGATGCCGGTCTGGATGCCGCGCACGGCAAGCGGGTCCTGGATCCGGCTGATCTCGACCGCGCCGAGCATCGTGTGCAGGCTGGCCTGCACCGCGCCAACCAGCATCTGGCACTCGGCGAGGATCATGCCCCACATCGTCACGAGCTCCGGCGCACCCGTTTCGACCGCCGTTGCGTACCGGGCATCGGCAGCCGCCAGCGCCTCCGGAAGCTCGCCGGCGTACATCCGCGCCACGACGCCGTTGATGTGGAGGATGTCGGGCGCGATCGGCGGGGCGTCGCGCGCAGCAGGCGCTCGCTCGAGCCCGATCTCGACCTGCGCCCGCGCTTCGGCGCTGCGACCCAGCATCGCGTTCGCAATGCTCGAGTACATGAGGGCGTGGACCACCGCGCGGGGCCGGGCGTCCGGGCGCGCCGCCAGCCGACGGCCCGCCTCGGCCACCCCGACGAGGTCACCCGCCCCGGTCCGGAACAGCGTCAGCAGCGAGTCGAGCTCGTCGCGCCAATCGCCCTCGCCGATCGTGGCGGAGGCCTCGGCAAGCACCCGGGCGGCGTCCTCGATGCGCCCGGCACGGAAGAAGAGCAGGTTGCCCCGGGCGAGCGCAACGCGGGCCACCTGATCGTCACCGTTGGCGAGGGAAGCGGCCTCATCGAGCGCCCGCTCGGCCTCCGCGACCCGCTGCTGGGCGGTGAGCGCTTCGCCAAGTGCGAGGAGCGACGCGGGATTCGGCGGCGCGTCGGCCGACGCGGCCCGTGCCAGGCGTTCGGCGAGGATCGGATCGAAGACCGCCAGAGCGCGGTTCGCGCCCGCCAGCAGAACCGATGCATCGGCTCGACCCCCTCCCTCGAGCTGCCAGAGGGCGAGGCGCATGAGATCCTCGCGCCGGCGGCCGCCTGCCGCGTCGAGCAGCTCCGCCAGCTTGCGCATCACCTGCCGGGCCCGCGTGCGCGGCATCGTGGCCATGACGGTCTCGTCGTACAGCGGATGCGCCAGCCTCGCGTAGTGCCGGTTGCCGTGCCGAGCGAGCTCCACGATTCGCCGATCCTCGAGGCGCTCGAGCGCCTCCGACGGCGCCAGCCGCTCGAGGATCTCCGTCTCGAGGGAGCCGCCCACCGCGAGGGCCTGCACCAGGCGCTGCTCATCGGCGTCGAGCTGACCGAACCGGGCCTGCACGAGCTCCACGAGGCGGACGGAGGGGGTGAGGGGCGCGGTGAGGTGCCAGCCCGAGGGGCCGCGCTCCAGGATGCCCGTCTCGAGCGCGCCCGTCACGAGCTCGCGAACGAAGAGCGGATTGCCGCGCGATTGTCGCCACAGGCCGCCGAGGGTGAGCCCGTCGACCGGGCCGTCGAGCGCCGCGGCGATGAGCCGTTCCGTCGCCGATCGGCTGAGTGGGCCGATCTCGATCCGCTCCACGATGCCGTCCTTCCAGAGCTCTGCCAACGCCCCGGGTGCCCGCCGGGCGTTGCGCCGGGTCAGGATGAGGAACGCGTGCTGCTGCACTGCGGCGAGCTGGAGCACCTCCGCCGACGGCGCATCGAGGTGATGAACGTCGTCCACGGTCAGGACGAGCGGCCCGGCGGGGGTGGCACGCCGCTTGAGCTCGGTGACGAGGTGGGCGTGCAGGGCACCACGGTCGGCGCCCGGGTCGAGCACGGGGAGGAGGTGGGCCAGAGCGCCGTAGGGGATCGGCTCGGTGGCACGGGAGACGACGATCGTCTCAACCTCACGTCCGACGGCCTGGGCCTGTCTGCCGATCTCAGCCGACAGGCGTGTCTTGCCGACGCCGGCCTCGCCGACGATCTCGATGCCCTGGACTCCGTCTCGGCTGAGGACGGTCGTCAGACGGCGAAGGACGGAGTCACGGCCGATGAGCGGCCACTCCATCGACGCATGCTACGGGCCCGACGAGCGCAGTGTCCAGACCGTGAGTAGTCGCCTACTCATGACTTCGGCGAGGCGGGGCGATATGAATCAGGCAGCACGATGTCAGCTGCTCGAGATAGAACGAGGACGGACGCAGGCCCGGTTGCCGACTACGTCGAGCGCCTGACCGACGAGGTCTACGCGTACACGGTGAGCGAGCCGAGCCACGCGCGCGCTGTGCACCGCATCTACAACGTCCTGCGCCTGACCGGGCGCGATGCGGAGGCTGATCGCCTGCGCCACCTGTTCGCTGCATCGGCGCCCGAGCTCGAGCGACTGGACGCGGTCATCGCCGCCATCGACGCGCCGGTCGCTGCCGGTGGTGGCGCAGGCTCAGATGCCGTGATCGCGCAGCTCGATCAGCTGATCATGGCGCTCGCGGACGAGCCCGATGTCCTGCCCAGTCTGCTGCGGCTTCGAGACGCGCTGGGTCGCGGAACGTCGCCTGACGCCTCGGGGAGGGACATCGCTGCGCTGCGGGATGAGGCCGCCCGTTCCGTGAATCGCCATGTCGAGCGCCTGCTCACCTCGGTCCCCGGCATCAGGGCCTTTCTGGAGAACGTCGCCGCCATGCACGAGGAGGCCGATCATGCGCACCGGTAGGGCTCAGCTCAGCGCGTCGATCGGCCCGCGTTCCCGGGGCTCGACTGACGGGTGGCGACCGCCTCGGCATCGCGCATCACGCGCAGGATGTTGCCGCCGGCCAGCCTGGCGAGGTCGTCATTGGTCCAGCCCCGCGCGATGAGCTCGGCGAAGAGGGCCGGGTAACCCGAGACGTCCTCGAGCCCGACCGGCCAGAAGCGATTCCCGTCGAAGTCGCCGCCGATTCCCACGTGATCGTGGCCCGCGACCCGTGCCACGTGCTCGACGTGGTCAGCCACCAGGCCGATGGGGGGCGCTTCGACGGCGAGCCCGTCGATCACCTCCTCGCGAATGGCGCGCACGACCGCAGCGTCGGTGATGCCCTGGGTGCGGCGCTGGACCTCGGCGATCGCCGGGACCAGGGTCGCGGCCGCCCGGGGGCTGACGAAGCCGGCGACGAAGGTCACCATCACGACTCCGCCGTTCGCGGGCACCCGCTGCAGGATCTCGTCCGGGACGTTGCGCGGCACGTCACACAGGGCGCGCGCCGACGAGTGGCTGAAGATCACCGGCGCCGCGCTCACCTCAAGGGCGTCGGACATCGTCGAGGGTGCCACGTGCGAGAGATCGACGAGCATCCCCAGCCGATTCATCTCCCCGACGACCGCGCGGCCGAATTCGGAGAGCCCGCCGTGGAGCGGTCCCTCGTCGGTTGCCGAGTCCGCCAGCTCGTTGTTCTGCTGATGAGTGAGGGTCAGGTACCGCGCCCCGAGCTCAAAGAAGGCGCGCAGCGTGCCGAGCGAGCCCTCGAGCACGTGACCGCCCTCCATGCCGAGCATCGAGGCGATGTGGCCCGCCGCGAAGGCGCGCTCCGCGTCCGACGCGGTGAGGCACAGCTCGAGGTCGTCGGGGTGGCGGGCGATCATGCGCCGCGCCAGGTCAATCTGCTCGAGCTGCGTGCGCGCGTACCCAGTCCCCGACTCACCCGCCACGTACACGCTCCAGAACTGACCGCCAACGCCGCCGGCACGGAGGCGTGGAATATCGGTCTGGCCGGGTGCGGGCGCGGCCCGCAAGTCGTACCGGTCGAGGTCGCCCGCCGCATCCGGGTGAGTGCGGATCGCCCAGGGCAGGTCGTTGTGGCCATCGATCAGCGGGTGGTGGCGGAGCAGGTCGAGGGCTCGGTCCAGGTCGGAGCTCACCTCCGCAGGATAGCCGCGCTCCCGACGCCCGGGATCAGGTCGCGGACGACCTCGCGGGTCACGGATGTGCACCAGGTAAACGCAACGGCCATCAGCGGGCTGAATCGGCGCCGATCTCGACGAAATTGTGCGCCAGGGAAGACAATCCGGGCCCTTTCCAGGGCGTTCGATGTCCGATGTGCACGCCGTGCGCACATGGGCGCGCGACGGTCAGGCGGGCAAGGGCTTCAGCTCCTCGAGCCTGGCTCGCGCGGCGTCGCGATCCTTGAACCAGAGCGCGTTGAGCTCGGTGTAGGCGGCCCACTTCTCGGGCACCGCGTCCTCTTCGAAGATCGCCTCAGGGGTGCACTCCGGCCCGCAGGCGCCACAATCGATGCACTCGTCAGGGTCGATGTAGAGCATCCGGTCGACGCCCTCTTCGTAGTGGATGCAGTCGACCGGACAGACCGCAAGGCACGACAGCTCCATGACGTCGACGCATGGCTCCGCGATCACCCATGTCACTCGTTTGTCCCTCGCATGCGAACGGATTCCTGAAGCCACCATCGCGCGCGACACCGAGTGCCGGAAGGGCCAGGCGGCAGGGGTGCGGCGGCCCGGAGGTCACGAGGGCGACCGGTGAGTAACCCGCTACTCATGACGTCGGGACCCAGGCGATGGATGCTCGCCGCGAGACTGAGCCCTCGGTGCGTATTCGGCGCGCCCGCACGGGGCCCGGTGCCCGCAAGGGGCGAGCGAGAAGACGGAGGGCTGTTCATGAGACGTCTGTGGGCGAGTGGCATGGTGAGCGCGCTGCTGCTCGCCGGATGCTCGGGTGCTGGGGACGGTCAAGCCGCGTCGGTGTCAGCGGCAGGCGCATCGGCCGCGGCAGCCGGATCGGCCGCGGCAGGCGCATCGTCAGCGGCAGGCGCATCGGCCCATGCGAGCACCGCGCCCCACCAGGGAGGGTCGGCGGCCGCAGGAACCGCGATCGTCATCGTCGGCGACCAGCAGTTCGAGTTCAAGGCCCTGTTCTGTACAGCCATCGGCGGGGGCATGGCCGTGGAGACGATCCAGGTCGACGATGCGCCCGACGGGATCACCCTCAATCTTCCGCCGGAGGATTCGGGGCCCACGGGCGGCGCATACGGACCACCGGCGCTGCAGGTAGACGTTGCGAACAGCGACATGGTCTGGGTTGCCGGAGACGAGGTCATGCAGCTGCCCGAGGGCCAGAGCCAGATCGACAGCTACTCGGTCGACGGTCGACTGGCGAACGGGACCGCCACATTCCTCGAGGTGACGGCGCTGGCGACGGGCCAGGTCCAACCGGTGACCGGCTCGTTCGACGTGAACTGCGGCTGAAGGGACGCGCAGCGATGCACAGGAAGTGGCGCGGGGTGGGCATTGCAACGGTGGCCCTGTCCCTGGTCATCGCCGGATGCGGGGGCGGCTCTGGTCGCGGGGCGGCTCAGTCGCCGCCCGGCCAGCAAGGTGGTGCGGGAGCCAGCCAACCCGCGAGCCAGGGCGCGAACGGGACCGGGACGGGGCAGGGTCCGCTGGGCATGGATGAGCTCGGACGGCCCATCGCCGATGGCCTGATGCCCGAGCTGGCGGCGGTCCCGGTACCCGACGGCGCCGGCTTCCTGGGTGGCACCGCCTACACGGCTGCCCAGGACCCGCGTCAGACGGCGGTGCAGGACGTGTACGTCGAGGCGTCGGTTGCGGACGCGACCGCCTTCTACGCCCAGGCACTGCCAGGGGCGGGCTTCAAGGTCACCGGGACCGAGGTGGGAACAACCGAGACCGCCATCAGCTTTGTGGATCCCGACGGCTACGAGGGGGAGATCCTCATCAAGCCCAGCTCAATTGGGCCTCCCACCGACATCCACGTCCAGATCCACCGCGACCGGACGGTGCAGGTCTCCCAGGCACCGGTCGAGGCGTCGGAGCCGCCAGCGGTCCAGGGACGCGCCGTGCTCAAGGTGGGGGGAACCTCGTATGAGTTCACGGATGGAACCGGAGACTGCGCGGTCACCCCTTCGGAGATCAGCGTGAGCCTCAAGGCCAGCAACGGGTTCGTCACCGCCGTCGGCTCGGCCGGGGGCGGGTGGTTCCAGGTCCAGGTCTCGAAATCCGAGCTGTGGACCGGCGGCCTGGCGGACAACTCTCCGCCCGCTGCCTTCGCCGTGGACGGCTCGCGGGCCACCTGGACCGGCACGATTGTGGAGACCGTCTCGAACCGGTCGGCGGAGGGCACGCTGACCATCGACTGTTGAGGGCAGCCCCAGCCCATCCCGCCTGACAGCTCGCCAGCGCGTCGTTTGTTAGCCTAGCTAACGATGTCCCGCAGTCCGGCAGTCCGCACCCGCGTCGCCCTCGGCCAGGGTTTCGCGGCGCTCGGGACGCGGAACTTCCGCCTCTACTGGATCGGACAGGCGATCAGCCGCATCGGGACCTGGATGCAGCAGATCTCCCTGCCGTGGCTGGTCCTCGTCCTCGGGGGATCGCCGCTGCAGCTCGGCATCGTGGCGTCCCTCGAATTTCTTCCGGCCCTCGTGCTGGCCCCGTTCGGCGGCGTGTTCGTCGACCGGCTCGACAAGCGCCGCACGATCCTGGTCACGCAGACCGCTGCCACCGCCCAGGTGGTCGTCCTCTTCGGCCTCACGGTGACGGGCAACGTCAGCATCGGCGTCGTCATGCTGCTCTCGTTCGCGCTCGGGTTCGTGAATGCCCTCGACATGCCCGTCAGGCAGGCTCTCGCCGCCGACCTCGTGCCGCGCCGGCTCCTGCCGAACGCGATCGCCCTGAACTCGATGGCCTTCAACGGGGCGCGGGTCATCGGGCCGGCGACCGGCGGCGTGATCATCGCCCTCGGCACGCACCTGTTCGGCTCGAACCTGGCAGGCATCGCCTTCAACTTCGCGATCAACGGAATCAGCTACCTGGCGGTCATCTACAACGTGTGGCGCATGGATCCGGCTCAGATCCGACGGATGCCGGCGGCGCCGCGCGTCCCGGTGCTGCTCAGCCTCCGTGAAGGGCTCGCCTACGTCGCGAACGCCCCGACCATCCTGTGGGCGCTCGTCCTGCTCGGGGTGGTGGGCACCTTCGGGCTCAACTTCCGCATCCTCGTCCCGCTCTTCGCCCGGGACGTGCTGGGCCTGGGGGCCGACGGCTATGGGGCGCTGTATGCGGCGACCGCGGTTGGCTCGCTCATCGGCGCCCTGAGCCTGGCCTACATGCGCCAGCGGCGGGCCATCGCACTGATGCTTGGCGGCGGGCTGCTCTTCGCGGCATTCGAGATCGGGCTGGCGACCACGCGCGACGCGCTCGTGGCGGTGCCGCTGATGATGGGTGCCGGGCTCTTCTCGATGCTGATGATCAACACCGTGAACGCGACCGTGCAGGCCAACGTGACCGATGCGCTTCGCGGGCGGGTGATGTCGCTGTACGTGATGGTGTTCGCCGGCACGACGCCGATCGGGGGCATCTTCGCGGGCGCGGTTGCCGAGCGCTGGAACTCGCCCACGGCTTTCCTGCTGGGCGGGGTCATCTCCGTCGGTGGCGTGGGCATTGCCGCCTGGCGCTGGCGGGTCGCAGCGCGCGGCGGCCGGCTCGGCGTGACCCGAATCGGCGAGAGCATCGACCTCGATGCCGACGAGGAGCCGAGCGTCGCCGTCCTCGCCGAGGGACGGTCCGAGGGCTGAGTCGGCAACCTGGCCGTTCACGCCGCCGCGCTGGACTCGGAACGTACGATGCAAGCTCGGGGGCAAATGCTCGCGCACGGCCGGACGGCAATCCGCATCGCGCCAAGATCGAACGGTTCTCCGTGACTGCGCTCCCTTAGAGGGCAAACCTGGAGAACAGGGGCATCAATGAGGCACCAGGTCATCGAGGAAGCGCGCCACGGCGACCGTCGAGCATTCGAAACACTCGTTGCAGACGTCGTCGACCGACTCTACGGCGCTGCGGTGCTCATCCTCCATGACCGAACGACGGCGGAAGACGCCGTGCAGGAGGCCCTGATCCGCATGTGGCACGACCTGCCCAAGCTACGCGATCCTGAACGTTTCGATCCCTGGCTGCACCGCCTGCTGGTGCGTGCATGCCTGTACACCGCCCGCCGATCCCGATCGCCATCGGTCACCATGGGCGACCGCGTCGTCCCCGATGACGGCTTCAACCTGGAGGCCGATGTCGCCGACCGCGACCTCGTCCTGCGTGGGATGCGACGTCTCTCCGTGCGTGAGCGCGGCGTCCTCGTCCTGCGCTACTACCTGGACCTGTCGGTCCCGCAAATGGCGGACGCGCTCCGCGTTCCGGTTGGGACCGCCAAATCGCGCCTCCACCATGCCCAGCGGGCGATGCGCGCCGCGCTGGACGCCGACCAGCGGGCAGTGTCGATCGAAGGAGAGCCGGCATGACTCGCGACGACGAATTCGAGGCGGTCCTCCGGCCCTGGATGCAGCGTCACGCTCCCGATGCCCCGAACGACCTCGTTCTCCGGATCAACAAGGAGATCGAAATGTCGGAACAAGCACCTTCCGGAAGCTGGCTGTCACGCTTTGCATCCTGGCCCACGGTGGCCTGGGCGGTTGCCGCAACCGCGGTGGCTGGCGTCGTCCTGGCCGGCGGCATGCTCATCGCAAACCTGCCGGGGCCGTCTGGCACGGGCAGCGAATCCAGCCAGAGCCCGACGCCAGCTGTCACCGCGACGCCATCCGATCCGCAGGCTGTCGTCGACCGTCTGGTCGCGGCTTGGAACGCGGGTGGCGGCCAGGCGGCGGCCAGCCTGTACGCGAGCTCCCCCGCCGTCCGCTTCATGATCGACAGTGGCGATTTTACGGATAGCTACTCGGATATCGGGGTTGCCGAGGCGGAGTGGAGCGGCGGCGGCTCGACGCTGACGCGCACTGCTGCGGTCCTCGTTCAGGGTCCATACGCGGCAGTCCCGCTGACCTGGGCATCTCCGGACGGCTCGGGCGACGGTGTTGGTGTGCTGAGGATCACCCCGATGGGCTGGTCGCCGAGCAGCTCATCCTCGGCTCCACCGGTTCCAACCAGAGCGGCGCGGGGCCGGCCCCGGCCGACGTCGTGAGCATGCTCGATGCGGAACGGGACGCGGAGAACGCTGCCGATGGGGCAACCGCGGCACAGTACTTCGCCCAGGACGCCGAGCTGCGCTAGATCGAGTACGCGAAGCCGTTAGACAACGCCGCGTCAATCGGGCAGGCGGCGGTCGCCGCCTACATCTCGACCGAGACCGGCGGGTGGGTCTGGACGCGCATGGGCGACCCGATCGCGCAGGGCGAGTTCGTCTGCTACCGGCTCGACTACCGAGCGCCAAGCGCAGCACGGGCGATGCCGAGGGCTTCGGCGTCGTCGAGCTGAACGCGGCGGGCACTATTCAGCTCTCGTGGGGCATCGGCTATCCGTACTGAGGCCCTGGACTGGCGCAGGCGACGATGGCGGGGTGCCAATACGGCGCCCCGCCGCTCCATCGATCGCCGACGCGCTCGCGGCGGGTTGAGCCAGACGAAGTCGAGGGCGGGCGCCTCGTGGCGCCCGCCGTCGGTCGGCACTGCTGTTCAGCGTCCGTGCGGCTACGGCCCGCCGAGCTCATTCAGGAAGTCCAGGGCCGACGGCGTCCCGAAGCCGGTGGTCATGTCCCAACCGTCCAGCGTTGGCCACCCGTGACACCCGCCCGAGGGTCACCGGCGCGCCGAGACCGTTGAAGTCGAACAGCGTATTCGAGTTCAGGTCCCCGCTTACGACGCCGAGGTCGCCCTGGTGAACCGGGAGGACGTCGGTGAAGGCGCTGGGGCTGATCCCGTAGAGCGCGGGCGCCAGGTTACCGATCGGGCCCATGCTGTTCGCCGCCCGGCGCTCATTGACGAGCGCCGTCAGCCCCGCGATCTGCGGGGTGGCCGCGCTCGTGCCGCCGATGATGAAGCAGCACCCACCGAAGACCGAAGGACTGCAGGTCCACGAGCACGCCGCCGTTGACCGCGGCGTTCCAGCTGATGTCGGGATTCCCGCGGGCTGTTGGAGCGATGACGCAGGCCACGGTGGCCTGCCAGCTGGGGCGCGAGTAGATGGCGCTCGGCCCGCCCCCGGTCGCCGCCTGGAGCCACGATTCGTTCCAGACGACGTTGGATGTTGGCGCGAGCTGCCTGGGGGTCGTTGTGTGGAAGTAGTCGAGGTTGTAGTCGCCGTCCGACGTGATCGGCACGTCACTCTTCGGATCCCACGTCCAGCCGAACTGGAGCTGCGTTCCGCCCACGGCGGTCACGTAGGGGCTGGAGTTCGGCCACCCCGAGGTTGGGAACGGGTACGTGCGGGACCCCTTCTGCTGCTTCGTCGACCCGGTCGTGCCGTAGTCGCCCGAGGCTCCGAAGAAGGAGTCGCCCTTCGCGATCCCCTTCTGGAAGACCTTGTCGAACTTGGCGGTCTGGACGGCAGCCGCGCCGCCGAACGTTTGCTCCGGGACGCCGAAGCTCATCGAGAAAATCGTGCCGGCCGGGTAGTGGTCGACCGCCCAGCTCATAGCCTTGAACAGGTTGGGGAAGCCCTGGACGCCGAGGGTCTCGGCGGGCGGCACGGCGAGCAGCACGATGTGCGCGTGCGGCGCGATCGCGTATGCCCACTGCACGTCAAGGGCGGCCTCCACCGCCCAGCCGGCGGCCGCGTTCTGGCCGGGGCCCGAGTTGCCCTGCGCGTTCGGGTTCGCATGGCTGTAGTCGGGCATCCCGACCGGGAAGACCTGCTCGAAGTTCGGCGTTGGGTTCGCCCGCGAAGAAGGTCTCGTGGAATTCCTGGAGCTCATCGGCGGCCATCGGGCTACCGTACGAGTCGACGAGCACGATCGTCTGGCCGTCGCCCTTCTCGTGCGAGCCTGGTCGACGCCGTAGGCCTCGCGGATGTCGCCCGGCGTGTAGCAGTGGATGGGGCGCGGGGCCGCGGGCAGCCGGACTAGCCGGGGGAGTCGCGCGCCACGAGGCCTGAACGGCGACGCGGCCGGTGGGGGCCAGCATGCGCCAGCGGCACGATCTGGGCGCCGACCGCGAGGGGCGCGCCTCCAGCAGATGCCGTCGTCAGCATGCAGGCAAGCGATGCGAGGAAAGCGGTGAGTGTGCGTCTCATGGCTCCAGCACATCTCGCTGCGCGCTTCCTTGCCGACGCCGGCGCGCGGCAGGGTCGGTGTCCTATGAGCGCGCGCGGGCGGGCAGGAACCTGGCCGTGGCGGCATCGTACGCCGCGAGACGCTCGTGGAGGGTTCCAAGCCGCATTGCGCGCGTGCGAGTGCGCACGGCGGCCGAGGGCGAAGCCGGTCGGCGGTGATTGAACGGTTTGCGGGCTCTGCGACGCTTACCTTTCGAGCGGTAACCGACAGCCTGCTGCTGCCAACCGATGTCGCGACCGCGGTGGCCGCCGGCCTGCCCCTTGTCACACGCGCATTTTGTGCCTTGCACCGGCCCCCTTCGCCGCGTTTGGCGCGCGTTTGGCGGCGCCCAATAGCCTGCATGCCGATTGGATCGACTCATGTGGAGGTGGAGATGATCAGGGCCAGGATGAAGAGATGGATGGCTGTCGTATTCGGCGTAACGGGGTTGACGCTGGCGCTGACCTTCCCGGTCGCCGCACACGTGGTGGGAACCACGGGGGACCCGAACTGCCTCGGCCAGCGAGTCAGTCACGGCGCCAACCATAGCCCGGTGCAGGAAGGCCACGGGCTCACGCCTGTCGAGCGGCGGGACCTCGCCGAGCAGGTGTTTGGGATCCAGATTCCCACCATCGGCGATTGGATCAAGTTCGTGAAGACCTGTCCGGCGCCGCCGGGCGAGAGCTGACGAGTACGAGTCCCGAACATCGAATCGGCCCACGCGGGCCGATTCGAGCTCGTCACGACCCCGGGCCTCCGGCCTCGACGGCGATCCGGATCCGCTTGTTGATCCGACCCTTTGACTCGTAGCCGGTGACCCGGACCCGGCCGATCTCGCCGGTATGGGCGACGTGCGTGCCACCATCGGCCTGGAGGTCCAGGCCCACGATCTCGATCGTTCGCACCTCGGCGATCCCCGGCGGCAGCAGATTGATCTTCGTGCGAATGAGGTCCGGGATGGCGAACGCCTCGTCGCGTGGCAGGACGTTGACCCGGATCTCGCGGTCAGCGGCGATCTCCTCGTTCACGCGCGCCTCGATCTCGGCCACCAGCTCGCCGTGCATCGTCTCGAATTCGAAATCCATCCGCCCCGAGAGTGGCTCCATGTTGCCGCCCGTCACGGAGGCCTGGTGGTCGCGCCAGACAACGCCGCACAGGACGTGGAGCGCCGAATGGGTGCGCATCAGTGCGTGGCGCCGCCCCCATTCGATCTCGGCGACGACGGCCGAACCGATCTCCGGCGCACTCGCCCCCTCGGCCAGCTCGTGCCAGACCTCGTCACCCGCCTTCCGGGCGCGGGTCACGCCGAGTCGGTTGCCGCCACTCGTCGTCAGCCAGCCGCCGTCCGACGGCTGACCCCCGCCACCCGGATAGAAGACGGTGCGGTCCAGGAGGACGGCAGCTCCATCGGCCTCGAGGACGCGTGCCTCCACCGAGCGCGCGTAGGCGTCGCGATAGCAGATGTTGTCGCTCACGCCGACAAGCCTAGCGTTCCGCCTGGCGTCGTCGCGGGTTTAGCGCCGGTTTAGGTCGCCGCGCCACGATTTCGCGGTCAGTGGACACCAATGCCTACCCTTTGAAGGGCGGAGGAGCAGGAGGATGGACGCAGATGGCCCAGGTTCACACCGATGCGGGCGCGGGTGCGCCCGCTGATCTCGACGCGTCGGCGGTCGAGGAGCTTGTGGGGGCCCTGCGCGGGCGCCTGATCCAACCGACGGACCCCGAATACGACGGGGCGCGGTCGATGTGGAACGCGATGATCGACCGGCGGCCGGCCCTCATCGCCCAGTGCGCCGGCGTGGCCGACGTTCGCACCGCGCTCGACTTCGCCCGCACGAACGGCATTCCGCTCAGCGTGCGAGGTGGGGGCCACAGCGTGGCAGGCCGGTCGATCCGCGACGGTGCGTTGCTGATCGACCTTGGACCCATGCGCTGGGTGGTGGTGGATCCGGAGTCGAGAACGGCTCGCGTCGGGCCGGGAGCCGTCGGTGGCGACCTTGACCATGAGACGCAGGCCTTCGGCCTGGCGACCACAGGCGGAACGGACTCGACCACCGGCGTGATCGGCCTGACCCTGGGGGGTGGCATGGGCTTCCTGGGTCGCCGTTACGGCCTGGCCATCGACAACCTGCTGGGAGCCGATGTCATTCTGGCCGATGGCACCCAGATCCACGCCGCCGAGAACGAGCATCCCGACCTGTTCTGGGCCCTGCGCGGTGGCGGCGGTGGCTTCGGGATCGTCACCGAGATGGAGTTCCGGCTGCACCCGATGGGCCCTGAGCTGGCGGTCGCGCAGGTCTTCCTCCCGTATGCCGGCGCCCTGGAGGCCCTGCGCTTCTACCGGGAGTTCACTGCGAACATGGAGCCGGCGATCGGCTGCTACCTGCTGGCGGTCAACGTGCCGCCGGTGGAGCCGTTTCCAGAGGCGTACCACGGAAAGACCGCGATCGCCATCGCCGCCAGCCATGCGGGCGGCATCGATGAGGGCATGGCGGCCCTGAAGCCGCTCACCGAGTTCGGCGACCCGCTCTTCAGCCTCCTGACGCCCATGCCCTACACCACCCTCCAGCGCAGCTTCGACGCGGCGAACCCCGCCGGGAAGCGCTTCTTCTGGAAGGCGCAGTACTTCGATGCGCTGCCCGATGAAGCGCTGGAAGCATTCGTGAAGCACGCGGACCCGCTGCCGGGGCCCTACAGCGCGGCCTTCTTCGAGGCACTCGGCGGCGCGATGGCCGAACGGGAGGTGAGAGAGACGGCCTTCCCGCACCGTCACGCCGCCTACAACTTCGGCGCGGGTGGCGGCTGGGAGGATGCCTCCGGAGACGAGCATGGGGTCGCGTGGGCACGCCGCGTTCATGAGGCGATGGCGCCCTACAGCACCGGCGGACTCTATGCGAACTACGTCGGACTGGACGACCTGGAACGGATCCAGGCCGTCTACGGTGACAACACCGCTCGGCTGCAGTCGATCAAGGCCACCTACGATCCGGACGGTGTCTTCTGAACCGCTGCCCCTATTCGCTCGCGGAGGAGCGCCGCGCCGAGGGCAACTGCCTCTGAGTGTGCGGCCGCCAGTTCGCGGCGACCCAGAGCCTGCTGGCCGGCGGCCAGCAGGCTCTCTCCCAGCCGCCATCGGGCATATGTGCGCCAGTAGGCGTATGACGCCTCGCGCATCACCTGACGCCAGCGCTCCGGATCTGGCGTGCTCACGCGACTAAGCTCGGCCTCGGCGAGGGCCAGGAACGTCTGCGGCATCTCGAGGCGGAAGCCGGCGAGGACGCGCGGCGGAGATCGTGCGAGAAGGTCCCGGATCCGATCCATCGCCGCGTGCGCGCGGCGGACATGGTCGTCGCGGGCTCCGTCCGCCTCGTCAGCCGCGTCAGCCTCGGCGCGGAGCAGCACCCACATTGTCCCGACCTTGGTGGCCTCCTCTGCGGCGCGGACCTCGGCGCTCCAATGCTCATCTGCGATGGCCCGGACCTCGTCCAGCCGCCCCTCGTCCGCCCGAATCCCGGCCAGGAGCGGGTAGAGCATGCGGTAATAGCGAGTCGCGCGCACGGACTCGCGCAGCCCCTCGGCCGCGGCCCGGGCCTCGTCCAGGCGACCCTGCATCCAGCGCAGCGTGGCGCGCAGCGCGTACATGGAGGAACGCACCGAGCCCTCCAGGTGGAAACCGGCGACTCGATCCAGGGTCGCGTCCGCTCGCAGCCAGTCGCCGCTCTTCACGAAGCCGTAGCAGATCCACTCCGCGAGGCTGGCGGCCCCACCCAGGCGATCCCCGCCGGCATCCAGCCAGGCCAGCGCCTCGTCCGCCAGCTGTGCCGCCGCGCGGTCATCGTGCGCGAACTCGACGAGGGCGATCTGTAGACGCATGTAGACGCCCAGGATCCCGGTCGGCGCCTCGAGCTCACGCGCGATCTCGAGTGCACGGCGAAGGTGTGCCACGCCCTCATCGACCTGTCCTGCTGCGGCCAGGGCGCTGCCCAGCATCCGGAATGCGCGCAGTTCCGCGGACCGATCGCCGACGACGCTTGCGGCCTCCACCGCCTCACGTGCCGGTTCCACGGCCTGCTCCGGGTCCTCCTGGACAATGCGCAGCAGGAGGTCGGCATACTCGGTCAGGGCCCGGACCTTCACCGCTGACGGCTCGCGTCCAGCCACCAGGTTTCGCGCCCGCCGCACCTCGTCGAGTGCCGCATGTTCCTCGCCCGTCGAATACAGCGCCCCGGCCAGGCGAACGCGCAGGGCTGCCTCGCGCTCGGGCGCGTCGCCCAGGTGATCGAGCGCCAGACGAAGATCGGCATTGCCCTGGCCGAACTGCCCGTGCTTTGCGCGATACCAGCCGAGCGCATCGGCGAGCTCCGCGACATGTCGTGACGCTGCCGCGGTGAGTGCCCAGTCGAGCGCCGCCTGGAGGTTGTCGCGCTCCAGCTCCAGTCGGTCGAGCCAGGCCAGCTGATCGTGGTCTTCGAGGTGGTTGGTAGCCTCCTCCGCCAGGGCCAGGAACCAATCCGCGTGCCGGCGCGCGAAGGCGTGCGTCGCCCCGGTCTCTCGCAGCCGCCCCTGGGCATAGTCGCGGATCGTCTCCAGCAGCCGATAGCGGCGCCCCGCCGCGGTCTCGATGGTCGCGACCAATGACTTGTCGACCAGGGCGGCCGCGATCGCGGCTGCGCCCTCGCGCGGCA
The DNA here is from genome assembly GCA_963837425.1 of uncultured Chloroflexia bacterium. Taxonomy (GTDB): domain Bacteria; phylum Chloroflexota; class Limnocylindria; order QHBO01; family QHBO01; genus CAWINH01. The sequence continues at coordinate 61,294 of CAWINH010000002.1, forward strand.
CGCGGTCATCGGCACAGATCGCCTCGACCTGCTCCAGCGTGAAGCCACCCTTGAAGACGGCCAGTCGGGCGAAGAGGGCACGCTCGGCATCGGACAGGTGGTCGTAGCTCCATGCGACCGTCGCGTCCAGCGTCTGGTGTCGTGCGGGCTTGGTCGGCTGGCTGCGCGCCAGCAGGCGAAATCGATTGTCGAGGCGATCGGCGACGTCCTCCGGGGAGAGCGAGCTCATCCGCGAGGCGGCGAGCTCGATGGCGAGCGGCAGGCCGTCCAGCTGGCGGCAGATGCTCGCCACGGTGATCGCGTTGTCCGGAGTGATCGCGAACCCCGGCGAGCTGAGCGCGGCACGGTCAGCGAAGAGACGGACGGAATCGTTGGCCGCCGCGTCCATCCCCTCGTCGTCGGCCGCCGGTATGGCCAGGGGTGGCACGGCATGGATCAGTTCACCGTTCACGCCAAGGGCCTCCCGGCTGGTGGCCAGCACCGTCAGCTGGGGCGCGGCACGCACGAGCAGCTCTGCAAGGCGGCCACAAGACGGGAGCAGGTGCTCGCAGTTGTCGAGCACGACGAGCAGCCTCCGATCGCGCAGCGATGCGGCCAGGGCCTCCTCGAGGGACGGCTGCTCCCCGCGGAGACCCAGCACGATGGCGACCTCGCTTGCGACCAGGTGGGAGTCCGAGATCCCCGCCAGGTCCACCAGCCAGACGCCGTCCGGGAAGCGGTCCATGATCCGCTCCGCCACCTCCACCGCCAGTCGCGTCTTGCCCGAGCCGCCGACCCCCGTCAGCGTGACCAGCCGATGAGTGGCCAGGCCCACGGCCAACGAGTCAGACTCGGCCTCGCGGCCGACGAAGCTCGTCAATCGGACCGGCAGGTTGTGGCGCACGCGAGGCGGGACAAGCGTTGCATCCTCGCGGAGAATCCGCTCCTCCAGGCCTCGGAGCTCGGGGCCGGGCTCGAGCCCGATCTCGTCCAGCCTGGCCCGGGCCTCGTGGTAGGCGCCGAGCGCCTCCTTGACGCGACCGAGGCGTACTCGGGCCAACATCAGGTGCCCCACCAGGCGTTCGCGATACGGGTACTCGGGCACGAAGCGCTCGAGGTCCGGCAGTGCCTCTTCGTTGCGACCCAGGGCCAGGAGGGCCTCTCCGCGCATCTCGATGGCCTCAGCGCGCAGCTCATCGAGGCGCGCGATCTCGGGGATCGCGAAATCGTCGTACTCGAGCTCCATGAAGGGGCGGCCGCGCCACAGCTTCAGGGCCCGCCCGGCAGCATCCGCCGCATCCGCCCAGGCCGAACGCTCGTAGGCGGCGCGCGCGTCGGATACGAGGACCTCGAACTCGGAGCGGTCGAGGTCGTGCCCCTCGAGGTCAAGCCGATACCTCCCGCCTTCCGTCTTGACCATTCGATTGCCAAGAATCCGGCGCAAACCAGAGACGTGGGTCTGCAGGGCGGCGCGTGCCGTTGGCGGCGGCTCCTCGTTCCAGAAGCGGTCGATGAGGACTTCTGTTTCGATGGGCTGTCCGGCTTGGAAGAGCAGCATGGAGAGCAGCCGCCGATGTGACCGGCGATCGAGCCTGATCTCGCTGCGCGCGGCCACGACAAGTGGTCCGAGGACGGCGAACCGCATCCCATCCCTCCCGCTGGGCACCGCGATTTAGGGGCGGTTTAGGCACCCATCCTACCGTTCCGCCCAGGGCAGCTGAGCGCGGATTGGAGGCGCCGATGCGGATCGGCTTGGTGATTGGATTACATGGGACTCCGGACAAGGCTCCAACCTGGATCCAGGTCCGAGACGAGGCTCGCGCGGCTGAGGCGGCCGGATTCGACCTGGCGGTCGTCGAGGACGCGCTCCTCTACCGCGACGACGACGGGATCATTGGCTTCTGGGAATCGGTCTCCATTGCGGGGGCGATGTGCGCGGCAACATCGCGCATCGAGGTCGGCCACTCGGTGATCAACGCGCCCTATCGGTCCGCAGCCCTCATTGCGAAGATCGCAGAGACGCTCGACGAGATCGCCGCCGGCCGCTTCATCCTGGGCATCGGCCTGGGGAACACCATGGACTACGACGAGTTCGGAGTCCGGGCGGACCAGCGCTACTCGCGCTTTGCGGAAGCGATCGAGATCATCCACGCTCTGCTGCGGACCGGCCGCGCCGACTTCGACGGCGAGTACCAGTTCGCGCGGCGGGCCGAGCTCGTCCCTCGCGGCCCGCGACCGCATGGGCCGCCCATCGTCATTGCCGCCCGCGGGCCGAAGATGATGCAGCTGGCCGCCCGCTACGCGGACGGGTGGAACTGGTGGAGCGCCGGCCCGCCGGATCTCGATGAGCTGCGCGGGATCCTGGCCGAGCTGGATCGGGGCTGCTCGGCGATCGGCCGTGACCCGGCGACCCTGCGTCGATCGCTAGACCTCTACTCCCTGGACCCGCTCGGCGTCGCCTCGGACCCGGGGGACGTGATCTCGGGCAGCGCGGATGAGATCACGAATCACTTGCTGAGCATTGCGGAGCTGGGCTTCGACGAGATGCGCTGCAACGTCGTTGCCGGCGCGGACCCGGATGATCGGCTGCGCGCCGTGACGGCCCTCGGGGACGTGGTGGAGGCTGTCCATCGGGCATCGCCAACGCACGACGAGGCTCGCCGCTAGCGATACGCGGGCCATGTCATTCGCCCTCAGCCATCCGGCCTCTGATGGCTGGCCGCCTCCGCCCGGTGGAAGTCTGTTCGGTCGGTGACGGCGGGAACCACGTGACCATTTCTTGGGCGCTCCAGGGACCATCGGCGTGCGCCATCGGCGGATTGCCTCGATAGGCTGGACGCCAGGCCTCCGAGCTGCACGGAGGGCCCGGCCGAGCGGCGACGCCGCAGGCCCAGACGCGATCACCAGAGGAGGAGCCATGCGAGGACGACGCCTGATTGCGGGCATCGCGGGAGCCCTGGTCGCCATGGCGGCGCTGCCACTGACGGCCGCGGCCACCACCAATCCAGTCATTGCCCAGACCGGGGGCATGGAGGCGACCTTCCTGCTGCTCGGCACCCCCCTCACCGTCGGGGTCAACCTCGACTCGACGGGGAACATCACCGGGGTAAATCTCAATCCCTCGGGCGCCGTCAGCCAGACCGAGAGCAGCGCCAGCCAGGTCGCATTCTCGAACGGCGATGGATCCGCGAAGGTCACCGTGTGGGCCTCCGGCTCGAAGCTCGCCATCAAGGCCCGCGCCACGCTCCAGGGTTTCGAGGGCGCGGCCTCCTGGAACGCCGACGTGTTCGGCACCGGGACCGCGTCAGTGGTGGACTACACGATCGGTGACGACGGCGCGGGCAACCCAACGCTCTCCATCGACAGTGTCTCGGCGCCGTCCGGGATCGACGCAACCACGAACGCACCCACGTCGCGGACCGGCGACGAGAAGTCGTCGGTGGCAGGTGGCGTCACCTTCGCGAACAACGGCTTCACCAAGCACCTCACCATCTCGCTGGTGGTGAAGAAGGCCGATGGGTCGGCCTCACTCAGCATCAAGCTCAGTGGCAAGGACCGGCAGGTCACGACCAACCCGCTGTCCGACATTGTGGGAACGCGGACGTGGTCGTCGTGGCTGTGTGATGGCACCCCGGTGAGCGTCCAGTACGAGGTCACCGCGGATGCCAAGGTCAACTTCCTGGGGGCCACAGGCGCACCGGCCACCTCGCACGAGTGGCCAGCCGGCAAGAGCTGGCACATCGGCAAGTTCTGGTTCCATAAGGACGGCAAGGACGACGCGTCCGCGGCGACCTTCGTGGACGGCATCTGGGTGCGCTTCGACAAGACCCGCGTGGGGCTCGCCGTGGTGCTGATGCAGAATGCCGATGGCACCTATACCGTCTCCGTCCTCGGCGCCTCCGGCTTCTGCACGCAGAAGCATGGCGAGCACAAGGGCGACGGCGGGTACAGCGGGTCCGGCCGCTTCGGCCACCACGACGACAACAAGCAGGACGTCAAGGCTGCCAGCTGGGATCGGAAGGCCCACGATACGAGCGAACGCAGCTGATCGGGTCGCTCCATTGACCGGCCACTGGTGGCCCGCCGTCGCACGGCGGGCCACCGCCGCATGCGCGGCCGCCGCACTGGCCCTGTCCCTCGCTGCCTGCGCCGGGTCGGGACCGGCATCATCCGCAGCCTCCGCCAGCGGAGTGCCGGCCAGCGACTCGGGTGCGGCGGCCCCTGGGAGCGATTCCGCCGCGGTAGGCCAGGCCAGCACAACCCCGGACCCGGCCGCAGCCGCACTGGCGGCGGCCTTCGAGCGACTGTCGGCGGGCTACACGTTCGACTCGACGGTCACCGTGGCCGGGGTGGTGGCGACGAGCGCTCAGGGACGCTGGACCGACGGGGCGAGCGAGTTCGTGCTGACCTCCGGTGGCGCGTCGGTCACCTATCGGTCGGTGCCACCCGACGCGTGGGTCCAGCAGGCCGACGGCTCGTGGGTGAAGCTGGATGGGCCCGCACCGGGGGGTGACCCGCTTGGCGTCCTGGCCAACCCCCAGACGGTGGCCCGGGTGGCGAGTGACGGCAACGGCACGCAGCTGCAGGCCACCTACCCCGCGGCCGACTTGCTGGGGACCGGGGATGGTGCCGTGACGGTGTCGCTGACCATTGGCGCAGACGGTTCGCTGGCGGTCAGCTACACGTCGGCGACCGCGACCGGCTCGGCCACCTCTGCGACGACCATCGGTCCCTCCCCGAGCCAGAAGCCGATCATCGCCCCGTCCGGCTGAGGCGAAACCCCGCACTCGAGCCTGGCCGGGCGCTAGCATGCGCCGATGGAATTTGCGCCCCTTGCCAACGAGATCGTCTCCGGGTTCTTCACCCACGACCCGGTCTTCGCCACCCAGATGGGCATGCACGAGCATGACGGCCGCTGGCCGGACCTGACCGATGCCGGACGGCAGGCGCGCCTTGCCTTCCTGGCCGATGCCCACGCCCGCCTCGCGTCGCTCGACGCGGCCTCGCTGGCTCACGACGAGGAGATCGACCGGCGGATCCTGCTCGCGAGCGTCGACGCGGCGCGCTTCCGGGAGGAGGCCCTCCGCGAGGAGACGTGGGACCCGATGTCCTACGTCTACCTGTTCGGCGGCGGGATCTTCGACCTCCTGACCCGGCCGTTCGCCCCGCTCGACGAACGGCTCCGCAGCGCCGCGTCGCGCCTGCGGGGACTGCCCGCCGCCCTCGATGCCGCGCGCTCGACGCTTGCCGCCGGCGGCGATCGCCCGGTGAGCCGGTTCCATACCGAGACCGCCGTGGCGCGGATGGGCGGTGTCGCGGACCTCGCGCGCAGCGCGGTGGCGGAGTCCGCCCCGCTCGACGATGAGGCGCTGCTGCGCGAGGTGGCCGAAGCGGCCGCAGGGGCGGTCGCCGCGGTCGAACGCCACGTCGACTGGCTCCGCGACGAGCTGCTTCCGACCGCGAACGGCGACTTCCGGCTGGGGTCGGAGCTCTACGCAGAGAAATTCCGCCACGCGCTCCAGAGCGACGTCTCTCCTGGCGAGCTCGAGCGCCGCGCCCTGGCCGCCTACGACGAGGTCCGCGCGGAGATGACCCGCATCGCGCGCGCCATCTGGTCCGACTGGATGGCGGATGCACCCCAGCCGGACGACGACGCGGCGGCGACCCGCGCCGTCCTGGATGCGATCGCCGCGGACCATCCAGGCGAGGACGAGCTGCTCGACTACTGCCGCGCCGAGAACGAACGGATCGAGGCCTTCATCAGCGAGCGTGATCTCATCGGCCTCGCATCCGAGCCGATGCAGATCGTGTGGACCCCGCAGTTCCTCCGCTCGTTCGGCGGAGCCATGCTCATCCCGCCCGGTCCGCTGGATCGCGGCCTGGACAGCTACTTCGCGATCACCCCGGTGGCGCCGGGCACGAGCCCCGAGCGCCGCGAGTCGTACCTCCGCGAGCAGAACGCCCGCCAGCTGCGGCTGCTCACGATCCACGAGGCGGTGCCCGGTCACTACCTCCAGCTCGCGTACGCGAACCGCTCGCCGTCCCTGGTTCGGGCGGTCTTCGGCTCTGGAGTGTTCGCCGAGGGCTGGGCGGTGTACGTTACCCAGGTGATGATGGACGTCGGCTACGGGTCAGAGGACGAGGCGCTCATGCTCGTCCACTGGAAGTTCTACCTGCGCGCGATCACGAACGCGCTCATGGACCTGCGGATCCACACCGGGCAGATGGACGAGGCGGCGGCGATGGATCTCATGACCGTCGGCGGCTTCCAGGAGGAGAGCGAGGCGGCCAACAAGTGGGACCGCGCTCGCCTGTCCAGCACGCAGCTGTGCGAGTACTTCCTGGGGGCCACCGAGCAAACCGCCCTCGAGCAGGAAGCGCGGCGGCGAGCGGCGGCGGAGGGGCGCGAGTTCGTCTACCGCCCGTACCTCGAGTCGGTGCTCGCCCACGGCAGCCCCTCGATCCCCGTCCTCCGCGAGATCCTCTTCGGCTAGCCGGTGGCGTCGGCGAGCGCCAGGTCGAGGATCGACGGCTCGCCGGGATCGGTATGGGCCAGAAGCCTGGCCGGATCGAATTCCTGCGTGTTCGTCGCCAGCATCACGATCGTCACGTGCTGCTCCGGCAGGTGGACGAGCATGGAGATGAAGCCCTTCAGCAGGCCGCTGTGGCCATACCCTGTCGCGTCCGCGCGGAGCGTCAGGCGCTGGGCTCCGAGCCCGTAGTCGTCCGCGTTGAAGGTGAGCATCCGCGCCAGGCTCTCCGGGCTCAGCACCCCGCCGGTGTAGAGCGCGTCGCCCCAGTGCAGGAGGTCGTCGGCCGTGGAGTACATCGCGCCCGAGGTCCAGTAGACCGATGCCCACGAGGGCGGCAGGAGCGCCGGTGCCCCGGGCTCCAGGAGCATCCCGGTCTCGGCCAGCCCCAGGGGTTCCAGGACGCGGTCGCGGAGCTCGTCGACGAAGCGCCGGCCGGTTGCGGCCTCGATCAGCATCCCGAGCAGGACGTAGTTCGTGTTCGAGTAGGCCCAGTCGGTGCCCGCCACGAACTCGGGATCGCCCACCTGCGCGACGACCTCGGCGGGCGTGAACCGGCGGCCCAGGTTCGCGTTCATGGCGGCGCGCAGGGGTACCAGCAGATCAGGGATCCCGCTCGTGTGATCGAGCAGCTGCTCGATACTGACCCCGCTCGCCACGCCTTCGTCCGGCAGGTAGCGGGTGACCGGGTCATCGAGCTCAAGTCGCCCCTCGTCCGCCAGTTGCATGACGATCGTGGCGGTGAACGTCTTCGAGACGCTGCCGATCACGAACGGGTCGCCCCCCGCGAGCGGCGTCACGCCGTCCGCGGCGTGGCCGCTGCCGCCGCTCCACTCGTGCAGCCCGTCGATCGAGACGCCAATCACGAGCGCGTCGAGGTCGAAGGCGACCCGCGCACGGTCAGTGGCGGCTGCGAGCGCACTCGCCTCCTCTGCGGCCAGCGGGCCGGGCGTCGGAGCGGGTGACGCCAATGTCGTCGCCTCCGGCGTCGCGATGGGCGCGGGTGCAGTCGGGGTGGGGGCAGCCGTGGGGGAGGGGACCGCCGGACCCGCTACCGCGGGTGGCGGAACGGTCGTATCGCCGCGCAGCAGGAGGTTCAGGAGCAGCGCCGCGGCCAGGGTCAGCGCCCAGCCGGCCAGGAGTCGGGTGCGCCCAGTCATCGGTCGCAGCGGATGGTAGCCCAGCCGTTCGTTCGCAGGACGGTCGACGAACGGATGGATTGGCAGCGGCGGCCCTGTTTGTTAGCATTGCTAACCAATGAGCATGCGGCCGACCCTTCGCGTCCTCGAGCGTCCGACGCGCCCCTCACGGGGCAGCCTGGGACGCGGATTCAGCGCGCTGCGCCATGCGAACTATCGGTACTACTGGTTCGGCCAGGTCGTGAGCCTGGCGGGCACCTGGATGCAGTCGGTCAGCCAGCCGTGGCTCGTCCTCCTCCTGGGCGGGAGCCCCCTCCAGCTCGGGCTGGTGATCGCCCTCCAGTACACGCCAGCGCTCTTCCTCGCGCCGTTGAGCGGGGTGCTGGCGGACAGGGTGGACAAGCGGAAGACGCTGATCGCCACCCAGGCCACCGCCATGATCCAGGCGGTGGTTCTCTTCACCCTGACAGTCACCGGGGTCGTCGAGATCTGGCACATCCTGATCCTGGCCACCATGCTCGGGCTGGTGAACGCGGTCGAGATGCCCGTCCGCCAGGCGTTCGCGGCGGAGATGGTGCCGCCCGAGGACCTCATGAACGCCATCGCCCTCAACTCGGCGAGCTTCAACGCGGCCCGCGTCGTCGGGCCGGCGATCGCCGGCATCACCCTGGCCCTCTGGGGTCCGGCGCTGAATTTCGGGCTGAACGCGGTCAGCTACCTCGCGGTCCTGCTTGGCCTGGCGCGCATGAACCCCGCCGCGCTGCACCGCCTGCTGCGGCCGGCCGTCCGCACCTCGGTGCGTTCCAGCCTGTCCGAGGGCTTCCGATACGCGCGCCGGACGCCGCTCGTGCTGTGGCCACTCGTGCTGCTCGCCGGCGTGGCGACGTTCGGCATGAACTTCCAGACCCTCCTGCCGCTCTTCGCCCGCGACACGCTGGGCATGGGCGCGGACGGTTACGGGGCCCTCTTCGCGGTGATGGGTGGCGGCTCGCTGATCGGGTCGCTGTCGCTCGCCTACACCGGCTCCCAGCGGCCCCTGCTGCGCCTGATCCTGGGCGGGGCGGTGGTGTTCGTGGCCTTCGAGGCGCTGCTGGGCCTGTCGCGGGCGCCGATCCTCGTCTTCTCCTTTGCGACCGTCGTGGGGCTGGCCTCGATGCTCATGGTCAACACGATCAACATCACCGTCCAGAACAACGTGCCGAACGAGCTTCGGGGGCGGGTCATGTCGATGTACGTCACCGTCTTCGCGGGCTCGGCGCCGCTTGGCGGCTTCTTCGCGGGCACCGTGGCCGAGCTGTGGGGAGCGCCGGCCGGATTCCTGATCGGCGCGGTTCTGTCCACCCTCTTCATTGGTCTCGTGGGCTGGAGGCTCATGGCTCGCGGCCGGAGCGAGGTGGGTGCGGTGGTGCCGATTGGGCCACTGCCCACGAGCTCTGTGGGGCCTGCGGACGGTGAGCGGGCAGCCTCCTAGCGCGAGGTGCGCCTCATCGGCAGCAGGACCTGCAGCTCGTCGAGCGCGGCGGAGAGCGCCGCCCGTCGCTCATCGGGCACCGGATCCAGGAGCTCGGCGGCGGCATCCAGCAATGCGCGGCGCATGCTCGTGACCCGGCGCCGTCCGGATGGTGTGAGCGTCAGCCGCACGGCGCGCCGATCGGCCGGGTCCCGGCGCCGCTCCACGAGGCCGGAGTCCACCAGGCTCGAGGCCAGTCGAGTGACGACCGGGGCTGAGACGAGCAGTCGCCGCGCGATCTCGGCCTGCCCCACACGGCCCTCAGCGTGGATGATGCGCAGCACGTTGTACTGCTGGTAGGTGAGGCGTCGCCAGGCCGGCCGCCGCCTCGCGTGCGCCAGCAGATGTCGGAGGACGACGGGGATGGTGGCCACCAGGCGCGCCTCGAGCCCGTCGGTGACGAGTGGAGCTGGAGCCTCGGCCATGACCGACATCGCAACCGATCGTAGCACCGGGGGGCCGATCTTCACGCTCGTCGTGCTGGCGTCGGCGCACGCGGTCATCCACGCCCTCTCCGCGCTCCTGCCGCTCGTGTATCCGATCGTCATCCGCGAGTACGGCCTGAACCCGGCCGACATCGGCCTCTTCATTGGGATCACGACCGCGGTCGGTGGCAGCATGCAGCTCGCCTATGGCTTCCTGACTCGATACGTCGGGCGCCCCGCGCTGCTGGCCGCCGGGCAGATCGTGTTCGGAGCTTCGCTGCTGCTGGCGGGCGCGTCGCGCTCGATCGGCCAGCTGCTGGCCGCGATCAGTGCCGCACGGGTCGGAGGCAGCCCGCAGCACGTGGTGGGCAATGCCCTGCTGTCCGACGCGTTCCCGGTGTCGCGCCGCGGCTTTGCGATCAGCGCGCACGTCAGCGGCGGCAACGTAGGCACCATCCTCGTCCCGTTCGTTGGCGCAGCATTGCTGGCCACCGTGGGCTGGCAGGCGACGCTGGCGCTCTTCGGGCTGCCGGCCATCGTCATGGGCACGCTCATCGCGTTCCGGGTCCGGGAGGATGGCCGGGCCTACCGGACCGCCGCGCGCAGCTCCGGCTCGGTCTGGCGCCACCTCGGCGAGGTGGTGCGACGGGGCGACCTGCGCCTGATCCTGGCCGCCTCGCTCGTGGCGGCGGGCGGGCGCGGCCTCGACATCCTGGCGCCCTTCATGCTCCTCTACCTGCGCGGGCCGCTCGGGATCAGTGAAGCGGCGACGACCTGGCTCTACGCCCTGCTCCTGGTGGGGGCCATCGTGGGTCCGCTGCTGGCCGGGTGGCTCTCCGACCGCTTCGGCCGTCGGCGCACGCTCGTCATCTACTACCTGTTGTGCGCGGTCGGCATCACCGCCTTTACGCTGGCCGGCTCGAACCTGTGGCTCCTGGCGCCGCTCCTGCTCCCGTTCGGGACCGCGGTCTTCAGCGAGTCGCCGGTCCTCCAGGCATTTCTCGCCGACCGCGCCACCGGGCCAACGCGCGACGTGGCCTTCAGCGTGTACTTCACGTTCGCCTTCGGCATCGGCGCGGCGTGGGCGGTGGTCATCGGCAACGTCGTCCACGCCTGGGGTTACCCGGCCGCCTTCGCGGTGATGGCGGCCAGCTACCTCGGGGCCGCGCTGCTCGTTCTTGCGGTCCCCGCGCCATCCGCCAGCGAGACGTAGGCGAGAGCGGTCGTAGCTTCGATCCCGGACCGGGACTCAGTGTCCGGCGATGAGCCGCTCGCGCTCCGAGCTGTCCGCCTCGACGAGCGCCCGGACGGCCGGCTCGGCGACGTCGGCGACGATGATGTCGCCCACCTCCTCGCTGACCGCGGAGAAGATGCCCATCTCCCGTATCCCGGCGCACTGTCGTCGGTTATCCGCGGTCGGGGTCAAGTAGTGAACGGACGAGGCCCGGTAGCGGTGGAGCAGGAAGAGCTGGAGGAGCGTCATCAGGCGGCGGCGGCGCAGGCTCGGGTCGAACGTGTTCTGGTCGCGAACCGACAGGATCGTTCGCCCGCGCCGATCGCGGACCGGCGCGAAGACGACGTTCGCCAGGCGCTCGGCGTCGGCGTCGGCGACGACCAGCTCCATGACCTCGGACCCAGCCGTGTGGGGGCGCAGTGACACGCGGAGTTGTCGGTCAACGCCCCGGAGCTCCGCCCAGCGCGCCAGCCAGCCATCGAGGACCCGGGTCGGGACCTCGGTCTGCACGAGGTGCTGCGCCTGCGTCGAACCGGCACCCATGGCCCTCGTCGTTGCGGTCCGCCCGGAGGCGGCCGCCAGCGCCGCATCGGCTCGTGGTCCGCCGACGAGGGTCTGCGGCGTCCGGTACGGTGACTCGACGAGCCGCAGCTTGCGCTGCAGGCGCGCCAGCGCCAGCATCCCGTCGTCGCGGAGCGCGGTCGTGAACTCCTCGGCCGCCAGGCCGTCGACCTGGTGCCCGCCGTAGGTGATGAAGTTGAAGACGAAACCGAGCTTGCCGAGCTCGGTCGGGAAGCTGCGCATCTCGTCTTCGCTCATGCCGGTCGTGTCCCAGTTGAACGACGGCGAGAGGTTGTACGCCAGCATCTTGTCGGGGTGGACGGCGTGGATCGCATCGGCGAAGGTCCGGGCGTCCACCAGGTTGGCGGTCTTCGTCTCCATCCACAGCAGGTCGGCGTAGGGCGCCACTGCCAGCGACCTTGCGATCGCGTAGCCGATGTCGCCCCGGACCTGGTAGTAGCCATCCGGCGTCTTCGCGCGCTCGGGATCCCACGCCACGCCGATGCCCATCCGATCCGCGGCGGCACGGACGACAGACCACGGAGCCAGAGCCCCGACGCGGCGCCATTCGTCCGCGGTCATCTCCAGCCCCGCGCCCTCCTCGGCACGGAATGCGATCGCGTCGGCGACGGCATCCGGGAACGTCTCGAGCGCGGCCTCCGCCTCCCATGCCGCGAGGAACGCATCGACCGCGCGGTCGAGGGTCTCGTCCGCGCTGACCCCGATCCCGTCGAGATGACGACGAGCGGCATTGTCGACGGCGTTCTTCACGCCCGAGCGCTCGAGCCATGTGTCCGCCGCCTGCGCTTCATCCACCGGAACCTCGTGGAGCAGATGGCCGTTGATCTCGCCGACGCCGGCGTCGTGGAGGTGTCGCAACACGGCCAGGTACCCGACCCGGTAGGACGGGACCGATGGGTTGGTGACTCCGAGGATGAAGGGCTGGTCGCGCTCGTCGTCACAGCCGTCGAGCAGGTTCGCCGCCTCGGCGTCGGTCCGCGCCACGATGAGACCCGGGACGCCCATGACGTCGAGCTGGAAGCGAGCGGCGTTGAGGCGCTTGATCTGCTCGCTGGTCGGCACCAGCACCTTGCCGCCCTGGTGACCGCACTTCTTGGCGCCGGGCTTCTGGTCCTCGATGTGGTATCCGGAGACGCCCGCCTCCACGAATCGGCGGATCAGGTTGCGGACGTGGGCATCGCCACCATGGCCCGTATCGGCATCCGCGATGATCAGCGGTGCGAAGTCGACCTCCGGCGTCGCACGCCGTTCCTCGACCGTCATCCGGGAGCGCGCGAAGTGCTGGTTGCGATCCGCGGCCAGCAGGGCGCGGACGACGCTGGCCGCCTCGTCCGGGACCTGTGACAGCGGGTAGCTGGCCAGGTCGGGGCCCGGGTCCTCGCTCGCAGATCCCTTCGCCGAGGTCGCCCAGCCGCCCAGGTAGATGGCCTCGATGCCCCCGCGCTTCATGGCCACCGCCTGCCCCGGCGAGTACGGCCCGAAGGTGGTGATCGACTCGCGCCGGGCGAAGAGCTCCCGCAGGCGTGCGTGGAGCTGCCCGGCGGCGACGCGGGCCACCGGGTAGTCGGTAACGATCGTGCCGCGCTGCTCCGCAACCTGGCTGGGAGCATAGAGACGGGTCAGGCCGGCGAAGCGCTCCGTCTCCATCCAGCGCGCGATGGTCGCGATGGCCGATTCATTGGCGTCGGTTTCGTGGGCGCCAGGAGACGTTGCGCCGCGGGGCCGCGGCTCGGTGATGGCCACGTCTCGTCCGCTACTCGTTCGGGTGGTCGCGGTTGCAGAGGTCCGGGCAGGTGCACTCGGCAAGCTCGGCCACGCTGAGCACGTGGCCGTCGTGTGGTGCGGCCGGCCGCCAGCGCAGCCATGCGTTTGAGCGAGAGGCGCGGAGGCGATCGAACAGTGGCGGCCGAGGTGCCTCGTGCGGCCGGCCGGGGTGATAGGTGTTCTGCAGCATGGCCCCAGCCTGGCAGCAGGTGTAGCATCAGTAAAGACGATTGTTCCGATGGTATGCATAACCATGACTGATATAAATCCGCCGACCGACTTCGCCCGCGTCAACGCGTTCGTCGAGGTCGCTCGGGCCGGCTCGATCTCGGCCGCCGCCAACGCCCTGTTCATCACCCAGCCGGCAGTCACGGCGCGCATCCAGGCGCTCGAGTCCGAGATGGGGACCGAGCTCTTTAGCCGCGGCCGGCACGGCAGCCGCCTCACTGAGGCCGGGCACGCCCTGTTGCCGCATGCCGAGCGGGCGCTCGCCGCGCTTCGCCACGGAGGGGAGGCGGTCGAGCAGATTGCCCGCGGGGAAGGTGGCCGCCTCACGATCGGGGCCGCGCCCGCGGTCAGCACCTACGTCCTGCCGGCGGTGCTCCATCGGTTCCAGGAGCAGCATCCCGCCGTGCGGCTCGCGGTTCGCAGTGGCCACTCAGAGGAGATTCTCGAGATGGTCCTGCGCGAGGAGGTCGAGATCGGCCTCATGCGACCGATTCACCACCCGGAGGTGACCGAGGGATTCCTCTACGAGGACAGCCTGGCGCTCGTCGTCCATCGCGCGCACCCGTTCGCCGCAACCGGCCATATCCGGATGTCGCAGATGTCGACCGAGTACCTGATCCTCTTCGACCGCTTCAGCTCCTACCACGAGCTGACGAGCACGCTGCTGCGCCAGGCCGGCATCACGCCGCGCGGCACGCTGGAGGTGGACAACATCGACGCGGCCAAGCGCATGGTCGAGCAGCGGCTCGGGATCGCCCTGCTGCCTCTGACGAGCGTGCAGGCGGAGGTCGGGACCGGCCGCCTCTCCGTCGTGCGCATCACCGACATGGCACCGGTGCGACGCACGATCGTCGTGGCGCGGCGGCACGACGCCGGCGAGCCATCAGCGGTGCTGGACGCATTCATTCGCACCCTCGACGAGCTCCGTCCACCGGTGAAGCACCTTCCCGCCGGCGATCCGGCCACGTAGGATGGTGCCATGGATGACGAGCGACTCGACGAGATCCCCCTCCTCGCCGTCCTCGACCGCCGCGCGCGAGCCCAGGTGCTGAAGACCGCGCGGACCACGCACTTCGCGCCGGGGGAGCAGGTCATCGGCGAGGGGGATCCCGCCACCCGCCTCTACATCATCGTGAGCGGCCACGCCCGCGTGATCCAGCGCGAGCTCGGCCTGGTCGCCACGCTCGGCCCGGGCGAATTCTTCGGGGAGCTGGCGCTCATCGAGGGCCACGGTCGGACCGCGTCGGTCGTGGCGGAAGACGCGCTCGAATGCCTGGTCATCACCGAGTGGGAGTTCAAGGCGTCCCTCCAGGAGCACCCCCAGATGGCCCTCCCCATGCTCGAGGCGATCATCACCCGCCTCCACCGCCGGGAGCACCACGGCACCTGACCGGGGCTAGAATCGGGAGCATGACGACCGAAGAGCAGACCCCCGGCGCCGAGTCAGCGACGATCGAGAACCTCCTGCGCGAGGAGCGGACCTTCCCGCCGCCGAGTGCCTTCGTGGCCAACGCGCTGCTGAACGACCCATCGATCTACGAGCGGACCGCGTCCGAAGAGGGGTTCCGCGCCTTCTGGGCGGATGAGGCGAAGCGGATCGACTGGATCGAGCCGTGGACCGAGGTCCTCGACTGGCAGGCGCCGTATGCGAAGTGGTTCATCGGCGGCAAGCTGAATATCAGCGCCAACTGCCTCGACCGCCACGTCGCAGCGGGGCTCGGCGACCGGGTCGCCTACTACTGGGAGGGTGAGCCGGGCGACGCCCGCACGCTGACCTACTCCGACCTCCTGGACGAGACGTGTCGCATGGCGAACGCGCTGCGCTCACTCGGGGTGACGAAGGGCGACCGGGTCGCGATCTACATGCCCATGATCCCCGAGCTGCCGGTGGCCATGCTGGCCTGCGCCCGGATCGGCGCCCCGCACAGCGTCGTCTTCGGCGGCTTCTCGGCCGATGCCCTGGCGGGGCGGATCGAGGACGCCGAGTGCTCGGTGCTGATCACCGCCGACGGCGGCTATCGGAAGGGCGGAGCGGTGCCGCTGAAGGGGAACGCGGACGACGCCATGGACCGTTCGTCGTTCGTGAAGCACTGCATCGTCGTGCGCCGCACCGGGCAGGACGTGCACTGGAAGGCGGGACGCGACCTGTGGTGGCACGAGCTCGTCGCCGACCAGCCCACGACCGCCGAGCCGGAGCCGATGGACGCCGAGGATCTCCTCTACCTGCTCTACACCTCGGGCACGACCGCCAAGCCCAAGGGGATCATGCACACGACCGGCGGCTACCTCGTTGGCACCAGCACGACCCATCGGTACATCTTCGACATCCACCCCGAGACCGACGTCTACTGGTGCATGGCCGACATCGGCTGGGTGACCGGGCACTCGTACATCGTCTACGGGCCGCTCGCGAACGCGACGACCGGCATCATCTACGAGGGAGCCATCGACTTCCCGGACCGTGACCGCTGGGCGCAGATCGCGGCGAAGTACCGGGCCACGATCCTGTACACCGCGCCGACCGCCATCCGCGCGCTCATGAAGTACGGCGCCGAGGAGTTCGCGCGCGACGACCTGGGATCCCTCCGCCTGCTCGGATCGGTGGGCGAGCCGATCAACCCCGAGGCCTGGGCCTGGTACTGGAAGTACATCGGCGGCGAGCGCTGCCCGGTCGTCGACACGTGGTGGCAGACCGAGACGGGGATGATCATGATCACCCCGCTCCCCGGGATCACGACCCTCAAGCCCGGCTCCGGGACCCATCCCTTCCCCGGCGTGAAGGCCGATGTCGTCGACGAGGCCGGCAATTCGGTGCCGCTTGGCGGCGGCGGGTACCTCGTCCTCGAGCGCCCGTGGCCAGCCATGCTGCGCGGCATCTACGGTGATCCGGAGCGCTACCAGGAGACGTATTGGAGCCGCTACCCGGGCCGCTACTTCGCGGGCGACGGCTGCAAGCGCGACGATGAGGGCTACTACTGGCTGCTCGGACGGGTGGACGACGTGATGAACGTCTCCGGCCACCGGATCAGCACGACCGAGGTCGAGTCCGCCCTCGTCAGCCACGCCGCAGTGGCCGAGGCCGCGGTCGTTGGTCGCAGCGACCCGATCACCGGCCAGGCGATCTTCAGCTACGTGATCCTGCGCTCAGGGGTCGACCCCACCGACGAGCTGGCCGTCGAGCTGCGCGAGCACGTGGCCGACGTCATCGGCAAGCTGGCGCGGCCCAAGCTGATCCTGTTCACCCCGGACCTGCCGAAGACGCGCTCCGGGAAGATCATGCGCCGTTTGCTGCGCGACATCGCCGAGCAGCGGGCGCTGGGTGACGTGACCACGCTGGCGGATGCCAACGTGGTCGCCACCATCCGCGACCAGTCGGGGACCGGGGAGGAGTAGCCGCCGCTGGCAGCCGTTCCCTATTCGGAGCCGACGGCCACCGAGATCGAGGTCCCGTTGCCCGACGGGTCGGGCGCGACCGTGATCGTGCCTCCGACGCTGTTCGCGTCGTTCGTCACGATCCAGCTGAACGCCCCGCTGACATCGGTCGTGCCCATCACGCTGAGGCCGGCATCGGAGATCGCCTTGTCGTAGAAGCTCTTCAGCGAGTCGACCGAATCGGACGAGGTGTAGGTGACGACGCTCGTGGTATCGGTCGAGAAGTTTGCAACCTGGGACGAATTCGGCGGCTTGAGATTGTCGACGAGGCTCTGCAGATCGCCGTTGTTCGCGTGGCCACCGCTGCTGGCCGCGGCGGTCGATGGGTTGGCTGCGGCGCTCGCTGCGGTGCTCGGCGTGTTGTCGCCGCCACCTGCGGATGGGCCCGGGCTCTTCCCTCCGCAGGCCGTGAGGGCGAGTGCCAGGACGAGGAGCATGAGAGGTGCCAGGAGTCGGGTTGGGCGCATGGGCGTTGCTGATCCTCCAGATCGCTCGACCACTGCATCGGCCACAAAAAAGGCGCCAAGCGTCAGTTGGCAGGGCCGACGCGCGTCGCGCGATTGGGGCACGGTATGGGGCGGCGACCCTGACGTCAAGGTCCGCTGGGCACCTCCTGACGTCCCGCCCAGCGGGACAAACGACGCCTGAGCGCCGCCTCCTGCGCGAAACGTCCCGCCCAGCGGGACAAACGACGCCTGAGGGCCGCCTCCCGCGCGAAACGTCCCGCCCAGCGGGACAAACGATGCCTGAGGGCCGCCTCCCGCGCGAAACGTCCCGCCCAGCGGGAAAACGACGCCTGAGGGCCGCCTCCTGCGCGAAACGTCCCGCCCAGCGGGACCTCAGCGTGCCCGGACCCACAGCAGGCCATCTCCGCCCAGTCCCTCTCCCGAACGGATCGCGGCCCAGATCCCGCGCCTGCCGATGGGCAGCGCCTCAGCAAGGAGGGTCGAGAACGGGGCAACGGCTTGCCGATTCGCCCTCGTATCGCTGAGCGCCAGGACGAGCCGGACCCGTAGACCCAGGAGTTCGCTGAGGGCTGCTCGTTTCAGCTGGGCAGCCCGAAGCTGAGCCTGCAGGTCCCGTAGCCGGCGCTCGATCTCGACGTGGATCGCCGCGGTGGGGCTGTCGAGGACGAGGTCGGCTGCGCGCCGATCCGGCGGACGACCAACTGGCAGCTCCAGGCGTCTACGCCATGACGCGTGTGCCTCCCGAACGATCCGCTCGGCAATCGCAAGCTGGCCGGAATCACGCAACCTGACGCCATCGGCCGGCAAGACGCGCAGCATCAAGCGGTGCCCGGCGCGCTGAACCAGTCGCTCAGCCAGATCGAGGTCTGGTGCCACCGACCCGAGCAGGATCCGATTCAGGCGAGATGCACTGATCCCCGCGCGACCGGCCAGACGTCGCTGGCTGAGGCCCGCGGCATCGCACGCCACGCGAAGCTCGCGGCGGAAGGCACGCGAGAGGTCGCCATCCACCGACTCAGCATTGACCGATGAAGCTTATTGCCGCCTTACCCCCGGCTTACCGAGGGAGGTTTCCGATCGCGCCGTCCACGTCAGCAAACACGGGATCAGCAACACGGGATCAGCAACACGGGTCCGCACCGGCCCCCGTTCTAGAATTCGAGCGCATGACGGAAGAACACGGCACGGCGACCGACGCCGTATCGCTCCCCGCGCAGCCGACGGATACCGCATCCGACTACCTGATGACAATCCGGTACATGCTCGGTGAGGGCCCGCCGGTGATCGCCGCGCGTGTCGCGGAGCGGATGGGAGTCAGCGCGGCCACGGTGAGCGAGATGGTCAACCGGCTGACCCGCGAGGGCCTGCTGCTGGTCGACGACGCGACCCGTCAGCTGGCGCTCACCGACGAAGGCCGGCGGATCGCGGAGCGCACGTTCCGGCGCCACGCCGTCGCGGAGTGGCTGCTCACCGAGGTGGTGGGGCTCGGGTGGGCGGAGGCCGATGAGGAGGCGCACCACCTCCAGCACGCCCTCTCCGAGCGGGTCACGGACCGCATCGACGAGCTGCTGGGGCGGCCACCGACCTGTCCACATGGCAACCCGATCCCGCGCGACGGTCGAACGCCGGAGCGCCCGGAGGGGATGGCGCTCTCCACGGCCGCGGCCGGTGCCGACGTGACGATCCTGCGCGTCACCGAGGAGGCGGAGGAGGATGCGAGGCTCCTCACCTTCCTCCAGGAGCACGCCATGCGTCCTGGCGCCGTGCTCAGCGTGCGGGAGGTCGCCGAGCACATCGGGACGATGACCCTCGACGGCCCGGCCGGCGAGGTGACGCTGGGGCTCACCGCCGCCGCCAAGCTGCGGGCGCTCCCCGGCCGTGCGGATCCAGCCCTCTTCCACGAGGTGCCGGCGCGGGCCCGCATTGCCAGCCGCGTCGCCAACCAGGACGCGGGGTGATTTGCTACGATGCGCATCGTCCACCGCCCGCCCCGCGCCGGGAGCCCGCGTCCATGATCAAGAACCGCAACTTCCGCGCCATCGTCGCCGGGATCGCCACGATCCTTTGGCTGGGCTACATGTTCGTGGGCCTGGCCGTCATCGACGCCGTGGCACCCACCGTGCGCGGCAACGGGCCGGAGAGCTTCGCGGCGTTCCTGGGCTTGATTGGCGGCCTCGTCGTGAGCGGTCTCGTCATGTGGGCCGCCACCGACTGACCGCCGGCTAGTCCACGTCGCCGGAGTACTGGTCCGCGCTGGCCGGGCGGTTGCGGTCGACGCCCGGCGAGAGCAGCCTTTCGTAGAGGCCGGGGCGCCGATCGGCGATCGTGTCCCACTCGTGCTCCCCGGGGCGCTTCCGCACGTGGGTGGTCCGCGCGACTGCCGGGTCGATCTCGCCGACCAGGAGCTCCTCATCCGTATCCGAGGCCTGGGCGAGCACCGCGCCGTCGCAATCGACGAGGACCGAGCGGCCCATGAAGGTCGTGCCGCGTTCCGTGCCAACCCGGTCCGCGGCCAGCAGGTAGCAGTGGTTCTCCGCCGCGCGCGCCGGGGCGAAGAGGTTCGGGTGAAAGCTCACGCCCAGCGGCCAGTTCGTGGGCAGGGCGATGAGGTCCGCCCCGTCGAGGGCGCACATCCGCGCCGCCTCCGGGAAACGGAGGTCGTAGCAGACCAGGACGCCGATCCGCAGCCCGCCCACCTCGAAGACCTGCGGGGCGTCCGGCCCTGGGGTCGTGAAACGGTCGACTCCCAGGAACGGGAGGTGCATCTTCCGGTACCGGAACTGGCGGCCGTCCGGCGTGTGGACCAGGGCGGCGTTGTAGATCTCGCGCGCGGTCGGTTCCAGGGTGCCGCAGATCACCGTGACCCGATGCGTCTCGGCCAACCCGGCGAGCGTGCGGTCCGCGAGTGCGTCCGCGCGGCGGGCGACCGGCAGCGCCTCGTCGAGGGAGGCGAAGGCGTAGCCGGTGATTGCAGCCTCGGGGAGGACGACCACGGCCGCGCCGGCGGCGGCAGCATCGGCGACTGCCGCGCTGATCCGCTCGAGGTTACGCTCGACCTCCCCGATCTGTGGATCGATCTGGCAGGCCGCCACTCGCACCGTCGCCATCGGCCCATCTTACGCGACGCGCCCGGCAGTCAGCCCAGGACGAGCAGGCGGCCGGAGATCGGCGGAAGCCCCTCGTAGCTCTCGGTGAGGGAGGGCATCTCGCTGGTCGGGACGTCGAGGACTGTCGCTGCGGCATCGGTGAACAGCGCGTACGGGTGCGCCCCGATCACATCACGGGCGTGGTTTTTCAGGAGCCGATGCGCCACGATCACCTCCGGCCCGGCGAGCTCCTCGCGCCCGACGATGCGCTGCAGGACGTACTCACCGTGGTGGAGCACGAACTTGAGATCGAGCCCGTTCACGAGCGAGCACGAGTTGCAGGCGCAGGTCATCTCCGAGCGACCCTTGGCCAGCCGCGCGGCGAAAGCCGCGTAGCAGCTGCGCAGACTTGCGGTGACCGCCTCGCCGCGGACGGATTCGGGCCCGTCGGGTGCGACCGCGAAGATGGCGTCCCCCTCGAATTTCACGACCGCGAAGGCGGGCGCCAGGACGGTGGCCATGGTGTCGAGGACGCCCGACAGGAGGGCGTAGACCGGAGCGGGCTCACCGCTGTCTGCGTTCAGCTCGGCGTGTGCGGTGGCGATTCCCTGCAGAAAGCCCGTGTAGCCGGAGATGTCGGCGAGCAGCAGGGCGCCTCGCTGCCGCGAGGTTGAGGCGGGCACGAGGTCCATTGAGCGGTCATTCTCCCGCATCTGGGCCGATGGCCGCGAGTCGTCCCGCGGCCGCGTCTGGAGCCCCCCCGCTGCGGGGGCCATCACCTGCATGACGAGCAGCCGATCGTGCTGTCAGGGAAGATCGGTTCGAGCGTCACCTCACCTCCCTCGAACTGGTACTGGAGCACGTACCGATTCCGCTCCTCGCTCTGCTCGAGGCCGGCGGACCGCAGCTCGGCGTCCAGGCTGCGCGCGTCCTCGGTCGTCAGGCCGCGGCAGTCCCAGCCTGGTGGGGCCCCCACCGGCCAGGTCAGCGGCTCCGCGCTCAGCAGATCAGCGGCCGTAGTCGGGAGACTCTCCAGGAGGAGCTGGCCAAAGCGCATTGCCGGTGAGGTGGCGACGAGACACGCGGCGTATCCCGGCGGGACGTAGGCGCGAACCTCGCGATCCTCCCATGCGCTGGGCGGGAGCCACTCGACCAGCGCAAGGGGATCCTTTTCGGCGAGGTCTGCGTGTGCCTGGACCATCGCGACCCCGACAGGCGTCAGGCGTTGTTCGAGATAGCCGGTCGAGTAGGCATTCGAGCCCGCGGGTCCCGCGTGGAGCATGTACCAGATCAGCCTTCCGTCATCGTAGACGCGTGCCAGGCCCCTGAACGGAAGCTCGCCGCCGAGGACCGGGTACTGGTCGACGAGCTCGGCGTGCGCCGCGCCGCTCGGTTCGGCGCTGATGGGGGGCAGTCCAACGAAGCCCGCGCCGATGATCGCCGGCGTCAGGTCGGCTGACTGGGCATGAATGGGCACGACGCGCGCCGATGCCACCACCCCGCGAAGCTCGTCGAGGTGGGTCTGCGGCGCCCAGATGACGGTGTACGAGCCGAAGACCAGGGTCGCCTCGTTGACGTCGATGGCCCAAAGCTCGAGCTGCATGTCGGGACCACGCGGACCGAAGTCGCCGACGATGCTGTCCCAGACGTGGTTGGGCTGACAGGAATCGGCGGGCGTCGTGAAGTGGAAGTAGTGCCCCGGGTAGCCATCCAGCATGAACGCTACGGGGCCCCGCGCCGACAGCGTGCCGGGTACCCCTTCCGCCGGGCTGGCTGCGGGGTCCGATGGCCCGGGACCCGGCTCACTGCCGTTGTCGAGTCCCAGGCAGCCACTGCCCACGAGATCGGTGGTGGTCACGGTCAACCTGTCGATCCCCGGGCGCCCGGTCGCCAGCAGACGCGGAGCGAAGTAGTCACTCGCAAACGATCCGGGAACCGTCAGGGTCACGAGCATTCCATCGATCTCGACGCTCACCGGGGTCCCGGCCGGAAGGTGTACCGACCCCGCGTCGGATGCCCCCTCGAGGGGCGGCGCTGAAGTCCTCGCCGGCGCCGGCGTTGGCGACGCGGTCGGTGCGCTCGGCCTGGCACTTGGCGGAACGCTCGTCCTCGCCACGTCGGGCGCCGGCGCAGGCCGCGCCACGATGGCGAGCGCCAGGGTCGCGCCGACCACCGCGCCGGCGGCGAACACGAACGTGGCCGGCATGCCTCCGCCGCGTCGCGAACGGCGCGGTGGGCTGCTCGTCGAGCCGTCGAGCTCCGTGATCGTCGAGTCGCCGGGATCGACCCAGGGTGAGGTCATGGGGCACCGGGGGAGGAAGTCACGCCGATGGCCGCGAGTCTTCCCGCGGCCATCGGCTGGTCAGCATCGGCCTGCTCTAGTCGAACTGGATCGAGCCGATGATCTGCTGGATTTCGTCGCCGAGCACCGCATCCGAGCCGATCTGGTCGGTATGGAACAGGTATGTCTGCCCATCGAGGTCGAAGACCCAATCTCGGATGACGCTCGCCTTGTCGTTGGGATAGAACGAGACATCGCCGTAGAGCCAGAACGACGTCTCGTCGCATGCGAAGTCGCCATCGATGGTCAGGACCACCAGCTTGCCCGGCACGCCGTCGACCGTGAGGTCCATTGGCGCCGCCGCATTGGTGCCGGCGATCTGGGTGAGGGCGGTCGCGGCGTCATCCAGCGAGGTGACCGGAGTTACGGTGCCGGCGCAGGGATCAATCGATACCACGTCCAGGGAGCTCAGGGGCGTGATCCACGCAAATCCAGGATTCGGGAATGCTTCCCTGGTCTCGATGAACCCGCTGTACCCGGGCTGGCTGCTCTGCCAGAGCTCGGATGAGAGGGCGAACGAGTAGTGGACCGACGCCTCGGTGAGGTGGTATCGCCCGGGCGCGATGTCCCCTTCCGGCAGCCCTACCGGGATTGCCGCGACCGAAGGTGTCGGCGAAGGGGTCGGCGATGGGGAGGCCGTCGGCGTTGGGGAGGCCGTCGGCGTTGGGGTGCCGCCGACGTTCGAGCCGCCGAGCACGTTGAGGCCGATGAAGACGGCGACCACCGCAACCGCTGCGGTCGCCAGGCCGTAGGCAATGAACTTGGCCATGTGGGGTGTCCTCCGCGGGCCGATGAAGACCCGCTGGCGTGTCTGCTCAATGCGATCGCGCACGGTGTCGTAGACCCGATCCGGCAGCACGGAGTGCCCCTCCTCGAGGAACGCGTGGATCAGCCGATCGGGGTCACGTTGCGCGGTCATGCCATTCGCTCCTGGGATGAGGACGGCGTCCGGGCATCGGCGTCAACGCTGGCTCGCAGCGCCGTCGTGGCGTGAAAGAGGCGGGACTTCGCGGTCCCGACGGGAATGTCGAGTTGGGCGGCCACCTCGGACACCGAGAGCCCGAGGTAGTGATGAAAGACGAGGACCGCTCGCTGCTCGAGGGTGAGCCTGCGGAAGGCGCGTTCGAGCTGATCGCGGTCATGAATGGTGAGGTACTCGTCGGGGCCGTACGCGCCCTCGACGGGGAGGATCCGGATGTCGGTCGACCAACGGCGGCGACGCCTGGCCTCGGCGTAGCAGGCATTGGTCAGGATCCGGTGGAGCCAGGGCTCGAATCGATCGGGGTCACGCAGTGCCCGAAGCTGCTGCCAGGCCGTGATCAGCGCGGTCTGGGCGGCGTCCTCGGCCAGGTCGACGTCGCGGAGGATCCGAACCGCGATCGCCATGCACCGGTCACCGACCGTCCTCGCCAGGGCGTCGAAGGCCTCTGGATCGCCCCGTTGGGCACGGTCGACCAGCTCTCGCTGCACCCTCTCCTCCGAACCTCCGGCGATCGGACCGATCTGACCCGATCACATAGAAGAGTCCGCGGGGAAGCCTATCGGTTTAATCTGGCTCGGTGGATACCTGGCGGGCGATCAACTCGGTGCGCACCGTGCGGCAGTTCGCCGAACGGCCGCTGGCGCCCCAGCACGTCGATCGGATCCTGAACGCCGGTCGTCGGGCGGGAAGCAGCAAGAACGAGCAGCGCTGGACGTTCATCGTGGTCCGCGACCGCGACCACCTCCGTGAGCTGGCGGAGGTCGGCCGTTTCGCCGGCCACCTGGCCGGGGCCACGGTGGCCGTGGCCCTCGTCACCCCGGATGAGAAGGGCCCGCGCAACGCCTCGGTGATGTGGGACCTGGGACGGGCGGCCCAGAACATGGTGCTCGCCGCCTGGGAGCTCGGGATCGGGAGCGTGCCGGCCACGGTCTACGACCACGATCTCGCGGCCCGGCTGCTGGGGCTCCCGGACGACCGGCGCTGCGACTTCCTCCTCTCCTTCGGCTACCCGGCGGATCCCGCGAAGCTCACCGCGCCGAATCGCGCCGGCGGGCGTCTCCCGCTCGACCAGTGATCCGCGAGGAGCGCTGGTAGCGACTCGACGCCCGCGGAGATCACTCCCCGCGGGCGTCGGATGCCGGGCGAATGGGGGTTGGTCAGCTGGCCGGGGCGAGCTGGAGCGAGTCGAAGACCGCCTGCGCCTCCGCCCGCTGCTGATCGGTGGATGTAGGCCAGTCAGTGGCGTCGATCACGACCCGCGTACCCGCGACGTCGAGGATCCAGACTCGATCCTGCTCGCCCGGGGTCATGTTGATCATCGCTCCGAGGGGCAGCTGCCAGATCACGTAGCCTGACTGTGACAGGGTGCAACCGGAGAAGCTGTCCGGCGCGGTCATGGTCAGCAGCGTTCCGCTGTATCCACTCACGGAGACATCGGAGACATTGGTCACCGCGATTCCGGGCATGTTGGTGAGGGCGTTCACCAGGTCGGCGGTCGACGGCCCCGGCGACGGGACAAGGAATCCCTTGTCGCTGTGACAGGGATCCACTGATACCAGGTCGAAGATCGAGAGGAAGACGCCTTCCTGGCTGTTGCTCGGTCCGAGGTCGACGAGGTAGGGACCGCCGATTCTGCCCTGCCAGCCTTCGGGCACGGTGAAGGTCGCCCGTAGGCTGAATGGGGCGCCGGCGACGTAGGTCCCGGCCGCGAGTGCACCGCCTGACGCCGGCATCGGCCGGGGCGTTGCAGTCGGGCTGGGCGATGGGGTGGGGCTCGCCGTCGGCGTCGGATTGCTGCCGCCGACGCCGCTGGTGTTCGGCCCGATGAGGAACCTGAAGCCAAGGAGAACCACGGCGGCCACGACGACCGCTGCAATCCCGAGGCGCATTGTGTTGTTCACGGGGGGGAACCTCCGCACCAGCCAACCGGACCGGTGCTGTGGTGTGGCTGGGAGCTGGTCGAGAACGGCGTCGAGGACGCGGTCCGGGAGCGTCGCCACGCCACCCTCAAGCCACGAGCGAACGGCGCGATCCACGTCGCGTGGCGCGCTCATCGGGCGGCCCTGCGGACGGGTGGGCGAGCGTCGGCGTCGAGCGCCGCACGCAGGCCACGCATCGCGTAATGAAGTCGGGATCGAACCGTTCCCTCCGGCACGCCGAGCGCTTCGGCCACGTCGGGGAGCGGCAGGTCGAGGTAGTGGTGCAAGACCACCACCGCACGATGATCGAGCGAGAGCCGCCGGAAGCCACGTTCGAGCTGGTCGCGATCCACGACCGAGTTGAGCGCGCCGCCCGATGTCGGCTCTTCTGCCGGCAACAGGCGGAGGTTTGGCGCCCAGCGGCGCGATTTCCGGCCCTCGGCGTAGCAGGCGCGCACAAGGAGCCGGTACGACCAGGCCTCGAAGCGGGTCGGGTCGCGGAGCTGCGGGAGGTCCTGCCAGATGGCGAGCAGCGCCTGCTGCGTCGCGTCTTCGGCGAGGTCGGTGTCGCGCAGGATCCTGGACGACACCGCATGGAACCGATCGCCAATAGCCACGGCGAGGCTCGCGAAGGCCTGCTCGTCGCCATTTCGTGCACGCATGATGAGTGTGGAATCCATGCCTCGGTCCGAATGCTGCGCCGGTTGGGCCCGACGCATCTATCCATATGGGCGGCCGGGAGGTTGCCACGACTCAATCTTCGAGTCCGGCGTGCTCCGCGGCCGATAGGATGGGCGCCAATGGATGCGACCCCCTTCGCTATGATCTCGGCGTGAGCCGCGCAGCCCGCGGGGATGTCGGAGTGAGCGATCCCCGCCCGCCCGAGGGGGGCGACGCCTGGCCCCAGCACGACCTCGAACATCAGGGAGCCAGGGACGAGCCGAGCGCGCCGGACCCTCGGGAGCGCGACCCCTGGAACACCGAGCGACCGGAGCCCGAGGACGCAGAAGAGCGGGACCCTTGGGGCGCGCGGGAGCGGGCGCCGCGCCAGCGTTTCTCGTGGCGCGGGCGGCAATCGGAGCCGAGCCCGGACGAACCAGTGGCGCCGCAACGCGAGCCGGATCCCTGGGGAGGGTCACAGTCCCGGCCGGGGCCGGGCGAACCGCGCGCGCCGGAGCCGGGCGAACGCGCGCGCCGGAGCCGGACCGAGGGCCGGGCGAGCCGGACGATGCCCCCGGGTCCCACCAGGCGCCGGTCACCGAGGCTGCCCCGCCGACCACGGCCTTCTCGGGGGCCGAAGACGACTGGGATCGGCGGCTCGACGGCGAGCGCCGGCGCCCGACGACCGCGGAGCAGGCGGTGCCCTGGCTCATCGGCCTGGTCCTGGCCCTGGCGGGGATGGTCGTCGTGCTGCTGGCCCTGATCTTTACCGGGCCCGATGCGCTGCTCGGCAGCGCCGCCAGCCCCACGCCCACCGTGCAGCCCAGCGTTGCCCCCACCCCTGAGCCATCGGTCTCGTCCGGACCGGCTGCCACCCCGACGCCGGCGCCGACCCCGGTGGTGACGCCCACCCCGGCGCCGACCTACGGGCCGCTCGAGATGGTCTATCTCGGGCGCCAGACGCCAACCGCGCCGATCTACCTCCTCCGCCACGACTTCACGACCGACATCTCGAAGACCCCGCCCGAGGTCATGGCCAAGACGGGGACCGGCGTCACCACCTACGCGTGGGCCCCGGATGGCACGCGCGGCGCGGCCGTCCTCAGCGACCACCTCTTCGCGCTCAACCCGGGGGGGACGGCCCGTGACCTGGGCACGGGGTTCGACGCCATGACCTTCAGCCTCGACTCCGAGACGATCTTCACGGTGCGCGTCGTCGCCAGCGGGTCGAACGACGAGGCCGATGTGATGTCCGTCGACTTTGCGAGCGGCGCCGTCACGCGCCTCACGTCGGTCAGCTACCCCCACCCGGTCACCGGCAAGGAGAGCGCCCTGAAGGAGGCCCAGTACCTCGACGACGGCGGCGCGGTTCGGCTCTACGCCACGATTGACGGCAACCTGGCGCTCTGGATCCTGGGCGCCCCGGCGACGTACCGCATCGACCCCGCGGACGGGAGCGTCCTCAACGTCTCCAGCGCACCGATGCTCTGGTCGCCCGCCGGGAAGTTCCAGATCGTGCTCACAGAGAACTCGAACGGAAGCACCGTCATCGCACAGCAGGACGGGTTGGGCAACGTGGTGGCCAAGGTCACCGTCACGGGCCTGGTCAGCCATATCCGCTGGGCGCCGAGCCGCAACGAGATCGTCTTCACGCTCGGCCGGTCGACATCGGGGGGCGGGGTTCGCCAGGACCTCTACGTCTGGGACCTCGTCGACGGCAAGGCGCCCTCCGCGCTGACCAGCGACGGGGCCGCGTTCGGCGCCGAATGGCTCGGTGTGGCACAGTCGTGGCACCCATGAACCCATTGATCGTCAACCCGATTGCCGTCGAGCTGGACGAATCGGCGCGCCTGATGCGGATCCGGTGGGACGACGGCCACCTCGGCGAGTGGGGCTGGTACGCGCTCCGCAAAGCCTGTCCCTGTGCGCTGTGCGCGGGCGAGGGCAGCCTGCCCGGGGTCATCACCCTGGACACCGTCTTCACCGAGCAGCAGACGACGTTGGAACACGTGAAATGGATTGGCCGATACGCGCTGGCGCCCATCTGGGCCGATGGCCACGACACCGGACTCTTCACCTACACCCGCCTCCGCGAGCTCTGCACGTGCCCGGAGCATCGGGCCGAGGCTGCTGCGCCGCATGGCTGACGGGCTGCTCCTCGTCCACGCCCACCCCGACGACGAGGCGTTCGCGACCGCTGGAATCATCGCGCGGGCGGTTGCCGAGGGCCGGCAGGTGGACCTCGTGACCTGCACCGGCGGCGAGGAGGGGGAGATCCACGACCCGACCCTCGACGAGGCCGAGGCGCGTCCCCGGCTCCGCGAGATTCGCCGTGCGGAGCTCGAATGCTCGCTCGACGCGCTCCGCGCCGACGGGCCCGGCTCGCTGACGCTGCACATGCTCGGGTATCGCGACAGCGGGATGATGGGCACCGAGGCGAACGAACGCCCCGATGCGTTCTGGCACGCGGATCTGGGCGCTGCCACCGGTCGCCTCGTCGAGATCATCCGGCGCGTCCGGCCCTCGGTGATGGTGACCTACGATCCGAACGGGAACTACGGCCATCCCGATCACATCAACGCCCACCGGATCGCCGCCGCCGCCTGGGAGGCGGCTGCCGACCCGGCCGCATACGCGGATGCCGGCGACGGGCAGCTGGATGCCGGCGACGCATGGGCGGTCGGCCGCTTCTACGAGATCGCCTTCAACCGCGACCGCTGGTTCGCGATGATGACCCAGATGCGCGAGCGCGGCCTGAAGCTACCGTGGGACATGGACGAGGCGTTCGAGCAGGCGGCGGGTCAGTTCACCCCGCCGAACGCCGAAGCCGCCGGATCGGGGGACGAGGCCGCCGGCGGCGGGGAGGCCGCCGGCTCCGGAGAGGAGCCGGAGTCGTTCGGCGTCGCCGAGGCCGACATCACCACGATCGTCGACGTTGGTCCATATCGGGCTCGCAAGCGGGCGTGCATGACGTGCCACCGAACCCAGTGGCAGGACATGGGCTGGGTGCTCGAGATGCCCGAGGACCTCGGCGACCAGGCGCTCTCGCCGGAGCACTTCATCCTGACCCGCACCCATGATGGCGTCGTGCCCACCGCGCTCCACGAGACCTGGTTCTGGTAGTTCGTCGCCCGCCGTCGTCGCCAACGCCGTCGCCGCCGGAGCTGAATGCCCACGCTGAGTGCCCACCGTCGCTGCGTGCCACGGTCGCTGAGCGCCCGCGGTCGCTGAGCGACGACAACGGCGAAGGAACGCCGATTTCAGCCCCGCCCCCACGCCCCCAGCGTCGCTGGCCGACCATTCGGTGCACTGCGAGCTCGCCCTTCGCCGTTAGCGCCGCTGGGTGACGCCGCGCACCAGTCGACGGTGACTGCCGCGCACCTGTCGACCGTGACCGTCCCGCCACCCCTGCTCAGCGTATGCGGGGCTATTGCCGGCGGGTCGGCGCGCGGAGGAAGACCAGTCCATTCCCGGTGGGACGCCTGCCCGCCCGCATCTCGCGCAGAACATCCCGGCCGGAACGTGGAAAGGCTGCGCGTAGCGCGTCGCCCGCCTCGCGAACAGCGGCGCGATTGGCCTGCGTATCGGCGACCACCAGCACGAGGGCGTCCACCGCGGCGTCGCCGGCCTTGCGCAGGATCGGCCTGACCTGGGCCTGGACGTCCCGCAGTCTGGTGATGAACTCGTGCGCGACCCTCACGCCGCGAGAGACCATGACGAGGTCGAATGCCCGCGGATCTCCGCCGCCGGACACTGGCGCCTCGATGAATGGCCGCCAGCCACCAGACGCAACCGTGGCGCAGTACGCATTGATGTAACGCAGCTGCGCAGCATCGCGAAGACGGCCGGGCGCTGGCACCAATCGCGAGGAGAATCCGAGGCCAACGATCGAGCCGATCGAGGCCAGGTCCCCCAACCGCGTTCCGCTAGCCGCGCCTCGTTCCAGGCGGGTGACACGCGATGCGGACCAGCCGAGGGCGCGCGCAACGTCCACCTGGCGAAGGCCAGCCGCCAACCGCGCCTCCCGGATGTCCGCCGCGTGTTCTCTGACCTGGCGCTCGGCTCTCCTGCGCGCCTCCGCCAGCGGGGATATCCGACCGGGCACGCGTACGAGTGTGATGTGGGCGCCATTACCAGCCGATGAAGAACCGCTTATCGCGACCCTTCAACCTGACGTTCCCGGCCCGCGGTCGCTGAGCGACGACAACGGCGAAGGAACGCCGATTTCAGCCCCGCCCCCACGCCCCCAGCGTCGCTGGCCGACCATTCGGCGCACTGCGAGCTCGGCCTTCGCCGTTAGCGCCGCTGGGTGACGCTGCGCAACGACAACGGCGAAGGGACACGCGCCCGCGGTGCGGCATTCGGCAGGGGACGCGCTAGCATGAGCCCGATGACATTCACCACCATTGGTCTGGGCGAAACGCTCTACGAGTACCTCCTGAGCCACGGCGTGCGCGAGCACCCGGTGCTCGCCGCGCTGCGCGAGGAAACCGCCAGGCTCCCGAACGGGCAGATGCAGACCGATGCCGAAGAGGTCGCGCTGCTCGCGATGCTCGTCCGCGCCATCGGCGCGCGGCGGATCCTCGAGGTCGGCACCTTCACCGGCTACAGCTCAACCGGCATGGCGCTGGCCATGCCGCCCGACGGCACCATGGTGTGCTGTGACGTGTCGGCCGAATGGACCGATATCGCCCGCCGAGCCTGGGCCGATGCCGGCGTCGCGGACCGGATCGAGCTCCGCCTGGGCCCGGCGCTGGAGACGCTCGACGGAATGATCGCGGCGGGCGAGGAGGGGAGCTTCGACCTCGCCTACATCGATGCGGACAAGCCGAACTATCCGAACTACTACGAGCGCGCGCTGCGCCTCGTGCGGCCCGGTGGCCTGATCGCGATCGACAACGTCCTGTGGCACGGGCGGGTTGCGGACCCCGCAGACCAGGATCAGAGCACGGTCGCCATCCGGGGGCTGAACGAGCAGATTGCGGGCGACCAGCGGGTCGACGAAGTGCTGGTGCCCATCGGCGATGGGCTGATGCTTGCCCGCCGACGGTAACAGCGGGGGGCCCCGACCGTCTGAATCGCAGATGCCCGGGCAATCGCCACGCGATCAGCGTCGCAGGTCGTCACCCTGGCGGGGCCGCCTGGGGTTGATGGCCGATGTCGTGCTGGTGATCGCGGCCCTGGCGATCGCGATCAACCTCGCCAGCAGCTCCCCCCATCACAACGTCTTGCCGAGCGTGGCGCCTACCGCCTCCGCGGTGCCAACCCCGTCCGAGGTACCGACCGCGACGCCGTCGCCATCGGCCTCACCATCGGCGACTCCATCCGTCGCGTCGACTCCGTCGATCATTCCCGGTACGGCGATCGACCTCTCGGGAATCGCGTGGTGGGACCTGTTGCACATCGAGTTCGGGGTCGCGCCCGAGCAGTCGCCCCAGCCGTCGCCGGTCGTGCAGCCGCTCGGCTACGACCAGCTGCGCCTCGGCACCCTCGACGGGCGGGTGACGAGCATGCTGGCCCTCGATCCGGACCCGGGCCACTCGTACGTCAGCCTGCCCGCGAACGGCGAGATCCTGGTCGCGAACGACTTCGGCGCCGCGTCGAGCATCCGCGCGGTCGACGCGGCGACCGGCTCGATGAGCGAGCTGTTCGTCACGCTCGACGTCATTCCCGCCGTCACCGAGGTGCCGGGGGCGGGCGGCTTCATCTACGCGCTGGCCCAGCGAGACACCGGTGCGGACAGCGGGATCTGGTACCAGGAGCGCGAAGGTGCCGCCCCGCGACAGGTCGATTCCGCACCGCCCGACTTTCCGAGCGGCGACCTGAGCATCTGGCAGCTTGCGGTCTCACCGGACGGGCGGACGCTCGTGGCGCAGTTCTGCGTTGGCGAGACGAGCTGCACGACGCACGTCGTGGACATCGCCGGCGGGAGCGTCCGCGAGACGACGGCGATCGGCCCGCAGCAGGGCTTCCTGGGACGGCAGCTGCTGGCCCGCACGATTGCCGATCGTCGCCCGGTGGCCATGGATCTCGACACGTTGGACCTCGTGGCGGCCGACGCGTTCTTCCCGGGTGGGGACGGGAACGGGACGTTCGCCACCGACCTCCCGTTCGGCTGGCGCGCCGGTTGGCCGCAGATCACCGGCGACAGCCTCGGCACCGGCCAGGCACCGCTGCCGGTCCGCCTCGTCAACGGCTTCTCCGGGGAGGAGTTGGCGACCCCGCCCTTGACCCTTACCTGGCCGAACAGCTGCAAGCCCATCGTCCCGCGCGAGCTGCTGAGCGGCGGCCAGGCGGGGACCGGGGTGCAGACGCTCGAGGACGGCATGCGAATGATCGCCTTCGGGCAGGCGAGCGACCTCGTGGTTGAGGCATTCGGACCCCTGCCGGCGCCCGCACCACAAGGCGGCTCGACCGCGGTCATGATCCGCGGCGTTCCCGGCCGTCTCTACTACGCGCCGCCCAGCCCGCTGCCGCCGGTCGAGGGCCAGCTCGTCGTCGGCCTGCCGACGATCCAGTTCGAGCAGGACAGCTGCTGGTACCGGATCACGCTCCCGCCACTCACCGACGCCCGGGGCTACGCCGCCCGCTTCTAGCTCCGCCGTGGCGTCCCGCGGGCGCTCCTGACAGTCGCAGCCTTGGGTGTGCGCCAGGCGTGCACATCGGCCATCGAGGGCTCGCATCGGGCTCGAAATCGGGCATTTCAGGGCCGATATGTGCACGAGGCGTGACATCCGGGCTGCCGGCGCCTGGTTCGTTGTCCGATGCGTGCGCCCAGTGCACGTGTGCGCCGAAACGGCGCACACAGGAGCCCGGTAACGTCCCCCGCGCACGTGTCCGCCGAAACGCCGCACGCCGGAGCCCGGAAACGGCCCCGCTCAGCTCCGCTCGGCGGCCTCCACGAATCCGAAGCCGCCCATGACCCGCCAGCCGACGCCGTCGTGCTGGAGGTGATAGAGGGCAGGCATGGGCATCGCCTGCTGGAAGGCCATGTCGACCGCCGGCTCCAGGGTCTGGAGTACCAGGCTGATGATCATGCCGTGCGAGCCGATGAGCAGCCGCCCCCCGTCCGTGTGCCGCACCCGGAGCAGGTCGAGGACGCCGAGGGCCCGGCGCTGCGCGTCGCGATTGCTCTCCGCGCCGGGCAGGGCGTAGTCGAAGTCGGCCCAGGAGCGGGCCATGATCTCGAGCCAGTCCTCGCGGAAGGCTGGGACGTGCTGCCGCTCGCGGAGGTCCGCGATGCACTGCACCTCGAGGTCGTGACGCGCGGCCAGCGGCTGTACGGTCTGCAGCGCGCGGGGAAACGGACTCGAATAGACCGCGCTGAGGCCGTACGCATCGAGCTCGAGGGCGAGCTCATCGGCCTGGCGGAGGCCCTGCTCGGAGAGCGGCCGATCGTCGTCGCGCTCCTCCCAGCCGGGGGTGCCGGGCGGGATCGGCGTCGCGTGGCGCACGAGGATGACGTCGAGCGTCGGCAGCCGCTGCACGCGGCCAGTCTAGGTGCTCCCGTGCGCCACACGCACGCATCGGACATCGAACGGGGTCCCGGTGGCCCCGATGCGCACTCTCGCGCACATTCCGACCTCGAAACACCGGATTTCGGCCGCTCGATCGCCGATGTGCACACCTGGCGCACATCGGAGCGCCGGCTGCGCACATCGGAGCGCCCGCTGAGCGCCCCGCGCGCGGGCGGCGCACCCGCGGCGCACATCAGCGCCGGCTGCGGAGTACAACGGAGCCCCGCGACTCAGCCCCGCCGGTACACGCCGCTCAACGTTGCCTGACCCAGCAGGACGCCGCTCACTGCAGCGCGCACCTCGGACGCGCTCGGTGCGACTCCCACCGACAGCCGGGCGGAGAGGGCGTAGAGGGTGAGGACGTAGCGGTGCTCCCCGGTGGGTGGACACGGGCCGCCCCAGCCCACGTCGCCGAAGCTCGTCCGCCCCGGCGCCCCGATCGCGTCACCGTGGCCCTCCGCCAGCTCCCGCAGGTCGCCGGGGATGTCGCTGAGGACCCAGTGGATGAATCCGCCCGCGTCGGGATCCTCCATGATCAGAGCGAACGCCTCGACGCCATCGGGCACTCCTGACCAGGCCAGCGGCGGCGAGCGGTCCTCGCCGTCGCACGTGTACTGCCGGGGGATTGCGCCGCCATCGGCGAATGCCGGGCTCGACAGGGTCAGGTCGCTCATGGTGCCGCTCACTCTTGGGCTGGCCGGTCTCGCGCAGGCTGCCAGCCCGATGCCGACCACCAGCCCGATGCCGACCGCCAGCGCCCGGGTGCCCAGCCCCTGCATCGGCCCATGCTAGGTCGCCTCACCGAGCTGCGGTGCCGGGTACGCGGCGGGCGTGCGCCCAGTGAACGCATCGGACACCGAACCCCCGGTTTCCGGCCCGAATGTCACGCTGGGTGCACATATCGGCCCTGAATGGCCTGATTTCGAGCCCCCGATGTCCGATGTGCACGCCTGGCGCACACTTCCGCCCCGCCTTGCCCGGCCGGGGGCTTGACCTTCCAGTGGCTGGAACGTTTAGAGTCTCGGCATGAGGGTATCCGAGCTCGCGCAGCTGGCCAGCACCACGTCGACCACCATCCGCTTCTACGAGTCAGAGGGGATCCTGCCCGCGCCGGCCCGCGGGTCGAATGGCTACCGCGACTACGACGAGACCGACGTATGCCGGACGCGCGTCGTCGTCACCCTCCGCAACCTCGGGATCGAGCTTCCCGAGGCGGGACGGCTGGCGACGCTGTGTGCCACGGGGCACTGCGACGACATGGTTGGCGGGCTCGCGGCCCGAATCCCCGAGCGGCGCCGGGAGATCGCGGCCGCCATGGCCGAGCTGGCGCACCTCGACGCCGAGCTGGCCTCGATTGAACGCACGCTCGCGAGCGGCAAGGTCGAGTACGCACTCTGCAACGGAAAGGAGGAATGCTGATGTGGACCCGATGCGACTGTCCGGACGACTGCGACTGCGGCCCCTGCTGCTGACGTAGGCCACGCCACCGCGGTCGGCTCGCGAGCGACCGCGGCTCGGCACGTTCGGCCGGCTCCCCACCCCCGCGCGGGCGTGCGCCCAGTGAACGCATCGGACACCGAGCACTCCGTTTGGGGCCCAAATGTCACGCCTGGTGAACAGATTGGCCCTCAAAGGCCTGATGTCACCCGCCCGATGGCCGATGTGCACGCCGGGCGCACATCCACGGACGACGGAGGCGAGCGCCGGGCCTATCCCTTCTCCGAACCGACCTCCTCCGCCGAGCGGACCGGGTCGGATGCACGGACCGGGTCGGAGGCGGCCTTCTCCCGCCGGGCGAGGAACACGAACGGCAACGCGACGACCTCGATCACGGCTGAGACGAGGTACGAGGCCCCGTACCCGCCCACGTCCGCGACGCGCCCGAGCGCCGGCTGGGCCACGACGCCGCCGCTCGACCCCATCAACGAATCGAACGAGAGGACCGTCGCGCGCTGGTCGGACGGGATGAGCCCGTTGATGAACGCCGAGCGGATGGGTCCCACCACCGAGAACACGAGGGACCAACCGGCCAGCAGGACCAGCGCCAGCACGAAGTTCGAGGTCAGGCCGAGCAGCGCCAGCGCGACCACGCTCACCGCGCCGCCGGCGAGCAGGGCATCGGTTCGGAGCCGGACGCGCCGCCGAACCCATGGCACCAGCAGACCGCCCAGGATCTGGACCCCGGCCACGATCGCGGCCGCCAGGCCGGCGATGCTGTACGCAGTCGCGTCGCCGTAGAGCTGGAGCAGGTACGGCTGGGCGGCGTAGAACGCGTAGATCCCGACCCCCGCGGAGAACGGGGCCGCGAGCATGAGCCAGCGGACGGGCCGATTCCGGAGCCCGTTGTCGATCGAGCCCCGGACGACGGTTCGCATCGCCTGCACGGGGCCGGTGTCCCGGGCCGGTGTGAAGCCGATGTCGCGCATGAAGCGGATGGCGACGAGCGCCGTGATGGCCAGCAGCGCCGCCCGCAGGATGTACGGCACGCCGAGGTTCGTAACCTGGGCGATGACCCCGCCGGCGACGGTGCCGACGAGCATCGCGCCGCCGCCGACCGCCTGTGCCCGGCCGAACACGTGCTCGAGGTGCCCCTGGAAGCCGGTTGCCTGCAGGGCGTCGACCAGCCAGGCCTCTGTCGCGCCGGAGAAGAACGTGAAGCCCAGCCCCAGCAGGACCGATGCGATCGCCCACCCCCACAGCGAGGCGTGGATCTGCCACATGACGAGGTAGAGGAGGGTGGACCCGAAGAGCGTCGCGGCGCCCAGGACGTAGCTGAACTGCCGGCCACGGGTATCGGCCACGACGCCGGTCGGCACCTCGAAGAGGACCATCCCCGCGGTGAAAAACGCGTTCGCGGCGAACGCCTCGGTGTTGTTCAGTCCCGCGTCGAGCAGAAAGATCGTGTTGATGCCCCAGATCAGCGATGAGGCGAGCGTGGTGAGCAGGGTGAGCGACAGGTACGTGCGCTCGACGGATCTGGCCGGATCGGCGGCGGGCGGCGGGGACATACGGGCTACCTGGCAGGGCGCTGAGCGGGGAGGATAGCAACTTGCGCGCGAGGATCACGCCTGGACGCTGGCCACGTCGCCTACGTCCACCGCGCGCCCGTCGCTGTCAGACCCCGGTTGTGCGGCACGCAGCGGCTCGCTGTGTGCGCCGAGTGAACGCATCGGACACCGAACCCCCGGCTTTCTGCCCAGATGTCACGCCGGGTGCACATTTCGGGCCGTTTGGGCCCGATTTCACCCGCCCGATGTCCGATGTGCACGCCTGGCGCACACGAAGGGCGCAGGCGCGCACGCGAGGCGTCCGCGCGGGTCTATAGTCCGCGCTGATCAATGGCGGGGGTGACGGTTGTACTTTCCGATATCGAGCTGGCTCCCGGCATTCGCGGCGACGGTCGCCGTCGAGGCACCGATCGTGGTCCTCGCATTCCGACCGGTCACGGACAACCTCGCCGCGATCGCCATCGTCCTTCTCTTCGGGAATCTCGCCACCCATCTCGGCATCTGGTATCTCCTCACCCAGCT
Source organism: uncultured Chloroflexia bacterium (assembly GCA_963837425.1). Lineage (GTDB taxonomy): Bacteria > Chloroflexota > Limnocylindria > QHBO01 > QHBO01 > CAWINH01. The sequence continues at coordinate 98,619 of CAWINH010000002.1, forward strand.
GCTCGTCCCCGGATCGTTGGCGTTTGCCGCAACGGCCGAGAGCTGGGCGGTGGTCGGTGAGGCGTTGCTGTTCTGGGCGGCCTTCCCGCGGGTATCGGTTCCTCGAGCCTTTGTTACGGCGGCTGTCGCGAACGCCGCGTCGTTCCTGTTCGGTCTCTTCGTCGGGTCCGTCTTGCCCACTGTCTTTGCGTGAGCGCCAGGAGGAAACGAACCGTGCGGTGCCATAGAGCTGGAGTCGTGGCAACGGGCACTGCCACGCTCGCCCTTCTCGTCACGGGTTGCGGGAATAGCGTGACGCCGTCGCCAAGCAACCCGCCGAGCGCTGCGCCATCGGCGTCGGCATCGGCCTTGCCGTCGGCAAGTGCAGCCGCACAGACGGCAGCCCCGAGCACTGGCCAGCCCGCCTGGCAGCCGACCGGGTCCATGGCCGCGGACCACCCCGACATCCACATGCACGCCCTGAAGGACGGGCGGGTGCTCGTCATCGGGGAGGACACGACGGCCGGCCTGTGGGATCCGGCCACCGGCGAGTGGCATGCGACCGCTGGCCTGAACAACCCGCGAACCAACTTCGCATCCGTCCTGCTGCCGGATGGGCGGGTGCTCGTGGCCGGCGGCCTCAACGACCAGGGGCAGTCGTACTCGAGCGCCTACCTGTTCGATCCCGCGACCGAGTCATGGGAGAAGGCCGCCGGGCTCATGGTCCAGGCACGGACGAACCCGTCGGCCGCCGTACTCCCCGATGGCCGGGTCCTCGTCGCGGGAGGCTACTTCCACGTCGAGCCGAGCTTCGGCCGGGTGAATGACGGCATCGTCCTCGCGGCGCAGAGACCGGTTGGCAATCCCGGCGAGGGGACTCCTCCCGGCTGGGCCGATGTGATCCCGGGACCGTACGGGTCGGCCCTCGCCACGGCCGAGATCTTCGATCCGGGCACCGGCCAATGGTCGTCAACCGGACCCATGCATTTCGCCCGCAACGGCCCGGCGATGACGCCGCTCGGGGACGGGCGGATCCTGGTCGTTGGATCGCTTGACTACCCGAATACCGGCGTTGAGGTTGGCGGCGGCGCCCTGGACAGCGCGGAGATCTTCGATCCATCGACCGGCCGATTCAGCCTCGCCGGCTCGTTCCCCGCGCTGGACCTGTCGGGGCCGGAGGCGGCGGGCTTCGACCTCGGTTCCGCACCGACGATCTCTCGTGTCGGCCAGCTCGTGCCGCTGCCGGATGGCGGGGCCGTGCTCATCGATCACGCCGGCTACTGGAAGCACGCGGGAATTGCCACCCGCTCCCTTCGATTCGACGCGGCCTCCGGAGAGTGGAGCGAGATCGGCGACACGTACATCGAGGCGACGGACCCGGGGTCCGCGGAGGAGTACGTCTCGCCCGGGACGCCGCGCTTCAACCCCGCGGTCACCCCACTGGCCGACGGCCGTGTGCTCGTGGCGGGCGGTGATGGAGGGTCAACCGGCGGGCCACCCAGCCTTGCGTCGGCGGTCGTCTACGACCCGGTTTCGGACAGCTGGAGCAATCTGCCGGACATGCCCGAGGTGCGGAGCGGTGCCTCCGCCGTTCTCCTCGGTGACGGCGCAGTCCTCGTGGTCGGTGGATCCGACTACGCGAGCGACGGCACCCCGCTGCCCCTCCGATCCGCAATCATCCTCAGCCCGGTCGGGACCGCCAACTGACCAAGGCGCCGGCCATAGCACCGCCCGTATCCTTCCGGCATGGCGCCCCGCCGACTCTCTGCGACGAGCGCCGGCGACCTCCTCGCGTATCTCCTGAGCCCGCGCGCCGGTGTCCCGCCGGTGGAGGCCGCCGCCGACTCCCTGGCCGATGAGCTGGCCGGCTGGCTGCGCTCTCATTCCCGCTTCCGCGCATTCGCGAATGCGCATCGCGACAAGATCCGCAAGAAGCTGCGTCTGGCTCGCGACGCCGATGCGCGATCCGACGTCCGCGCGGAGCTCCTCGTCGCTCGCCAGCTGCTCGCTGAACGGAGGATCCAGCTCGCCTTCGAAGCCGCGGGCACCCGGAGCGGCGGACCGGACTTCACGGTGACCTTCCGCGGCGGCCCGTCGTTCAACCTGGAGGTCACCCGGCCGCGCCCGGCCGCGGGGGGGCCGGACGCCACGCGGGCCATCCTCCCCAAGCTGCGCCAGCTGCCGAGCGGAGCCGCCAACGTCGTGCTCCTGGCCGTGGCCGGAGATATCGCCGCGTGGGATGTCGCCGGCTCGGTGCGCGCCGTCCGCGCCTTGGCCGATGCCAAGGAAGAGGAGTTCTTCGCCCGCCGCGGGTTCGCCGGGACCCGTGACTTCTACGAACGTTTCCTGCGGCTGAGCGCGGTGATCACCTGGTCGGAGGCGAAGAGTGCCTCAGGGAGGGCCGAGGCCTGGGTCAACGGCTCCGCCCGCATCAGCGTGCCAGCCGGCGCGCTGCGCACCTGCCTCGACGCGCTTCGAGGGGCCGACCGGTAACGCCCTGCGTTTCCTTTCCCGTGGGGGTCCGGTGCATAATGCGAGGGTGACGGAGGGGGCAGTGGCCGCCACGCACGTTAAGGGGAACCTTGATCCTTCCCTGTGCCCAAAAGGAGAAGGCGGTGAAGAAGTTCCTTGCGTCCATGGCGGTTGGTGTGCTTGCAGTCGGCGTGCTCGCCGGGCCTGCATTGGCGGCCAAGCCGGTCCACGACAAAGGGGCGCCTTACACGGGGCTCTTCGAGGCTCCCGCAGGCTCCCTCTGCGACTTCGACTATCGACAGACCTACACCGAGCAGGACACGTATACCTTATTCAGCGATGGCCGGGTCAAGTTGCAGATCAAGGTCAGCGACGTGAACCTGAACCTGGACACCGGCGCCACACTGCACGAATCCGTGACGTTCCAGATCACCGACTACCCGGATGGTCGTGAACGGCAGTCGGGCGTCTTCTGGAAGCTCCGTGACGAGAACGGAAAGCTCGTTGTCGTCTACGCGGGGCAGCTCCTCTTTGACGCGTCCTTCAACCTGGTGAAGTTCACGCCAAACTCGGACCCGGGCTTTGCCCAGGCGATCTGCACTGCGCTCGGAGGCAAACCCGCGTAGGCATTGCAGCCTGAAACGGTGGGCGGCCCACGGGTCCCTGCCCGCAAACACCGCCTCCGTCGCCCACCCCCCGCGGCTCGGCTTCCGAAAGCGCGGGGGGTGGACTCGTGGTCCCGCCAACCGCGCGTGGCGCAACCGGTTGTCACCCCTTGCGCTGGCTGACGGCGCAGAGCAGGATCTTCGAACGCGCACGGTAGGGAGGGAGGGCCCTGCCCGATCCATCATTCGCGCCGGATTTTGTCCTGGTGGTGGTTGCGGCTTGGCTGGGCGCCACCATGCTGGCCCGCGCCCCGCGCCGGGCCGGGTCTGGCCTCTTCGCACTCCTGAGCCTCACGGTGGCCGTCTGGTCGGGGGCCTGGATCGTGCGGCGCCTTTCGAGCGTCCAGGAAGTGTCCTCGCTGGCTGGGTCCATCACGGCAATGGCCGGTTCGCTCCTGCCAGCCCTCCTGGCTCACCTCGTGCTGGTGCTCGCCGTCGGTCGCCCGTGGAGCAGGTTGCAGCGTGGCGTGCTCGTCCTCGCATACCTCGTGGCGATCTCCTTCGGCGGGCTCTCCGCGGTCGCCCGCGAAAACCGTGCCTTCGGGCCGAACGTCACCGTCCTGGGAGTGCCAGGCCTCGCGATCGACTGGACCTGGATCGCCTTCCGCATTGGGCTGCTGGGGCTGGCGGCATGGTGGATCTGGGCGGAGCAGGCCGGCCACGGCCGCGAACGCCCACGACCGCAGCTCGTTCCGCTGCTCGGTGCGGTCCTGTTCGGCGCGATGGGCGGAACGGCCACCATCGTTCTGGACCAGCTCGGCGGGCCGTCGTGGCCCGGGACGACGCTGCTCGCCATCGGCTTCGTGTTCGCCGCGTACAGCACCTTCCGCAGCGACCTGTTTTTCGCGCCCGATACCGCGCGCCGCATCCTCTCCTATTCGTTGAGTGGCGCTCTGCTTGTGGCCGTGGTGGCGGCCGGGGCCTCCACAATCGACACGGCGATGCGACGGTCACTCGGATTGGACAACCCACTCCCCATCGCCATCCTCCTGGTGCTGACGCTCTCCTTCTTCGATCCGGCACGCGCCGCCCTGCAGCGCCTCGTCGGGCCGCGTCGCGAGGACAATGCCCTTCGGCGCATCCGCGTGGCACTCGGGGGCGACACCTTGGATGCCGGTCCCCGGGACCGGGTGGAGACGGTCCTGGATATGGTGGGCCGCGCCGTGGGAAGCACCGCGCTCAGCCTCGTTGACGGGCACGGCACCCGTCGATCAGGCGCAGGCCCGATCGAACAGGACGCGGCCGCCCTGGTCATCCCCATGGAGGACGGCGGCAGCCTGCTGGTCGGGCTGAAGCAAAGCGGATTGCCGTACACGCCACGTGACCGTCGGCTGCTCCGACAGGCAGCCGCCTACATCGCTTCCAGCCTCGAGCTGGCAGATGTCGCCGGCCAGCAGGCGGATGCACTGGTCGGCCTCGAGCGGCGCCAGACGGCCCTCCGCTCGTTGGAGAATGAGCTCGCTTCCACATTCACCGAGGCGCCGAGGCAGGACCAGCGGCTGGACGTGTTCGCCCTGGGGACGCTCAACGTCGAGCGGAGCGGGGCCCCGATTCGCGCCTGGGGCGGCCCCAAGGCCGGGACGCGGCAGGCGGAGGGAATCTTCGCCTTCCTCCTGGACCGGGGTGAACGCGGGGCGGACAAGGACGAGATCGTCGCGCTGATCTGGCCCGATACCGACCTAGACCGTGCCGACCTCGCATTCCACCGCACGCTCGGCGGACTGCGCCGGACGCTGGCCCCGGACGGCCGCCTGCCGAGCGGGGAGGTCATCGCGTTCCACAACGATCGCTATCGGCTCAACCCGGACCTCGTGCGCTGGAGCGACATCGCGGAGTTCGAGGAACAGCTGGAGGCCGCGCGGATCGCTCCGGATCCGAGCGAGGCCGATGCTGCCCTGGAAGCCGCACGACGGCTGTACCGCGGCGATTATCTCGATGACTGCCCGTTCTACGGCGACAGCGCCGAGGTGGAAGAGCGGCGACAGCTCCTCCGGGGACGGTTCACGGACCTCCTGCTGGCGCTCGCCGAGCGTCACGAAGCGCGCGAGGATCGACGCTCGGCAGCGAGCTACTACCGGGAGGCGCTGCGCGTGAATGACGGCGAGTGCGAGCCGGCGGAGCGGGCGATGCGTCGGATGCACGCCCCAATCTGACCCTCGCGCCGAGTCACGGAGCCGCGGCGGCGGTCGCTGCGGTGGCGACGAATTTGGAGCGACACGTCCACGGGAAGTAGCCAGGCGAGACATACACGCCCGCGTACGGGCGCTCGGGGATCCATCGGCAGGTCTCGGCCGCTGGGTCGTCGTAATGGCCGGTGATGCGGATCCAGTGCTGGGTGGGGGGCAGAGAGGTCAGCGTCGGACGCGGCACGGCAGAACCGCACCCGCCGTACGGCGTCTCAAACGGTGTCAGAACAAGCGGGATTCCGGCATACGGACGGGCCAGCCAGTCCGGCTCGAAGCTCCCCGGGAAGAAGCCGCCGCATCCCTCCGCATCGGTGCGCCACGCCGTGAACGTGATCTCCGCGGTGCCGAAGCAGGCCACGGCAGTCGACGTTGGCACCAGTAGCCAATCCACCATTGACGCGGGCAACGGTGGGCACGCGCCGACGATCGGTGAGTCGACGATGCCGAGGACGGGTTGCGACTCCGTACGCCAGTCGATCCCGTCCGGCGCACTCCACAGAACCGGGTTTTCGTCGGCCGCGGTGTAGCGGGAGCCGACCGCCGCGAACCCACGTGCGCCGCCCACGAGCCGGGACGGCCCGGCCCCGGCGAACGCCTCCGCGATCGAGATAGCGGTGAACGTGCGGCCATCGGTGGAGCTGAAGAGCCGCGGCGTGGCATCAGCCCAGTCATGCCCGAGCAGGATGAGCACCGATCCGTCGGACGCGATGTTGGTGATGGCAACGCCGGCCAGCGTGGATTCCGCGCCGGACTGGCGCTCCCAGCTCAGCGATGCGAGCGGGAGGCTGCCGCGCCAGACGGTCTGATCGCCGGTTGCGTAGTCGGTGAGGACCGTCACGATCTGCCCGCCCACGGTCGCGATGAGGGGCGCGTCGTTGGCCGAGTTCGGCAGATTCCCGCCGACCTGCCGCCAAACGCGGCCGTTGGGGCTGGCGAAGATCGTCGTTCGATCGGACGTCGCGCGCCACTCCAGGAAGGTCGATCCGACCGAAACGTCCCCGAGGGTGGCCTCGCCGTTGTCCGGCACGTCGGCCTCCTGCCAGGATTGGCCGTCCGGTGAGAGGAGCCGTCGCGCTGGCCCGTCGCACAGGGATTCCGTCTGGTCCACGGCGCACGGCACGAGGCTGTTTGCATCCATGAGGTAGCCCGCCGGCCCACCCACGAGCGCATTCGGTCTGAGGTATTCAGGACCAGCCAGTGACGTCCAGGAGATTCCGTCGGGCGATTGCCAGAACGACGCGGTGGGTGCCTCCGGATTGGTGATGGCCAGCAGCCACCCTGCCGGACCCCATGCCACGAGCGCATTTCCAGCCGCCAGCTCGCCGAGGGCCGGCTCCGGCATGGCAGCGCGCCGCCAGGTGATGCCGTCCTCCGACGCCACTACCACCGGCCGCGCGACGTCGTCCGACCGTCGAGCCGCCTCTCCCCACGCCAGGAATCCTGAATCGCCGGCGGCGAGGCCGTCGAGGTGGGCGGGCAGATTCTCCACGAGTTGGCGCCGCAGGTCGAGGTACGGGTCCGCCGCGGGCCCCTCCGCGACCCAGCCGACCACGCCACCTGCCGCCTGGACGTTGCGCCAGTTCATCCCGTCGGCCTCCGCCTGCCCATCCAGGACGAAGGCCACGTCGCCTGACTGCATGGTGCTGACGATCGCCCCACCCGCGCCGGGCTCATCGCGGATCCGGAGGTTGTTCACCAGCGAGATCGCCAGTATCGGCCCGTTCGTGTTCGCTGCGGGCGCATAGCTGGGGGTCGGTTCCGCCCCGGTCGGGGTCGCCGCTTCCGAAGGGGCGGGGCTCTCGGAGGTCGAGCTTGAGGCGGTCGCCGTGGGCGAGGGCTTTTCGGCGACCGAATTCGCGGGCAGCAGCCCGCGCACGAGTATTGCCGCGACGACGAGGAGCACGACGAGCGCACCGCCGATCGCCACCTTCGCGGTCCGCGCATCCCATTTCATGCGCGAATGATCCTCCATCGTCACTGAGGCAGGAATGCGGTGCCAGTGCCGGCGGCAGCGGATGTCACACCTCCGCAGTCACGGCTGCGGTTCTCGTCCACGCTGACTGCCTGACGCGAGCCCTCGTACCCGACATAGGCGGTGTAGCCGATGCCGGCCACGACGACGACCACCAGGAGCAAGACGAGCACGCGCCGCCACATGCGCGTCAGCCGCATGTCCGGCTGAGCTGGCCGCTCAACGTTGTCGGCCATCCCACCGCCGCCATCGCACCGAATACACGAGCACGACATATGCCGCAGCGAAGACGACCCAGCTCTGCGGGTCGGCCTGGTTGCTGCCGGAATCGACGAGCATGCGAGTAAACGTCTGGCCGAGGATGGTCAGGATTGCTAGCGCGGCGGGGACGGCGCCGGCAACCATCGCCAGCACCACGCCGAGGCGCGGACGCACGAGCAGGAGAACCCCGGCGCCGAGCGGTATGGCGGCCACCACCCGGATCGCGATGTCGAACTGTCCACTGCCTTCCACCTCGGCGTACCAGAAGGTCACGGCGGCCAGCACCACGAGCGCAAGGATGAGGGCGGCGTCGCGCGACGCGATGGAGCGCGCCAGGATCGGCGCCGAGACCAGAACCGCCAGAACGCCGATCTGGAGGACAGGACCGTTGAACTCTGCCCCGCTCGCGATCGCTCCGAGGCCCACTCCGGCGACGATCGCCAGGACTGCCGCCGCCAGCTGCGGCAGGTAGCCCAACGCGATCTGCAGCACGTTCCGCTCGCCGGTTTTCGCGGACCCTTCAGCCACAGGTCCACCTCGCCTCACCGCTCAGGGCCTGCGGCCACCCGGCCGGCGGCTCGCCCGTGACGGGGACCTCGGCGAAAGCGACGAGGCCGTCAAATCCATACGGGGACACCTCCGCGATCATGGCGGGGCCCACCCAGGTGATGAAGCCGTTCCCAGTGGTCGCCGCAGCGGGCGCCAGGCGATATGCGGATGGCGCCCCGGTGTTGACCACCAGCAGCAGGTCCACGGTGCCCCCCTGCGTCGCTCCGGCATTCAGGTCGAACGACGCGGATATGGGCTTGCCCTGCAACCGGCCGGCGCGATCGGCGGAGACCTGGATCGAGCCATCCGCACGCAGCGCGCAGCTCAACCGCCCGTCCACGTCAGCGATGGCCCAACCCGGGTCTTTGAGTGTCAGCGTCATCGCGCCGGACACGACGTGCACCGGAGCGGGCTCGTACTCACCCACCGGTTCGCGGTAGCCGAAGTCGAAGACGGGGACAGCGGCGTACCCAGTCCCCGCTCCCGCCAACAGCAGCCCGGCCACCGCAAAAGCGGCAATCGCTGCAGGTCGTCCCCTCCGCTCCCGGCGGAACAGGTTTCCAATGCCGATGAGAACCGCCACGATGACCGCGAGACTGAAGAGTGTGAGGACCACCGCCCGGCCGTAGAGCCCAGAAATGCCGCTCTCGGTTTGCGAGAACGCAACGAGGTAGCCCAGGAAGGAGCCGATCCCCAAGCTGATGAAGATCAGCCGCAGGTACGGGTGCGGTGTCATGCCCCGGATCGTCCGCCATCGCCACTGCGGCGCGACTGCGGCCTGGTGCGTGGTTCACCGCGGAGGCAGGCTGCGCACGCTGCTGGCCACTGCCGCTTCGCCATCGGCGAGGTCAAGTAGCCGAGCCTCGCAGAGCGTTGCGCCTAGGGGAGGGCAACGCTAGCGGCCTCTCCCTTGACATCGTACGGTCATACGTACATCCTATGGTCGTGAAGAGCGTACCGGTATCCGAGTTGCGGCAACGAGTGGCGCGCGTCATCTCCGAGGCCCAGGCGAGCGACGAGCCCACCGTCGTGCTGCAGCGTTCGCGCCCCGCGGCCTATCTGCTGAGCCCGGACCGATACGAGCGCGACCAGCGCGAGCTGAAGCTCCTTCGTCGCCAGCTGTTCCTCGCCGAGATTCGTGAGGCGGAGGCGGAGTACTCGGCCAGCGATGCGCGTCACTACGACGACATGGAGCAGCTCCTGGACGACCTGCGCGGCTGACGTGCGGGTTGTTGTCTCGAGCCGATTCCTCAGGCGCGCTAGGAAGCTCGGAGATCCGCAGTCGCAGATGCTCCGCGCCGCACTTCGCCGATTTGCCGCTGACCCGCGTGACCCGGTTCTCCGTACTCACAAGCTGAAGGGTGAGCTTGCGGCGTACTGGGCCTTCAGCGTGGACGACGACCTGCGCGTGGTCTTCCGATGGGAGGGGGACGAGGCGTTCCTCGTGAACGTCGGCTCACACGACGAGGTGTACTGAACACCGTCGGCAACGCCGATTCGTATCGCGGCCGATCGGCCTCGCTGACCTCGGTGGGGCTCTTCACCCGCCCGACACCCCGGCCCCGGCGTTCACCCCGGCCCCGGCGTTCACCCCGGCCCCGGCGTTCACCCCGGCCCCGGCGTTCACCCAGTGAACGCATCGGACACCGAACCCGCGTTTCCCGGCCCAAATGTCACGCCTCGTGCACATATCGGCCATGAATGGCCTGATTTCGAGCCCTCGATGTCCGATGTGCACGCCTGGCGCACATCCCGCCACCGTGGGCATCGCGAACCTACGTCGAGCGTCGCGCAGCGAGGAGCGCAACCGCCACGACCGCGGCCAGTCCCAGGTAGACGATCGCCTGCGCCGCCGCGCCGGATGCGGTCAGAACCCGAGCCCGCTGGCGGCAATCGCAAGCACGGTCGCCCAGGATGCCCACCAGGCCCACGAGCCAGCGCCGCGGTATCCCTGTCACCCGACGAACAGGGCCAGCACGCCTTCCCACTCCACGCACGCAACGGGCCTGTCAGCCGACTCTAGGCCTGACCGTCAACCGATCCGTCCGAGCCGATGAGCGAGAGTGCGCCCGGCGCGCCCATCCCGATGTGCCGCACTGACGGGACGAGGGCGACGCTGAGGGAGACCGCAACGTTGAGCGCGCCGGCGATCGCGAGCGCCTCCGGGACCCCCACCGTGCCGGCGATCGGGCCAATGAGCGCGTAGCCGATCGGGTTGAGCGCCACCGAGCCTAGCCAGTCGAAGGAGCTGATCCGCGACAGCGCATGCTCCGGCACGTTGCGCTGGAGGGCGGTCTCCCACAGCGTGTTGCCCATGGCGAACCCCGTGCCGACCACGAAGCTCACGCCGGCAAGTGCCGCGAGCGGCAGGGGCACCGAGAGGGCCACCAGCAGCAGCCCGGCCGGGATGACGAGGAGCTCGCAGGCGACGAGGGGGCGGCGCACTCGCAGCCGGAGGGCGAGGAGGCCACCGAGCACGGCGCCGGCCGACTCCACTGACAGGATCAGTCCCCAGGCGGCGGCACCACCGAGCTTCTCCTGAGCGGTGAGGGGGCCAAGCACGAGGAGCGCCGGAAAGTAGGTGAGCTGAAAGAGCCCGAACGAGATGACCATGGCCACGGCCCAGGGTCGCCCCACGAATTCGCGCCACCCGTCGTGAAGGTCGGCGAGGATGGACGCCGATGCAGTCCGCACCGCCGAGACAATCCGCATCGACCCCGTCAGGGCCGCGGAGGCGAAGAAGGTGAGCGAGTCGACGCCTATCGCGATCCCCGGACTCCCCGCGGCCACGATGAGCGCGCCCACGGCCGGGCCGGCAATCGAGAGCACGCTGCTCGACAACCCGAGCAGTGCGTTCGCCTCCTGGAGCCGACGCTCGCTGACCGCCTCCTTGACCAACCCGATCCTGGCCGGCCGCGCGAAGGCGTTCGCGAGGCCGAAGATCGTCTGGAGGACGGCGACGTTCCACACGTTCGCGTTGCCGGAGATGACGAGGAGCGCGGTGATCGCCTGTGCCGAGCCCTTCACGGCGTCGCTGGAGACGAGGATCGTCCGGCGCGAGAGGCGATCGGCGAAGACGCCGCCGAGCAGCAGGAGAATGATGGTGGGGATCTCGCGCGCGAGCAGGACGATGCCGAGGTCTGTGGCACCCCCGAAGGCGAGCACGGCGAACGCGAGCGCCACGGTCGACATGCCGGATCCGAGCTGGGAGACGGTTACCGCGCCGAGATAGCGGGCGAAGCTTTGCTCCCGCAGGACGTCGAGGGACCTCGGCAGGCGCATCCGCGCAGTCTAGTGAAGCGGTCGCCCCACGCCGGCCAGGAGTCCCGGGTCAGCGACCGTGATCATCGATCTCCGCATCGAGCCGGCGGAGGAGCCAGCGGGACCAAGCCAGGCGCCCTCTCTCAAAAGCCACGCCTCGGCGCAGCGTCGCGTAGTCGCCAAAGCGCGGATCCCTGACCGAGGCCCGGTCGACGCCCCGCTCGCGGGCCGAGGTGAGGCGCTCCTGGTAGAGCCGGAGCTGTTGAGCATGGTGCGCCTCCGCGTCGCGGAGCAGTCGGCGTGTCGCCTCCGGCTCCGCGACCCACGAGGCGAACACCTTGAGGAGGAGTTCATCGCGTCCGCGCCTGCGCCGCGCTGGTTGGCCGACCCACGCCTGCAGGGCAGTGAGGCCGGTACGGGTGATCGCGTATCGGCGGGTGGGCCGAGGCCCGGGGCCGTGGGACTCCTCGGCCGTCACGCAGCCGCGCCTCTCGAGCCGGGCGAGCGTGGGGTAGATCTGGCTGTGGCGCGCCGCCCAGAAGAGACCAATGGGCTCCTTGAGTTGCACGCTCAGCTCGTAGCCACTCAGCCTGGCGCGGGCCAGCAAGCTGAGGAGAGCGTAGGCCAGCGTCGGTAGGGGGCGATTGTCGCGGACGCTCACAGAGTGCGCCGGTACGTCGTGAGGAATTCCCAGCCGGTCTCCAGCGCGTCGGGGTCGGTGAAGTACTGGTGGGTGCCGCCCTGAACCGTCACGAAGGTGACGGCACTACCCGCGGCGCAGTCTCCACTCGTTTGCGCCGATGCCGTACTTGTCAGCGCTTCTTCGTGGAGGGCATCGGCGCACTGATCGAATTGCCTCCAACCATCGACGAAGCGTCGCACGCCACCGATGGGCAGGGTGCTGTCCGCGGTGCCGTGCATGGCGAAGACCGAAACCGGCCGAAGCGGCGCGCAGGTTCCCTGCCAGTCGTCTCCGGCATCCATGAGGATTCCGGCGACCAGATCGGCCTGCTGGCAGGCGATGCGACCGGCCATGACGGCCCCCATCGAGAAGCCTCCAACGTACACCCGCTCGGGGTCGACCGGGTAGTCACGCCGCAGTCGGGCGATCAGCCCGGCGATGTAGGCCACGTCCGGGCTCCGTTCTGGATCGCCCGGCTGCCTGACCGCATCCCAGTGCCCGTCGCGACCGGCTGGAAGTGCCACCAGGACCGACTCACGCTCGGCGAACAGCTCAGCCCGCGGGGCTGTGCCACGACCAACCCAGCGCGTGGGCACCTCGCGGTCCCCGTGGAGCAGGATCAGAAGGGGCAAGGGACGCTTTGCCGTCGCCTCGCCAAGCGCGGTAGGGAGGACCAGATCTACCTGGCGTGAGTCCGCGCCTACGGCGACCGTGAGCTCTTCGATCCGGGCCGCGGGCGGTTCGGACATCGGCGAGGGACTTGGCGAGGCAACCGGGCGGGCCGACTCGGGGAAGGTTGCCGTGGGGTGTGCCGCGGGTGTCGGTGCGCAACCTGCGAGCACCAGTTGCGCGAAGACGATGAGGGCTCTCCCGCGCACGTGTGCTCTTCCCACGCAGGCATTATGTCATAAATGACATAGAGCACAATCGCCCCAATCTCGGACGCCCCGGCGCTCAGCGCCGCGCCGGCTCGTACGTGGCGATCACCATCCCGGCGCCGGTCGACGCGCTCTCGATGAGCCGCAGCGGCATCTGCACGCCGTCGGGGAACAGGCGCCGTCCGCTGCCGAGGACGAGCGGGTGGATCATGAGCAGGTACTCGTCGATCAGGTCGGCAGCCATCAACGAGCCAATGAGCCGGCCGCTGCCCATGATCCCCAGCACGCCATTGGTCTCTGCCTTGAGGGAGCTGACCGCCTCGGCGACGTCGCCGTGCAGCAGCGTCGAGTTCGGCCAGGGCAGCGGCTCGGCCAGCGTGGTCGAGGCGACGTACTTGGGCGTGGCGTTGAGCGCGTCCTTGAACGAGCCGCCCCGCGCGTTCCAGGTCGTCAGCAGGTCCTCGTACGTCCAGCGCCCGAAGAGCCAGCCCTTCAGGCCGCCGCCGGCCGCCATCCGCTGGCCCATGGCCGCGGCCAGGTCCTCGCCCATGCTCCTGGCAACGTCAGGGGGCGTTCCCGGTCGGCTTCCCCAGCCGCTGTGAGCGAACCCGTCCCGGGTGTCCTCGTCCGGCCGCGCCGGGCCCTGCATGATCCCGTCGAGGGTCACCTGGTTCATGACGACGATGCGGCCCATTTGCAGTCTCCTCTGGCACGTGGCGGCCCCGATCGGCTGGACCTCGGAGACTATCAGCCGCGACCCTGGATCTACTGGCGCGCCCCATCTGCGATGGCGGGGATGTCGAGCCCCAGGTGGTGGGCCAGCGCTCCGCGCACGGCGTGGCGCAGCGATCGGTCCGTGAGCGTGCCCACCGGCGGTGACGTCACTCGTCGCAGCGAGATGGTGCGCAGTTGGGCGGTGAGGATCACCCCGTCCCGCGTCTGGCCGGCCTCGCCGGCCGGGATCGGCACCTCCCCGGGGTAGCGCGCCTCGGAGCGGGAGGCGGTGATGGGGCACACGGTCGCCAGCTCGGACCGATGGAACGGCTCGTACGAGACCACCAGCGCCCGTCGCTCGCCGGCCTGCTCGTGGCCGCGGGTGGGATCCGGGTCCACGATGACCACCGACCAGCGCAGCGGACCGGTCAGGCCGGCCACGTCTCGCGGTCGGCGGTGCGGTAGGCGGCGGCCACGCCATCGGCCTCCGCGGTGAACTCCGCGTCGGCTGCCGCCTCCGCCCAGGCGTCCGCCTCGCGTGTCTCGCGGAGCCGCCGCTCCAGCTCGTCCACGGCCAGCTCGACCACCGCGTCCTGCGACCCGGCGACCTCGTAACGCTCCGCCATCTCGCGAACGCTGCGGACCGTGCGAGCCGGCAGGTTGTACGTGCGCTTGATGCGGGTTCCCACAGCCCGATTGTGATGGGTCCATGTTCGGGTGTCAATCCGGACCCACCCAGCCGATGCCGGCCTCAGACGACGGTCCCGAACTGCGCGCGGCCGGCCGGTCGATAGGTCAGCAGCGTCACACCCGACGGCGTCGATCGCGACTCGACGAGCTCCATGCTGTGCGTCGGGCCGTGCTCGGGGAAGAGCCGCAGTCCGTCGCCCACCACGACCGGGTAGAGCCGCAGGTTCAGCTCATCGACGAGGTCGCGCTCGAGCAGCCAGCGGAGGAGGACGCCGCTGCCGTGGACCTGCAGCTCGTTCCCGGGCTTCGCCTTGAGCTCACGCACGGCCGCCTCGACGTCGCCGTTGATGACGTGGGTGTTCTCCCAGGCCGGGTCGTTGAGCGTGGTCGAGGGCACGTACTTGGGCAGGGCGTTGATCGTGTGGCCGATGGGATTGTCGTCGTGCTCCGGCCAGTACGGCAGCCAGATATCCCAGGTCCGGCGACCTAGCAGGAGCGCGTCCGCGCGCTCGAACAGGGCAGCGACGAACTGCCCGCCCTCTTCATCGGCGTCCGCCGCCGTCCACCCGCCGCGCTCGAACCCGCCGCGCCGATCCTCATCGGGCCCACCCGGGCCCTGGTAGACCCCGTCCAGGGTCAGCATCATCGTTGCGGTCAGCTTCATGGGTCGCGCCTTCTTACGATCACCCCGATCTCCTCGGCCAACCCGACAAGGATGGACCAGTCACGGCCGGCGGAGGGGCGTGCGCGCAGCGAACGCATCGGACACCGGACCCCCGGTTTCCTGCCCAGATGTCACGCTCGGTGCACATTTCGGCCGTCCAGGCCCTGATTTCGCCTTCCCGATGGCCGATGTGCACACCTGGCGCACATCCCGGAGGGGGCGCACTCTTCGACCCCGCGCTGGGCGCCACACCCGGAACCAGCGTCAGCCGGGGCGCCGGCGTGCGCGGGGTGAACGCATCGGACAAGGAACCCCCGGTTTCCTGCCCAGATGTCACGCTCGGTGCACATTTCGGTCGTCCAGGGCCTGATTTCGCCCTCCCGATGGCCGATGTGCACACCTGGCGCACATCCCGGAGGGGGCGCACATCGGAGGGGGCGCACATCCCGGAGGGCACGCCCAGCGCTGGCCCCCGACACGAGCCACGCCCTGCGCTAGGATTGGCGCCCCCATGGCACGCCCCCAGGTTCCCACCCTCGCCGTGCGCAGCGACCTGCGCAACGTGGCGATCATTGCGCACGTCGACCACGGCAAGACGACCCTGGTCGACGGCCTGCTGCGCCAGACCGGGACGTTCCGTTCCAACGAGACGCTGGTGGACCGCGTCCTGGACTCCGGGGACCTGGAGCGCGAGAAGGGGATCACCATCCTGGCCAAGCAGACGACCGTGGACTACGGGGGCATCCGGCTGAACATCGTCGATACGCCGGGCCACGCGGACTTCGGCGGCGAGGTGGAGCGCGGCCTGCTGATGGTGGACGCGGTCCTGCTCCTGGTGGACGCCAGCGAGGGTCCGCTGCCCCAGACGCGCTACGTCCTGCAGAAGGCCATGCAGCGGCACCTGCCGGTGATCGTGGCGCTCAACAAGATCGACCGCTCCGACGCGCGTCCGGCAGAAGTGCTGGACGCCGTCTACGAGCTCTTCATCGACCTCGGAGCCGATGCGCACCAGATCGACTTCCCGGTCGTCTACACGAACGCGAAGGCCGGCACCGCCACGCGCGACCTTGCCACCCCAGGGACCGATCTCCGCCCGCTGCTCGACCTGCTCGTCGAGGTGACACCCCCGCCGCAGTACGTGGAAGGCCACCCGCTGCAGCTGCTCGTCACGAATCTCGCCGCGAACGACTACGTGGGCCGCATGGCCGTGGGGCGCATCCGCAACGGGAGCATCCGCATCGGCCAGCGGGTGAGCGTCGTGCGCGAAGAGGCAGATGACGCCGCTGGCGATGTCCAGCCGGGCCGGACGGTCACCCTGTCCGGCACGGTGACCAGTCTGCAGACGGCGCACGGCATCGATCGGGTGGACATCACGGAGGCGCGCGAGGGCGACATCGTCTCGGTGGCCGGGCTGCCGGAGGTGACGATTGGCGACACCATCACGGATCCGGGGGACCCTCGCCCGCTCCCGCGCCTGGACGTGGATGCGCCCACGCTGCGCATGACGTTCGGCGTCAACACCTCGCCCCTGGCCGGGCGGGACGGGAAGTACGTGACCTCCCGCGAGCTGAAGGCTCGCCTGGACCGCGAAGTGCTCGGCAACGTCTCGATCGAGGTCGCCCCAACCGACAGCGCGGACACGTTCGAGGTCCGCGGGCGCGGTGAGCTGCAGCTCGCCGTGCTCATCGAGCAGATGCGGCGCGAGGGGTACGAGCTGACCGTCTCGCGCCCGGAGGTGATCCTCCACGAGCGCGACGGCCAGGTTCAGGAGCCGTACGAGCGGGTGACCATTGACATCCCGCCGGAGTTCATCGGTCCGGTGCAGGCGGCCCTGTCGGGCCGGAAGGGGAGCCTGGAGCAGATGTCGACCGATGCCGACGGGCGCGCCCGCCTGGAGTACATCGTCCCGGTCCGGGGTCTCATTGGCTACCGCGGGCAGCTGATGACCGATACCCGCGGCACGGCGCTCATGCACCAGATCGGCGAGGGCTACGGACCCTGGGCCGGCGAGGTCACGCATCGGACCAGCGGCGTCCTGGTGGCGGACCGCGCGGGCCTCTCGAACGCGTACGCGCTCGCCAACCTCGAGGAGCGCTCGGAGCTCTTCATCGGCACCGGCGTCGAGGTCTACGAGGGGATGGTCGTGGGCGAGAACGCGCGTCCGGGCGACATGAACGTCAACGCCACCAAGTCCAAGCAGCTGACGAACATGCGGACCCATGCGCACGACGAGTCGTTGCGCCTGACTCCGCCGCGGCCCATGACCCTGGAGTCAGCCATCGAGTTCATCGCGGCCGATGAACTGGTCGAGGTCACGCCCTCGGCCATTCGCCTCCGCAAGCGCGTCCTGCCGGCCGGCGACCGGAAGCGCTGAGCGAGGCCTTCCTCGTTTGTGCGCCCAGTGAACGCATCGGACACCGAACCCCCGGTTTGCTGCCCAGATGTCACGCCCGGTGCACATTTCGGCCGTCCAGGCCCTGATTTCGCCCTCCCGATGGCCGATGTGCACGCCTGGCGCACATCCTCGACCCAGCGCTGGCCCGATCCTGATCAGGGCTGCATCACCGGTCAGCCAGCGCCTTGAGAAAGCCCGGGATGCGCCGGGCGGCCGTCCGGGGGCAAACCTCAGTTCACCGGCGATGCCATCACGACCGGGTCCGCAACGTCAGCCCGGAACGGACTAGCCACATCACCCGATGGGCTCTTGTGGCCGCTGCGTTCGCCGTCCTGAGCGGACGCTCGCGGCGGGATCATTACCGTCGCGCCACGCACCCACCATCAAGACCACATCGAATCTGCATGGGATTCGCGGCAGGGACGTGACCATCGTCCGATTGCGCATCGCCGCAGCGGCCCGGACGATCTCGGTATGGAACGCGTGGCGGGGTCGCAACGGTCGCTGGCCGGTGGTGCCATCCTCGCTGCCGGGCTGGCGGCGGGCCTGTTCCTGGCCCTCTTCACGGACACGCCGGTCACGGGTGCGGCTGCCAAGTTCACCCCCAATGCCGCCGCGGCTGAGCTGGTCCGCCTGCTGAACGGCGAGCGAACGACCCACGGGCTGCCAGCCCTCTCCGTTGACCCGTTCCTCGCCTGGGTGACCCGCGATGGGCCGGTCCCCTGCCCGAATGGCGGGCCGGTGGCCCAGGGACGAGCCAAGGACCTGGCCATCAGTGGGACCCTCAGCCACACCCTGCGCCTCTGCCCGGCCTACGACATCGGCTCGCCCATGGATGGCTGGGGTTACGGCGGGGCCATTGGCGAGATCCTTGCCGAGAACGGCGGCTACGACTTCAACCCGTTCCCGTACCAGTGGGGCTGTGACGTCCACCAGGCCAACTGCACCGGCGCCACGACGAGTGCGCCGACGACCGTGGCGTTGGCTGCGTATCAGTTCATGACGAGCCAGGGTCATCGCGATAACGTTCTGTCGCCCCTCTTCGACCGCTTTGGGTGCGGGGCGTGGCAGGTGCCTGATCCCGATCCCAGGATCGGGATTTCCACCACCTATGCCTGTCTCTTTGCATCAGGGCCGGGTACTGCCACCGTGGGCGGTTCGACTCCGAAGCCGACACCTGCACCCACCCCCACGAGCAAACCGATCCCATCCGCCCCCGTGAGCAGTTCGACTCCGAAGCCGACACCTGCACCCACCCCCACGAGCAAACCGATCTCAACACCGACCATGCAATCCGTGGCCGAGCGGACATCATCGGCCTCGCCTCCGACGATGGCGGGGTCGCTAATGCCAACGGTCACCGCCGATGCCACCCCCGATGCCACCCCCGGGATAGTCCTGCCCCCTGCGGGCACGGCAGCCCCTTCTGCGAGTTCATCGACCAGTCCTCAACTGATCGGTTCGACCGACTTGACGAGTGCACAACCCGAAACGATCGTCGCGCCGCCCGTCGAAATTCCCACGAGAGACGCCCCCACACTCATCACGCTTGTCTTCGCGGCATTCCCAGCGGTCCTGGGTGGGGGATTGGTCTTCCTGGTCTCAAGGCCAAGGCGAATCAAGACGGACCAGCCGCGCTGAGGATCCGGGGGACGGGGGGCGTTCTGCCGCGGTGCCGCCGCGGGCCGCCTATTCGGGGATCGGTCGATCGAACGTGCGGAAGTCGAGCTCATCCTGGTTCGGCCCGCCGCGTTCGCCGGTGTCCAGGGCATCGATCGCCGCGATCTCCTCATCGGCCAGTCGGAAGTCGAAGACGTCGAGGTTCTCGGCGATCCGCTCGGGCCGGACGGACTTTGGGATGGCCGAGCGCCCGCTGTCGAGGTGCCAGCGCAGGATGACCTGGGCTGCCGTCTTGCCGTGCTGCTCCGCGATCTGGGTGATGACCGGATCGTTCAGCGCGTTCTTTGGCGGCTCGCCCTCCGACGAGCGGTAGACATACACACCGCCGAGCGGTGACCAGGCCTGCGTCGCAATGCCGAGTCGGGAATGCTCGGCGCGCAAAGCCGGCTGGTTGTAGTAGGGATGGACCTCCACCTGGTTGACCGCGGGCACGACCGACAGCCGCGGCAGCACCGTCTCGAGGTGCGCGGGGCTGAAGTTCGACACGCCAATGGCCCGCACCCGTCCTTCGTTTAGCAGCCGCTCGAGGGCGCGATAGGCCTCAACCGTCGCATCGAAGTCCTGGGGCAGCGGCTGATGTAGCAGGTAGAGATCGATCGTGTCGAGTCCCAGCTTGCGGGTGCTCACGTCGAACGCATGGAGCGCTCCGTCGTAGCTGTAGTTGCTGACCCACACCTTCGTCTGGATGAACAGCTCCGACCGCTCCACGCCACTCGCGGCGATCGCCGAGCCGACCTGCGGCTCGTTGAGGTAGGAGGCAGCGGTGTCGATCATGCGGTAGCCGACGCGCAGCGCCTCCTCGACGGCGTCCTGGGTCACCTCGGGTGGCGTCTGGAACACTCCGAAGCCGAGGGCGGGCAGCTCGACCCCGTTGTTGAGCGGAATCGGCGGTGGCGATTGCATGTCAGCTGGCCTCATCGTCCGGATCTTACCCGCCTACCACTTGGCCCCCGGCACTCATCGGTAAACCTCTCGTCGGTGGGCGATCCGGATGACGAGCACCGCCGGCCGGTCGTCCTGGATCCGGTACAGGATTCGATAATCACCGACGCGCGCCCGCCAGATGTCGTCAGCGCCGCGGAGCTTCATGGCGCCGCCTCCGCGTGGATCCTCCGCGAGCTGCCCGATGCGGCGAGCCACCCGGCGCTGGATGGCCCGCTCCAGGTTCGCCAGCTCTCGCGCGGCCGATGGCAGCAGCTCGATGGCGCGCACCCAGCCCGCCCCTAGAGCTTCAGCTGCGCCTTGAGGTCCTCCCAGGCGATCCGTTCACGGTTGTCGGGATCGGCCAGCGCCTGGCGAACCTCGTCCAGGTCGCGCGCGTCCTCAAGCGCTTCGATCAGCTCCAGGTCCTGAATGGGGACGACCGCCGCCACCCTCCGGCCGTGCCGGGTGAGAACCACGCGCTCGCCGCCGAAGGCGACGCGGTTGACCGTTGTGGCAAAGGACTCCCGCGCCTCGCTGATCCGGTGTTCGCTCATGTACGAATTGTACAATACGTACGCCAGATTTGACGGCGCCGCTCCTCGTCGGGACTCCCGGGCCCTGTAGACCCCTTGGTGGTCATTCGCCCCCGTCCTTCAGATCCGGGTGGTGCTTGTCCGCGTGCGACGACTCACCGGGGCGCCGGTTGTGCGCCCAGTGAACGCATCGGACACCGAACCCCCGGTTTGCTGCCCAGATGTCACGCCCGGTGCACATATCGGCCGTCCAGGCCCTGATTTCGCCCTCCCGATGGCCGATGTGCACACCTGGCGCACATCCTCGGGTGCGGCACCGGTCAGGGCCGAACGAGTCGAGTATCGTCGCGCGATGGTTGTCATACGCGGCCTGGGGAGCATCTGGCATCTCGTCAGGTCCTTCGGCGCCTATCCGGGTGGGGTGTGCCGGATCCGGCCGGCGTTCACAAACCCCGGGCCGGTGACCGACTGCTCAACCGCGCGTGGGAGGAGCGTTAGCCGGGTCCACCGGGCCTACCGACCCGAATCCACGCTCGGCTGCACCCCCGAATCAGGCTCTCGACCGGGTTAGCGCTCCTGAGGTGAGCGGTTGAGGAGTCGAGTGGCTCGAGCGGCTACCTCGCGAAGATGGCGCTCGGACGATCGCCCAGCCGACTCGCGAGGAGCGCTCGGTCGAGGGTCGCCAGCCTGGCCCCCCGCGCCCGGGCGACGGACGCGTAGACGGCGTCGTACAGGGTCAGCTCGTGCCGCTCCGCGAGGCGGGGCCGCGGCTCGCATCTCGGTCTGGGTTGGGGTGACGCGCGGCCAGATATCAGCCAGTGCCTCGAGCACCACGGCCACACGCCGGGCCGGCACGGAACGTCCCCGCAGCAGGGCGTTGCCGACTTCGTACGGCGGTCGTCGAGATTAGCCAGGCCTTTGGTCAGGCGATCTCCACCAATCCCACGCCCGTGGTTGGCTCGGGAATCGCCTCGCCTGCTTCGCGCATGGCCTCGAGGTGGAGACGTATGCCCTCTTGGATCAGCCGCTCGACCTCCGCACGCGTCGCGCCGGTGGCAACGCATCCCGGCAGGTCCGGCACGTAGGCGGCCCAGTTGCGCGGAGACCGCTCATAGACAACGGCGTACTTCACGGTTCCTGCTCCTGATCCAATCCGCTCTGCCGCAGGATACTTCGATATGTCCCAAGAGGCAGGTCATGACTCGGCTTGCCGGCCACTGTCACCGTCCCTGACTTCCGTGGATGTTGCAGGTGCCGATGACTGCCGCGCCTGCGCACTTCGCGCCAGCCGGCCTCATGCAGCAACCGCAGGACATCACGCACCTTCGGCACACGCACATGCTCTTCATCCACGCTTACGGCTCGTGCATCAGTGCCTTACCGCCGAGTCGCTTCTGAGCCGATGACCACCAGGTGCGTCCGCGCCCGGGTGGGCCCCCACGTAGAGAAGCCCCGCCCGCTGGTCCGCCGGCACCCGCGGCGTCTATCTCGGCCAGGATGACGACCGGCGACTCCAGCCCCTTGAAGCGGTGGATGGTCGAGAGCCGCACCTCCCAGGCGGAGGTGGGCGGGGGGGCAGGGGAGCGCCCTCCGGGCCGAACTCGCTGGCCAGGGTCCAGGCACCCACCTTCCGGCCGGTCAGCCGGGATCACCGCGGCGATCGCGGGGCCCTCTACGGCGTGCGAGCCCGGGAACACATTCCCGGACCCGACGTGGACATCGTGGTCGCCAAATGCTACCGCAGATGCGGCGGCAACTCGGGCAGTTCAAACGGGTCCGGTCCGGTCAGCGGCGGCAGGGCAAACTCGTCGGACTGGTCGTAGGGGAGTCTGGACGGATGTCCCGACGCGCAGTCCGAGCAGAGGCGGACCCCAAAGACTTGCGTTCCACACTCGCACGAGCAGTAGCAGGTGGTTAATGGCGCGGGGGAGGGGCGCTGCTTTCCGAAGATCTTCCTCATGAGTCAGCCATCCTTCTTTGGGTGTCGCCTCTCGAAGTCCTCGCGGCGGCGCTCTTCCTCTCGTTCAGCGAGGAACTTTTGGTCGAACCATGCTTGCCGTTGCCGCTCCACCTCGGCCGCCTGCTGCAACGCCACCCGGCGGGCGTACTCCGCCCGCTCGGCTTGCTGTTTGGCACCTGTCGCCCAAGCCAGCGTGCTTCGAACCAGGATCCCACCGGCATGGTTGATGAATTCGTATGCCCGGGGCCACGTCCAACGGAGGCCCACCCATGCAGCCACGACCAATGCCGGCAATCTCAGTGGGTCGTCGATGTGCTGAGATGAGGATCCCGATCCGGGAAGAAGTGGGTAGCCGAGGAGAGCCATAGCCAGGGCGTACAAGCCGATGGCTATCACACCCCCGAACACACGGCGAGGCCAGCCCGATGCCGGACGGACCCCTTCCTGAGCCGGCGCCGCGATCGTGCTTCCGCTCAATGTCTGGTCGACTGGCGTGGACACCCTTCTGACCCTCATGGCAGGTGGCATTTCTGCCTGGTCGAGATGGTGGTCGCACGGGCAAGCCGGATCGATTGCCTATTCGTTCAGCCCGTACCCAGCCATTCGTACCCGGCCTCAGGCTTCAGTTGGTCCCACCGAGGGCAGGGACAATGGCGAATTCGGCCGCCGCCGTGGATAGGTTGATGATCCCCATCCCGAGTTGTCCGTCGATCCCGACTGGCGTGATCGCGAGCAATTCCCCGAACTGGTTCCTCGCGACAACGGCGAAGGTCGCTTCGACCGACTGCTGGACAAGCAGGTCGAGTCGATGTCCAACGACGGACCAACCGCGGCTGGCCGCATAGCTGCGACATTCCGCGAGGGTGGAATGGCCAAAGATCACGCGGTCCCGTCGCGGGTCTGGAGTCGCATGACGTCCCTGGGCGACGACGGCTTGGACGATCGCCCAGAACGGCTGATCGACAGCCGGATTGCTCATGCAACCTAGGTAGCACGGTTGGGCGTCCACCGCGATGAGACGTAGGTCCCGCGCCGTCGCCGGACAAATGGATTTCGCATTCGGGCTGCGGGGACATGCAAGATGAGCGTGGCGATCACGGGGTGAGGACCACGATATCGGCCGGCTTTGCCCACCCGCAGGACCGACGAGCTCGCGCAGGACCGATGCGACCGCGCGCCGGCGCCGTCGGTGCTCTATTGACTGCGTCGCGCGTGCGATGGATGCTCCGCGTGGTGCGGCTCCCATGAATTCGGCCGTGCATTGGAACGTCCCTGTGGCGCTCGCACCGCCAGGGGTGTTGGTTGGACGCGACGCGTCTGGGCGAACAGGCTGATGGCTCACCCGCCATCTGCATCTGGCAGGGGAAGCTCGTCCTTGCCTGGTCCAACGGCAACGCCGGTGGCGCCCTGACCATCGGGGTTGCCGACGCGTCGGCCGCCGGTCCGTACCAGCCCCAGATCGTCCAACTCCCGCACGTCCCGGATCCCCGCGGCGACGTGACGGTCACCGCGTTCGCGAACAAGCTTTTCCTGGGCTGGATGGACGCATCCGGTGCGCTCATGGTCGCCTCGAGCAACGATGGCGCCACCTTTGGGCCGCCGCAGGTGCTCGTTGGCGCGGCGAACAGAGGGCCGGCGCTGTACGGGTCGGATCGGCTCTACGCGGGCTGGCTCGAATATGGGACGAACCACATCGTCATCAGCCGCCAGCGACGGGGCGGCCTTCGACCCGCCGGTCGTCCTCGATCACGTTGCGGACTCGACCCCCGCGCTTGCCACCTTCGATCATCCCTACTACGGAGCGCGGATGGCCGTTGCGTTCTCGGGCGCAGCGGACCTGGAGCTGGCGCTCGGCTCGCCGGGACATTTCCCGAGCCTGAATGCCGTGCCCGCCAGGATCGGCAACGGCATCCTGGGCAGCCCCGCCATGGTGGTCGGCGGCCCCCCGGCCGGTCGCTATGACGGCCCGCTGATCGCCATCCGCGACACGGACGAGATCGTGGGTCTCATGAGCGCGGACCGCGACGGCGCGCACTTCACGTATCCGATGGGCGGCGTGTACGGATCGTCGAGCCCGGCACTCGCGGTCTGGAACGGCGAGGTTCTGCTGGCCTTCACCGAGTACACCATCTACCGCAACATCGTGATCGGCCCCTGGTCCGACCTCTTCGAGATCCCCCCGGACCTCAAGGACAAGATCGGTCAGCGCTGCGATCCGCGCGCCTGCGTGGACGACCCACGGCTGGTCTGCGTCACCACCGGGGAGACGGAGCTCCAGAACCGGCCCGCGGAGATTCAGCTGGCACGCCGCGGCGACATCATCCTGACGCCCGCGGACGGCAGCGGGGTGATCGGCACCATCCTGAAGAGCCTCGACGCGCCGCAGTTCTACGACCACATGGGGCTCATGGTGGCCGACAACACCACGATCCGGCACTGCACCGAGGCCAAGGATCGCCTCATGCGGGACAAGGACTACTTCACCGGCTCCCTCCTGGGCGAGAAGGCACCCACGGATGGGCTTCGGCCGGACCTCGTGAAGTACGGGTGGCCGGGGCCCATGACACAGAGCATCCAGGACGGCTTCTTCGATGGCTGGAACAACGGCGAGAACCCCGAGTGGGAGTACCACGGCCTGGCCGCCGCGATCGGCGCCGGCACGGCGGCCTCGCTTACCCCCGAACAGCGGCAGGCATTCTTCGACCGGGAGTTCCCGGAGAAGGCCGTCCGCATCACGAACCTGACCCTGTCACCAGCCTATCGGGCCGATGCGCCTGACACGCTCTGGCCGCTCCGCATTTGCCCCCCGCCCGGCACCGATTCGCGCTACCCCTGGGCGCGCTGGGCGCTCGACCAGGTGGCGGACGAGGCCCAGCGGACCCGCGGTCACTACCGATTCTTCGCCTACAGCGATGCGCGATTGGCGAACGACCCCAAGCGCCTGGCGCCGCCCGCCGGAGATCCTGCCTGGGCTGGCCTGCCTGCGGGAGCCGACTGGGCGGCGGGCACTCCCGGGCTCGTGTGCTCCACGTTCGTCTGGTTCGCGGCGCGCCATGCCCTCGACCCGCTCAATCCGCCCCTGAGGCTCGACCGCGACCCGAACCTGCCGCAGGCGGCCGGCGCGCATGGCCAGGTTGGCCCCAACCAGGAGGACGGGCTCTTCGTCTACCACGAGGCGGAGCGGCAGCGCAGTGGAGCCGGCCTCCACGACTGGATCGTCGACACGGTGCGCGCCACGGTGAAGCAGCAGGTGGATGCCCAGATGACGACCTTGGCGCGCGTGGGCATTGGGATGCTGGTCGGGGTCCTCACCGGTGCGATCGTTGGACCGGCTGCGGCTCCGGTCGTCGCCATCCTGACCGCCCTGGCGCTCTCGCCGGCCAAGACGACGGACTTGACCATAGCCCTCACCGACATGCCCGAACAGGTCGCGAACGGCATCTGCAACGCGTTCGCCAGCGACGAACCGGATAAGGTGGATTCCACCGACTGGCAGAACCCCGGCGCAGGGCTGTCCGTCTCACCGGACGACATCTGGAACCACTGGGACGCGCCGGACGATGCCGGGGAGATCCGCTCCGGACTGTGGGGCCACGCGGAGCGGGCCATGCTCTCCAACCCGCGACCGGAGATGGTGGAGGTGGGCGTCTACGCGCTCAGTCCGGGCGTGGCGCACGTCAGCGGTCGGGTGACGTACCAGGGCAGGAGCCTGGTCGGCGCCGAGGTCAGCATCGGCTGCTGGAAGGCCTACGCGAACGAGGAGGGCGCCTTCCGCATGGACGTGTCGGCCTCACCCGTGCCCTACCCGGGGGTCCAGCGTGAACAATTGATCCGGCTGAAGGCGTACTGGGACGCCCCTCCGGGCACCCTGAGCCGAACGCTCAGCATGCCGCTGGAGGTGGGGGACAACGACCTCGGCGAGATCGTCCTTGACCCACCGCCGGAATGGCGGCGCCGGGTCGAGGTCCACGGCGAGCTGGAGATGAAGCACCAGGTCATGTTCGGCCACGACACCATCGACCACCACACCGTGAGCGCCTCGCGATTCCTGCAGTGCGATCCGGCCATGGCGGCGGACCACCTGCCCGAGTACCTGGCCGGGCTGGAGGCAACCTTCAAGGAGACCACCGAGCGCTGCGGCGGCGAGCGCGCCGAGCTGAGCGGAACCATCCGCATGTACGACCCGCGCTCCCCGCAGCCCCCGCCCGGGAGTGCGCTGGCGATCACCGTGGACTGGGCCTTCAAGATGTGGGACGGGGAGGATGGCGATGAGGACGAGGTGGATTCGCAGACCGGTCAGGTCATCATCCAGCCGGGCGACACGGGGCGAATCACCCCCTCCCTGGACGACGGTGATGTGCCGCCAGATCGTGCCCATGCCGAGATCTGGGTGGACAACTTCGTCAACCCCGCCTGATGGGACGCACGCGTCAAGCGATCTCATGCTTATCCGCTTGCCTCAACACGAGTTCGTGTTCCGGTTCAACCGCCGCAGCAACCAGGCCGCCGGATTCGCCACCCTGCTCGGGCTGTCAACCGCTGGCCCGCTTGTCCGGTCCGCCGACATCACTATGCCGCCTCGCCCGGGCGAGGCTGAGGGGCGGGGCCGCTCGACCGGCCAGACCGGGCCGTCCACCGCAATCCGCCACTGTTGTCGGTGGGCGAGAAGACACCGAGGCGGAGAGGGTCGAAAGCCGCAGCTGCGCCGCATTCCTGATGGCCCTTGACGAGTAGCGTGTTTTCGCAAGGATCGAGTCAGATCGCAGTCCGATGGGGGTCCGAAATGCGTTGGGTTTGTTTGTGGCTCGTCGTGCTGGCGTTAGCCGCCTGTGCCCCGGTTCACCAACCCCCGACCTCGGCGGACGAGCAGTTCTCTGTGGTCGTCTATAACCGCACCCAGTCGCCCGTCTTCCTTTTCCGCGAGGTGGCCGCGTGCGGATCGTCCCGACTCACCGCCCTCGAGATGGTGGCTGCGAGCGGTCCGCCACCCTCGGGGGATGCGACCGTGGGAGCCGTGACAATCAAGACGCCGCGCGGCTATGCGGGCACGGTCAGCATCGTCGTCACCGCAGATGGGGCACCGACGGTCACTATTGGCGATGTCGCCGAGGTGTCGCTTCCGCCGTGCCAGGGCACCAGATAGTCTCGCTAGAGCCGCACCCACATCTTGTGGTGTGTTGAGGCAACCGGATAAGCATTAGCGATCTCGACTCGCCAGACGTGGAGCTGGGTGCCGGGCGCACCACCCCGTCCTCGCGCATGCCGTCCAGATGCATCTGGACGGCAGTCCGGATCCGCCGCCGCACCTCCTGGCGCGTTCGCCGGGGCACGTCGTCACTCAAGTGGCCCGATACCGTCACGCGCCCGGGCCGGTTCGGGTGTTTCAGCTGCCGATGTCCGCACTCGGCGAGAACCTCGTGAGAGAGGCCGCGCCCAGACGTAATCGCGCACTCGTGCCGCGACGCTCTTGGCGTAGTCGTCTGACCTCCACCCGCGGCGCTGGGCGCCCGCAGGATGCATCCCGGCGATCCATCGGCGTCCGTTGACCGTACCCTCCGCAAGCAGCGGCCGCTCCTCGCGCGCCAGCACCCCCAGTGGAATGTGCACCTGGAAGGCCCACCAGTACGGGCCGCCCAGGACGAGGACACCGGCCGGATCAAGCGCATCGGCCACAACCTGCAGCAGCCGAGCCGATGGAGCGGTCTGCACCTCGAGCAGCGGTCCGGACGGATTGCCCTTCTCGTCGTTTGGGGCGATGGGGTACAGGTTCGTCCAGGCGACATGGCTGTACCAGTTCCACCCCGACTCCGGCCACAGCGTCTCGACGGTGTGGCGCACCATCCGCCAGAACGGCGACGAGCGCGCTCGGCTCTCCTCGATCCAGTTCATGGGGTCGGCGCGGTCGTAGCAGGCCTGCTGCGTATCTTCGAGAACCTTAGCCAGGCCGGCTGGCGTGGCTAGATCGTCGACGCTCCAGTCCGGGATCCAGCCGTAGACGGCCTGCCCAACGACCATGAGCCGATCAGGTGCAGTGCCGACGAACGGCTAATGCGACGTGAGGTGGCGAGGGCCGATGGCGGTGGCCGATCGAGCCAAGCCCGCCAAGAGCTCACGGTATGCAGCAGCGACCGACTGAGGACGCCATGGCTCGGGCATGCGCGCAATTATGGATGGCGTGCGTGGTGCGGCGGTTCTCCTCCAGCGGGTAGACCGGCGGGCGTCCGGCCTGACCCCGCCGATCTCGTCGGGGTCGGCGTGGTAGGGGTCCTGGTTCGCGGCGCCGAAGACGTGCTGGTTCGCAGCGTGAGCCTAGAATCGGTCTGGCCGTGGCTGAGAACGACGTCAATGTTGAGACTGCCGACGCCGACCGCTTTCGGCTCGACAGGTACGCAATGCCCGATTTGTTGCAGCTATTTGCCGGCGTCCTTACCGAGCTCCGGGGACGCGGAGTCATTCGCAGTGCGAATAACCCGATTGCCGACTACGCGGAGTGGCTGGTTGTACGAGCTTTCGGGCTCGAATTCGCGCCTCTGTCTGCTGCCGGATACGACGCGAAGTCAGCCGATGGAACGCGATACCAAGTCAAGGCGCGCCGCCAGACGCGCGCGAACCGCTCTAGGCAGCTCAGCTTCATTCGCGGCTTCGACGGCGTTGAGGAGCCTTTCGATCATCTGGTAGGGATCCTGTTCGACGAAGACTTCGGCGTCTGGAAAGCCGCACAGGTTCCGGTGATGGTCGTGCGTCAGGCTTCGACTTGGGTTCCGCATGTCAGTGGCTGGCGATTCGTGCTACGAGACTCCGTGTGGGATCTGCCTGGGGTAGTCGATGTGACGGCGCGGATCCACGAGGTGGCTGCGCATGGTGGGACCCTCGCGCTCCTAGGAAGCCCGGCCGCGACCTTACGGGCCGCGGCGTCCGGCTCTGCTTCTTATGCGAGCTACATCGAGAGAGGAGGTCGAGAAATGACCATCGGCGAACTCGCCAGAGAACTTGGCAACGATGTCAAGACCGCGCCGGAAGGTGACCGTGTCGTGCGGATCCACTTGTTCGGCATCAGGCGCGCCCGAGCTTTGGCTGGGATATCTCTGAAAGACCTCGTGGCGAGGGCCGGAATTCCATCTTCCTACCACACCGAAATCCACAAGGGCATGAGACTGGCCGACCACGTCGCCCTGAAGTAGCGCGCCGGAATTGACTCATTGGCGCGGCGTGCACGTCACGTGATCGCCTTGACAGTCCCGATGAACCCAGCAAGCGTCGTGAGTCTCGGGCGAATTGAGGCGGGGAAGCTCCGAATGTTCTGCGCCGGCACCACAAGGCGCAGCCCCGCCCCCTCCATTTGATCGAATTGACCAGGTGACACCCCTTCTGACAGGGTAAAGAGGTGCTTCTCCTTGATCCTTGCAGCCTCGTCGAGAACTTGTCGCCATCGGTCCTTGACCGATGTCTTTACCCCGAGCATCAGCGTCGGTCGACCCTCTCGATAGGCCTCGATTGATGGGAATACGAAGTCGGGCTTCCGGTTCTGCTCGGTAGTTGCACCCGTCTGGTAGGTGACACTCTCTTCGTCGAAAACGCGAGCGAGGTGCAGCTCGAGTGACCTTCCCGCGCGCGCCTTTCGTCGGTTTGCCACCGTCTGGGCAACGGCCAAGAACTCTTCCACGGTCGAAAAGCCGTCGGTGACGAGCGGAATTGTGTGCGCCGCTTCTATCACTCTGAAGAGCCCAAACTCGCACCGATAGCGCTCCACCAGACGACGATCGGGCTCTTTGTCGTCCCCGGGGCGCCGGCGAATCGCTTCGGCTGTCAGCTCTCGGCCAGCGGGAAATTGGCTTGCCCATGACACTGGAAGCGTCCCGATGGCGGGCGCACATTCGTCTTGCAGGGAGACCCTTACCTCCGGGCGTCCAGCAAGCGATGCGCTGCGGGTGACATTTGTGCCCGGATCTATTGGAGCAAGGACGTCCTCGACGATCCCTTCTTCTTCGAGAGCCGTCGTGAGCCACGCCTCGACTGCGTTCGACCGATCCCATGCTGTGACAAGGATGGAGCCGGTGCTCTCAGGATCCTGCAGGGCAGATCCTCGACCGCCGAAGCCTGTCAGGCGAAACTCGTTCCTCCCGTTTGGCTGACGACGGATGGCCCGGCTGTTGTAGTAAATGAGGTTCGGTCTTGCGTGCTGGCCGTGCGAGACCAACGTGAACCGAATCTCGCGCCGGGGGTTGAGCACCGGTTCAGCCAGCTCGGGCGCCACCGTCAACGCGAAATCGCCCGGGACGTAGAAGCCGACTTGGTGCCCACCGGTCAGGCCGGTGTCGTTGGCTGACAGCCGCTTCGCATACCACACCCACTTGTCGGTAGCAGTCCGGGTCAACCAATCGCGTAGTTCATCTGCAGCAGTTGTCACGATCTCAACCGCTCCTCGGCGATGAACCGCGCCATGCGGCCTGCTGTCCCGTCGACGTCAGCTCGGAGCTCGTGCTCCCAGATAGTGATCACCTTCCAGCCCGCGGCAACGAGCGCCGATTCAGCGGCGCTGTCCCGCTTCACGTTTCGCTCGAACTTCTCCCGCCAGAACTCAGCGTTCGCCTTCGGCTGCGGAAGCTGGCACGAAGGACACCGGTGCCAGTAGCAGCCATTGACGAAGATGGCCAATCGAACGGCGGGGAACACGATGTCGGGACGACCAGGAAGTCCAGACCCACGGCGGTAGCCACGTCCGCCAGCGGCCCATAGCGCCTTGCGGAAACGGGTCTCAGTCCGAGACACGTTCTTGTTTGCCCGCATCGTATTGCGGGCGTTCTCAGAGGTGGCCGGGGGTCTGTCAGGCCGCTGGGGCGAGGACCCGGCCGATGTACTGATCCGCGAGATGCTTGGCGAGGAAGGCGACAACCGGCACTACCACTGAGTTTCCGAACTGACGATACGCCTGGGTGTCGGACACCGGGATCGCGAAACTGTCTGGATAGCCCATAAGTCGCGCGCATTCTCGCGGCGTGAGGCGTCGCGGCGTCGGTCCGTCCGTTCGAAGGAGGATTTCCGACCCGTCCTTGTGGTAGCGAGCGCTAAGTGTGCGGGTGACGCTGTCCGGCCCCGCTAAGCCATAGCCGAATCCGTTGCCGGCGGCCCGGTGCTTCAGTGCGTACTGCTGAAGGTAGCTCCACAGATGGTCGCTCAAGGAATATTTCGGGTCGGGGCTCTCCTCAAGGATCTGTCCGAGAGTGAGGCGCGGCTCGTCAGAGGGTGGGTCGGGGAACTCGAAGGCCTCGTCACCGAAGACGTCACGATGGAGGCAGATCATGAATGTCCGCTCCCGGTGCTGAGGCACCCACCACTGCGCGTCGATGACCTTGTGCCGGAAGTTGTATCCGAGCGCTTCCAGAGTGCCGCGGATGACCCGGAACGTGTTGCCGCGATCATGCGAGATGAGGTTCTTCACGTTCTCAAGGAAGAGCACGGGCGGAGGATTCGGAGCCTCCTCAATGAGGCGAATGATCTCGAAGAAGAGGTTGCCGCTCTTTTCGTCCTCGAATCCGTGGAGACGGCCAAGGCTCAGCTTCTTGCTGACGCCTGCGATGCTGAAGGGCTGGCACGGAAAGCCGGCTGCCATCACGTCGTAATGCGGGAGTTCGCGGCCACGCACCTCATGAATGTCTCCGCGCTCGCAAGCACCGTAGTTGGCTTCGTAGGTCTGCCGCGCGAACCGGTCGATCTCCACGGAGTACACGCATGACCCGCCCGCCCGCTCTAGACCCATCCGGATGCCTCCGATGCCTGCGAAGAGGTCGATGAACCGGAAGCGCCGGGTCACATGAGGAGATCCGCTGAGAGCATGGGGCCAGGATACCGCGCAAACGCGACGTCAGTCGGTCGCAATTCGCTGGCTGCGCCCTTCTCTCCACAGAATTTGTCCACATTCGCGACCTGCTGCTGTGGATCAGTCTTGCCGTGAGCGTCCGTAGCACCGGTCGGCGGCGACTTTCACCTAGCCGCGCGCGTTGGCGGCCACGCTCACCGAGTTTGGGCCGCCGTCCGCGCGCCATTCGCGCGGCCGCAGACCAACAGGGTGACCGGGCGCTTCATCGGCATCCTGCGGCGCTTGGTGAGTAGACGCGCTAGGTCGGTAGGCCGAGCTTGGCCTTCAGCTCCTTGCCGATCGCCTCGCGAGTCTGGAAGCTCATCCTGAGGGAGAGGCGCTGATTCCCGCCGCTGTCCGTCGACGGTACTAGGACGCCGATGCGCTGCCAGACGGGGTTCTCGTAGCTGAAGTAGTCGGCGTCCCTGCCGTCGACGACGACCGCGCTGCGGAGGCCCGCCAGCGATGTCGCCGGATTGATGCCGTTCCGGAACAGGGCGTCGGCGACCGCGATCACGCCGTGAATCGACAGCGCGGTCCCCGCCATCGATGTCCCGCGCAGATCTCGCCGATCCTTCAGGGAGATGCGCCCGAACTCGGGCCGGACCTTCACAAGCTCTCCCCAGAAGCGCGCGAGGAAATCGGTGTGGCGGGCCTCGTCGGCATCGCTCAGCGGCTCGTCGAGCCAGGAGTTCTCGATCGCCTGAGCGAGAGTGTTGAACGCGGTCAGCTTCGCGCTCGAGGCCGAGACGGTGTTCTTCAGCACCTCGATGTTGTCCATCGACAAATGGCCTGACTTGCGCATGAGCTGACGCGCCATCCGCTCGGCGAAGTTCCCCTGGTGCGCGAACTTCGCGGCCGTGTCGTTGACCTTGTCGCCGCGCGTGTTGTAGATGAACGCCACCCGCTTCGCGAGCTGGTCATCGGCGATCCAGATCCGCACCTGGAACTTCGTCTCCGGATTGAATGTCGCCATCGGGTTCTGGGCGGCCTTGACGATTGCCTTGATGCGCGACAGGGAGTCGACCGCGCAGTCGAACTGGCCGCCGATCAGGTGGAGGTCGAGCTGGCCCTCGTCCTCCTCGACGTAGTACTCGCTCGCTGTCGGATCAAGACGGATGCTGATGTTGCCGATCACCGCGTCATTGCGGAGCAGCTCCTCGGTCCAGGTATCGATCTTGCGACGGGTCTTGGCGCCCATGCGCTGGCCCGGCATGTGGTCGGGGCGGATGTTTCCGACCGTCGTGAGGAGGCCCCGGTCGATCATGTCGACGAGGTAGCCCCCGGTCATGGTGGTCTCGTAGTGGACGCCCCCCGCATCGTCCACGGGATGGACGTTCAGGATGGTCGCGGTGGGCGCGGTCGGTGCGGCTGCGGTCGTCATCGGAGAGTTCCTTCAGGGTGATGGTGTTGAATTCGGAAGCACGAGCGAACTGTACGGTACTACCGTGCGTGTCGTCAACCACTACGTGCGACTTGCCAATAGTACGTGCCATGGAGTACGGTACGTGCCGCAGCGGGAGCTGCCCATCAGGGGTGTGACAGTCCGGGTGAGTGGGTAAACTTGGACAGACAGACGGGCGGGAGGACGCCGTGGACGGTGGAGTTACCTGGATCTTCGACCAGGTACCGGCATCCGGGGCTCGACATGGCGGGCTGGCAGAGGCCGAGGTATTCGACAAGGACATCGGCACGTTCGTTCGCGAAGTCCTCCAGAATGCGAGGGATCAGCGGCGGCCGGACACTCAGGTCAGGGTCCGATTCCGACTGGAAGACCTGTCCGGCCCGGACTTGGAGCACTTCCTTCAGGGAGCGGATTGGCGGCAGCTGGAGCCGCATCTGGACGCCATCGGAAGTGCCGACTACATCACCGTCAGCCCACGCGTGCGAGACAGCCTGGATGCGCTGCGCTCAGCTGGCCATCTGCGGCTTCTCCGCATCGATGACCACGGGACCAATGGGCTCACCGGCGACGAGGACGACCCCGAGGCGAACTTCAATGCCCTCTGCCGCAACACCCTTATCACTCCCAGCGGCCGCAGGGAGTCGGGCGGGAGCTTCGGTCTCGGGAAGTCCGTGCTGTGGCGGTTCTCGGGACTAAGCACGGTGCTATTCGCGTCATCTGTCCATGGGCCTGAACCGAGACACCGCTTCTTCGGGCGGACGCTCTTGGCATGGCACGAGACGCCCGAAGGTGAATGGGAAGGTTCCGGGCTGGCTCGGGCTCCCCGAGACGCGCCCCGCCGGCAGACGAGCTATCTCGCTTTGGGACGATGACGCGGCGCGGCAGGCACAGTCCTGTCGACTTGATCGAGACCTGGGCGCCACGGGGACGTCGATCCTGATTCTCGGGTTCGATGATCCGTCCATCGAAGAGGAGCCATCCATCCCGGTCCACTGCGCCAGCATCGTGGAGGCTGCGGCACGGTGGTTCTGGCCATCTCTCAGCAACGGCGGGATGGAAGTCTTCGTCGAGGGATTCGATGAGACCGGTGAGGTTTACGCCCGTCAGGCGCACATGACGCCGCTGGTCGAACCGTTCGTGCGCGCCCAAGCCCAAGATGCTTCGCTGCGGGACACCGTCTCGGAGCCGGGGCACATCGCGCAGCGGGACATCCCGCTGATGGTTCCCGGCCAGAGATCCGAAGCGCTTCCCAACCCAAGGCCCGCGGTTGAGGCATCGGCGCGAGTCCGGCTGCGGCTTGCAGAATCAGGTGAGGCTTCAGACCTTCAAAACACCGTGGCCCTTCAGCGCGGAAGCGGAATGGTCGTGGAGTATTTCGAGCCGACCAGGAGATCGCTTGTCGACCAGCCCTTCTACGCCACGCTGACAGTTGGAACCGCCTTGGGTGACACCGCCGCGGATCGATCGGCCGAGGAGTTCCTCAGGTCTGCGGAACCAGTCGCACATTCGGAGTGGACGGTGACCACCGACCGGCTCCGGAGTGAATACGCTGTCGGCGCCCAGGCTGCGCTCCGCCAGTTCCTGGAGCGGATCAGCGGGGCGGTCCACGACATGCTGCGACAGGCGACCAGCGACAGCACCGAGGCCCCTGAGGCGCTGCGGAGACTCTTCCCGCTTCCCGGTGTCGGAGGCGGAAGCACTGCCCGAGAGCCGTACCGGCTTTCGGACGCGATTGGTTTCGTATCCGATGACGGAGGGCAGTTCGGCGGCGTCTACTCCCGATCGTCTGGCCTCCGGTCGGACTGGCGTTTCAAGCTGGCGATTCACCCAGACCAAGAGGAAGGAACCGCACGCGAAAACGTACCGGTGGTCAACCTGAATGTTGATGTCGGCGAGGCCATCGGCCCCGATCCCGCCGGCTGGTGGACGGTGACAGTGCCGAGTGACCAGCAACGGGTCCACTTCCAGGGTCGTACCGGCAGGCTGGAAGGTGTCCCCGAGGGTGGCATGCGTCGAGCCGGCGTGAGGCTCGACGTTCGGCCTGTGGCGGGTGGACAGCTGTGAGCGAGGCCGTCCTTCATCCGTACCGATTCGGCGCGGATGCGCTGTCGTTGTCGTGCGGGCTCGAAGGTGTCGAGAATGAGAGCACACCGTCGGGAGACCTTCTGCTCCTCGAGCCGCTGCCTCGGGCGGGCGTTCTGCGGATTGCCGCCACCGTTCGGGTCAGCGCAGGAACATTCGAGCGGGTGCTCCCTGAGGACGAACGCAGCCCTTCCCCTGTGCAGGTTGCGGTCGTGGTGCGCAGCCCCTCAAGTCGCATCCGTGCCGCGTTCCCGCTCGCCGACGCAGGCGATTCCTATGCCGGGACGATCAGCATCCAGACTGACGAGTTGTATTCGCGCATCAGTCTGACGCCGGTTCTCGTGCGGAGCACCTCGGCGTCTGTTCGCGACGGCTTCGCAACACACCTCGGCGCGATCCTCGCAAATGGGCGCTCGGTCGATGTACTTCTCGATGAACCGATCGCCCCGCCAGGCGGGTACCTCGAGATCGAATTTGAGGACTTCCGCCGCTCGCCGAATTCCCTGCGGCAGAGGAATGCCGATCGGATGTTCGCCATCGACACCGAGGGCGCGTTCCCGAAGCTGTGGCTGAACCAGTCGATCGACAATCTCGAGGATGTGATGCGGAGCAGGGCGCGCCGAGGAGTGCCCCGCCGGATCAGGGACGCGACCTACGACACAGTCTGCTGTCAGGTCTGGACCGCGCTGATTTCGGCGAGCCTCACGGAGCTTGCGGCCAGCGCAGACGACGATGTGAGCGAGGCCGACGCGGTCGGCTCGCTGCTGAATGGCAGCAGCGGGTGCTCCACTTCTGGGCTCCCCGACTGTATCCCGAGCTCTCCAATCAGGAGCAGGCGCTGTCGGAGGTGTGCGCAGCGACTTGGCGCGAGGGCCACGGTACGGAACTGCTTGAACGCGCCTCTCTGGCGATCCAGGGCTGGGCGGGATCGTCGGAGGCGTCGGTGGTCTAATGCGGCTGGTGAGCGGGGAGGCCGTGTGATGGCCTACCTCCGCCGCTTCGTGCGTTCTTTGACCCCCGTTTCACTCGAAGCGGTCCTCAGGGGAGAGGAACGTCCTTCAGGAGCGGTCCGGGCGGCGTCGAGCTTGAGCCGCTCGAAGCAATGATCGAGCGGCTGTCGCCGACTTTGTCCGGCAGCGAAATCGACGCCGCCCTCGTGGAGCCCGTGCACCTTGCCCTCGCGCCCATCTCGCGCTCCGACGCCGCAGACATGCGCGTCTGGCAATGGCTGAACGCAGTCGCCTTTCCCGGGCTTGTATGGCGGCGCTGGCGACCCCGGGGTGAGCCCGATTCCGGCGGATTGTCCGGTGCGCTCACCAGCCCAATGGTCCGGCGGTTCGCCGGCAGCAGTACGCTGTCAGGCGTAAGCCGGAACACCCTCGCCCGGCTCTGGTGGACTGCCGAACACGTCGCTGGGGACTATGAGTGGCGCGATTCGCCCTCTCGCGCCAAGATATGTTTCAAGCCATTTTCGACCGGCTTTTCGGGCTTTACGAGCCAGCGGCAAGGGCGGCCCTGTCGAGATTTCGAGGGCGTTCCGAGGACGAGATCCGGGATGCAGCCCGGTGGGCTCAATTTCGTGGCCTCGACGACTGCGCTTGAATTCCTGTCAGAGGATGATATCGGCGCGATACTTGATGAGGCTCTCGGCCAGCCACTTCCTGTGGTCCACCCCGAGACGTGAGGTTGTGACGCGCCGTGCGGAGCCACCGCTCCAACCGTTTCACCTTGCCAGCGGTAAGGCGCGCCCCATCAGCCTTGTAGGCTTTGCATAGTCGAGGCTCGCGGGCGACGAAGGCGTCGAAGTCGTCCGGCGTGACGAGCTCGTCCTTGCGCGGTTGATGAACTTCACGAACTCCGCGTACGCACCACTCCCGGCGTGGTAGACCAGG
Organism: uncultured Chloroflexia bacterium; assembly: GCA_963837425.1. Lineage (GTDB taxonomy): Bacteria > Chloroflexota > Limnocylindria > QHBO01 > QHBO01 > CAWINH01. Next base: position 136,319 of record CAWINH010000002.1, read on the forward strand.
TTCAGGCGCGGGCGGAGGTCCCGGATGAGCAGGTATTGACCGATGCCGTCCAGCACATCGGGCTGCGCCGGCAACCCCGCCTCGGGGCGGTATCGGCCAGCAGGCGATGGCAGAAGGAGTGGAAGTTGGCGACGGTCAGGCGGGCCGCGGTGGCGGCGCCCACCGCCTGCGTCGATCCGCTCGCGCAGCTCGCGCGCGGCCTTGACGTTGTAGGTCAGGACCAGGAGCTCTCCGGCGGGAGGTCCTGGCTTGCGTGCGCAGCAGCCAGGCCACGCGCTCGACGATGACCCGCGTCTTGCCCGTGCCCGCCCCGGCGATGACCACCGCCGGCCCATCGCCCCACTCGACGATGGCGCGCTGCTCAGGCGTCAGCGGCAGCGGTTCCGGGTGGTCCTTGCGTCGGCTGTCAGCCGCGGGCACAACGGCGATGGTGCGTTCCCTCCCTTATGCCGCTGATCATCGGCCATTCAGTCAAGCGGGAGCGTCGCAATGTGGAAGTCAGAGCTGACAGCGGTCTGGCAGGATGGAGCGGACCGCGGCATGCCGCGGAGGGAGGAGTGATGTCCGTTACATGTATTGGGGTGCATGGGCCTCAGGCAGCTTGTCTGTGCTACGCTGTGCCACGTGAGCACACAACCGAAACGCCAGCACCTCTCCTTCCGCCTCCCTGAGCCGACCCTGGATCGGCTCGAGGCGCGCGCACACGAGATCCGCGAGACGCGAACCGGCCTCGCGGAGCGCTACCTGGACGAGGGGCTGCGGATGGACGAGCACCCTGGCATCGGTTTCGCGGATGGTCCAGCCGGGAGGCGCGCGGTGGTGATGGGGACCGGGCTGGACGTCTGGGAGGTCATTGGCGCGGTGAAGGCCGCCCGGGGATCCATTGCCGCCACTGCCCGTTACCTGGACCTGCCGGCCGCCAACGTCCGGGCCGCGATCCGCTACTACGCGGAATTCCCGGCCGAGGTGGACGAGCTCCTGGCGCGCCAGGCGGAGGCCGCTGCCCGCGAGGAGGTGGCAGCTCGCCGCGAGCGCGCCATCCTGCGGTGAAGCTGCTCCTGGACGAGCATTTCTCGCCCCAGATCGCCTCCCAGCTCCGGCGCCGGCGCCACGACGTGGTCGCCGCCCGCTCGGACCCGAACCTCCACGGTCTGGCCGATGCGGAGCTCCTCGCGTGGGCCACCGCGCAGCGCCGCGCGCTCGTCACGGAGAACGTGGCCGACTTCGCGGAGCTCCACCGGTCTGCGGTCATCAGCGGGGATCGGCACTTCGGGATCGTCTTCACCTCGGCGCGCCGATTCCCGCGTGCCGAGCGTGCGATAGGGCGGTTGGTGACGGCCCTCGACGCGCTGTGCGATGCGAGCCCCGCCGCGGATGCGCTTCTCAACCAGACGTGGTGGCTGGAGCCTGCCCCCGAAGGTTGACGAGCCCCAAACAATGGTCTCCCAACGCCTGGAGGCTCCCGATCCGTGGCCAACCGCGTGCTTGCCACTCTGCTGCTCGTCACCGCCGTCTTCGCGTTCGGCTACGCGCTGGGGCTACTGCTCGTCCCCGACCTCCTGCGCGACCTGTCCGCAGCGCCGAGCGAGCGGGTCTGGGTCCTCTACGGGGTGCCGGTCTGCGTCGGGCTGGGGACCATCGGCCTGGCGGCAGCACGCGACCCGGTGCCGAGCAAGGGGGTGGTGTGGGGGATCACTGTGGTCTGGGCCGGCCTGTTCATCGTGCTTGTCAACGGCCTCCTCACCGGCAACGAGCCGTGGACCTGGCTCACCTGGTTCCGCCTCGTCTTCGGTCCGGGCATGCCCGTGGGGCTGGCCGGCGCGCAGCTGCTCCGGGTCGACTGAAGCGGCAGGGACAACGACTACTTCGCCACGATCCTCGACTGGCTCGCGGAGACGTCCTAGGCGAGATCGGCGAGGCGATCCGTCAGCAGCCGATCCAGCGTGTCCGGGTAAGGGATGCCGGCAGACCGCGCCACGGGCTGCGCCAGCTCCCGGTAGAGGCTCACCAGCGCGTGCGCCGCTGAGAGCAGCGCCGCGCGTTCGATCGGCACCACGGACGCCCGCAGCCTGTCCGCCACATCCGCCGGGAGCGCCGAGTCCACCTTCCAGTACGGATCGTCCGGCTCGAGCTCGGCGTTGGCCACGACTCGCGCCAGGCCGATGCACACGCCGCGCATCTCCTCCAGCCCACCGTGCGCCCACAACAGCTGGCCGCGCCCGAGGGCGGTGATGACGTGCTCGAGGTCGTGCCAGAACCAGGCCACCAGCTGGCGGGCGTGCTCCGTCGCATCCGGTGCGGGAGCGGACCTCCGTGCCGAAGCGGCCTCGACGGCGCCGCCCTTGTCGAGCACGACCCGGTACGGGCGCGATAGGTCGAGTGCCGCAGCGGTGGTCAGGATCAGCTCGTAGGCGGTGCCATCCGCGTTGATCACGTGGACGTTGGCCGGGTTGTCGAAATGCTCGGCGAAGAGCGGCTCACCCATCGCCCGCAGCAGGGCGTCGCGGTGAGCGATCACCTCTGCCTGAGCGTCATCGGCCACCACCACGCCAATGTCGACGTCGGAGAACGCGTCCGCCGTGCCCGTCGCATGCGAGCCGAAGAGGAGGACCGCCACGAAGCGGTCGTCCGCGGCGACCAGGGCCGTCAGGCGGTCAAGAAGGGGAGCGGGGTCATGCGGCTCCATCGGTCGCTAGCATGCGCGCTCAGAAGAGCGGCGGCAGGTCGATCTGGCCGGGGATGTGTGCTACGCTATGCGCATAAGCAAGCACACTACCTGAGGAACCCGATGGCGCTGGCCCGCACGAACCTGACCCTCCCGGAGGATCTGCTCCGCGAGGTTGATGCCATGGCCGGCCCGCGTGGTCGGAGCCGGTACGTGGCGGAGGCGGTCGCCCAGCGCGTCCGTCGGGACAAGCTCGGCCAGGCGATCCGCGACAGCGCCGGCATCCTGGCCGGCTCGCCGGACGCCATGACTCGGCGCCAGGTGAGCGCCTGGGTGGCGCGATTGCGCTCCGAGACGACGGACTGAGGCGACTGCGACGGTGGCGCGCTACCTCCTCGACTCCACGCTGCTCATCGACCATGCCAACGGGGATCGGCCGGCCGCCGCCCTGCTCCATCGGCTGTTCGAGGACGGTCACGAACTGCTCACCTGCGACGTGGTCGCCTCCGAGGTCCTCTCCCGCGGGACGGATGCGGACCTCGCCCACCTCCGCACCCTGCTCGACGCGCTCGACTACGTCGCCACCTCTCCCGATGCGGCCCAATGGGCCGGCGAGTCCCGCCGGCAGCGCCATCTCGCCGGTGGGCGTCGTGCCCTGGCCGATGCCCTCATCGCCGGCGTCGCGACGGACCTCGGCGCCACGGTGGTCACCCGCAACCGCCCTGATTTCGAGCGGCAGGGGATTGCGGTCCTGACCTATTGACGGCAACGCGGCCGCGGGATTGTCAGCCCCCGCGCCCGCCGCTATCGTCCAAACCGAGGCGATCCAGATGACACGCAGCGCGGTCCGCGGCCTCGGCATGGGTCTGGCCCTGATGCTTGCCTCCGGCTGCGGCGCGACCCCCCTGCCGTCAGGCAGCCCGACCCCGCGCGCATCGGCCACCGGCGCCGTGAGCAGCCGGCCGGCGCAGAGCGCGCCACCGCTCGACGACCCGGGCCAGCGGCCCGGGATCTGGTTCGGTCCGCTTGACCCGTGGTCCTGGGATCGCTTCGACCCGGGCTCGGGACCCCATGCCTTCGCGGACCTGTTCCCGGCGGATGCGCCATGGCCGCAGGTCGCCCATGCGGTCAACGTCTTTGGGCTGAACTCAAACTGGCTCGAGTTCTTCGGCAGCGACGCGGAGATTCGGCAGGCGATCAATGGGCTCCAGGCACGTGGAATCGCCCTGTGGACGGAGGCTGGGCAGCTCACCGAGACGGCTGCCTGCAATGCCTCCACCCTCGAGGGATTCTCCGGCGCGCCGCCCGCCCGCAGGGCCGCCGAGCGCGTGCGCGACCTCGGCGGCGTGCTCGCCACCTTCAAGCTCGAGCATGGCTTCGACGCCGCGACGTACTACGACGCCGCGTGCCGGATGACGCCGCAGGAGATCGCCGACGACACGGTCCACACCGTGGAGGCGGTTCGGTCCGTGTTTCCGAACGTCGTCATTGGGAGCGTCGAAACGGCGAACCTCGATCCGGACGCGGTGGCCTCGTGGCTCGACGCCTACCGGGCCGCCCTCGGCGAGGACCTCGGCTACTTCCACCTCGACGTGAATTTCACGATCCCGGACTGGGCGGCGCGTGCGAAGCAGATCCAGGACGTGGTCCATGCGCGCGGCGTCGAGTTCGGCATCATCTATACCGGCGACGAGGGCGACACCACGGACGCCGCCTGGCTGGCTCGCGCCGAGGAGCGGGCGGTGGAGTACGAGGTGGTCGCCGGTGGTCGCCCGGACCAGGTGGTGTTCCAGTCGTGGCAGCGCCATCCGGAAACCCTCCTGCCCGAGACCCAGGCGGGCACCTTCACGAACCTCATAGCCCGATACCTGCGGCCCCGGACCACGCTCTCGGTGCAGCTCGACGGCGGGAGCGCGACCGGCCGTCTGACGGCTGCGGACGGAACCGGCGTGGCCGATGCGGTGGTCGAGCTCAGCGCCCACCCCACCGGCGGGGCAGGCGTCCCGGGAACCTACCTGATCAAGGGGGTCGTCCCCGAGGGCGCCACGCAGGCCGACGTGGGCCTCCGCGTCAACACGGAGTGCGACTGCTCCGGCCCCGCGGAGCTTGCCCTGGATGGCGTGAGCTACGTCCAGGCGAACGACTCGGGCGACCGCGTCCCGAACGGGACCTTCTCCGCCGGGTTCGATGGGTGGGGCGCCTGGGGGTCGGGTGCCTACGACCTCGTCGGAGCGGGGGCAGCCGCGGCCGTCCACATCACCGCCGCCGCCGGCCAGGACGTGGGCCTCAACTCAGGGTCGTTCGCCGTCTCGGCAGGAGCGACCTTCACCGTCACGTTCAAGGCCACCGTCGCCCCCGCCTCGGCCGGGCACGGCTATTTCGACGTCGTCTTCCTGGCCGGGGACACCGAGGTCACTCGATTCAAGGTCGACCTCGCCGCGGCCGACCTGTCGCTCGGGCAGGTCCAGACGGACGCTGAGGGGCGGTTCCAGGTCGACCTCGCCAGCCTGCCTGCCGGTTCGCTCGAGGTCCATGCCTGGTATCCGGGGGATGACAGCCGGTGGCCGTCCATCGCGACCGCGACACAGGAGGTTCGACGATGAGCGAAGTGCGCGATCCGGCGACCGGTCGTCGGCCTGGTGGTTCACGTGGTTGGCTTCCTGCTCAAGACGTCAAGTGCTGGTGAGCCAATGGGCGTCCTGGCTGACCTGCTCTACAGAGCCAGGGCTCTCGGGCGATACAAGCGTTGTTGATTGACGGCGCACGAGGGACGATGTATACGTACATCATGGAGCGCACGCAGATCTACCTCACCACGGAAGAGGCAATCGCCCTGGACCGCGAGGCTCGCAAGCGTGGCCAGACGCGCTCGCACCTGATCCGGGAAGCCGTCGACAAGGCCTACGTGATTGGCCCCCAGCGCGAGGAGCTGCTCGGGGCGCTGGACGCGTCGTTCGGGGCCTGGAAGGGCCGCCGCGAGACGGGCGAGGAGTACGTCGACCGGATTCGCGCCAGGGATCGCCTGGCTGAGCGCGGGGAGGACGGGTGAGGGTCGTCCTCGATTCATCGGTCTTGATCGACCAGCTGCGCGGGGACGAGCGGGCGGGGGATGTTCTGCGCCGGCATGCGTCCGCCGGCGACGAGCTGTGGGGCGTGGTCGTCAGCCGCTCCGAGGTCCTGGCGGGGATGCGAGCGGGCGAGCGGCGGCCGACCGTGCGCCTGCTGGACCAGCTGCGCTGGCTGGAGGTGGATGTCGAGCTGGCCGATGCCGCGGGCGAGCTAGCGCGCCGGCATCGGCGCGCGTTCGCGGGGGTTGGGCTGGCGGACTACGTCATCGCGGCCGGCGTCGAACATCTGGGTGCTCGCCTGCTGACCCGCAATGTCCGGCACTTCCCGATGATCCCCGACCTCGCGCCGGCCTACTGAGAGCGCAGACAGCGAATAGGACGGCGCCGGTCAGCAATCGAACACGAACCAGCACAGCTCGTTGCGCAACCGCTCGTCGTCGAGCACGAGGTCGCGGATCTCAGCGGGGAGCTGGGCGCGCTGCCACCTGCACTCCAGCCGCCCGGCCTCCTCGCGCTCGTCTTGCGCCGCAGCAGCCTGCGCCGCAGCAGCCTGCGCGGCCCTGATCGCATAGGCCGCGGCACCGAGTTCGTGAGCGGCCACATGACCGACCGCCGCGGCCTGGCCGGCGGCGTAGGCGGCATGCCGTGGTGCCCCACGCAGGTCCCGGGCGGCGGCGTTCGCATGGCCTGCCGCGGTGCGCGCCTCCCACCAGGAGATCTCACCCCGCGCCCAGGCCCGCCCGAGGTCGATCGCGCGTCGCGGACGGTCATCCTCCGGCCGCGCTTCCTCGAAGTGGCGGAGCACATGCTCCGCGCAGTCGGCCGCCCAGATCGCCAGCCGGTGATGGTCGTCGTCGGTGAGGCTGCCGCCGCGGCGGATGGTGATGAACCGTGGATCGCGGATCTTGGGGAGGATCATCAGCCTGCCCATCGGCGAAGGATGCGCGCCGCGTCAAGCGCAGGCTCCGGAGCATGGGGCCCTTGACCTCCCCGCGGTTCGTGCGGATGATCGCCGCGCCGGCAGCTGATGATGGGAGGGTGGCGTGACGATCCGCAACGTGTTGCTCCTGGCCGCAGTGGTCTTCTTCGTGGTCGCCTTCTTCGTGATGTCGGATGGCTGCCTTGGGTACGAAACCAGTCTCGGCGGGGACCGCTCCTGCATCGACCCGTCCGGCGTGGGGCAGATCGTCAGCCAGGCCGCGCACCTGCTGTTCGCGGGCCTCGCGATCCTCTCGGCGGCACTCGTTGATCACGATGCGCTGTTCGGGAGGGACGAGCCGGCCAGCTGAGCCGGGATGGGCTGACGCTTCGCGAGCGTTGGCGTCCGGTCCGATGTGCGCCCAGTGAACGCATCGGACACCGAACCCCCCGTATCAGGCCCGAATGTCACGCCTCGTGCACATTTCGGCCGTCCAAGCCCTGATTTCAGCCCTCCGATGTCCGATGTGCACGCCTGGCGCACACGCACGGCAGGCACGCTTCGCGAGCGTCGGAGTCCTGGCCGATGTGCGCCCAGTGAACGCATCGGACACCGAACCCTCGGTTTGAGGCCTGAATGTCACGCCTCGTGCACATCTCGGCCGTCTAGGCCCCGATTTCAGCCCTCCGATGTCCGATGTGCACACCTGGTGCACACGTGGTGCGCGACCGCCACGGCTGGATGCTCCCGGACCTGGAGCCCTGCCCGAAGGTTGGCGGCTCCCGGAGTTTGGCGGCTCCCGGAGTTTGGCGGCTGAGGCGTAGGCTTGGCCGATGCGGCTCCTGCCGGCGCTCCTGACCCTCACCGCAATCGTCTCGCTGGGATATGCGCTGGCGACCCTCGTGGCGCCGGGCTTCATGCGCGACATCTCCGCCGCGCCGAGCGAGGACGCCTGGCTCCGCTACCAGCTGCCGCTCTACATCGGCCTGGCGATCGTCAGCCTGGCCGCCGCCCGCGACCTGGTGCCGACGCCGGGCGTGGTGTGGGGGATCGCCGTCGTGTGGGCGGGGCTCTTCGCGGTGCTCGTCATCAACCTGGCCACCGGCGACGAGCCGTGGAGCGCGCTCGTCGTCTTCCGGCTCGTCTTCGATCCGGGGATGGCGTTGGCGATCGGGGGCGCGCAGCTCCTGCGCGAGGACTGACGCGCGGGCGCACGCGGAACGGCGGAACGACTGACGGGTTGCGACACGAGAGCTGTCGCGATGGCGATTCAGGATGACGCCATGGACACGAACCGATGGATCGATTTCGAGCTCGCCGTCGCCGCACTGGGTGCCGCGGTTCGCGTTCGGATCCGCGACGTCGAGGAGCGCTGGGTGGCATCGGTCCAGTACGGCCCATCCGTGACCGATGGACTGGGCGCGACCGCCCGGCAGGCGCTGATGGCCGCGCTCGCGCCGCTCGGCGCGCGGGCCACCGCCGCGGTGATGGCCGAGCCGGCGATGTTCGGCGCCAGCGCCCGGCTCCGGCAGGTTCAGGCGAATGGCTGAGGACATTCCCACGCAGTAGCATCTGCTCGTGACCTTCCGTCGGGGCGCCCGGCTGGATCCGGGGCAGGTGCGCGACCTCCGGGGACGCGGCGGGCTGGCGATGGGCGGCGGCATCGTGGGTGTCGCCGCGCTCGTCATCTACCTGTTGGTGGGCGGGGACCCGGGCCAGCTGCCGCTCGACCAGCTGATCAACATCCAGGTCGGCACCGGCTCCGGCCAGACCTCGGACCTCTCCCAGTGCCAGACCGGCGAGGACGCGAACAATCGCGACGACTGCCGGATCGTGGGCTACGTGAACTCCGTCCAGGCCTACTGGAGCAGCGAGCTGACGAACTACGAGCTGGCGCCCACCACGTTCTTCTCCGGCTCCACCGCCACCGGGTGCGGGACCGCCACGAGCGACGTCGGGCCCTTCTACTGCCCGGCCGATGCGAGCGTGTACATCGACCTGGGCTTCTTCGACGACCTGCAGTCCCGCTTCGGCGCCGAGGGCGGTCCCTTCGCGGAGGCCTACGTCATCGCCCACGAGTACGGCCACCACGCCCAGGACCTGATGGGCACCCTGGACCAGGGAGGCAGCCAGTCCGGGGCGACGTCGACATCGGTCCGTATTGAGCTCCAGGCGGACTGCTATGCCGGGGTCTGGGCCACCAATGCCGTGGATACCGGCTACCTCGAGCCGATCTCGCAGGATCAGGTGGCCCAGGCGCTCGACGCGGCGGCAGCGGTGGGGGACGACCGCATCCAGGCCAGCACCGGTGGCCAGGTGAACCCCGAGACGTGGACCCACGGCTCATCGGCCCAGCGGCAGGAGTGGTTCGGGTGGGGGATGGTCCACGGCACCCCCGGCGCCTGCGACACGTTCAGCGGAGACCTCTCTCCGGGCGCTTAGCGGTCCGCGGGCGGTGCGTGCACGCGCCACAGAGGCGCCCAGGGTCATGGCCACGGCGTGGGCCAGTCCATAGAATGGAGCCGCTGCCCACCTCCGGACTGAATCCGCACGAGGTGTGACCACAGCCATGCTCCGCCGTTTCTCCTCCATCGTCGCCGCCCTCGCCCTGCTCGCCTCCACGGCGCAGCTGGCATCCGCCGCCACCAGCATCGGTACGGTGGTCAGCGCGAGCAACGACTCGGTCACGAACAACGAGATCACGATCGCGCTGAACCCCACGAAGCCGAGCAACGTGATCATCGGCTACAACGACTGCAACCTGAACGAGGGCTGCGGCATGAGCTACTCCACCGACGGTGGGCAGACGTGGGCGCCGCACTCGTTCATCCCGGGCATCACCCGCTACGACAACGACGGTGACACCTACGAGGGCGCCGGCATCTACGACTTCGCCGGCGACCCGGCCGTCACCTTCGGGCCGGATGGGACCGCCTACTTCGCCTGCTACGGCTACCTGTACGCAAACGCCGCCGCCCCGAAGGGCGGGGTGGCGCTCTTCGTCTCGCGCTCGACGGATGGCGGCCTGACCTGGGGCGCGCCGGTCAAGCTCGACACGTTCACCGGACCCGGCAACGGGAACGGCGTGAACAAGGGCAGCAACGGCCAGTTCCCCGACCACGACGCGATCGCCGCCGACACCTGGGCCGGTAGCCCGTTCGAGGGCTCCGTCTACGTCGCCCAGGCGCAGTTCCACGGAAACACCAAGGGCGTCATCACCCTCTTTGCCTCGCACGATGGCGGCGTGACCTGGTCCAAGCCGGTCACCGTCAGTTCCGGTCGCCAGTACGCGAACCAGGACGCCCACCCGTTCGTGGGTCCGGACGGATCGGTCTATGTCTCGTTCGACACCCAGCAGGGTGGGACCGCCAAGAGTCCCCTCAGCATCCGAATCGCCAAGTCCACGGATGGCGGAGCCACCTTCGGACCCAGCTACACGGTGGCGAAGATGGTCGATCCGGTCCTGAGCGACCTGCCGAACAGTGATTACCGGGCGGGCAGCTACCCGGCGTCGGGGATCGATGCCGCGGGGCGCATCACGGTCGCCTGGAACGATCGTCGCGGCGGCGGCGCGTCGAACATGTGGTACACCCGTGCCCAGAGCTCGGACCTCACGACCTGGACCGCTCCGGTGCAGCTCAAGCAGAGCGAGGGCGAGCAGTTCTTCCCGTGGGTGAGCACCGCGCCGAACGGCCGGGTGGACATCGTCTACTACGACCGGACCCGAGACCCGAGCGACGTGCTGAACTACGTGACCTACTCACGCCTGGATCCGACGTCGGCGACCGGCCTCGGAGTGACAGCGACGAGCTACGGTGACTGGAGCCCCGCCTTCAACGGCAACGCCGATGGCGGCCAGACGACGACGAGCTGCACGCCGTTCATCGGGGATTACATCGGGGTCGCCTCGGATGACACGCAGGTCTACCTGGGCTGGACCGGGAACGGGCCGTCGAACCACCACGACGCGTTTGGGAACGACACGACCTGCGACGTGAACCAGGACGCTTTGACCGTGGCGATCGCGCCGTAGGCGAGCCGGTGGGCGGCGGCCTCGGGCCTGGTGTCTGAGCCGCCGCCTAGCGCACCAGGGCCTCGATCACCTCCTCGGCCGCGCGCTCGCTCTGCCGGTCGCCGCTGACCGCGCAGACGAAGGCGATTCGATCGAGGGTCAGGGTCTCGAGATCCGTGGCGGCCATCACCCCCGCGGTGCGCGGCACGTCCCGGAGCAGCGCGAACTCCCCGAACGACTCGCCTGCCCGGTCCAGGCGGGCCACCACCCGCGGGCCGACTCGGACCTCGACGGCGCCCGATTCGATGATGTAGAAGCGGTCGCCCACGTCGCCCTGCCTGATGACGGCGTCGCCGGCCGTGAAGTGCATCGGCACGAGGTCGGCGGCCAGCTGCTCGAGGACGGTCATCGGCAGCACGCGCAGCATGGGCACCGCGCGGAGGAGCGCCAGCTCGCGCTCCGGGATCACCGCCTGCCGATCGGCGGCGACCATCGCCCGCCAACCGATGATGGCCGCGGCCGGCAGGAAGGCCCCGGTCGCGATCCACGCCCCGCGCACCCCGAGCGCGCTGACCAGGGCGGGCGCCAACGCCGAGCCAATGCCCACCGTCAGCATGACGAGCGACTCGAGGACGGCGAAGACCCGGCCCCGGACCGCGTTCGGGACGATCCGCTGCATGAGCGAGAAGCCGGCGACGTCGACGAGCGCGTTGCCGACGCCCACCGCCGCCAGCGCGACGAGCCCGACCCACGCGACCGGGGACGAGCCCGACCACGAGGATCGGCAGGCCCCAGAGGAGGAGGCCGCCAAACAGCCCCGGCGCCAGGCGGCTGCGGCCCACCAGCACCACCGTCGCGAGCGCGCCGAACAGGGCGCCGGCGCCAATCGCGGCATTGAGGTAGCCGACCCCTTGCTGTCCCATGTCGAGCATCTCCACGGCACCCGCCACGATGAGCACGCTCAGGATCCCGCGCACCAGGGTCTGCGAAGCGAAGAGGCCCAGGAGTTCGCCGACGTGGGGAACCTGGACCGATGCGCGCAGGCCGCCGAAGAGCGTGTCGGCCACGTTCCCGTGGGGTGGCGGTCGCAGCGGGCGCGCCGGGCGGGCCCTGCTGATGCTGAGGACCGCGATCCCCACCAATGCCGCGGGCGCCGCGAAGGCGAGCGGGGTGCTGCCGGTCGCCACCAGCGCCCCGCCCAGCACCGGGCCGCCCAGGATCCCGATCGACTCGACGGTGCTCGACGCCACGTTGGCGCCCACCAGCTCGTCCGGCGCGCGGGCCAGGGAGGGGAGCATCGACATGTAGGCCGGCCGACGGAGGACGGCCAGCAGCCCGTCCACCGAGGCGATGACGTAGACGACGATCGGCGGCCAGCCAAGGATCGCGGCGAGCGTCGCCGAGCTGAGGAGCAGGCACCGACCGGAGTTGACGGCGAGGAGGACCCGGCGGCGGGAGAATCGGTCCGTGACCGTCCCGAGCGCCGGAGCCAGGATGCCGGCCGGGAGGTTCCGCGCCAGGCCCACCAGGCCCACCACCCCCAGCCCGCCGGCGTCGTAGGCGTACACGTAGAGGGCCACCAGCCAGGCCCACTCGGCCGCATTGCCGGCCATCCAGGCCAGCAGCGCCCGCGCGATCTCCGGGTTGCGGACCACCCGGCCCATGGCCGCCAGTGCTTCCCGGAGACCCTCCATACCGACTCTCAGGCTAGTCGCCCGGGCAATCAGGCGGCCCGATGTGACGCGGGCGGCCTGGCCGAAGCTCGGCGTGGGCGCCGCACGCCGGCGCCAACGCACGGGGTGCAGGGTCGAGCTCGATCGCCCAAGAGCCGGCGATCACGCTCTGAGGCTGGGGTATCGTGGTCGGCCATGAATCGGCCGGCAGACGACCGGGCAGCCGCGGAGTCCCTGGTCGCGAGTATCACGGCCTCCGTCCGAGCATGGTCGGAGTCAGATTCCCACGACCCGGGCGTCACGCTGCTGGAGGTCCTCGCGTATGCGGCCGACGCGCTCTCCGCGTACCAGGATCGCGTGGCCGGCGAGGCGTCCATCGGCACCGGGCGGCGGTTGTCGCAACTTCGCGTCGAGTGTGATGGTGAACGCTGGCTGGAGGTCGCGAGCCTGGACGGATCCGGACCGGATGATCCCCACTACGTCGTGAGCGCTGCGGAGGACGGGGCGACGATCATCCAGTTCGGCGACGGCGAGCACGGCCGGCGCCCCGCGTCCGATGGGACGCTGCAGGTCGCCTATCGCCGCGGTTCGGGGTTCACATCGGTCCTGGTCCAGGAGGGGAGGGTCGTGATCGATGCGGACTGGAATGCGCCCGCCGAGCCTGCGCTCTGTGGGATCTACCGTGCGCGAGTGCTCGATGCCAGCGACCCGACCGGGAAGGGGCGTCTTCAGGTCCAGATCCCGGCGGTCTCCGGCTCGCCGTCGGGTTGGGCCGCCCGCTGCGTCCCGGCGGGTGCTTCGGCGGACCTGCCGGCAGTCGGCGACCTAGTGTGGGTGGCCTTCGAGGCCTGCGATCCGAACTACCCGGTCTGGCTTGGCCGATTGGTCCCCTGACGAGGGAGCTCTCCGTTCTTCCCGACGCGTGGCGGCCCGACTGCTCAACCGCGCTTGCAGGGAGCCTTATCCGGGTGGAATGCGCAGATCGCCCCCGACGTGTCGGCCGCCCACGCTCAACCGGCGCCGTCCTCCCGCGCTCGACGGCGCGCTGAGCTGGATAAGGTGCAGGGCATGAGCGGTTGGGGATTGAACGGCCGCTTTGGCTCCCTGGGTACTCAACCGAGCCTCCCAGGAGCGCAATCCAGGAGCGCAATTCCCGCTGAGGCCGGCGTCCGCGGGGAGCACTACCACCACGCCCGCTCGGGGGCGACCGATAGGCGGGGGCGCGGCGCGCACCGTAAGATCGCGGACCGGTTACGTGCCGGTGATGAGGCGCTCGCGGTTGAAGAGCGGGCTGACGAGGCGCCAGCCGAGGACGTCGACGACGAAGAGCACCACGCCAATCGTGTCCAGGAGACCGCGCGTGGGATGGATCACGTCGAACGCGAGCAGGGTGGTGAGGATCGCGAGTGGCAGGCTCGCGAGCAGGCTGAGCTGCTGGGCGACGCGGGCGTCGCTCATTCGCGTCGAGATGGCCACCGCAATCCAGACCGATGCCGCCGCCAGGAGAGGCGTGAGGATCAGCTGGGCCAGCAGGTCATCCGGGCGAAGGAGCGCGGAGGCCAGCGCGGGCTCGGTGAGCGCCTCCAGGATCCCCAGGAAGGCCCCGAAGACGAGGTAGGCGATCACGAGCGACGGGAGGAGTGCGGCGAGTCCCTTGCCGAGGAGGAACTCCCGCTCGCGGATTGGCGTCGTGAGCACCGGCTCAAGGCTGCCCTGCTGTCGCTCACCGGCCACCGAGTACGCGGCGAGCACCGCCGGAGTGAGGACCGGGACGGCGAGCATGTAGAGAAGCACGTGCCGGTTGCTCAGCTCGGCCGCGGTCGAGGCCGGGATCGAGAGCAGGACGATGACCGGCTGGATGAGGAAGATGAGCGGGAAGATCGCGGTCGCCACCAGGACCGACCGGTTGCGCCGATACTCCCGCAGCTCCTTGCGCATCACGGCGCCGATGCGCCGCGCGCTGAATCGGCGATTCATGCCCCGGCGACCTCTCGGTCCTCGTCCACGAGCTGGAGATACACGTCCTCCAGGGAGTGGCGCGTCTCGCTGATCGAGAGGACGTCCGCGTTCGCGGCCACCAGGGCGCGGGTCAGAGCCGGGGCCGCGAGGGTTGGGTCCGAGACGGTGACGAGGTAGCCCGCGGCACCGTCCTGCCGCCACCCGTCGACCGCGGGGACCTGCGCGAAGAGGCCAGCGGGATCGGCGAGCGGTTGCGCGGTGCGGACCGCGAGGCCACGGGTGAAGAGGCGGTCGCGCAGCTCATCGGGCCGGCCGATCATCTGCAGCCTCGTGTTCAGGATCGCGACCCGGTCGCAGAGGCGCTCCGCCTCCTCGAGCCGATGGGTGGTCAGGAAGATCGTCACGCCCCGCTCTCGGAGCCCCTCGATCAGCTCATGGACGTCGCGTCCCGCCGCCGGGTCGAGGCCGGCGGTCGGCTCGTCCAGGAAGAGGAGCTCCGGGTCGGGGAGCAGGGCGCGCGCCAGGGCCACTCGCTGGCGGAGCCCCTTCGAGAGGCGGCTGCAGGGATCGGTCGCCCGGTCCGCCAGGTTGACCGCGGCCAGGGCTTCTTCCACCCGCCGGCGGGGGTCGGGAGTCTCGTACAGATCCGCGAAGCATTCGAGGTTCTCGCGGACGGTGAGGCGCAGGTAGAGGCCGGGCGCCTCGGGCATGATCGCGATCCGGCGCCGGATCGCGACCCCGTTCTCCGGGGTGAGAGGGATCCCCAGGACGCTCGCCGAGCCCGAGGTCGGGGAGATGAGCGTGCCGAGGGTCCGGACCGTCGTCGTCTTTCCGGCGCCGTTCGGGCCAAGGAACCCGAACACCTCGCCTTGGGCGACCTCGAACGAGACGTCGTCCACCGCGACCCGGGCGCCCGGGCCCTCGCCAAATCGCTTCGAGAGATGGTCGACCGCGATGGCCGGAGCCGCGCCGGATTGCTCGCTCATGACGCCGGCCATTGTCCACCGATTGGCGGCGGGTATGCTGTCGCCGCATGCGGCCGATCGTCGTCGTCTCCGCGTTCGTGGTGGTTGCCTTCGCCGTGGTCGCTGTCGCCGACCTGGGGGCGGGGAGCTGGGCGAAGGTCGTGGACGGCTCGTACGGGTTCGAGCCCGTGACCAGTGACCTCGCGCTGCTCTCCGCGCAGCCCGACTGCGAATCGCCGGGCTCGGCCACCTACCCCTGCGTCCGCCAGTTCGCCTTTGCGCCGGACGCGACGCTCACGGAGTGGGTCTCGGTCCGCAACGACGGCCCGCTCGGGGTGACGCTGGAGGGCGTCCCGGACGATTGGCTCGGCGGGTTCGTCGAGTCGATGCTCAGCCGGCCGGTCGCCGCACTGGATGGAGGCGATCCAGCCGTGGCGATGGCGGCCGGGAGCCTGGAAGGGCCCGCGTTCACCGCCGTTGCGCTGGACCCCGGGGCGGAACGGCTCATTGGCCTCGAGTTCCGGACGACCGGCGACGTCGCATTCGCCTGCCAGCATTGGATGGAGGGCAGCGCGCTCGGCTGGGACGCCGTGCCGATCGCGTGGCACTGGCTCGCGTTCCGGCACGAGGTGGAGTTCTCCTTTGTCGCCCCCGTCGACTTCATGGCGCCAACCGCCGCGGACTGCTCGGCATCGTGAGGCGCGGTCGCGCGGAGCGGACGCCCGATGCTCGCGATCGTGACCCGACCCTTCGCACGACGCTGATCGCGGCGGCTCCGCTGGGAGCGGCGATCGGTGTCTTCGGGGTGATCTTCGGCGCGTCGGCGGGTGCCGAGTACGGCCCGGCGCTGACGATCGGGATGTCCCTGATCGTCTTCTCGGGCACCGTCCAGTTCGCCGTCGTGGGCTTGCTGGCGAGTGGCGCCGGGGCGGCGGCGGTCCTCGTGACCGCGCTCGCCCTGAACACGCGCAACCTGGTGCTGGGGGCGGCCATCCGGCACCGTCTGACGGGGTCGCGGCTGCGGCGCGCAGGCCTGGCCTGGCTTCTCGTGGACGAGAGCTTTGGCCTGGCGATCGCCTCCAAGGGGCGCGCGGCCACCGTTCTGTTCACCACCGGGTCCCTCTTCTACCTGACCTGGCAGCTGGGGACGATCCTGGGTGTGGTCGGGGCGCGGGTGGTGGCGCTCGAGGGGCTGGCCGGCGCCGTGTTCCCGGTGCTGTTCATAGGCCTGGCGGCGCTGACGGTCCGCGGTCGGGCGGGCGTGGTCCGGGCGCTGGTGGCCGGAGGGTTGGTGGCCAGCGTCGTCGTGGCCGTGCCGGCGCTCCATGCATGGGCGCCGATCATCGCCGCGCTGCTCGTTGCGCTGCCCGGGGGTCGGACCCGATGAGCTGGGGCCTGATCGTTCTCCTGGGCGTTCTCACCTACGCCAGCCGCGCGCTGGCGGTCGTCTTCCTGCCGCACCTGCCAATGCGGGCGCGGGCCGCGCTCGATCGCATGCCCCCGGCGCTCTTCGCCGGCCTGGCCGCGCAGGCGCTCGTGGGGCCCGGCGCGAGCGTGGCGGATCCCCGGGTGCTGGCCGCGGCCGCCGGGGCGCTGATCGTGACGCCCATGCGGTCGCTTGCGATCTGCCTGGCTGCCGGGCTCGCGACATATCTGGTCGCGGGGCTGCTCTGAGCAGGGCACAGCGGTTTGGCCGCAGCCATATCATGCATCGGCTGGGTATCGGGCCATGGGCGCCGGAAAAGAGGAGGAGCGGGTGCTGGGATCGAGTCACGCGTATTCGGGCTTCTCGGTGGACGACATCGGCAGGGCGAAGGCCTTCTATGCCGATGCCCTGGGGCTGGAGGTGACCGAGGCCCACGGGATGCTGACCCTGCACCTCGCCGGCGGCGGGACGGTCATTCTGTACCCGAAGGAGAACCATCAGCCGGCGACGTTCACTGTCCTGAACTTCCCGGTGCCCGATATCGACGCGGCGGTGGACGGGCTGGCGGCGGCGGGCGTCACATTCGAGCGCTACGAGGGGCTCGACCAGGACGAACGCGGGATCGCCCGGCCACCGAAGCCGGAGTACGGCCCACCCATCGCCTGGTTCACCGATCCGGCGGGCAACATCTGCTCGGTCCTCCAGGACACCTGACCGGGGTACGTCGCGCCCGGGATGTCGCGCCCGGGATGTCGCGCCCGGGATGTCGCGCCCGGGATGTCGCGCCCGGGATGTCGCGCCGACTCTTCAACCGCGCTTCTGAGGAGCCTAATCCCGGTGGAGGCGCGAGCGGCACTCGGGAACGATGGGTCGCCACGCTCACGCGGGGGCGTGGGCACCCCTTGGGAGCCGCGTCGAGCTGGATAAGGTGCCGGGGATGAGCGGTTGAGCAGTCAGGCTGCGCGACGGCCTGCGCGACGCCTGCGCGAGGGGATCTGCGCGAGGGGCGCCGCGAGAGCGCTGCACGAGAGGGCGCCGCGATCAGATGCCGAGACGGCTCCAGCCGCGGCGCGGCTGCGGCTGCGGCTTCGGCTTGGCGTTGCTCGCGATCGCCGCGAGGTACTTCTCGATCTCCTTCCGGTAGCGGTGGCCGGAGGTATGGCGCGTCAGCCAGCGCAGGTAATCGGGATCGTGGAGGGCGAGATCGGCGATCGTCCAGCCATCGTATCGGCCAAAGTCGACGACCATCGAGTCGCCGCTCATCGAACGCCGCGGCGGCGGAGTCGCGGCCGCGCCCATCGCCCAAGCCTTCGGCGTGGGCGCAGGCTTGGCGCTGATCGTGTCGTAGGCCACTCGCAGGTCCGGCGTGCGGATCTGCGCGTACGCCTTGTTTAGTTCCGCCATCCGTCTATCGGCGTCTGAAAAGGCGTTGACGTCCGGGTGGTAGAGGGATGCGAGGGCGCGGAAGGCGGCCTTCACGACCACCTGCGGGGCGTCGGATTGAATGTGCAGGACCCGATACGGATCGCGGGTCCCCGTCTCCTCTGGCATGTTCTCCATCATCGCGCGCGCAGCGCGCGCGGCAAGCCTGACGGAGGGGGGAGTACGAATGTCCGTGACCGGGGCTCCACGAACCGGATGCCTCACCGCCGGGTGGTGAGTTGCATCATGCCGTCGGCCATGCAAGGATACGTAACGGATCGTATTCTTTGGCAGGAGCCACAGCACACATGAACAACGAATGGCGGGCCCTCGATCGGATCGAGCAGGCCACGCAGCAACAGCCCTACTGCATCTGCGGTCAGCCGACCACCCCGGTGGCGCAGCCGGACGGTCTCTGGCTGGAGTGCACCACCATCGGGAAGCCAGTGCGCGGCTGGCGGCACAGTCTCCTCAGAGCCCTGACCGGCGGGGCCCACGTGCGCCGGCAGATCCTCGACTGCGTCTCGCCCGCGGCCTAGTCCGCGGCCCGACCCGCGGCCCGGCCCGCGGCCGCGTAGCCGCGCATGACCGAGTCCACGATCTTGGCTGCGAACCGCGCATCGAGCCGCCCGCCGAACATGAGTCGGAAGTAGACCGGGCCCACGAGCAGCTCGGTTGCGGTGCCGACATCGATATCGGGCCGCAGATCACCCCTGGCCACGCCGCGCCCAATGACCTCCGCGACCTGGTTGCGCCGATCCTGGACGACGGTGGCCCGGAACGGGTCTCCGAGCGCGGGGTCCAGGGCGATCTGCGAGAGCAGGGCGCGAATGACCGGTCCGAAGGGCGTGTCGATCGACCGCCCGCCGCGCGTTGTTGACGACCGCCAGCAGCTCCTTGCGCGTGTCTCCCGCGTCCGGGACGGCGATGTGCGGGGCGGCGAGCTCCATGAGCAGCGCCAGCGCGAGCTCCTGCTTCGAGCTCCAGCGCCGGTAGATCGTCGCCTTTCCGACCCCGGCTCGAGCTGCCACGTGCTCGAGGTGCCAGTCCGCGAACCCCTCCTCCACGAGAAGCTCACGAGCTGCGGCGAGGATGGCGCGGTGCACGCGCTGGCTGCGCGGCCGCCCTCGCGGCCGCCGTTGGGCGTCCATCGGAATATGATACGGCGCGGTTCGTATCGGCGGCAATCGCGGCTGGGCCCGCCCGTGCCGCGTAGGCCGGCCGGTAGACTCGGCGGGTGACGCGGACGCTGCCCGATTCGGACGAGGCCTGGGACGACTGGGTCGCCGCCAGCCGGACTCGCAACTGGCTCGAGGACGATCCGCTCCTCGATTGGCTGACCCGCTTTGGGCGTGACCACGGCCTCCTGCCTGATGACGAGCTGGGCACCTACGACGAGCGCACCGACATGCGCGCGTTCGTGCTGGCCAAGGGCCTCGAGTTCGAGGCACGGGTGATGGACGTCATCCGCTCGCAGCTCGATTGGGTCCGCATTGCGGAGGGCCCGCGGGATTCCCGCGACCTTGCGAAGCGCGAGGAGACGATCGCGGCCATCCGCGAGGGCGTCCCCGTCATCGAGCAGGCCGTCCTGATGGACCCGGTGCATGGCACGTACGGGGTCGCCGACCTGCTCGTCCGATCAGACCACCTCAATGACCTCGTCCCTGGGACCCTGATGCCGGATGAGGCCATGCTCCCCGCACCTGCCCTCGGCACCCCGTGGCACTACCGGGTCGTCGACATCAAGTTCCGGACGCTCGACCTGCTGAAGAACGGCGGCGCTGCATCGGGCCTGGCGAACTACATGGCCCAGGTCTGGCTCTACAACGAGGCGCTCGCCCGCGTGCTGGGCATGACCCCGCCCGCCTCCTTCCTGCTCGGTCGCAGCTGGGATCAGGGCAAGGAGCGCGGCGACGGGTGCTTCGACTGCCTGGCGCGCGTGGATCGCGATCGCGTCGTCACCGCCGACCGGGGCGAGCTCGAGACCGCCACCCTGCGAGCCGTCGAGTGGATCCGTCGACTCCGTCGCGAGGGGGCCGACTGGAGTCCGCTCCCGGTCCCGACCGTACCCGAGCTCTATCCCCACGCCCGCAACAGCCAGGATCAGCCGTGGCACGGCGCGAAGGTACGGATTGCAAACGAGCTCGCGGAGCTGACCCTGCTGCCGGGGATGAACCCGGTCCTGCGGCGGGACGCGCACGCGCGCGGCATCCTCCGCTGGGACGATCCGCGGGCCAGCAGCGGAACGCTCGGCATCGGCCGCTGGCGTGAGAAGACGGACGCCGTGCTCCTCATCAACCGCGACGTGCCGGAGCTCGTCGTGGCGCCGGAGCGGATCACCCGGGCGGATCCCGCGTGGCGGACCCCCGCCGCGGTGGAGTTCTACGTCGACTTCGAGACCGTCTCGAACATGGACGACGACTTCAGCCGGCTGCCGCGAATCGGCGGGCAGCCGCTCATCTTCCAGATCGGCTGCGGCTGGCTGGAGGACGGGACGTGGCGCTTCTAGCAGTGGACCGCCGGTCGGCTGACCGAGGTCGACGAGGCCGCCATGATCGACGCCTGGCTGGCGTTCATGGAGGAGCCACCTCGCCGCCCGCGGCCTGGTCTGGGCCGATGCGCGCCTCTACCACTGGTCCGCGGCCGAGACCTCGACCCTCGACAAGGCCTACAACTCGGCGCGGGAGCGGCATCCGGAGCGCGACTGGCCCCACCTGCCGTGGTTCGACCTCCTGAACCGGCTCGTCCGCGAGGAGCCGGTCACCGTCCGCGGCGCGTTCGGCTTTGGCCTCAAGGCCATCGCGAGCGGGATGCATCGGGCGGGGCTGATCGAGACGACCTGGACCGATGGTCCGGCCGATGGGCTGGGCGCCATGATCGGCGCCTGGTGGTGCGACGGCGAGGCGGAGCGGACCGGGGTCACGTTGCCCGAGATCGAGCTCATGCAGGAGATCGGCCGCTACAACGAGGTCGACTGCCGCTCGATGGCCGAGGTCCTCGGGTGGCTGCGGGCGCACCGGTAAGGGTCCCTTCACTCGAAGGCGCCGCGGCCGTGCCCGTGCGCCAATCGCGTGCGCGCAGCGCACGCATCGGCCATCGGGAGGGCTCCTGGAACTGCCCGAGATGACGCCCCTGGTGCACATTCAGGCCTTCCGGGGCCCGATTCGGGTGCTTCGGTGTCCGATGTGCACACCTGGCGCACATCGGGACGCGCGGGGAGAGCACCGGGAGTCCGTGGGGATACAGGGAGCGGAGCCTCAGCTCCCGCCGATCAGCGCGTCGAGGATCTGGTCCATGGAGTCGACGATCAGCGACAGGTGACCGTGGTCGTCATGGAGGTGGGGGCAGGCGCCGCCAACGTGGGCCGCCAGCCACTCGCCGTGGGCGTACGGGACCATCCGGTCGTGCGCGCCCTGCCAGATGTGGACCGGCCCCGGGATGCTCCCCAGCTCGAAGCCCCACGGCCGAACGAACGCCATGTCGTCGTCGAACCAGCCCCAGTAACCCTCACGCATGGCCTCGCGGAAGAGCTCGGCGAGCCACTCCGCGTAGTCGTCGCGGATCGACGCGCGGTCGACCTCATCGGCGAGGTCGCCGAGCGAATCCGCCACCTGCGACGCGGTGAGGTTGCGGAATGCCGGCCAGGCCGCCTCCATGAATGGCACGAGCGCATCGGGCCCGTCGAGGGCGTGCCCGAACTCCTCGATGTTCTCGGCCCCCATCCCCGCCATGAAGTCGATCCCCTCTGCCGGGTAGGGCGCGACGCTCGCGATCAGCGCAGTGCCGAGCGTCCGATCGGGCATGAGGGCGGCGGTGGCGAGCGCGTGCGGCCCACCGCCAGACCAGCCCATGACCCAGGCCTTGTCCACGCCGATGGAGTCGAGCACCGTCCGGGCGTCCTCGACGACGTCGGCCACCGTCCGCCCGGGGCGCCGGGTGCTGCCCCCGTACCCGGCTCGCGTGAAGCTCACGTATCGAAGCCCGCGCTCCGCGAGCTGCTCCACCAGGCGTGGGTAGGGGAGCCCCGCGCCGGGCGTGCCGAGATGGAAGAGGAGCGGGGTGGCCGCCTGGCGGCCCGGCCTGCCAGACGTCGAGCCGGCGACCGTCCGGGGTCTGGAACGGAGTCGAACGGTCGGTTCTCATGTGCGCCATGCTACGTCGCCCCGGAGCGGAGCCGGGCCATGATGCGCGCCCCGATCTCGTTCTCCACCACACTGTTCGGGTCGCGGAGTTCGCCCATTGCGGCCTGGATCCCAACCAGGCTGGCGTACAGGGGTGGACATGTCGGGCAGCGGGCGAGGTGCGCTTCGACCGCAGCCTTCGGCTCGGGCGCCAGCTCGCCGTCGAGGTACGACGAGACGAGGCGGCGGGCGCGCCAACAACGCATGGGCTGCGCGAGCGAGGCGCGGCGCCGGGCATCATCGGCCGCGAGGGCGTGGACCAGCATCATTCGCCCGCGGCGGATTCGTTGCTTCGCGGCCGGCAGGCCAATGCGCATCGCGTGCGCCACCTCGGTGCCGGTCCAGTCCAGCGCGTCGTGGAGCACGACGGCCACTCGGTAGATGACCGGCAGTCGGACGAGCGCGTCCTCCAGCTCGTCGCGGAGCTCGGCGCGCTCCACCACGCGCTCGGGGTCCACGGTGAAGTCATCATCGCGCCAGTCCGCCTCCACGGTGGCGAAGTCGAGGAGCGGCGGCGGGTTGCGGCGAGATCGGTCCACCACCCGGTTGACGAGCATCCGGCGCAGCCAGCCGCGCAGTGCGGCCGGGTCGCGGAGCTGTCCGCGTCGTCGCCATGCGGCGACCACCGTCTCCTGGACGAGGTCCTCTGCCTCTGCCTCGTCGCGGACCAGC
This sequence comes from uncultured Chloroflexia bacterium, assembly GCA_963837425.1. Classification (GTDB taxonomy): domain Bacteria; phylum Chloroflexota; class Limnocylindria; order QHBO01; family QHBO01; genus CAWINH01. Next base: position 159,281 of record CAWINH010000002.1, read on the forward strand.
CGTGCGGCCAGACGGACCAGCCACGGCGCCTCGATGGCGAGGTGCGCCGCGAACTGGTCCGACTCCCGGAGATCGGCCTGCGCACGCGTCATGCGTGCATGATGGCCCGCCCGGGGTGCGCCGGCCTAGTGGCGAACGGGTCGGGTGCTGAGCCGCAGGACGGCATACAGGGGACAGATGCCGACCGCCCCGGTGACGCCGGCGATAACGGCGACCGCGACGCTGGCCCACAAGAGTGGCGCGCCCGGGATGCCCGCGGCGGCCAGGCCGATGAGTCCGGCGGCCAGCAGGATCCGCACGATCCGATCGATGGTTCCAACGTTCTGAGTGAGCTGCATGAGTGGGTTCCTCGATATGTGTCCGCTCGGCGCTTCGTGGCGCCGGTCGCGTGGTTCTTCCACACTCATGGACGAGATCTGCGCGCGAATGGATACCAGGCCACCTCGAGGAGTGCGCGATGGAGGTCGCTGGCTGAAGCCTCGGGGTGTGCGCCCAGCGAGCGCATCGGCCATTCGGGAGCCGATTCCGATGCTTCGGTGTCCGATGTGCACACCCCGCGCACACCGCAGGGGCTGATGCCCCCGCACCTCCCGAACGAGGCTTACTTCTCAGCCCGTGGTTCTTCCGGGGGCTCCATGGGGCCGATGTCCGGTGCAACCCCGCGTAATTCTCAGCTGGCGGGTGGTGCGTCGCTCGGCCAGGTGCTTGGCTGCGTTGCTTGCAGCAGGTGAGAGGTATCGCCAATCGCCGGACGTGTGACTCGCCCAACACGGTTCCGCAGTTCGGCCGCAGGGCAAAAGGGGTAGCGTCCCCGCATGCGCAGCGCCCAACGCACCCGACGGCTTCCCGGCCCGGTCTCGATGTGGGGCCTCGAGGTTGGGCTGCGGGCGATCAGCCGCCGATACGGCGCCCTCCAGTGGTTCCTCGAGGTCATGCCGCCGGGTCCCGCGGATCGCTTTTCGGCGGCACGCGCCCTCCGCGCGGCGCGCAACGCGGCGCGCGACGTGCCCGCCTATCGGGACTTCCTGCGCGGGGCCGGCGTCGACCCTGACCGGATCCGCTCCCTGGCGGAGCTCCCCGAAACGGACAAGACGGCGTACATCGACCGTTACCCGCTCGCCGAGCGCTGCGTGGGCGGGCGACTCCCCCTGCTCGGCACGACGATCGACGAGAGCTCCGGCTCGACCGGGACGCCCTACAACTGGGCGCGCAGCGCGGAGGAGCGGCGCCACGTGCGACGGATGGTCGCCTTCTTCGCCCGCTACACGTTCGGCGACGCGCCGCTCGTCGTCCTCAACACGTTCTCGATGGGCGCCTGGGCGACCGGCATGACGACCGCCGCCGCGCTCGAGCAGCGCGGCCTGGTGAAGGCCACCGGGCCGGACATCGACAAGGTGCTGAGCACCATGACCGAGCTGGGGCCCGGCTATCGCTACCTGCTCGTGGGCTACCCGCCCTTCCTCAAGGTGATCGTGGACGAGGCCGAGAGGCGGGGGATGGACTGGTCCGCGTACCACGTCGACGCCCTGCTCGGTGGCGAGGGCAACTCGGAGGCGCTGCGGGACTACCTGCTGCGGCGGTTCGCATCGGTCTATTCCGGTTATGGCGTGACCGATGTCGAGATTGGCCTGGCCGCCGAGACGCCGATCTCCATCGCCCTCCGACGGCTGGCTCGCGAGCGTCCGGACGTTGCCGAGGCGCTCTTCGGTGAGGCGGATCGGAGCCCGATGGTGTTCCAGTTCAACCCGTTCTTCCACCACATCGAGGTGAACGAGCGCCGCGAGCTGCTCTTCACCGTGGCCCGCCACGCGACCCTCTCGCCGAAGATCCGCTACAACCCGCACGACGAGGGTGGCGTCCTGCGCGACGACGAGCTGCGGGAGCGGCTCGAGTCGGTGGGCGTCCGGCTGGAGGACGTGAACCCGCCCGGCGCGCGGCGCCTGATCCGGATGCCGTACCTCTACGTCTTCGGGCGGAAGGATTCGACCGTCTCGGTCATGGGCGCCAACATCTACCCCGAGGACATCGACGCCGCGATCTACGGCGAGCCGGAGGTCGCGCAGCGGATCCTCAGCTACCAGCTCTCGGTCGTCGAGGCGCAGCCCGGCGAGACGCGGCCGCACGTCGCCATCCAGCTGCTCCGCGACGATCCCGACGACGCGTTCCGCGACCGGCTGGCGACGCTGCTGACGGAGAGCCTGCGGACGATGAACCGCGACTATCGCGAGGCGATTGGCGAGTACCCCGCCCTCCTGCCGTTCATCGTTGAGCTGCACCGGCGCGGCGAGGGGCCGTTCGCCGGCAGCGAGAAGCGGATCAAGTTCCGATACATCGCCGCCGAGCCCGCCAGGCCAACGGATCGGCCCTGACTTCGGCCGTGACTTCGGCCCTGGCGCGTGCGCCGGGCGCACGCATCGGCGATCGGGAGGGCTCCGAACTGCCCAGGTGACGCCCCCGGTGCACATTCAGGCCTTTCCTGGGCCGTTTCCGAGGCTTCGGTGTCCGATGTGCACGCCTCGCGCACATCGGGCATGCTGATGGCATGGGCAACGTTCTCTGGCACATCACGATGTCGCTCGACGGGTTCATTGCCGGCCGCGACGACGCGATGGACTGGATCTTCAAGTATCCCGGTCCGAACCCGGACGTCGACAACGTGCTCGCCAATCTCGGCGCGATCCTCGCCGGACGGCGCAGCTACGAGGTCGGCCGCAAGCCCGGTCAGTCGCCGGCGGCGAGCCGTCCGTACGGCGGCGCGTGGGACGGACCGGTCTTCGTCCTCACCCATGAGATCCCGGATGAGCCGGATCCCAGTGTCCAGTTCCTGACCGGCGACATCCGCTCGGCGGTCGCGACCGCGCAGGAGGCGGCAGGCGACCGAACGGTCGTGCTGTTCGGGGCGACCGTGGCCCGCAACTGCCTCGAGGCGGGGCTCGTGGACGAGGTCCTCGTCCACGTGGCGCCGGTGCTGCTGGGGGCCGGCGTCCGCCTGTTCGAGGCGGAGCTTGCGGCCCCGATCGAGCTGCAGGCCGCCGGGGTGCTGCGTGTCGGGCAGCTCACGAACCTGCGCTTCCGGGTCAAGCGCCCGACCGCGCCACCCTCAGGCTGACGACCTCGGTCGCCTCCGACTTCCCCTTCAGCTCGAGCGCGCGCCGCTCGAGGGTGGGCTCCAGGCCGGCGGCCTCCGCGGCCGCGACCGAGACGATCACCTCCCCGGCCTCCGCCGCCGAGGCGAGCCGGGCGGTGGTGTTCACGATGTCGCCGACCGCGGTGATCTCGACGTGGTCGGCGTCGCCGATGGCACCCACCCATGCCCTTCCGTGATGAACCCCGGCACCCACCGGCACCCACGGCCCGCCGGCATCGGCGTGGCCGGTGGCTCGCAGCACCTCCTGGGCGGCGCGGATGGCCCGGGCCGAGTACCGCTCGCCGGCGATCAGCGGGAAGAAGCTGGCGACGAGCTCGTCGCCCACGAACTTGTCGACGAGGCCGTCCTGCTCGAAGACGACGGCCGAGGCCGCGGCGTAGAAGCGGTTGAGGAGGACGTGGAACTCGCCGGGCGCCATCCCCTCCGCGAGGGTCGTCGAGCCCCGGATATCGGCGAACAGGAAGGTCGCTTCGATCTCCGCCCCGCCCCGGTGCTTGATCATGAAGTCGGAGCACGTCGTGCACATGTGCGGATTCGCGTTCGACTGCCGCTTGCCGATGAGACGCATGAGCGGAGCGCCGGCCCCGTGGAACGGCGCCGCACACAGCCGGCACCGTGGCCCGGCCGGGATGTGACGGAGGACGTTCCTGATCCGCTTTTCCTGCTCGTAGCCGTGCGTCAGGAATTCCCGCCAGAACGCTTCGCTGGCCTCTCCGGCGACCGGTGGTCGGTCATGGGTCATGCGCCCATTGTCCCAGCGCGGAGAAAGCCCCGGACACGACGAAGGGACCTGGAGGGTTCCTCACGCGGAACCACAGATCCCAGTCGGGTCGCCCATCGGGTCTGGGGCCGAAGCCCCGGATCAAACGAACGCCCCTCAGTCGTCGCGTCCGGCCTGCGGTCCGATGCGACGGGGCTCACGCTAAGCAACGACGAGCTCGCCGGATAGGTGCCTGCCAGACTGGCTTCAGCGACCCCTCGTTTGCAGGGCCGCCCGGCGGTTGCCACGCCGCCGAACCGAAACCGTGGGCCAGCCCGATCGGTGGGGACGCCACCGTGGGTGACGTCTGCCGGTCCCGACCGTTGCCTCCACCTCGCTGACCCTTCTCTCCGTAACGATCCCGGCCGGACTGCCGGGTGGGCTTTTGACCCTCCCGCGCCCCACCGGGGGAGACAGTGTGCCAACGACGCTTTGGGACGGGAGCTTATCCCCGCCTCCCACGCAACCAGCGCCCGGCGAAGGCTCAAAGGGCGGGCGACGATGTCGCGCGGCCCTCGAAACCTCCCCTGTTGCCCGGCCCCTCCTGCAACCAAAGTCCGGTGAGAACGAGCAACGTCGAGTGTAGGTCGCGGCCGGCTCGCGGGTCAATGAAATTTCGCAAATGAGGTGCCATATCATCGGGGAAGATGGCTGACCGCCTCCGTCACTCGGCCGCCGTGGCCTCACTCCTCTCGTTCGTCCTGCCCGGGCTGGGGCAGGTCGCCTCCGGCGCGGTGCGCCGCGGGCTGCTGCTCGCCATCCCGGCGGTCGTGCTCGTCGTCGCCGCGGCCGCGCTGTGGATCTTCGACCGTCACCTGTACGTCGAGATCGGGCTCACGCCGAGCCTGCTCATTGGGCTCGTGGTGCTCAGCCTCGCCATCTTCGCGTACCGGACATGGGCGATCGTCGACGCCTACCTCGTCAGCCGTCGCCGGGCGGGTGGGAGCCGGTCATGGGCGCGCCGGATCGCATCGGTCTCGGTGCTCGTGGCGCTGCTGGCGGTGACGACCTACACCCACGGCTGGGTCGCCTACCTGGGCCTGAGCGCGAACGCCACGCTGACCGCGGTCTTTTCCCCGTCCGGGCCGATCGGGGCCGACGTGGCTACCGCCAGCCCAACGCCGAGCCAGCTCCCGCCCAGAGCGACGCCAGAGCCGACGCCGATTCCAACTCCGAGCCCCACCCCGGTCCCCGACTGGGCCGCCGATGGCCGGCTCAACGTGCTGCTCATCGGGTCCGACGCAGGGCCCGGGCGCTGGAGCATGCGCGCCGACGCGATCATCCTCGTCTCGGTCGACATCGGGACCGGCCGGGTCGCGGCCTTCTCGGTGCCGCGCTACACGCGCGGGGTGCCGTTGCCGGAGCCGGCGGCATCGGCCTTTGCCTGCGGCTGCCTGATGGACGATTACTTCAACGCGCTCTACGTGTACGCCAACCAGCACCCCGACCTCTTCCCCGGCGACGATGCCACCCGCGGGCTGACGGCGCTCTCCGGGGCTGCCGAAGCGTTCTTCGGCGTTCACCTCGACGGGATGGTGGTGGCCGACCTGAACGGCTTCGTGAAGCTCGTGGACGCGATCGGCGGGATCGACATCAATGCCCCGACCTCGGTGTACGACGCGAACTACCCGAACCCGACCGGGGGCGACGTCGAGATCTACTTCAAGGCCGGCCCGCAGCACCTCGACGGCTGGCACGCCCTCGCGTACGCGAGGACCCGCCACCAGGACGGCGACGTGGGACGCATGGGACGCCAGCAGCTCGTGGTGGCGGCGCTGCGGCAGAAGGTCTCGTGCGACCTGCTCGGCAAGCTGCCGGCGTTGCTCGCCGCCGCCCGCGACTCGCTGTGGACGAACCTGCCGCTCGGCGACGTCCCCGACATGCTCCGCCTGGACCTGGGGCCGGTCGAGAGCCACGTCGAGTTCGACACGTACAACGTCACGCTCAACCCCGCCATGGTGCAGCGGGTGCAGGCCGACGTGGCCGGCGCCTTCGACGGGGCTCCCCCCGCCCGCCCGTCCTCCGCACCGGGCTCGTCAACGTCCGGCTGCTAGGGCCTGCCCGCCCGACGCGGAGTCCATCGAGCGTGGGTGGCCGCGTCCGCCGCGTGACGTTCGCGCAAGAGGGCCGGGCGGCCCTGTTCGCCCGGCGCAAAGGCGGCTAGGGTTGTCGGGGTTGACAGCTTTCGGTCCTGGAGGGACGGCATGACTCGCATCCTGCGGCGTGTGGTCGTGGTGGCCGGCGCCCTGATCCTTCTGCTCTTCGCGGCATCCCTGGCGCTTGGCGACGACTCGTTCCTGGCCGGCAAGATCCGCACCGGACAGAGCGTCACGGTGCCCGCCGGCGAGACGGTCTCCGGTGACCTCTACCTGTTCGCGGGGACCGTGATCATGGACGGCACGGTGGACGGCGACCTCACCGCCTTTGGCGGGACGATCCAGGTCGATGGCAACGTCACCGGGGACGTGCTGGCCGCCGGCGGTACCGTGTCGATTGCCGGGACGGTGGGAGGGGACGTGCGAATCGCAGGCGGCACCCTCACGGTCAGCGGGCCGGTCAACGAGGACGTGGTGCTGGGCGGTGGGCAGGTGACGCTGTCCGCCGGAGCGAGCGTTGGCGGCGATCTCCTCTTCAGTGCCGGGACGGCGTCCGTGGCGGGGCCCATCAGCGGCAACATCGAGGGGCGCGCGGGCACATACAGCCGCAGCGGCTCGCTGGGGGGCATCGAGAACGTCGTGGAGTCGCCGAGCTCCGGCGCGCCGGCCGAGCCAACCGTGGGCGACCGCGTGCTGGACGCCGTGCGCCAGTTCGTGGTGCTCCTGCTGTTCGGGGCGCTGGCCGTGTGGCTTACCCCGCGCGCCCTGCGGGCGGCGGACGGTGAGCTTCGCCGGCGCCCGTTCATCGCGCTGGGCGGCGGCCTCGCCACCCTGGTCGGCTACATCGTGTTCGTGATCGTCCTGGTGCTGCTGATGGTGCTGCTCGGGATCGGCTTCGGCCTCCTGCGGCTCGGCGCCCTGGTGGGCATCGAGCTGGTGGCGGGCCTGCTCGGCTTGGGGATTGGCACGTTCCTGTTCGTACTGGGCGTCGTCTTCGCCGCCGACCTGGTGGTGGGCATGACCGTGGGGCGCCTGGTCGCGCCACCCACCGTCGAGAACCGATGGCAGGAGCTGGGCCTGCTGGTCCTGGGCGTGGCGGTGGTGGTGATCCTGACCTCCCTCCCCATCGTAGGCGGCTGGTTCAAGCTCGGAATCGTGCTCTTTGGCCTTGGCGCCCTGGCCGTCGCGGCGTTCGAGGCGTGGCGAGCGCGCCGCGCGGTGCGAACGCCGCCACCGGTTGCGACGCCCCAGGCGCCGACGCCATCCGAGCCAGCGACCTGAGCCCCTACCCGCGCGGGGGGATCTGCTGCACGGACCAGGTGTTGCCGTCGGGGTCCGCGAAGTGAATGAAGGATCCCCACGGCTGCACCTCGACCTCAGTCGCGGTGACGCCGCGACCGACGAGTTCCGCGCGCGTGGCCGCGACGTCCTCCACGACCACCTGGAGCTCCTTCTGCGACCCCGGCGTCATGGCCGTAACGCCGGTGCCGATGACGATGGAACACGCAGACCCCGGCGGGGTGAGCTGCACGAACCGAAGGTCAGGGTTGACCTGTATATCGACATCGGCGTTGAATCCGACCTGCTCGACGTAGAATGCCTTCGCACGATCGACGTCGGTGACCGGGACCGGGACGAGCTCGAGCTTCATCTGCACGGGCGAACCTCCTTTGCGACCGATGCTATGGGTGATTCATGCCAAAAAGTGTCATGATCGTGCGCCGCCCAGCCGCGGTGCTGGCCGGGCTGTGCCTCCTCCTGGCCGGGTGCAGCGCGAGCGCGTCGAATAGCCCCAGCGCGGCGCCATCGGTCTCAGAAGCAGCGGCCGCGTCGGCGACCGCCAGCCCGACGGCGGCACCCGCCGCCAGCCAGACGGCCGAGCCGACTCTGCCGCCAACGCCGAACGCGACCACGACGCCACCGCCCACGCTGGCACGGCTGAGCCTCGCGACCGTCACGGTCGATGCGCTGAACGTGCGGGTGGCGGCGTCGAGCACTGCGGCGCTCGTGACCGGCGCCGGACCGCTGTCGAAGGGCGACGAGGTGTTGGTGCTGGCGGGTCCAACGCAGGCGGGGGCCTACGCGTGGTACGAGGTTGGTGTCCCGATGGACCCGACCCGCTACTCGGCGTCACAGCCGGTGGGCTGGGTAGCGGACGGGACTTCCGCGCAGCCGTGGCTCATCCCGGACACGAGCTCATGCCCGCAGCCGAGCGTCGCCTCCATCAGTGCGCTGAGCTTCATTGCGCGGTTGGGCTGCTATCACGATCGGTCGCTCTCGTTCAGCGCGCACCAGGCCGCGCTCGCTCCGGACGCCGGCCTGGGGGGTGTGTGTGGGGCTCAGCCGCCACTCCCCGAATGGCTCGCGTGCGACAACGTCAACTACAACTGGGTGAACGGCGACGGTGGGACGGCCTGGCTTCTCCTGCTCCATTTCGATCCGGCCACGGGGGTGACCGCGACCGGTTTGGCTCCGGCGGGCACGACCGGCCCGGCGCTGATGGTGGCCGGCCATTTCGAGGATCCCGCATCGAACGCGTGCGTCACGGCCAGCGACCCGCAGAGCGTCGACGGGCTCAGCGAGTGGCTGACCTGCGCGGTCGACTTCGTGGTCGAGTCGGTGACCTAGGGGTAAGCTCGTCGCATGCCGCCCTCGCCTGACACCGACCCAGGGGCCCGATCCACGACGCCGCTCCCGTCACGCTCCTCGGGTGGGCAGGCGATCGCCGGCCTGTTCGCGACCCTTGACCACTTCCTGCTGAACCGGCCGCGCCCGGTCGCCGCCATCGAGGACGAGTACCGGGAGCCGTGGGCGAGCGCGGATGGTCTGTCGGTGGAGGGCCTCGAGGGGCCGATGGAGGAGCCGAACGAGCGTCCGGAGCGCCCGGACCGTTCTCGCGCGCGCCTGTAGGCGCAGGACTACCTGGCATCACTGCTCGATCCAGGATCCAAGTCCCGCTGAGCGGGACGTTTCGCGCAGGAAGAGGCGCTCAGGCGCCGTTTGTCCCGCTCACCGGGACGTTTCGCGCAGGAGGGCGCTCAGGCGCCGTTTGTCCCGCTCACCGGGACGTTTCGCGCAGGAAGAGGCGCTCAGGCGTAGTTTGTCCCGCTCACCGGGACGTTTCGCGCGGGAGGCGAGCCTCAGGCGCCGTTTGTCCCGCTGGGTGGTGCGTCCCACAGGCGCGGGATGCCAGGCGCGGGAGCCAGCGCCCAGGCCTGCTTGACGTCCGCCTTATCACGATATATCGTGATGCACCGCAACCCGACGCACGGAGACGCCAACCAGATGTCGACCATTCGTGGCCGTGAGAGGAGCGATCGCGGCGAGCGACGATCCCACCACCGCCACCTTCACCGCGAGGACCTGCGCGCGTCGCTTCGCGACGTGTTCGGTCCGCTCCGCGAGGGATACGCGGCGGTCAAGCGGGGCAAGGTCCGCCCGCTGATCCTCGCCGTCCTCCACTCGACGCCCATGCACGGCTACCAGATCATGCGGGTCCTCGAGGCTCGCACCGGCGGCCGCTGGCGGCCGAGCGCGGGGACGATCTACCCCACCCTCCAGCAGCTCGAGGACGAGGGGCTGGTCCACGCCGAGGTGGTCGATGGCCGCAAGGTGTATAACCTCACCGATGCCGGGCGGGAGGCCGCCGAGGCATCGCCCCTGACGCGCCATCCCTGGTTCGCCAAGGAGGAGGGCGGTCCCTCGATCGACCTCAAGCGGCTCGCCGTCCAGGTCATCGGCGCGGCGATCCAGGTGAAGCGCGTCGGCTCTGCCGAGGCGCAGTCCGAAGCGCAACGGATCCTGGTCGAGAGCAGGCGGCGCCTGTATCGGCTCCTTGCGGATGACGAATCGACCGATGCGCCTGCGGGCGCGGATCTCGAAGAAGAAATGCGTTCGGCCGGCGAATCCGGGTCGGACGCGACAGAGGAATCGAATTCATGAGCACACCCGAAGTTGACGGGTCGGTGATCCGGGCCACGGCCCTCACGAAGCACTTCGGCGCCATCGAGGCGGTGAAGGGGATCGATCTCGAGGTGCACCGGGGCGAGATCTTCGGCTTCCTGGGGCCGAACGGGGCCGGCAAGACGACGACGATCAGCATGCTCTGCACCCTGCTGCAGCCGACAAGCGGGCAGGCCATGGTGGCCGGCTTCGACGTCGCGAGCCACCCGGGAGACGTGCGCTCGGCAATTGGTCTCGTCTTCCAGGACCCATCGCTCGACGGGCAGCTGACGGCGAAGGAGAACCTCGAGTTCCACGCCTTCGTCTACTCGATCCCCTCGTCCGAGCGTGCCGGGCGCATCGCCGAGGTCCTCGAGATGGTCGACCTTTCGGATCGGGCGAAGTCGATCGTGATGACCTTCTCGGGAGGCATGCGGCGCCGGCTCGAGATCGCGCGCGGGATGATGCACACCCCGGAGATCCTGTTCCTGGATGAGCCGACGATCGGGCTCGATCCGCAGACCCGCCGGCACATCTGGGGCTACCTCCGCAAGCTTCGCGCCGAGCAGGGCGTCACCCTGTTCATGACGACCCACTACATGGACGAGGCGGAGGAGTGCGACCGGATCGCGATCATCGACCACGGCGAGATCGTGGCGCTCGGGACGCCGGACGAGCTGAAGGGGATGGTCGGCGGCGACGTGGTGACGATCGCGACGTCCGACAACCCGACCGCCGCCGACGAGCTGCGCGGCACGTTCGAGTTGGAGCCGACGGTCGACAACGGGACGATCCGGGTCGAGGTGTCCGACGGCGCCGGCTTCATCCCGCGCCTCGTGCGCGAGCTGAGCGTGCCGGTCACGTCCATCTCCTCCCACCGGCCGAGCCTCGACGACGTGTTCCTGAAGCTGACGGGGCACGCCATCCGCGATGAGGCGGCCGGATCAATGGATCGGATGCGAATGATGGGCAGAGTCTGGGGAGGCCGAGGACGGTGAGCACCGAAATGAGCACACAGGATACGACCGCGCTGACCGGTGCCCGTCCGGCATCGGCCCGACGCCGGGCGAGCGGTCTGGCCGGCACCCTGCGCGGGATCTACATCGTCTGGTACCGCGACATCCTCCGCTACTGGCGCGACCGGGTGCGGGCCATCGTTGGCCTGGCCCAACCCCTCCTCTTCCTCGTCGTCTTCGGCGCCGGGCTGGGGTCCTCGCTGGGCGGCTCGTTCGGCGGCGGCGCGGCCGGGGCGGGTGGATTGAGCTACGCCCAGTTCGTCTATCCCGGTGTCGTGGGCATGGCCGTCCTGTTCAGCGCGATCTTCGGCGCCATGTCCATCGTGTGGGACCGCGAGTTCGGCTTCCTCAAGGAGATCCTGGTGGCGCCCATCGACCGGTCGGCGGTCGCCATTGGCAAGGCGCTGGGCGGCGCAACCCAGGCGATGTTCCAGGGCGTCGTGCTGCTCGTGCTGGCCCCGTTCGTGGGGGTCACGCTGAACGTCGGCTCGGTCCTGCTCCTCCTCCCGTTCCTCTTCATCCTGGCCTTCTCGCTGTCGGCCATGGGCGTTGCGATCGCGTCGCGGATGAAGTCGATGCAGGGCTTCCAGATCGTCATGAACTTCCTGATGATGCCGATGTTCTTCCTCTCCGGGTCGCTCTTCCCGCTGACGGGCGTGCCGAACTGGATGGCGGTCCTGGGGCGGTTGGACCCGGTCTCGTACGGGATGGATCCGCTGCGGCGGATCGTGCTGGGCGCGACGCTGCCGGCGCAGGCCGTGGACAAGCTGGGCCTCACGATCTTCGACCAGGTCCTGCCGATCGGGATCGAGGCGCTCATCCTCCTCGCGTTCGGGGCGGTGATGCTGACGATCGCGGTCGTGAACTTCCGCCGTCGGGACTGAGGGAGCGCCGGGGAGTCGGCTCGCGAGGTCGCAACCCGCGCCGCCACTTGTCGCCACGCGCCGTCGGGGAGTCTGGGGTCGCCCTGTCCCGTCCGACGGGGGTGGGTAGGCGTCCTGGATGAGCCGCGACCCGCCGACTCCTCAACCGCTCTGCAGCGGCGCGGTATCCGGCGCGGGCGGGCGTCACGACCCTCTGACTCCTCAACCGCTCGTCAGCGGCGCGGTATCCGGCTCGGGTGGCCGTCACGACCCTCTGACTCCTCAACCGCTCTTCTCCGGCACGCTATCCAGATCGGCGGCAGGTCGAGCCGGTCGCGGGTGATCACTGCACGCTCAGCTCGGCGGGCGATGCGTTGGGGAACTCCCCCGGGAGCTGGATAACGCTCCTCCAGAGAACGGATGACAAGTCGGCACGTCCGTAGGCGGGTGCTGCGGCCGATGCGACTTACGCGGCCGATGCGACTTACCGGGCCGATGCGACCGCGGCGCTGGTGCGCCGCCGCCCTAATGCTTATCCCGTTGCTTCAGCAAAGCGCAAGGCGTAGTGGTCGCCGATCTCCCGAAACCCGACCCCTCGCTTCGAGCACTTATCGCCGTGGGATCGCCTGCCCATTTGTGTCCGTGACGACGCGCGTGCCGAGGTCGGCGTCGAGGGAAACAGTCAGATCCCGAAGGGAGAGTTCGGCCGTGCCAGGCAGGGGAATCGGGCATGGCAGCGTCTCGATCTTGACCCGGACCTCGGCGGGCGTTTCGGCGACATTCGTGACTCGCGTCCAACTACACGGGGCTACGGCGACCTTCACCGCGATGGTGCGCTGGCTGACCGCCGCGTAGGAGTCCAGTTAGGGACCACCACGGTCGAGTTCTGGGCGGCGAGGAGGATCGCCAGGACGACAAGGACGACCGCGAGCCAGACCTTCAGCGGAATGCGGCGCGGCCGTTTCGATTCCATTCGCGTCCCCTCTCTCGAAGTCATCGTGGTGCCGGCCGGATCGGAAACTGCCGCAGGTTGGTCGCCCCGCGAAGAACGGCCGGGGGCACGAGCGTCGCCGGTCTCGAGGCCCAGTAGCGTCGGAAAGGCGGCCTGCCGCCTCCGCGCCGGTTGTGCCGGAAGACGAACTCGTCGAGATAGGCTTGGAGTTGGGCGCGGCTTACGCCCTGATGGGTCCCGAGGAGCCACTGCTTGAGGTTCCCCCATCGCGCGGTCCGCGAGCGGGACGATATGGGGCATCCCCTTGCGAATGTTCCCCTGGACTGTGGGCTGATGGACGTAGCCGAGCGACGGCAGCGCCACGAAGCCCGACATCTTGTCAGCGTACATCGTGCTTCCGGCTCGATGTACCGTCGGGCGAAGTCGTTCATCGTGACTTGGCGGAGGTCGGGGATCACCTCCATCCGGGCCCTCTCCGTGCCACGCCCGCGACGCTCGACTACGACGATCACGAGTGCCGGCGCGGAGAGCGCGCGGCCGCACGAGCTTTGATTTGGAGCCTGGGGAGCGCCACGCCTATCCGGTTGGCGTTGGCGTTGTGCTCGATTCCGGCGTTGGCGTTGGCGTTGGCGTTGCGCTCGATTCCGGCGTCGGGGTTGGGGTTGGCGTTGGCGTTGCGCTCGCTTCCGGCGTCGGGGTTGGCGTTGGCGTTGGCGTTGCGCTCGATTCCGGCGTTGGCGTCGTGGTCCCGGTTGCCACAGGATCGGGAATAGGACTCGGGCTTGAGGCCGGGCTTGGAGACGTGCTCGGGCCTAATTGAGGGTCCGGGTTGGCCGTGGGACTCGGCTCGGGGTGTGGCGTTGGGCTCGGGTCCTGCGGACGGAGTGGATTGGGCACCGTCAATGCGGCGGTGGCGCCGTCAACTGCATCACTCATGGATGCGGTCTCACAGCCGATGAACGTGTCATGCGCAGTGCCGTCGCATGCATCGGAGCCGGCTCCGCCATCGAGGAGATCCTTGCCGTTGCCGCCGGAGAGCGTGTCGTCACCTTCTCCGCCCAGCAGGACGTCCTTGCCGTTGCCGCCGGAGAGCGTGTCGTCACCTTCTCCGCCGACGAGGCAGTCCTTGCCGTTGCCGCCGGAGAGCGTGTCGTTGCCGCCGAGGCCGAAGATGAGCGCGCCGCCGTTGGCGCCGCTGATCGTGTCATCGCCTGGCGTCCCGACAATGATGTCGCTGAAGGTCATGCCCGCGCATTCGGTGGGCGTGGAGGGAGGCGGCGCGGCGACGTGGAGGGTGAACACCTGCAGGGGGGACGCGCTGATGACCAATGAGGCTGCCGACGCCGTGACTGCGACGATCAGCGTGGCAAGGCCGAGCACGCTCGCCACAAACCAACGCAGGGTGCGACGATCCAAGCCGCGCCTCACTGCTTCGCGACCTCACCTCGCTGGCCGGTTGAGGCATGCCGCGCGGCAATGCCGTTGGGCTTGCGTCCCGCGCGTGACCTGCCCGCCTTGGGCGGTCCCCCACCAAGCACCCAGATCCCGGCGATGCCGCCGAGGAGCAACGCAAGGGCCATGGGTTGTCGGAGGATCAGGAGCAGGCGACCGCTGCCCGGCAGTTCCACCCAGCTCCTCCCGAGGATGCCCGCCTGGCCCGGGCGCCACGGATCGGGGCCGCTGTTGTTATCGCCTTGCATGATGAATCCGTTTTGTGCGTCACCGCCGACGATGCGGTGGATCACCACGGCTCCCGCCGACGGCTGCCCCTCAGGAACGCGATATGCAACCACGTCGCCTACCTGGTAACTATCCAATTGTCGAACGACGACGAGGTCCCCGGTGTGGAGGTTCGGCTCCATGCTGACGCCGGAGACGACGAGATACGACGCTGGACCGCCGAGCGCCATCGGTCGCAGGAAAAAGAACCAGGCGACGAGGAGCGAGGCCCCGGAGATGAGGAGTGCCGTCCGCAATGTCCGTCCGAGGCCGGATTGACGTCCGACGGCCACGCGCGGTGCGAGAACGCGTTGCCGGCCCAGCGCGCTCGACATCATTCGACGTGTGGCTTCGCTCGTCAGACGCCCGTCGCCCGGTCGTCCGCTGTCGAAGTCGAGACCGCACATTCGGCAGAAGCGGAACGAACCGATGCGGGCCTCACCGCAGTCTCTACAGAACAAGTCCGGCATGTCGCGCCTTGGGTGCGTCGGGATGACCCGTTGGCAAAACGGGTGGGACCCGCGGCCCTGTCCGGACGCGAACAGAGCCACGGGCATAGTCGGGGACTAGACGCCGATCACGATACGGACGCCCGCGATGATCTCGCCCGGCACTCCACATGGGTAGGTGGGGCTCGTGAGCTGGTCATCTGCCGGATGCACGTAGCCAAGCGCGACCTTGGCTGTCGGCGAGCCGATCGGGTAGGGGGTCACGCTGATGGGCGTGCCGGGGGCTCCGCAATCGACCGAGGGCGAATGGTTAGCGCCCACGATGTGGCCCGCAGCATTCAGTGCATAGAAGTAGAGGTTCTGGCCATCGCATGTCGGGTCGATGTTGGAGACCTGGGCCGACGTCACCGTCCCGGTGTAGTCGGCGTTCCAGACTACCGTGAGCGGAGTGGTCTGGCAGTTGGTCAGTGACACGGCGCCGACCTGGATGGTGCCCGGGTCATCGATCGGCAGGGTGGACGCCGACGCCAAGACGGCGCCGAAGACCATCGTGCCCACCACAGTCGCCAAGAAGAGCCTTCTCACGTTGTTCCTCCTTTGGGCCAGGGCGCCGGGCTTGATGCCGGGGTGAGCGCATGAGGACATCTGGGCCAGCAGCCTCCCCTCGATCCATAACTTCACGTTTGCGATGACGAGTTCGTGCTCTCCCCAGCTGACCAACCTAGGGGTCGCTCCCGCGCGGGCCATCCGGGATTCCACGGAATCAGCTACGGGTTCGGGCCTCAGTACGCGTGTTGTGAGATCTGGCGGGCGCACGGAGACGGGAACCAGTGCCGTGATCCGTACTTCCCCTGATGCCGCTCCTGGCGGCTCCCCCTACCCTCGCCGCATGGAGCGCTTGCACCCTCGCGACAGCGGGGCCGATGCCCAGGTTTCTGGGGACGTGCCGGCAGGCCCGGCGGCCGATGAGGCGGCGGCGCGGGAGGCCCGCGAGCGCTATCGCAACGGACCGATGCCCGCTGTCCGAGCCGATCCGGAGATCGCAGCACTGCTGCAGCCCGGCGAGGCGGTTGTCGCGGTGCACCCGTCGGTCGTTCTCGAGCGCCGGACGCCGAAGCCGGAGTCCGCCGCTCCGCGCGGCCCTGCGGGCGAGCTCCACGTGACCTCGCGGCGTCTGCTGCTGATCGGCCGGGATCGCCTCTCTATCGACCTCGAGGAGATTCTCGAGGTGGGCCTGTCGGGAGAATGGCTTCTCCTGGTCCTGCGCGAGGGTCGCGGTGTCGCTCTGCGCGCGGCGCAGCCGCGTCTGCTCAGGGTCGAGATCGCCGCGGCGCGGGCTGCCGCCAGGGCCTGATCGCGGTCAGCCGGGCTCCCGGTAGCGTCCCGCCGCCTCTGCCCGGTTCCGAGCGTCAAGCTTGTGCAGGATGCTGCTCACGTGCGTCTCCACCGTACGGGGCGAGATCGTGAGCGATGCGGAGATCTGACGGTCCGTGAGACCTTCCGCCAACAGGCGCAGGACCTGCATCTCGCGCATGGTCAAGCGTGCCAGCGCAGGGTCGTCCGTCGTGGCTGTACGTCGCGAGGTCTCGACCAGGCGGTGGACAACGCGCGCGGCGATCCCACGAGGCATGGCCAGCTCACCGGCGGACGCGCTTCGCACCGCACGCTGCAGCGCATCGGGCGAGAGGTCCTTCGTCAGGTACCCGCTCGCTCCGTAGCGAAGCGCTTCGATGACATGACGATCCGCCCTCGAGACGGTGAGCATGACGATCCGCGCATCCGGAAGCCGGGGTGCCAGCTCATGCACGAGGCTCACGCCGTCCATCCCCGGTAGGTCAATATCGATGAGGAGCAGGTCGGGTCGTACCACCGGCGCGAGGGAAAGGGCCTCCTCCGCGGTTCCGACCTCGGCGACCACCTCGAGGTCCACTGCGGAAAGGGCTTGACGGACCGCTGCGCGCACCAGGGCGTGGTCGTCGACGACCATGACACGGATGTAACCGGGGGCGACGGCGCGCATGGCTACCCCGACGCCCCTGGCGCCGGCGCCGCATGTGGCACCGGGAGAAGGACGCGGATTCGCGTGCCGTCATGCGGGTGCGAATCTATGCGGAGCTCTGCGCCGATGATCGCCGCCCGCTCCCTCATGCTGGAGAGGCCGTAGGCATCCTCACCGAGCTGTTCGGGATCGAACCCGCGCCCGTTGTCTCCCACCGTGAGCTCGAGATGGCCATTCTCGATGGCGGCATGGACCCGGACGAAGGTCGCGTCCGCGTGTCGGCGAACGTTACTCAGTGCCTCCTGGGCAATCCGCACGAGTTCGGCTTCTGCCCGAGCAGTAAGGCCCGAGGCACCGTTGGGGCAATCGATCTCGGCTCGCAGGCCGAATCGATCGGCGAAGTCATCGACATACCGAGCGATCACGTCCCAGAACGGGCCTGCCGGCTGGCCGGCGATCCGCAGCGCCGTGACGGCCTGCTGCGCCTCTGCCAACCCGGCATCGATGGCGTCCCCCAGCTCGCCGACCAGCGCAGCGGCATCCGGCCCGAACCCCGCAAGGCCCGCCAGTCGGCCGGCCTTCAGCTTCGCCAGCCAGAGATTCTGCGCCAGACCATCGTGCAGTTCGCGGGCGAGATGGGCACGCTCCTCCAGGGTGGCCCGCTCGGCATCGAGCGCTCGGAGGCGTCTAAGGTCGAGATTGGCGGTCCGCAGGCCTGCGAGTGCCACGCCGACCTCGGTCTCGACGCCGACGAAGAGGCAGAGGTCGAACACGAGCCAGAGGAAGTTGGCGGTGGTCACCAGCCCGGTCTCGGTGTGTGGGGAGACGGCCACGTAGGCCTGGGCGAAGGCACCGAAGACGAGGCCCAGCGCCAGCCAGGCATGGCCCAGCGACCCGTATCGGCGGTAGAGACGGCGCGAGAGGGCCGCGGCCCACAGGAGCAGAGCCGCCACGGAAACCTGCAGGGCGGCGCCGAGGAGCGTCGAGCTCTGCACAGAGCCAGGGCCTGCCTTCGAGGCGAGCTGGGGGAGGGATCCGGCGTGTGCCGCCACGTACGCGATCACAACCAGGGCCACGGCTGGCGCGACCACGACCAGCCATGGGCGCCCCGGACGGAGACCCCGCAGTGAGGCGAAGCCGCCGACCACGAGGAGGATCGCGGCCATGAGTCGCGACGCCGTGAAGACGTAGAGGTTGGCTTGCCCGAGCTCGCCCAGCGGCAAGCCGGCCGACGCGTCGAGGCCGCTCAGGATCGAGGCCACGTATTGGCCATCGCTCGTGGCCAGGACGAGGAACGCTGCCGCCTCGAAGAGGGCGAGTGGTGCGGCCAGCTGGCGGTAACGGACCCAGCCCAGGACCGCAACCGAGATGGCGACGAGCGTCGCGAGGGTCTCGAGAACAAGGTCAAGACCCGGGGCGGAGATGCGGATGTTGACGCCAGGAGCGACGAGACCCGCCGCAAGCCCCGCAGACAAGGCAGCGGCCGCCACGACCATGACGGCATCCACCGATGTCGACCGGTTGGCAACCAGGGAACGCTCTCGCGGAATCTCCGAGATCGGATGCCCTCCCCATGCATCGATCCGACGAATGGCTTATCGCTCGGATCGAGATGCGTTGTCAATAGGCAACACCCGCTCGGCCCTGCAAGACATCGATTCTCGGCCCAGGCATAGGGCGCCGACATACGCGCGATGAAGGCCGCGGTCCGCCCTGAATGCCCAGAATCGCCCGGAGACTATCGGGGTAGCAAGGTCCGCTGCCGGTGTCCTCCGTATGCCGTTGCCCTCCGTCGACTCCTCAACCGCTCGTCAGCGGCGCGGTATCCGGCGCGGGTGGGCGTCACGACCCTCTGACTCCTCAACCGCTCTTCTCCGGCACGCTATCCAGATCGGCGGCAGGTCGAGCCGGTCGCGGGTGATCACTGCACGCTCAGCTCGGCGGGCGATGCGTTGGGGAACTACCCCGGGAGCTGGATAACGCTCCTCCAGAGAGCGGATGACAAGTCGGCACGTCCGAACACGGGCCACACGGCCGATGTGCCGATGCGGGTCACACGGCCGATGCGGCCGATGCGACCGATGCGCTGGCGCGCCGCCGCCCTACGTCCACATGAGCCCGTACGGATGCGGCGAGCTGATCCGTCGCTCTCCATGGAAGCGGTCGAAGCCGAAGACCGCGAGCTCCGGCGCTGCATCGGGCCCATCGAGCAGCATCCGCGCCAGCGACTCGCCGACCGCGGGGGCGGTCTTGAAGCCGGTCCCACTGAATCCGCAGTCGAGCCACAGGCCCTCCGGCCCGTACGGTGCGGCAGGGCCGATGATCGGATGCTGGTCGGGCGTGATCCCGTCGACGCCGTAGTGCGAGCTCTGCAACCCGCCCTCCGCGAGCCGCGGCAGCCGCTGGGTCACCCGATCCACGGCCCGCTCGGTGAAGTCCGGCGACCCGTGATGGACCTCGTCCGGCGTGTCGAGCACCGGGTTCCCGTCCTCGAGCCCGACGAGCACGAGGTGGGCACCCTCGGGCCGCACGTACATCGCCCGGCCGAAATCGATGAAACCGGGGAACGAGCCGAACCCCGCCGGCCGCGCCACGAAACACGTGTCGTGGACCCAGGCCCGGATTGGCAGCTGTAAGCCGATCTCCGCGGCGAGCTGGCCCGACCACGCCCCGGCGGCGAGGACCACGGTCTCGGCGCGGATCTCGCGCTCCGCGCTGCGCACCCCGACGACCCGGTCGCCCTCGAGCAGGATGGTCGTCGCCCGCTCGGCCGCGCGGACGGTTGCGCCGTGGTCGCGTGCCGCGGCGATCAACGAGGCGGCGGCGGTCGAGGGGTCCGCGTAGCCGGACTCCGGCTCGTACGCGGCGAGCTCGACGTCGTCGACCATCATCTCCGGCGTCAGCCGCGCGATGTCATCTGGCCCGATGAGGATCGTCGGTATCCCGAGGCCCTGCTGCATCTCGACGTTGGCGCGCAGCTGCGGCGTCAGCTTGGGGGGCACGAGCTGGAGGAAGCCGGTGCGGGTGAAGCCGCAGTGACCGCCGACGGCATCGGCCCAGTCGCGGAAGTAGGCGAACGAGCGCCAGGCGAGCGACGCGTTCTCGGGCAGGTCGTAGTGCATTCGCACCAGGCCTGACGAGCGACCGGTGGCGTTCGTCACGTCGGAGCGGTTGAGGACGACGGGCTGCCTGCCCGCGCGGGCCAGGTGAAAGGCGAGGCTGGCGCCCTGGACACCGGCGCCCACCACGATGATGTCGGCGGTCTCAGTCATTCGCGCATGGTGACAGGTCGGCCAATGGCCCCGGACCTGCCAACCGGCTCCTTCGGGTAGGCTGGCGCAAATGAGCCCCGACGACGAGCCGATCCCCACCGCGCTCGAGCGCGCGGCCCTCGGCTGGGACGAGGTGTATCGCGATGGGAGCCCGCCGTGGGACATCGGCCGGCCGCAGCCGGCCTTCGTGCGAATCGCCGATGCGGGTGAGGTCGCCGGCCCCGTCCTCGACTGTGGCTGCGGAACCGGCGAGCAGGCGTTGATGCTCGCGGAGCGGGGGCACGAGGTGCTCGGCATCGACCTGTCGCCGACCGCCGTCGCGACCGCGCGCCGCAAGGCGCAGGAGCGTAAGCTCAAGGCCACGTTCGCGGTCGGCAACGCGCTCGATCTCGGCAGCCTGGGGCGACGCTTCGCGACGGTCATCGACTCCGGCGTCTTCCATGTCTTCAACGACGCGGACCGAGCGCGCTACGTGCTGAGCCTGGCCTCGGTGCTCGACCCCGGGAGCGTCATCCACCTCGCCTGCTTTTCGGAGCTGACCCCGGGCACCGGCGGTCCGCGCCGGGTCACCCAGGCCGAGCTCCGCGCGGCGTTCGCCGACGGCTGGGAGGTCGACCGGATCGAGGGAGCCCGGTTCGAGGTCCGCGACCCGTTTGGCGCAGCGACGCCGCCCCACGCATGGATGGCGCGGATCGTCCGACGCTGATCTGGCCCACCTCGAAGAGGAGCGGCGACTCGCGAACTCCCCGCAGCTCGTGGGCGCCCAGCGCACGGACCGTCACTCCGGCGGGCAACTCGTCGCCGAGCGCGGAGAGGGTCGCACCGGAGACGACGGTCTGGCGAGCGCCCGCCACCCGGCAGATGCGATTCACGGCGTGCACCGCCAAGCCGACGTAGCCCGCATCGGTCAGGGTCGGGCGTCCGGAGTGGACGCCAATCCGGACGAGGACGGTCGCGCCTCGCGGCCACGCGTGATCGGCGAGGGCGCGGTGAATGGCCGACGCGGCGACGAGCGCCCCGGACGGCCGCTTGAAAACCGCGAAATACTCGTCCGCGCGGGCATCGACCTCCTGGCCGCCCGCGTGTCGAACGATCGTCCGCAGGTGGCGCCGCAGCTCGGTGAGGAGCGCCGCGTAGGCGTCCCCGAGCTCGTGGAGCAGGCCCGTCGAATCCACGATGTCGGTCATCAGGAAGGTGACCGCTCCGCTCGGCAGCGCGCGCGGGCCGGTGACCCGCAGTTGGCCTTCCATGAAGCCGACCGGGACGATCCCGTACCTGCGTGCGGCTCGCAGCAGCCGGCCCCTCGCCCGATCCCGGGCGGCCTCATCCTCGAAGAGGACCTGGTTGAAGCGGGCGAGCGCGTTTCGAACGTGCGCCTCGTCGTGAATCGGGAGCCGCCGCCGGCCACCCGAGTCAACGTAGGCGAACGCGCTGTCGCGCAGCGATCGTCGATTCTGCGCGCTGAGCTGCGGCATGCGTCGATGGTACCGCCACGAGCGCGCGTGTTAGCCTCGATGTAACTGGCTCGGGGAGTCCAGCGTCACGATGCAGCAGGAGGGTGCAACCGCGTGACGACGTTCACGGTGAATCGCCGACAACAGCTCTCGTTGGCCGTGTGGCCGGTCGTCGCATTTGCCTGCTTTGCACTGGGCGGCCTTCGCGCGCTCATCGTCTCTCTCTCGCAGGTCGGGGCGACGCCCACGTTCGGCAGCATCGTGGGCAGCATCGACTGGTCGCGCGACGTCCTCTACGCGATTGCGCTGGCCGCCCCGGCGGGGCTCATTGCGCTGGCCCAAGGCCGCCTCGAACGCGTGCGGTACGTCGACTCCGCGCTCGTCGCGGTGATCGTGGCGGCCGCGATGCTCGGCGCGCTGTGGTACGCGTACCAGATGGCGCCCGACCTCGTCGTGGCCAGCGTCGGAAACGTGCCCTCCGCGCTCGCCTCACCGCGGTAAGGTTCCCCGGTGAGCTCATGGCTTGGACGTCTTTTCGGCGGGCGACAGCCCGCCGAGCCGCCTGCCCCCGTCGAGGCCACCGCGCCGTCGGAGCCACTCCCCGCGGATCCATCACCGGCCATCGTGGACGTGATGCCGGTGCAGGTCCTCGGCCCGGACGGGCCGCGATCGGTCGAGATTCGAACCGGCGGTGAGCGCATCACCGACGTGCTGAATCGGCTCGGTGAGGCCGAGTCGGACGGGATGCTGCTCGTCCTACCGCCGGAACAGGCCCACGATCCGCGCCGCCACCTGCATCGGCCCGGTCAATCGCTCCGCGTTCGGATCGAGCCATACGAGGTCGTGGGGCTCGTGCACGTGCCGCCGGGCTCGCAGCCAATGGGCTACCTGGGACGCGTGAATCCGCGCTTCGTCCCGTTGACCGATGCGGTCATCCGGCTCACCGACGGGAGCCCCGACGAGCTGCGCTCGTCGGTCGTCATCGTGAACCTGCCCCGCGCGCAGGAGGTGCGGGAGATCGCGGCGGCCGACCGCGAGCCCCGGGTGCGGGCCCAGGAACCCCCTTCCTGAGCCGACTGCTGCGCGGCGCGCTGCTCGTGGGCGGTGCGGCTGCGCTGTGGGGGACGACCGGGACGGCGCGCGCACTGGGCCCTGAGAGTGCCAGCCCGATCTCCGTGGGCGCCTGGCGCATCGTCCTGGGCGGTGGCCTGCTCGCGATCCTGGCGGCGTCGTCCGGGCGCCTCCGGCCCGTCGTCGCGAGCGGCCGCGCGGGGGCGATTGCGCTCGTCGTGGGCGGCGCGGTGGTGGCGACCTATCAGCTCGCCTTCTTCACCGCCGTGGCCCGGACCGGGGTGGCGGTCGGGACCGTCGTGGCGATCGGCAGCGCACCGCTGCTCACCGCGCTCGCATCGCGCCTGGCCGGCGGGCCGCGGATCGGCGGCCGCTGGTTGGCCGCCACCGCCGGCGCGATCGCTGGGTGCGCGATGCTGGTGCTGGCCGGGCGCTCCGGCGGGGTCGAGCCGCTCGGCGTCGGGCTGGCCCTCGTCGCCGGCGGCAGCTACGCGATCTACGCGGTTGCCGCATCACGCCTCATTCGTGCCGGCCTCCCCGAGACGGGGGTGATGGGCGCCGTCTTCGGGATCGGCGCGCTGTTCCTGCTGCCGGTCGCCATCGGCTCCGACAGCGCGTGGCTCGGGACGGCGGCCGGCGCGGCCGTCGCCGGTTGGCTGGCGGTGATGGCCACCGTCGTCGCCTACCTGCTCTACGGCGGCGGCCTGCGTCGGATCGGGGTCTCGCTGGCGGCCACCATCGGCCTCGCCGAGCCGGCGGTCGCCACGCTCCTCGGCCTGCTCGTCCTACACGAGGCGCTGAGCCTGCCAGCGGGGATTGGGCTGTTCCTGCTCGCCGCTTCGCTCGTCGCGGCCGTCCTGGTTCCGGATGCGGCTGCCAGCCTCGAATCCGGGGACGGCGACGCGCGCCTAGACTGAGCCTTGATGCCCGGTGCCTGCTGCGCCCGCGACTACGACGCCCAGTTCGACGACGAGCGGGCGCGCCGCGACCTGCTCGACTACCGGGAGGGCGGCGCGGACGCGAGCACCCGGCGGCTCATCGAGGCGCTGCTGGCCGAGGGCGTCGAGGGCGCTTCGCTGCTCGACATCGGCGGTGGGATCGGTGCCGTTCAGCTCGAGCTGCTGGCCGCCGGGGCCGGCAGCAGCCTCGACGTCGACGCCTCCGGGCCATACCTCGCCACGGCTGAGGCCGAGGCCACCGATCGCGGCCTGGCGGATCGGACCCGGTACCTCCACGGAGACTTCGTGGCGGTCGCCGAGGAGGTCGATGACGCCGACATCGTCACCCTCGACCGCGTGATCTGCTGCTACCCGTATGTCGAGGCCCTGGTGCGCGGCTCGGTCGCCCGGGCCCGGCGCCTGTACGGGCTGGTCTATCCGCGCGACGCGTGGTGGGTACGGCTCTTCATGCACCTCGGGAACCTGTGGTGCGGCATCACCCGGAACGAGTTCCGGGTCTACGTCCACCGCCAGGCGACCCTCGACCGTCTACTCGCCGAGGCCCGCATGGTCCCGGTCTCGGCGCACGCCGGCCTCCTGTGGCGGACCGCGGTCTGGCGTCGCGAGGCATAGGCCGGCGCGATCGCGCGAAATCTGCCATCTGGCCCTTGTCGCCCCGGGGGCCGCGGCGCAGTCTCAATCACGGTCGATCATTTCGTAGGCATCCAAGGAGGATAGGAGTGATGCTCGATCTCTTCGGCTGGAATCTGGGCATGACCGGGTGGTCAATCGCCCTCCTGATCGTCGGCGCCGTGATCATCGGAGCCATCCTGCAGTACGTCGGCGACGTCACCATCGGATACGAGTGGAGCGTCGCTGGCCTCGCCGCGCTGGTCGGCGGATGGCTCGGCAGCGAGGCATTCGGAACGGCCAGCACCTGGGGCCCGGACTGGGAGGGGATGTACCTCCTGCCGGCGCTCATCGGCGCTGTCGTCCTGGGCTTCGTGGTGGACCTGGCGGTGCGCTACGCGACCGGTGGGTCGCTCGTGCACCATCCGCGACCGATCTGAGCCCGAGGATTCCTCGGAGGCAGGCCCGGTCCTGCGTGGATCGGGCCTGTTCCACGTATCTCGGCTTCCTGGCCGTGGGCGTGCTCGCCGAGTTGCGGCCGATACCCGCCGTTCCGTACCATCGGAGCGACATGCCCACCCGATCCCGCGAGGACTGCCGAGCACGAACCGTCGTGAGCCGCGACCCCTGAGCCGATGCACCTGAGCCTCACCCGCCGGCGATTCGGCGTGCCCACCGCCGTCCTGGCCGTTGACGTCGTCCTCCTCGTTTTCGCAGGCGGCTGCCAGCTGGCGGACGCCGGGATCGGACCCGGCCTCCTCTTTGTCCTGCTGATCGTGGGGCTCGTGGTTGGACTCAGCGTGGTCGGGATGCTGATCGTCAACCACGAGCGGACGAACGCGGTGGGCTGGATCTTCATGGCGAGCTCGATTGGCATGGCCGTTACCACGGCCTCCTACACCTGGGTCGCACTGAGCCAGGATCGGCACGGGCTGACCCTGCCGGGCACCGTCTTCGCGGCGTGGCTCGACAGCTGGATCGCCATCCCCAGCCTGATCCTGATGGTCATCTTCGTTCCGCTCCTCTTTCCCGACGGTCACCTGCCGTCGCCCCGATGGCGATGGGTCGCTGCGTTTGCAGGGGTGGGAATCGTGGCCACCAGCGTGGGCTCGGCGATCGTTCCGGGCCCGATGAGCGGGACCGATATCGAGAACCCGATCGGGATTGCGTTGGGACACCCGCTCATCGACGTGGTGAGCGTCATCGATCCACTGAGCGGCTTGATCGTGTTCGCGCTCGCGATCGTGGCGGTCGTGACCCGCTATCGGCACGGTTCCCCCACTGAGCGGCTGCAGCTGCGCTGGTTCGCGTTCCCGGCGACGGTCGCCATCGTCTGCCTGGGACTGTCCTTTATCTTCGAGACCGGCGTGGTGGGCGACGTGGCCTGGATCGTGGGGCTCGTGGCGATCACGAGCGTGCCGGTGGCGATCGGCATTGCCGTCCTTCGCTACCGGCTGTACGACATCGACGTCCTGCTGAACCGGACCGCCGTGTATGCCACCGTCAGCGCCCTGCTGGCGGCGGCCTTCGTGGTAGGCAACATCGGCCTCCAGTACGTCGTCGAGTCGTTCACGCACCAGCGCTCGGAGCTGCTCTCCGGTGCGTTGGGGGTGGGCGTGGGCCTCCTGTTCGTCCCGATGCGACGCTGGATACGGCCGGTGATCGATCGCCTCCTGCCCGGCCGCGCGGTGCTCGCCCTGCTCTTCACCGACATCGTCGGCTCCACGGAGCGCATCGTGGACATTGGCGACGAGCGCTGGCGCGCGCTCCTCGGGCAGTATCTCGCCGCGGTACGAGGGGAGCTCGCCACTCACCGGGGGCATGAGGTGAACACCGCGGGTGACGCATTCTTCGCCACCTTCCACCGGCCGCTCGACGCACTCCACGCGGCATGGGGCATCCGTGCCTCCGTGCAGCAGCTGGGTCTCGAGACGCGAACCGGCCTCCACCTCGGCGAGGTCGAGATGCGCGGTGAGCAGGTGAGCGGCCTGGCGGTGCACACGGCCGCGCGGGTGATGGCCGCGGCCGGCGATGGCGAGGTGTTCGTCTCCGATGCGATGCGCGATGCGATCCACGCGGGCGAGGTCTCGCTGCGGGACCGCGGACGCCACGAGCTCAAGGGCGTCCCAGGCGACTGGCGCCTCTACGCGGTCGAGGCCGCGGGCTGAAGGGAGCCGATCACTGGCGGAGCGCGGCTCTCAGGTCCAGAGCTTCGCGAGCGAGGGTGGCCGCCGCCTGCCTGCTCACCCACCGCGGGCTGAGGCCGCGCACCTGGTTCGCGAATGCCTGGAGCTGCGCCATCGCGGCCCGCGTGTGCCCGCCCGCCAGGAAGCGTTCGACGCGTGACAGACGAGCGGTCAGGAGGCGCGCCTTGGAAGGGGCGACGTCGCCGTTCGCGATGCAGCCGGCGAGCAGGGCCTTGAGGGCGTCCATGCTCGGGACACTGGCCGGGGGCTCCCTGACGGTGACGGCCAGCTGGCAGGTCGCCTCCTGGGCCGGCGTTGCATTGGTCAAGGCGGTGACCGTGACGTCGTACGAGCCGGCCGGGGTCGTCGCGCCGACGCGGACCTGGGCGGTCGCCGCCGCGCCGATCGTGGATGCCGGGGAGACCACGCCGAGCGTCACCGACCCGGGGTCGGGCGCCGCCGTAAGGCCGAAGCTGACGACGAGTCCATCCGGGTCGGCGGCGCTCACCGTGGTCAGGACCGCGGTGCCGGCGTCCGTGCTGACCGGCGCTCCGCAATCCGCTGTGGGCGGCGCGTCATAGGGCGACGCCGCGGTCGGGGTGTTCGTTGGCCCGAGCTGGTAGTCCGCCAGCACCCAGTCGGCGGCCGTGTCCGTATCGACGCCGTCGCTCGCCCGGCGCGCGCCGGCCGGCAGGAACCCATCATCGAGGCCGGGAAGCGGTGCGCCGAAGTACCAGATGTCGGTTGGGCCGCCGTCGCTGAAGGCGACGGCGTCGAGCACCGTCTCCGATCCGGTCACCGGTGAACCGGGCGCCGGTGCGCTGGCCGTCTTGACCAGCGCGACCGTCTGACTGCCATTTTCGAACCAGTCATTGCCGATGCTCACGTCCGGCGTCACGCCGTAATGCGTTCCGAGTCCGACCGGGTTGCCCACGAGGTAGAAGCCATTCCCGCCGAGATGAGCTCCCGCGTCGAAGTCGAGGCGTTGGTCTACCGTCCCCGGCCCGGTGCTCGAATCGCCCTCGACGACGAGCAGGCTCAGGCCGGCGAGCGAGGCGCCCGGCGTGCCGTACAGCTCGGCGTACTCGGTGTCGTCGGGCGAGCCCATGTGGCTGATCAGCACCTCGTTGAGGAGGACCGGATCACCGGTCGCGGCGCGCCCACGGGCCAGCGGAAGAAGGACGCCGACGATGAGCGCCACAGCCGCCCCCAGGGCGAGCGCGCGGGGCGAGATGGCCGGTCCGAAGCGAGCTGATGGCACCATGCGAGCCAACGTACTGCGTCGCCCGCTGCGTGCCCAGCGAGAAACCCGTACCGATCAGGTGCGCTGGTGCACCTGACCAGTCGCACCCCGATTGCGGTACCTCCGGCGCCGGGCTGGCTAGACTCCCCCCGTGGAGCCGATGCTGCCGAGCGAGCCCGTGCAACCTCTGGAGCCGATGGTGCCGATGGTGCCGATGCGAGCGGTCCGGCCGCGCCGCCCGGCGGCTGTGACCGCGGCCGCGATTGCGCTCATCGTGCTCGGCGCGCTCATCGGCCTCGGCGGATTGCTGTTCACCCTGTTGGGCGCCCTGGTCGGCGCGGTTGGCGAGGTGCCGCCGGAGCTCAGCGACCAGCTGGGTTCGCTGTCCCTGAATGCCGTTGGCGGGCTCGCAATCGTGGTCGGCCTGGCACTCGCCGCCTTCGGCGCTGTGAGCGTTGCGAGCGGCATCGGAGCACTCGTGGGGCGCAGCTGGGCCCGGGTGGCCGGGATGATCGCCGCCCTGCTCGGGACGATCTTCAGCCTCACCGGGATCTTTCCGGTCTCCGACGGGGCTCTCGCCGGCGGGATCGTCTCACTGTTGCTGGTGGCGACCTACGCGTTCAGCGCATGGACCCTCATCACCTCGGCCGGCTGGTTCACGACGGCTGCGACCGGCTGACGGTCCCCGCGGGTCGTGCGCCGAGCGTTTCGCCGGGTCCATCTGTCAACCGCGCCCCGGAGGAGCGTTATCCACCTCGCGACGTCATTCGAGCGCGCGGAGCCGCTGTTGGCGAGCGTGCGACGGTCACCCGCGGCCGGCGCCGCCCGCTCCCGGAGCGGATAGCGTGCCGACCATGCGCGGTTGAACAGTCGGCGGGCCGCTTCGCGAGCCTGGAGCGGATAGCGTGCCCACCATGCGCGGTTGATGAGTCAGAGGCCACGTCGCCAACGCGGGGAGGAATCTGCTAGCATCCGGTAGCCGATTTCTGCATCGGCATATGTTGGAAGCTGAAAGGTTTGGTCGCCTGGCAGATGAACGCCATTGCACGGCGGATCGGACTGGGAATGGCCGCCCGCGGCGAGGTCGACGAGGTCGTCGCCTGGAGCGCTGCGGCGCGGGCCGCCGGCCTCGACTCGGTCTGGATCCACGATTCGTATTTCGAGCGGGACGCTGTGAGCTACGTCGCCGCCATCGCCTCAGCCCTGGGGGCCGATGAGCGGGAGGACGGCTTTCGAATTGCGCTCGGGGCGGTGAATCCGAACACCCGACACCCGGTCGTGCTGGCGATGACCGGCTCCGCCCTCGACGAGATGGCGCCGGGCCGGATTGTGATGGGCATCGGCACCGGGCTGCCGCTGCGGCTCAAGCAGATGGGGATCCCGTACGCCCCGGACACCGCGATTGCCGGGGTGAGCCGCGCCATGGATCAGATCCGCGCGCTGTGGGCCGGCGAGCGACTGCCGTCGGCGGTCGAGGGGCTGCCGCCCATCCAGCCGATGTTCGCCCCGCCGCACCGCATCCCGCTCGTGATCGCCGCGTACCGGAAGGAGTTCGTCCAGCTCGCCGGCGAGAAGGCGGACGGCTACCTTGCGCGCCCCGCCGAGTCGATCCCGTCCCTGGCGGGCATCGTCCGCCGCCTGCATGCCGCGGCGCAGGGAGCCGGCCGCGATCCGGGCGAGGTCGAATCTGCCGGCTACCTCCTTTCGCTCGTCGACGCGAGCCGCCGCGAGGCGCTGAACCGCGCGAAGCGCGAGCCGTTCGTGATCTACATGATCAGCGTGCTCGGGGACGTCGCCCTTGCCCGCGCCGGGTTCGAGCGCGAGCTGCGGGATCGCATCGCCGCGGCCTGGCGAGCCGAGGAGTACCACACCGCCGCCGGGCTGATCCCCGACGAGCTGCTCGACGCCTTCATGCTGTGCGGCACGACCGAGGAGGTGGCCGCCGGCGCGCTCGCCTACCACGAGCGCGCGAACCTCGATCTGCCGCTCCTGCAGCCGATCCTCCAGGAGGAGGCGCAGATCGCGGAGCTGCTCGAGGCGGCGCAGCTGTACGGGCGGCTGCCCGAGGCCGCCGCGGAGCGCTGGGGCCAGCCCGTCGAAGCGGCCGAGGGCGCGGCCGGCGAGGGCGTGGCCGCCGGGGGCGAGACGCCCGGAACGCCCACGCTGACCGGGGAGCGGCTTGGCTCGTGGGACTGGCTGCGCCGGCGCGCGGGGGCGACCTGGGAGGTCATCCGTCCCTTCTCGTTCACGGCGTCGTTGACGCCGGTGGCGGCCGGTGGCGCGCTGGCCTGGTTCGACGGTCCGATCAACGTGGGACTCTTCGTGCTGGCGCTGCTCGGCGGGGTGCTGCTGCACATCGGAACGAACGTCGCGAACGAGGTGTACGACGTCCGGAAGGGGATCGATACGATCACGTCGCCGCGCGCCAGCCACGCGGTGCTGAAGGGGCGCTTCAGCGAGCGCGGGGCGCTGCGGTTGGCGGGTGTGGCGTTCGCCGGGGCGGTCGTGGTGGGGATCGTCCTCATCGCGTTCCGCGGCGTGCCGATCGCGGTCCTCGGCCTCGTGGGCCTGGCCTTCGGCTACTTCTACACGGCGCCCCCGTTCGAGTACAAGTTCCGGGCGCTGGGGCTCCCTCTCGTCTTCTTGCTGATGGGGCCGCTCATGACGCTCGGGGGCTACTTCGCGGCGTCGGGCGAGTGGTCCCCGGTGGCGCTCGTCCTGTCGATCCCGATCGGCTTCCTGGTCACGGCCATCCTGCACGGCAACGAGTGGCGCGACATCCGCGAGGATACCCGGGCGGGAATCGTCACGATCTCGTCGATGGTCGGGCGCGAGTGGGCCCACTATGCCTACCTGGGCCTGACCCTGGGCGCCTACATCGCGCTGGGACTGGCCGTGGCCGCCGACGTGCTGCCGGCGAGCACCCTGGTCGCCATCCTGTCACTGCCGTTCCTGGTCGTGGTGGTCCGCGCCGCGGAGCTGGGTGCCACCGGCCAGGCGCGGGCGATCGCGATGATCGACCTGCAGACCGCCCGGCTGCACGCCGCCTTTGGCGCGCTCGTGGTGCTCGGGCTGGTGATCGCCGCCCTGGCCCGATGAGCCCGGCCCCCGGCAGACTGGCCCTGGCCGTCGGACTGGGCGCTGCCCAGGCGGCCTTCGCGCTAACGTTCCGTGGGCCACGGTCCCGGTTCTGGCAGCGGATGACGGCCACCGGCCTCGGGCTGGGAGCCTATGCGCTGATCGCCTCCCCTGAGGCGCGCCGGGTGCGGATCGGGTCGAGGGAGGTCGCGCTGGGCCTCGCATCGGCGGCGACCCTGTTCGCGACATTCCAGGTCGGCGATCGGTTCGCGCGGCGCTACGTGCCGGGGGGCGAGGCGCAGATCCGCGAGATCTATGAGCTGCGGACGCTCCGGCCGCGGGCGGAGATCGCGGGGCGGCTGGTGACGATCATCGGTCCGGCGGAGGAGCTCTTCTGGCGGGGCCTCGTGCAGGTGACCTTCATGCGGCTCCTGGGCCGATGGCGTGGCGCGGCGGCGGGTGCCGCCGCGTACGCGGGCGTGCACGTGGTGACCGGCAACTTCACGCTCTTCGGGGCGGCGGGAGTCGCCGGCGCCCACTGGGCGACGCTGTACGCCCTCGGCATGCCGATGGGCGCGCTGATCGTGAGCCACGCCGCGTGGGACGCCTGGATCTTTCTCCTCCAGCCAACGCCGGGCGCCGCCTGAGCCTCCGGGCGCGGCGCCCCACGTCCCGCCCAGCGGGACAAACGGCGCCTGAGGGCTGCCTCCTGCGCGAAACGTCCCGCCCGAGCGGGACAAACGACGCCTGAGCGCTGCCTCCCGCGCGAAACGTCCCGCCCAGCGGGACAAACGGCGCCTGAGGGCTGGCTCCTGCGCGAAACGTCCCGCTCAGCGGGACGAGGATCAGGACCAGGTGTGGACGTCCGGCGCCTCGGGGGCGGCGGCCACCGGCCCCTCCGTCCCGGCGGTCACGCAGCGAAGCTCCAGGATTTGCCGTCCCAGGCGGCGTGAAGCAGGTCGCCGCCGGCGCCCCGCCCGAAGACGTCGAGCCGATTCGGGCCCCACGATGTCGCGGCGGGGTCCGACGCCAGCTCCACGGGGAGCTGCTCCCACGGCTGCCATCCGGCGGGCTCGTACCAGCGGTGCCAGAGGCGCCCGTTGCGGCCACGTGCGAAGAGGTCGATCCGCTCCGCTCCCCACGAACAGGCGGCCGGGTTGCCGACCAGCTCGCCGCCGAGCGACTCCCACGGGTGCCAGGACGTCCCGTCCCAGTAGCGGTTCCACAGCTCTCCGTCGGGAAAGATGCAGAAGACCTGCATCTCGTCCACGTTCCAGGCGGTCACCGCCGGGGCCGAGGCCGGAGTGCCCCCGAGGGACTCCCATCCGCTCATCTGGGCATCATCCCACACGCACTCGCGACTCCCACGGGGGCTGGGATAATGCGCCGGACCATGCGGGCCATCTTGATCGGGGCCGGCGGCATCACCCGTGCGGTGCTCGGTCGGCTGGGGGAGCGCTGGGAAGTCGTCGTCGTCGACCCGGACGCCGACCTCCTCGAGCGGGCGGGCGCCATCCGACCCATCATCCCAATGCCGGGCGACGGGTCGAGCCGCGTCGTCCTCGAGCGCGCCGGCATCGCGGATGCGGACGCCCTGGTGGCGGCGGTCCCCGACGACGAGACGGGTATCGAGGCCTGCCGGCTGGCGCGCGCCGCAGGCGTCAGTCGCATCGTGGCGGTGGCCGCCAATCCCGAGCGGCTGGCGGACTACCGTCGCGTCGGTGCGGCGGTCATCTCCGCCGACCGGCTCGCCGCGCGCCACGTCGAGATCAACCTCGAGCGACGCCGCGTGGCGTCCGCCGCCTTCGCGAACGGCCGCGCCGAGGCGGTCGAGTTCCGGATGTCTCCCGACTCCCCGTTGCGAGGCCGGCCCCTCAAGGACCTCGGCCTCCATTCGTGGCTCGTCGCAGCCGTGCTGCGGGGGGACGAGCTGATCGTTCCAAACGGCCTGACCGAGCTTCAGACCGACGACCTGGTGACGGTCGTCGGATCGGCTGATGACCTCGCCGCCATGGTTGCCACGTTCACGAGCGGCAACGCCCGCTTCCCGCTCGAGTACGGCCGGGCGGTGGCTCTCGTGGCCCCCTCGCTGCCCGTCCTGGACAGCGTGTGGGCGGAGGCCGTCGCGTTCACCCGGGCCACCGCCGCGGAGACACTGCTCGTCGTCCACGACGGGGCCAACACCGGGGTCGCGGCGCGTGTCGAGGAGGCGAGCGGCGGCGACGACGCGGTCGAGATGCGGGCGTTGCCGGTCAATGGCTTCGACGCCCCGGCTCTCGCCGAGCTGCGGACTCGCGAAGGGATCGGCACGCTCGTCGTCCCCAGGCCGCGGGGCAGGATCGCAGCCGTCTCGGCGCTCCGCATGGCGCGTCGCGTGGGGGCGCCGGTCCTGTTCGCGAGCGGGACGGAGCGCTACGCGGACGTCGTCACCCCCGCTCGCGACACCCCCGGCGGCTGGCTGGCCACCTGGATCGCGATCGACGTGGCCGCTGAGCTCAACCTCGAGCTCGTCGCCGTGGGGGTCATCCCGCCGCGCTTCATCGCCGGGGAGCAATGGGCGGACGAAGTGCGCTCCGCGGTGGCCCGGGTGCGCGAGGAGGCATCGGTCCATGGCCTCCAGGTCCGCGCCCAGACCGTTCGGGGGAACCCGGTCCGCGCGTTCACCGAGCTCGGGGCCGAGCATCTCGTGGTGCTCGGCGCGGGCGATCGGCCCACCCTGCTCACGCCGGGGATCACCGGCCACGTGCTCGCCGGCTCACATTCGTCGGTCCTCGTCGTCCCGACGCCGGGGCAACCGTGAGGGGACAGCGGTGACCGGCTCGGACGCGGCGACCCTCATCGTCATTGCCTCGGCCGCGTTCGTGCTCCCCCTGCTCGCGGGCCGCATCGGCGTTCCCGCGGTCATCCTCGAGATCCTGTTCGGCATCCTGGCCGGGCCGATGCTCGGGCTCGTCAGCGAGGGCGACCTCCTGAACGCGCTCGCCGAGCTGGGCTTCCTGCTCCTCCTCTTCCTGTCCGGATTCGAGATCGACCTGCGCGTCTTCGAGCGGCAGGGAGCGCGGCCGGTCCTCGGCGGGCTCCTCGTCTTCGCCGCCACCCTCGGCCTCTCGTTGCTCGCATCGGGGCTTCTCGGGCTCCACCTGTTCGTGGCGCTCGTCCTGTCGACGACCTCGGTCGGCCTCGTGGTGCCGACGCTGCGCGCGACGCGGCTGATCGCCACCCCGCTCGGCCAGGACACCCTCGTCAACGCCCTCCTCGCCGACTTCCTCACCCTGCTGGGCGTCACCGTCGTGGCCCTCGTCCTCCAGTTCGGCTGGTCGCTGCGGCTCCTGGCGCTCCCCGAGTTCTTCGTGGCGGTCGCGGTCGTGCTGCTCATCGTGCGGCGCGCGGCGTGGTGGATGCCGGAGCGCTTCGAGCGCCTCTTCGATGCGGACGACCCCGACGAGCTCGGGATCCGGGCCACGCTGGCGCTCATGCTCGTCTTCGTGGGGCTCGCGATCGTGCTCGGCATCGAGCCGATCCTCGGCGCCTTCCTGGCCGGCATGGCCTTCGCGCTCGTCTTCCGGGAGCGCGCCGACCTCGACCGCAAGCTGACCGGCTTCGCCTACGGCTTCCTGATCCCGATCTTCTTCATCAACGTCGGGATCGGCTTCCGGCTCGAAGCGCTCGGCGAGCCGGGCGCCATTGGCTTCACCGCCGTCCTCCTGCTCGTGGCGATGGCGGTGAAGGTCGTGCCGGCGTTGCTGCTCACCCTGCGGCGTCACTCGCTGCGAGAGTCGCTGGCGGCCGGCGCGCTGCTGTCGGCGCGCCTCTCGCTGATCATCGTCGTCGCGCGGCTGGGGGTGGAGCTCGGCGTCCTGGACGCGGGCCTCGAGGCCGAGATCATCCTGCTCGCCGCGGCGACCGCCACGATCTCGCCGGCCCTGTTCCGCCTGCATCCTTCCCTCCTCACCTGCGCCCCTCCCCGCGCGAGCCACGCCCAACGGGCTGCGCGAGCCGACCGCGGGCGGGTAGAGTCGTGGCGATGGACCACTGGACGACGATCATCGAGCCCTTCCGGATCAAGAGCGTGGAGCCGATCCGGATGACGACCGTCGACGAACGGGACGGGTACCTGCGCGCCGCGGGGTACAACATCTTCAACATCCACGCCTCGGACGTGCTCATCGACCTCCTCACCGATTCGGGGACCGGCGCGATGTCCGCCGAGCAGTGGGCCGGCATCCAGCGCGGTGACGAGAGCTATGCGGGATCGCCGTCCTGGTACCGCTTCCTCGAAAGCGTCCAGACCCTCTTCCCCTTCAAGCACGTGATCCCGACCCACCAGGGGCGCGCCGCGGAGCGGATCCTGTTCAACGTCGCCGGCGGGCCGGGGAAGGTCGTCCCCTCGAACACGCACTTCGACACGACCCGCGCGAACATCGAGTCCACCGGCGCCGAGGCCGCGGACCTCGTCATCGAGGAGGGGCGGCACCCATCGGTCATCCACCCGTTCAAGGGCAACATGGACACGAATGCGCTCGCCGCGCTCATCGAGCGGGTCGGGGTCGAGCATGTGCCGCTGGTGATGATGACGATCACGAACAACTCGGGCGGCGGGCAGCCGGTCAGCCTCGAGAACCTCCGTGCGGTGCGCGCCGTCTGCGACCGATACCGACTGCCGCTCTTCCTGGACGCCTGCCGCTTCGCGGAGAACGCGTGGTTCATCAAGCAACGCGAGGCCGGGTACGCCGAGATGACGATTCCCGACATCGTCCGCGAGATGGCCTCGCTCGCCGATGGGATGACGATGAGCGCGAAGAAGGACGCGATCGTGAACATCGGCGGCTGGCTGGCGATGAATGACGACGCCTGGGCCGAGCAGGCGCGCAACCTCGAGATCCTGACCGAGGGCTTCCCGACATACGGCGGCCTCGCCGGACGCGATCTCGAGGCGATCGCCCAGGGCCTGCGCGAAGTCGTGGACGAGGACTACCTCCGCTACCGGATCCGATCCACGGCCTACCTCGGCGAGGCGCTCGTCGAGTCCGGTGTCCCCTGCGTGCAGCCGATCGGCGGACACGCGGTGTACATCGACGCCGGCTCGCTCCTGCCGCACATCCCGCCCCTCGAGTATCCGGGGCAGTCGCTGGCGGTGGCGCTCTACCGCGAGGGCGGGATCCGCTGCTGCGAGATCGGCTCGGTCATGTTCGGCCGCCACCCCGACGGCTCGGAGACGCCGGCGGCCATGGAGCTCGTGCGGCTCGCGATCCCGCGCCGGGTCTACACCCAGTCGCACATCGACTATGTCATCGAGGTGGTCCGCTTCGTGGCCGGACGTGCCGCGGAGCTGCCGGGCTACCGAATCACCGAGGAGCCGCCGCAGCTCCGCCACTTCACGGCCCGCTTCGAGCCGTTGAGCTGAGGAGGACCCAGAGTCATGGACGAGCGCTGCCGGGAATGCGGGCGTGACGTTGCGATCGGGACGCCGCTGTACGCGCACCGGGTCACGCTGCTCGCCGAGGCGGATGCCGACGTTGCCTTCGTGTGCCTCGACTGCCGGCGCGACGCGCCGCTCCTCGATTCGGAGGGCAACGCGCTGAGCGAGGAATCGCTGGCAGGCATGAAGTACGTCATCGGGCGGGGTGGCCACGCCTGATGGCGCGCCGGACCTGGACGCTGATCGCGGTCGTCATCGCGTCGGGGATCGTCTTCCTCGACTCGACGATCGTGAACGTGGCGCTCAAGACGATCGCGGCCGATCTGCCGAGCACGTACGTCGGGCCGCTCGAGGGCCAGACGTACATCGTCAGCGGCTACCTGCTGACTCTCTCCGCCCTCCTCATCCTGGCCGGTGCTCTGGCCGATGCGTACGGCCGGCGCCGGATGCTCCTGGTCGGGATCATCGGCTTTGGCGCCGCGTCACTGGCCTGCGGCCTGGCCCCGAGCATGGAGCTGCTCATCGCCTTCCGGCTCGTGCAGGGCGCCTTCGGCGCGCTGCTGGTCCCGGTCTCGCTGGCGCTGATCAACGCGAACTTCGAGGGGCCGGCACGGGGCGAGGCGTTCGGCATCTGGGCCGCGGCCACGAGCGCGCTCACCGTGCTCGGGCCCGTCATCGGCGGGTTCCTCGTCGATTCGATCGGCTGGCAGGTCGCCTTCCTCGTCAACGTGCCGCTCGTCGCGATCGGGGCGGCCATCGTCATCCTCCGCGTTGACGAGAGCCGGAACGAGGAGGCGCCGGCCGGCTTCGACTGGCTGGGGGCGGTGGCGGTAGCCCTGGCGGTCGGCGGCCTCGCCTACGGCGCGACGCGCGGGCAGGCGCAGCACTGGGCCGACCTCTCCGCGTGGATCGCGCTGGGGATCGGGGCCATCGCCACGGTGGGTCTGGTGCCGCTCATGGTCCTCAGGCCGAACCCGCTCGTGCCGCCGTTCCTGTTCCGCTCGCGGAACTTCACGGTGACGAACATCTCGACCCTGCTGATCTACGGCGCCCTGTACAGCTATTCGGCCTTCTCGAGCATCTTCTTCCAGGGGACGCTCGGCTACAGCGCGGCCGCATCCGGCCTGTCGGGGATCCCGATTGGGCTGGCGCTCGTCTTCCTCTCGACGACCTTCGGTCGGCTGGCGGGCCGCTACGGCCCGCGCCGCTTCATGGCCATCGGCCCGGCGATCATGGCCGTCGGGCTGCTCTGGTACGTCCGGCTGCCCGCCGGCAGCGCCGCCTGGAACCTGCGCTTCAACGATCCGGCCACGATCCTGCCGCCGGTCGACTACTTCGTGGACATCCTTCCCTCGGTCCTGCTCTTCGCGGTCGGCATCTCGATGCTCGTCGCGCCGCTGATCACCGCCCTGATGGGCTCGGTCCCGGTCGGCAACTCCGGCCTCGCCTCGGCGATCAACAACGCGATCAGCCGCATCGGGCCGCTGCTGGCGGCCGCGGTGATCTTCATCGGGGTGTCGGCGACCTTCTACGCCGGCCTGCAGAATCGTGCACCCCAGCTCGACACCTCGTCGGCGGCAGTGCGTGAGAACTTCTCACCGCTCAACCCACCCGAGGGCAACCCGACCGCCGATGAGCAGGCCGCCGCCCGGGCGGCGTCGACCGATGCGTTTCACCTCGCAATGCTGATCGCGGCGCTGCTGTGCGCCGGCGGGGCAGCGGCCAACGCGATCGGCATCGGGGACGTTGCCGCGCCGGAGCCTGGTCCGCAGCCGACCGGGGCGTGAAGCGCCTCCCGCCCGGGCGGGAACGGGGCGTCAGATGCGGGGCAGCACGAGCTTGGCGAGCGTCTCCGCGGCCTTGAGGTCGTCGTCGTTGCTCCTGTTGAAGTTCTCGATCCCGATGTCGACCTCGTAGGCGCCCTGCTTGATGCTGATCGTTCCGGCCGATGGCCACCCCGTGAAGGCCGCGTCGCCGTAGCCGCTGACCGCGGTTGCCTGCTGCGTGGTGGACGCGGTGTTCCAGAAGTCGGCGTCGTAGTCCTGGACACTGATACCGACGCCACCGTCTGCACCGCTCCAGTCGCAGCTCGCCTGTCCGTCCGTCGTTTGAAGCTGCCCGCCGTCGACCGCCTCGCCGAGCGCGGTCTCGACCTCGGACTGTGAGGCCAGCTTGCAGGCGTCGATCGACGACGCCCCGCCCCCACCGCCACCGGTGCCACTGCTCGGGGCCTGGCTCTGCCCCCCGTTCGTATCGGGAGAAGCCGCGCTGCACGCGGCCAGGGCCAGGCACGCGAGGAGCGCGACCAGGGACCAACGGAGATGGCGGAAGCGGCGGATCATTCTTCTCCATTTCTGCCGAGGCGCTGGCTGAATGCGGAGCGCAATGTACACCCACGCGGAGCGGAGGCGGCGAGCGTGGTGCTGGTCTGCGGTTCGGGGGCTCGCTATCATGCCGGTGCTCGGTGCCCCAAGCCCCTGACCGTGCGTCGTTGCGCCATGGCGCCGCTGCGCTGTTCGCGCCGGAGGATCGTTGACCCGTTTCGCCAAACTGGCCGTTGCCGCCGCGATCGCCACGTACGTGCTGATCGTGGCCGGTGGGCTCGTGCGCGCCACCGACTCCGGGCTCGGCTGCCCGGACTGGCCGCTCTGCTTCGGCGCCTGGGTTCCTCCCGACGACCTCAACGCCTGGATCGAACACACGCACCGCCTGATCGCCGCGGTCGCGGTGGGTCCCCTCGTGGGCCTCGTGGCGCTCATCACCGTCTTCAGCTCGCGGCGCCGTGACCGCGTCCTTTTGTGGTCGGCGGTGATCGCCGGGGTGCTCGTCGTGATCCAGGCGCTGCTCGGCGGCGAGGTCGTCATCCAGCAGCTCCAGCGCGAGCTGGTAACGGCTCACGTGGGGATGGCGCTCACCGTGCTGGCGACGACGATCGTGGTCGCCGATCGGGCGACGAACGGGTCGTTCCCGGCGCGTGGTGCATCGGCAACCCTCCCAATCCTCGTGACCGGCGCCCTCGTCTTCGCGCAGATGCTCCTCGGCTCATGGGTCACCGGCCACAACGCGGGCCTGGCCTTCACCGACTTTCCGCTCATGAACGGCAGCCTGCTGCCCGCGCTGACGACGGCCGAGCAGGGGATTCAGCTCGCGCATCGGGCGCTCGCGGTCGTCGTTGTCATCTCGGTGATCTGGATGGCGCTAGCGGTCTGGCGCGAGACCACCGATCGGCGCGCCCGGTGGCTGGCCGCCGGCGCGCTGCTCCTGGTCGGGATCCAGGTGGCGCTCGGAGGCGCGAACGTCTGGTCCCGGCTGTCGGCCCTGTTCGTGGTCCCGCACCTTGCGGTCGGCGCCGGGCTCTTCGCCGCGGTCGTGTGGCTCTATCTCGTCCTCCGTCGCATCGCGCCACCGGCGAGCGAGGTGGTGCGCCGTGCCGGGCCGGGCTCCCCGCGACCTGAGTCGGAGCTCGGGGCGCGGATCCGCGCCTACGTGGCTCTCACGAAGCCGCGGATCATCGAGCTGCTGCTCGTGACGACGGTCCCGACCATGGTGCTCGCCAAGCGAGGGATTCCCAGCCCCTGGCTGATGGTCGCGGTCGTGCTGGGCGGGACGCTCGCCGCGGGGGGCGCCAACGCCATCAACCAGTACGTGGACCGGGACATCGACGACATCATGCGGCGGACCCGCCATCGGCCCCTGCCGGCCCACGCCATGGTGCCGCGCCACGCGCTCGCGTTCGGCATCGGGCTCTCGATCGTCTCCTTCGCGTGGCTCACGATCACCGTGAATCTGCTCTCGGCGCTGCTCGCGTCGAGCGCGATCGCCTTCTACGTGTTCGTGTACACGATGTGGCTCAAGCGGACCTCCTCGCAGAACGTCGTCATTGGCGGGGCCGCCGGCTGCGTGCCGGTCCTCGTGGCCTGGGCGGCGGTCACCGGCACGGTCGGGATCCCGGCGCTCGTCCTGTTCGCGATCGTCTTCTACTGGACGCCGCCCCACTTCTGGGCCCTGGCGCTGCGCTTCAAGGGCGACTACGCCGCTGCCGGGGTGCCGATGCTGCCGGTCGTGCGCGGCGAGGCCGAGACCGCCCGGCAGATCGTCCTCTACACGTTCATGCTGGTGGCGGTCAGCCTGCTGCTCTTTCCGGCTGCCGGCATGGGGCTCATCTACCTCTTCACCGCCCTGGGCCTCGGGGCGCTGTTCGTGTGGTACTCGTACCGGGTGGTGCGCAACGCGCAGGACGGCCGCGCCGCGATCCGGCTCTTCCGCTACTCGATCAGCTACCTGACGCTGCTGTTCGTGGCGGTGGCCGTCGACGCGCTCCTGCGCCTGCCACCACGCTAGGTTGCGAGGCTCCCGCGTGAAAGGCTGCGCCGCGTGACGAGGCATCGGTACAATAGGCCGCGTGCCGCCGTCAGCCCGCTGGACGTGCGCGCCCTGGTACGAGACCCCTGGTACGAGACGTCGAAACCCCTCCCCCGACGGTTGAGGAGCCTCGAGACGAGCTGATGCGATCACGTGCGGCCCCACGATGGCTGCGGACCCCGGTCCGCACCGGCGGCCTGCTGCTGCTCATCGCCCTGCTCGGCGGGTGCATGCTGCCGCCGACGCCGCACACGACCGCGGCCAAGGACGTCTGGAACCTGTACGCCGTCGTCTTCGCGATGGCCTTCGCGGTCTTCCTGGGCGTGGAGGGATTCATCGTCTACGCGATCTTCCGGTATCGGCGGCGAGACGATCGGCTCCCGACCCAGATGCACGGCAATGTGATGATCGAGGTCGTCTGGACAGCCATCCCGACCGTCATCGTCCTCGTCCTGTTCGTCCTCTCGATCTTCACCCTCGGGACGGTGAACGCGGAGACGAAGCCCGCGCTCACCATCCAGGTGGAGGCCTTCCAGTGGCAGTGGAACTTCAACTACCTCGATGCGGCGGGTAACGTCGAGTACACGGTGAGCGGCGCCGGGGGCACCGACCCGACGATGGTCGTCCCCATCAACGAGCCGGTGAAGCTGATCCTCCACAGCGACGACGTGATTCACTCCTTCTACGTCCCGTCCTTCCTCATCAAGCGCGACGTCATCCCCATGTCCGACCCGGCGGACGACAACACGCTGGAGCTCAACGTCACCGACGTCGGGACCTACGCCGGGCAGTGCGCCGAGTTCTGCGGCACGCTCCACGCGCAAATGAAGTTCAGCGTGCAGGGGATGACCGCCAGCGACTTCGACGCGTGGCTGGCGGCCGCGAAGGCCGGCGCGACGCCGGAGCCATCTTCGGCACCTTCTGCCCAGGCGTCGGCGGCGGCCACGCAATGACCCATCACGAAGCTGCAGCGTAGCGAGGAGCTCATGGCAACCACCACCCTGGGCCCACGGACGGAGACCCTGCACCGGTCGTGGGTGATGGACTGGCTGACCACCACCGACCACAAGAAGATCGGGGCGCTGTACATCATCAACAGCTTCCTCTTCTTCTTCGCGGCCGGGATCCTGGCGCTCCTCATCCGCTCCGAGCTGGCGGTCCCGGGCCTGCAGTTCCTGGACGCGACGACCTACAACGAGGCGTTCACGATGCACGGGACGATCATGATCTTCCTGTTCGTGGTGCCCGTCCTCTCCGGGTTCGCGAACTACATCGTGCCGCTCCAGCTCGGCGCACCGGACATGGCCTTCCCGCGGATCAACGCCCTCTCGTTCTGGCTGCTGCCGCTCGGCGGCGGGCTGATCTTCTCCGGCTACCTGTTCGGCGGCGCCGCGGCCGAGGGCTGGACGAACTACGTGCCGCTCTCGAACTCCACGTATTCGCCGGGCGTCGGCACAGACCTGTGGCTGATGGGACTGAGCCTCGTGGGCCTGGCCTCGATCCTCGGCGCGGTGAACTTCATCACCACGATCTTCAAGATGCGCGCGCCGGGCATGAGCCTGTTCCGGATGCCGATCTTCGTCTGGACGGTGCTCACCACCGCGATCCTCATCCTGCTCGCGACCCCGGTGCTCACCGCCGGCCTGATTGCGCTCTTCATCGACCGCAACTACGGCGGCAGCTTCTTCAACCCGGTGGCCGGCGGCTCGGCG
Organism: uncultured Chloroflexia bacterium; assembly: GCA_963837425.1. GTDB lineage: Bacteria > Chloroflexota > Limnocylindria > QHBO01 > QHBO01 > CAWINH01. Next base: position 201,590 of record CAWINH010000002.1, read on the forward strand.
ATCCTGTGGCAGCACGTCTTCTGGTTCTTCGGCCACCCGGAGGTCTACATCGTCATCCTGCCGGCGATGGGCGTCGTGAGCGAGATCCTCCCGGTCTTCAGCCGGCGACCGCTGTTCGGGTACCGCGCCTTCGTCTTCGCCACGATCGCCATCGGCCTCCTCTCGTTCAGCGTCTGGGCGCACCACATGTTCACCACCGGCCAGGTCTTCCTGCCGTTCTTCGCCTTCATGACCGCGCTCATCGCGGTCCCGACCGGGGTGAAGATGTTCAACTGGATGGCCACCATGTGGCGTGGCTCGATCAGCTTCACGACGCCGATGCTGTTCGCCATTGGCTTCCTGACGATGTTCCTGATCGGGGGCCTCAGCGGGGTCATGCTCTCGAGCCCGCCGGTCGACTTCCACCTCCAGGACACGTACTTCGTCGTGGCCCACCTCCACTACGTCTTCTTCGGGGGCAGCGTCTTCGGCGTCTTCGCGGCGACCTACTTCTGGTTCCCGAAGATGACCGGGCGTCGGTTGAACGAACGCCTGGGCAAGGTCCACTTCTGGATCCACTTCGTGGGCTTCAACCTCGCCTTCTTCCCGATGCACATGCTCGGGATCCAGGGCATGCCGCGACGGATTGCCGACTACTCGCCGACCGCGGGCTGGACCGTCGAGAACTTCATCTCGACGATCGGGGCGTTCCTCATCGCGATCAGCGTCCTGCCGTTCCTCGTGAACGTGGTGGCGACACTGATCAACGGTGAGCGGGTCGGGAACGACCCGTGGGAGGGCAACACCCTCGAGTGGGCGACGAGCTCGCCGCCGCCGCCCTACAACTTCGACCGGTTGCCGCCAATCCGCAGCGAGCGCCCGATGTTCGACCTCCGGCACCGGCAGGAAGGGGGCCACGCTCCGGGGCCTGAACCAGCGGCGGCCAGCATCGAAGGAGGCACGCCATGAGCGCCGACGCGCAGCGCCAGGTGAGCGCCGAGGTTCGTCGCGAGGAGGGGATGCCGACCCCCCTGGTCGGGATGCTCCTGTTCATCGCCTCCGAGGTGATGTTCTTCGGCGGCCTGTTCGCCGCGTACTTCAATGCGCGCGCCACGTTCACGGGGCCGGTGTGGGGACCTCCGACCGGGGCGCCGGAGCTCGAGATCCTGCCAATCGCGCTGCCGATCACCGTGATCCTCGTCGCGTCCAGCTTCACGATGCAGTTTGCGGTGTGGGCCATCCGGCGTGGCGACCAGCGGGCCATGGTCAGATGGATCGGGCTGACCCTCCTCCTGGGCGTCGCCTTCCTGTGCGGCCAGATCTACGACTACACGCAGCTCGGCTTCGGGATCAGCGACGGGATCTTCGGGACGGTCTTCTACACCCTAACCGGCTTCCACGGGGCGCACGTCTTCGGCGGGACGATTGGCCTCACGATCCTGCTGGCGCGGGGCATGCAGGGCCAGTTCAGCGCTCGGCACCACATTGCGGTCGAGGCGATCAGCTTCTACTGGCACTTCGTGGACGTCGTGTGGATTGCGCTCTTCTCCACCCTGTACTTCCTGCGATAGGGGAAGAGGGTCATGGACAAGGCGATCGGCTTCATCATCATTGGGCTCGGCATCCTGGGAGTGCTCTCCACGGTCTTCATCGTGACCCTCCGGGTCGGGAGCCGCCAGGCCACGCGGCCGACGCCGCCGCACGGCGTCCACGTGCCGCTGCCGAGCTGGCTGCCGGTGATCATCGCGGTGGGCTGCGGGCTGCTCGGTGCGGGCCTTGCCTTCCGGCCGGATGGCTGGCCGGTGGAGCCGATCCTCGGGGTCGTCGGGCTGCTGACGCTGGCAAGCGGCATCGTGCTCTGGGTGCGGGCCGCCGGTCACGAATGGCACGAGACGGAGGGCGGCCCGGACCACGCCTCCGGGGGGCACTGAGGGGCGCATGACGGCGACCGCCGCCGAACACGAGCAGCCGGGTCGATCGCGCGCCTCGCGCCGCCGGCTGCCGCTCCTGATCCTGGCCGCCACCCTGCCCCTCGTCCTGCTGGCCCTGTGGGCGATCCTGTTCCTGCCGCGTCTCGGGCCACCGGCGGGTGCGCTGGTCGGGAACCGCGCGCCGGAGCTCAACCTCGTTGACCTCGACGGGAACCCGGTTCGCCTGGGCGACCTGCGCGGCAGCCCGGTGCTCGTGAACTTCTGGGCGTCGTGGTGCGTGCCCTGCGTCGACGAATTCCCGTTGCTCGCCGCCGCGGCCCGGGAGCACGCCGCCGACGGGCTCGTCGTGGTGGGCGTGCTGTACGAGGACAATGCCGATGCGGCGCGGGCCTTCATGCAGCGCATGGGCGTGAGCTGGGAGACCGCCCTCGACCCGGACGGGACGGCGGCCGGCAGCTACGGCATCATTGGCCCACCTGATACCTTCTTCATCGACCGCAACGGGATCATTGCCGGCCGCCAGATCGGGGAGCTCTCGTCGAGCGACCTGGGCCGGCAGCTGGCCGGGATCATCGCCAAGGAGTGACAGCCATGGAGTCCAACGTCCCCGCGCGCCGTGACGAGTCCCTGCCAGTTCCCGCCGGCGGCAGCCCGCAGACCGCCGAGGGCGAACGGCAGCCCGAGGTCGAGCAGAACCTGGCGGCGGGGCTCATCCCGCTGGCGTTGATCGCGCTGCTCGTGCTCTCGTTCGTGGCGGCCGCGTGGACCTTCCTCGCCGCGCTGCCGGCGAGCTAGCGAGCGGAGCGAGCGGATGAGCGACTCCGGCGCGACGCCCGCCGTCGAGATCCGCGGCCTGCGCAAGACGTACGGTGCGCTCGAGGCGGTGCGCGGGATCGACCTGAGCGTCGCACGCGGCGAGGTCTTCGCCCTGCTCGGCCCGAACGGCGCCGGCAAGACGACGACCGTCGAGATCCTCGAGGGCCATCGGCAGTCGAGCGGCGGCGAGGTTCGCGTCCTCGGCTACGACCCGGCCCGGGGGCAGCGCGCCTATCGGGAGCGTATCGGCATCGTCCTGCAGTCGACCGGGATCGAGCAGTACCTCACCGTGCGCGAGGTCGTGGGCAAGTACGCCGGGTATTACCCGCAGCCGCGCGACATCGACGAGGTGATCGAGCTGACCGGCCTTGCCGAGCAGGCCGACCGGCGCGTGAACAAGCTATCCGGCGGGCAGCGACGACGCGTTGACATGGCGGTGGCGCTCGCCGGCGACCCGGAGCTGCTCTTCCTCGATGAGCCGACGACCGGATTCGATCCATCCGCGCGCCGGAATGCGTGGGCCATGCTCCAGTCCCTCGTGAGCCTGGGCAAGACGATCTTCCTCACGACCCACTTCATGGACGAGGCCCAGGTGCTCGCCGATCGGGTGGCGATCATCGCGAACGGGAGCATCGTGGCCGAGGGGCCGCCGGAGACGCTCGGCGGGCGACGCACCGCCACCAGCCTCATCCGCTTCGCGCTCCGGGACGGCGCCGAGCTGCCGGCCGCCTTCCCGGTGCGGCGCGACGGGCCCGACTACCTGCTCGACACCCCGCAGCCGACGCGTCTCCTCCACGACCTGACCGAGTGGGCGGTGGGCGCCGGTGTTGAGCTGGAGGGCCTCGAGGTCAGCCGCCCGTCGCTCGAGGACGTCTACCTGCGGCTGACCGGCGACGGCGAGGAAGGGAAGGCCGCCGATGCATGACCTTGCGCTCGCCTTCCGCGAGGTGAGCTTCACGAATCGCTCCTTCTGGCGCAACCCCGCGGCGGCGTTCTTCACGTTCGTCTTCCCGCTCCTCTTCATGGTCATCTTCAACGTCATCTTCGGCGGACAGACGGACGTGGAGGGATTCACCGCGGCGGACTTCTTCACGCCCGGGATCATCGTCTACAGCGTCGTGACCGCCACGTACACGAACATCGCCATGACGGCGGTCGTGACCCGCGAGACCGGGGTCCTGAAGCGGATCCGCGGGACGCCGCTCCCGTCGAGCATCTACCTCTTCGGCCGGATCGTGCACGCGGTGCTGATCGCCGCGCTGCTCGTCGTCATCGTGGCCACCTTCGGGGCGATCTTCTACGGCGTCGACGTTCCGTGGGGGCGCATGCCGGCCCTGATCCTGACGCTCGTGCTCGGCGCGGGAACGATGTGCGCGCTGGGCCTCGCGGTCTCCAGCCTTGTCCCCAACGAGGACGCCGCGCCCGCGGTGGTGAACGCCACGATCTTCCCGCTGCTCTTCATCAGCAACGTCTTCATCCGCCTCCAGAACCCGCCCGCATGGCTGGACATCGCCGGCAAGATCTTCCCGATCCGCCACTTCGCCGATGCGATGCTCGGCATCTACGATCCGCTCAGCAAGGGGTCGGGGTTCGTGTGGAGCGATCTCGGAGTCGTCGCGCTCTGGGGCCTGGCCGGCGTGCTGCTGACGATCCGCTACTTCAGCTGGGAGCCGCGCGCGACGTGAGCGGCGAGGGATAGCGGCGCTCGACGTACTCGTCGAGGATCTGGAGGAAGCGGGGCACGATGTCGTCGCCGCGAAGGGTCGTGCGCTTTTCGCCGTCCACGAAGACCGGGGCCACCGGCTCCTCGAACGTGCCGGGCAGGCTGATCCCGATGTCCGCGTGCTTTGACTCGCCGGGCCCGTTCACGACGCAGCCCATGACCGCCACCCGCATCTCCTCGACGCCGGGGTGCGTCTCGCGCCAGACGGGCATCTTCTCGGCGAGGTAGGCGCCGATGTCGCGCGCCATCTCGGTGAAGAACGTGCTCGTCGTGCGGCCGCATCCCGGACAGGCGCTGACCTGCGGGGTGAAGCTGCGGAGCCCGAGCGACTGGAGCACCTGCTGCGCGACCTGCACCTCGAGCGTCCGATCGCCGCCCGGATCGGGTGTCAGGCTGACCCGGATCGTGTCGCCGATCCCGCGCTGGAGGAGGATGGCCAGCGCCGCCGATGAGCCGATGATCCCGCGCGCCCCCATCCCCGCCTCGGTCAGGCCCAGGTGCAGCGGGTAGTCCGAGCGCTCGGCGAGGCGGGTGTAGACCTCGACGAGGTCCTGCACGCCGCTGACCTTGGCCGAGAGGATGATCCGGTCGTGCGGCTGCCCGGTCTCCTCGGCGAGGCTCGCCGAGCGCAGGGCCGATTCGATCATCGCCTCGAGCATGACCTCGCGCGACTCGCGCGGCTCGGCGAGCGCGGCGTTCGCGTCCATCATCTCGGTGAGCAGCTGCTGGTCGAGCGAGCCCCAGTTCACGCCGATGCGCACCGGCTTGCCGTTCGCGATCGCGACCTCCACGATCCGCACAAAATTCGCGTCGTGGTGCCTGGACCCCACGTTGCCCGGGTTGATCCGATACTTCGCGAGCGCTGCGGCCGCCGCGGGGTACTTCGTGAGCAGCAGGTGCCCGTTGTAGTGGAAGTCGCCGATGAGCGGCACGCCCACGCCGAGGTGGTCGAGCTTCTCGCGGATGACGGGCACGGCCTGCGCGGCCTCGTCGTTGTTCACGGTGACCCGCACCAGCTCGCTGCCGGCGTGGGCCAGCTGCGCGACCTGGATCGCGGTGGCATCGGCGTCGGCGGTGTCGGTGTTCGTCATCGACTGCACGACCACCGGGTGGTCGGAGCCGATGCGGACACCATCGACGTCGACGGTCACGGTCGGGTGACGATCGTTCACGACCGGCATCGTACCGAGTTCGGTGGGGGAGTGCGTCGCCGGACCCGGTGTTGCGCCGCGCGCCCGCCCGCGCGTCCCGCTGGGCGGGACGTTTCGCGCAGGAGGCGGCGCTCGGGTGTGCTTTGTCCCGCTGGGCGGGACGTTTCGCGCAGGAGGCGGCGCTCAGGCGTGCTTTGTCCCGCTGGGCGGGACGTTTCGCGCAGGAGGCAGCGCTCAGGCGTGCTTTGTCCCGCTGGGCGGGACGTCCCCGGCATGACGAGGACGTCCCCGGCATGGCGAGTCGGAGCGGAGCAGCGGTCGCGCAGCGTCGCGGGAGGTGGACGGCCCTTCACGCGTCCGACATGCCCGCGTCACACGATCCCACTACGGTTGCTCACATGAATCCACGTTTGCCGCGCATCGGACCGCTGCTCGCCTCGCTCGCGCTGCTCGCGCTGCTCGTCACCGCCTGCAGCGGCGGCGCGAGCTCGCCGTCGATCGCGGCGATGGCATCGGCGTCGGAATCGGCGTCGCCAGGGGCGATGATGTCGGCGGAAGCCAGCGCCCCGGGTAGCGCGGCTCCGGCCAGCGCCGCCCCGGGTAGCGCGGTTCCCTCGGCGCCGAGTGGCGACGCGCTGCTGTCGCAGGTGCTGACCGACGTGCGCAACGGCCAGTCGTTCACGCTCGGTGCGCTCGCGGCGGAGCAACCCGTGCTCCTCGAGACGATGGCGATCTGGTGCACGAACTGCCGAGCGCAGATGCATCGGGTCATCGACGCCCACACAATGGCCGACTTCACGTCGGTCGGGCTCGACGTGGATCCGACCGAGGTGCCGGACGATCTCAAGGCCTACGTCGAGGGTCAAGGTTTCGACTGGCGCTTCGCGACCGCCGACGCGGAGATCGCCACCGGCCTGCGAGAGCAATTTGGATCGCAGGTGCTCAACCCGCCGTCGACGCCCATGATCCTGCTCTTCGGTGACGGCAGCATGCGCGCCCTGGACTTCGGACGCCCGGGCGGCTACAGCGCCGAGGAGCTGGCCGCAGAGATCGCCGCCGGTTGAGGCAGCATCTGGCACATGAATGAGGTGGTCGCCGCCTTCCTTGCCGGCCTGGGGTCGACGGCCGCCCCCTGCATCGTCCCGCTCTACCCCGGCTTCCTCGCCTACCTGACCGGGTCGTCCGGCGCGTCAGTTGCCGCCGATGGCACCGCGGCAATGGGTCGCCGCTTTCCACCGGTGCTGGCCGCCAGCCTGGTCCTGGCCGGGGTGCTGAGCGGGATGCTCGTCATCGCGGGGCTGGTGATCGCCCTGTCCGCCTCGCTGTCCCGCGTGATCCCGGTCGTGCTGCCGGTTGCCGACGCGGTGCTCATCGTGCTCGGCATCCTGCTGGTGGCGGGCATCAACCCGTTCGCGCGGTTGCCGCAGCCGTCGCCGGCGGTCGCCGGCGGACGTGGGCCGGCGGTCGGCGCCTTCCTCTACGGACTCCTCTTCGCCCCGATCGCGATTCCCTGCATCGGCCCCTTCGTGCTCGCCATCTTCGCCTACAGCCTGACGATCGGCGACGCGCTGAGCCAGCTCCTCTTCTTCGTCGTCTACGGGCTCGGCTTTGGCATCCCGCTCTTCGCGATGGGGCTGCTGGGGCAGTGGCGCGGGGCGCAGCTCGCGCGGTGGATCGCGCGCCACGAGCGGCGGGTGCAGCTGGTCATGGGCGTGGCCCTCGTCGCGGTCGGCGCCTGGGACCTGACGAGCAGCGGCCCGGCCCTGCTCGACGCATTCGCTATGCTGAGATTGACATGACAACCACCGTTCCGCCCACGACGGGCGACATCGAAACGACCTCGACCGATACCCGACACCGGAAGCTCGCGATCATCGGCTCCGGCCCCGCCGGGCTGACCGCGGCGATCTATGGCGCGCGGGCCAACCTCGAGCCGATGCTGTTCGCGGGCAACACGCCGCTCGGACAGCTGATGATCACCTCCGACGTCGAGAACTACCCCGGCTTCCCGGGCGGCATCCTGGGCCCCGAGCTGATGGACCTGTTCCGCGACCAGGCGACGCGGTTCGGGACGACGATGATCGAGAAGGACGTCACCCGCGTCGACTTCTCGAGTCGGCCCTTCAGGATGTGGGTCGGGGACGACGAGTACACCGCCGATGCGGTGATCGTCGCGACCGGCGCATCCGCACTGTGGCTGGGGCTGCCCAGCGAGGAGGAATTCCGCGGTCGTGGGGTGAGCGCCTGTGCCACCTGCGACGGCTTCTTCTTCCGCGACCGGGAGATCGCGGTGGTCGGTGGCGGAGACACCGCGCTCGAGGAGGCGCTCTTCCTCACGAAGTTCGCCTCGAAGGTCACCATGCTCGTCCGGCGCGACGAGTTCCGCGGGAGCAAGATCATGCAGGATCGGGCCTTCGCCCACCCGAAGATCGACGTCCGCTGGAACGCCTCCGTGGAGGAGGTCCGCGGCGACATGACGGTGCAGGAACTCGCCATCAAGGACACGGCGAGCGGCGAGACCTCGACGCTGTCGGTCCAGGGCCTGTTCATCGCGATCGGCTACAAGCCGAACACCGACCTGTTCAAGGGGCAGCTGGAGCTCGACCCGCAGGGCTACTGCAAGACCTCCGACGAGGGGGAGACGGCCACGAACATCGAGGGCGTCTTCGTGGCCGGCGACGTCCACGACCACAAGTACCGACAGGCGGTCACCGCGGCGGGCGAGGGCTGCAAGGCCGCGATCGACGCCGAGCGCTGGCTCGCGTCGGTGGGCGATATCGAGGCGGCGACAGCCACGAACTGGTAGCCGATCCGGAGGCCACGTACGAGCGTCGGGGCCGGAATGCCCAGGCAGCGTACGAGCGTCGGGGCCGTGTGCGGCCAGCGGGCACATCGGACATCGAATCGTCGAAATCGGCCCACGAAAGGCCCGGATGCGCGCCCTGCGCGACAGCTGGGCAGTCCAGGCCTTCCCGATGGCCGATGCGTGCGCCCGGCGAACGCCGGCGCCAGCTAAGCGCCGCGCGGCTCGTCGGCGGGCTCGTCCGCGAGGAGCTGAGCGGCGAGGTCGGGAGTGACGCCTTGGCTCCCGGCATCGCTGAGGTGCTGCAACGTCGTGCGCCAGCGGGCGTCCGCCGCGAAGGCGATCCGCAGCTCGGCGCGACCGGCCGCGACGTCACCGCCGGTCGCCAGCTCGAGCCCGCGCCAGAAGACGAGCTCGTACGCGTCCGGCGCCATCGCCCGCGCCTGCGCGTAGCGCTCCGCGACGGTGACGCCGGCCTTCGCCGCGTCGCCCTCCTCATCGGTGAGGTTGTAGGCCAGCTGCATGGTGACGATCCGCCGCAGCTCGGGGACCGGGTCGGGGTGGTCCTCGATCCGCATGTCGAGCAGACGCCCGCGCCAGGCTGCAGGCTGGGGCTCCGCGTCAACGACCTTGATCGCCGCCGACTGGCGTCCGCGGACGTCGCCGCCCTCCCGCTCGGCCGCCTCGAGCGCGCGGAGCAGTCGCTCGACGAGGGGCTCGCCGGCGGCCAGCGCATCCGTGTAGGCCGCGGCCATCGCCGGCCAGCAGGTATTGGCCGCCAGCAGGTTGCCCTGGACGGTGAACCCGTCGCCAACGAGGTGGCCGGCGGCGGGAATCGTCCCCGTACCGGTGTGCGCCGCCGCTCGCCCCGAGGCGTCCACGATCCCCACCTGGCGAACCTGGGGATCGGTGTCGCTTGCGAGCAGCGCAGCCAGCGTCTCCGAAGCGGAACGGCCGGCGCGGAGCAGCTCGATGCCGATCGGCCCAAACGAGACGTTCACCGATGCCTGGGTCGCAATCGCTCCCACCCCGGCCTCCAGCCACGGCACGACCGGCCCAACCCCCAGGAAGTGGGACTGGACGGCGACCCCGAAGCGACCGGTCTGCGGGTCGCGGGCGACGATCGAGTAGGTCATGCCCCACCCTCAGTGCCGGGTCCGTGTGCGGCGGGGGGTCCGAGCGCGGCGCGCGCCACATCGGGCAGGTCGGTCACGAAGCCCCATAACCCGTATGCCGCAAGGTGCTTCATCCGATCCGGATCGTTGACCACGTAGCAGCCGACCTGGCGGCCATAGGCGAGGGCCTGGGCCAGGGCCGGCGCCGGATCCAGGCCCAGGTCCCCCTCCCAGGGGTGGACACCCGCGTGCCCGTGCTCGGTCGCGTAGACGAGCCCGCGCTCGAACGAGTCGTACGGCACCAGGAGCAGGCCGGTGGGAATCTCCGGCGCCAGCTCGTGCGCGAGATCGATCGCCCGCTCCTCGAAGCTGATCAGGGTCAGGCCGCCCGCGCGCTGGACGGCCGAGTCGCGCAGGGCGGCCACCGTCGCCTCCACGGCCTCGATGGCCTTGAGCTCCACGACCAGGCCCGTCCCCGCCGGCAGCCAGGCGACGACCTCGGGCAGGGTCGGGATTCGCATCCGCTTGCCGGCAAACGGCTCCGACCCGTCCGCGGCGGTGAACTTCGCCGCCGCGTTCGCGCGCCGGATCTCCTTGAGCGTCAGGTCGCGGATCGCACCGGTGCGGTCGGTCGTGCGCTCGAGGGTCTCGTCGTGGATCACCGCCAGCTTGCCGTCCGCGGTGAGGTGGACGTCGAGCTCGATCGCATCGACGCCCATCTCCACCGCCAGCCGGTACGAGTCCATCGTGTTCTCGGGCGCGCGACCCGCCGCGCCGCGGTGGCCGACCACCAGCGTCATTCAGGCACCTCCCCGGGTGGCACGATGGCCGGCTCCAGCGGCGCGGCCGCATCACGCTCGCCGGGCACCGCGGGTGCCGCCGGCACGCGGCGGATGATGAGGAGCCCAATGACCATCAGCACCAGCAGGGAAAGGATCGCGACCTGGTAGGCGCCGCGTCCGAGCGGCCCGAGCAGAACGTTCACGAGGATCCCGTAGCTCAGCGGGCCGACGACCGCGGAGAGCTTCCCGACGAGGCCGTACAGCCCGAAGAACTCCCCGACCCGGTCCGGCGGGGAAAGGCGCAGCATGTAGACCCGGTCCGACGTCCAGACCCCGCCGAGCCCCGACCCGAGCAGGACTCCGCCGGCGATGAACGTGTACGGGTTCAGCACGCTGCCGACCACCAGCAGGCCGATGCACCACGAACCGAGGATCACGAGCAGGGTGCGCTTCGGGCCCCAGGCCTCGACCGCGCGCCCCCACAGCACGCTGGCGATGACCGCCACGACGGTGAGCAGCAGGAGCATGAGGTTCGCCTGGCTCTTGCTCATCCCGATCGCCTCGGTGGCGAAGACGGCCATGACCACGATCGCGGTGTTCACCGGGTCCGTGTAGAAGAAGCGACCGAGCAGGAAGCGGAGCAGGCCTGGGATCTCGCGTGCGTGGCGCAGGGTCGTCACGACCTGGCCCCACGAGGCGGCGGCATCGGCCAGGTGGAAGTCGCCGGAGCCGGCCGACGTCTCCTTGAGGGTGAGGAAGATCGGCACCGCGAAGATCGAGAAGAGGATGGCCACCATCAGGAAGGTGAGGCTCGACGAACCGGCGTCGGTCAGCAGGATGAGGCCCGCGATCAGGATCGTGCCCAGGTAGCCGACGCCAACCCCGATGCCAGACATCCGGCCGCGGGCCTCGGGTCGCGCGATGTCCGGGAGCGTGGCGTCGTAGTAGATGAGGGCCGCCTGGTACGCGAAGTTCGAGATCGCGAACAGGCCCAGGCCGAGCAGGGCGATGAAGGCACCGGTGCCGGACGCCGCCACGAGCGCGATGGCCGCCGAGCCGATGATGCACATGGAGGTGAAGAAGAGGAGGTAGCGGAGGCGCCGGCCGGTGCGATCGCTCATCGCGCCGAGGACCGGCGAGACGGCGGCGTTCAGCCCCACGCTCACCGCGGTCGCGACCCCGAGCCAGAACTGGCCTGGACCCTTGCCGAGCTGGTCCACCGACCACAGCCCGATCGCGTAGCTCACCACCCCGTAGCTGTAGATCGTGTTCGCGAAGTCGTAGAGCGCCCACGAGACGCCATCGGTCGAGCTGCCGCTGCGGACCAGCGAGCCGATGCCCCGCCACCAGGTGGCGGGCGCCAGGGCGGTCACGAACCGGGACCAATGCGACTCACGGCCCGGATGATAGGGGCCACGCTCGCCGCGGCGCGAGGTCCGAGCGCAAGCGGTAGGCTGACGCAGCATGCGCAACCGCCTGACCACGATTCTGCTCGGCCTCGTTGGGCTCGGCATCCCGGCCGCCATGGCCTGGTTCCTGCACCGGGAGGCCGCCGAGGCCGAACGGTCGCCGGCGCTCCCCGGCCCGCGAGGCGGGGCGGCCGACGCCGAGCCCCCGCCGCCCGGCCCGGATCGCGTCCGCGAGCCGCATCCGACCGGCATGTTCGCCGCGCTTGGGCGCTTCGACTATCGGTTCCGGCGGTGGCTGCCGCTCGCCGGCCTCCTCCTGGTCCTCGGCGTCAGCGCCTGGTCGGCGGTGGCCGGTGGGCAGCTGATCCAGGGCGGCTGGGTGATCGACGGGTCGCAGGAGCAACAGTACGCAGCGCTCGTCGCGGATCGCTTCGGTCCGCAGGACACGACGATGCTCGTCGTCTACCGCGACCCGGCGGGGAATGCCGCGTCGCCCGAATTCCAGTCAACGGTCCGCGACAGCCTGGCGGCGGTGGCGAGTGACCCGGTCGTCGACAAGGTCCAGACCTACGCCGATGCGCCCGTCGCCACCCTCCTCTCGAACGACGGCAGCATGACGATGGCGGTCGTCTCCCTGAACAAGGGCGACGAGGCGGCGGTCGCCGACGCCGGACGGCTCGCCGACGACGTGAAGCGCCCCGCCGGGGTCGACGTCTACGTCACCGGCGTGCCGCAGGTCTATCACGAGTACAACCAGAAGATCGAGTCCGACCTCGTCCGCGCTGAGACGATCTCGCTGCCGATCGCGCTCCTCATCCTGCTGGCCGTGTTCGGCACGGTCGTCGCCTCGGTCCTCCCGATGGTGATTGCCGGGCTGGCGCTGATCACGGTGTTCGGCGTCGTCAGCCTGCTGGCCGGGGTGACCCAGATGAGCATCTTCGTGAACAACCTGTCGACGATGATCGGCCTGGCGCTGGCCATCGACTACTCGCTGTTCATGGTCAGCCGATACCGCGAGGAGCTGCGCCATCACTCGGTGGAGATCGCCGTGGAGCGGATGATGGGCAGCGTCGGGAAGGCGGTCGCCGTGTCGGGGATCGCGGTCGCCATTGGCCTCTCGTCGCTCACCGTCTTCGGCGCCGCCGCGCTGCGCTCGATGGGGATCGCAGGGATCGTGACCGTCACCTCGACCCTCGTCTTCGCCCTCACCGTGCTGCCCGCGCTGCTCGCGCTCCTCGGCCCGAGGGTGAACCGGCTGCGCGTCCCGCTGCCGGCATTCCTGCGTCGCGTCGAGAGCGACCCGGCGGTGGCGGACCGGCGGCAGGGTCACGGCGCGTGGTCGTGGATCGCGGCGCGCGTCATGCGCCGCCCGTTCCTGATCGGGCTGCCGGCGCTCGCGCTGCTGCTCGTGGCGGGATCGCCGTTCCTGTCCATCAGCCTGGGGACCGGCCAGAACCTCGCCGACCTGCCGCCGATGCCGGCGCGAACCGGGTTCCAGATCATCGTGGACGAGTTCCCCGGCGGCGAGAGCGACCCGATCACGGTTGCCGTCACCTGGCCCGGCGACGACCTTGCACAGGAGGTGCCGGCCGCGCGCCTGACGGCGCTCGGGTCGTACGTCGATCGGCTCCGTAGCCTGCCGCACGTGGATGACGTGGAGAGCGTCCTGACCCCGCCGCCCGGGATTCCGGCCGACACGTATCGGCAGCTGCTCGCGACGCCCGCCGGTCAGCGACCCGCCCAGGTGGCCGGACAGCTCGGCGCGTACGTCGCGCAGTGGGTCGGCGGCGACACGACGAAGGTGCGCGTCTTCACGAGCCTGCTGCCCGACTCGAAGGACGGCCGCGACCTCGTGGCTGCCGTCCGCGCCGTTCCACCCCCGGGCGGCGCAGGAGTGCTGACCGGCGGGCTGCCGTCCCGATCGGCGGACTTCATGAGCTCGTTCCTGGGATCCGCGCCAATCGCGATCCTCATCGTCGTGCTCGTGACCGGTGGCGTCCTGTTCCTGACGTTCGGATCGGTCCTCCTGCCGCTGAAGGCCGTGCTCATGAGCCTGATCAGCATCAGCGCCAGCTTCGGGGCGCTGGTCTGGATCTTCCAGGAGGGCCACCTCTCCGGCGTGCTCGGCTTCGATCCGTCCGGTGCTCTCGGTGCGTGGCTGCCGATCATCATGTTCGCGATCCTCTTCGGCCTGTCGATGGACTACGAGGTCCTGCTCCTGTCGCGGATCCGCGAGCGCTGGCTGACGACCGGCGACAACACGCGGGCCGTGGCCGAGGGCCTGGGGCTCACCGGCGGGATCATCACCGGTGCGGCGCTGATCATGGTCGTCGTCTTCGCTTCCTTCGCCCTGTCGAGCATCACCTTCATCAAGGCCCTGGGGCTGACCCAGGCGCTCGCAGTGCTCATCGACGCGACCGTCGTTCGCGGGCTGCTGGTGCCAGCCTTCATGCGGGTCATGGGTCGCGCAAACTGGTGGGCGCCGCGATGGCTGCAGCGCGCGATCTCGGTCTTCGGCCTGTACGAGGGTCCGGGCCAGCCCGACGCCGCTCGGGGTTCCGCGACCGCCTGAGCTCGCCGCGGAGCCCGTGCCTGGGCGGGGCCTCTGCACGCGCGGCGCTTCTGCTCGCGCGCCGACTCTCCATCCGCTCCTGCCCGGAGCGCTATCCGGGTGCGAGCCGCTGAGATGCCTGATTTGGCGCCGACGCCGAGCTCGACCGGCTCCCGACTGACTCGGATCGGTCGCGCGGAGCCGGATACGGTGCCGCTCAGGCGCGGTTGACCAGTCAGGACGGCGGCCCATGGGGCCGGGGGCCCACAGCGGCGCTCGAATGCGCTGGGGCCACGACTGCACGGCCGCGCCGCGCTACGCTGCAAGCGTGACGAACCGCCGGGAGCAGCTCCATCGGCTCACCGAGCGCTGGCGCACCCGCCACGACCTTGGCCGCGGGGGCCGGCCGCGCCCCGCCGCGTCCCCCGAGCGCGAGCGGCAGGCGGCGACCGCCTTTCCGTTCCACGAGATGAGCCCGACCGCGTACGCGGACGCCTACGGCAACGCGATGGCCGGGTTCACCTACGACGACGAGCGCTATGCCGATGCCGACCTCGACGCCTGGCTCACCGAGCTCGGACGGCTGCTCCGCGAGCGGGGGACGATTCGCGGTGGCTGACGCGCCCGCCTGGGCTCGAGAGCTCGTGCGCGCAACCTGCGCCGATGCGGGCATCGCGGAGCCTCGGCTGCGCTGGAACCTCCGGCATCGGCCCACCTCGTCGGGGGTGACCCGCCAGCAGGACGGCACAGTCACGCTGAACGCCGGAACCGACGCCGACGATCAGCGCCTGACGCTCCTCCATGAGCTCGCGCACTGGCTCGCTCCCGCCCCGCGCCGCCGGCGCGGCCGGGCCACCCACCACGACGCGGCGTTCTACGCGCTTGCCTTTCGCCTGTACGTCCGGGACGGGATTCCGCCGGCCCTTGCCCTCGCCGGCGAGGCGGCGCGCTACCCGAGCTCGCTGCGGCACGCCCGGGCGCTGCGCGTTCCCGGTGCGGACGATGCGTGGCGAGAGCGCCGCGCCGAGCTGCGGTCTCGGGCGGTCCGACGGCTCCCGCTGCGGGTCCTCGTGGCGGAGCATCGGGTGCGGCTGGTGCGCGACGGCCGCTGGACACGCTGCGCCGTGTGCGGCGTCCGCGTCGTCGGCCCGGTCCTGCGGCGGCTGCGCCGTCGCGGAGGCAGCCACGTCCTCCTGTCCCGCGAGCCGCACAACGCCGATTCGATGGGGCTAGCCTAGGAGCCGATGTCGACCGAGGGCCTGCCGCTGCACGGAATCCGCGTCCTCGACTGCGCCCGGGTCTATGCCGGACCAATCGCGACGATGATCCTCGCGGACCTCGGTGCGGAGGTCTGGAAGCTCGAGCCACCCGACGGCGACGAGACGCGCGGCTGGGGACCGCCGTACTGGCACGATCCTTCCGAGGGCCTCTCCGCCTACTTCGCCACCGTGAACCGCAACAAGCGAGCGATCGCCGTCGACCTCAAGACCGATGCCGGCCGCGCCTTGCTCGACCGGCTGGCAGGAGCGAGCGGACGTGCTCTTCCACAACTTCCGTCCCGCGACCGCGGCTCGCCTTGGCCTCGATTCGGAGCGGCTCCGAGCGCGTCATGAGCACCTCGTGGTCGCGCACATCGGCGGCTTTCCGGGTGGTGGCGTCGAGGCCGAGCGGCCGGCGTACGACCTCGTGGCCCAGGCGGTGAGCGGGTTGATGGCGGTGACCGGCGAGCCGGACGGGATGCCAATGAAGGTGGGCGTAGCGCTGCTGGACCTGGCCGCCGGGCTGCAGGCCGCCATCGGGGCGCTCGCCGGCCTGCTCGGTCGTGAGCGGGGCCGGCCGGGGTCCGCGGCGCACGTATCGGTCAGCCTCGTCGAGGCCGGCGTCACGAGCCTCACGAACGTACTGGCCAACCTCCTCGCCTCCGGCGATGAGCCGCGGCGGTGGGGGACCGCGCACCCCGACATCGTGCCGTACCAGGTCTTCGCCGTGCGGGACGGGTACGTGGTGGTGGCCGTCGGCAACGACGCGCAGTTCAGCCGGCTGCTGGCGGTGCTCGGGCTCGACGCGGACCCGCGCTACGCGACGAATCCGCTGCGACTCGAGAACCGCGAGACGCTCACCCCGCTCCTCGCCTCGCGGATCGCGGAGCTGGGGCGTGACGAGCTCGTCGCCGCGCTCGACGGGTCCGACGTGCCGGCCGGGCCCGTGCACCTCGTCAGCGAGGCGCTCGCCGAGATGGAGCGCGTCCACGACGGAAAGTGGCTCGAGCAGCTGGAGGGGATCAGCCTGGCGCCGAACCCGATCCTCCTCGATGAGCGGCGCCTGCCACTGCGGATGGCTCCGCCGCGCCACGGGCAGCACACCGACGAGATCCTCGCCGAGATCGGCGTGGATCCGGCCGAGATCGCCCGCCTGCGTGCCGAAGGGGTGGTCGCCTAGCCCGGGGCGCGGCGCTCCGCCCTTGCCCGGTGTCCCGCCCAGCGGGACAAACGACGCCTGAGCGGCCGGCTCCCGCGCGAAACGTCCCGCCCAGCGGGACAAACCACGCCTGAGCGCCCCTTCCCGCGCGAAACGTCCCGCCCAGCGGGACAAACGACGCCTGAGCGCCGCCTCCTGCGCGAAACGTCCCGCCCAGCGGGACGACGCCGCGTCTGAGCGCCGGCTAGTGTCAGAGGATGCGCGAGTGGCACGCGGAGATTGACGTCACCGACGACCTGGCCACCCGGCTGATCCGCGCTCAGTTCCCTGAGCTTGGGCCGGCGCGCGTGCGGCGCCTCGCCGCGGGTTGGGACAACACGGTGATGCTCGTCAATGAGGAGCTCGTCTTCCGCTTCCCGCATCGTGCACGCGCCGTCGAGAACCTCGAGCGCGAAC
Source organism: uncultured Chloroflexia bacterium (assembly GCA_963837425.1). Lineage (GTDB taxonomy): Bacteria > Chloroflexota > Limnocylindria > QHBO01 > QHBO01 > CAWINH01. The sequence goes on from CAWINH010000002.1 coordinate 218,724, forward strand.
TCGCTGCCCTCCCGCGGCTCCCGGACCTGCCGCTCGCGATCCCGCGCCCGGCGCACGTCGGCAGGCCGGGCGACGGCTACCCGTGGCCGTTCTTCGGGGCGCCGAGGATTCCCGGCCAAGAGGTCGCCGAAGTTGTTGAACTCTCCGGCAGCGCTCGTTCGGCGCTCGGCGCCCGCTTGGGCACGTTCCTGCGCGCGCTCCATGCGCCGGAGGTCGTTGGCGCCATGCCTTCGTCCCTCCCCGACGACCCGATGGGACGCGCCGACATGGCCATCCGCGTCCCGGCCGCCCGTGAGCGGCTCGCGCAGGCCGCCGCGGCGGGCCTGTGGACCGCCCCGTCGTCCGTCGAGCGCCTCCTGGAGGAGGCAAGGCACCTGCCGAGGCCGGGGCCGAGCGCGGTCGCGCACGGGGACCTCCATCATCGGCACCTGCTCGTGGACGACGGGGGCGCGGCCACCGGCGTCATCGACTGGGGCGACGTCTGTCGCGCGGACCCCGCGGTGGACCTGCCGCTCTACTGGTCGCTCCTCGACCCGCCCGGACGGGATGCGTTCCGCAGGGCATACGGGCCGATCCCCGGCGAGCGTCTCCTCCGCGCGCGAGTCCTGGCCTTCATGCTCTGCGCGGTGCTGGCCGTCTACGCCCACGAGGAGGGGCTTCCCGGGCTGGTGCGGGAATCGGTTGCCGGGCTGGATCGGGCGGTGATCGACGAGCGAGCCTCCGGCGGCGCCTAGCGACCCGCGAGCGCCTCGACGAGCGGCGCCATCGCCTCCATGGCACCCTGCGGGATCGCGTAGGAGGCGATCCCGAGCGCCTCTCGCCGCCGTTCGAGGAGGCTCCGCAGCCGCCCGGTCGTCCCGTACATCACGTATGGCGAGCCGATGAGCGCGCTGGCCGCGGCCTTGGTGATCGTCGCGATGCTCGAGAGCGGCCTGCCGGCGTCGGGACTCCCCGCATCGGCGACGAATACGCTGAGCTCCAGCCGATCGAATCGCGGACCGGCCGCCTCGCGGACGAGCGCGACCTTCGCTGCCAGCGCCCCCTCGGTGGCGTCCCGGATGATCGGCCGGCCAGAACGGGAGAACTGCGGGATGAGGCCGACGACGTCGGCCTCGCGCGCCGCGAGACGCAGCATCCGGGGACCGCCCGCGCCCAGGTGGATGGGGACCGGGCGCTGGACCGGCATCGGTCCGATCCGCGCGCCCTCCAGCCGGTAGTGCTCTCCGTGGTGGGTGACCGTCTCTCCGGCGAGGAGCCGCTTCACGATCCCGAGCGCCTCGGCGAGCCGATCGATCCGCAGGCCCGGACGGTCGTACGGGTAGCCGAGCTGTCGGTAATCGGCGGTTCGCCAGCCGGCCCCCAGCCCGAGCTCGAGGCGACCGCCGGAGAGGATGTCCAGCGTCGCCGCCTCGCGGGCCATGACCAGCGGGTGGCGGAAGTCGTTCGCGAAGACGTGGGGCCCGATGCGCAGCCGCTCGGTGACGGTTGCCGCCGCCGCCAGTGCGGCGATCGGGGACAGCTGGCTCGCGAGGTGATCCGGCACGAAGAGCTTCGCGTAGCCGAGGGTCTCTGCACGACGCGCGAGGTCGAGCCATTCGCCGCCCGTGCCGGCGACCGAGGCGTGGACCGCGAATCGGAAAGGACGCATCGACACACGGTACCGCGCAGGCGGGAACCGTTAGACGCGCTGCAGCGTCGTGATGCCACTCACCAATCCCGCCCTTCTCGGAGAGATCAGATGACCCGTCGCGTTTCCAGCCCCGCAGGGGTGTCACTGAGCGTGTCGCTCGTCCTCGTCGCGGCACTCGCCAGCGCCTGCTCGACCGCCGCGACCCCGACCTCGTACCCGACCGCGAGCGCGATCGTCAGTCCAACGCCCGCTCCCAGCGAGGCCGGCGCCGTGCCGCTCCTCAGGGTCACCTCGGAGGGCGGGTTCATCAATCCCGCCGCCAGCCTGGCGGCGCTCCCGACCGTCGTCGTCTACGCCGACGGCCGAATCCTGACTCCGGCGGCTCCTCCCGCGGACAACCCGGACCCGCTCGTGCCCGGCGTCGCGGTGCGCGACGTCGGCGCCACGGGAGCGGCGAACATCCTGGCTGCCATTCAGGCGGCCGGCCTGGACCAGGCGCAGACCGGCGGGCCGGGCATCCCGGGTGACTCGGGGAGCGACGTCTTCGAGGTCACCGTCGGCGGTGCCACCGTCGTCAGCCGATTTGCGGGGAGCGGACCAATGGTCGGCGGCCCGGGCGGCCCCGGCGCCAGCGGCGGCGCGGACCCCGAGCGCGACGCCGCCTTCGCGCTCCTGGATCGGCTCCTGGATCCGACCGATGCGTGGGGTGCCGCGTCGAGCGCCGAGACGTCCTACGAGCCGGTCGCCTACAGGATCTACGTCGCGCCCGACGGCCCGACCGTGGTGGGCGGATCGCCGGCCCCGACCGATTGGCCGCTCGCCACTCCCCTCGCCGCGTTCGGCGCGCCGGCCAGCTCGGACCTCGGGATCGACGGGCTGCGAAGCGGCGTCCTGAGCGGCGCCGACCTGTCGGCGGCGCAGCCCGTCCTGAGCGCCGCGGCGGCGGACGCCACCTTCGGCTCGGACGGGCAGTCGTACACGCTGTTCGTCAGGCCCCTCCTCCCCGACGAGGTGGGCTCCTGAGGCGATGGCGTCGCACATCGCGCGCCACGCGTGGTCGGCAGCAGCGTCCCGGTGGGCGTTGCTGCCGGTCCGCCTCTTCTTCGGCGCCACGTTCCTGATCGCCGGCCTGGACAAGCTGCTGGATCCCGCGTTCCTGGATCCGTCCAGCCCATCGTCGATTGGTGCCCAGCTCGCCGCGTTCGCGCGGATCTCGCCGCTCGGCGGGTTCGTGGCGTGGAGCGAGCCGCACGCGACCGCGATTGGGCTCGCGATCGCGACCGCCGAGATCGGGGTCGGCCTGGGAGCCCTGAGCGGTGTCGCGTTTCGCCCGGCCGCTGCGGTCGGCCTCCTCCTTTCGCTCCTCTTCTGGCTCACCGCCTCGTGGGGCACCCGGCCCTTCTACTACGGTGCGGATCTCCCCTACGCGGTCGGCTGGTGTGCGCTGACGCTCGCCGGACCCGGTGATCGGTGGGTCCTGCGCCGATTCGACGAGGCGCGCCGACCGGAGTGCCGGCGATCCCGACCCGGCCGCGCCGCTGCTCGCGCGCCGAGCCTTCCTGGAATCCGCCGCGCTGACCGTGGTCGCCGTGGCCGTCGCATCGGGAACCACGCTGCTGCGCCCTGGATCGCTGACGGGGATCGCCGACGGCCAGCCCGGCGGCGCCCCGTCACCGAGCCCATCGCCCGGGGTCGATCCGCCACCGGCCGATCCGCTGGCGATCGCGACCGTCGCCGGCCTGGAGGAACGCCGCGCGATCGCCTTCCGCGTCCCATTCGACGCCCCGGCGCCGCTCCCCGCCGGCGATCCGGGCGTGCTGCTCCAGCTCCCGGACGGCCGCTTCGTGGCCTACGACGCGATCTGCACTCACGCCGGCTGCACCGTCGCCTGGAATGCGGCGGACGCGCTGCTCGAGTGCCCCTGCCACGGCGCGACCTACGATCCTGCCGATGCCGCCCGGGTCCTCTCCGGACCGACGCTGCAGCCGCTCTCCGCGCTCCGGCTGGAGGTGGATCCGGCGACCGGGATCATCCGCCTCGCGACGAGCTAGACCCCGCCACCCGCCGTCAGCCGAGAGCGGCGACGATCGCTTCCAGTGCGCGCAGGTGCGCTGCGTCGCGGAACTCGTTGAGCGGATCGGGGTCGAGGAGGTGCTCGTCCACGGTACCGGCGTGGCGGGCGTAGACCGCCGGGAAGATGTGACCCTCGGGGGTCGGCTCCAGGGTCACGGCCACCGCGTCGGGGCCCTCGCTGTCGACGAAGTGGGCGAGCGGCAGGATGCCCTCGTCCCGGATGCCGGCATCTGCGTCGAAGCTCACGACCTGGGCCAGGTACGAGCGCTGGTTCCAGAGCTCCGGCGCGAGCGTCAGCTGGTCGGCGAGGAAGGGCACGACCCCGTCGCGGGCCAGGGCCGGGCGCTCAGCCTCGATCCCGAACCTGGTCCGCGCGAGGTGGCGAACGAGGACCCGCGAGTTGTACCGATGCCCATGGACCGCACCCGAGTTCGCGGGGATGCCGTGCTTCTTCAGCCCGCCCGCCGCCTGCGAGATCGTGCCGGCGAAATAGATACCGGGCAGCGAGACGCTCTCCCAGAACGGGGTGACGGCCGGCTGCTTGCCCTGCGCGAACGTCGCGAGGCCGAGCTCCGGAAGGTCGCGGAGCGGGACCCGGAACCCGGTGGTGGCGATCACCGCATCGGCGGCGTAGTTCAGCTCGGCGCCGTCCGACGAGGTCCGCATCCGGACCAGCCACCCGTCTCCCTGGCGCTCGATCCCCTCGATCCGCACGTCGAGCAGGTAGACGCCGTTCGCCAGGAACGCGTCCTCGTAGGGCTGCAGGTATCGGGCCCGGACCCCGGTCAGCGCGTGCTCGACGACAGAGAGGTGCGCGGGCCGCGGCGAGCCCATCACGATCTGGCGCGCCCAGGGTAGGAGGGCGGTCGCGATCTCGAACGCGGAGTTCTGCTTGCCGACGGTGAAGACCCGCTTGCCGGCGTACGTCTCGCCCGCGGCCGTCTCGACGTAATGCGGGACCTCCTCGATCCCCGGCGTCGACGGCTTCCACGGCTCGGCCATGCCGATCGCGAAGACCACGACCTCGCAGCGGTATTCGCCGGCCGGGGTGGTCAGCACGTACCGGCCGTCATCCGCGCGCGCGGTGGACTCCCACGGCGTGTCGTAGCGGACGGGAATGCGGGCACGCTCCGCGAAGGTGGCAAGGTTGCGCTCCATCTCGTCCCGCGAGGGGAAGGAGGAGGTGCCGTCCATGATCTCCGGCATGAGCGCCGAGAGGTGCTCGTCGTCCGAGAGGAGGCTGTTCCAGTCGTACCACTCGAACGGGCGGGCGTGCCGCTCGGCGGATGCATGCGGTTTCGTGATCGAGAGGAGTCGCTGGAAGAGCGGGAAGCGGCGGAACATGCCGCCCGCCGACGGATCCTGAGAGATCGCGGCGTAGCCGATGCCGGCGCGGTCCAGCTCGTGGCAGACCTGCAGCGCGCCGGGTCCGCTGCCGACGACCACGACCGGGTACTCGCCCGGCGGGCTGGGGCCCGCTCCTGCGGCGGCCTTCGGCCTAGCCGCCATTCGACGCGCGATTCGCGGCCCGCAGCCGCAGGGCCATCGTGTTCAGCATCCGGTACATGACCGGTGGATGGCTCATGAGGAAGCTCCGCAGGTCCGGGCCGGCGAGCACCAGGCAGCGCAGTGGTGTGCGGGCCACGATGTCGGCCGAGGGCGTCTCGCCGAGGAGCAGGGACATCTCCCCGAAGAAGTCGCCGCGGCCGAGGAGCGCACGATCCGTCCCGTCGATGCGCACCGCCGCCTCGCCCTCGACGATGACGTAGAAATTCGACCCGCTGATCCCCTGGCGCAGGACGCGCTCGCCGGGCGCGAACGCCGTCTCCTCGAACGTGTGGTCGATCGCCTCGAGCTGCGGCGTGTCGAGGTCCGCGAAGAGCGCGAGCGAAGCGAGGAGGTTGACCGATTCGTCAGCCATGACAGGCCGATGCTACCCCGTCAGCGCCCCTCGGCCACGGCGACCATGACCTCGCCCGCCTCCTCCACCCGCGCGGTCGAGACGTCGAGGTGGGTCACCGCGCGCACGATGCGCGGGCCGAACGCGTTGAGCAGCACGCCTCGCGACCGACAGCTCGCCACGTACGCGGCCGCGTCCGGCACCCCGGGCGCATCGGCGAGGCTGAAGATCACGATGTTCGTCTCCACCGAGCCCGGGTCCAGGCCGATGGCGCGGCTCGTCGCGAGCCGCTCGGCGAGGCGCCGCGCATTGGCGTTGTCGTCCGCCAGCCGCTCGACGTTGTGCGCGAGCGCGTACGAGCCGGCGGCGGCCAGGATCCCGACCTGGCGCATGGCGCCGCCGAGCATTCGGCGGAATCGTCGAGCGCGCCCGATCAGCTCGGACGTCCCGGCCAGCATCGACCCCGCGGGCGCCCCGAGCCCCTTGGAAAGGGAGACCGAGACCATGTCGAACGGCTCCGCGAGCTCGCGCGCCGAGCGGCCGCCGGCCACGGCCGCGTTCAGCAGGCGGGCCCCGTCGAGGTAGGAGGCCACGCCGCGCCTGGCGGCCGCCGCGCAGATCGCGGCCGCATCGGCCTGCGGAAAGATCCTGCCGCCGGCCCGGTTGTGGGTGTTCTCGACCGTCACGAGGGTGGTGGGCGGATAGATGAGGTGGTCGCGGGGCTTGCACGCGGCGCTGAAGTCAGCCTCCGTGAATCGGCCGTCGGTCCCGCCCACGAACGTGAACTGGACGCCGGATATCGCGGCAGCGGCTCCCGTCTCGTGGAGGACGAGGTGCGGCTCCCATGGCACGATAACGTCGTCGCCGGGCTGGGTGAGGGTGCGGATCGCGACTTCGTTGGCCATGGTGCCCGAGGGCATGAAGAGCGCGGCCTGCTTTCCGACGAGCGCGGCGAACTCCTCCTGCAGCCGGTTCGCGGACGGATCCTCGCCGTACTGATCGTCGCCCACCTCGGCATCTGCCATGACGCGGCGCATGGCCGGGGAGGGGAGTGTCACCGTGTCGGAACGAAGGTCGATCGCCATGGGGGACTCGCAATGCGGTCGACCCAGACGATAGCACCGGCCTCAGGGCATCAACGGGTGTGGGTCTACCCCACCCCGTCGGAGGATGCGATGGCGGCCTCGATGGTGGCCTGCCATTCGGACATCATCGACTGGAAGTGGTGATCGAAATCGCGAAGGACCGTCTCACCCTCCGGACGCAGGGCGACGATGTGGTACGTGACGCGCGCGATACTGCCCCCCGCCGACGGGCTGATCTCGACGAGCACCATGGTGACGCGGCTTGGCCGACTGACGACGTAACGAAGGATGCCGTCAGCCGGCTCGTACTGGGCGAGGCACCAGGTAGCCACCTCACCATCGTGCTCAGTCGTGAATACCGCTCCCTCGACTGCCTCCCCAGAAATTGGCCAGACGGCGCTCGGATTCCAGTCGCGCGCCCACAGCCGCTCGCCTTCGGGTGTGAAATATGGCACGAGGCCGGCCATCGGGCTTGTGAACTCCAATGTCGCCGAGTGCCGGGTCTGCGAGCCCATCAACTCCTCCTCTGAGCGTGCTGGTCGCCCCAATCTAGCTGCGCGGGCCACAGTGCGAAATCCGGGAGCCGGCTAGACACGGCCGCTCGACAATTCGATGAGCGATGATGGGACTTGGAGCGGGAGACGGGGATCGAACCCGCGACATTCAGCTTGGAAGGCTGACGCTCTGCCAACTGAGCTACTCCCGCCCGCGGGCGGTGATGATACCAATCGTCAGGATCGGGTCATCCATCGGCCGACGATCGCGGCGAGCGATCCGGGGTCGGAGATCGTGATGTGCCCGTGTCCCGTCGAGAGGACCCGCTCCTCCCGGAACGATGCGAGGCCTCGCGCCACCACCTCGCGGACGGTCCCGATGCCTTCCGCCAGCGCCTGCTGAGTTGCCGTCACGACGAGCGTCCCGGGCGCGTCACCCGGGACGGCGAGGTCAAGGAGGAGCCGCGCCAGGCGCGCCCGCGGAGTCCCGAAGCTCGCATCGGCGAGGACGTCCACGGTGTCGATCAGCCGCCGGCTCACCTCCCGGGCCAGCGCCCAGCTGAACTCGGCATCCGTTGCGGCGATGGATCGAATGTGGTCGACCTCCAGCTCCAGGACCTCCGCGTCGGTCACAGCGCGGATCCAGACCGGCGCCGCCGCCCCGACCAGGGCTGTCACAACGCCGACCAGTGAGCCGCGCCGGGCGTGGAAGATCGTCACCGCGCGCCCGTCCGACGCCTGGAGGTAAACCCGGAGCAGCCCTTCGATGACGAGGCCACCACGCGGCTGCGCGTCGCTCGAGCGGAAGCAGACCTCGCCCGCCGCGAAACGGCGCCGCAGCGCTCCGGAGAAGAGCCGGTCGCGGGTCGCGGGCGGGAGATCCCGCAGCAGCGTCCCCGCCTCTGCGGCCGCCAGGCTCGATACGACGTCCATGCGATACCTCGGTCGCCCCCCGGCGCTCGTGACCACGGTCACACACCATCGGGCGATACCCTGCGGCGTCGCACCTCGCGAAGAATAGCGCGCAACGCGAGAGCGGCTCCGTCCAAGTGAGCACGCCGCGCCGAGACTGCATCGGAGCAGATCGAATCGTGAACACCATCCTCCGGGGGCGGTCCCGACGTCGGGCGGCGCTCCTCACCGCGGGCGTCATTGCGGCCGCCCTCCTCATTGGCGGCGTGTCTTCGACACTCGCCCTCTTCACCGACACGCGCACGCAGGGCAGCAACGTGTTCAGCACGGGCACGATCGTGCTCGGGCTGAGCCCGACCAGTGCGCTCCTCACGTCATCGAGCCTGATGCCCGGCGACAACGTCAACGGCACTCTGCTGGTCAGCAACACCGGGACCGGCCAACTGCGGTACGCGATGTCGAGCGCGAGCACGAACACCGACGCAAAGGGGCTCGCGGCGCAAATGACCCTGACGATCAAGACGCTCGGCACGAGCTGCGCGACGTTTGACGGGACGACGGTGTTCTCAGGAGCCCTGTCCGCCGCCGCCCTCGGAAGCAACGCGGCCGGCGCCCAGGCGGGCGACCGCACCCTCTCCGGCGCGGCGTCCGAGACCCTCTGCTTCCGGGCCTCGCTGCCGATCGCCAGCGGCAACGGCTTCCAGAACGCCACGACCACGACGACGTTCACCTTTGACGCCGAACAGACCGCGAACAACCCGTAACCGCCCTCTGAGATGGACGGCGCGCCTGGTCGCTCATGCGCTCGACCTGGCCGCCGTCCTCCTCGTCACCGCGGTGATGAGCCTGGCGGTGGCCGGCCTGATCGCCACGCGGCTGGGGGGAGGCGTGGTGATCGTGGCCGGCCCGTCCATGGAGCCGTCCCTTGGGGTCGGGTCCCTGGCGTTCCTGACGCGGGTTGGCGCGCCGGGCCCGAGGGTCGGTGAGGTCGTGACGCTGCGTGTCGGGGCCGGGCAGCTCGTCACCCATCGGGTGACGCGTCTCGCGAACGTGGACGGGGAACCGTACCTCGAGACGAAGGGCGACGCGAATCGCACGCCCGACCCTGTGCTCAGCCCGGCCTCCGCGGTGCTGGGCGAGGTCTCCTTCGCGATCCCGGGTGCCGGCTACCTCGAAGCCGCCGTCGCTCGCCCCCTCGGGATCCTCTCGATCCTGTCGGCGCTCGGCGGGTTGTGGCTGGGGGCCGGTGTCCTTCGCGAGGTGGGCCGGTCGCCGTGACCCGCTCGAGTGATCGTGGCGAGCCTCGTGGCCCTCGTCCTCCTTGCTGCCGGGATGATTCCCACGTCGGCGGCGCGCCTGACGGCAAGCGGACTGGTCAGCGGCTCGACGCTGACCAGCCGAACCTGGTACTTCCTCCACAACAACCCGACGCCGCCGACCGGGAACACCGCCGCCGTGGCCAACCTCAGCATGAACGCCACGGTTCCGACGCAGGCCACGCTCTACAACTACGACACCAACGCGGACAGCCTCGCCGGCCGCCGGATCCAGAAGTCCGGGACCGGCGCGGGCGATACGACGCTCGCCCGCTACGCGAACTGGCGGACCGCGGCGTTCGGCAGCGCACGCTCGCTCAGCGGCACGGTGACGCTCCGCATCTGGTCGGGAATCACCGCGTTCCCTCTCAACCAGCGTGGCGTCCTGGTCGCCTACCTGCGCGACTACAACCCGTCCGGCGGCAGCTACACGGAGATCGCGAACGCGACGCTGAACGACGCGAACTGGCAGGCCGGAACCGCGAGCTGGGTGCTCAAGCAGATCAGCATCCCGGTTGCCGGGTACACGCTGGCGGCCAACCACGTCCTCGAGGTGAAACTCGAGACGACGTCCTCCGCCTACGCGAACATGGTCGTCGCCTACGACACGACGGGGTACTCGTCGCTGCTCTCGATCCCCTGACGAGCGAGGTCCGACCGGCGGGCTCGACCCGGGCCATTCGGCCCTTGCCGCCTCGTGTCGGGAGCGAGAGGCTCCCGGGTATGACGCGACTGCTCGTCGTCCATCCCGACCCGCTCGTCGTCTGGGATCGAGCGACGGCGCTCGAGCACGCCGGCTACGAGGTCGAGACCTGCCCCGGCCCTGCCCTGACGGAGTGCTTTGTCCTCAAGGACCAGGCCTGCCCGTTGCTCGACCGCGCCGATGCGCTTCTCTACGACGCGGGGCTCGGCCAACCCGAGGAGATGCAGTACCTCGTGGGTCACCTCCGCGACGACTATGTCGACCTCCCGCTCATCCTCATCGGCGCCGATGACGTCACCGACTGGGCGGAGCTCGAAGGCCCCCACCGCGTGTGGCCGTTCCCCACGGGGGGCACGATCGGAGAGCTCGTGGCCGTCATCGAGGAGGCGCTGACCGAGCAGGGGATGGCGGTCTAGCGCCCCGGCTGCTGGACACGCTCCCGCGATCGGCATAGGATCGCGCTGCCGCCACCCCGCCCAGGCGCGCAGCGCATCGGTCAAAGGGGAGCCTTCGCGTGCACGGGACGGGCGGTCGCCGCATCCTCCGTTCGACGCAGCTCTGCGACCGAGATCGGAGGAGATCCAGCATCATGTCGGCACCGGACCTTCACCCCCGCGCCCCGCGGCGCAGCCTGATTATCGTGACGGTGGCCGTGGCCGCCATCCTGGCGGCGTGCAGCAGCAGCTCCGCGACGCCGTCCGCCAGCGAGGCACCGAGCGCGGCGGCCTCCCAGGCGGCGCTGGCCAGCACCGCAGCCACCGCTGTACCCACGCCGACGCCGTCGACGAACGCCACCGAGACCGAACTGCCGACCGACGTACCGACCGCATACGATCCCTGCGTGCTCGTCCCGAGCGACGAGGCGTCGACCCTCACCGGGGCGACCTACGGGGCAGGGGTCGAGTCGACGGCCGGCAACACGAAGTTCTGCACCTACGGCAGCAATACGCTCAACGTTCTCACCGTTGCGGTCGGAGTGGCAGCCGACGAGGCGACAGCCCAGGCGGGTGAGGCTCAATTCGTGACCCAGCTGCAGGCGGCTGCGGCCAACGGCCTCACGGTGACCCAGCTGACCGGTTTTACGGCCGATAGCGATGCGGCTGTCCTCTCAGGAAGCATGACCGTCTCCGGCCAGACGTTCTCGGCCAGCGCGATCACCGTCCTGCGCGGCACCGTCTTTTTCGGGTTCAGCGACGTCACCCTGGGGACTCCAGCGCCGAGCAGCGCAGACCTCCAGAGTGAGGCGATGACGGTCCTCGGCAGGCTGTAGCGCGCGGTGCTCATCTGAGCGCTTGCCCCACAGGTGAGCGGCGGCGTAGGATGGTCGCGTGGACGCCGCCGAGCTGCGAGGATCCGCGGTCAGTGGGCTGATCCGTGAGCATCGGCTGATCGTCGTCCTGCGCCGGGTCGAACCGGTTGCGCGGCTCGTCGACACCGTCCGGGAACTGGCCGAGATCGGCGCCCGGGTCTTCGAGGTGACGATGGACGCCGATGGAGCAGGGGCTGCGCTGCGCGCCGTGCGTGAGGCAGTCGACTCCGCCGCCGAGGGGTCCTGGCTCGTCGGGGCGGGGACCGTCCGCAGCCCCGCCCAGCTCGAGACGGCGCTTGCCGCCAAGGCCGACTTCGCGGTCAGTCCCATCCTCGACCCGATCCTCGTGGCGTCGGCGCTGGCTGCCGGACTGCCCTTCGTGCCGGGCGCCTACACCCCGACCGAGGCCGATGCCGCCTGGCGCGCGGGCGCCACGTTCGTGAAGCTCTTTCCCGCCTCTTCGCTGGGGCCGGCGCACATTCGCGAGCTGCAGGGGCCGCTCGGGGAGATCGAGGTCATCCCGACCGGCGGGATCGACGCCTCGAACGCCGCGGCGTTCCTCGACGCCGGCGCGACCGCGGTCGGGATCGGCTCGGCGATCGTGCGCGGCGACGCCGCGGCCCGGCGCGCGATCCTCGACGCGGTGCGAGGCGCCCGATGAGCGTGGCTCAGCCCGCCGCCGGCGCGGCGGTCGCAACGCAGGTGGCGCGCCTCTACTTCGATCGCGACCTGAGCGAAGGTGGAGATCGGGAAGCGGCTTGGCATCTCGCGCTTTCGGGTGGCGCGCCTCCTCGACCAGGCGCGGGCGAGCGGCCTGGTCCGGGTCGAGTACCGCGACGCTGCGCCCCGTGACATCGACCTGGCGCGCCGCCTCGAGACGCGGTTCGACCTGGACCTGGTCGGGGTGACGGTCGCGCCCGGGGACCCGACCGAGTCGGTCGCACGCCTGGCCGCGGAGGTCGTCGCAGACCTCGTTGGTCCCTCGGAGGCGCTGGGCGTGGCCTGGGGCTCGACGCTGGCGGCGACGATTCACGCTCTCCCCGAGCGCCACTACCCGCAGCTCCGCGTCGTTCCGCTGGCCGGGGGTTGGCCGGGGGTCGCACAGGATCGTGCGCCGGGCGAGCTGGCGCGACGCTGCGCCGAGCGGCTCGGAGGGTCGCACCTCGAGCTCTACGCGCCCGCCTTCCTTGCCTCGCGCGAGCTCCGGGACGCGCTGGCCGGTGAGCCCGGGGTGGCCGCCGTCCTTGCCGCATACGGACGACTGACGACGGCGGTGATCGGGATTGGCGCCTGGACGACCCGCGGCCGGGTGGCCGGCTCGTCCCTGATCGGGTCGGGCGCCGTGTCACGCGCCGAGCTCGGGGAGCTGCGCGCGCGGGGCGCCATCGGCGAGCTCGTCGTTCACCCGTTCGACGCCTCCGGCCGGTTCGTCGAGACGGACCTTGCCGCACGGGCGGTCGCGATCCCGCTCGAGCGACTTCGGGCGGTGCCTCGCGTGATCGCCGTGGCCGGCGGCACGGTCAAGGCCGATGCGATTCGCGGAGCCCTCGCCACCGGGCTCGTGAACGTCCTCGTCACCGACGCGGCGACCGCCGCGGCGGTGCTCGCAGCGGATCGGTCATGACCATGAGCGAGCGCGTTCACTTCATCACCGGGTCCACGGGGATCGGCGCCGCAACAGCGGAGCGGCTGGGCGCTGCGGGAGACGCCGTCTTCATTGCGTCGCGGACGGCCGAGCATGCTGCGGAGCTCGTCGATCGCCTCGTCGCGGACGGTGTGGAGGCCGCCTGGAGCGCCGCCGACCTCCGGGATCCCACCGAGGTGGATGCGGCGGTCGCGGCCTGCGTCGAACGCTTCGGCCGCATCGACGGGCTGCTCTCGGTTGCCGGCGGGAGCGGACGGCGGTTCGGCGACGGGCTCATCCACGAGCTGAGCGCAGAGGCGTGGGACCGCACGATCGAGCTGAACCTTCGCTCGCAGGCGCTCGTGGCGGGTGCCGTCGTGCGCGAGATGCTCATGCGCGAGGACCACGCCGGGGGGTCCGTCGTCCTCGTCTCGAGCGTGCTCGCCAAGCACCCGGAGCCCGAGCGCTTCGGGACGCACGCCTACGCGGCGGCGAAGGGCGCGATCGTGTCGCTTGGCATCGCGATGGCGGCCGCTTACGCGACGCACGGGATCCGGGTCAACGTGCTGGCGCCGGGGCTGACCGCCACCCCGATGGCCGAGCGCGCCGCGAACGACCCGCAGCTCCAGGCCTTCGCCCGGCGCAAGCAGCCGCTCGCGCGCGGGATGGTGGCGGCGGGAGACGTGGCCGAGGCGGCGGCCTTCCTGCTCGGCCCCGGATCGCGGATGGTGACCGGACAGGTCCTTGCCGTCGACGGCGGCTGGTCGGTGAGCTCCGCGTCGTCGGAAGCGGGGTCGCCCGCATGAGCCTCCAGCTCCTGGCCGAGGTGGACGTCTGTGTCGTCGGATCGGGGTCGGCCGGGTCGAGTGCGGCGATCGCCGCCGCGCGCGGCGGCGCATCGGTCCTCCTCATCGAAAAGCTCCCGTTCCTGGGTGGGACGAGCACCGCGGTTCTCGACACGTTCTACGGCTTCTACACCCCGGGCAGCCGCTCGCTGAAGGTCGTGGGCGGCATCGGCGACGACGTCGTTCGTGAGCTGAGGAGCCTGGGACCGGTCGTCGAGCGGCCGAACACGTACGGTGCCGGGACCGGGGTGACCTACCTCGCCGAGCACCTCAAGGTCGCCTGGGAACGGCTCACCGAGGGAGCTGGCGCGCGCGTCCTCCTTCACGCGTTCGTCCAGGACGCGACGGTTCGCGACGGGAGGGTCACCGAGGTCACGATCGCGACGAAGGCCGGCATGCGCCGGGTCGCCGCTCGCATCTTCATCGACGCCAGCGGGGATGCGGACCTCTGCCACTTCGCCGGGTTCGGGTACGAGACGGCGGGTGAGCTGGCCCCGGCGCAGACGCTGACGACGACCTTCCGTCTCGCGAATGTGAACCACGCCGCCCGCAGGACGATCGACCGGGCGGCGTTCACCGCGCTCATGGAGGAGGCGGCGGAGTCCGGCGACTACGATCTCCCACGCCGCGAGGGGAGCGACCACGTCACGCCGGTCGAGGGTGTGACCGCCACCGTCATGACCAGGGTCGAATCGACCGCGCCCGGCGATGGGGAGCTCCTGAACACGACCGATCCGGAGTTCCTGACCCGCGCGGAGATCGCCGGCCGACGCCAGGCCCTCGAGTACGCGCGGTTCCTCGTGGACCGCGTACCGGGCTACGAGCACGCCTCCCTCGTGGCGCTCGGCACCCAGATCGGGGTGCGCGAGACCCGGCGGGTGTACGGCGACGCGCGCCTGACCCGGGAGGACGTCCTGGCCGCACGCCAGTTCGCCGATGGGGTGGGCCTGTGCGGGGCACCGATCGAGGACCACACCGCCGGCCCCGACACGCGATGGACCTACCTTCCCGATGGGCTGGCGGTTGGGATCCCGTATCGAACGCTGCTCGTTCGTGACGCCGAGAACGCCCTCGTCGCGGGCCGGTGCTTCTCCGCGACCCACGACGCCCATGCCTCGGTGCGCTCGATGGCGCAGTGCATGGCGATGGGCCAGGCGGTGGGGACCGCGGCGGCTCTCGCGACCGACGCACACGTCACACCGCGCGAGGTCCCACCCGATCGCATCCGGGATCGGCTGCGGCGCGACGGCGCGATCCTCGAGCTCGAGGTGACCGCATGAGCTTCGTGCGCACCGTGCTCGGCGACATCCCGGCAGGCGAGCTCGGGATCACGTACGCCCACGAGCACCTCGTCATCGACGGGGGACGCCCCGTGGAGCTCGAGCCGGAGTTCCTGCTCAACGACGTCGACCGCCTCACGTCGGAGCTGACGAGCGCCGCCGGGCACGGCCTGCGCAGCGTCGTCGACGCCATGCCGGTCGATGCCGGTCGGAACGTCCGCCTGCTCGCCGAGCTGAGCCGGCGGAGCGGCGTGCACGTCATCGCCGTCACCGGGTTTCACCACGACCGCTACTACGGGCCGTCGCACTGGAGCGCGCGCGTGAGCGAGGACGAGCTCGCCGACCTGTTCGTCGCGGACATCGAGGAGGGCGTCGACGCGAACGACTACTCGGGGCCGGTCGTGTCACGGACCGAGCATCGGGCTGGCGCCCTGAAGGTCGCCGGCAGCGACGGCGGGCCCTCGCCGCGGGATGCGCGCATCTTTCGGGCGGCCGCAGCTGCCCATCGGCGGACCGGGGCGCCGATCCTCACCCACTGCGAGGGCGGCACCGGCGGCCTCGAACAGCTCCGGCTCCTCGCCGACTGCGGGGTGCCGCCGGAGCGGGTGATCCTCGGCCACGTCGACAAGGTGCCGGACGCCGGGTACCACCGCGAGCTGGCCGCCAGCGGCGCCACCCTCGAGTACGACCAGTCGTTCCGCTGGGGGGAGCGACCGAACGGCACCCTGGCGCTGCTCGAAGCATTGGCCGCAGACGGATTCGCCGACCGCGTCGTGCTCGGCATGGACGCCGCGCGCTCACGCTACTACCGGGCCTATGGCGGAGGACCCGGGCTCGAGTACCTGCTGACCGGCTTCAGCGCGGAGATGGCGGCGCGCGGGCTGGACGAGGCGTTCCGCCGTCGCCTTTTTGTCGAAACGCCGGCGCGCGTGCTGGCATGCTCACCCATGGCAGACGATGCGGAAGAGGGACGGAGATGACAGGACACCAGATCACCCTGCTCGGGACCGGGCTCATCGGCGACTTCTACGCGCAGACGCTCCATTCGCAGCGTGGGCGGGACCGGATCCGGGCCGTCTACTCGAGGAGCGAGGAGCGGGGGGCTGCGCTCGGCGAGCGCTGGCAGATCCCCGAGCACACCACCGACATGGCCGAAGCGATCAACCATCCCGACACCGACGTCGTGATCGTGGGGATCCCGAACTTCCTCCACGTCGAGGCGGTGACCGCCGCCGCCCGGGCCGGCAAGGCGGTCCTTTGCACGAAGCCGCTGGGCCGCACCGCGGATGAGGCGAAGGAAATGCTCGCCGCGCTGGAGTCGGCCGGCGTCTTCGGCGGCTACCTCGAGGATCTCGTCTACACCCCGAAGACGCTCAAGGCCCTCGCGGCGGTTCGCAGCGGGGCGGTCGGCGACGTCACCTGGGTCCGATCTCGCGAGGCGCATCCGGGGCCGCACTCGGCCTGGTTCTGGGACGGGCGGCTGACCGGTGGCGGGGCGATCGTCGACCTCGGCTGCCACTGCATCGAGATCATCCGCAGCTACGTCGGCAAGGACAACCGGCCGATCGAGGTGCTGTGCACGACCGACACTCTCGTCCACCCGATCAGCGACGAGGACAACGCGATCGCGCTCATCCGATTCGAGTCCGGCGCCATTGGCCAGTTCGAGGTGAGCTGGACGTTCCGGGGCGGGATGGACCTCCGCGACGAGGTGGCCGGCACGAACGGCACGATCTGGACGAACCACTTCCTGCGCACCGGCTTCGAGATGTTCACCGCCGGCGGGGGCGCCGGCTACGTCGCCGAGAAGGCGGAGTCGAGCGCCGGCTGGCTCTTCCCGGTGGGGGACGAGGTGAGCGAGCTCGGCTACCAGGACATGTTCGAGGACATGTTCGACGCGCTCGACGCCGGGCGAGCGCCACGCGAGACGTTCTACGACGGCTACGTCGTGAATGCGGTCATGGACGCCGCGTATCGGTCCGCAAGGGAGCACGCCTGGGTCCCTGTCGAGCTCGATTGGCGGGGTGGAAGCGCGCCGCGCATCGCGGCCAAGCCGGAGATGCTCGACGGGCAGGTCGTTATCAAGCGCGAGACCCTGCCGGACGGGCGCGAAAAGCTGATCGTCAAGGATCCCGCGACCGGCGACTTCGCCGACCGGGTCGTCTGATGGTGGGGCCGATGCGCTGGGTCAGCGAGGCAAGGACGCTCCTCGATCGCCTCGTCGCCACCCAGGCCGACGCGGTCGAGGAGGCTGCCGGATGGTGCGCCGATGCGATCGCCGACGGCGGGCTCGTCCACCTGTTCGGCACCGGCCACTCCCGGATCCCGGTCGAGGAGATGTTCCCGCGCTATGGCTCGTACCCGGGTTTCCACCCGATCGTCGAGCTGTCGATGACGTTCCACACGCAGGTGGTCGGTGCGAACGGGCAGCGGCAGGCGATGTTCATCGAGCGCACCCCGGGGCTCGCGGAGCAGATCCTGGCGAACTTCGAGTTCGGCGCGCACGACGTGCTGATCGTATTCTCGGCGAGCGGCCTCACCGCGGTGCCGGTCGAGATGGCGCGCGGGGCGCGGGTGCGCGGCCTGCGGGTCGTGGCGGTCACGTCGCGCGAGCAGTCGATGTCCGGCGAGCCGCAGCCCGAGGTCGGGACGCGGCTCCTCGACGAGGCGGACCTCGTCATCGATCTCTGCACCCCGCCCGCGGACGCGCTGTGCGAGATCGACGGTCTCCCGACGCCGGTGGGTCCCGGCTCGACGATCGCCGCCGTGGCGATCGTGAATTCGCTCAAGGTGCGGACCGCCGAGCTGCTCGTGGCGCGCGGGGCCATGCCGCCGGTGCTGACCCGGGCGTCGGTCGTGGGCGAGGAGCGGTCGCGCGAGCTGTTCGAGGAGGCGTACCGCGAGCACGCCCGGCGCTACGCGCGGGCGATCGGCGGCGAGCGCGGCGACGTCGACCCGTGAGCCACCTGGGCCTCGACCTTGGCGTCACGAACCTCAAGTGGGCCGTCGTCGAGCACGATGCCGACCGTTGGCGCGTCCTCGATCGCGGGCAGACGCCGACGCTCGCGGACGAAGGGGCCGATGCGGTCGTGGCACGGATGGTCGCGCTCGCCACGCGATGCCCGGGCGGGCCACGAGATCAGCTCGATCGGCGTCGGGGTGCCGGGCCTCTACGACCCGCCCAGCGGCGTGACCCGCGACCTCATCAACATGCCGGGGCGCTGGATCAACCAGCCGGTCGGCGAGCAGATCGGCACCGCACTGGGCCTCCCGACGCGCCTGATCAACGACGCCCGCGCGTTCGGCCTCGCGGAGCTGCGGCTGGGTGCCGGCCACGGCGCGCGGTCGATGATCGGCCTGACCCTGGGGACCGGGGTCGGGGGCGTGGTGGCCGTGGACGGCGCGGTGCTCGAGGGCCACGACGGCACGGCCGGCGAGCTGGGGCACCAGACGATCGACCCCGACGGCCCGATCTGCTCGTGCGGCAACCATGGCTGCCTCGAGGTCTTCGCCCGCGCGGACCGCATCGCCGAGCTGTGCGGCACCTCGTCCGCCGAGGCTGCGGTCGCCGCGGCCCGCGGCGGCGACGAGCGGGCGCTCGCCGGACTCGCCGAAGTCGGGCGCTGCCTCGGCATCGGCCTCGCGAACATGATCGTGGCGCTCACGCCGGATCGGGTCGTCCTCGGTGGCGGGGTCTCGGCCGCCGGCGAGCTGATCCTTGAGCCGATCCGTGACGAGCTGCGACGCCGGGTGCGGGTCACGGCGCTCGACGAGGTGGAGCTCTGCGTCGCCGAGCTGGGCACCTGGGCGGGCGCGATCGGTGCCGCGATCCATGGTGCGGAGGCATCGGCCCATGCCTGACGAGCTCGTCGGCCGCGTCGTGCTCGCCGAGGAGGTGGTCCCCGCGCGGATCGTCCTCGACGGCGAGCTGATCGCCGGAGTGGAGCCGGTCGAGGCGGGAGATCGTGGCCCGTTGCTGGCGCCCGGCTTCATCGACCTGCACGTCCATGGCTGGGGCGGCCACGCCGCGATGGAGGGCCGCTCTGCCCTGGACGGCATGGCCCGCGCGCTGCTGGCGCGTGGCGTCACCTCGTTCCTCCCGACCGCGGTGACCGCCTCGCTCGACGAGCTGCGGACCTGGGCCGGCGTCGTCCGCGCCTGGCTCCCCGAAGCGCCCGAAGATGGCGCGGCGCCGCTCGGTTTCGGCCTCGAAGGCCCGTTCCTGGCGCCGGAGCGCTGCGGCGCCCACGCGGCGGATCTCCTCCTGCGCCCGGCGGACGTGCCGCTCGCCGAGTTCACGAGCCTCGTCGACGGACTGCGGCTGATCCACGTCGCGCCCGAGCTGCCCGGCGCTCTTGAGCTCATCAGCTGGCTCGTGAAGCGCGGTGTGGTCGTCGCGCTGGGCCACTCCGCCGCCACGCTGCAGGAGTCGCGCGCGGGCTACGCCGCAGGGGCCAGCTCGACGACCCATCTCTTCAACGCGATGAGCGGTGTCGTGCACCGCGACCCGGGCCTGGCGGTGGCGGCGCTCACCGACGACGCGGTCGCCGTTGAGCTCATCGCCGATGGCGCCCACGTCGATCGGGCGCTGTGGCCGATCGTCTGGCGCTCCAAGCCGCCCGACCGCCTGCTGGTCGTCAGCGACGCGGTCTCGCTGGGGGGCACCGGTGACGGTCTAGCTCGGCTTGGCGGGCTGGAGATCGAGGTCCGCGGCGAGCGCTGCACGCTGGCCGGCAGCGACGTCCTGGCCGGGTCGGTGATCGCGCTTGACAGCGCGGTCCGCAACCTCGCGAGAGCCGGACTGCCGCTGCCGGCGGCGGTCGCCGCGGCGAGCTCGAATCCCGCGAGGCTGCTCGGCCTCGAGGACCGCGGCAGGATCGCCGAGGGTCTTCGCGCGGACATCGTGGAGCTCGACGACGAGCTCGAGGTCATTGGCGTCATCCGCGAGGGGCGGCGGATCGCCTGAGCCCGGTGTGCGATGCTTCGCCCATGGCGGAGCAGCGGACGGCCATCGTCACCGGTGCCGCCTCGGGGATCGGGGCAGCGGTGCGCGCGCGGCTGGCCGGCGCCGGCTGGCGGGTGATCGGCCTCGATCGGTCCCCGGGCGTCGAGGTGACCGGCGATGCCGCCGACCCGGACGCGCTCGGAGCCGCCCTGTCCCGGGCCGGCGACCGGCTCGACGCGCTCGTCTGCTCTGCCGGCCTGCCGCCGACAGGCCCGTGGGAGCTTCGCGACGCGTGGGACGAGGTCCTGCGCGTCAACCTCACCGCCCCGTTCGAGGCGTTCAGGGCCTGCCACCCGGCGCTCGCCGCAGGCGCGAGGCGCGGCCGTCTTCATCGGCAGCATCGTGGGGGCCGCCGAGGGGTCGCGCCGCTCCCCGGCGTACGCGGCGTCGAAGGCCGGACTCGAGGGGATGGCGCGTTCGCTCGCGCTCGTCGCGGCCGAGGACGGCATCCGCGTCAACGTCGTCGGGGCCGGGGCGGTGAACACGCCGTTCGACGACTTCCTGGCGCCTCCCGCGGACCGGCCCGATGTGCCCCTGGGACGGATGGCGGACCCCGACGAGATCGCGGCGGTCGTCGAGTTCCTGCTCGGCGACGGGGCGACGTATGTCACCGGGGCGGTGTGGCGGGTCGACGGCGGACGGACGGTGCAGCCCGGGCATCGACCTCCGACCGGCCTGGGTCGAGGGGGCCGTGTTGACAGCCGTGCTACGCTCCGCGGCCTCAGATGAACCGCATTCCGGTTTTACGCCTAGCGGGTACGAGGCAGGCGAGTAGATCTCGCCGGCAGAGGCACTCGTGCCCGCGAACGCAGTGGTCCGCAAGGACGCTGCGTTTTTTGTTGCCCGCGGGGCGCGGGCCCGCGGGAAGAGGACCGAACGGATGATCGTGGTGATGTCTCCATCGGCGACGAGGGCGGACGTGCAGACCGTGCGCCGCACGATCGAGGAACATGGGCTGCAGGCCTTCGTTAGCAGCGGCCAGGAACGGACCGTCATCGGTGTCGTGGGCAGCGACGTCGAGCGCGTGGCCAACATCGGCGGCCTGGAGGGCGTGGAGCAGGTGATCCGCGTCACGAACCCCTACAAGCTGGCCAGCGTGGAGCACCACCCGGAGCGGACCCGGGTCACGGTGGGCGACGTGCCCATCGGCCTCGGCGAGGACCTGGTGGTGGTCGGCGGGCCTTGCAGCGTGGAGTCAGCGGGAGATGCTGCTCGAGACCGCGCGCTGGGTTCGGCACGAGGGCGCCCGCATGCTGCGAGGCGGCGCGTACAAGCCTCGCACCTCGCCCTACGCGTTCCAGGGGCTCGGCCCGCCCGCGCTCGAGATGCTGGCAGCCGCACGGGACGAGACGGGACTGCCGGTCGTCTCCGAGGTGACCGATGCCGCGGACGTCGAGCTCTTCGAGCGCCACGTGGACGTCCTGCAGGTTGGCAGCCGCAACATGCACAACTTCGTCCTGCTGCGGGCTGTCGGCCAGTCCCGGCACCCGGTCCTGCTGAAGCGCGGCTTCGGCGCCACGATCGAGGAGTGGCTGATGGCGGCCGAGTACGTCATGTCGTCCGGCAACAGCAACGTCATCCTCTGCGAGCGCGGGATCCGGACCTTCGAGACCGCCACGCGCAACACGCTCGACCTCTCGGCGGTGCCGGTGCTGCGTGGCAGGACGCACCTGCCGATCATGGTCGATCCGTCGCACGGCACCGGGCAGCGCGAGCTGGTGGGGCCGATGGCGCTCGCCGCCGCGGCCGTCGGCGCCGATGGGCTGCTCATCGAGGTGCATCCCGACCCGCCGAGCGCCCTCTCGGATGGCGATCAGTCGCTCGGATTCGGCGAGTTCGGGGCCTTGATGGACGAGCTGCGCCGGATGCAGCTGCTTCGCGCAGCGTCGACGCACCGCGCGCCCCCGAGCGCACCCCCGCGGGCACCGATCCGCGCGCTGCGTCGGAAGATCGACGAGGTCGACGCGTCGCTCGCGTCCCTCGTCCAGCAACGGGCCGCGCTGGCCCTCGAGGTGGAGCGCGCGCGCGACGGGCAATCTCACGGGCACGACGTGCGTCGAGAGCGGGAGCTCCTGGAACGGGCGGCCGGCGAGGGAGGCGGGCCCCTCGCGCCGGAGGAGATGAGACTGATCTTCGGCGCGATCCTGCGGGCCTCGCGGGCAACCCAGCGGCGCGAGGCGGAGGCGGCGCTCCAGCGCCGGCGCGGGGCGTGAGCCTGCTCGCCGGCGCAGGCGTGCAGCGCGCCGCTGCCCTTCGCGGTCGGCTGCGGCTGCCGTCCGACAAGTCGGTCGCGCATCGGGCTCTCATCGCGAACGCACTGGCGGGCGGCCCGGCCGAGGTTCGGCTGCGGCAGCCCGGCGCCGACGTGCGGAGCACGCTGCGTGCCCTCCGCCGCCTCGGGGCGGAAGTGGCAGAGGCGCCCGGCGAAGACGGCGGCGTGCGGCTGACGCTCACCGGCCGGCCCGCGGTGTCGGGGCTCACGCTCGACTGCAGCAACTCGGGGACGACGCTGCGCCTCCTCGCCGGCGCGCTCGCCGGGCTGGGGCTGCCGGCGACCCTCGACGGTGACGCATCGCTGCGCGGCCGTCCGATGGAGCGGCTGGCGCTGCCGCTGCGAGCGATGGGTGCACGGGTGCGGACGACCGACGGGCGTGCGCCGGTGGCGGTGGACGGTCATCCACCGCTGCGCGCGGTCGAGCACCGGCTGCCCGTGGCGAGCGCCCAGCTCATCGGCGCCGTCGCGTTCGCCGCGCTCGCCGCCGAGGGCGAAACTCGAATCGTGTCTCCGGGCCAGACCCGCGACCACACCGAGCGGCTGCTGGCCTGGATGGGGGTCGGCATCGTACGCGACGGGGCGGTCACCACCGTGCGCGGGCCAGCTACGCTCCAGGCGCGCTCGATCACTGTTCCCGGGGACCCCTCCGCCGCCACGCCCTGGCTCGTGGCCGCCACGGTTCACCCTGACGCCGACCTCAACCTCGACGACGTCGGCCTCAACCCGACGCGCCTGGCGGCGATCGACGTGCTCCGTGAGATGGGCGCGCAAATCGAGGTCGAAGAGCGACCTGCGGACGGGCCGGAACCGCTGGGAGCGATCTCGGTGCGCAGTGCCGATCGGCTGCAGGCCGTCTCGATCCGCGGCGCGCGGGCTGCGGGCCTCATCGACGAGCTGCCGGCGCTCGCGGTGGCCATGGCCGCCGCGACTGGGACGAGCGAGCTGCGCGATGCGGAGGAGTTGCGAGTCAAGGAGTCGGACCGGATCAGCGCCATGGTCGCGGGGCTCGCTGCGATCGGTGCCCGGGTGGAGGAGCTTCCGGACGGCTGGCGCATCGCGGCCGGCTCGCCGTGCGACGCGGAGATCGTCACCGGTGGCGACCACCGGGTCGCGATTGCCTTCGCGATCGCCGCCGCCGTCGGCGTGGCAGGGGAGGTGCGGCTGGACGACCCGGCGTGCGTATCGGTCTCGTATCCGGGCTTCTGGGAAGACATGGCCAGGGTTGCGGGGACCGGCTCATGAGGCGCCTGCGCCTGCTCACCGCCGGCGAGTCGCACGGCCCGTCGCTGAGCGGCATCCTCGAGGGCCTGCCCGCCGGCCTCCGCGTCTCCACGCGCCTCGTGGATCTGGACCTGCGCCGCCGCCAGCACGGGTACGGGAGCGGGCGCCGGATGCAGATCGAGCGCGACCGGGTGACGTGGACCGCGGGCATCCGCTACGGACGCACGCTCGGCTCGCCGGTGGGGTTCAGCGTCGAGAACCGCGACTGGGTCAACTGGGCGGATCGGATGTCGGTGGAGCCGATTCCTGCCGGGCGCCGCCCGAAGCGCATCACCCGCGCCCGGCCCGGTCATGTCGACCTCGCAGGCGCCCTGAAGTACGACACGCACGACATTCGCGACGTTCTCGAGCGGGCCTCGGCCCGTTCGACTGTGGCCCGCGCCGTGGCCGGATCGCTGGCACGCCAGCTTCTCGGCGCCTGCGGGGCGCGGATCTGGAGTTTCGTGGACCAGCTGGGACCGATCCGCGCCTTCCCGGACGCGGATGAGCCGCTCGCGCAGCATCCCCGAGGGCTGGTTCGACCATGACCTCCGCGACCCGTCGGCGCTGCGCTGCCCGGACCCCGAGGCGGAGCGCGCCATGCTGGCGGCGATCGACGCGGTGCGTGATGCCGGCGACTCCATCGGCGGATCGTTCGTGGTCGTCGCCGAGGGCCTGCCACCCGGGCTCGGCTCGTCCGCCGAATGGGACACGCGCCTCGACGGCCGGCTCGCCGCTGCGGCCATGGCGATCCCGGCCGCGAAGGGCGTGGAGATCGGCCTCGGCTTCGGGGTGGTGTCGCGTCGCGGGAGCCAGGTCCACGACGTGGTGGATGCGACGGCGCCTGGCTGGGGCCGGCTCACGAACCACGCTGGGGGGATCGAGGGCGGTATCAGCAACGGCGAGCCGATCGTGGTGCGGGTGGCGATCAAGCCGATCTCCACCCTGCGCAGCCCGCTGCCCAGTGTCGACCTGGCGAGCGGGGAGGTGGGGCGGGCGCACATCGAGCGCAGCGACGTCACGATCCTGCCCCGCGCCGGGGTGGTCGGCGAGTCGATGGTCGCCCTCGTCCTCGCCGACGCGCTGCTCACCAGCTTCGGCGGCGACGCGATGAGCGACCTGCGGGCAGCGGTCCGTCGTCGCCGGCGGCGTGCAGCAGGGCCGCGCTGATGCTGCGGCGCGTCGTTCTGCTGGGACAGGGCATCGGATATTCGGCCTCGCCGCCGATCCACAACGCCGCCTTCGCGGAGCTGGGTCTGCCCTGGTGCTACGAGCTGCGCGACCTCCCCGCGGACGAGCTGCCGGCCGTCCTGGCGGAGCTGCGCCGGGGAGAGCTGTCCGGCGCGAACGTGACGCAGCCCCACAAGGCCGCCGTCATCTTGCTGCTCGAGGAGCTGACGCCCGCCGCCCGGCGGGTGGGCGCGGTGAACACGATCGTTCACCGCGAGGGACGCCTCGTGGGCGACACCACCGACCTCGCCGGCCTGGCCGCGGAGATCGCGGATCTCGGCCGCTTCGAGCGGGCCGTGGTGCTGGGACGGGGTGGCGCGGCGCGGACCGCAGCCGCCGCGCTCGCCGACGCCGGCACGGATGCCCGGCTGGTGGCCCGCGACGAGTGGCCCAAGTTGCCCGCCCTGCTGGCGCGAGCGGACCTGCTGATCAACGCCACCCCGATCGGCACGGCGGAGGATGTCTCGCCGATCCCGGCCGGCCTCCTGCGCCCGGACCTCACCGTGCTGGACCTCGTCTACCGGCCGAGCCCAACCCGGCTCGTGCGCGAGGCGCGCGCGGCCGGGTCGCCGGCGCGGGCCGGGGGCGGCCTCCTCCTCCGCCAGGCGGCGCTGAGCTTCTCCGCCTGGACCAATCTCGTGCCACCCATCGAGGCCATGCGCCGGGCTCTTCACAGCGAGCTGGGGGCCGATGCCGATGCCTGATGCAGGGGCCGGCGTCGTCCTGGTGGGCCTGCCGGGGAGCGGGAAGACGACCGTGGGGCGCATCCTCGCCGCGCGGCGCGGAGCACCGTTCAGGGATATGGACGAGCTCATCGCGCGCCTGACCGGCGTCCCGGCCGCCGCGTACCTGAGCGAACGCGGGGAACGGGCCTTCCGTGACGTCGAGCGCGCCGCACTCCGCGAGGCGTGCGCCGAACCCGACGCCGTGGTGGCGACCGGCGGCGGCGCCCTCGATGACCCACTGAACCGCTGGCGCCTGTGGTCACATGGGCGGGCCGCCTGGCTCCAGGCCCCCGTCCCGACGCTCCTTGCCCGTCTGGCCGCGGACGCGACGCCCAGGCCGCTGCTCGCGGCGGACCCAGCGGCGCGCCTCGCCGAGCTCGCCACCCGACGAGACCCCTGCTACCGGGCGGCGGACCTGCGGGTGGATGCCGGTCCCGGGCCGGGCGAGGTCGCCGACGCGGTGGAGCGCGCGCTCGCGACGCGGGCGACCGGGCGTCGTCTTTTCGACGGCCGGGTGCCTCGCCATCACCCGATCGGACCGGCGGAGGGGCGCGTGATCCTCGGCACCGAGCTGGGCGGTGCGCTGGCCGAGGTCGTCGCGGACGATCGGCGGGGTGGCGGCGTTCGTGGCCGATCCGCGGGCTCCCGCGGCGCTCTCCGGCATGCGCGCGGCGCGGCGCCTCGAGGTTCCCGGCGGCGAGCGGGTCAAGCGGCCGCGCAGCCTCGAACGGATTCTCGCCTGGCTGTCGGCCGAGAGAGCCGAGCGCGGCGACCCGCTGGTGGGTGTCGGCGGCGGGACCGTGACCGACCTGGTCGGCCTGGCCGCCGCGCTCTACATGCGGGGCGTGCCATACGTCGCGGTACCGACGACCTGGCTCGGGCAGACGGACGCCGCACTCGGCGGCAAGGTGGCCATAGACCTGCCGCGGGCGAAGAACATGGTCGGCGCCTTCTGGCCG
This sequence comes from uncultured Chloroflexia bacterium, assembly GCA_963837425.1. GTDB lineage: Bacteria > Chloroflexota > Limnocylindria > QHBO01 > QHBO01 > CAWINH01. Next base: position 245,349 of record CAWINH010000002.1, read on the forward strand.
GCGTGGGCCGTGGTGGCCGACATCACGGCCCTCCGAACGCTGCCGGCGGCCCGCCTGCGCGACGGGATGGCTGAGGCGATCAAGGCGGCGATCATCGGCGACGATGAGCTGTGGCGGCTGATCGGGGAACGGGGGCCCGGCGCCCTGCGTGACGACGAGGCGGCCCGCTACGCGATCACCGAGCGCGCGGCGCGGGTCAAGCTCGGCATCGTCGCGAGCGACCCCTTCGAGCGGAGCGAACGGCGCCAGCTCAACCTCGGCCATACCGTGGGTCACGCCCTCGAGGTGGCGAGTGGCTATCGCCTGCCTCACGGCTCGGCCGTGGCGCTCGGGCTCCGGGCGGCGGCGGACCTCGCGGCCGGCCGCGGTGCCGATCCGGCCCTCGCCCCGTCCCTTGACGAAATGCTCCATCGAGCTCGGCTACCGGCTTCGTCGGCGCATCGACATCGGCGCCGTCCGGGACGCCATGGCCGGCGACAAGAAGCGCGTGGGTGGGCGCCAGCGCTGGTTGCTGCCGGTCCGCATCGGCGAGGTGGTCGGAGGCCGATGACCTGACCGACGCCGAGGTGACGTCGGCGCTGCGCGTCATCGCGGAGGCCTGAGCCATGCGCATCCTCCTCCTCAACGGGCCGAACCTCGCGACCCTGGGCCGCCGCGAGCCGGAGATCTATGGGACGACGACCCTCGCGGAGATCGTGGAGGCCTGCCGCGCCCGCGCGCTCGAGGGCGGGGCGACCGTCGAGGACCTGCAGTCGAACCACGAGGGTGCGCTCATCGACCGGCTCGAGCAGCTCGACTACGACGCGGTGGTCATCAACCCCGGCGCGCTGGCCCACACGAGCTACGCGCTCCACGATGCGCTCCGTGGCATGCGGCCGTCCGGCGGTCGAGGTCCACATCAGCGAGCTGAGCAACCGCGAACCCTGGCGCCGGGTGAGCGTCACCGCCCCGGCGACGCGGCACCAGGTCGTGGGGAAGGGATGGCGCGGCTACCTCGAGGCGATCGACTGGCTGCTGACTGCCGGCGCCGAGGGGGCTCGTGACCGTGGCGCCGCCTCGGGTTGCGTACCAGGGGGAGCCGGGCGCCTACGGAGAGGAGGCAGTGCTCGCCTATTTTGGCGAGGGGGAGGTCGAGCCGCTGCCGGCTCCGACCTTCTCGCGCGCGGTGGATGCGGTGCATGCCGGCCGCGCGGCCGCCGCCCTCCTGCCCCTCGAGAACTCGCTGGCCGGTACGGTGGGGGACGCCCTCGACGCGCTGCTGCGGACGACCCTGGTGGTGACCGGCGAGGTGATCCTCCCCGTGCACCACCAGCTCCTGGGGGCTCCGGGGAGCCAGCTCGAGGACGTGCAGCTCGTCATGAGCCACCCGCAGGCGTTGGCGCAGTGCGAGCGGTTTCTCAGCGAGCGGGAGGTCACCGTCGTCGTCGAGGCCGATACGGCCGGAGCCGCCCGGCGGCTGCGGGACGACGGCGACCCTACGACTGCGGTCATCGCCTCACGACGCGCCGCGGAGCGATACGGCCTGAGCGTGCTCGCCGCCGAGATCCAGGACGCGGAGCCGAACCTCACCCGCTTTGCCGTGGTGGGTCCGGCCGGGGCCGAGTGTCCGCCACCGCGAGGTCCACTGGCGCCGCCGCCGGACGCGCAGGCCGTCTCGCTCGTCACGTTCGAGACGCTGCACCGGCCGGGTGCCCTGCACCATGCGCTGGGGGCGCTCGCCGAGGTGGGGGTCAACCTGAGCCGCATCGAGTCGCGGCCCACCGGCAGGGACCGCTGGCAGTATCGGTTCCTGATCAGCGTCGATGGCAGCGGGGAAGCCGAGCCGCTGCGCTCGGCGATGGCCGAGCTCCACAAACGGGCGCACGCCGTCCGGCTCCTCGGCTCCTTGTCGGGCGGGTGATCTCATTCCGCCCCCGCCCTTTGCCCCCCCAGCTGTGGGCTAGCTCGTCCAGCCGCTAGCTGAGGGTGGAGATGCGAGCCGGGTGGATCGCCTCGTAGGCGTCGATGGCTTCCGTCTGCGCCAGGAGGAAGCCGAGCTCATCGGTCCCGTCGAGGAGGATGCGACGTGCGAAGGCGTCGACCGTGAAGGCGATCTCCGAGCCGTCCGGCAGTCGGAGCTCCTGTGCCTCGAGGTCCACCGCCAGCTCGAGGTCCGGGATGCGCCTCCATCAGGTCCGTGATGCGGGTCAGCTCCTCCGGGGCCACCTCGATCGGCAGCAGGCCGTTCTTGAGCGCGTTGGCGCGGAAGATGTCCGCGAAGGAGCTGGCGATCACGGCCCGGAAGCCCCACGCCACGAGCGCCCACGGGGCGTGCTCGCGCGACGAGCCGCAGCCGAAGTTGTCGCCGGCGACCAGGATCCGGCGCGCCGGCGGCATCGGGCTGGTTGAGGACGAAGTCCGGCCGCGGGCTGCCGTCATCGGCGTAGCGCCAGTCGGCGAAGAGCGCGTCGCCCAGGCCGGCGCGATCGACCGTCTTCAGGTAGCGGGCCGGGATGATCTGGTCGGTGTCGACGTTGTCGCGCGCCAGGACGACCGCGGCGGAATCGACGCGGGTGAAGGGCTCGCTCATCCGAGCGCCCTCGGGTCGGTGAGGCGACCGGTCACCGCGGAGGCGACCGCGGTGAGCGGCGAGGCGAGGAACGTGCGGCCGCCCTTGCCCTGCCGTCCCTCGAAGTTGCGATTGCTGGTGCTCACCGCGTACTGCCCGGGCGACAGCTGGTCGCCGTTCATGGCGATGCACATGCTGCAGCCGGCCTCTCGCCAATCGGCCCCGGCCTCGCGTGAAGATCCGTGCCAGCCCCTCTGCCTCGGCCTGGCGCTTGACCTCGGTCGAGCCGGGGACGACGAGCATCCGAACCCCGTCCGCCACGCGGCGCCCGCGGAGCATTCGCGCCGCCTCGCGCAGGTCGCTGATCCGCGAGTTCGTGCAGGAGCCGACGAAGACGACGTCAATCGGCTTGCCGAGCACCGGGCTCCCCGGGGTTCAGGCCCATGTAGGCCAGCGCGGCGTCGAGCGAGGAGCGCTGCACCGAGTCGGTCAGCCTGGCCGGGTCCGGGATCCGCTCGGTGATCGCGAAGCCCATGCCCGGGTTGGTGCCGTAGGTCACCATCGGCGCCAGATCGCCGGCGTCGAGCGTGATCGAGCGGTCGTAGTCCGCGCCATCGTCGGAGGGCAGGTCGCGCCATCGGTCCAGGGCGGCATCCCAATCGGCGCCGGCGGGGGCGTGCGGGCGGCCGGCAACGTACTCGAAGGTCACCTCGTCCGGCGCGACCAGCCCGGCACGCGCCCCGCCCTCGATGCTCATGTTGCAGATGGTCATCCGCTGCTCCATGCCCAGGGCGCGGATGGCGCTGCCGCCGTACTCGAAGACGTGGCCGGTGCCGCCGGCGACGCCGATCCGGCTGAGCAACGCGAGGATGATGTCCTTGGCCGTCACGCCGGGGTGGAGCTCCCCATCCACCCGCACCTCGAACGTCTTCGGGCGGCGCTGGAGGAGGCACTGGGTGGCGAGGACGTGCTCCACCTCGCTGGTGCCGATCCCGAAGGCGAGCGCGCCGAAGGCGCCGTGGGTGGCGGTATGGCTGTCCCCGCACACGATCGTCATCCCCGGCTGGGTCAGGCCCAGCTCGGGGCCGATGACGTGGACGATCCCCTGGTGCGGCGAGCCGATGCCGTGGAGCGGGATCCCGAATTCCGCGCAGTTGTCCTCGAGGCGCTGGACCTGGGCGGCGGCCATGGCGTCGACGATCGGCAGGCTGCGGTCGGTGGTCGGGATCGAGTGGTCGGCGGTGGCCAGCGTCTGCCCGGGGCGCCGCACCCGGAGGCCGCGGGCGCGCAGCCCGTCGAAGGCCTGCGGGCTCGTCACTTCGTGGACGAGATGCAGGTCGATGCCGAGTACGTCGGGCACGCCGGCGTCTCCGTCCACCACGACGTGCTCGTCCCAGATCTTATCGACGATCGTTCTCGGGGCGCGGTCGCTCATTGGTCCGGCCACCCTAGCGGACGCGTCAAGGGGCGGCGGCCGGGCGCGTCACCACGAACCCTTCGCGCTGCGCGGCATCTGCGAGACGTTCGTCAAAGGTCACGAAAGGCAGGGTCTGCGGGTGCTCCTCGGCGGCGGCGATGGCAGCGGCGAGCTGGAGGGCGTCGGCCGCTCGGAGCGGATGGACGCGAAGGAGGCGGATGGCCACCTGACGGACCGGTGCAACCGGCTGCACCTCCTGCCAGGCCGCGGCCAGGCGGTCCAGGCGGCCGATGGCGGCGGCCACCGAATCCGGCGTCAAACCGCGCTCGCGCTCGAGGCGGGCAAGGGCCGACGCGCACTCGATGGGGGTGGCCCACCAGGCGACGACATCGGGATCACGCTCGAATTCGGATCGGACGGCCGCGTGGTGCGCCTCCGCGACGAGGAGAGGGACGATCGCCGAGCTGTCCCAGAACCTCACCGTCCCGTCCGACGCTCGTCGAGGAGAGCCTGGAGGGCGCTCGCTCCCCGCCTCGCGGGCGGGGCGGGCTCGCGGATGAGATCGAGAGGTGGAGCGGTCGCGGCCGGGCGCAGGATGCCGGCTCGTTCGAGGCGCCGCACGCGGCCTGTGGGATCCGGGTGCGAGGTCACAGGCTCGAGTCGCGCCACCGCGATGCCCCGATCCAGGATCACGATCGTCTCGCCACGGCGCACACGGTCGATGAGCGCGCTCAAGCCGTTCTTCACCTGCGTGATCGTTGCCGCCTTCATTGAGGCTATTATAGCCTGAGTCAGATGGCTAGTCTAGCCTCAAGGCTGCCGTGCATCTGCAATCGGTCGCGGTGTACCGTGGGCCCCGGAGGTTGCGCCCGGCGCTAGACTCGGCACCCTCATGAACGCCGAGCAGTACGACCCCCGATCCCACAGCCGCCGCCTCGTCGACGGTCCCGACCGCGCGGCCGCCCGCGCCATGCTCAAGGCCATCGGCTTCACGGATGACGACCTGTCGAAGCCGATCGTCGGGGTCGCCCATAGCTGGATCGAGACCATGCCGTGCAACTACAACCAGCGCCACCTCGCCGAGCTCGTGAAGGAGGGAATCCGCGCCGCGGGCGGGACGCCCATGGAATTCAGCACGATCGCGGTCTCCGACGGCGTGAGCATGGGCAGCGAGGGGATGAAGGCGTCGCTCGTGAGCCGCGAGACGATCGCCGACTCGATCGAGCTCGTGGCGCGCGGGCACCTGTTCGACGGCCTCGTCTGCATCGTGGGCTGCGACAAGACGATCCCCGGCTCGGTGATGGCGCTCGCCCGCCTGGACCTGCCGGGGCTGGCGCTCTACAACGGGACGATCTATCCCGGCGTCGTCCACGGGAAGCGGGATGCGACGGTCGTCACCGTCTTCGAGGCGATCGGCGCCTATCGGGCAGGGAAGATCTCGCTCGAGGAGCTGCAGGAGATCGAGAATGCGGCCTGCCCGGGGCCGGGCGCCTGCGGCGGGCAGTTCACGGCGAACACGATGAGCACCACCCTCGAGTTCATGGGCATCTCTCCGGGCGGTCTCAACGGGATCCCGGCCACGGATCCGGCCAAGGACGACGCCGCGCGGCGCTGTGGCGAGCTCGTCATGGAGCTCGTCCAGTCCGGGACCACGCCGCGGCAGATCATCACTCGCCCGGCGCTCGACAACGCGATCGCCTCGGTGGCTGCCACCGGTGGCTCCACGAACGCGGTGCTCCACCTGCTGGCCATCGCGCACGAGCTTGGCGTTGATCTCGCCATCGACGATTTCGACCGGGTCTCGGCACGGACTCCGATCGTGGCCAACATGACCCCCGGAGGCCGATACACGGCGGTCGACATCCACGAGGCGGGAGGTATCGGCCTCGTCGCACGTGAGCTCATCCGCGGCGATCTCATCGATGGCAGGACGCGCAACGTCGATGGCCGAACGCTCTCCGAGGTGGCCGATGCGGCGGTCGAGACCCCCGGCCAGGAGGTGGTCGTCAGCGTCGAGCACCCGATCAAGCCGCACGGCGGGCTGGCGATCCTGCGCGGTTCGCTGGCGCCCGAGGGCTGCGTCATCAAGCTCGCCGGCCACGAGCGGCGGCACCACCGCGGCCCGGCCCGGGTCTTCGACTCGGAGGGCGAGTGCTACGACGCGGTGCGCGCGCAGCGCATCGGCCCCGACGACGTCGTGGTCATCCGCTACGAGGGTCCAGTGGGCGGCCCCGGCATGCAGGAGATGCTGTCGGTCACGGCGGCCCTGGTGGGGGAGGGGCTGGGCGGCGAGGTGGCGCTCCTCACCGACGGGCGATTCAGTGGCGGCACCCACGGGCTGATGATCGGGCACGTGGCGCCGGAGGCGGCGCTGGGCGGGCCGATCGCGCTCGTCGAGGAGGGCGACGAGATCGTCATCGACGTCGACGCGCGGCGGCTGGACCTCAACGTCCCCGATGACGAGCTGGCGCGCCGGCGCGCGGCGTGGCGAGCGCCGGAGCCGCGCTACCCCGGCGGCGTATTCGCCAAGTACGCGGCGCTCGTGTCATCGGCCTCGGAGGGAGCGGTCACCACCGGGCGCCGCCTGCAGGCGGACCTCGATCGGCTCCGGGCCTGAACTGACGGCTGGCCCAATGGCGCCGATGCGCTAGGCAAAGGCGCCAGCGACGCATACGATGACCTCATGCGGGGGCGAGTGCGCGGCCGTTCTCCTGGGGCTGTTGCTGGCAGCCTGTCGCATGTCGGGCGCGGGCGCCCTCATCGGCTCATCCGTCCGAATTCGTTCAGCCAACCTGGCCGGTTGCGCCGGAGCGCCTCGGCACGGCAATGGATGCCGCGCCGGATGCCCGGCTCACCTGCGGCTTCCCCGACCGCACGTTCACCGCGTCGGCTCTCGATACCCCGACCGGTGCCGAACGGCAAGAAGGCCCGCTGTTCGATGCACTCCGATCGGCCTTCGGCCTGTTCGACTTTCCCGGTGGGGTCGGCCGGCTGGGATGGTTCCTTGTGCAGCAGGACGAAAGTGGGGCGCTGTTCCTGGCCCACGCCGACTCCCCGCCAGAGTGGTGGTATGTCCTGGTGGAGGCCGATGGGAGCGGCTGGAAGCCGGGCGGCGTGGGAGGCTGCAACCTGAACGTCCAGATCTCCGCGGAGTTCGGCCCCGCGTACTGGGCGCTCGATCCGGACTACCCCGCCCCGGACCCCTCGACGACCGAGCTGCATGTGCTCGTCTGGGAGCTCGCCTGCAACGGTGGGGGCCCGACGACCGGACGGACGTCCGCGCCGGTTGTGGAATTCGCCGCGGGCAGGGTGACGATCACCATCGGCGTGCGTGCGCTGGAGGGGGAGCAGACCTGTCAGCTGGGACCGGGCACGCCGGCCATCGTCACGTTGCCGCAGCCACTCGGCGAGCGGACGCTGTTCGACGGCTACGCCTACCCGCCCGTTGTGCCGTCGCCGCCATTCTGAGCGCCGTCACGGCGCGATATCGACTCGAACCGTCGCACGCAGGTCCCGAACGTCTTCCGGCTGGATCTCATTGTTGAGCGTGTCGGTCCAGGGGGGTTGACAGCGCTGCTAGGGTCCCCCCAATGCACTCAATGAGCGCGCAAAGCGACCGCGGGCTGCCGACGCCGGTCATTCCGGCGTTCGGTGGCTTGGTCGTACTCGTCGTCATTCTTCGGCTCGTCCTCCTCATTGGATGGCGGGATGGAGGAAGCCGGCAGCCCTGACAGACCAGGACCGAGCGAAACCCGAATCCCGCCAGCCGCACGGCTCGGCGGGATTGTTGTTTGTACGAGGACCGATACCGAATGCGACCAGACCAATGAGCGCCCTTCGCCTGCCCGATGAGCTCCCGGCGTCGCAGCCGACGCCTGGAGTCGCGCCCCGGATCGGCGCGCGCGCCGTGTGCGAGGCGCTCGTGGCGCGTGGCGTGCACACGATCTTCGGCTACCCGGGCGGCGCGGTGCTGCCCCTCTACGACGTCCTTCGCGAGTTCCCGATCCGGCACGTCCTCGTCCGCCACGAGCAGGGCGCCGCGCACGCGGCGGACGGCCTGTCGCGGGCGACCGGTGGCGTGGGGGTGGCCATGGCGACCTCCGGACCCGGCGCCATCAACCTCGTCACCGGCCTGGCCACTGCGATGATGGACTCGGTGCCGATGGTGGCGATCACCGGTAACGTGGGCCGGGCGCTGCTCGGCCGCGACGCGTTCCAGGAGACCGACATCGTGGGCATCGCGCTGCCGGTCACGAAGTACGCGACGCTCGTCATGGATCCCGACGAGATCCCGCTGGCGGTCGCCGAGGCATTCGAGATCGCCGCCTCGGGGCGGCCCGGGCCGGTCCTGCTCGACTTCCCGAAGGACGTGCTCCAGGCCGAGACGAGCGCGCCGCTGCCCGGTCCCGCCGACCTGCGGCTGCCGGGCCTCCTGCGCCCGGTCCGTGGCGACGTGCCGGAGGCGGACGAGCTCGCCGAGATGATCGCGCGCGCCGAGCGGCCGCTCATCCTGGCCGGGCACGGAGTGCAGATCGCCGGTGCCACCGAGCTCCTGCGCGAGGTGGCGGAGCGATCGCAGATCCCGGTCGCGCACACTCTGCTCGGCATCGGCAACCTCGACGAGCGTCATCCGCTCTCGCTCGGCTATGCGGGGATGCACGGCTGGATGCACGTGAACAAGGCGATCCAGCAGTGCGACCTGCTCATCGGCATCGGCTGTCGCTATGACGACCGGATCACCGGCAAGACGAGCACGTTTGCGCCCGATGCGACCGTCGTGCACGTCGACGTCGACCGCTCCGAGATCGGGAAGAACGTCCACACCGAGCTCGGGATCATCGCCGACGCCGGCGACCTGCTCGCGGCCCTCCTCCGTCGCCTGCCAGCGTCCGAGCCGCGCACCGCGTGGTGGGCGCAGCTCAACGAGTGGCGCGAGGTCAGCGAGTCCCGCTCGTGGCACGGCTCCGGCGCGTGGCGCGAGGGGCGGCTGTCGGCCGACTACGTCGTGGAGCAGATCGGCGAGGCCACGAACCACGAGGCGACGCTGATCGCCGACGTGGGCCAGAACCAGATGTGGGCGGCCCGCTACTTCGGCTTCCGGCGGCCGTTCGCGCACCTCTCGTCCGGCGGACTGGGGACGATGGGCTACGCGGTCCCGGCCGCCATGGGCGCCGCGCTCGGCGCGCCGGAGCACGAAACCTGGGCGATCACCGGGGACGGCGGCTTCCAGATGACGATGCAGGAGCTCGCGACGCTCGTCCAGGACCAGATCCCGGTCCGCATCGCGGTCCTCAACAACCACAAGCTCGGGATGATCCGCCAGTGGCAGGAGATCATCTACGACTCGAACTACCACTCGTCCGAGCTGTTCGGGCCCGATCTCCTGCGCCTGGCCGATGCCTACGGGATGCCCGCCTTCCGCGCGACGCGGCCGTCCCAGGTGCCCGACGTGATCGCCGCCGCGCGCGCCGCCCCGGGGCCGGCGCTCATCGACTTCCACCTCGACGACGCCCAGAACGTGTACCCGATGATGCTGCCCGGGCCGCGGCCTGTCCGACATGTTCGAGGGGGCGGAGGAATGACGACTGCTGCACCGCGCCGGCACGTGGTGAGCGCCCTCGTCGTCGATCGGCCGGGAACGCTGAACCGCGTGGCGGGCCTCTTCCGGGCGCGCTCGTTCAACATCGAGTCGCTGACGGTGGGCACGACCCAGGAGCCGGGCCGATCGCGGATGACGGTCGTCATCCGCGGCGACGAGGCGCACCTCCACCAGGTGCTGGCCCAGCTCGAGCGGCTCATCGAGGTGATCGAGGTCACCGACCTGACCCACGCCGACCGGGTCGAGCTCGAGCTGGCCCTCGTCGAGCTCGACGCCCCGCGGGACGCGCCCGGGGCGGCGGCCGTGACCGCCCTCGTCGAACGCTGCGGCGGGGCGGTCATCTCCACCGACGACGCCGCGTGGCGGCTGCGGCTCACCGCGCCCCCGAGCGACGTCGAGGACGCCCTTCTCACGCTGCGCGGCCACGGGCTGCGCAGCCTCGTCCGCGCCGGCTCGGTCGCGATGGCCGCCGGCGCACGCACCACGATCGGAGCGAGGAGTTCATGACCAGACTCATCTACGACGCCGACATCGACCCGAGCGCCCTCGACGGGCAGTCGGTGGCGGTGATCGGCTATGGAAGCCAGGGGGAGGCCCACGCGCGCAACCTCGCCGAGTCGGGGGTGTCGGTGACGGTTGGTCTGCGGCCGACGTCGGCCTCCGCTGCCCGGGCTCGCGAGGCGGGCCTGCGGGTGACCGATGCCGGGGCGGCCACCGCCGACGCGGACGTGGTGATGGTCCTCGTCCCGGACACCGTGGCACCCGACGTCTACGCGGCCGAGATCGAGCCGAACCTGCGCGACGGGGCCCTCCTGATGTTCGCGCACGGCTTCAACATTCATTTCGGCACGATCGATCCGCCGGGCGGCATCGACGTCGGGATGGTGGCGCCCAAGGGCCCCGGCCACCTCGTCCGTCGCCTCTACGCCGAGGGTGGCGGCGTGCCGTCGCTGTTCGCGGTCTACCGCGACGAGACCGGGACGGCCCGGGCGCGGACGCTGGCCTACGCCCGCGGGATCGGCGCCGGACGGGCGGGGATCCTGGAGACGACGTTCGCCGAGGAGACGGAGACGGACCTGTTCGGCGAGCAGGCGGTCCTGTGCGGTGGGGTCACCAGCCTCGTGCAGGCCGGGTTCGAGACGCTCGTGGATGCCGGCTACCAGCCAGAGCTCGCGTACTTCGAGACGATGCATGAGCTGAAGCTGATCGTGGACCTCATGTACCAGGGCGGCCTGCAGTACATGCGCTACTCGATCAGCGACACCGCCGAGTTCGGCGACTACGTCTCCGGGCCGCGGATCGTGGACGAGAGGGTCCGCGCCGAGATGCGCCAGATCCTGTCGGAGATCACCGACGGCAGCTTCGCGAAGCGCTGGGTCGAGGAGGGCAAGCGCGGCGGGCACGAGTTCCGCCGGATGCGCGCCGAGGCCGCGAGAGCCCGGATTGAGACGGTCGGCGCCGAGCTCCGCTCGCACATGGACTTCATTGGGCCAAAGTCGGCACCTCCCGGCTGGGCGGGCGATCCGGCGATGGTGGAGGAGACCGCCTGATGCCCCGCATCCGCGTCTTCGACACGACCCTGCGCGACGGGGAGCAGACCCCGGGCGCGGCGCTCACCGTGGACGAGAAGGTCCAGGTCGCGAAGCAGCTCGCTCGCCTGAGCGTCGACATCATCGAGGCCGGTTTCCCGGCCGCCTCGCCGGGGGAGGCGGAGGCGGTGCACCGCATCGCGGCAGAGGTCGGCGCCGAGAAGGGAGCGCCGGCGATCGCGGCCCTGGCGCGCTGCGTGCCGGGCGACGTGACGGCCGCCGCGCTGGCACTCGAGCCGGCGCGACGCCGGCAGCTTCACGTGTTCATCGCAACCAGTGACATTCACCTGACCCACAAGCTGCGCGCGACGCGCCCCGAGGTCCTGCAGCGGATCCGGGACTGCGTGGCCCAGGCACGCCGTCTCACCGGGGCCGGGCGACGAGGTCGAGTTCAGCGCCGAGGATGCGAGCCGCACCGAGCTCGCCTTCCTGCTCGAGGCCTACGAGGCCGCACTGGAGGCGGGCGCATCGGTCATCAACGTGCCCGATACGGTGGGCTACGCGGAGCCAGACGAGTTCGCGAAGCTCGTGCGGGCCGTCGTTCGCGCGGTCGGTCGCCGGGCGCGGGTCAGCGTCCACTGCCACAACGACCTGGGGCTCGCGACGGCGAACACCCTGGCGGCCGTGCGCGCCGGGGCGCGCCAGGTCGAGGTGACCGTCAACGGCCTCGGCGAGCGGGCGGGCAACGCCTCGCTCGAGGAGGTGGTCATGAGCCTCCACACCCGGCCGACACGCTTCCGCGGCGCGAAGACCCAGATCACCCTTGAGCAGCTGACCGCCACGAGCCGGCTGGTGAGCTATCTGACCGGGATCGACGTTCAGCCGAACAAGAGCGTCGTGGGGGCGAACGCCTTCGCCCACGAGTCGGGGATCCACCAGGACGGGTTCCTGAAGAACCCGCTCACCTACGAGATCATGACACCCGAGTCGGTGGGCCTGGCCGGCTCCACGCTGACCCTGGGCAAGCTCTCCGGGCGGCGCGGCTTCAACGAGCGGCTGCGGCGGCTCGGGGTGGAGCTCGAGCCGTCGGCGCTCGACATGCTCTATGCCCAGGCGATCGCGCTCGCCGACAAGAAGAAGCAGGTGACCGATGCCGACCTGCTGGCGCTCGTCGAGCAGCGGGCAGACCCGGTCCCCCAGCTCGTGCGCCTGGAGCACTGGGCGGCGGCCAGCCGGCAGGGTGAGTCGAGCAGCGGCAACGTGAGCCTCTTCTTCGACGGGCGCACGTATCGCGCCTTCGCGGGCGGCAACGGACCGGTCGACGCGCTTCTGAAGGCGGTCGACAACGCACTCGAGCAGATCATCGGCGGGCGGCCGACGCTCGCGGACTACCAGGTCCGCAGCGTCGGTTCCGGTGAGGACGCGCAGGGCGAGGCGATGCTGAAGATCGCGGCGCCGAGGGAGCCCCACGAGGACGGGCTGCCGCGCACGTACACCGGGCACGGCCTCTCGACGAACGTCGTCGAGGCCTCGTTGCGCGCCTACCTGGCGGCGATCAACAAGCTGATTGCCGAGCATCCAGCGTCGGCGGCCGCGCGGGCGGCGGCCACCGAGGACGCGGGCAGCGACGCGCCGGGCAGCGACGCGTCGGGCAGCGACGCGCCGACGAGCATGGGCGTCCAGGCGTGACGACGTTCCGCGTGGCATATCTCCCCGGGGACGGGGTGGGGCCGGAGGTCCTGGGCGCCGCGCGGCGCTGTGTCGACGCCGTGGGTGCCGCCTCCGGCTTCACGGTGACCTGGGACGAGCACCTCGTTGGCGGTGCCGCCATCGACGCCACGGGGACGGCCCTCGCGGCGGAGACCGTCGAGGCCTGTCGTCGGGCCGAAGCCGTCATGCTCGGTGCGGTGGGTGGGCCGCGCTGGGCCGATCCCCGAGCCGCGGTTCGGCCTGAGCAGGCGATCCTGGGGCTGCGCGCCGAGCTGGGCCTCTTCGCCAACCTCCGGCCGGTGCGGGCCCTGGCGGCGCTCGCCGACGCATCGCCGCTGCGCCCGGAGCGCCGTGCCGGTGCAGACCTGCTCATCGTGCGCGAGCTGACCGGCGGCATCTATTTCGGGCGACCGCAGGGACCCACGCCGGGCGGTGCGGTCGACACCTGCGCGTACTCCCGCGACGAGGTGGTCCGCATTGTGCGGCTCGGCTTCGAGCTCGCCGAGGGGCGCCGCCGGCACCTGACGAGCGTCGACAAGGCGAACGTGATGGCGACCGGGCGTCTGTGGCGCGAGGTCGTCGAGGAGATCGCGCCCGCGTTTCCGGCGGTGACCGTCGAGCATGCCCTCGTGGACTCGACCGCGGCGGCGCTCATTGCGAACCCTACCCATTTCGACGTGATCGTCACCGAGAACCTGTTCGGCGACATCCTGAGCGACGAGGCCGCGGTGATCGCCGGGTCGCTCGGCCTCCTCGCCTCGGCGAGCCTCGGCGAGGCGGCCACCGAGCACGGGCGCTTTGGGCTCTACGAGCCGATCCATGGCAGCGCCCCCGATATCGCCGGCCGCGGCGTGGCGAACCCGGCGGCCGCGATCGATTCGGCGGCGATGATGCTGCGCTGGTCGTTCGGCGAGCCGGCGGCGGCGGACGCGCTCGAGGCTGCCGTGGAGGCGGTGCTGACGGATGGCCCGCGCACCCCGGACCTCGGCGGCGAGGCGACGAGCGAGTCGGTCACCGACGCGGTCATCGGCCGCATCGCAGCGCCCTCACGGGTGACCGCATGAGCGAGCGGGTCCTCCTCTACGACACGACCCTGCGCGACGGCACGCAGCGAGAGGGGATGGTCCTCTCCCTGGCCGACAAGCTGCGCATCGCGAGGCGCCTGGACGAGGCCGGCTTCCCGTACGTCGAGGGCGGCTGGCCGGGCTCGAACCCGAAGGACGTCGAGTTCTTCGCCGCCGCCCGCGGCATGACGTGGCGGACGGCTCGGCTGGCGGCCTTCGGCTCCACACGGCACCGGGCGAACGCTGCGTCCGAGGACCCGAACCTGCGCGAGCTGCTCGCCGCCGAAACCCCCGTCGTCACGATCTTCGGCAAGAGCTGGCTGCTCCACGTCACCGACGTGCTGGGCGCCACCCCGGACGAGAACCTGGAGATGATCGGCGACTCGGTGGCCCTGCTCCGCAGCGCGGGCCGCGAGGTCGTCTACGACGCGGAGCACTTCTTTGACGGCTACAAGGCCGATGCCGCCTATGCCCTGGCCACCCTGCGGGCCGCCCGCGTCGCCGGTGCGACGACCCTGGTCCTGTGCGACACGAACGGCGGCCTCCTTACCGACGAGCTGGCCGGCATCACCCGCGCCGTCCTCGATGCGCTCGGCGATCTCGAGGTGACATGGGGGATCCACGTCCACGACGACGCCGGCCTGGCGGTCGCCAACTCGATGGCCGCGGTGGCACAGGGCGTGCGCCACGTCCAGGGCACGATCAACGGCTACGGTGAGCGCTGCGGCAACGCGAACCTCGTGACGATCTGGGCCAACCTGGCCCTGAAGGCCGAGCTGCCCACGGTCCCCGCCTCGGACGATCTCACCGGCCTCGGGGAGCTGTCGCGCTTCGTTGCCGAGATCGCGAACATCGCGCCCGATCCCCACGCGCCGTACGTCGGGGCCAGCGCTTTCGCCCACAAGGGCGGCGTGCATGGCGCCGCGACGGTCCGGGTCCGCCACGCCTATCAGCATCTCGAGCCGGCACGGGTCGGAAACGAGACGCGCCTCGTCGTCTCCGAGCTCGGCGGCAGGGCCAACGCAAGCTGGCTCGCCGAGCAGCTCGGGCATCGGCTCGACGGCGTCATCGAGCCGCGTGCGCTCTCGACCCTCGTGAAGAGGCTCGAGGCGGAGGGCGCCAGCTTCGAGGGCGCCGAGGCGTCCTTCGAACTGTTGATCCGGCGCCAGCACGCCGACTACCGACCACCCTTCCGGGTCGTGGACTTCACCGTCCTCGTCGACCGACGCAACGAGGGCGACGTCAGGGCGGAGGCATCGGTCAAGGTCGAGGTAGAGGGCGAGCTGTTCCACACCGCGGCGGAGGGCAACGGCCCGGTGAACGCGATCGACGGGGCGCTGCGCAAGGCCCTCACATCGGTCTATCCCGAGCTGGAGGCGATCCACCTCGTCGATTACAAGGTCCGCATCCTCGACGGCGAATCCGCCACCGCCGCCCGCACCCGGGTCGTCATCGAATCGAGCGGGCCGGCCGGGACGTGGTCGACCGCCGGATCCCATACGAACATCATCGCCGCCAGCGTGGCGGCGCTCACCGACTCTCTGGAGTACGGACTCTGGAAGGCAAACATCCGGAGCGCCACCCCAACACAGGAGGTCGCATGACGAGCACCCTGCCCGGCCAGACCGAGGCCGCACCCACCCCCGGCATCTGCGCCTGGGCCTACTTTGGCGGCGAGCTCGTCCCGTTCGAGCAGGCCACGGTCAGCGTCGCGACCCATGCGCTGAACTACGGCACGGCCCTCTTCGAGGGGATCCGTGCGTATCGCCAGCATGACGGCGGGATGGCCATCCTGTTCGCGGCCGAGCATTACGAGCGCCTGCGGCGGAACGCCCGCCTCCTGTGCGCGAGCTTCACGGAGTCCGTCCCCGAGCTCGTCGAGATCACGCGCGAGCTCCTGCGGCGGCACGGCACGGCGGAGGACGTCTACGTGCGGCCGCTCCTCTACAAGTCCGCCTACACGATCCACCTCCAGCTCACCGGGCTCGAGGATCGCCTCGCGATCTATGCCTTCCCGATGGGCGACTACGTGCCGACCACCGGCCTGCGGGTCTCGATCTCCGCCTGGCAGCGGGTGAATGACAACGCCATCCCGGCCCGCGGCAAGATCTCGGGCTCGTACGTGAATGCCTGCATGGCGGTCGAGGACGCTCGCGCCGGCGGGTTCGAGGAGACGATCCTGCTGGCCTCCGACGGGCACGTGGCGGAGGCGTCGGGTGCGAACGTCTTCGTCGTGCAGGACGGGGAGCTTGCCACCCCGCCGCTCGCCGATGACGTCCTGCCCGGGATCACCCGCGAGGCGGTGATCCGCATCGCCCGCGAGGCGGGCTACGTCGTCCACGAGCGCAGCATCGACCGCACCGAGCTCTACCTGGCCGACGAGATCTTCTTCACCGGGACTGGCGCCCAGGTGGCCCCGGTGACCGCGGTCGACGGACGCCCGGTCGGCGATGAGACCTCGCCGATCGCCGGCGACCTTCAGCAACGCTACTTCGCCGCCGTGCGCGGCCAGGACGAGCGCTACGCCGCCTGGCTGACGCCCGTCGAGCTGTAAACCCGACCACGCGAGACAAGGAGCCACGACACCCATGACCGGCACGTTCCCCGTTCCCGCCACCCGCGCCACCTTCAGCGTCGAGCGCTGGTCGGCGAGCTCAGCCAGCGCCCGTCCCAGCCGGGCGGACCTCATCATCGACGGCGCCGGCCGCAAGTGGCGCGCGCACGCGACCGGCAACGGCGCGGTGGACGCGCTCCTGCGGGCGGTGGACGAGGCGCTCGCCTCGATCCTCGGTGCCGGAGTCGAGCTGCAGACCTACAACGTCCACGCCACCGGTGACGGGCACGACGCGATCGCGGCGGTGACCCTCAGCCTGCGCGCGCGCTCGGACGACCCCCACGCGCCGGCGTATCCGGGCCGGGGCGAGCACGAGAACATCCTCGAGGCGTCGCTCACCGCGTACGTGGACGCCATCAATCGCATGGTGGCGCACGTCAACCTCGACGTCGCGGCCGCCGCACCCTCACCCGGCGAGACGGCCGTGCCGGCGCGGGCGGACGACGCAGAGTCGTCGCAGCATCACCACGATCGCTTCATGGACATGTTCAACCGCTGAGCTCGCCGCGGACCTCGGCTCCGAGCAGGTCCACGAGCAGCGCCTGCTGGACGTACATCCGGTTCTCGGCCTGGTCGCCGACCACCGATCTCTCACCGTCGAGCACCTCGCTGGTGATCTCTTCGCCACGGTGGGCGGGAAGGCAGTGCATGACCAGCGCCCCGGGGGCGCCGGCCATGAGTTCGGCGTTGACCTGGAAGCCCGCGAAGCGACTGCGTCGCGCGGCTGACCCGTCGGCGCCCATCGAAGTCCAGACGTCGGTGTAGACCGCATCGGCCTCGCGTACCGCCGCGACGGGATCGCTGCCAACCTCGACCGCGCCGCCGCTCAGGTGAGCGAGCCGGTGGGCCCGCTCAACGACGCCGGCAAGTGGCTCATGACCGGCCGGTGTTGCAACCCGTATCCGCATGCCGCGCTGCACCGCCGCCAGCATCAGCGAGTGGCAGACGTTGTTCCCGTCGCCCACGTACGCCAGCGTGCGCCCGTGCAGCTCACCGAGGTGGAGCTCCAGGGTCAGGACATCGGCGAGCGCCTGGCACGGGTGCTCGCGTTCGTCGAGCGCATTGACGACCGGGACCGATGCGGCCGCCGCCAGCTCGGCGATCGTCGCGTGCGCGAACGTGCGGTGGACGACCGCGTCGACCCAGCGCGAGAGGTTGCGGCCGACGTCGGCCGCGGTCTCGCGGCGGCCCACCTGGACCTCGTCCGGCCCGAGGTAGACGGCATGACCCCCGAGGAGCGAGATCCCGACGTCGAAGCTGACACGGGTTCGCAGGCTCGGCTTCTCGAAGAGGAGCGCGACCTGCCGATCGGCGAGCAGCCGCGGCAGTCGCCGCCCGGCATGCCGATCCCGGCGGAGGGCCGCCGCACGAGTCAGCAGCCTGTCGAGCTCCAGGCGATCGAGATCGGCGATCGACAGGAAGTGCCGCGCCCGCGTCGGGCTCGGCTCGAGCGGCGCGCCGACGGACGCCCCGACGGCATCCGCGTACGGCGCCGTCATGCGACAGCCTCCAGCGCGCGCCGCAGGCGGGCGAGCGCCTCGGCCACCTCTCCGGCGGTGATCGTCAGCGGCGGAACGAAGCGCAGCGTCGTGTCGCCGGTGGCATTCACGAGGAGCCGCTGGTCGTCGCGCGCCGCGGCCACCGCGCGCTTGGCCCAGGGCCCCGCCGTCTCGAGGCCGAGCATCAACCCACGGCCCCGCACCTCGGTCGCCAGCCCGGCCTCGACGATCGCCTGCAGGCCGGTGGCGAACTGCTCGCCGCGGGCCCCCGCGGCCGCGACGAGGTCGTCGCGATCGATGACCTGCAGGGTGGCGACCGCGGCGGCGCAGGCGAGCGGGTTGCCGCCGAGGGTCGTGCCGTGGTCACCGGGCCGGAAGGCGGCCGCCGCCTCGCGGGCCAGCACGGCCCCGATCGGGACGCCGCCACCCAGCCCCTTGGCGAGGGTCACCACGTCCGGCACCACCGGGGTCTGCTCGAACGCGAAGAAGGTCCCGGTCCGGCCGATCCCGGTCTGCACCTCGTCGAGGATGAGCAGTGCGCCGACCCGGTCGCAGGCCGCGCGGGCCGCCAGCAGGAACTCGTTGCTGAGGGGATGTACCCCGGCCTCGCCCTGGATCGGCTCGAGGAGTACCGCGCAGGTGCGCCCGCCGACCGCCGCGTCGAGGGCGTCGACGTCGTTCGGGGCGACGTGGCGGAACCCCCCCGGGAGTGGCGCGAACGGATCGCGGTACTTCGGCTGTCCGGTGGCCGCCAGCGAGCCGAGCGTCCGGCCGTGGAACGAGCCGTCGAGGGCGACGATCTCGGCGGCGCCCCGCGACCCGCCGTGGCGCCGCGCGAGCTTGATGGCCGTCTCGTTCGCCTCGGTCCCCGAGTTCACGAAGAACGCGCGGTCGAACGGCGAGCGGCCGAGGAGCGCCTCGGCGAGGTCGAGCTGGGGGATCGTGTAGTAGAGGTTCGAGACCTGGAGCAATGTCTGCGCCTGGGCGGCGATCGCCGCGGCGACCTCCGGATGGGCGTGGCCCAGCACGTCGACCGCGATCCCCGCCACGAGGTCGAGGTAGCGGTTGCCGGCGTCGTCCCAGACCCAGCAGCCGGATCCGCGGACGAGGGTGATCGGCTGCCGCGCGTAGGTCGCCAGGTGGAGGCGAGCCTCGCGGGCGGGGGCGTCGCCGGCGGCGACGGCGGGCCTGGTGATCGGGTGGAGCACCATGGCCGTGTTCCAGCGTCGCATCGGCCGCTCGGGACCGCGATCCGCGTCGAGGATGGCCGGCACCTCGCTCCACGGCAGATTCTGGAACCCGAAGCGGGCGAAGTAGCCGGGGCTGGCGGTGAGGACGTACAGATCCTCGATGCCGGCCTGGGCGGCGTCGCGCACGATCGCGCGCACGAGCACTTCGCCGAGGCCCCGGCGCTGGGCGATCTCGAGGACGCTCAACGATCGGAGCTCGCCGATACCGGCCCCGAAGCTGCGCAGCGCGGCGATGCCGCACACGACCCCGTCGAGCTCGGCCACCCGGAAGCTGCCGACCTGCGCCGCGATCTCGTCGGGCCCGCGCGGGAGGAGGATGCCGCGCTGCGCGTAGGTGTCGATGATGCCCCGGATCGCCTCGACGTCATCGGCCTTCGCGCGGCGCTGGTACGAGGCGCCGACGCTGAGGGTCGCGATCGTCCCGCCCGGCTGGAGCTTGGCGTCCTCGTTCATGCCGGCACCCGATCCGGTGCCGGCTCGGCGGCCTCGCGGCTCTCGATCGGCAGCCGTTCGAGGAGGCTCGCGGCACCGTTCTGCCAGCCGCGGGCCACCGACTGGGTCCTCACCGGCAGGCCCCAGATGCGGATGAATCCGACCGCCGCCTCGTGGTCGAAGGCATCGGTCGGGCCGTAGCTGGCGAGCGCGGTGTCGTATAGCGAGTGCGGGGAGCGACGCCCGACGACGCGCGCCGAACCCGCCTCGAACCGCATCCGGACCTCGCCGGCGACCGGCCCCTGGGTCGAGGCCACGAACTCGCGGAGGGCGCCGGCCAGCTCGCTGTACCACAGCCCGTCGTACGCGAGGGTGGCGAGCCGGTCCGCCACGCCGCGCTTGAACGCGAGCAACTCGCGTGACAGGGTCAGCTGCTCGAGCGCCGCGTGCGCCGCGTGGAGCACGACCGCCGCCGGAGCCTCGTAGATCTCGCGGCTCTTGATGCCCACCAGGCGATCCTCGACGTGATCGATCCGCCCGATCCCATACTCGCCGGCGGCGAGGCTCACCGCCTCGATGAGTTCCACGCCGTCGAGCGCCACGCCGTCGATGCGAGATCGGGATGCCTCCCGCGAAGCCGATGACGAGGTCGCGCGGTTGCCGGGGCGCATCGGCCGGGTTGCGCGTCCAGGCGAACGCGTCCTCCGGCGCCGGGACCCACGGATCCTCCAGGGAGCCGGCCTCGATCGATCGGCCCCACAGGTTGGCATCAATGCTGTAGGGCGCCTCGGGTCCGGCCTCGATCTGGATCCCGTGGTCGCGTGCGTAGGCGAGCTCCTCGTCGCGGGTCATCCCCATCCCGACCCGCATTGGCGCGATGACGCGCAGCGACGGGTCGGTCGCGGCCACCGCGACGTCGAAGCGGACCTGGTCGTTCCCCTTGCCGGTGCAGCCGTGGGCGACGATCCCGGCGCCGGCCTGGTGGGCGGTCTCGACGAGCAGGCGGGCGATGAGCGGACGGGCGATGGCGGTGGCGAGCGGGTAGACGCCCTGGTAGAGGGCGCCCGCCTGGAGCGATGGCCACACCTGCTCGCTGACGAAGACGTCACGCGCGTCGACGGTGACCGCGCGGCGCGCCCCGCCGGCGAGGGCGCGCGACAGGATCTCGTTCGCGGGCCGCCCATCGCCGACGTCGGCGGTGAGGGTGACGACGTCGTACCCGTAGGTCTCGCGAAGCCACGGGACGGCGACGGAAGTGTCGAGCCCGCCCGAGTAGGCGAGCACCACGGTTTCGGTCATGGGGTGCTCCTTGCAGGTTCGCTGGGGCTGGGTGTGCCGCCGCGGATCGATTCGAGCAGCGTGCGGAGGCGGCCGAGGGCGGTCGCGTCGCGGCAGGCGACGAAGATCGTGTCGTCGCCGGCCACGGTGCCCACCACGCCGGGCACGAAGCCGAGGTCGATCGCCGAGGCAATGACGTGCGCTGCCCCGGGTGCCGTGCGCAGGACGAGCAGGGGCGGCGCTTCGTCGATGATGAGCGGCAGGTCGCCGATGAGCCGCCGCAGCCTGTCGAGCCCGGTCCCCTCCGCCACTCCCCCGACGTCATCGGGCAGCAGGTAGACGATGCGTCCGCCGCGGCTGCCGCGCAGCGCGCCGAGACCGGCCAGGTCGCGCGACACGGTGGCCTGGGTGGCGGTGATCCCGCGGGCCGCGAGCGCGGCCACGATCTCGACCTGTGAATGGAATCGCCCGGTGGCGACCAGCTGGCGTACCACCTCGCGGCGCGCTGAACCGCTCATGAGACCTTCCTCCTGCCGCCCGCCTCGACGGCGACGACCGCCGTTCCCGCCGGCTGGCCATTGAGCGCGGCCCGCACCCGGGTCGACGAGCGCCCGTCGATGATCTGGACGTCGCAACCGGCGTCGGCGGCGGCGATGGCGGCGCGCAGCTTTGGACGCATGCCGCTCGATGCCTGGCCATTGGCGAGCATCTGCCATGCCTCTGCGGCGTCGAGCCGGGCGGTGCGGTGCCCGTCGCGGACAACGGCCGGCACGTCCGTGCAGAGCAGCAGTCGGCCGCCGCGGGCGGCGGCAATGGCGCCCGCGGCCTCGTCAGCGTTCACGTTGTAGAGGCTGCCCCCGATCGCCCCGATCGAGGCCACCACCGGCACGAATCCACCGGCAACGACCGCCTCGATCACGGCCATCTCGACGCCTGCGACGGTTGCGACCCGCCCCAGCGCGGGATCGGCCGGCACGAGCCGGAGCAGCCCACCATCGACGCCGGTCAGGCCGGCGGCCGGCCGGCCGGCATGTGCGAGATGCGCGACCAGGCGCGTGTTGACCAGGCCGGCAAGGACCGCGACGGCCACGTCGAGGGTGGCTGCATCGGTGACGCGCAGGCCGTCATGGAACCGCTCGGGCATGCCCAGCCGCCGTGACCAGGCGCCGACCTCGCGCCCACCGCCGTGCACGATCACCGTGCCCGCCGGCGCCTCAGCCGCGATGAGCGACAGCACGTTCGAACGCCGGCCGGCCATGTCGCCGAGCTTGATCGTGAGCGGACCGCTCATGTTGGGTACTCGCTGTTGATCGCGACGTACTCCGGCGACAGGTCACAGCCCCACGCCGCTCCAGCGCCGTCCCCCAACCCGAGGTCGAGCCGCAGCTCGACGACCTCGGCCAGCAGCTCCTGCCGAGCCCGGGGCCGGTCGAACGCCACCGGCGCACCCTCGTAGACCGCCTGGCTGCCGATGCCGATGGCGAGGCGCGCGGGGTCGAGCTCGACCCCCGACTGCCCCGCGGCGGACGCGATGCGGCCCCAGTTCGGGTCGCCGCCGTGGACCGCCGCCTTCACGAGGTTCGAGGCGGCCACCGCGCGCGCGACGCGTCGCGCGTCGAGGTCGTTCGCGGCGCCGTCCACGAGCACATCGATCCTGGTCCGGGCGCCCTCGCCATCGGCGGCGATCTGCTTCGCGAGGCTGACCGCAACCGCGGCCACGCCTGCCTCGAGCGCCGAGGCCGCCTCGGATCCCGGCTCGATGCCGGCGCCGCACCCGCTCGCGAGGAGGAAGACCGCGTCGTTCGTGGAGGTGTCCCCGTCGACGCTGAGCTGGTTGAAACTCGCCTCGGTAGCGACCGCGAGGACCTCGGCGAGCAGGGCCGGGGATGCATCGACGTCCGTGGTGAGGACGGCGAGCATCGTGGCCATCGCGGGATGGATCATGCCGGCGCCCTTGGCCATGCCCGCCACCGTCAGCGACAGTCCATTGGCCCCCTCGACGCGGGCCGCCGCCTGCTTCGGATGCGTGTCCGTGGTCATGATCGCCCCGGCCGCCGCCAGCCCGGATGCCGGGCTCGCGTCCAGCTGGAGCCCGCTCACGGCCGACTCGATGCGCTCCACCGCCAATCGCGTGCCGATCAGGCCGGTCGACGCCGGCAGCACCTGGGTGGGGGCCGCGCCGATCGCCGCCGCCACCGCGGCGGCCATGCGCCTCGCGTCGTCAAGCCCGCCGGGGCCGGTCCCCGCGTTCGCGCAACCGGCGTTGAGCGCTACACCCCTGATCCTGCCGCCCGTCGCCCCGAGCGCCTCGCGCGCCACGACGATCGGGGCCGCGGCGAAGCGGTTCGTGGTGAAGACGGCCGCGGCAGAGGCAAGCCCCGCCTCGGTGGCCACCACCGCGACGTCGGGGGCGAACCCCGAGCGCAGCCCGGCGGTCAGGGCCCCGCTCACGAACCCGGTCGGCAGGGTCACGCCGCCGGCGATCGGAGTCACCGTGAAGGCGCCGGCCGCACGCGCCACGCTCACGGGTGCAGTCCCACGGCGGTGAGACCGGCGGTCTCCGGCAGGCCCAGGGCCAGGTTCATGTTCTGGATCGCCTGCCCCGCGGCCCCCTTCCCGAGATTGTCGATGGCGGCCAGCACGACGGCCTGTCGCGGGCCGATGCGCGCCGCGTGCAGGAAGGCGTGGTTCGTGCCCCAGGCCAATTTCGACGAGGGCGAGGCGTCGATGACGTGCACGAACGGCGCGTCCGCGTACGTGTCACACAGGAGGCCGGTGAGCGCGTCGGCTGGTCACCTCTTCGCCGAGCTGGACGTGACAGGTGGCCAGGATCCCGCGCAGCTGGGGAACGAGGTGGGGGACGAACGAGACCGATGGCCCGGCCGGGCCCACGGCCTCGAGCCCCTGGACGATCTCGGGGAGGTGCCGGTGACCGCCCAGGCCATAGGCGCGCGTCCCTTCGTCGAGCTCGGTGAACAGGTAGTCCGAGCCCGCGCCACGGCCGGCCCCGCTGATCCCCGACTTCGCATCCACGATCACCTGCCCGCCGATCAGTCCCGCCGCCGCGAGCGGCGCGAGGGCCAGCAGCGCCGCGGTCGGGTAGCAGCCTGGGTTCGCGATCAGCCGCGAGCGCGCGACATCTTCGCGAGCCCATTCGGTGAGCCCGTAGACCGCGCTCGCCAGTGCCGACGGGGCGGGGTGCTCGAACCCATACCAGCGCGGGTAGGCCGCCGGATCATGGAGGCGGAGGTCGGCACCCAGGTCGACGACGAGTGTGCCGCGCTTCTCGAGCCGTGCAGCGAGGTCGGCGGACTGGCCCGCCGGCAGCGCCAGGAACGCGACCTCGATGCCCGGCTCCGGCTCCCCGTCTGAGAGCGTCAGACCCAGCGGGGCGAGGTGTGGATGCTCCGTGCTCAGCGGCTGACCGTCGCGGCCGCGGGCGTGGAGCGAGGCGATCTCCACGGACGGATGCATGGCGAGCAGCCGAATCAGCTCACCGCCCGCATAGCCGCTGGCACCCACCACCGCGACCGACGCGCGATCGCTCACGATGTGACCGCCTCGGAGGCGAGCGCGAGGCCAGGGCGGTTCGCCCACGCTTGCAGCGCCTCCTCGACGCGTGCCGGCGCCGTCCCGCCCACCACGTCGGCCGCGGCGATCGCTTCCTCGAGCGTCGGGATCAGCGGCTCGCGGTCGGCGAGCTCGGGAAGCGCGGCCCGCAGCTCTTCGGTCGGCAGCTCGGTGAGATCGACACCGCGCTCGTCGGCCGCGGCGACCAGCGCCCCGACGCGCCGGTGCGCCTCCCGGAACGCGACGCCGGCACCCACCAGGCGCTCGGCGAGGCTCACCGCCAGGGCGTTGCCGCCGCCGGCAGCGCGTCGCATCGCCTCGCGGTCGAACGTCGTGTCTCGCACGAGCGCCTCGGTTGCCTCCAGGCTGAGCGCGAGTGAGCTCGCAGCCTCAAGCATCGGCCCGCGAGTCTCCTGCAGGTCGCGGTGATAGGCGAGTGGCAGCCCCGAGGTGAGAGACAGCAGCGCGGTGACCGCCGCCTGGCAGCGGGCCGCCCGGGCGCGCACCAACTCGGCACCGTCGGGGTTTCGCTTGTTCGGGAGCATGGAGCTGCCGGAGACGAACGCATCCGGGAGCTGCGCGAAGGCGAGGTAGGGAGTTGACCACAGCACGAGCTCCGCGGCGAGGCGCGACAGGTGACCGGCCGCGATCGCGCAGGCTGCAACCAGCTCGACCGCGTAGTCACGATCCGAGACTGCGTCCAGGGAGTTCGCGGTCGGAGCGGAGAAGCCGAGCTCGCCGGCCAGCCAGCCGCGATCGAGCGGAAGGCCGCTGCCGGCCGCGGCACCCGACCCGGCCGGACACCGATCGGCACGCCGCCCGAGGTCGGCGAGCCGCCCACGATCACGCTCAGCCATCTCGACGTACGCGAGGAGGTGGTGGGCGAGCAGCACCGGTTGGGCAGGCTGTGTATGGGTATGCGCGGGAAGTGCGGTGCCGACCTCCTCCGCGGCACGCTCCAGGAGCGCACGCTGCAGTGCGGTCAGCAGCCCGTCCAACTCCGCGACGCTCCCCCGCAGCCACATGCGCTCGTCGGTGGCGATCTCCTCGTTCCGGCTGCGTCCCGCCTGCAGCTGGCCGGCCAGCTCGTCGCCACACGTGGCCCGCACGGCCGCCTCGACGTTCATGTGCACGTCTTCGTTCGCATCGCTCCACGGGAACGTCCCGTTCGCGAGCTGCGAGCCGACGGCGTCGAGTGCCGCCTCGAGGCGCAGCGCGCCCGGCATCGGTGATCAGGTCCAGGCGGGCCAACTCCGCGACGTGCGCCCTGGAGGCGGCGACGTCGTGAATGGCGAGGGGCAGGTCGATATCCGCCGAATCGGAGAGCCGGATCAGCAGCTCTCCGGGTTCGGCGCCAACGCGACCGGTGATGACGCGGTGCGAGTCGGCCGGCATGGTGTGCATATCAATACCAGAACATGCACAACCATGCAACGGCCGCGATCGTTCGGGCCTTGGCCACGCTCCGTCGTGGACGAGGCCACGGCCATGGGCTACGCCATGCCGGCCGCCCCCACCAGCTCACGGGTGGGCGCCGGGGTCGTTTCGGCGAACGCCGCCGGCTCCGACCCCGGATCTTCCTGGATGAGCCCGTCGCGCACCCGGATGACGCGGTCGCAGGCCGCGGCCACCTCCGGGTCGTGCGTCACGAGGATGAACGTCTGGCCGTGCTCGGCATTGAACGCGCGCAGGAGATGCAGCACCTCCGCGCTCATCTGCGTGTCGAGGTTGCCGGTCGGCTCGTCAGCGAGGACCAGCGCCGGGCGGTTGACGAGCGCCCGGGCAATGGCGACCCGCTGCTGCTCACCGCCCGACAGCTCGGCCGGCCGGTGGCCCGACCGGTCTGCGAGCCCCACCACGCTCAGCGCCTCGACGGCGGAGCGCCTCGCCTCGCGGCCGCCCACGCCCGCGTAGTCGGCCGCCAAACCGACGTTCTCGAGCGCGCTCATGGTGGACACCAGGTTGAAGTCCTGGAAGACGAAGCCCATCCGGTTCGCGCGAATCTTCGTGCGCTCTCCCTCGTCAAGGCCGACCATCTCGCGCCCGTCGAAGGTGAGCCGAGGGATTGGGCCGCCGTTCCGATCCGGGGCGTGCAGCAGGCCCAGGATGTGCATCAGGGTGCTCTTCCCCGAGCCGGACGGCCCCATGATCGCGACCATCTCCCCGGCGTCGATCGCAACGTCCACGCCCCGCAGGGCGGCGACGCTGTTGCGACGACCGAGCTGATAGGTCTTGCGCAGGTCGTGACCTTCAAGAAGTCTCATCTCGGGCCTCACTCGTAGCGGAGCGCGGTCACGGGATCGAGCCGCGCGGCGTGCAGGGCCGGGACGAATCCGGCCAGCGCACCAAGGATGGTGCCGAACGCGAGCGCCGTGATGGCGGTGCCCGGCGTCAGCTGGAAGAGGACGGTCCCGGACGACCGTCCGGCCTCGTTGCCGAGGATGACCACCAGCGCCCCCAGGCCGAGACCCAGCAGGCCGCCGATGAGCCCGATGAGGGCCGACTCGGTGACGAGCTCACGCACGATCCGGAAGCGGCTGCCACCGATCGCACGCTTGATCCCGATCTCGCGGGTCCGCTCGGCGATCGACATGGCCATGGTGTTGATGACCGACAGTCCACCGACCACCAGGCTGATCATCGCGATCCCGACCAGGATCGCGTTGAGGATCGACGTCGCCGATCCGATCTGCTTGTCGAAGTCCTTGCCGGTCATCACCGACACGTTGGCAACCCGGGCCCGCACGCGATCGGCCACGACCTCCGGGTCCTGTCCGTCGGCGAGGTAGACCGCGATGCTGGTGGTGATGTCGGTCGTCGGCAGGCTCTGGCGAACGAACGCGGGGAGCGATGCGACGAGCATCTGCTGCGCCGCGTGCATTGGCACCATCGCCTCCTGGTCCGGGGCGGTGAGCGTCGGCTCCATGATGCCGACCACCTTGAAGTGGACGCCCTTGAGGATGATCGTGTCGCCCACCGACTTCGAATACTTCCGAGCGATGTCGGAGCCGAGCACCGTCACGTACGAGGCTTCATCCTCCGCGGTGAGCCCCCGCCCGCTCGCGTAGCTGACCTTGAAGGTTTCGTGCCCCTGGTCCGAGCCGGACACCTGGCCGCCGATCATGGGCGGCACGCCCATGCTGACTGCGCCCGCCTGGTCGTCCATCAGCATCATCACCGAGGGCGCCACGGCGACGACGCCCTCGACCTCGCGGAGCTGATCCGCGACCGTCATCGACATCGGAACCGCTGAGAAGCCGCCCTGCGAGCCGGTGGCGTCAGTGACCATCAGCTTGTCGGCGTAATAGCCGCTGCCGCCCTGCACGAGGGCGGTGATCTTGTTTGCCATGGAACCGAACACGACGAGGGCCCAGATCCCGATCGTCACCCCGAGGACGGTGAGCGCGGTCCGGACCCTGCGTCGGCCGAGGTTGCGGAGGTACCGCATTTCCATATTCCTCTCGACGACAAGTGCCCTGTAGCAACGCGCCCTGCGGCACGGAGCGTCGCGATCGCCGGCCCGCAAGGACAGTGCCGTTTGGTCCCATTGCGGAGGGCCGGAAAGCCGCGCGCCACGCCGGCCGCGGACGTCGAGCGCGTGCGTCACATGTCCCCCTCCCGAAACCCGTACCCTATGGCCCATGGTCGCGTCCCAGGGTCCGTCTCCCGACGAGGCGAGTTCGTCGCCGGCCACCGTCCTGCAACCCCTCGACGGGGGCGCGCTCGACCCTCGTGTCCAGCCGCAGTGCTCGCTGTCCGTCCACGTTCGTCGCGTCACCGGCGCGGTCATCGGCCGCCGGGCAGAGCTTGCCGCCGTCGAGCAGGAGCTCGCGAACGCCGCGAGCCACTTCTCCGCGGTCACCCTCGAGGGCGAGCCGGGGATCGGAAAGACCCGACTCCTGCTGGCCGCGGCCGAGATGGCGGCCGCGAAGGGATTCGCGGTAGTGGCCGTCACAGCCGACGAGGAGATCCACGGACCGTTCCTGCTCGCCCAGAGCCTGTTCGCCGCGCCGTCGCTGCGAGAGGCGATCACGGATCCGGCCACCGAGGCCGCCGTGCGGCGCGTTCTCGAGGCGAGCGCCGGCCGTGACGAGCCCGGGCTCGAGACGCTATCCGCGGACGCGAAGCTGCTGCGCGCATTCGATCTCGCCGCAGTGGCGGTGGCCGGGATCGCCGCCGAGCGGCCGCTCGCGATCCTCATCGACGACGTGCAATGGGCCGATGACGACACGCTCCGCATGCTCCGTTATGTCGTGCGCAGCGACGCCGACCGGCCGATCTTCCTCTTCCTGGCGATCCGTCCCGACGAGTTCGCCGCGGTCAGCGAGGCCGTGAACTTCGTCGCCGACCTCGAGCGCATGGGCCTCGTGCGGCGAATGCGGGTGGGCAGGCTGCGCCCCGCGGAGACTGGCGAGATGGTGCGCCAGATCCTGTCCGGCACCCTCGACCCGACGTCGGCGGGGACGATCCACGCTCAGTCTGAGGGGGTTCCGTTCATCGTCGAGGAGCTGGTGCGGACGTATCGGGACGCGGGCCTCCTCCAGCAGATCGATGGCTCCTGGTCGGTCGCCCGCAACGCCGGTCGCCTCGTGCCGTCGGCCGTCAGGACGCTCATCGGGCGCCGGGCGGCCAGGTTGCCGGAAGACTCGAAGGCGGTACTCGCCGATGCGGCCATTCTCGGTCGGAGCTTCAGCCTGCGGGACCTGCTGGCGGTCCGCTCGCGCGCCGACGAAGGTGCTCCGTCCTCGGGCGAGCTCGCCGATGCGCTGGCTCCCGCGGTGGAGGCCGGCCTGCTGTTCCAGCACCCGGAGGGTGCGCCGGCCGACTACACGTTCACCCACGAGCAGGTCCGCGAGTTCGCCGCCGCTGAGCTCTCCGGCGCGCGCGGCCGGCTCCTTCACCGCGCGCTCGTGGACCTCATGCTCGAGTCTGGCGAGCCCGCGCCGGCCAGCCTCCCGCTCCTCGCCCAGCACGCCCTGGCCGCCGGGGACACCGAGCGGGCGGCGCGCTTCTCGATCGAGGCGGCGCGCGCCGCGCTCCGCTCGAGCGCGCCGGAGGAGGCGCTGCGCCTCGTGGAGCGGGCCCTGCCCGCTGCCGCGAGCCCCGAGGATCGCCGCCTGCTGCTCACGACCCGCGACGACGCGTACGCCCTCGTCCGTCGACCCGGGGACCGGCTGGAGGGGCTCGCGGAGCTCGCCGCGCTCACCGAGGCTCTGCGGGACAGCGACCTCGAATTCGACGTACAGCTGCGGCGCGCGGCCGCCCTCCGGCTCGCACACGACGACGAGGCCGCCGCCGAGCTCGCGGATCGCATCCGGGCGCGCGCCGCAAGCGAGGGCAACGCCGCTGTCGAGCTCCGCGCGAACCTCGAGCTGGGCCAGGCGCTGACGCGGGTGTCGCTCGGTGAGTCGTTCGGCGTGGCCGGCAGCGAGGTCGACCTCGACGCGGCGGAGGCGGCGTACCGTCGCGTCTGCAGCCTTGCAGAGGAGCTGTCTGATGAGCGCAGCCTCGCGGCCGCGCTTCGCGAGATCGGCACGATCCTCGTCAGCAGGCTTCGGATCTGGTTCGGTGGACAGCTCGCCGAGGGCCGCGGCCTCGAGTTCGCGCAGCGTGTCACCGCCGGTGAGTCGGTCGAGGCGCTGCTGGCCTCCACCCCGGCGGCGCCGCTCGCCGGGGAGGCGAAGGAGCTCTTCGAGCGCGCGCTCGGCATCTACGAGCGCCTTGGCGATCGGACCGGGGTGATGTCGACCGTGATCGCCATGGCGTACGTGAACTACGCGCCGGTCATCCACATCACGAACTCGGCACGCCACCTCGAGGAGATCCGGCGGGTGACCTCGAAGATGACGATGATGGTCACCGAGAGCGAGCGGGCCCGCCAGGAGCTCCAGATGCTATACGGCGTCCAGGTCTACGCGCGGGCCAAGGTCGTGCCCGACCTCATGCTTTCGCGCGGGCAGGACGCGTATCGCTCGGCACGCGTCCTCGGCGACCGATCGGTCGAGTTCCTGGCGGCCGGCGGGGTGGCGCTGGCCCACCTCGAACTCGGTGAGATCGACGAGGCGGAGGCCTGGCTCGACCGTGCGGCGGCGACGGTCGCGGCCTCCCCGACGCCGACCCGCGCGCTCAAGCTGGCCTGCTGGCGGGGGATGGTTCGCGCGGGTGCCGGGGACGCCGCGGGCATGCGCGAATGCCTCGATGATGCGGTGCGCAAGGCGACCGACCAGGGCCGGCCCGCCGCGCGCTGCGAAGCGCTGGCCCGGCTCGCGATCGAGGCGGCGCGCCTTGGCTCCGCGGCGAATGATGCCGAGCTCCTGGCCGTCGCCGAGCGCGCCGCGCGGGAGGTGAAGGAGATCCACCCGCAGCTGCCCGGTCACGCCCCGTGGGGAGCGGAGGCGGACGCGGCGCTCTCGGAGATCGCCATGGCTCGCGGCGACCTCGGGGCGGCGGCCGAGGCCGCCGGAGCGGCCGTGACCTTTCTCCAGCAATCGGGGCACGAGGACATGAGCCTCGAGATCCTGCTGCCCGCCGCGCGCGCCCTGCTCGCGACCGCGCCGCCGGAGATGCAGGAGATGGTCCGCGCGTGGCTCCAGGTGCAGCTCTCGCGGGTCACGCAGGGAACCGCCGACGAGGAGATGCGCGTGCGCTGGCTGCGCGGGCCGGTGGGCCGCACCCTCGTCGAGCTGGCCGGCCCGCTGCGTGAGCTGAGGACGGGAGCGCGGACCGCGGGGGAGGCCGAGGCCGACGCGAACCTCGATGACACCGACCGGCAACTCCTCGAGCTGCTGACCCAGGGCAGCAGCAACGGCGAGATGGCCGAGGCGCTCGGCCTCGACGAGGAGGCGGTCGCCCAGCGGCTGGCGCGGCTCATCGCCGGGATGGGTGCCTCGACGCGCGCGGAGGCGACCTCGCTCGCCTTCCGGGGAATGGCCGGATGAGCACCCTGCGAGCCCGGGTCGACCGCCACAAGTGCATCGGCGCCGGCAACTGCATCACGATTGCGCCGACCGCCTTCGACTGGCTGGCCGGCGACTATGGCAAGGCCGATGTCGTCGGTGCCGAGAGCGTCGACGAGGAGCTTCTCCGCGAGGCGGTCATGGCCTGCCCCACGGGGGCCGTCTGGATCGAGGACGTCGAGGAGCTGCTTCCCTGGCAGCTGCGGGGCAAGGCCGGTCCGACGCGTCGTGTGCAGAAAACGTTCATGTTCACCGACATCGTGGGTTCCACGAACCTCGTGGAGGCGCTCGGCGACGAGGCGTGGGACACGCTCCTGCGCTGGCACGACGCCGCGCTGCGCGAGGTCTTCGTCGCCCATCAGGGCGAGGAGGTGTCGGCGACCGGAGACGGCTTCTTCGTGGGATTCGACTCGCCCGATAATGCGATCGCGGCGGCGATCGGCATCCAGCGCAGGCTGGCGGAGCATCGCGCCAAGCATGGGTTCGCCCCGCAGGTGCGGATCGGGATTCACGCGTCGGACGCCAGCCAGGTTGCCGGCAACTTCCGCGGCAAGGGTGTGCACGAGGCGTCCCGCATCGCGGACCTGGCGAACGGCGGGGAGATCCTGGCCAGCGTCACGACCGTCGGCGAGGGGGTGAAGACCTCCGCGCCCCGCAGTGTCAACCTGCGGGGCCTCTCCGGGCCGATCGACCTGGTGGCGATCGAGTGGCGCTGACGGGATCTCCATGATCCTCACTACCCCCTTTCACGAGCGGACGAGCGCACTGAACGAGACCGGCCTCTGGGATCACTGGGCCGGGCATCTCGCCGCGAACCGCTACGGGGTGAGCGACAAATTCGAGTACTTCGCGGTCCGCAATGCCGCGGGCGTTTTCGACACCTCGCCGCTCTTCAAGTACCGGATCAACGGTCCCGACGCAGAGCGGTTCCTGTCGGGGATCCTGGCCCGCGACGTTCGCGCCTGCCCGCCGGGCCATGCCCAGTACACGACCTGGCTCGACGACCGCGGCTTCGTCATCGAGGATGGTGTCGTCCAGCGCAGGGCGGCGGATGAGTACCTGCTGACCAGCGCGGAGCCGAACCATGGCTACCTGGCCGACCGCCTCGGCCGGCTGCGGGTCACGCTCGAGGACGTCAGCCTCGGGATCGCGGCGCTTGCATTTCAGGGTCCGCGCTCGCGCGAGCTGCTCGGTCGCCTCGTTCCGTCGGTGTGCGACATGCCCTTCTTCGGGATCACGACGGGAGCCATCGACGGCAGGCCGGTGACCGTCTCGCGCACCGGCTACACGGGCGACCTCGGCTACGAGATCTGGTGCGCGGCGTCCGACGCGCTCACCGTCTGGGACGCGCTCTGGGATTCGGTCGAGGGCCACGGGGTGCTGCCCTACGGCCTGGCGGCGCTCCGCATGCTCCGGATCGAGGCGGGACTGCTGCTCCTGGCCGTGGACTTCGACTCGAGCCGGTTCGCGTTCAACGATGCGCATCGGTCCACCCCAATCGAGCTCGGCTGGGGGTGGATGTTCAAGGGCCTCGCCGACGACGACGATCGGCCGTTCATCGGGCGCCGCGCCCTCCTGCGCGAGCTCGCGGAGAAGACGAGCCGCTGGCGGATGGTGGGGCTGGCCGTCGACTGGGAGGACTACGAGCGGGTCTATTCGGGGGCGGGCCTCATCCCGCCCAAGGAGCACACCCCGGTCCACGAGGACTGGATGGTCTACGACGCCGACCGCCAGCGTGTCGGCTACGCGACGAGCTTCATGTACTCGCCGATCCTCCAGCGGCACATCGCCCTGGCCCGCGTCCGGCCGGAGCTCGCGAAGCCCGGAAGCCGCGTCTTCCTGGAGTTCACCGTGGACCATCACTATCAGCAGGTGGCGGCGCACGTGGCGCGCACCCCGCTCTTCAACCCGGAACGGAAGATGGCTTGAGATGGACCGATACGACGCGATCGTGATTGGTGGCGGCCACAACGGCCTCGTGAACGGCGCCTACCTGGCACAGGCCGGCATGAAGACCCTGATCCTCGAGCGCCGGCACCTGGTCGGTGGTGCTGCGATCACCGAGGAGCTGCGCCCCGGCTTCTCGTTCACGACGTTCAGCTATGCCCTTTCGCTCCTGCGGCCGCAGATCATCCACGAGCTCGAGCTGGTGAAGCACGGCTTCATGCCGCTCCTGATGTCGACCCGCTTCGCGCCGACGCCCGACGGTGACTACCTGCTCTTCACGAAGGACCACGACGAGAACCTGCGGGAGATCGCGCGCCATTCGAAGCACGACGCCGACGGCTACGAGCAGTACAGCCACGACCTCGACATGGTCTGCCAGGCCATCAAGCCGCTCCTCGACATCGTCCCGCCGGACATCTTCAGTGACGATCCCGAGGAGCTCGTGGCGCTCGCCGCCATTGGCTCACGGCTGCGGAGCCTCGACCGCCGCACCCTGCACAACGCGGTCCGGCTGCTCACGGGGAGTGCCGCGGACTTCCTGGACGACTACTTCGAATCCGACCTGCTGAAGGGGTACCTGGCCTCGTCGTCGATCATCGGCTCGAAGGTCGGTCCTCGCTCACAGGGGTCCGGGCTGGTGCTCCTCTTCCACTCCCTCGGGGAGCACGATGGCGAGTTCGGGACCTGGGCCTTCCACAAGGGCGGCAACGGCGGCTTCACCCAGGTGCTGGCCCGGGCCGCGACCGCGTACGGCGCGGAGATCCGGCTCTCCGCGCCGGTCGAGCGAGTCCTCACCGTCGACGGGCGGGCGACCGGCGTGGCCCTCGCCGACGGCACCGAATTCGAGGCCGATGTCGTGGTCAGCGCCCTTGATCCGCGCCGGACGTTCCTCGAGTTGGTCGATCCCCGCGAGCTGCCGGACGACCTGGTGGAGGAGATCCGGCGGATGAAGTTCGGCGGCGTCAGCTCGAAGGTGAACTTCGCGCTCGACGGACTTCCGCGCTACCCGGCCCTCGGGGAGCGGGGCGACATGTTCCGCGGCTTCACGAACATCGGGCCGTCGATCGACTACCTCGAGCGCGCGTTCGACGAGGGCAAGTACGGCTGGTACAGCGCCGAGCCATACATCGACTGCGCGGTGCAATCGACCGTGGACCCGGACATGGCGCCACCCGGCAAGCACGTCCTCTCGTGCTTCGTGCAGTACACCCCGTACCGGCTCCGGGAGAGCGACTGGGACGCGGAGCGCGACCGGCTGGGGGAGACTGTGGAGCGCACGCTCGCGCGCTATTTCCCCGGCTTCGGCGACCTCGTCCTGCAGCGCGAGGTCGTCACCCCGCTCGACATCGAGCGGACGGTGGGGCTCTCCGAGGGAAACATCTTTGCCGGTGAGTTCCTGGCTCCGCAGATGTTCTTCTTCCGGCCCGCGCCGGGCTGGGCGCAGTATCGAACCCCGATCGCCGGCTACTACCAGTGCGGCTCGGGGACGCATCCCGGCGGCTGCGTGATGGGAGCTCCCGGCCGCCTGGCGGCGGGCCAGATCCTGGGCGACCGCGCCCAAGCCGGCGGCTGAATCCCGAGCGATCCGCCGCGATCCGCCGCGCCATCCCGTCTCCGCTGTCGTTCGCGTTACGTGCACATTCGCGCTGGGAATTCGCCACCTGCGACTCCGGGTCGCGCTAACCGACATCAGGGGGCACGCGGATCCGTCGCTGAGCGTGGATCAGCGGCGGGAACGCGCGCCGAATCGTCTTACCGCGATCCCCATTCGCGCGTGGCTGAATCCCGAGTGGAACCGGACTCTCCTGCGGCCCCATCAATCGCGGGCCCAGGTACCGGTCAGGTCCGCGGCCCGCGCGCCGTCGGCGCAGGTGTCGACGATCATCTCGAGGCGGATGTCGCCCTGCGTCCCCGACGCC
The DNA here is from genome assembly GCA_963837425.1 of uncultured Chloroflexia bacterium. Taxonomy (GTDB): domain Bacteria; phylum Chloroflexota; class Limnocylindria; order QHBO01; family QHBO01; genus CAWINH01. The sequence goes on from CAWINH010000002.1 coordinate 280,681, forward strand.
CACGCGAAGTACGCGCCCCGGGCGTCAGGGCAGGCCGGGTCGTCGGTGAACGCGATGACGAGGCCGCGATACTCGAAGGTTCCCGACCACGCGTCGCCGACCGTGTAGCTGCCGTTCCGGAGGGTCAGCACCTCGCCGCGCGCGCCGTTCACGACGTGCGTGTAGGTGCCGTCCGAGTAATGCTGGTTCGTCCCCTCCGTGGCGTCGAGCAGGACATGTCGGCCGACGGCGGCCGCGGGCGCCAGGGCCAGCAGCGCAACGACGAGCGCGGCAGCGCCGAGACGCGTCGGCATCGCGAGCAGCACTCCGGCCGCCACCGATCCGGCAGCCAGGACGATCGCGACGAGCAGCGGCCATCCGGGAGAGAGGTCAACGGCGGAGGCGAAGCCGTGCTGGCCGACCGGGAAAGCCGACCCGAGGAGCAGCGCGAGGCCCACGATCGCCGCGAGCTGCATCGGCCAGGCCGGGACGTTCGGGCGCAGATAGCGGACGCCGGCCAGCAGCCCGGCACCGATCACGAGCAGGACGCCAGTCGTAGTCACCGGGACGGAGCTGCTCTTCCACGCGCTCAGCCCCAGCACGAGGTGGCGATAGCCCTCGCCGTACAGGGTCCGGTTGTGCACCAGCCAGTCCGGTACGAATGCGAGGGCGCCCATCGCCAGCGCGCAACTGACGACGATGAGGGTGAAGGTCCGGGTGCGGCTCACAATGCGCGATTCTACGGCGAGCGCGATTCCAAGGACGTTCTCAGAATGGGTGCGTACAACGGACGACGGACCCAGGGAGGACGAACAGCGCCATGCACCTCGTGGTCGTCGAGGATGACGAGCGACTCGGCAGATTGATCCAGCGCCTGCTCACCGACGAGCGTCACCTCGTCGAGCTCACCGCGTCCGGCGAGGAGGCGCTCGACATGGCCGAGGCCGATGGAGCCCTCGACGCGATGATCCTCGACATCGGCCTGCCCGACCTTTCGGGCCTCGACGTGGCGAGGCGGCTCCGTCGGCAGGGCTCGCGCCTGCCCATCCTGATGCTCACCGCGCGCGACGCGGTCGAGGATCGGGTCCGCGGCCTGGATGCCGGCGCGGACGACTATCTCGTGAAGCCATTCGCCATGGAGGAGCTTTCCGCGCGGCTGCGCGCCCTCGAGCGCCGCGCCGCGGCGCGCGCGCAGGCTGGCCCCGCGCTCGTGAACGGGCCGATCACGCTCGATGAAGGGCGGCGGCTCGTGTCGGTCAGGGGCAAGCAGGTGGAGCTCAGTCCAAGGGAGTTCACGCTGCTCGAATGCCTGCTGCGGCATCCCGGCCAGGTCCTCAGCCGTGACCAGCTCCTCGACCGCGCCTGGCCCTACGGGGAGTTCCTCACCCACAACACCGTCGACACCTACGTCCACTACCTGCGACACAAGCTGGGGGCCGATGCGGGGAAGCGGATCGGGACGGTGCGTGGCATCGGGTACCGGATGGCAGAGGCATGACCTCGCGGGGCGCTCGCCAGGAGGGCGATGCCCGGCTGATGCGACGGGTACGCCGTCGCCTCGTGGCGTGGAGCGCGGGCTCGACGCTCGTCATCCTTGTGCTGCTCGGCGCGGCGCTGTACGGAAGCGTTCGCGCCAACTTCGATTCGACCGGCGTCACGCAGCTCAAGAACCGGGCAGACGAGCTCCACCGCGAGATTGCACGCGCGACCGGCACCGCGCAGGGGCCGGACAACCCGCCGGGTGGAGAGGCCGGCCTGGGACGGCCGGTCTTCGGCGGCCCGGCATCGGGCACCGTCGCCTATCTCGTGGACCTCGACGGGGACATCGTCGGCTCGGTGCCAACGATCGAGGGCTTCCCGGTCAAGGCCGGGGTCGACGCGGCGTTGGCGAGCACGCAGCGCGACATGCGGACCACGACGCTGTCCGACACCCCGGTCCGGGTCCTCAGCGAACCGCTCACCATCGGCAGCGAGACGTACGTGCTGCAGATCGTGCAGGATCGCAGCGCCGAGCAGCGGGTGCTGAACATCCTGCTCCTCGTGCTGGGCCTGGGTGGCGGCGCAGTCCTGCTGACCGCGGCGGCGCTCGGCTTCTTCTACGCCGGCCGGGCGCTTGTGCCGATCCGGGAGTCGCTGCGGCGCCAGCGCGAGTTCGCCGCCGATGCCAGCCACGAGCTGCGCACGCCGCTCGCCGTCGTGCGCGGCAGCGTCGAGTATCTGCGACGGAACGCGACACGCCCGGTCGGCGAGGTGGGTGAGGCGCTCGACGACATCGAGACCGAGGTCGGCCACCTCACGCAGCTCGTCGAGGACCTGCTGCTCCTGGCCCGGAGCGACTCTGGCACGGTGCAGCTGCTTCACGTTCCGACCGACCTGGGCGACGTGGCCGGCGAAGCACTGCAGGGGCTGCGTGGCCCGGCGCAGACGCGCGGCGTGCGCCTGGGACTGGAGGTGGCCCCGACGACCGTGAGCGGCGACCCCGAGCGGCTGCGCCAGCTCACAACCATCCTCGTCGACAACGCGATCCGCCACAGCCCGGCGGGCGGCAGCGTGACGGTCCGCGTCGAGCCTGGGCCATCCGCGGTGCTGAGCGTGGAGGACGAGGGGCCCGGGATCCGGCCCGAGGATCTGCCCCACGTCTTCGATCGCTTCTGGCGGGCGCCCGGCGCGCCGCCGGGCGGGACCGGCCTGGGGCTGGCGATCGGCGCCTGGATCGCCCAGCACCATGGAGCCGTGCTCGGCGCGGAGAATCGGCCTTCGGGCGGTGCCCGTTTCGAGGTCCGCTTCCCGGGTCGGTGACGCGCCAAACTCAGGATCATCTCAGAAGCCACTCCTATACCGGTGCCATGAACACGAATGAACCACGCCACCGCGCCGCCGCCGCCGTGCTGGCCACCGCCATCACCGCCGGCTCGATCGCGGGGGCGCTGAGCGCGGTCGCGCTCACCAATGCACTTCCGGCCGCCACCCCGACACCGCAGCCGTCCGCGGGCGCAGCGACCGTCTCCTACGCGACCACCGACCTCGAAAAGGCGATCACCGACGTCGCGTCACAGGCCTCCGCCTCCGTCGTGCAGGTCGTGGCACAGGTTTCCGCCGCCGGACCGTTCGGCGGCTCCGGCGAGTCGAGCGGCTCCGGCTTCATCGTCGGGGCCAACGGGCTGATCGTGACGAGCCTGCACGTCGTCAACGGCGCCACCCAGATCGCGGTTCTCATGCCCGACACGTCCCAGCTCCCGGCAACCGTGGTCGGGACGGATGCGACGAATGACCTCGCGGTCCTCAAGGTCGATGCCACCGGCCTGCCGACGCTCAGCCTCGACGGCGGCGCGGTGGAGATCGGTCAGACGGTGATCGCCATCGGGACGCCGCTCGGCGAGTTCACGAACTCGGTGACCACCGGCGTGGTGAGCGGCCTGGACCGCACCGTCGACGTCGGCTCCGGCCGCAGCTCCGAGCACCTCACCGGCGTCATCCAGACCGATGCCGCACTCAGCAGCGGCATGTCGGGCGGGCCGATCCTCAACGTGGCGGGCAAGGTGGTCGCCGTCACGACCGCCGTCGCAGAGACGGCCCAGGGAGTCGGCTTCGCGGAGCCGTCGAGCGCGGTGTCTGCGCTGCTGGCCTCGGTCGCCTGACCCCGGTCAGGTGTCGCGACCGAGCGTCGCCTGCACCGAATCGCGGCGCGCCCCATTTCCCGAGGGCGCGCCGTTTTCGCGTGCGGGGGGCATCGGCGGCGCCTCCTCCTCGGCCGCCGGCGCGTCCTCGACGGAGAGGGGTGCGCCCGTTTCCGCCCGCTGCTCCGCGCGGATCACGTGCATGACCGCGTTGATCAGCGCCAGATGTGTGAAGGCCTGCGGATAGTTCCCCATGTGGCGCCCGTTATGGGTGTCGAGCTCCTCGCCGTACAGGCCCAGGTCGCTGCCGGCCGCCAGGAGCTTCTCGCAGAGGTGAGCCGCGCGAGGCAGCTCGCCGATCTCCACGAGGGCGGAGACCATCCAGAACGAGCAGATCGTGAATGTGCCCTCGTCGCCGGAGAGGCCGTCGTCGGTCTCCGCGGTGCGGTAGCGGAGGACGAATCCGTCCTCGGAGAGCTCGTTGGCGATCGCGAGCACCGTGCGCCTGATCCGCTCGTCGTCCGCCGGCAGGAAGCGGACGAGCGGCATGAGCAGGACCGATGCGTCGAGCGCGTTCGTCTCGTAGTGCTGGGTGAAGACGCCGCGCTCGTCGAGCGCGTTGGCGCAGATGTCGGCGTGGATCTCGTTCGCGGCGGCCTGCCATCGGCGAGCGTGCTCCTCGTCGTCGCGGAGCCGAGCGAGGCGCGCCCCGCGGTCCGCGGCCACCCAGCACATCACCTTTGAGCTCGTGAAGTGGCGGGGCGCTCCTCGCACCTCCCACAGCCCACGATCCGGCTCGCGCCAGTGGGCGAGCGCCGCCTCGACCTGGCGCACCATGATCGGCCAGATGCGCTCGTCGAGGTGGTCGCGGGACTTCGTGTGGAGGTAGACCGAATCGAGAACGGCGCCCCACACGTCGTGCTGCCGCTGGCCGTGCGCACCGTTCCCGATGCGGACCGGCCGTGCGCCCTCGTAGCCGTGGAGATGCTCGAGCGTCTCCTCGTCGGGCACATGCTCGCCGTCGATCGTGTACATGACCTGCAGCTCGTCATCGCGCCCGGCGACATCGGCGATGAAGTAGAGGTAGTCGTTCGCTTCCCAGTCGAAGCCGAGGGTGTAGAGCCCCCACAGTGCGAACGTCGAATCGCGGATCCACGAGTAGCGATAGTCCCAGTTCCGTTCGCCGCCCGGGGTCTCCGGCAGCGAGGTTGTCGGCGCCGCGATCACCGCGCCGGTCGGCGAGTAGGTCAGCCCCTTGAGCGTCAGCGCCGAGCGCTGCAGCGGGGCACGCCACGGGTGATCGGGGAAGTGGCCGCGTCCGAGCCAGTGCTGCCAGTGGTGGGCGGTCCAGACGAGGCGCTTGTACGCGTCGTCCGCGGTGCGCGGAGCGTTGCCCGTGTGCCATGAGAGCGCCACGAAGCGCTCCTGCCCCTCCTTGATCAGGGTTCGGGAGATGGCACGCGGGCCCTCGAAGCCGATGTTCATGTCGCTCGTGAGGGTGACGGTCTGATCGCTCCCGCGGCAGCCGCAGCGTCCCTGCCGGTAGCCATCCTCGGTGTACTCCCAGCTGCCGAGCAGCCGGCCGTAATCGAAGACCGGCTCGCAGTCCATCGTCAGCTGCACCTCGCCGTTCACGCAGCGGACCATCCGCAGGAGAACGTGCTCCGCGTCGTAGTCGGTTGGGGCCCGACGCTGAGAGTGCGAGCGGTCCGACTCGTGATGCCAGGGGCCGATGAGGAGCAGGTCGCGGACGATGATCCAGCCGGTGGCCGTCATCCAGCTCGTCTCGAGGATCATCGTGCCCGGCAGGTACCGGCGGGAGACCGGCACGTTGACGTCGGCCGGCCCGAAGCGGAACCCCCCGGCGTCCCGGTCAAGGAGCGCGCCAAAGACGCTCGGCGAATCCATCTGCGGCAGGCAGAGCCACTCGACGTTACCGCTCGGCGCGACGAGCGCGGTCGTCTCGCAGTCGGAGAGGAACCCGTAGCCCGAGATCGGAGGGAATTGCGAGGAGCTCGCAAATCCTGCGATCGCCGGCTCGTCGAACCGGCCCAGGGCTTCACCGGCGTGCATCGCGTCGTTTCTCCCGTGCGGGCCAGCAGTCTCGCACCGCGCGGCAAGTTTTTCCAGCCCGGGCCGCGACAGATGGCCCGCCGCTGCGGGTCGTTCGGCACCTCCGCGCGAACCGCCCGCGATCCCATCCTTGGGCCCATGTCGATCCACCTCTCGGCTGCTCGCTGGCGCGCGGTCGCGATGATCAGTGCGATCTTCGGCGCCGGCGTCTCGACCTACCTCCTCGTCGAATACACGACCGGCCAATCCGGCATCTGCCTGACCGGCTCCGGATGCGACGTCGTCCGCAACAGCGCGTTCGCGTACCCGCTCGGGATCCCGATGCCGGCCTTCGGCCTCGCCTACGACCTCGTCGCCGCCGGGCTCGTCTTCGGCACGCTTGCGAATCGGCCGCTCTTCGGGATCGCCCCGGTGCGGGCCCTCCTGGGGCTTGCATGCATGGGTGCGGCGGTCTCGGTGGCGCTGACCGCCGTCGAGGGCCTCGTCATCGGCGCGTTCTGCAGCTGGTGCCTCACGCAGGCGGTCGCCTGCTGGTTGCTGCTCGCGGCCGCAGTCGGCCTCGCGAGGAGCGGCGGCGAGCCGGGAGAGGCACGCAGCCGGCGCGCCCGACAGCAGCGCGAGCGGGAGTTCCTCGTGGAGGGGAGCAGGATGCGGCGCGTGACCGTGGGCACCGGCTCGGTGACGCTCGTCCTCTTCGCCGGACTCCTGCTTGCCGGGGCCGGCTCAGGGTCGACGACGGTCGAGAGCCCGGGTCCGGGCGCGAGCGTCCAGAACACGGGCTCGCCGCAGCTGGGGAACGGCCCGGTGACCGTCCTCGAGTTCGCGGACTTCCAGTGCCCCGCCTGCTCGACGATCGCGCCGATCCTCCACCAGCTGGCCTCGACGAACGAGATCACCCTCGTGGCCCGCTACTTCCCGCTGCGGCAGATCCACGCAAACGCGATGGCCTCCGCCCGCGCCGCCGCCGCCGCGGACCTGCAGGGTGGCTACTGGCCCATGGCCGAGCGCCTGTACGCGGAGCAGTCGGCCTGGGAAGGGCTGGGCGGTGGAGCCGTTGACGCCTATTTCGGGACGCTGGCCGCCGACCTCGGTCTCGACGTCGGGCGCTGGACAAGGGACTACAGCTCGAGCGCGGCGCTCGACGCGGTGAACCGCGACCTCACCGCTGCGCAGGGGCTGAATCTGCGGGGCACGCCCTCGATCTTCATCGACGGCTCGTACTACACGGGGCCGCTCTCGCCCGGCGGGCTGCAGGCGGCCATCGCCCGCGCGACTCCCGGCAGCTGACCGTCGCCGGGTCCGCGGCTCAGGCGCTGAGGCGCTCCGCCAGCCAGCCGATCGCCGTCGGATAGCGCCAGGCGGTGCCCGAGTGCGTTCCTTCGAACAGCTCGAAATGGACGATCGGCGCACCGATGCCCAGGCTCGTCAGCTCACGCTCGAACGCACGCGCCCCGAGGTCCAGGTAGAAGTCGTCACGGCTGCCGGCATCGATCCAGATCCCCCGCATCGAGCGCAGCGCCTCCGCGTGCTTCGGGGCCATGCGGACCGGATCCCACGCCAGCCAGCGCTCCCAGACCTCCGGCACCAGGCGGCCCGTCTCGGTGTCGAATGGCAGGCGGACGGTACCGTCGGCATCGGCCGAGTAGCAGGCGGCCATGCAGTACATGTTCAGCAGCTCGCCATCGCCCGACCGCGACCGGCCCGCACGAAGCGCGAAGTCGCTCCAGAAGGCGGCGTAGTCGCCGCCATGCTCGTTGCGCAGCGCGCGGACCGCCGAGCGGATGTCCGGCAGGTAGCAGACCTCGAAGAGCGCGTCGCCGGCGTGCGTCGCCAGCGCCCCGAACAGGTCCGGCCGCAGCATCGGTGTAACCATGGCGCCGTAGCCGCCGCTGCTCTTGCCGGCGACCGCCCGATGGGCCGGTTCGGGGAGCGTGCGATACGTCGCGTCCACGAATGGCACGATCTCGTCGCACAGGTTGGTGTGGTAGCGGCCCGTCCCCGGTGAGTCGAGGAACTGGCTCCCGCCAAGGCGGGTCCACGCGTCGACGTAGGCGACGATCGCCGGCGGCGGGCCGCCGTCCGCGAAGAGTGCGTCGACCGCCTCGGGGGTGGTGAGTGCGAAGGCTTGCCGGTTGCGCCACATGTCGACCTGGCCGGTGAGGCCCTGGAGCACGTAGACGACCGGGTAGCGCCGCTCGGGGTCGTCGTCGTAGCCGGCCGGTGTCTGCACGAGCAGTGGTCGCCGATGCGGGTCGCCGAGCGGGTTCCCGGCCAGGGCCGCGCTGTCGAGCCAATGCTCGTCGAGGCGGCCGGCGAGCGTCCGCGCCCACGGCGCTCCGCTCACGCCGTCTCCCCGGCGATCTCCACGAGGCTGAGCCGGCGGATGGCGAGCAGCGTCGCTCCGACGCCGAGGATCACGGCAACCACCACGGCGGTCGAGAGCTGCAGGTCGGCGTGGAAGACGGTGCGCGGCACGCTGGTCAGGGCGTCGGTGAAGGCGAGCGTCTGCTCGCGGATGCTGAACGTCTGGGTACCCGGGAAGAGGCCGGCCAGCAGCCCCTCCCAGACCAGGACGTAGACGAGGCCGATGATGAGCGCGCGCTTGGTGAACAGGCTGAGGGCCACGAAGACGGCGCTGTACAGCACCGAGCCGATGGCGCCGCCCACGACGAAGGCCATGACCAGCCCGGCCGAAAGGTCGCTCGCGCCGATGACGCCGGCAACGAAGAACGGGAGCGCGGTGAGAAGGATCGAGCAGGCTGTCGCGACCACGAGCTTCGTGAGCAGCGTCGTTGCACGGCTCACGGGCTTGGCCAGCAGATAGACGGCGGTCCCGTCCTCGAGCTCCGCGCCGATCGCACCGGTGCCGAAGATGAGCGCCACCAGTGGCATGAGGGTGCGCACCCCGAAGTTGTCGAGCAGCAGGGCGGTGTTGCGGAGGGCGTTGCTCGGCTCCCCGCCGATGCGCAGCCCGAGCGCGACGAGAGCCATCACCGCGCCGAGCAGGAGCAGGAGCAGCGTTCGCCGCCGGCTCAGCAGCTCGCGCAGCGTGATGCCGGCGATGATCGGGTTCAGGACGCGGCTCATCCGCGCACCAGGTAGCTGAAGACGCTCTCGAGCGACTCGTCGGTGGGCATCACCTCGAACAGGCTGATCCCCGACCGTCGGGCGTGCCCGGCCACCGCGCGGCTGAAGGCGCCGAAGTCGTCGGTTCGCACGCTGATGGCCCCGTCGTCGAGCGCGACGCCGGCGGTGACCGGGTCCGCCATGAGCGCCGCGGCGAGCGCCCGGTCGTCCGACGAGCGGAGGGTGAAGGTGTGCGGGCGGTCGGTCATCAGGCGCCGGATCTCGCGAAAGTCCCCTGACGCAGCCAGGCGGCCGGCAACGATGACGAGCACCCGCTCCGCGAGCCGCTCGACCTCCTCGAGGATGTGCGAGCTGAAGAGGATCGTCCGCCCCTCGCCCGCCATCCCGCGCAGGAGGTCCATCATCTGCAGACGCTGCCGGGGGTCCATGCCGTTGAACGGTTCGTCGAGGAGCAGGATCGGGGGATCGTGGACGAGCGCGGCGGCGACCTTCGCGCGCTGCCGCATCCCCTTCGAGTAGGTGCCGATCTGCCGGTCCTGGGCGTCCTCCAGCTCGACCGCCCCGATCGCGCGGACCGTCGCCTCCGCCGCTGCGGCGGGTTCCATGCCCTGCAGGCGGGCCATGGCCGTCACGAACTGCCGCGCGGTGAGAAACGGGTAGACGGCCTCGGGTTCCGGCACGAGGCCGATCTCGTGATAGACGTGCGGATGACCGCGCGGGGCCATCCCCGCCACGCTGACGCTGCCTGCCGACGGTGCGAGCAGCCCCGCGATCAGGTGCAGGATCGTCGACTTTCCCGCTCCGTTGGGCCCGAGCAGTCCGGTGACCCCGTGGTCGAGCGTGAAGCTGATGTCGTTGACCGCCACGACGTTCCCGTACCAGCGCGAAACTGCGCTCAGCTCGACCGCCGGCGGCGCCTCGCCGCTCATGCCGCGATGCGCCGGTAGCGCCACATGACGACCGCCAGGCCAACGAGGGAGATCGCGAGGGTCAGGACGCCGAAGATCGGCAGGGCGAGGTGCGTGTCGCTCACCGGCGAGTCGGGCAACGAGGCGCCCAGCAGCCAGTCCCGTGTCCCGTCGATCGAGACGAACGGATTGATGAGTGGGCCGAGCCGGCTCATCGTGCCCCGCGTCGCGTCGTGGAGGATGGCGCCGGTCACCGACGTGACGATGAAGACGGCGATGATCGCGCCGCTGGCGTACGCGCGCCGCGGGGTGTAGGCCGAGATGGCGAGGCCCAGGCCTGAGAGGGGGATCGCGTACAGGATCGGCGCACCGATGATCTGCGGCACGTTCTTCAGCTGGTCGCCGAACGCCTTCGGCACGTCCGAGGCGGCGAGCACCGAGCCGCCGAAGATGACGAGCAGCGGCGCGAGGCAGAGGATCACGATCGCGGTCGCCAGCGCCGCCCACTTGGCGAACACGTAGTCGCTCCGCTTCAGTGCGTGGCTGAAGTAGAGCGAGAGGACGTGGTGGCGCTGGTCGGAGCTCACGATCTCGGGTGCCTGCGCGGCCACGAACAGGGCGATGATGACCTGCATGCCCCACAGGTAGTTGTCGTAGCTGAACGGGCTCGCGGAGCCAACGGGCACCAGGGCGCTGATCGCGGCGGCCACGCCGGCGGGGATGATGGCGATCGCCGACAGCCCCCAGGGGATGATCTTGGCCCGCGCGCTGCGGCCCAGCCCGAACGCCTGCCGCAGGCTGGCGTTGTAGAGCGTCCGGATCGCGTAGGCGCGGCCGAGCCGCTGGCCCTCGTAGTTGCGGTAGCCGAGGTCGTAGATCGCGCCGGAAGCGCTCTGGCGCGTGCCGGGCAGCCCGTCAGGCGGCGTCATTCGCTCGCTCCGCGCGGAACAGGTCCTCGAGCCGATGGCGGCGCTGCTCGAGGCGCAGGAGGCTGAGGCCCAGGTCGTCCACGGCGTCACGTACGCGGTCGTAGGGATGCTCGTCGGGGCAGTCCACGAGCACCGTGCGGCCCTCAACTGTGACCGCCAGGCCGTCGGCCGACAGGCGGGCGGCGAGCGCATCGGCTCCATCCTCGACCTCCACGCCCAACGTGCCGGTGCGTTGCGTGAAGCTGGCGATCGTGGCGGCGCGCAGCAGCTTGCCCGCGTCGATGGCCAGCAAGAAGGTGCAGACCCGCTCGATCTCGCCGAGCAGGTGGCTGGCGACCACGGTGGCGATGCCGAACTCGGTGCCGGTGCGCTTCACGAGGTTGAGCATCTCGTCGCGTCCCGCCGGGTCGAGCCCGTTCGTCGGCTCGTCGAGGAGCAGGAGCTTCGGGTCGTGGACGAGCGCCTGCGCGAGCTTCACCCGCTGCTTCATCCCGGTCGAGTAGCCGCCGATGGGCCGATATCGCTCTTCGTAGAGACCCACGTGGCGCAGGACCTCGGCGGTGCGCTCGCGTGCCGCTGCCGACGGCAGGCCGGCCATGCGACCCATGTGGCTCACGAAGTCGGTGGCCGACACGTCCTCCGGCAGGCAATCGTGCTCGGGGAGGTAGCCCACGAACTGGCGGATCTCCGGGCCATGCCGCGCCACGTCGAGCCCCATGACGCTCGCCTGCCCGCTCGTCGGCTCCAGCAGCCCAAGGAGGATCTTGATCAGCGTGCTCTTGCCGGCGCCATTCGCGCCGACCAGGCCGATGATGCCCGGCTCCACCTCGAGATCCAGGCGGTCGAGGGCGGTGACGCTGGTGCCGTATCGCTTGGTGAGCGCGGTGGTGGCGATCAGGGGCATGCCACCGAGGAGTCTACCCGGCGCGCTACATGTCCGGATGGAAGCTCGGGTCCAGCGCGCGGGCCGGGTCGTCGCGGAAGTCGAGCAGGCATCCGCGCGCGCAGAAGTAGTAGGTTTCGCCCGCGTACTCGAAACTCAGCCCGGCCGCCTCTGCGTCGCGGATCGTCACGGTCATGCCGCACACCGGGTCGACGGCGGAATCGGGCCGCGTGTCCTGGATCGTCATTGCTCTCCTTCTCCTTGGTGTCAGCCCGCGGTGCGGAAGCGCCGCAGGCGCAGCGAGTTGCTCACGACGCTGACGCTCGAGAGCGCCATTGCGCCGGCGGCGAGCGCCGGTGACAGCAGCCAGCCGGTGAGCGGGTAGAGGAGTCCGGCGGCCACCGGGATCAGCAGCAGGTTGTACCCGAACGCCCACCCGAGGTTCTGGCGGATCGTCCGCATCGTGGCACGCGAGAGCCGGACGGCCGCGGGCACCGCTCGCAGATCCTCCCCGACCAGGGTGACGTCGGAGGCCTCGACCGCGACGTCGGCTCCCGTGCCGATGGCGATCCCGAGGTCAGCCTGGGCCAGCGCCGGGGCGTCGTTCACGCCGTCGCCGACCATCGCCACCAGCGAGCCGCCGGCCTGCAGCTCGGCGACGCGGCGCGCCTTGTCCTCGGGTCGGACTTCGGCAAGGACGCGATCCGCGCCGATGCCCACCGCCTCCGCGATGCTCCGTGCGGTGGCGGCTCGGTCCCCGGTGATCATCCACACGTCGAGGTCCATGGCGCGCAGGCGGCGCACAGCTTCGGCGGCCTCCGGCCGGACCGTGTCGGCCAGGGTGATGACCCCCGCTGCATTCCCGTCAACCGCCACCAGCACCGGGGAGCCACCGCGAGCGGCGGCGGCGGCCACGGGCTCGTCAAGCCGTCCGCTGGCGATCCCCGCCGCCGCGAGGTGCGCCGCATTGCCCACGATCACTCGCCTGCCGTCGACGTCGGCGGTCACGCCCCCGCCGGCGGCGGCGCGGAAGTCGCGCGCCGCGGGGAGATCGAGCCGCCGCTCCTCGGCCGCTCGAACGATCGCCTCCGCCAGCGGGTGTTCACTGCCGCGCTCAGCCGCCCCCGCCAGCCGCAGCAGGTCTGCCTCCCGATACCCGTCAACGGCCAGGACGTCGCGTACCGCCGGCTGCCCATGGGTGAGCGTGCCGGTCTTGTCCAGGACGACCACGCCGATGCGCTCGGCGCTCTCCAGGGTGGCTCCGTCGCGGATCAGGATGCCCGCCTCGGCACCCTTGCCGGTGCCGACCATGATGGCGGTCGGCGTCGCGAGGCCCATCGCGCACGGGCAGGCGATGATGAGAACGGCGATCGCCGCCGACAGCGCGAAGGGCAGGCGCGGGTCCGGGCCGAGCAGCAGCCAGCCGACGAAGGCGATTGCGGCCAGTACCAGCACCCCGGGGACGAACCATCCGGTCACCGCGTCTGCGACGCGCTGGATGGGTGCCTTGGATCCCTGCGCCCGCTCGACGAGTCGAACGATCTGGGCCAGCGTCGTGTCGCGGCCGACCCGCTCGGCTCGCATCACGAACGAGCCGGAGGCGTTCATCGTGCTGCCGATGACGCCGTCGCCGTCGCGCTTCTCGATCGGGATCGACTCCCCGGTGATCATCGACTCGTCGACCGCTGAGGAGCCGTCGACGATGACCCCGTCGACCGGCACCCGATCGCCGGGCCGGACCCGCAGCAGGTCGCCGACGCGCACCTCATCGAGCGGCAGATCGGCCTCCACGCCGTCCCGCAGCACCCTCGCGGTCGTGGGGCGCAGGCGCAGGAGCGCTGCGACCGCGCCTGCCGCCTGGCCCCGCGCGCGCGCCTCGAGCCAGCGTCCGAGCAGCACGAGCCCGATGATCACCGCTGCGGAGTCGAAATACGTCTCCAGCCCCAGGCCGGCCGAGGTCACGAGCTCCGGCAGCAGGGTCACGACCAGCGAGTAGCCGTAGGCCGCCAGCGTTCCCATGGCGACCAGGGTGTCCATCGTGAGATCGCCATGCGGCAGCCCACGGGCCGCACGGACCAGGAAGCGACGGCCGAGGACGAACTCGACGAAGGTGGCGGGCGCCAGCATCCAGACGTTCATCCGCGCGAGCGGCCAGCCGGTGCCTCCCGGCCACAGCATGACCGTCATCATCGCGAGCCCGATCGCCGTGGCGGCGATGGCGCTGAACAGCAGCTCGCGGCGTTCTTCCGCGCGAGCCCGCGCATCAGCTTCCTCTGCCTCGGGGCCGATGGCAGCGGCCCGCCGGTCTATGCCCACTCCGTAGCCCGCCGCCTCGACGGCGGCCACCAGCCCGCCGCGATCGATGCGTGACGGGTCGTAGTGGACCGTGGCGCGCTCGGTGGCAAGGTTGACCGTCGCGGACGTCACCCCATTTGCCTTGTTCAGGAACCGCTCGACACGGTTCACGCACGAGGCGCAGGTCATTCCCTCCACGGGAAGGGAGAGCTCGGCGATCGGCTCGGTCGTTTCGGGACGGGTCTCTGTCACCACCTGATCAGAATACTACGGGGGAGTATCAGCGACCAGTGCCATGTGTCCCGGATCTTCCCAGGGCGCTAGGCTTTCCGAAATGGCAGCTGACCGCCTCGAGGCCCTGATCCTGACGAACGAGTTCCCGCCGACCGTGTACGGCGGGGCGGGGATCCATGTCGGCGAGCTGACGCGTGAGCTGCGCGGCCGCATCGGACTCGACATCCGGACCTTCGGCGACCACGACCAGTCGGAGCCCGGCTGGCGCGTTCGCGGCTATCCGCCGGCCCACGACCTGGATGCCGCCGACCCGCGGATGCGCGGCGCGTGGACGGCGCTGAGCCGCGACCTGGCGATGGCCGCCGACCCGGTCACCGCCGACGTCGTGCACTGCCACACCTGGTACGTCCACCTGGCCGGCCTGCTCGCGAAGCGCGCGTACGACATCCCGCTGGTCGTCACTGTCCACTCGCTCGAACCCCTGCGGCCGTGGAAGCGGGAGCAGCTGGGCGGCGGCTACGACGTCTCGACCTGGGTCGAACGGCGCGCGCTGACCGAGGCGGACGCGGTCATCGCGGTGAGCCGGGGGACGCGCGACGACGTCCTGCGCCTGTTCGACGTCGAGCCCGAGCGCATCCCGGTCATCCACAACGGGATCGACGCCGAGTTCTTCCACCCCGACCCGGCGACCGATGCGCTCGTGCAGTACGGCGTCGACCCGGACGTGCCCTACATCCTGTTCGTGGGTCGCGTCACGCGGCAGAAGGGGATCGTCCATCTCGTCCGTGCCCTCCGGCGCCTGGACCCCGGCATCGGCGCGGTGCTGGCCGCGGGCCAGCCCGATACGCCGGAGATCGGCGCCGAGATGGCGGCCGGCGTGGCTGCGGTCCAGGCGGAGCGCCCGAACATCGTCTGGATCCGTGAGATGGTGAGCCGCGAGGCGGTCCGCCAGCTGTACAGCCACGCCGCCCTCTTCGTATGCCCGTCGGTCTACGAGCCGTTCGGGATCATCAACCTCGAGGCGATGGCCTGTGAGCGGCCCGTGGTGGCGAGCGCTGTCGGCGGCATCCCCGAGGTCGTGGTCGACGGTGAGACCGGGCGCCTGGTCCCCGTCGAGCTACGCGCGGACGATCCGATGTCGCCGGCCGAACCGGACGCCTTTGCCGCGGACCTGGCGAGCGCGATCAACGCCCTGATGGCCGATCCGCGGCGGCGCGAGGAGATGGGTCGCGCCGGTCGCGCGCGAGCCGTGTCCAACTTCAGCTGGGGTGCCATTGCCGAGGAGACGATCGGGCTGTACCGCTCGCTGGCACGCTGACCGGGACACCCACCCGGGGCGCATCCGGCGCTGAGATTCAGGTCTGGTCGCCGCTCCCCAGCCGATGGCGGGCGACGAAGGCGGCGGCCTGCGCACGCCGCTGGAGGTTCAGCTTGGCGAGGATGCTGCTGACGTAGTTCTTCACGGTCTTGTCGGACAGGAAGACCTCGGCCGCGATCTCCTTGTTCGTCTTGCCCTCGGCGACGAGCAGCAGGATCTTGCGCTCCTGCGCGGTGAGGTCGGAGAGCTCGTCGCGCTCGCCGCCCGCGGCGACGCGCCGCACCCGCTCGAGGACGCGCTCGGTCACCGCCGGGTCGAGCAGCGAATCGCCCCGTCCGACAGACTCCAGGGCGGCCACCAGGTCTCGTCCGCGGACCTGCTTCAGGAGATAGCCCGATGCGCCGGCGATGATCGCGGACAGGACCGCCTCCTCGTCCGGGTAGCTGGTCAGCATCACGACCCTCGTCTCCGGGAACTCGCTGCGAATCTCGCGGCAGGCCTCGATGCCGGAGCCGTCCGGCAGGCGTACGTCCATGACCACGACGTCCGGGATGAACCGGCGCTGGGCGGCAAGTGCCTCGGAGACGGTGCTCGCCTCTGCCACGACCTGGAACTCCTCGCGACGCCCGAGCAGCGCCACGAGTCCCTGCCGAACCACCTCGTGGTCGTCGACCACCAGCAGCCGCATTGGCTTCAGTGGTCCATCCGACTCCTGCGTCACGCCCTGTCCGAGCCTCCCTGTCCGGTCTCGTCGTGCGCCACGGGCACGGTGATGATGATACGGGTCCCGCGCCCCTTCGCGCTGCGCACCTCGAACGCACCTCCCAGCCGCTCGGTGCGGCGCTCCATGTTCCGCAGGCCGTGGTGCCCGGAGCCCATCGGGGCCGGGACGAAGCCGATGCCGTCGTCGACGACCTCGATCACGAGGTCACGCGCCCTGCGCCTCGATCGAACCGTCACCCGTCGGGCGCTCGCGTGGCGAGCCACGTTGCTGAGGGCCTCGCGCAGGATGGCGAGGAGCTCCGCGGTGGCCTCGGAGCCGAATCCTGAAGCGCCGCGGACATCGACGTCCGCGATGAGCCCGGCGTTCGCCCTGACATCGTCGGCCAGCGCCTCCGCGCCGACGGCGAGCCCGTCCGCGGCCGACGCCGGCTCCGCCAGGCCATAGACGAACTCGCGGATCTCACCCATGACGTGCTGGAGGGAGTCGATCGCGGCGTCCACCCGCTGCGCCGCCTCGTCGGGCCGATCTCCGACGATCTCGGGAACTTCGTCGAGGGACAGGCTGATCCCGTACAGGTGCTGGATCACGCCGTCGTGGAGATCGCGGCCGATGCGCTCTCGCTCCTCGACGATCGCCAGCCGCTGGACGCGATCGCCGAGCCTCGCGTTCTCGATCGCGAGGGCTGCGTGCCGGGCGAAGCGTTCGACGAGCAGGAGGTCCTCTTCACTGAATTCGCGGGCCGCGCGCTTGTCGGTGAGGTACAGGTTGCCGACCGAGCGGCCATGGACCGTCAGCGGGACGCCCAGGAACGAGCGCATCTCGGGGTGGTTGGGCGGGAATCCCGCTCGCCTGGGGTCGACGGCGATGTCCGGGATCCGAATCGGGCGCTGCTCGCGGATGATGAGCCCCAGCAGACCGTGGCCCGCCGGCAGCGCGCCAATGCGGCGGCGGGCGGCTGCACTGATTCCCGAGGTCAGAAAGCGTTCGACCCGGCCGTCCTCCCCCACGATGGCCAGAGCCGCGTAGCGAGCATCCGCCAGCTCGTGGACGCGATCCACGATGAGCTGCAGGACGCGGTCGATGCTCAGCGCGCCCCCGATCCCGGCCACCGCGCCGTCGAGCGCGGCGAGGTTCGCTTCGGCGCGCGCGGCGCGCACCATGCCGCGGACCGCCTCGAGCGCCAGCTCAACCGCGTGGATGACCTGGTCCTCGACACCGTCCGGCCCGTCGATCCAGAGGCGACCGAGCGAGGTGCCGTCGGTCGGCTGACGAAGCGGGAGCGGATCGCGATCTGCAGGCGCACGGCGCAGGGTCCCCACTCCCACGTCCAGCGGCGTGAGGGGCGGCGACTCGACGACGAGGTGCAGGCCACCCTGCCCGAGCTGCGCCGCCAGGGTTCCGAGCGCGGTCGTCACCTTCCGCCGCCGGGCGTCGGTCGCGTGTTCCTGCCAACCCGCGAGCGCGTCGACCAGCGCCGGCAGCGGCAGCGACCTGATCGCTTGCCCGGGCTGCGCGCGACGTGTCATGACGGCGATAGCCTAGCCCGGGGTCGCCCCGGCATGTCCGCCACGAGCGCCCGGGCTATCCGTCGGGTTCCGCGAGCCTCGCGAGATCGGTCGACGCCAGGGTCGTGAGCATCGCCTCCTGTCCTGCGAAGAACGCGTCGTGCACTCGGCACTGCCCATCCGCTCCGCACGGGCCTCCGCGCAGGATGCAGGTCGTGCGCCGGCTGTCGCCCTCGGCTGCCTCGACGACCGCGAGCAGCGAGATCGAGTCGGCCGGGCGCGCCAGCCGATAGCCGCCAGTCCGCCCCTGGCGTCCCTCGACCAGTCCGGCGTGCACGAGGTCGCCCATGACCTGGGGCAGGAAGCTGGGCGGGACGCCGGTCCGCCGCGCGATCTCGGCGCCGGTGATCAGCGATCCGGCCGCATCGGCGACGGCCAGCATGGCTCGCACCGCGTAGTCGCCCCGCCGGGTCAGCTGCAGTCGCATGACAACCCCGAGTCTGGCCTCCGCGCGTCTTCGCCGCGCCTGCCGAATGTCCCGCGTGTCCCGAGGGAGAAAGGACGAACGGCCCATGACAGGCGTATCACTAAAGGTTTATTAGTTTACTAAAGATTAGGCCACACGAAAGGGCGAGCCATGGCCAAGGCGCTGGTTGTCATCTCCGCGATCGGATCGGTCATCCTCCTGTCGCTCATCTACGCCGCCGTCGGCGGCACATCCGCCGTCGGTGAGGCGAGCGGAAGCCCCGGTTCGTCGGCGAGCGCGGCTGTCGCGGCGAGCGCGGCGCCGACCTTCCCGCCCGCCGAGCCGGTCACGATCGACGAGATCTCGCGACACCCCAGCGACATGCCCGACTCGCCGAACTACACCCAATACGCCGACGGCACCTTCAGCCAGCCGGTGGAGCGCACCGGGCCGCTGACGATCACGGTGCACTTCCAGATCGCCGAGGGCGTGGCGGAGGTTCTCCCGGGCACGACGATGGAGTACTGGACGTTCAATGGTGCGGTACCCGGCCCCATGATCCGCGGCATGGTCGGCGACACGGTCGACTTCTTCCTCACCAACCCGCCGGACAGCATCATGCCGCACGACGTCGACTTCCACGCGGTGACCGGGCCAGGCGGCGGATCGGTCCGGCTGGACACCGCTCCGGGCGCCACCAGCGAGCTTCGCGTGCAGCTCCTCAAGCCGGGCATCTACATTTATCACTGCGCCTTCCCGGACATTCCGACCCACATCTCCCACGGGATGTACGGGCTCGTCGTCGTCGAGCCGCCGGGTGGGCTGCCGCCCGTCGACCACGAGTACTACGTGATGCAGAGCGAGTTCTACACGACGGCCGGCGCCGACAAGTCGATCACCGAGCTCGCGAACGCCGGCCACCTCGACTACTCGCTGGCAAATGGCAACCTCGAGGAGCCGACCTTCGTCGTCTTCAACGGCCGGCCCAACGCGGTCACCGGCGACCGGGCCCTCGGCGTCTACGGGGGCGACGTGATCAACACCGGCGACACCGTGCGACTGTTCGTGGGCGACATCGGGCCGAACCTCATCTCCAGCTTCCACGTCATCGGCGAGATGTTCGACACCGTCTACGTGGAGGGCTCGTTCGACCTCGAGAACCACTACGTGCAGACCACGCTGATCCCGTCCGGCGGAGCCGCGGGGGTCGAGTTCACCGTGGAGGTGCCCGGCGACTACCTGATGGTCGACCACGCGATCTTCCGCACGCACAAGGGCGCGGCGGGCGTGATCCACGTGGTCGGCGCGGATCGGCCCGACATCTATGACTCGGTCGACTACAGCAGCAAGCTCCGCGGTTGACGGCAGCGTTCAGGCGGCGGGCGACATCTCGTCGAACGTCACCTCCACGAGCGGGGAGCGGGTCATCATCAGGTCCACGTCATCCCGGCCCCAGTTGCGAGCGACGCGCTCCATGATCTGACGCCGCTCCGCTGGCTCGGTGAGCTCGCGGACGGTGGCCGCCAGATCGGCGGTCACCGGACCCTTGAGGTGGAAGGTGATCCGCGGATCGTGCCGCATGTTCGCGAGCCAGGACCGGGGCCGGCCCGGCATCCCGCTCAGGTAGACGCGTCCATCGATCGCGTGGAACACGAGCTCGATGCGCCGCGGCTCGCCGCTGCGGCGGCCGTGGGTCGTGATGTCGATGAGGTGACCGCGCGTCAAGGCGCGGCGAATCCGTTCGTCCATTGTCCGTTTCGCCAAGGTAGTTGCTTTCGCAACAAGAATAGCCGATGCGCGCAATCCGTGTCCGCCGCAATCCTGACCTGCCATGGCGGGAATGCGCGGGAGGATGGCCGGGTGACTACACTGCGGTGAGGCCCATGACTGCGGATCCCCTGGCCCCCTTCTCGCCCCCGACTCGCGCCTGGTTCACCGAGACCTTCGCGCATCCCACCCGCGCCCAGGAGCTCGGGTGGCCGGCCATCAGCGCCGGCCACCACACCCTGATCCATGCCCCGACCGGCAGCGGCAAGACGCTGGCCGCGTTCCTGTGGTGCCTGGACCGGCTGTTCGGCACCCTCGAGCCACCACCACGCGACCGGCGGCTGCGTGTCCTCTACATCTCGCCGCTGAAGGCGCTGACCTACGACGTGGAGCGCAACCTGCGCGCGCCGCTGGCCGGGATCCGGCGCACCGCGGAACGGGACGGCCTGAGCCTGCCGGAGGTGCGGGTCGCGTCGCGCACCGGCGACACCCCGGCCGACGCCCGTCGCCAGCTCGTCCGCGATCCGCCCGACATCCTGGTCACCACGCCGGAGAGCCTGTACCTGCTGCTCACCAGCCAGGCGCGCGAGGCGTTGCGCGGCGTGCAGCATGTCATCGTGGACGAGGTCCATGCGATTGCCGGCACGAAGCGCGGCGCGCACCTTGCGCTCTCCCTCGAGCGGCTGACCGCGCTCACCGGCGGCAACCCGCAGCGGATCGGCCTGTCGGCGACGCAGCGCCCGCTCGAGCGGATCGCCGCGTTCCTGGGAGGTGCGGGAGCGGACCGCCTGGTCGACGTCGTGGATGCCGGGGAGCGGAAGAAGCTCGAGCTCGAGGTGATCGTCCCCGTCGAGGAGATGAACCGCATCGGCGAGTCGCTCGACCTCGACGAGCTGCCGGGTGGGCCGGCGGCTGGGCCCGAGGCGCGGCGGTCGATCTGGCCGAGCATCCACCCCCGCCTCCTCGAGCTGATCCGGGCGCATTCCTCCACGCTCGTCTTCGTCAACTCGCGCCGGCTCGCCGAACGGCTGGCGGCTCGCCTCAACGAGCTGGCCGGGGAGGAGCTCGTCCGCGCCCACCACGGCAGCATCGCTCGCGAGCAGCGGCTGCAGATCGAGGAGGAGCTGAAGGCCGGCCGACTGCCGGCCCTGATCGCGACCAGCAGCCTGGAGCTGGGGATCGACATGGGCGCCATCGACCTCGTGATCCAGATCGAGGCGCCGCCGTCCGTCGCCTCGGGGCTGCAGCGGATCGGCCGCGCCGGCCACCAGGTCGGGGAGCCGTCGACCGGGAAGATCTTCCCGAAGTACCGCGGCGACCTGCTCGAGGCGGCGGTCGTCGTGCGGCGCATGCTCGACGGGGCCATCGAGGAGACGCGCATCCCGCGCAACCCGCTCGACGTGCTGGCCCAGCAGGTCGTGGCCATGGGCGCCGTGGAGCCGTGGACGGTGGCCGACCTCCATGCGCTCGTGACCCGCGCCGAGCCGTTCCGCGACCTCTCGCGGGAACAGCTCACGGGAGTGCTCGACATGCTCGCCGGCCGCTACCCGTCCGACGAGTTCGCCGAGCTGCGGCCGCGCGTCGTCTGGGATCGCACGACGGACACGATCACATCGCGGAACGATGCCCGCGTCGTTGCCGTCACGTCGGGCGGCACGATCCCGGATCGGGGCCTGTTCGGGGTCTTCCTGCCCGGGGACGACGGCCACGGCCGCCGGGTCGGCGAGCTGGACGAGGAGATGGTCTACGAGTCGAGGGTCGGCGAGGTGTTCCTGCTCGGCGCCTCCTCGTGGCGGATCGAGGAGATCAAGCCGGACCGGGTCATCGTCAGTCCCGCTCCCGGCGAGCCGGGCAAGATGCCGTTCTGGAAGGGGGACGGCCTCGGCCGGCCGATCGAGCTCGGGCGGGCGATCGGCGCCTTCTGCCGCGAGATCGAGGGGCTCAGACCGGCGGATGCCGAGGCGCGCCTCCGCGACGAGCACGCGCTCGACGAGCTGGCGGCGCGCAACCTCGTCGCCTACCTCGCCGAGCAGCGCGAGGCGACCGGGGTCCTGCCCACCGACACCCAGCTCGTTGTCGAGCGCTTCCGTGACGAGCTCGGCGACTGGCGGATCTGCCTCCTCTCGCCGTTCGGGGGACGGGTCCACGCGCCGTGGGCGATGGCGATCGAGGCGCGGATGGCGGCGCGTGGTCAGGCTGGTCAGGCGATCTGGACCGATGACGGCATTGCGCTTCGCCTCCCCGACGTGGCCGAGCCGCCCGGCGAGGACCTGCTCCTCATCGACCCCGACGAGCTCGACGACCTGCTCATGGATGGGCTGGGCGGCTCTGCGATGTTCGCGTCGCACTTCCGCGAGAACGCGGCGCGCGCGCTGCTGCTGCCGCGCCGCCGCCCCGGGCAGCGCACCCCCCTGTGGATGCAGCGCCAGCGCTCGTCCGACCTGCTCACCGTCGCCAGCCGCTACGGATCGTTTCCGATCATCCTCGAGACGTACCGCGAGGTCCTCCGCGACGTCTTCGACGTCCCGGCGCTCTCAGAGCTGCTGACCGGGATTCGCTCGCGGGCGGTGCGGATCGCGAGCGTCGAGACGCGCGGCCCGTCGCCGTTCGCGACCGGCCTGCTCTTCGACTACGTCGGCACCTACATGTACGAGGGGGACGCACCGCTCGCCGAGCGCCGGGCGCAGGCCCTTGCCCTCGACCGTGAGTTGCTCGCGGAGCTCCTTGGCACCGAGGAGCTGCGTGAGCTCCTGGACCCTGCCGCGACGGCCGAGACCGAGCTCGAGCTGCAGGCCCTGGCCGGCGGCCGCCGGGCGCGGACCGTCGATGGGGTGCATGACCTCCTCCGGCGCCTCGGAGACCTCCGGGCCGATGAGGTGGCGGCGCGCGCCGACTTCGCCGATGCCGGCGCGTCCCTCGCCTCGCTCGAGCGAGACCGTCGCGCGGTCCAGCTGCGGCTGGCCGGGGAGGAGCGCTGGGTCGCCGTCGAGGACGTGGCGCGCTACCGCGATGCGCTCGGAGCGAGCCCGCCGCCGGGGGTGGCCGAGGCGTGGCTGGCCGCGTCCGGGGAGGGGCCCGCGCCGCTCGACGCGCTCCTCCTGCGCTGGGCGCGGACCCACGCGCCGTTCACCCCCGCCGAGCCGGCGACGCGCTGGGGGATCGCGCTGGGCCGCGTCGCGGATCGTCTCGAGGCCCTCGCCACGGCCGAGACGCTCGTGGCCGGCGCGTTCCGCCCGGGTGGATCCGAGCGCGAGTTCGCGGATCCCGAGGTGATCCGCAGCCTGCGCCGCCGTTCGCTGGCGCGACTCCGTCGCGAGGTCGAGCCCGTCTCGGCGGATGCCCTCGGTCGCTTCCTGCCCGCCTGGCAGGGGATCGGCAGCCGGGCGACCGGACACGACCGGCTGCTCGAGGTCGTGGCCCAGCTGGAGGGCTACCCGATCCCGGCCTCGATCCTCGAGCGTGACGTCCTGCGGGCCCGGATCAGCGGGTACAGCCCGCGGCAGCTCGACGAGCTCGGTTCGGCGGGCGAGGTGGTCTGGATCGGCCGGGGGGTGCTCGGCCGCGATGACGGCCGGGTCTCGATCTTCCGGCGTGACCGGGCCGAACTGCTCGCATCGGCAGGCGCGTTCGAGATCGTCGATCGACCGGATGGCCCGCTTCACACCGAGATTCGCGAGCATCTCCGACGCCGCGGCGCGACGTTCTTCGGCGGGCTGCGGCTCGCAATCACTGGCGCCCGCGACCCCGACGAGCTGCTCGACGCGCTCTGGGACCTCGTGTGGGCCGGCGAGGTCACGAACGACACGGTCGCGCCGCTGCGTGCGCTCCTCCTCCCGCGCAGTCGTTCGCGGGCCGTGCGCCCCGGCCGCCCGGCTGGGGCAGGGCCGCCCCGAGCCGCCGGTCGCTGGTCGCTCGTCGCCGACCTCATCGGGGAGGGGCGCTCGCCGACCGAGCGCGGGCACGCGACCGCGCTCGCGCTCCTCGAACGGCATGGCGTCGTCACCCGCGAGGCGGTGCTGGCCGAGGGGCTGGCCGGCGGATTCGCATCGGTCTATCCCGTGCTCAAGGCGATGGAGGATGCGGGGCGCGTACGCCGCGGCTACTTTGTGGACGGCCTCGGGGCGGCACAGTTCGCGCTGCCCGGCGCGGTCGACCGGCTGCGGGCGGCTCGATTGGCCGAGGACGAACAGCGGGCGCTCCTGCTCGCCGCGGCCGATCCCGCGCAGCCGTACGGCGCGACGCTGCCGTGGCCGCGGCCGGAGGGCGGGGAGCGGCTGCCGCTGCAGCGCGTGGCGGGTGCCTGGGTGACGCTCGTGAACGGGGCGCCTGCGCTCTACGTCGAGCGTGGCGCGCGGGGGATCATCCGGCTGCCGTCGATGGAGGACCCTGAGGTTGCTGCCGCCGCGCTCGGCACCCTGCCCGAGCTGCTCATCGGGTCCGGGTCGCTCCGGGAGCTGCGCATCGAACGGGTCGATCGCCTGCCGGTCGCCACCTCGCCGCTGGCCGGCGCGCTCCAGGAGCTCGGCTTCCGGCCGAGCTATCGAGGGTTCCTGCTGCGGCCCACGCCACCCGGCTCGCGGGCATAGCAAGTGTCCCGAAGGAACCTCGCCTCGACCCGTTGATGCAATCGCGGAATCGGGGCCCGGCTCCTCCGGGACACCAACAACAGTATCGGTCCGGGCCGCCGCCGCCAACCCAGTTGTCCACGAACTTCATCCGGATTTGACGGAGTTGTCCACCGTCCGTCCACATCGACCGGCTCAGGCGCCCGCCAGCGAACTGAGAAGAGCGGGCACCCAGAGCACGGTATGGCCGGTCTGGGAAAGGACGGTGATCGTGCCCAGCAGGAGTCCGAAGCCGACGAGGGTCACCCAGTCGCTGCGGTCGAAGCGCAGGTGCCGCAACCAGGTGCGGCGCCCGGTGCCGAATGCCCGCAGGTCCATTGCGTCGATCGTGTCCTCGGCACCGATGATCGCGTTGATCGTCACCGGGACGAGCAGGGGTGCGGTTCGCCGCAGCTTGCCGATCGGAGTCCGGCCGATGCGCTCCCACTCGTAGCCGCGCACGCGCTGCGCATCGATCGTGGTCTGGAGGTCAGATGCCAGTGACGGGATGAACCGGAACGTGAGATCGAGCCCGTACGCGAACTTCTCCGGCACCTTGAGGCGCGCGAACGCGGGCCCGATGTCTCCCGGCGCGATCGCGAACGCGATCGGGAAGCCCATCGCCGCCATCGAACCGAAACGGAAGAGCTGGGCGACGGCGTACGTCAGAGATTCGGCGGAGATCGGGGTGTTGAGCAGCGGTATCCGGAAGTAGATGTGGAGATCCGGCTCCTTGAAGCCGCGGAGCTCACCGCCGGTGATCAGCGTGTTGGCCAGGACCACGAAGCCGATGAAGAACGCGACGTACGCCCAGTTCAGGCGGACCGTCCGGAACGGGATGTTCGCGGCCCGGTAGTAGATTGCGGCGATTGCCGCCAGCAGCGCCAGGATCCGGAGGTCCCAGACCTGGATGACGCTGAAGACGAAGAGCGCGAGGACGAGGATGAGGAGTCGAGGATCGCGGCGCGACAGCCACGACCCTCGACCCAGGTAGCGAGGCGTGACATTCATGTCGGACGCCTCATGGACTCGACGGCGGCTACCGTCCCATGGACTCGCGAATCGGATCCCAGGCCGCGACCAGGATCGGCGTCAGGATGACCGACACGATGAGGTTGGCGACCACGACCGGAATGTAGTTGTCGCTCAGCGCCGTGTTGAACGAGTCCGCGGTCCCGAGGAAGAGATCGCTGAAGACGATGAGGAAGCCGATGACGATCGCGATCGCGGAGGCGATGGCGGCGGCCGCCAGGCGGTTCATGGAGCTGAACATCGAGAACGCCATGAGCCCCACGAGGAAGCCGACCGCCCCGTTCGCGATGCTCCAGTTCCAGCTGGTGAGGAGGCCCCAGCCGCTGATCTGGTCGGCCGCCGCGTTCCCGACGAGCCCGGTGAAGAGCCCGACCCAGGGGCCGAACGCGAAGCCGAAGAACGTGACGATCGCGAACCCGGGCCGCATCGAGACGCTCGCGGTCCCGGGGAGAATGAAGCTGAACTGCGCCGCGACCGCGTAGAGCGCCGCGCCGATCGCGGCATAGACGATCGTCCGCGCGGTGACCTCCCACATGCTGCTCTGGCTGGTTGGTGCCATCGTGGTTGCCATGAACTGCCTACCTCCGATGTGTGCTCCGTCAGCCGACGGAGCTCTGCCCTCCACCCCCCGTGCCCGGACCGACCCAGCCCGCCAGCGCCATCCGACGAGCCAGGGTCACCGCGTCCAGGAAGCGGTTGCCTGCTCGCTGGGCCAGGTTCGCGGTGATCAGTGACGTGTAGCGAAGGTTGCAGGACTCCCACCGCGCCCGATCCTTGACGACCTCGAGCGGGGGGCCGTCGGCCGCAACCTCGCCGTCGCGCAGGACAAGGATACGGTCGGCGTGCGTAAGCGCAAGGTCCACGTCGTGGGTCACGAAGTAGATGCTCTCCAATCCGGGAATGGCGAGGACCTCCGCCATGAAGCGCGCGGCGGTGGCGTGGTCCTGGCCGGCCGACGGCTCATCGAGCAGGAGGGTCGCCGGCGACAGGGTCAGGCCAATGGCCAGCGCGAGCCGCTTCTGCTGTCCAAACGAGAGTGTCAGCGGCGGGCGTTCGAGCGACTGAACGACCTCGTCGAGCGCCGTTCGGCGCAGGACCTCGTGACAGAGAAGGTCGGGATCGGCCACCGGCAGCCCAAGGTTCCGCGGCCCGAACAGGAGCTCGTCGCGGATCGTCCGTGCGAACAGCATCTGACTCGGCGACTGGAACACGAACCCGAATACCGTGGCGAGCTCTGCGACCGCGCGCCCGGCCGTGTCACGCCCGTCGACGAGCACCTGGCCCGCGGACGGCCGGACGAGGCCCATCGCGGTGCGGAACATCGTCGTCTTGCCCGATCCGTTTGGCCCCAGGATCGCGACGGTCTCGCGGCTCCCGAGCGCGGCGGAGAGATGGTGGAGGACCGGCCGGCTGCCGAGCGCGACGTCCAGGCCACGGAGCTCCAGTCTCGCCGGGTCGTGCGCCGCGGCGGTCTCGGCGGGCTCGGCGGGCTCGTCCGGCTCGTCCGGCTGTGGCCCGGCTGCCTCGATGCCCTCGTCGCGGGCGGCGTCGGTCGCCCTCGCCCGCTCCCGGGCGAGGATCACCTCGAATGGCAGACGGACGCTCTCCGGGTCGGCCACGGAGAGGAAGCCGTCAAGCGGCCCCTGGTACTTCGTGCGGCCGTCATCGAGGTACAGAACGCTGTCGGGGCGGAGCTCGAGCGCCTCCTCGACCCGATGTTCGACGATCACCACGCCATGGCCGCCATCGGCAAGCCTGCGCAGGAGCGCCAGCAGGTGATGTGCGGCCAGCGGATCGAGGTTCGCCAGCGGCTCGTCGACGACGAGCAGGCTGGGCTGCATGACGAGCGTTCCGGCCATCGCCAGCAGCTGCAGCTCACCGCCCGACAGCGCCGCGGTCTCGCGCCCCCGGAGGCGATCGATCCCGACCAGGTCGATGACCTCGCCAATCCGCGCCAGGATCGTCTCGCGCGCGATCCCCAGGTTCTCCGGCCCGAATGCGATCTCGCTCTCGGTCGTCGATCCCACGATCTGTTTGGCGGGATCCTGGAGCATGGTGCCGACGACGCGGGCGATCTCGCGGAGGCGAAGCTCGGCGGTCTTCCGACCCTCGATCCGGACCGACCCCGACAGCTCTCCCGGATACGCGTGCGGGATCAGGCCGTTGATCGCACGAATCAGCGTGCTCTTCCCGCATCCGGACGGGCCGGCGACGAGCAGCACCTCGCCGGCCTCGAGTGAGAGGGAGACGTCCCGCAGCGCCGGCTCGGTGGCTCGTCGATATCGGAACGTGACCCGCTCGACCTCGAGGAGCGGCGCCGTCATGAGCTCAGGCGGGGTCGATGCGGACCGACGCGTCCAGGGCCAGGCCGAATCGGCGAGCCGCCGAGCCCTGGTTCACCGCCAGCCCCGGGCCGTCGTAGTCGGCATCCTCGTAGAGCAGTGGCTCGCCCTGCGCGACGTGGCCGAAGCTCGGGGCCCAGATCACAGTCTGGTCGGCGCCGTCCGTCCGCACCCGGAGCCGACGCCCCGCCTCGAGTGGCCCGAGGGCGCTCACGAAGTCCGCCGTCGACCCGGCCAGTCGACAGTTCCCGAACGAGTCGATGAACAGCACGCCGGTCGCGATCCCGCCGTCGCGTGCGTCGGCGGTCGGCCAGCCCAGGCGCATGATGCTGCCTGCGTCCCTCACCGGCCCCACCTCCTCGAACGGCACGCCGGCCGCGAGGTGGGCGCCGACCGCCGAGAAGATGTCGCGGCCGTGGAACGTGCTCGACACGCGCTCCAGGAAGAGGTCGGTGTTCGTCGAGGCGCGCACCTCGGAGATCCCGCCCAGGCGCTCGGCAGCGGGCACCAGCAGCCCGTTGTCGGGCCCCACCAGCAGGTCGCCGCGAGCCGCGCGGATCACGATCGGATCGCGGGCCGTCCCGACCCCGGGGTCGACGACCGCGACATGCACCCCAACGGGAAGGTAGGGGACCGCGCTCTGGAGGAGGAAGGCGCCGTCGCGGACGGCGAACTTCCGAACGTTGTGGGTGAGGTCCGAGATGCGCGCGTCGGGACAGATGCTGAGCATGACGCCCCGGCACACCGCGGGGGCGGTCTCGAACCCGAAGTCGGTCAGCAGGGAGATGAACGGTCCAGCCATGCGCCCATGGTATCGGGCCCGCTCAGGAAAGCGTGACGATTTGGCGGTACGTCGGCAGCACCGCCTCCAGCCCGAGCTCGGTGTGCACCCGGTCCGCGAAGGCCTGCGCCGCGTCGGGGTCGCCGTGGACGATGAAGACCTGCTTCGGCGCCCCGTCATTCCGTCGCGAACCGCCCGACGCGACGAACCCGCGCAGCCATGCGTCGAGCTCGTGCTCGTCCGCGTGAGCCGAGAAGCCGGAGATCGTCCGGACCCGGCAGCGGACCGGATACTCGGTGCCATCGATGCGCGCCGTGGTGGCGCCACCGGCAATGTGCCGTCCCAGCGTCCCCTGGCCCTGGTAGCCGATGAACAGCAGCGTGCACTTCGGATCCGGCAGGAAGTCCTTGAGGTGATGGAGGATCCGGCCGCCGGTCAGCATCCCGGAGCTGGCGACGACCATGAGCGGACGCTTCGCGGTGCGGATCGCCTTCGAGTCCTCGACGCTGTTCGTGTACGTCTCGCCCGGATACTCGAGCGGCGACTGGCCCGAGCGCAGCAGCGCGGACGTCTCCGCGTCGTAGACCTCCGGGTGCCGGAGGTAGACCTCGCTCGCCCGGCTCGCCATCGGTGAGTCGAGGTAGAGCGGGAGCCGCGGAATGCGCCCGGTCCTGAACAGCTCGTCAAGCACCCAGATCACCTCCTGGGTGCGCCCGATCGCGAACGACGGCACGAGGAGCACGCCCCCGTCGCCGCTCACCTCGTTCACCGCATCGGCGAGCTCCGACACCGCCGCGTCGTGGTCGGCGTGCTCACGGTTGCCGTACGTGGACTCCACCAGCACGTAGTCAGCGTGGGAGAGCGGCGTCGGATCGCGGAGGATTGGCGTGTCGCTGCGCCCCAGGTCGCCGGAGAAGACGATGGTGGTCGTCCCTGCCCGCAGCTCGATGATCGCCGAGCCCAGGATGTGGCCGGCGTCGTGGAAGACGGCGCTCACCCCGGGGGCCACGTCCACGTCGCTGTCGTACTCGACCGGCCGGAACTGGCGGACGGTCTGCTCGACATCTGCGATCGCGTAGAGGGCGGCCCGGGTGTGGGTCGATGCCTCGGGGGGCGCGGTGCGCAGCCGGGCCGGCATCGATTCGTCGTCCGCGAGCTCCGCGTCATAGGCGGCCGCCTGGTCGGGATGGTGGCGCCGCCAGCGGTTCTCCGCCTCCTCCTGGAGCTTCGCTGCGTCGCGCAGCACGATCTCGGCAAGGTCGGCGGTCCCGCCGGTGGTGATGATCGGGCCGCGATAGCCCGCCTTCACGAGGGCCGGGATCCGTCCGCAATGGTCAAGGTGGGCATGGGTCAGGAGCAGGGCGTCGACGGTGGTCGGGTCGTAGGCAAACGGCATCCGGTTGCGGCTCACCTCCTCCGGCGAGCCCTGGAACATCCCGCAGTCCACGAGCACCCGCTGCTCGTCGACGGTGACCAGGAATTGGGAGCCGGTGACGGTGCCGACCGCACCCAGGAATTGGATCTGGATCGTCACGCCGCGGAGTATGCACCCATGCGTCGCCCTATCATTCGGGGGCGATGGCCTTTCCGATCGAGCCGCCCATCGAGCCGATGCTCGCCAAGCCCACGCCCGAGCTGCCGGTCGGTGACGGCTGGCGCTACGAGCCGAAGTGGGACGGTTTCCGGGCGCTTGTCTTCCGCGACGGCGCGGCGCTGTACATCCAGTCCCGCGACCTCAAGCCCCTGAACCGATACTTTCCGGAGCTGGAGCCGCCGCTACTCGCGCTCGCCGGTGGCGGCGCGCGTTTCGTCCTGGACGGCGAGATCGTCATATCCCGGGACTCGCGGCTCGACTTCGACGCTCTCCTGCTGCGGATCCATCCGGCTGCGAGCCGGGTGGCGATGCTGGCGGAGGAGGCGCCCGCCTCGTACGTGGCCTTCGACTGCCTGGCCGAAGGTGCGGACGACCTCCGCGGCGCCCCGCTCGACGATCGGCGCGGGCGGCTGGAGCAGGTGCTGGCCGACCCGCCCGCATCGGTTCTGCTGACCCCGGCCACCGCGGACCCGGCCGTGGCGCGGGAATGGTTCGACGTCTTCGAGGGCGCCGGCCTGGACGGGGTCATTGCCAAGCGTTCGGACCTGCGCTACGCCCCGGGCAAGCGGCAGATGGCGAAGATCAAGCACCAGCGCACCGCCGACTGCGTGGTCGCCGGCTTCCGCTGGCACAAGAACGGTCCGGGGACGATGATCGGCTCGCTGCTGCTGGGCCTGTGGAACGCGGACGGCCAGCTGCAGCACGTCGGCGTGACCTCCTCGTTCACGCAGGAGCGTCGGCGCGAGCTCGTCGGCTTCCTGGAACCGTACCGTGACAACGCCCTGGAGGGCCATCCCTGGCGCGAGTGGAAGGAGTGGGAGGCGGCAGCCGCCGGGAAGCGGATGCCCGGCGCGACGTCGCGCTGGAACCGGGGCAAGGACCTCTCCTGGGAGCCGCTCCGCGCGGAGCTCGTCTGCGAGGTCGCCTTCGACCACCTCCAGGGTGACCGCTTCCGGCACGCGGCCACGTTCCGCCGCTGGCGACCGGACAAGACGCCCGCCGATTGCCGCTACGACCAGCTCGAGGAGACGCCGCCCGCGCTGCTGGCCGACCTCTTCGGCGCGTGATGCCGGACCGCTACACTCTGCGACCGACACCCCGCCGCCGCCGATTGGAGATGCCCGCCGATGACCTCCGCCCCTGATCCGAACCTCGCGGTCAACGAGCTTGCGGATGCCTTCTTCGACGGCATCCTGGAGCGCGACCCGATCTTCGCCACGATCCTTGGCGACGATCGCTGGTCCGACCGGCTGCCCGATCTCGGAGCGTCGGGACGCGCGGCCGATGCCGCCGCCTACCGCGCGGTCCTGGCCGCGGCCGGGTCGATCCCCGCGTCTCGGCTGGCGCCCGAGCAGGTGATCACCCGCGACATGCTCATCCTCGTCGCGGGCACCCATCTCGAGGCGCTCGAGCAACGGCAGTACCAGCTGGCGGTCGATCACATCTTTGGCGTGCAATCCATGCCGATCCAGATCGCGCAGTACCAGATCGCCGAGTCTGGTGAGGGCCTGGGTGCGTTGCTCGCGCGCTTCGCCGCCTATCCGACCGCGATCGCGCAGCACATCGAGACGCTGCGCGAGGGGATCGCCGACGGCCGCACCGAGTACGGAGCGCCCGTGCGCAAGGCGATCGGGCAGGTCGAGCGCATGCTCGAGCTGCCGGTTGAACGCTACCCGGCGGTGACGATGGCGCACGTCGCGGACGAGCCGGCGCGCGAGCGCGTACGGGCGGCCGTCGAGACCCACATCTACCCGGCGCTGCGGGCGCTCCACGCGTTCCTCGTCGATGAGTACGAGGCGCAGGCCCGTCCCGAGCCGGGGCTGAGCTCGACCCCCGGCGGCCCCGAGGCCTACGAGCTCGCGATCCGCCAGCAGACGACGATCGCCGCCACCCCGGACGAGATCCATGCCTTCGGGCTCGCCGACCTCGACAAGATCGAGGCCGAGATGGACGAGATCGCGCGCCGCCTGGGCCAGGCCGACCGCCACGCGCTCCGCGCGGCGCTGCTCGAAGACCCGAGGAACCACACCGCGGACCCCGACGCGATCATTCGGCTGGCCTCCGACCAGACCGAGCGGGCGTGGGAGGCGGCGCCGCGCTGGTTCGGCCGCCTGCCATCGGCGAACTGCGTCGTGGTGGCGGTGGAGCCGTACCGTGAGCGGGAGGTTCCGCCGGCCTTCTACATGCACCCATCGCTCGACGGCACGCGCCCCGGTCAGTACTACCTGAACACCTACCAGCCCGAGGAGCGGCAGCTGCACAAGATCGCGGCCATCACGTTCCACGAGGCGACGCCCGGCCATCACTTCCAGGTCGCGATCGAGATGGGTCTCGGCGACCTGCCCCGGTTCCGGACGCTCGGCTCGCGGATGGCGGGCGTGGCGTACGTCGAGGGCTGGGGCCTGTACACGGAGCGTCTCGCCGACGAGATGGGCCTCTACCTCGACGATCGTGAGCGTCTCGGGATGCTCGACGCGCAGGCCTTCCGCGCATCGCGTCTCGTCGTCGACAGCGGCATCCACGCCAAGGGGTGGAGCCGCGAGCGGGCGATCGCATTCATGCACGAGCGAGGCACGCTGCCTATGGTTGACGCCGAGATCGAGGTCGATCGCTACACCGTGTGGCCGGGCCAGGCGCTCGCCTACAAGATCGGCCAGCGCGAGATCGAGCGGGCGAGGCGCGAGGTGAGCGAGCAGATGGGGGACCGATTCGACCTTCGCGCCTTCCACGACGAGGTGCTCGGACACGGGTCGCTCCCGCTGCCCACGCTTCGCCACGAGATCCTCGGCTGGGTGGAGGCTGCCGTTGCCGTGCGGCGCTGATCGCGGATGAAGCCGCCCAAGCGAGTCGCCCTGTCCGGGAGCCACGTGCGCCTTGAGCCGCTCGAGGAGCGGCATCGCGACGACCTGCTGGAGGCCGCGGCTCAGGACCCGGCCACGTTTCTCTACACCGGCGCCGACCTGTCGGTCGGCGCATCGGCCTGGCCCGCCTACCTTGCCGATGCACTCCGGCCCGAGTTCGTGGCCTGGGCCACCGTGGATGCGACAACCGGGCGCGCGATAGGCTCCAGCCGGTTCGGCGACATCGCTCCCGAGCACGGGCGAGTGGAGATCGGCTGGACCTGGATCGCGCCGTCCCACCAGCGGACCGCCGTGAACACCGAGGCCAAGCTGCTGCAGCT
This sequence comes from uncultured Chloroflexia bacterium, assembly GCA_963837425.1. GTDB lineage: Bacteria > Chloroflexota > Limnocylindria > QHBO01 > QHBO01 > CAWINH01. The sequence continues at coordinate 314,000 of CAWINH010000002.1, forward strand.
GGCCTACGCGTTCGATGACCTGGGGGCGACCCGGGTGGCCCTCAAGACCGATGGCCGCAACGAGCGGTCGCAGCGCGCGATCGAGCGCCTTGGCGCCGTCCGCGAAGGCGTCCTGCGCCGCCACATCCGGCTGCCGGACGGCTACCTGCGAGACACGGTCTACTACTCGATCCTCGCCGAGGAGTGGCCACCGGTGAAGGAACATCTCACCGCGCGCTTGGCCGACGCGGCCGGCTAGCATGCGCCGATGAGCAGGGGCCGGCTCGAGGCGTTCAGCGACGGTGTCATCGCCATCATCATCACGATCATGGTGCTCGAGCTCCGGCCGCCAGATGGCTCCGGGTTCGGTGACCTCGCGTCGCTGTGGCCGACTTTCGCGAGCTACCTCCTGAGCTTCGTCCTGCTCGGCATCTACTGGGCCAATCACCATCACCTGTTGCAGGCTGCGAAGGTCGTGAACGGGCCGGCGCTGTGGGCCAACCTGCACCTCCTCTTCTGGCTCTCGCTCTTCCCGTTCGGCACGGCCTGGGTCGGCCGCAGCAGCTTCGCCCCGACCCCGGTCGCGTTCTACGGCCTGCTCCTGCTCCTCGCGGCGATCGCCTACTACATCCTCGTGCAGGTGCTGATCCGCGTCCCCGATCAGACGCCGGTGCTTGCCTCAGCCGTCGGGCGGGACGTCAAGGGCACGATCTCGCCGATCCTGTACCTCGTGGCCGTCCCCCTGGCCCTGGTCGTGCCGGCCCTGGCGCTGGCCATCTACGTGCTCGTCGCGCTCATCTGGATCGTCCCGGACCGGCGCATGGAGCGCGCGCTCAGGGCCTAGGCTCCGTCGCCGTCCGACGGAACAGGGATCAGGTGGTCCGAATCACCCCCAGTAGCGGTCGAACTCGTACTGGCCGGCGGGATGAAGCCAGAGTTCCGCGAGCTTTCCTTCGCGGACGTGCCAAACGTGGACCCGCGGAAGGTCGATAGATCGTCGCCGTCAACGCTCCATCTCCTCCGGCTTGATGTTCGCCCAGGGGTCGTAGTCCGGGTCGGGCGGCTCCTGGGTCGGCCGATCCTCTTCCGGCACGTGGCGCAGGTTGACCCGCACCCGGTACCACAGCGAGGAACGCCCCCGCATCCCGTCGACGAGCACGTCGTCCACCGCGAGATGCTCGGCCGCCGTCGGATGGCGCTCCTTCCATCGCTCCAGACCGTTCATCGCATCGGCCTTCTTCTTGGCCTGCGCGATGACGATCAACGGATGGACCGATCGGCGGCGGCCGGTGGGCGAGACGGCGCCGGCCGGCACCCGACGCTTCGAGGGCTGGACCCGTGGCGGCTCTCCCTCCGCCTTCGCATAGTGTGGTGGCCAGGGGGCGTCGCCCAGCCCGGATGCCTCGTCGCGCGACGAGAGGTCGAGCAGCTCCTCGAGCGAACCGACCGCCTCGTCGATGCCGGCTCCCACGTCACCCACGCGCGCGTATCGGTCCGGCATGCTGGCGACCGTGAAGTCGCCGAGCTCGGCGTCCGGCAGCTCGTCCCACGTCAGCGGCGCCGAGACCTGCGCGTTCGGGACCGGACGCACCGAGTAGGCCGACGCGACGGTGCGGTCCTTCGCGTTCTGGTTGTAGTCGAGGAAGACGCCGTGGCGCTCTTCCTTCCACCACTTGCTGGTCGCGATCGCGGGGGCCCGCCGCTCCACCTCGCGAGCCAGCGCGAGGGCGGCGCGACGAACCTCGCCGAAACCCCATCGACGCTCGATCCGAGCGTAGACGTGGATCCCGCGCGAGCCCGACGTCTTCGGCCAACCGGTGAGGCCGTGGTCGTTGAGCACCTCGCGGACCACGAGCGCCACGCTGCGCACGTCCGCGAAGGGCACGCCGGGTCCGGGATCCAGGTCCACGCGCAGCTCGTCGGGGTGCTCGAGGTCGTCGTCCCGGATCGGGTGCGGGTTCAGGTCCACGCAGCCGAGGTTGACGACCCAGGCCAATGCCGCTTCGTTCGAGACGACGACCTCGTCCGCCGTACGGCCGGAGGGAAAGGAGAGCTCGACGGTGCGGATGAAGGCCGGGACGCTCTTCGGTGCCCGCTTCTGGAAGAACGCCTCGCCGGTGATGCCGTCCACGAAGCGCTTCAGGGCCATGGGCCGGTCGCGAACGCCGAGCAGGGCGCCATCGGCCACGGCGAGGTAGTAGTTCACGAGCTCCATCTTCGTGAGCCCGATCTCGGGGAAGTAGACCTTCCCCGGATTCGTGATCGTGACCTCGTGTCCGTCCAGCTCGAGCCGGACCGATTCGCCGCGCGGCATGCGGGGAGGGTAGCCTGTTCGCGGATCGATGATCGAACGCGCGCGAGAGCCCTGGCGCCGGCTGGACCGATGGGTGGACCGCTACCGGTTCACCCGCGTCGGCCGAACCTCGGTGCTCGGCTTCGCGCGCCACGAGGCGCTGACGAACGCCGGCAGCATGGCCTATTTCGCAATGCTGTCGGTCTTCCAGCTCCTGGTGCTCGTGGTCGTCATGCTGAGCTTCGTTCTCGGCGACGGCGCGGCGCGCACGTTCGTCATCGACAAGGTCACGGCCAACTCGCCGATCGACGCCGGAACCGCCGGCGCGGTCATCGACGCGGTGGTCTCCTCCCGCGGCGGCATCAGCGCGGTCAGCGCCGTCCTGCTGCTGTGGAGCGCGCTGGGTGCGTTCTCCGCCCTCAATCGAGGCATCGCGCACGCCTTCGTGGCCGCCGCCCCCCGTCCCTTCTGGCGTGACAAGCTCGTGGGGCTGGGCGTGATGGCCACCGCAGGCAGCCTCGGCGTCCTCGCCATCCTCATCGGCTTCGGCGCAGACTTCGTGCAATCGGTGGCGGGCGATGCTGTGGCGGCCGTCCCGGGCGCGGGCCTGGCCCTCGACCTCCTGTCGATCCTGCTGCCGATCCTGCTGATCTTCGGCGTATTTCTCGCCGTCTACCGGATCACGCCCAACCGGCCGGTTACCGTTCGCGAGGTCTGGCCCGGCGCGGTGATTGCCACGCTGCTGTGGACCGCGCTCCGGATGGGGTTCACGTATTACGCGACCCATCTGGCGCGCTACGACTCGGCGTTCGGGCCGATCTCAACCGCGATCTCGCTCCTCGTCTTCCTGTACTTCGCGAGCGTCGTCGTGCTGTTCGGCGCGGAGGTGGCACGTGCCAACGTGCTGGAGGACGAAGTCCGCCGTCGCGAGCTCGCGCCGCGCGAGGTGTGGTGCTAAGGAGTACTACGGTGTAGTACATTCGGGTGCGTCGTGCGTCCGCGAAAGCGGATAGCATGGCCGCGGACCACATACCGAGGGCAGCTCCGAAACCAAGTGCAGAGAGCAGTGGACGGGCCTCGCAGGAGGCGTACGTCACGACTGATCGTCACGCTCGTGGCCCTGCTGGCGGTCAGCTCGACACTCTTCACCTCATCCACGCGCGGCCCGGTCCTGGCCGCCGACCCCGTCGCCGAGGCAAAGGCGCAACGCGACGCCATCGAGCGACAGCTGAGCGATGAACGGGCCAAGCTCCACGAGCTGCAGGCCACGTCCGCGGCGCTCTCCGATCAGCTCGCCAGCGCCGAACTGGCACTCGCCGACGCCAACGCCGAGTACGAGCGCGTCACGGGCCTCCTGCACCAGGTGCAGGACGACGTCAACGCAACGGCCGCCCATCTCGCCGACCTCCTCGACCAGATCAAGGCCCTCGACACGCAGCTGCAGGCGGTCGCGTCCGACATCGCGGACGAGAACGACCAGCTGCAGGCGCGCGAGGCGCTGCTCCAGGACCACATCCGCGCCGCGTACGAGCAGAGCCAGACCTCACTCCTCGAGATCCTGATCTCCGCCCCGTCGCTGGACGCGGCGACGAACCAGGTCAGCTACCTGCTCACCATCTCGGACCAGGACAAGGCCCTGGCCGATGAGATCCGCGTCCTGCGCGCGCAGCTCCAGGTCAAGCAGGGGACGCTCCGCGACGGCCGGAGCGAGCTGTGGAGCGCCCAGGCCCAGGCGTCCGCGGAGGAGCGCACCCTCAAGGAGCGCGAGGCTCAGCTCAAGGACCTCGAGGCGCAGGCCGCCAAGCTGAAGGCGGCCGCCGAGAAGAAGCGTGCCGAACAGGCGGCAGTGCTGAACGCCTCGCTAGCGGCCCAGGGCAACGTCGCGGAGCAGGTCTCGAGCAGCCAGCAGGCCTTCGCCGCCGCAAACCAGCTCTACAAGCAGCTGTATGCGCAGCAGCAGGCGCTCGAGGAGGCACGGCGCAAGGCTGCGGAGGAGGCCCAGCGGGGCAAGGTCTCCTCGCGCGGGTTCCGCTGGCCGGAGGTCGGCTTCCACGTCACCCAGGAGTGGGGGCCGACGAGCTTCGTGCTCGAGCCGCCGTACACGTACCGCGGCGTGTACTACCCGCACTTCCACGGCGGGATCGACATCGCGACCGGATGCGGCACCCCGATCGTGGCGGCCGGCACCGGCGTGGTCGTGGCGTCAGGCCAGCCGCTGTGGCCCTATGACAGCGGGTACGGGGTGGTGATCGATCACGGCGGCGGCATTCAGACCTGGTATTGGCATCTCCTGCCGCGGGTGATCGTCCATCCAGGCCAGCCAATCACGATCGGCACCGTCCTCGGATACGAGGGCGCGACCGGCAACGCGACGGGGTGCCACCTCCACTTCGCGGTCAACGACCACGGCGTCTGGGAGAACCCCCGCAACTACCTGCCGTAGTCCTCAGGGAGCGGCGGTGCCGGCCGGCTCCACGCTGTGCACCGCCGGAAGATAGAGGCGGTCCACGTATTCGGTGAGCATCCGAGCGGTGCTGAAGCGCCAGATCGCCGACGTGACCGCGGAGCGCATCGTCGCCAGCCATTCGACTGGCAGCCCGTCGGGGTCGCGGGCGAAGTAGCGCGGGCCGATCTCCTCCTCGAGCAGGCGATAGAGCTCCGCGGCATCGGCGTCATCCTGCGCACCATCGTCGCCGATCGGATCGCGGCCGCCGATCGCCCAGCCGTTCTCCCCGTTGAACCCCTCGTCCCACCACCCGTCGAGGATCGATACGCTGGGGATGGCGTTCATGGCGGCCTTCATGCCCGAGGTCCCCGAGGCCTCCATCGGCCGCCGCGGATTGTTCAGCCAGATGTCGACCCCCGCAACCAGGAAGCGCGCGATCCGCATGTCGTAGTCCTCGAGGACGAAGATGCGACCGCGCAGCCGCTCGGAGCGCGAGAGGGTGAAGATGCGCTGGATGACGGCCTGGCCGGGCCGGTCAGCGGGGTGCGCCTTGCCCGCGATCACGACCTGCATGGGCCGCTCCGGATTGCTGAGCAGGCGCGCCAGGCGCTCCTCGTCGCGGAAGAGCAGGTCGGCGCGCTTGTAGGTTGCGAAGCGCCTCGCGAAGCCAATCGTCAGGGCGTCGGGGTCGATCGCCCGCTGGACCTCGCGCAGCAGGCCCGGCGACTCGCCGTGGCGCGCGAACTGGCGACCGAGACGACGCTGCGCGAACTGGACCAGCTCGCGCTTCTGCTGGACGTGGGCCGCCCACAGATCGGCGTCGCCGAGCCCGCTCAGGCCGGCGAAGGCGGCGGGATCCGAGGCATCCACCGCGAGCGACATGCCGGTCGCGCGCTTGTAGAGGCCGCGAATCGGGCGGCCGAGCCAGGTGGCGACGTGCACGCCGTTCGTGATCGCTCCGATCGGGTAGCCGGCAACCGGCTCCCAGGTGGCGGTCGAGGTCCGCGCATGCAGCTCGCTGACCGCGTTGGCCCCGGCCGCGTGGCGCAGGACGAAGGCGGTCATGTCGAACGGGGCGTTCGGATCGTCGGTACGCCCTCGTCCCAGCTCCAACAGGTCATGGGCCGGCATCCCGGTCGCGGTCAGCCACGGCGCCAGGTCGCGCGCGACGAGCCTGCGGTCGAACACCTCGTTCCCGGCGGGGACCGGCGTGTGGATCGTGAAGACCGCGTTGCGGCCCACCTCGCGCAACGCATCGGCCGGCGAAAGGTCGGAGCGCCCAGACATCAGCTGTCGGGCACGTTCCAGGAGGAGGAACGCCGAATGCCCCTCGTTGAGATGCCAGACCGCCGGGTCGATGCCGAGCGCCGCCAGGGCGCGAGCGCCGCCGATCCCGAGGATCAGCTCCTGCGCCAGGCGCATCTCGCGGCCGCGGACGTACAGGATGTGGGTGATCGGCCAGTCCCCCTCATCGTTGCCCGGAATATCGGTGTCGAGCAGCAGGAGCGGAACGCGGCCGACTTGCGCCAGCCATACCGCGGCTCGCACCTCATGATCCGGGAAGTCGACCGTCACCTCGAGCGGCGCACCGTTCGGCGCACGGACCCGGCGCAGCGGCAGCTGTGCGGGGTCGATGTCGGGTTGCGCGTGCTCCTGGTGGCCGTCCGCGTCGATCTGCTGCCGGAAGTAGCCGCGTCGGTAGAGGAGGCCGACGCCGATGAACGGCAGCGCGGCGTCGGATGCGGATTTCAGGTGGTCGCCGGCAAGGACGCCGAGACCGCCGGAGTAGATCTGCATCGACTCGTGGAGGCCGTACTCGGCGCAGAAATACGCGATGGGGCCGGAGAACGCGTCAGCCGGGTCGCGCGCGGCCCGCTGACGGTACCAGGCATCGGCGCCGTTCTCGAGGTAGCGGTGGAATTCGTCCAGCAGGCGGCTGGTGTCCACGACGAAGTCCTCGTCAGCCGTCAGCTCGGCCCACCGGGCGGGCCCGACGCTGCCGAGGACCGGGATCGGGTTTCGGTTGCGGGCCCATACCGAGGGGCTGATCCGGCTGAAGAGCGATCCCGCGCGAGGTGTCCAGCTCCACCACAGGTTGTAGGCCAGCTCGCCGAGCCCCTCGAGGCCGGGAGGCAGGTTGAAGTCGTGGCCGGGCAGGCTCGGCACTCTCAGGGAGGTCGTCATCGAGTCGCTGATGATAGCGACGTCCGGCGGCGCTGCGTATCGTCCACGCGTACCATCGTGGCGCGATGACAACGCCAATTTCGCGCGTCGGTCTCGACGTCGACGCGGTGCGCGCCCATTTCCCGGCGCTCACCCGGGAGGAGGACGGTCGCCGGGTCGTCTTCCTCGACGGGCCGGCGGGCAGCCAGCTGCCGGTCGAGTGCACCCGGGCGATCGTCGAGTACATCGAGCATCGCAACGCGAATCATGGCGGCTCGTTCGGCACATCGGTCGAGACGGACGAGCTGCTCGCGAATGCGCACGCGGCCGCCGCCGACTTCCTGGGTGCCCACGAACCGGAGGAGATCGCTGTTGGCGCCAACATGACGACGATCACCCTGGCGGTGAGCCGGGCCCTCGCACGGGACCTCCGCGAGGGCGACGAGATCGTCCTCTCGGAGCTTGACCACGACGCGAACATCGCCCCGTGGCTGGCGATCGCCGAGGAGCGCGGCCTGACGGTACGCTGGCTCCACGTCCGTCCGACCGACTGCACCCTCGTGCTCGATGAGCTCGAGTCGCTGATCGGCGAACGGACGCGGCTCGTGGCCGTGGGCCTCGCCTCGAACGCGATGGGCACGCTGAACGACGTCGGGCGCATCGTCGAACTCGCGCACGCGTACGGCGCGCTCGTATACGTCGACGCCGTCCACGCCGCACCGCACGTCCCGATCGACGTCTCCGCGCTGCGGGCGGACCTGCTCGTATGCTCCGCGTACAAGTTCTACGGACCGCACCTCGGCCTCCTCTACGGCCGCCGCGAGCTGCTCGAACGCCTGCGCTACTACCGTGTGCGGCCGGCCGGCGACGCGCTGCCGGGCAAGCTCGAGACGGGAACGCCAGCCTTCGAGCTGCTCGCCGGACTGGTCGGCACGTTCGACTACCTCCGGGCCATGGCGCGCGCCTACGAGCAGCTGCGAGGTGCCGATCGGCGTTCCGAGCTGCAGGGGGCGATGACGGCGATTCGGCGCTACGAGCGGAGCCTGCTCCCGGCCGCCTTCGAAGCGCTCGCGTCGATCCGCGGCCTCCGGGTCCACGGGATCACCCGGGCCGAGCGCTTCGATGAACGCGTCCCGACGATCTCGTTCACGATCGACGGCCTTGCGCCGCGGCGAATCGCCGAGCACCTCGCCCGACGGGCGGTCAACGTGTGGGACGGGGACATGTATGCCGTCGAGCTGATCCGCGCCCTCGGGCTCGACGACTCGGGCGGCGTCGTGCGCATCGGCCTCATGCACTACAACACCCGCGAGGAGATCCAACGCCTGGCCGAGTCCCTCGCCGAGCTCGTCCACCATTGACGGATCTCGCCCCTCTCGACACGAGGCGCTACGCTATCGGCCCCTGATGGACGGCTACTCGGTGCAGGATGCGGCGTCAGTCCTCGGGGTTCCCGAGGCTCGCGTCTGGGAGCTCATCGCCCGAGGCGTGCTCGCCGGGAACCCGGAGCCCGATGGCGCCATGCGCGTCGTCCTCCGCGTCGCGTCACCGCCGGCGACGCCGAATGGCGGCCATGAGCCCGAGCTGAGCCCGTTCCGGGAGCTGCTCACCGAGTTCCGAAACCTGACCGAACGCTACGGCCAGGCGCTGCTGGCCCTCGGCGAGTCGCGCGGGGAGGTTGCCGCGCTGCGCAGTCGCGTCGACCTGCTCGAGGCGCGCATCGACCTGCGACTCGGACCCGGCCGCCCGGTCTCCACTGTCGCCTGGGAGGTGCCGGACCAGCAGCGCGCCCCAGCTCCCACTGAGCCTGGGCCGAAGCCGGAAGAGCCGATGCAGCAGGCGGCCACGGCGGAGCCTCCCGTACCGGAACGGCCCCTGGACCAGCCCACCGACCAGCCCCCGCACTCAGTGCCCCGCCCGCGCCGCCGCGGAGGGCCCCCTTCCTCGGTGGACTTCGCGGATGCGCTGGCGCGAGCGCAGGACCCTTCGCTGCCTGAGCTTCCGGGGGCCGAGGATGCGGCGCGCGCGATCGCCGCGCTGCGGGCCGAGGTGTCGGATGCCGGAACGATGGAGGACGAGGCGGCACCGCTCGTCGAGCCGCGCGTGGCGGCAACCGCCAGCGTGGCGGAGTTCGCGGACGAGCTGCCCCTGTCGCCCGACGATCTGCGCCCGCCCGTGGAACCGAGCTCCGTGGAACGGAGCCCCATGGAACCGACCGCCGCCGAACAGACCGCAGATGAGCCGACGTCGGCGGAGGCCGCTGCCCCGGAGTTCGTCGCCGAAGCCACTCTCGAGTCGGTCGTCGTGTCCGTTCCCGAACCCGCTCCGGAGGCCGTCCGCGAGCCACCCGCCATACCCTCCGAGGAGGTCACGCCCCCCGCATCAGCGGACGAGGCGCCGAAAGTGGACGAGGCGCCGAAAGCGGACGAGGCGCCGAACCTGGCCGGTCCCTACTCGACGGAGATGGTCGAGCCGGATTGGTTCGCCGATGGCGACTTCAGCTGGCTCGAGCAGGCGCAGGCAGCGGGCCAGCCCGAGGTGGAGGCACACGCACCGCCCGAGTCCGAGGCCGCGCTCGAAGTGGAGCCTGAACCGGAGCCCGGGCCGCAGCTCGCAGAAGCAGCCCAGCCGGCGGCACCCACCGCACAGGCCGAGGCTGTCGAGCCGCCATTCGCGCCGCTCGCCATCGATATGTCGGTGACCGATCCCGGTGTGGCTCCCGCAGTGCCGGATGACCTCGACGCGAGCGCCGAGCTGGAGAGCTTCCCGGAGGTCTCGCCCGACGTCCCCCGCGACGTCCCGCCCGAGACCGAGTCCAACGCCGAGCCACCACGGGAGCCGACGACGGCCACGGCGCCGAGCGAGGCATCCCCGGCACCGAGCGACGAGATACCGGAGAGCCAGCCTCCCGCCACAGCCACCGATGAGGAGGAGGTGATGTGGCTGGGCGACGAATTCGAGGCGGCCGAGCTCGAGCGACCCGCGAGCGGCTGGACCTCGCCGAGGGCCAGCGACCTCGACGACGAGCAGCTGGCCGGGTTGCGGCCCGACGAGGGCTGGGAACCCGACGAGGTGCCGGGGATGCGCTCGTTCCTGGCCGGCACGCCGCTGCCTGACGATGAACCCGGCTCACCGACCGGAGGCACGGACCAGGGTCCTCCGCGAGGGATCCGCCAGCCGCGGCCCGGCGACCCCGATTGGCTGCGCAATCGACACGGGAACGCGGCTACCGCCTACCGCCGCCTGCGGCGTCTCTTCCCCGGATGACGCTCGCGGACGCCCATGCGATCGGGTCTCTGGTCACCCTGGTCGCCATCGCGGTCGTGGGGTTGGCGGCCACAGGCATGGCCGTCTTCGATCGGTTCACCGAATGGCTCGTCAGGATGCGCACCGGACTCCTCGTGATCTTCGGCGCGCAGGTGCTGCTGGGGGCGGCGACGTGGCTGTCGGGGGCCCGTCCGGAGCAGGGTCTGCACCTCCTCTACGGCGGCGTCCTGCTCGTGCTCCTTCCCCTGGCGGACACGTTCGTCCAGGATGCGACGCCCAGGGAGCGCGCCGCGGTGGTGGCCGCCGCGGCCGTCGTTGGGCTCCTCCTCATCTGGCGCCTGGCGAGCACCGGCTGAGGGCAGGCCCGGGCCGTCTGGTGCGGGCCGTATCATGAGCGGGCATGCGCTCCCTGCGGCCGATGACGCTGGCCCTTCTTTCCGTGGTCGCCTGCCTGGCGGCGGCGGCCAGCCTGGCGAGCGCTCGCTCCGACGCGAACCGGCAGGTCAACGCGGCCGTCGACGCGGGGAGCGCTTCGGCGGGGCGGGATCTCTTCGAGGCGTCGTGCGCGAGCTGTCACGGGCCCGATGGAGGCGGCACGGCGAACGGCCCCACCCTCATCGGGGTTGGCGCCGCAGCGGCTGACTTCCAGCTTTCGACGGGCCGCATGCCGTTCGCCGGACCGCCGGGATCGCAGGCGAACCGGAAGCCGCCGGCCTTCACCCCCGAACAGATCGACGATCTCGTCGCATTCGTGGCGTCGCTGGGGAACGGTCCGGCGATCCCGCAGGTCTCGGTCGACGACGCCCTGCTCTCCCGCGGACAGCAGGTCTTCATCGACAACTGCGCCCCGTGCCACGGCTCGACCGCGAGGGGCGGGGCGGTCGGCGGCACCTCGTTCGCCCCGGCCCTTGACCAGGCCACACCGCAGCAGGTGGGGGAGGCGCTCGCCACCGGCCCGGGGCAGATGCCCGTTTTCGCGCTGCCCGCCACGGACGTGAACGCGGTGGCCACCTACGTGGAGTATCTGCGCACGGCGCCGCAGCCCGGCGGCTTCGCGATCGGTGGCGTCGGGGGCGTGCCGGAGGGATTCGTGGCCTGGGTGCTGGGGCTCGGGCTGCTGATCGGGATCGCATTCCTCATTGGCCGCGAGTGGGACCGGTCCGCGCGGGAGCGAACGGAGTGAGAGCGGAGCGGGCGGTCACCGGCGCATTGCTCGCCTCGATGGCGGCCTCCATCGGCCTGGTCGTCATCTACGCGTTCGGCTTCGGCAACGCCCAGGTTGAAGGGGTGCTGCTGGCCGTCGCCCTGGGTGGCGTCGGGGTGGCGATCGTGGTGTGGGCGATCGCCCTGCTCGATGCGCCGCTCGAGACCGAGGAGCGGCATCCGCTCGCCTCGCCACCCGCGGTGCGAGAGGCCGCGGGTGAGGCGCTCGACGCGGAGCAGATCACGCGCCGACGGTTCCTCGTCCGGCTGCTGGGTGGTGCGGGCGCCCTGCTGGCGGCCGCCCTGGCGGTGCCGGCCCTGTCGCTCGGGCCCGGCCCCGGGCGGGCGTTGTTCGTGACCGGGTGGCGCCGCGGCGTCCGGCTCGTCGGCGAGGATGGATCGCCATTCAGGGTGGCGGACCTCGCGCTCAACTCGGTCCATACCGTCTTCCCGGCCGGAGAGGTTGGGCGCGCGGACAGCCAGACCCTGCTGATCAAGGTCAGGCCCGGGGACCTGCAGCTGCCGGCCGATCGAAGTGGCTGGGCGGTCGACGGTGCCGTCGCGTACTCGAAGATCTGCACCCATGCCGGCTGCCCGGTGGGCCTCTATCGGGCCCGGGCGCACGAGCTGCTGTGCCCCTGCCATCAGTCGACGTTCGACGTGCTGCGCGGCGCGGTGCCGATCTTCGGACCGGCGGCCCGCCCGTTGCCGCAGCTGCCCCTCGAGGCGGACGCCGATGGCTACCTCGTCGCTGGCGCCGGGTTCCCGGATCCGGTGGGGCCATCGTTCTGGAACATCACCCACGACGGGCCGGCGGAGGGCTGATCGTGCTGCATTGGGTCGATGAGCGCCTCGGAACCGCCTCGTGGGCGCGGAGCGGGTTGCGGAAGATCTTCCCTGACCACTGGACGTTCCTGCTCGGCGAGATCGCGCTCTTCTGCCTCGTGGTGCTGGTTGCCACGGGCGTCTTCCTCACCCTCTTCTACGTTCCCGACTCGACGACGATCACCTACCAGGGAAGCTACGGTCCGCTCGTCGGCCACCAGCTGTCGCGCGCCTACGCATCGGTCCTGGACCTCTCGTTCGAGGTGAGGGCGGGCCTCGTCATGCGGCAGGTCCACCATTGGGCGGCGCTCATCTTCATTGCCGCCATCTCGGTCCATCTCATGCGCGTCTTCTTCACCGGCGCCTTCCGCAAGCCGCGCGAGATCAACTGGCTCGTTGGCATCAGCCTTCTGATCATGGCGCTGGCGATGGGCATCACCGGCTATTCGCTGCCCGATGACCTGCTCTCGGGCACCGGCCTGCGGATCATCTACTCGGCCGCCCTCAGCATCCCCTTCATCGGGCCGTACCTCGCGTTCCTCGTGTTCGGTGGCGAATTCCCGACCGCCACGATCATCAGCAGGCTGTTCGTCTTCCACGTCATGCTGCTGCCCGCGCTGCTCATCGGCGGCGTCCTCACCCACCTCGCGATCCTGTGGCGTCAGACGCATACCCAGTTCCGGCGCCCGGGTGCGACCGAGCGGAACGTCATGGGCCGCCCGTTCTGGCCGAGCCAGGTCTTCAAGTCGACCGGGCTCATGATCCTCACCGCCGCGGCGCTCGCGCTCCTTGGCGGCCTCGTGCAGATCAACCCGGTCTGGACCTACGGACCGTTCGACGCCACGGCGGTCAGCGCTCCTGCACAGCCCGACTGGTACGTTGGCTTCCTCGAGGGTGCCCTTCGGCTGTTCCCCTCATTCGAGATCACGGTGCTCGGCGTGACGATCCCGACCGTCTTCATCCCCGGCATTCTCATCCCGGGGCTGGCGTTCACGATCATGACCGTCTGGCCGTTCATCGAGGCCCGGCTGACGGGCGATCGCGGTGAGCACCACCTCCTGGACCGGCCGCGGGACGCGCCCCTCCGGACCTCGCTCGGCGTGGCCGGGCTCCTCTTCTTCGTGACGTTGACGGTGGCCGGCGGCAACGACGTCATTGGGCTCGTCTTCGACGTCCCGGTCGAGGCGATCACCGAGCTCTTCCGGATCGCGATCTTCGTCATTCCGCTGACCGGCTTCGGGGTGACGTACTGGGTCTGCCGTGAGCTGCAGGGGCGGCCCGCCGCCGGTTCCGGCCCGCGACGCGTCCGGCTGCGACGCACCGAGTCGGGCGGCTTCGAGGAGGTCGGCGACGACTGACTCCGCTCCTTCGCGGCTCCCGGCGCTCGGGCCGCGCGGCGAAGGCTGGGTCGTCGGGCAGGGAGTGCTCATCGGCCTCGAGGGGTTGGCGAGCCTGCCCGCGGTCGCGGCACTGCCGCCCCGGGCGGCAGCCGGATGGGTGTCTTTCGGGGCGGGAATCCTGGTTGCGGCGGTCGGTGGCTGGCTCGCGCTCCGCGGGCTGCGCGACCTCGGCCCGAACCTCACCGCGCTGCCCGCCCCACGCCGCGACGCGCTGCTCGTGGAGTCGGGGATCTACGCCCGCGTCCGTCACCCGATCTACGCGGGCGTGATCGCCGCGGCGCTGGGCTGGGCACTGGTGGCGGTCAGCGGCGCCGCGCTCGCCGTGGCCGCTCTGCTCGCGGTGTGGCTGGACCTGAAGTCGCGCCGCGAAGAGGTCTGGCTGCTTGCCCACCACGCCGGCTACGCGGCCTACCGGATGCGGACGCGCCGCTTCGTCCCGAACCTCTACTGAGGGTCGAAGCCGCTCATTCGGGCCCGAGCCGGAAGCCGAGGCGTCGCGGCAAACGCGTGATCTGGCGGAGCGGCCACGACGGTCGGTAGCCCGCCTCCTCGCGGTCCTCGCGCCGGATCATCGCCGCCCGGACGACGCGCGCGCCAAGGTAGCGGAACGGCTCCGGCGGCAGTCGGCGCGGGACGTCGCCGACGACCGCCAGCCGGGTGACCGGCTCGTCGGAGCCGAGCGCCAGACTCGACAGGATGCGGCCTCCGAGGTGCGACGGGGCGACGCCATTGCCCGAGTAGCCAAAGCCGAAGTGGACTCGCCCGCCGGGGAGCGTGCCGAAGCGGGGGAGGTGATCCGCCGAGACGTCGATTGGTCCGCCCCACATGTCGGTGAGCCGCACGTCGGCGAGCTGCGGAAAGAGACGTCGGAAGCCTGCGGCCGCGCGGCGGCCGGACCCCAGATCGTCGCGGAACGAGCGCCCGATGCGGCCGTCGTATCCCGGTCGTCCGCCGCCCGCGCCGAACGCAATCCGGCCGTCGCGGGTCACGTGGAAGTAGTGGACCGTGAACCGTCCGTCGACGATCGACTCACCTCCCGTCCAGCCCAGGCGCTCGGCGATGAGCTCGGGGATCGGCTCGCTGCGAACCATCCAGCTGCTCCAGGCCAGCAACGAGCGGCGAAACGGGCGCCGACCGGCGGTCCACGCGTTGAGGGCCAGCACGCACTGCGACGCGCGCAGCTCGCCTGGCCCGGCGCGCGACATCGTGGCGATCCGCACGCGGTCGCCGGCCCACAGGCGTCCCGCGCGCGTCTCCTCGAAGAGGCGCACCCCGCGTGCCAGGCAGGCTCGGCGCAGGGCGCGGACCAGCCGCCCCGGGTGCACCGTCCCGCCGTCCGCCATGAGCGCGCCACCGCGAAATCGCCCGCCCCGGCAGCGGGCTGCGACGGCATCCGCATCGAGCTCGCTGTAGGCGTCTGGGACACCGAGCTCGCGCGCCGCCTCGACGGACGCGCGCCAGACGCCGTCGTGCAGCGGCGTCGTGCTCACGGTCAGCATCCCTCCGCGCCGGTAGTGCACGTCCTCGCCCTCGGCCGCCGCCCACTCGCCGATCGCGGAGACCGATCTCGCCACCTCCCGGGCGCAGACGAGCGCCTCGTCATCCCCGTGGAGGGCGCGGAGCGTGTCGAGCTCGTCCCACCAGGCGTTCACGAAGCCGCCGTTCCTCCCCGACGGACCCGCCCCGCAGATCTCCTGCTCGAGGACGATGACCTCGAGCTCGGGTGCCCGAATCTTCAGCTCGAGCGCGGTCCATAGCCCGGTGTAGCCGCCCCCCACGATCCCGATGTCCGCTCGCGCCTCGCCCGCGAGTGGCGCCGCCGGCGCGGGATCTCCCTCGGCGGCGAGCGCCTCGCGAAGCCACGGGCTCGCGCGCGAGGGATCCGGCCGAAGCGCGAGATCGGCGAGAGGAAGCTTGGCGTTGACAGAATAGTTCATGATGTGGTAAATATCCTGCCGATGCGAATCGTTAACGTGAGCGCAAGCTAGACCGATGCCTCCCACCCGGGTCGACACCCTGGTCGATCAGATCATCACCGAGATGGGGCCGTTCATGGCGCACCAGCGCCACAAGTGGGCGGCCCAGTGCCAGGCCTTCGGACTGTCGATGACTCATTTCCAGGTGCTCGCCGTGCTCGACGCGGAGGGCCCAACACCCATGGGTCGGCTCGCGGACGAGCTGGGCGTTGGCCTCTCGAACGTGAGCGGCATCGTAGGCCGCCTCGAGGAGAAGGGCGTCGTTGCCCGGGTCCATGACGAGACGGACCGACGGATGGTGCTCGCCGAGCTGACGAGCGCCGGCACCGCGATGCTGGAGCACGTCGAGGACACCCGCATGGCACACATGCGCACGTTGGTCGAGCTCCTCAGCACCTCCGAGCAGCGGACGGTGCTGCGTGCGCTCAAGACCCTGACCAACGCCCATCACCACGTGTTCGGCGACCACGAAGACGACGGTACCAATGGACATGACAAGGAGCCCCTGCACGCATGACCTCCCGACCAGACACCCGTGCCGCATCGGCGGCCGTAGACGAGATCGATGACGCCCCGGTCCACGTCAATCCACGTGCCCGGTTCGAGATCCTCGGCGCGGTCCTGCTGGGCCTCTTCCTGTCCGCGCTGGACCAGACGATCGTGGGACCCATCCTGCCCCACATCGTCAGCGACCTGCACGGCAGCGATTACTACACCTGGGTCGTAACTGCATACCTGCTGACGAGCACGGTGACCGTCCCGATCTACGGCAAGCTCTCGGACCTGTTCGGGCGCAAGCCGATGCTCATGGCCGGGATCAGCCTGTTCCTGGTCGGTTCCGCCCTCTCCGGCATCTCGCAGACGATGTGGCAGCTCGTCCTCTTCCGCGCAATCCAGGGCCTTGGCGCCGGCGCGCTGTTCCCCATCAGCCTGGCGGTCATCGGCGACCTCTTCACCCCGCGCGAGCGCGGCAAGTACCAGGGCCTCTTCGGGGCCGTCTTCGGGATCGCCTTCCTGGTGGGTCCCGGGCTTGGCGGCCTGATCACCGACAACATCAGCTGGCACTGGGTCTTCTACGTGAACATCCCGATCGGCCTCGTCGCGCTCGTCGTGATCGGCCGGCTGCTGCCGACCGTCCGGCGGCCGGATGCGGTGAACGCGATCGACTGGGCCGGGGTCTTCACCTTCGCGGCCGGCATCGTGCCGATCCTCATTGCGCTGACGAATGCCGAGAACGGCGACTGGGGCGACCCCGGGGTCTGGGGCCTGGGCCTCCTCGGCGCGCTCTTCCTGGCCGTCTTCGTCTGGGTCGAGAGCCGGGCGTCCGAGCCGATGATTCCGCTCCACCTGTTCCGGGTCCGCACCTTCACGGTCTCGATGGTGGCGGTCTTCCTGGCGATGTTCGGCTTCTTCGGGGCCGTGATCTTCCTGCCGCTCTGGTACCAGGTCGTGAAGGGAGCCAGCGCCACTGCGTCCGGTTACAACCTGCTGCCGTTCCTCTTCGGGCTCATCCTGAGCTCGGTGGCGAGCGGGTTCTTCGTGAGCCGCACCGGCCGCTACAAGTGGCTGCTGATCGGCGGGCTGGCGACCGCCGCGGTCGGGATCGCCCTCATGACGAACATCCGCGCCGATACGAGCTACCCGATGCTCTGGGGCTGGATGTTCCTGGCCGGCCTCGGCATCGGCCCCACCATGGCCGTCTTCACGATCATCGTGCAGAACGCCGTGACGTTCGAGGAGCTCGGCGCGGCGACGGCCGACCTGACGCTCTTCCGCCAGATCGGCGGGACGGTGGGTCTGACCTTCGCGTTCACCCTGTTCCGGAACTTCCTGACCTGGGACTCGATCCGCACCCAGGTGATCGCGGCCGGCGTACCGGCCAACGCGCTGCCCGCAACCGCGCCGGCCGGGTTCGATCCCGGTGCGCTGACGAACGTCGGCGGCTCGGGTCCGTCGTTCCTGAGCCAGGTTCCCGCCCAGCTGCAGCCGGCCTTCCTGGACGGTATTCACCAGGCCTTCAGCATCGCGCTCGGGAACAGCATGTGGCTCGGCATGGGGGCGATGGGGGTGGCCGTGCTCAGCGCGATCCTGCTCCACGAGCTGCCGCTGCGGCAGCATTTCGGCGACGCGCCGGAGGAGGCGCAGGTGATCGAGCCAGTGCCGGTGGGAGTGACCGAGTAGCCGCTACTCGGTGACCCAGCCCCAGACGGTGGCTGCCAGCAGCGCGAGCCCTGGCAGCCACAACCAGGGCCCAAAGACGAGGCCCAGCCCGATCAGGGTGGCAGCCAGCCCCGCAGCGACCGGCCAGGCGGACCCGACCGGCACCCGCTCGAGCTCGGTGCTCAGTGGACGGTCGCCGGCCGCTCCCGGCGGGTCGGTCAGGGCGATGATCCCCGTCACGCGCGAAAGCATCGATCGCCCACCCGCTGGCGCCCGGGTCTGGCGCACGCTGCCGGCCAGCACCGCGACGACGCCACCGGCCGCCAGGGCGGTGAAGAGCAGCATCACGGTTCCCGCCCAGTCGTAGCCGTGGACCGGCGACGAGCTGTTGAACCAGTAGACGACCGCGATCGCCGCCGAGTAAAGGGCGGTGCGCAGGAAGAAGCGGACCTCCTCAGCCATCGGCCTGTCGCGCCGCCTGCCGCGCATCGAAGACCGGCCGCTCGCTGCGAATGGGCGGCAGCGAGGTGAAGTTGTGGTGCGGCGGTGGGGAGCTCGTCGCCCACTCGAGCGAGTTGCCCCGCCACGGGTCGTCGCCGGCGACCCGCCCGTGGCCGAGCAGGACGTTCCACACGATATTCGCCCCGAAGACGAGCACCGACGCCCCGAGGAGGAACGCACCGCCGGTGATCAGCAGGTTCAGCGGGCCCCACCCGGTGCTCGACGCGTAGTCGGCGATCCGTCGCGGCATCCCGTCCATGCCCAGGATGTGCATCGGGAAGAAGGTGACGTTCATCCCGACCAGGGCGCCCCAGAAGTGGATCTTGCCGAGCCGCTCGTCGAGCATTCGACCCGTCATCTTCGGGACCCAGAAGTAGAAGCCGGCGAAGGCCGCGAACACGCTCCCGCCGAACAGGACGTAGTGCATGTGGGCGACGACGAAGTAGGAATCCTGCATCTGATAGTCGAGCGGCGGCGAGGCGAGCATCGGGCCGGTGATGCCTCCCGCCAGGAACATGAGCAGGAATCCGATCGTGAACAGCATCGGCGTCTCGAAGGTCAGGCGCCCGCGCCACATCGTGGCGATCCAGGTGAAGAACTTCACGCCGGTCGGGATGGCGATCGCCATCGTCACGATCGAGAAGAAGTAGGTGTTGATCGAGCCCGTGGTGAACATGTGGTGGGCCCAAACGCTGAACGAGAGGGCGCCGATGAGGATCGTGGCGAAGATGAGGGCGCGGTACCCGAACAGGGGCTTCCGCGCGAAGACCGGGATGATCTCGGTCACGATCCCGAAGAAGGGGAGGATGAGGATGTAGACCTCGGGGTGCCCGAAGAACCAGAAGAGGTGCTGCCAGAGGATCGCGTTGCCGCCCTGGGCAGGATCGAAGAAGCCGGCGCCCACGGTCCGATCCAGGAAGAGCATCACGAGCGCCGAGGCGAGCACCGGGAAGGTGAAGACGATCAGCAGCGAGACGACGAGCATGTTCCACGTGAAGATCGGGAGGCGGAACATCCCCATCCCCGGCGTGCGCATGGTGAGGACCGTGGCGAGGAAGTTCACCGCCCCCAGGATCCCGGACGCGCCGGACATGATCAGCCCCACGATCCACAGGTTCGCCCCCGCGCCCGGCGAATACGTCGCGTTGGCGAGGGGCGCGTAGCCGGTCCAGCCGAATGCCGCCGCCCCGTTCGCGGTCAGGAACCCGGAGAAGACGACGAGGCCGCCGCCCAGGAAGAGCCAGAAGCTCAGCGCGTTGAGCCGCGGAAACGCCATGTCGGGTGCGCCCACCTGGAGTGGCAGGATGTAGTTCGCGAATCCGAACGCGACCGGTGCGGCGAAGAAGAAGATCATCGCCGTCCCGTGGAGGGTGAAGAGCTCGTTGTACGTCGACTCGTCGAGGAACTGCAGGCCCGGCATCGCCAGCTCGGAGCGCATGATGAGCGCCAGCAGGCCGGCGACCAGGAAGAAGACGAGCCCGGAGCCGATGTAGAGGAGGCCGAGCTTCTTGTGGTCGGTGGTGGTCAGGTAGGCGACCAGCCCGTCGCGTCGGGCGACGTGGATCGGTGCCTCCCGGGCGAGGGTCGCCATCAGCTGCCCTCCTGGCTGGCGAGCCAGTCGTCGAAGTCGCTCGCGGTCACGGCCCTGATGCTGAACACCATCTGGTCGTGGAACCGCCCGCAGAACTCGGCGCACTGTCCGCGGTAGGTGCCAACCGAATCGATCGTCAGCTCGATGTGGTTCGTCTGCCCGGGGACCACGTCGCGCTTCATGAGGAAGGCCGGCACCCAGAAGCTGTGGATGACGTCCGCGGACTCGAGGTCGAAGGCGATCCGCTCTCCGATCGGGAGCACCAGCTCTGGTTCCTGCTCCGCCGATCCCTGCACGACGACGTCGGTCCCTTCGTAGGCGAACCGCCATTGCCACTGGGAGCCGGTGACCAGGACGCGCAGGGCGGGATCGGGGCTCGTGGCGTCGACCCGGCCAAGGACGCCGGCGGTCGCCGCGAACAGGCCGATCACCAGGATCGTGGGCAGCGCCCACCACACGAGCTCGAGCCGTCGGTTGTCGCGGATCTGGGGCGGCAGCCCCTCATCCCCATCGCGGGCGCGGTAGCGGAGGATGCTCCACCCGATCAGGCCGGCGACGATGACGAACACCCCGGCCGCGGCGATCAGGAACAGGTCATAGAGCCCCTTGATCTGCGTCCCCTCCGTGCTTGCCGCCTGCGGCGCACAGCCGGTTAGCACGAGGGCCGCCACTACGAATGCGGCCGACCGGGCGGCCACCCGGGAGGTTCGGGATCGGGCTCGACGCATGTGGCACCCATGCTACCCCGCCGCGCGCACGCCACGTTCCGGCTGCCGCGGGAGGCTGGGCTACCATGCCCGCGATGGCCCGCTACGACCCGTCCGTCGCGCTGATCGTCGTCGACGTGCAGAACGACTTCGGGCATCCGGATGGCAGCCTCGCGGTGCGGGGGGCGGATCGGATCCTGCCGGTCGTCAACCGGGCGGTCGCCGATGCCGCAGCGTCGGGTGCCGTCGTCGTGTACACGCAGGACTGGCACCCGCCGTCGACGCCCCATTTCGCGAAGGACGGCGGGATATGGCCGGTGCACTGCGTCGCCGACAGCTGGGGGGCCAGGCTCCTGGACGGGCTGTCGGTGGTCGCGGAGTATCGCGTGCGCAAGGGGAGCCACGGGGAGGACGGCTACTCGGGCTTCACGATGCGCGATCCATCGAGCGGGGCGGAGGCGCCGACGGAACTGGCCGCCCTGCTCCGGGAGCACGAAATCCGGCGAGTGGTCATCTGCGGGCTGGCGACCGACTATTGCGTGAAGGCCACCGCGCTCGATGCCCTCCGTCTCGGCTTCGACTGCAGCGTCCTCACCGACGGCATCGCCGCCGTCGACCTCGCCGAGGGGGATGGAGATCGCGCCATCGAGGCGATGTCCGCGGCGGGGGTGGCGCTCCGGGGAGGCTAGCCGGGGAGCCGACGCCAGGACGCGACGGCCACGACGGCGCCGATCAGCACGGTCGCGGAGCCGATGACGATCCAGGTCCTGTCCGAGGTCATGAACGAGGCCGGCGCGAACGGCAGGTTCAGCCCCTGGGCGATCCACACCGCGCCCGCCAGCACCAGCAGTATCCCGACCACGATCCCGGTGAGTCGCATCGCTTCAGGATCGGTCCCCGTGCGCGATCACGCAACTCGCGGCACCCTGCGAGGCGACCTCCGGCCCCTCTTGCGTCGCGCGCGCGGGAGGGTATACTCGCGCGAGTCGGGCCGCACCCGCGCGGCGCCAGCAAGCTTCCCTCCCCATCCACCCACGTCCAACCGTCGGCTCACGGGGTAGCGGCAAGACCCGTGGCCGGCGCCTGAGCAGAGGCAGTCCGACGTGGTAACCATTCTCTTGTGGGAGGGTCATTCGTGACCTACACCGATCAGGTGATCACCTGCGCCGACTGCGGGATTGACTTCGTGTTCTCCGCATCCGAGCAGGAATTCTTCGCGCAGAAGGGCTTCACCTCTGCGCCCAAGCGCTGCGCGTCCTGCCGTGCGCAGCGACGCGCCACGGGCGGTGGCTCGAGCTACGGCAACGGCGGGGGATACTCGTCGGGCTACAGCCGCGGACCGCGCGAGATGTTCGACGCCGTCTGCGCTCGCTGTGGCAAGGACACCCAGGTGCCGTTCAAGCCGACCGGCGCTCGCCCGGTCTACTGCAGCGACTGCTTCCGGCTCGTGCGCGGCTGACGCCACCTGCTCGCGGTCATCGAGGCGGCTGCCCCGCAGCAGGGGCGCCGCCTCTTCGTATGCCCGCATCGGCGCATGCACCCCCGACTCGTATCATGGGGGGATATGAATGCACACGACACCTGGCGTGAGCTCGGCCAGCAGTTCCGAGTCGACTCTATCCGATCCAGCTCGGCGGCCGGCTCCGGGCACCCGACCAGCTCGATGTCCGCCGCCGACCTCATGGCGGTTCTGCTGGCGGGCCACCTCCGATACGACTTCGCCGATCCGGCGAACCCGTCGAACGATCACCTGATCTTCAGCAAGGGCCACGCATCGCCGCTCCTCTACGCGATGTACCGCGCCGCCGGTGCGATCAGCGACGAGGAGATGCTCACCTTCCGCAAGCGCGGCAGCCGGCTCGAGGGGCACCCGACGCCGGTGCTGCCCTGGGTCGACGTTGCGACCGGATCGCTCGGTCAGGGGCTGCCGATCGCGGTCGGCGTGGCGCTCACCGCGAAGCGATTCGACCGCCTCGACTACCGGGTCTGGTGCCTCTGCGGGGACTCGGAGATGGCCGAGGGCTCGATCTGGGAGGCGTTCGAACACGCATCGCACGACGGGCTCGACAATCTCACCGCCATCATCGACGTCAACCGCCTTGGGCAGACCGGCGAGACGATGCACGGCTGGGACCTCGACGCGTACGCGAAGCGCGCACTGGCCTTCGGCTGGCACGCGATCGAGATCGACGGTCACGACGTCACGGCGATCGACGATGCCTACCGCGAGGCGATCGCCACCACGGGTCAGCCGACGGTCGTGATCGCCCGGACCGAGAAGGGCCACGGCGTGGCGGCCGTCGCCAACAAGAACGGATTCCACGGCAAGCCGCTCGCGGATCCGGAGGCGGCGATCGCGGAGCTCGGGGGCCTGCGCAACCTGCACGTCGACGTACGGGCCCCGGCGTCGGGTACCACGCCCCACCGCTTCGCCGCGAGCGGCGAGCTTCGGCTCCCGGCCTACGAGCTGGGGACGACCGAGGCGACTCGCAAGGCGTTCGGCGACGCGCTGGTGGCCCTCGCCAATGCGCGCGGCGACGTGATCGCCCTCGACGGCGAGGTCGGCAACTCGACGTACACCGGCGAGTTTGCCGAGGCGCACGCCGATCGATTCATCCAGGCCTACATCGCCGAGCAGCAGCTGGTGGCCGATGCCATCGCGCTCTCCGTCCGCGGCTGGCGGCCGTTCGCCGCCACGTTCGCGGCGTTCCTGTCGCGCGCCTACGACTTCGTCCGGATGGGCGCCATCAGCCGTGCGAACATCGTGCTGGCCGGCTCGCACGCCGGGGTGAGCATTGGCGAGGACGGGCCGTCGCAGATGGCGCTCGAGGACATCGCCTCGCTGCGCGCGGTGCACGGCAGCACGGTGCTCTACCCGTCGGACGCGAACCAGACGGCGGCGCTGATGGCCGAGATCGCCGACCGGCCCGGAATCATCTTCCTGCGCACGACGCGTGAGAAGACGCCGATCCTCTATCCGCCCGGCGAGGCGTTCGAGGTCGGTGGCAGCCGCGTCGTCCGCGGCAGCGACCGGGACCGGGTGACGTTGGTGGGGGCCGGGGTCACGCTCCACGCGGCGCTGCGCGCCGCTGACCTGCTGGCCGCCGAGGGAATCGCCGCGCGAGTCATCGACCTCTACTCGGTGAAGCCGATCGACGCCGCGACGCTGCGTGCCGCCGGCGCCGAGACGCAGGGAATCGTGACCGCCGAGGACCATTGGGCGGAGGGCGGCCTGGGCGACGCGGTGCTCGAGGTCTTCGCCGCGGACCCGAACCGGCCGCCGATCGTCAAGCTCGCGGTCCATGACATGCCTGGATCGGCCACTCCGGACGAGGAGCTCGCCGATGCCGGGATCGATGCGGAGCACATTGCCGCCGCGGCCCGCGAGCTGGTCGGCTCGCGGGTGGTGGCCTGATGGTTGAGGAGGAAGACGCCATGAACGCGCTGCAGCGCCTCCACGCGGAGTTCGACCAGAGCCCGTGGATCGACTTCATCGACCGCGACCTCATCACCTCCGGCCGGCTCGCCGGGCTGGTGGCGGATGGGATCCGGGGCCTCACCAGCAACCCGACGATCTTCGCCAAGGCGGTGGCGACCGGCCAGTACGACACGCTCGTCCGTCGAGAGCTGGACGCCGGCCACGGAGACCGTGAGATCTACGAGGAGATCGCCACCGGGGACGTGGGCGATGCGGCCGATGTGTTGCGGACCACCTATGACGCCTCGGATGGCGCGGACGGCTTCGTCTCGATCGAGGTGGAGCCGGACCTCGCCGACGACACGACGGGCACGCTCGAGCGCGCTCGCCAGCTGTGGCGGCGCATGGATCGGCCGAACATCCTCATCAAGATCCCGGCCACCGAGGCGGGGATCCCGGCCATCGAGGCCGCGATCGCCGAGGGGATCAACGTGAACGTGACGCTGATGTTCAGTGTCGACGTCTACCGGCGCGTCGCGCGGGCGTACATCGCCGGGCTGCGGACCCGTCATCGGCGCGGCGCGGACGTGAATCGCATCGCATCGGTCGCCAGCTTCTTCGTGAGTCGTGTCGACACGAAGGTCGACGCCGCCCTCGAGCAGGTCGGCACGCCGTCCGCCCTGAACGCGCGCGGCCGCGCCGCGGTGGCGAACGCGAAGATGGCCTACGCGGCGTACGACGAGATCTTCGGCGGCGACGAGTTCGCCGACCTGCGGGCCGCGGGGGCCCGCGTGCAGCGCTGTCTGTGGGCCAGCACGAGCACGAAGAACCCGGCCTATCGGGACGTGCTGTACGTGGAGGAGCTCATCGGCCCCGAGACGGTGAACACGATGCCCATGCCGACCATCGAGGCCCTCATCGACCACGGGTCCCTGGTGCGCCGGCTTGATGCGGACCTGCCCGCCGAGCTGGAGGCGATCCGCATGGTCGAGGCGCAGGGCATCAGCATGAAGACCGTGACCGACGAGCTCATCGCTGAGGGGGTGAAGGCCTTCGCGGACTCCTTCGACGAGCTGATCGCCAGCATCGAGGAGAAGCGCCGGGCCCTGGCTCCGGCATGAGTGACGCGACGCTCAGCAAGGCGACCCGAGATCGTCTGGAGGCCTGGGACACGGAGCGCGTCGCCGAGCGGCTGTGGGCCAAGGACGGGACCCTGTGGGCCGCGTCGGGGAAGGAGCCGGCGGCGCTCGCCGCCTGGCTCGGCTGGCTCGACCTGCCGACGGCGATGAGCGCCCGGATCGACGAGCTCGAGCACCTCGCCCGCGACGTGCGGCGCGACGGCTACGCGCGCGCCGCCGTGCTGGGGATGGGCGGCTCCAGCCTGGCCCCCGAGCTCTACAGCCGCGTCTTCGCGGGGTCGGACGTCGAGCTGCGGATCTGCGACTCCACGCACCCCGACGCGGTGCGTGGCTTCCGCGACTGGGCGCAGAGCGCGCGGACGCTCTTCTGCGTGAGCAGCAAGTCGGGTTCCACGACCGAGCCGAATGCGTTCCATGCGGCGATGGCCTCCTTCGCGCCGGCCCTCGACTTCGTGGCCATCACCGACCCCGGAAGCTCACTGGCCGAGACTGCTCGCGCGCAGGAGTTCCGCGCGATCGTGGATGGCCCGCCCGACGTCGGCGGGCGCTACTCGGCGCTCAGCGTCTTCGGCCTGGTCCCGGCCGCCCTCCATGGGGTGGACCTCCGGGCGCTGCTGGCGGGCGCGGTCGAGATGGCGGATGCCTGCCGGCGCGGGGCAGCCGGCAACCCGGGGCTGGCGCTGGGTGCCGCCATCGGCGAAGCGGCCCGCGCCGGGCGCGACAAGCTCACGATCCTCACCTCGCCCCGCCTGGCGCCGTTCGGCGACTGGGTGGAGCAGCTCATCGCCGAGAGCACCGGCAAGCAGGGCACCGGAATCGTGCCGATCGTCGGGGAGTCGGTCGGCCGGCCCTCCGCGTACGGCGACGACCGCTGCTTCGTGATGCTGACCGAGGCGGCGGATGCCGATACCCAGTGGCGCGCGCTGACCGCGGAGCTCGAGGCGGCCGGCCACCCGGTGCTGCGCATCGAGGTCGATGGCCCGAGCGCGGTCGGTGGCGAGTTCGTGCGCTGGGAGGTGGCGACTGCTGCCGCCGGCATCGTGCTCGGGATCGATCCTTTCGACCAGCCCAACGTGCAGGAGAGCAAGGACGCCACGAAGGCGCTCCTCGACGCTTTCCGGGAGAACGGAACGCTGCCGGCGCCGGCGCCGGTCGTTTCCGACGCGGGCATTGCCGCGTACTTCGACCCCGGCGTGCTCGGCCCGGCGCCAGACAGCGTGGACGCCGCCCTGCGCCTGCTCCTGGGCGGGATCCATGCCCGCGACTACCTGGCGCTGCTCGCGTACGTGCCCGCCGAGGCCGGATCGGAGGCGCGGCTCCAGCGCGTGCGGACGGCAGTCCGCGATGCCCTGGGGGTGGCGACCACGCTGGGCTTCGGGCCTCGCTTTCTCCATTCCACAGGGCAGCTGCACAAGGGCGGGCCGGACAGCGGCGCCTTCGTGCAGCTCACCGCCGAGCCGGAGCGTGACCTTCCGATCCCCGGCTGGGCGGAGTCGTTCGGTACGCTGATCGCCGCGCAGGCACTCGGCGACCTCACCTCGCTGCAGCGTCGCGGGCGGCGGGTGCTCCGCCTCCACCTGGCGCGCGCCGATGGAGGCCTCGAACGATTCGAGACGATGGTGGCCGACGCCCTGCCCGCCCTGGCGCGGGCCTGACCTCGGAGGGAGTCGCAACAGCATACGAAGCAAGGAGCCGAGCATGGACGTAGGAATCGTCGGCCTGGGACGCATGGGGGCCGGGATGGCGCGCCGCCTCGCGCGGGACGGTCATCGGGTGGTCGCATGGAATCGGACCGAGTCGGTGGCCACCGAGGTTGCGGCCGAGCCGGAAAACGCGGGCCGGATCACGGTCGCCGAGCCGATCGGCAGCATCGTCGAGCACCTCGAGGCGCCGCGCTTCGTGATCATCAGCGTCCCGGCCGGTGACGCGACGGAGCAGATGATCGACCAGCTGCTGGAGATCCTTTCCCCGGGCGACGTGATCGTGGATGCGGGCAACTCGAACTTCCATGACAGCCAGCGCCGGGCCGCCAAGGTCGAGGCGCGCGGGATCGAGTGGCTGGACATGGGCGTCTCCGGCGGGGTCTGGGGCCTGACGGTTGGCTTCTGCGCGATGCTCGGCGGAAAGCGCGAGGTGTTCGATCGCTTCGAGCCATCGGTGAAGACGCTGGCCCCCGAGGGCGGCTACCTGTATTGCGGGCCTGCAGGAGCCGGCCACTACGTGAAGATGGTCCACAACGGGATCGAGTACGGCGTCATGCAGGCCTATGGCGAGGGCTTCGACATCCTCCACGCCTCGGGGTTCGATCTCGACCTCGCGGCCGTGGCGCGGATGTGGCAGAACGGCAGCGTGATCCGCTCCTGGCTCCTCGAGCTGGCCGGCGACGCCTTTGCGAAGGAGGGAAATGACCTGGCAAAGATCGAGGGCTGGGTCAACGACTCGGGCGAGGGGCGCTGGACCGTCTTCGACGCGATCGACCATGACGTGCCGGCGCCGATCATCACCCTCAGCCTCATCCAGCGCTTCCGCAGCCGGCGCGAGCCAGACAGCTACACCGACAAGGTCCTCGCTGCGCTCCGCAACGAGTTCGGAGGCCACGCGATCAAGTCGGTCGCCGGCGATGAGTCGTCCTAGCCCGATGGCCACGACTGCGCCCGACCTGACGGGCACGCGCCTCCAACCCGGCGGCGCCGCGGAGCGAGCCCGCAACCCGCTGCGCGAGGGCCTCCGCAACGAGCGGATGCCGGAACCGTGCACCATGGTCATCTGCGGCGCGACCGGCGACCTCACCGAGCGCAAGCTGGGCCCGGCCCTCTACAACCTCATGCTCGGCGGCTTTCTGCCCCCCGAGTTCACCGTCGTCGGCTTCGCGCGGCGCGAACTGTCCGACGACGACTTCCGTGAGCACCTCCGTGCCGGCATCGATCGCTTCAGCCGCAATCGGCCGGCAAAGGCATCCATCTGGGAATCGTTCAGCCGTGCGATCGAGTACCAGCGCGGCGAGTTCGACGCGCCCGGGGCATGGGCCGAGCTCGCGAAGCGCCTCGAGCGCATCGACCGCGACCGCGGCACCTCCGGCAATCGCCTCTTCTATCTCGCCGTGCAGCCGTCCCTCTATCCCGAGATCGTGCGGCAGCTCGGCGCGGCGGGGCTCTCCGGGGAGGAGGACGGGGTTGGGGGCGGGCGCCACGGCTGGACGCGGGTCATCGTGGAAAAGCCATTCGGCTCCGACACCGCTTCTGCCCGTCGCCTGAACCGCGAGCTGCAGGGCGTCTTCGACGAGGAGCAGATCTATCGCATCGATCACTACCTCGGCAAGGAGACGGTCCAGAACCTCGCCGTCTTTCGCTTCGGCAACGGCCTCTTCGAGCCGATCTGGAACCGGCGCTACATCGACAGTGTGCAGATCACGGTGGCCGAGACGGTGGGCGTCGAGGGCCGCGGCGAGTTCTACGACCAGACCGGGGCCCTGCGCGACATCGTGCAGAACCACGGGTTGCAGCTGCTCAGCACGTTCGCCATGGAGCCCCCGGTCGAGTTCCGCGCCGCCGACCTCCGCGACGAGAAGCTCAAGGTGCTGCGGGGGGTGAAGCCGATGACCGCCGAGGAGGTCGCGCAGCAGACCGTGCGCGGGCAGTACGTCTCCGGCTGGGTCGAGGGAGAGAAGGTGGTCTCCTACCGGGACGAGCCGGAGGTGAGGCCCGCCTCGGAGACCGAGACGTACGTGGCCCTGAAGCTCGGCATCGACTCCTGGCGGTGGGCAGGGGTGCCGATCTACCTGCGGACCGGCAAGGCGCTGGCGTCACGGGTCACCGAGATCGCGGTCCAGTTCAAGCGGGCACCGCTTGCGCTCTTCGCGCGCGCCGGCACCCCGGTGATGGACCCGAACATCCTGGCCATCCGGATCCAGCCGGACGAGGGCATCCTCCTCCGTTTCGGCGCCAAGGTCCCCGGTCAGGGTCTCCAGATCCGCAGCGTGAACATGGACTTCCGCTACGGTTCGAGCTTCGCCGTGGACTCGCCCGACGCGTACGAGACCCTCGTCCTGGACTGCATGATCGGCGACGCCTCGCTCTTCACCCGCGCGGACGAGGTCGAGCGCGCGTGGGAGATCCTCGATCCGATCATGAAGGCGTGGGCGGCCGGCCATGGCGGGCCGATCCACTTCTATGGCGCGGGGAGCTGGGGGCCGCCGGCCGCGGACGAGCTCCTCGAGCGCGACGGCCGCAGCTGGCGCCGCCCATGAGCACCGAGACTGGTGGCCCACCGATCGACGCGGAGCACGAGCTCTCGATGCATCGGCGCCTCATGCGGTTCGGTGAGGCCGAGACCGCCATCGCGCCGCCATGGGTCGCACACGACACCTCGGTGCGCGTCATCGAGGGCCACCTGTCGCGCCTGTGGAGCGCTTCCACCACGGCCGAGGGGGACGCGCTGATCACCGAGAAGGGCCTGCCGCACGCTCGTGCCTCGGTGCTGAACCTCATCGCCACCGTGCCGGACGTGGATGCCGCCGAGCGCGTGGTCGCGACGATGCTCGGGCTCGGCATGCGTCACCCGTCGCGGGCCATCGTGCTCGTCGCCGACGCGCGTCCAGGCGAGGGGGCACTAGACGCCTCGGTCAGCGCGCACTGCCGTCCCTCCGCAACCTCGGGCGAGCAGGTCTGCTACGAGGAGATCGTGCTGACCGTCCGCGGGGAGGCGGCCGAGCACCTGTCGGGCATGGTCGCCCCGCTGCTGATCCACGATCTCCCGACCCTCGTCTGGTGGCCCGGTGACCCGCCCTTTGCGGACCCGATCTTCGACCAGCTCGTCGAGCTCGGGGATCGGCTCATCATCGACTCGAGCGATTTCGGCGACCTGCAGCTCGGAATGCGCCGCCTCGCGTCGCTGCGGCGGCGAAGCGGCATTGGCGACCTTACCTGGCGCCGGCTGGCCTGGTGGCAGGAGCTGACTGCCCAGTTCTTCGATGCGCCGCGATTCCGCCGCTACCTGCCGAACCTGAACCGGCTGCTCATTCGCTATGCGGTGCCGACGTCCGCCGAACGTGGCGGGGCGGTACGCTCGCCGCTTGCCCAGCCGCTGCTCTACGCGGGCTGGGTCGCCTCGCGGCTGGCCTGGAAGCGTCACGCGACGGTCGAGCCGCTGTCGGAGGGCCGGCTGCGGCTCCGCATGGAAGGCCGATACGAGATGGTCGACCTGCTCATCGAGCCGGAGCCCACCGACGATCTGCCGGCGGGGGAGTTCATCTCCGTTCGCCTCCGCTCGCTGGGGGAGACGGGAGCGGCGGAATTCATCATCGACCGAAGCGACGGCGAGGCGGTCGTGGCCAGCAACGCGGACGGCATGACCGCCTTGCTGCGAAGGGTCCACATGGACCCGCCCGGCGAATCCGAGCTGCTGGCCGGCAGCCTGATCACCGAGCGCCACGATGATGTCTACGAGACCTCACTCCGCGCCGCCGCCATCATCCTGGCCAGTGCCCGCGAGGTCGAGGCGGCGGCCGGCTGATGCGCAGCTTCGAGGTGCATGCCGACGTGAACGCGGTGGCCGCAGCGACCGCCGACCGGCTCCTCGCGGTGGGGAGGAACGCGATGCGTCGCCGCGGGCGGTACATGCTGGCCCTCTCCGGCGGCTCGACGCCGCTGGCGGTCTGCCCGCTGCTCGTCATTCCACCCCGGGTGCGGATGCTCGACTGGCGACGCGTGGACTTCTTCTTCGTGGACGAGCGTGCCGTCCCGCCCGACGACGCCGAGTCGAACTACCACACGACGCGCGAGGCCCTGCTCGACTACCTGCCGGGCGTCAGCATGGACCAGGTGCATCGCATGCGAGGCGAGGCGGCGGACCTCGATGCGGCCGCTGCGGAATACGAGGGTGAGCTGCGCGACGCATTCGCCATGGGTCCGGGAGACGGCCCGCCGCGCTTCGACCTCGCCTGGCTCGGGATGGGCCCCGACGGGCACACCGCATCGCTCTTCCCGGATTCGGCGGCGCTCGCAGAGCGGCGTCGGTGGGTATGCGCCAACTGGGCGCCCAGCCTGCGAGCGTGGCGGCTGACGCTCACGTTCGGGGTCCTGAATGCCGCGCGCGAGGCGATGTTCGTCGTGACCGGCGCCGACAAGGCCGCCGCATTCGCCTCGATTCGCAGCGGGGAGGAGCGGCTGCCGGCGGCGAAGGTTCGTGCCCGTCGCACGCGCTGGATCGTCGACGCGACGACGGCCGGCGTGGTCTCCGGCCGCTAGGCTATCGCGCATGGCGTGGATCTGGCTGCTCGCCACCATCGGCTCGGCGGGAGCGGCGTACCTCGTCGGCTGGCCGGCCTGGACCGGCTACCGGTCACGGGAGGCGCGCGACCTCAACGCCGAGCGTTACCTCGCCTGGCGCGGCCGCGCGGATCGCAACCGGGCCGGCTCCCTGAGCGAAGGGATGACCGGCGAGGAGCGCCGTCGGCTGTGGATCGCCGCGATCCTCGGTGTGGTCGCCGTCTTCTGCCTCGTTGGCTTCTTCACCTACGCATGAGCGGGGCGGCATCCGATGCGCGTTGAGCTGCTCTTCTGGGAGGCCGACCCGCAGTACATGACAGCTCGCCAGCGGCTGGCCGAAGTGCTCGGCGAGGACGCCTTCGAGACCCCAATTCAGATGATCGCGGTTGCGTCGCCCGAAGACGCGGAGCTGCTCGACTTTCCGGGGTCACCCACGATTCGCCTCGACGGGGCCGACATCGATCCGCGGGACGACGGCCGACCCGGCCTTCGCCTTCGCGGCTATCCGCCGGACGACGACCTCGATGGCCCGCGGACCGAGCCGATTCCCGGCAAGCGCCTCATCCGGCGCGCCGTCGAGCGCGCGCGCGGCTGGGGTCACGGGCGACATCGCTGAGATGCTGGCCACCGCGCTGCGCGCCTTCTTCCTGTGGCTGGCGCACCGTCGCGCGCTCGGCGGCCTGGCGATGCGCACGCCGATCCTGCGCCGCATGCCGCTCCGCTTCGTGGCGGGCACCACCCTCGACCAGGCGGTGGCCGCGGTGCGTGCCCTGAACGAAACGGGCGCGACTGCCACGCTCGACGTCCTCGGCGAGAGCGTCACCGACCGAGCCACGGCCGATGCCGCGGCTGCCTCGTACATCGATGCCATCGAGCGCATCGCCGCCGAGGGGCTGGATGCGGGCGTGAGCCTCAAGCTGACCCAGATGGGCCTTGACCTCGGGGTGGAGACCTGCCTCGCGGTGATGCGTCCGCTCGCGGAGGCGGGGCGCAGGCGCGGGATCTTCATCCGGGTCGACATGGAGTCGAGCGAGTACACGGACCGCACGCTCGAGGTCGTTCGAAGGCTCCGCGCCGAGGGATTCGACGTGGGTGCCGTGCTGCAGGCTTACCTGCATCGGTCGAAGAGCGATGCAGCGGCGCTGGCGGCGGACGGCGTGTGGGTCCGCGTCTGCAAGGGCGCCTACGCTGAGCCGCAGATGATCGCCTGGCACGACCGGGACGAGATCAACCGCTCATTCGTCGAGCTGTGCACGACGCTCCTCGAGGCCGATGCCCACCCCGCCGTTGCGACCCATGACCCCGAGATGATCGCCGCGGTCGGTGAGGTGGTACGGGAGCGAGGTATCGCGGCGGACCGCTACGAGTTCCAGATGCTGTTCGGGATTCGCCGCGACCTGCAGCGGCAGCTGCTGAGCGACGGCCATCGGGTCCGCATCTACGTGCCCTATGGCCGCCAGTGGTGGCCGTACTTCATGCGACGGCTCGCCGAGCGTCCGGCGAACGTCATGTTCATCCTGCGCAGCATCGTTGGTGAGGGCCGCTGAGGTCCGGCTGATGGCCGGCTCGTCAGCGGGCGCGCCGGCATCGCGGTAGACTCGGGCTTCCGATGGTGCCCAAGCCATGAGCGCCAGCAAACGCCCGAGTACCTCGAGCCTGCGGCGCTTCATCACCTCGCGGCCGTTCGTGACCGTCGCCGAACTGCGGCGGCGATTCGCGTTGGAGGACGCCGAGGGGATGGCGCGCCTCGCCCACAATGGAACCGTGGCCTGGATCGGGCTGCCCGATCGCGAGGCGGCGAAGCTGCAGGATCTCTGGGAGCGTGGCGATGTCGGCATCGAGCTGTCCGTCGAGGTTCGGGCTCCGGTGGTCGTCGGGGT
The DNA here is from genome assembly GCA_963837425.1 of uncultured Chloroflexia bacterium. Lineage (GTDB taxonomy): Bacteria > Chloroflexota > Limnocylindria > QHBO01 > QHBO01 > CAWINH01. The sequence goes on from CAWINH010000002.1 coordinate 347,214, forward strand.
CTACCCGATGCGCATCGCGAGCTACATCGTCGAGGGAAGCGCGAACGGCGCGAATGGCCACGCGCCCGCGCCCGCCCATGCGTCCTACGCCACGAGCGGCGCGAACGGAACGCAGCCGCCCCACGAACACCACCAGCCGCCGCGGCCGATGAACGGGGCGCCCGGCTACGGTCACCCGTCGCGACACGCGTGATCGTCCTCGTTGCGCGGGACCTGATCGTCACCAGTCGCGTCGCCGGAGTCGGCGTCACGAGCCGGCCGGAAGATGCTGCGCGTCGACGACCCTTCGGCGCTCCCGGATCCGGATTCGGTGGAGCTGACCCTCGTGGACTGGGGTGATCGACAGCCTTCCTGGGGCGGTGCCCTGACGGCCTGGCTGCGGCGGAGCGCGCAACCGCCAGCGGCCGCGGGTCATCCTCTTCGGGCCGCACACCGACCTGGCGGCGCATGCCGACGCCCGCGCGGCGGGCCTGGGGCCGATGCTGGCCCGCTCGAAGCTGGTTCGGGACCTTCCGGCGCTGGTCGAGAACGTGCCATTTGGCGGTTGACCGTCCCTCGTCGGGTCGGCAGGGTGATGGCAACGGCGCCCATCCGCACTCGGCTGACGCTTACCGGCTGGCGCTGTTAGCCCACTCACGACGCTAGCAACATCGCGGCTCGCCCGCGGGGAACGGATATGGGGAGGGAACGATGACACGGGCACGGCCGGCGCGGTCGGTTCAGCGGTATGGCTCCCGGAGTCCGCGGGTCGTCCTTGTGGCGATCGCCGCGTTTGCGCTGGCCCTCCCGCTGGGGATCGGCATGCCGCCGTCTGTCGCCGCGGCGGGGGAGGCCGTGTTCACCCCGGTTGCCGACTCGTACGTCGATTCCACGAGCCCGACCTCGAACTTCGGGAGCCGGAACGAGTTCCGCACCGACGGCTCGCCCGCCGTAAACGCGTATCTGCGCTTCGACGTCAGCGGCGTCTCCGCCTTCGGATCCGTTCGCCTGCGGCTCTACGTCCGCAGCACCGCCAGCCAGGGCGTGCAGGTTCGCCCCGTCGGCGAAACCGGCTGGGGCGAGGGATCGATCACCTGGAGCTCGGCGCCCGCGTACGGCCCCATCGTCGCCTCGTCGGGAGCAGCCCCGGCCGGAACCTGGCTCGAGATCGATGTCTCGTCGCTCGTGACCCACAACGGCCTCGTCAGTTTCGCGATCACGAACCCGAGCAGTACGGCGCTGGCCATCCGCAGCCGCGAGAGCGGCGAGGCACCGGAGCTGATCGTCGAGACCACGGGCGGCTCGAACCAGCCTCCGACGGCGTCCTTTGGCTTCTCTCGTGCACGGGCCTGAGCTGCTCGTTCGATGCGAGCGCGTCAGTTGATCCGGACGGGAGCATCGTGGGATACGCCTGGCAGTTCGACACTGAGGGCACCGGCCTGGGGAGGACGACCAGCCACACGTTTTCGACGGCCGGAACCCACCCCGTCACCCTCATCGCGACCGACGACCTGGGCGCGACCGGATCGGTGACGCACCCGGTGAACGTGAGCGCCCCTCCGATCGGAACCTCGTTCCTCGTCAGCCGCAGCGGGTCGTCCTACACGGCGGCCTCGACCGCCCAGACGTTCAGCGGATCGCTGAAGACCGTCGTGGAGAGCGCGGTCGGGCAGCTGAAGGTCGCGGGCGGCGGGACGATCACCTTCACGGCCGGTGATTTCGATCTCGGCGGCGACTGGTTCCTCCTGCACGACATCGTGAACATCACGTTCCAGGGGGCCGGCATGGGCCGGACGATCGTCCACAACAGCACGTCCCTCGCCGCCGATACCGAGCCGTTCAACGTGAGCGGTGCGGACGGCATGGTGGTCCGCGACCTCACGGTGAACGCCGGTGGATCGCCGCGCACGACGAGCGACGCACTCGACTTCGATCGTGGGAACCACGTCCTCGTGGAGCGGGTGGAGGTCACCGGCTCGCGTGCCCGCGGGATCATCTTTGACGGCAAGAACGACGGCTGGACGGCGGACGGCAACACCGTGCGCGACTGCGTAATCAGCGGCGTCCCCGGCCAGGGGATCGAGCTGCTGGCCTCGAACCACGATCTCGTGGAGGGTTGCACGATCACCGACGTCGGGCGCCATGGCATCGAGGTCGGCAAGGCGTCCACGATCGCGGACCAGGCGAACAAGCCGTCGAACGACAACACGATCCGTAACAACACGATCATTCGCTCCGGCGAGAACGGCATCTACGTGAACAGCGGGAACCGGAACACGATCACCGGAAACGTGGTTACGAACAGCTCGCAGGTCGTGAGCTCGCGTGACGGCATCCGGATCTCGTCAAGCGACTCGATTCCGTGTGACGACAACATCGTGAATGGCAACATCGCCACCGACACCCAGCCGGTAAAGACGCAGGCGTGGGGGCTCCGCATCGCGAGTGCCGAGTGCCATCGCACCGTGGTGGGCGGCACGAACACACTCGGCGGCAACCTCCTCGGAACGGTGCTCGACCAGGGCACGAATACGCTCTTCTCCGCACCAACCGGCGACACCGAGCCCCCCAGCGTTCCGACCGGGCTGGTCGCCGCGGCTGCCTCGGGCTGCCGGGTGGATCTCGCGTGGCACGCCGCCACGGATAACGTCGGCGTGACCGGCTACGGCATCTACCGCGACGGCGTCCTGATCGGATCGGTGGGCGGATCGTCGCTCGCGTATGCTGACACCGGCGTCGCCGCGGCATCGACCTACAGCTATCGGGTGGACGCCGTCGACGCATCGGGCAACCGCTCCGATCGGTCCGATCCTGATACGGCCACCACGCCGTCGACCGCCTGCGCCCTTACGCTGGCTCCGACCGCCGATAGCTATGTCGACGCCTCGAGCCCGACGACGAACAACGGGACAAAGACGCAGGTCCGCGCCGACGGCTCACCCATGGTGGCGAGCTACCTGGCGTTCAACACCGCCATCGCCGGTACGATCACCCGGGCTACCCTCCGGATCTGGGTCAACTCGAAGCACAGCTCCGGCTTTGAGGTCCGCGTCGGCGCGTCGTCGAGCTGGAGCGAGACCGGAATCACCTTCGCCAACGCGCCGGGCTACGGGGGCGTCATCGGCTCGTCCGGGCCCTTCAGTGGCGGATCGTGGGTTGACGTCGATGTGACCTCGGCGGTGAGCGGCGGCGGTCCCCTGACCTTGGTGCTCACAACGGCGAGCCAGACGGCGATGAGCCTGGCCAGCCGCGAGTCAGGAGGGACGGCTCCGCAGCTCGTCATCGAGGCGCATTGATCGCTGCCATGGTGCACCATCGCACCACTGATTTTTCGGCGGTCACGCTCGCACGAGCGTCAGATGGGTCGAAAGTACTACGTCGACCTTGACGATCGGCGGGCCCAAAACGCACCCTAGCCCCCGCGCTGCTGCCTCGAGACACGTGGCCATCGCGCCTCTGCCCACAGAGGGGGAACGGATGGCATGCTCAATCTGGTGATCACCGACCCGAGCAAGACTGCCACCCGCTTCGCGAGCCGCGAGGGGACGAACGCCCCGCAGTTGGTGGTGGTGACCGGTTCCCCCTAACCCCCAACCCACGGCTGCACATGCAGGCCGGGCCAGTCCCCGAGGAGGGAAAGATGACGCGTACCCCCATCCCAAGCGCGACGACGGGCGGCAGCACGTGGATTGCCATTCCGACATATGAGGAGCGTGACAACCTCGAGCCGCTGATCTCCGCGGTGCTTGCCGCAGCGCCCGAGGCGCACGTCCTGGTGGTCGACGACAACTCGCCGGACGGCACCGGCGCGCTCGCGGACGAGCTCGCGTCGCGCGACGCGCGCATCGAGGTCATGCATCGGCCAGGCAAGCAGGGTCTCGGCGTTGCCTATCGGGCCGCCTTCGAGCATCTGCTGGCCCGCGAGGACTGCGGGGTCGTCGTGCAGATGGACTGTGACTTCAGCCATGACCCCGCCGACGTGCCGCGCCTGCTCGATGCGCTCGCTGCCGGGGCGGACCTGTGCATCGGCAGCCGATACGCCGCCGGCGGCTCGACCTCCGGCTGGGGAATGGCGCGACAGATCATCAGCCGTGGTGGCAGCCTGTTTGCGCGCACCGTGCTTCGCCTCCCGGTGCGCGACCTGACCGGTGGCTTCAAGGCGTGGCGCGCCGACCTGCTCCGGTCGTTGAACCTGGCCAGCGTCGAGACCCACGGGTACGGTTTCCAGATCGAAACGACGTGGCGCGCGCACAACGCGGGCGCGAAGATTCAGGAGATCCCCATCGTGTTCAGCGAGCGCCGTGCCGGACAGTCGAAGATGAGCCGGCGGATCATCTTCGAGGCACTCGTGCTCGTGCTTCGCCTGCGGTTCACGCGGCGCGGCGCGGTTGCGCCCGGGAGCGCCTCAGCCGGCCTTTGAACGTGGGAGCTCGGCGAGCGTCGCGCCGTGCTCCGCACAGACCGCGACGCCGTCAATGACCTGCACCCCGCCGCGCGGGGAGCCCTCGACGGCCCAGCCGCTGGCTGGAGCGCCGCAGACCGAGCAGGGGACGCCCAACCCCTGCTCGCGCTCCGCCTCACGCGAGACGGAGCGACGTACCCGGTGCATGCCGGATCTCAGAGAGTCGACGGCGCGCCCGAACGTTCGTGTGCGCATGGACCCTAAGTGTGCCCCATTCGGGGCCCCGTTGCATATAGGCAACGCTGACTGCCGCACATTCCCGAAAATCGCCCTCAGGTTTGTTGACTGAAGGTCAAGGGCGTAGTACTAATGACCTAGTCTTTATCGGTACTCATTTCCAATCTAAGCCCACACCGAACCAAGCGGATCGGGTTCCAGGTGCGGAGGAACGCCACGTACCACCGTGCGCCAGGCGTGATTGCTGCTACCCGGGGCACAGCTGCCGTTTTCCAACGAGGGCGGCCGCAGGGCACCACAGCATAGAGGGGCACCATGGCGACCAAAGTTGCTCTCCGACCGCGAACATCGAACGTTGCGCGATTCGGCATCGTCGGCGCGTCCGGTCTCGTCGTCAATCAGCTGGTTCTCGCGCTCCTGAGCGAATTCGTCGGCGTCTATTACCTCGCCGCCGCGATTGTCGCCACCCAGGTCTCGAGCAGCTGGAACTTCCTGGGAACGGAAGGATGGGTCTTCCGTGGCCGCCAGTCGGTCGGCAGCGGGCCGCGCCGCTACCTGGCCTTCATGGCGCTCAACAACGCGACCCTGCTGGCGCGGATCCCGCTTCTCTGGTTCCTCACCGAGCTGGCCGGCCTCAATTACCTGTGGTCGAACGCGGTGACCCTGGGACTCGTCTTCCTGGTTCGCTTCGCCGTCGCCGACAGCTGGATCTGGGGCGCGAACCCGAACGAGCCGGAGTTCGTCGAGGCTCGAACAGATCGGCGTTCGGTGACCTATTCGGTGGCCGGCCTGCTTCGCATCGAGTCCGAGGTCGAGCTGCGCGAGCTGGCGTACTTCCGGACCGAGGAGGCCGGGACGCCCGACCTCGTGATCCGCGTCGGCCGGGTTGGGTCGTTCCCCACCTGGCGCACACGCTTCGACGAGACCGACACCACGTTGCGCTACCTCGAGCATCTCGGCGCCGCGAGCGCGAACTTCCGTATCACGATGGGGTCGCCGATCGAGGTCCGCGTCGCCCCGCTGTTGGCCGGATCCCCGCACGTCCTGTACACGAACGTGATCGAGGCGCTACTGCGGTTCCTGCTCGTGTCGCGCGGCTACGTCCTGCTCCACTCGGCGTGCCTGATGGTCAATGGCCACGCGGTCCTGCTGTCGGCCCAGACCGACACCGGCAAGACGAGCACGGTCATCCAGCTCGTCCGCGATCGAAATTATCGGTTCCTGTCTGACGACATGACGATCATCTCGCCCGAGGGCGTGGCCATCCACTACCCGAAGCCGATGACGATGAGCTACCACACGATGTCGGCGATCGAGGCCAGCAGCTGCCCGCCCGCCAGCGGATGGCCCTGGCGATCCAGAGCCGCCTCCACTCGAAGTCGGGCCGCACCGTCGGTCGCACCATGGGCAACTGGAACATCCCGATCATGTCGGTGAACTCGATCGTGCAGTGGATGGTCCCCCCACCGAAGTACCACATCTCGGCGCTGCTCGATTGCGAGCTCGCAGAGCGCGCGCCGATCGGGCACGTCTTCATCATGGAGCGCGGTGAGGCTCTTCAGGAGCGCCAGACGCTTCCCGAGGCGATCCCGACGCTGATCGAGAATACGGACGATGCCTACGGGTTCCCGCCGTTCTCGACCTTCGCGCCCCGCCTCCGCATCGGCTCCGATGACTACGACTCGCTGCGCCGCAAGGAGCGCGCCCTGCTGCGTCGGGCGCTGACGCGTGCCGCGATCTGGCGCGTCCGCGTGCCCGGCCACGAGTGGGCCGAGGTCCTCCCGGAGCTGATCAACCTGAACGGTCATCATCCGATTCCGGTGGACCCGGATGGCAAGGCCCCCGCGCTGCGCGCCCTGCCGATCGTTGCCGAGGGTTCCGAAGAGCCCAGGACCGTCGACAAGATCTCGTCTTGACGTTGCGGCCGGCGCGGCGCATGACCCCGCGACGCCCGGCCGCTCCCTCATGGCCACGATCGAGCAGTCCTGATGCTTGCCGATAATGAACCGGTGATGACCCGCGTCCTCCAGCCGCTGCGCTCCGATCTCGTCGAGCGCCTGCAGGGACTGATCCCGATCGTCGCCCTGCTCGCGATCGCCGCGCTCGGGCTTGGCCTCAGGCTGTGGCAGCTGGACGTGCTCGGCTTCAACTCGGACGAGGCCGTCTACGCCGGCCAGGCGGCGGCGATCGCCTCGGATCCGGCCCTCAAGGACATCTTCCCGATCTTCCGTGCGCATCCACTCCTGTTCCAGTGGGTCATGGCCCTGGCCATGGGGGTTGGCGTGGAGGGCATGGGCCTGCGAGTCCTCTCCGGAGCCGTCGGCATGGCCACCGTGGGCATCGCGTTCCTGATCGGCCGGCTCATGTACGGACAGCGCGCCGGTCTGCTGGCCGCGCTCTTCATGGCGCTCATGCCGTACCAGGTCGTCGTCTCCCGGCAGGTGCTGCTCGACGGGCCGATGACCCTGTGCGCCACAGCTCGCCCTGTACCTGGTCGCGAAATTCGCGTACACCGGTCGACCCGGGTGGCTCTATGCGGCAGGCGCCGCCATGGGCCTTACGTTCATGGCCAAGGAGACCGGCATCATCCTGCTCGGCGCCTTCCTACCTACGCCTTCCTGGCCCTCTCCCCAGAGGTCCGGGTGCGGATTCGCGACCTGCTCATCTCGGTGGGGATGATGATCCTCGTGATTGCGCCATTCCCGATCTCCCTGGTGCTCGCCGGTGGGGGCGGGACGTCCAGGGTGAGCAGCTACCTGGTCTGGCAGCTCTTCCGGCGGGCCAACCACGACTGGGCCTTCTACCCGACTGACCGTGCCCCTGGCCATCGGTCTCGGACTGGTGATCGTGGCCACCCTCGGGCTGATCGTCGTTCGGCGCTGGATGGGGTGGCGCGAGAAAGAGCCGCTCTTCGCGTGGATCGTGGTCCCGGTCGTCTTCTTCCAGGTCTGGCCGGTGAAGGGCTTCCAGTACCTCCTGCCGATCAGCGCTCCGATCGCCATCGTTGCCGCCATCTCGGTCACCGAGATCTTCCCCGCCACGATCTGGAGGCGGGTGAGCCGCGACTGGATCCGAACCCGGTTGCTCCCGAAGATCTGCGCGACGGCAGCGGTGGCCGCGTCGCTGGCGGTTGGCAGCTGGCTCCCGCATCCAGGTATCGACCTCCGGCGATTTCCTGGCGGGCTCGGGTGGCGTGCCCGGCGGTCGGGAGGCCGGGCTCTGGGGTCCGCGACAACGTCCCGGAAGGGGCGACGCTGATGACCATCGGGCCATCGATGGCGAACATCCTCGAGTTCTACGGCCACCGGCTCGCCTATGGCCTCTCGGTCAGCCCCAACCCGCTGCATCGCAACCCGTCGTACGACCCTATTGAGAACCCCGACTTCCAGATCCGCACCGGCGAGATCCAGTACATCGTCTGGGACTCCTTCTCGGCGCTCCGTTCAACGTTCTTCTCCGCGAGAATCCAGGACTATGCGAACCGCTACCACGGAAGGGTGGTGCACACCGAGTCGATCGTGGTGAAGACACCGAGCGCGAGCCGGCGAGCATCCCGGTCATCGTCATCTACGAGGTGCGACCATGAAGCGACTCGTGCTGGCCGCCTGCATCGGCGTCCTCTCGCTCTGGCTTCCGTCCGGGATCGTGCGGGCCGCCGGGCCGGCAACGCCGCTCGAGCACCTGGTCGTGCTCATGCAGGAGAACCACACGTTCGACAACTATTTCGGCACCTACCCCGGCGCGGATGGGATACCGGCCGGGCGTCTGCATGCCGGTCGATCCGGCGGCCCCTGACGGCGAGTGCATCGCGCCGTTCCATCTCGGCGACCTGAACGTCACTCTCGATGACCCGGACCACTCGAACACGACGAGCGTGCTCCAGTACGACGGGGCAAAGATGGACGGCTTCGTCTACGCCCTCGACCAGAAGAACCAGGACGGGCGCCTGGCGATGATGTACTACGACGGCGGCCAGATGTACCCTACTACTGGAACCTCGCGGACCAGTACGTGCTGTTCGACCGCTGGTTCAGCTCGTTCGCCGGCCCCAGCTTCACGAACCACGTGTACTGGGTGACCGGGTCGCGGACCCGACCCGAATCCCGCCATCCAGAACCTCGACGCCTTTCCCACCATCTTCGACCGGCTGGAGGCGGCCGGAGTCAGCTGGAAGTTCTACGTCGAGAACTACGAGCCGGGCCACCATCGGCCCCGCTACAGCACCCGGCCGATCGCCGGCCCAGGTCGTCTGGATGCCGTTGCTCAGCTACGACCGTTTCGTCGACGATCCCCAGCTGAACAGCAAGATCGTGGACCTCGAGCAGTACTACACGACCGCCAAGGGCAGCCTCCCGGCGGTCGCCTACATCGCCCGGCCGGGGCCAGCGAGCATCCGCCGGGAAGCATCCGGTCCGGCCAGCGCCTCGTCCGCCGCTCGTCCAGGCTGATGCGGATCAGCCCGTGGGACTCCTCGGCGCCTCTGGTCACTACGACGACTGGGGAGGCTGGTACGACCACGTGACGCCCCCGCAGGTCGACGCCTACGGGTACGGGTTCCGGGTCCCCGCCTTCCTGGTCGGCCCATACGTCCGGCGTGGGTACATCGACAGCCTCACGCTCGATTACACCTCCGCGCTGAAGTTCATCGAGGTCAACTGGGGCTCGCGCCGCTCCGGTCGCGAGCCGCAGGGCCGAAGCCTTCCTCGACGCCTTCGACTTCACGAAGCCGCCCCGGACTCCGGTGATCTTCGGGATGGAGCGGACGACCGTCAGCCTTGGGCAGGGCGCGCACCGAGAGGTGATCTACGTGGCCTATGCGATCGCCGTGCTGCTCGTCATCGGCGCCATTGCGCTCGCCGCCATGCGCCGTCGCCGGGAGTCCGAGGTCGGATGGGAGGCGTCGCAGCAGGGCCCCGCCCCATGAGGCGCACGATGCTGGCGCGCGGCGTCGTGCTCGGTTGCCTGGCGATTGCGCTCTCCGTTGCCCACGCGCGCGGCGCCGGACCGATCCGGACCACGATTGCGATTCGCCCGCCGGCGGCGGTGGCCCTCGGCGACCATCCGGAGGTGGTCGTCGACGTGCGTGTGACCGGTGGCGGCCCGTTGCGCGGAGCGCCCGTCGAGCTGAGCATCGATGGCGTTCTGTACCGGCGCCATTCGACCGATGGCTCCGGCGCCCCGCCCTTCACCCTGCCGAACGACCTGGCGGCCGGCGACCATCGGATCAGCGCCTTCTATCCCGGTCTGTCGACGACCTACCTGGCTACCTCGACGACCGCGACCCTGGTGGTGAATCCGTTCGAGCTGACGATCGAGACCGTCCCGTCGCTGCCCGGCATGCCGTTCACCCTCGACGGGGAACGCTTCGTGGCGGGCGACGACGGGGTCGCGCGGACGACGGTGAGCGCCGTCGGTGAGCACGTGCTCGTCGCCCTCCCCGAGGAGTACCAGCCGGGCGCCCTGCGTGCCGAGTTCAGCCGCTGGAGCGCCGGCAACGAGTTCCGGCCCCAGCTGACGATCAGCGTGCCGAACGTCGGCCCGCTGCAGGCCGGGTTCGACGTCTTCAGGCCCATGTCTCAGAGCTTCATCGACCTGTCGGGAGCTGCGATCGACCCGGGACGCATCACCTCGATCACCCTCCGCAGCAGCCTCGGCGAGGTGCTGACCTACCCCGACGGGCAGTCGCGCTTCTTCAAGGCCAGCCGCACGGTCCACCGCTCATCGGGGCTCGAGCCCGTCGACGTGCGGTACAACGTCACCGACGTCGAGGTCGACGGCTCGAACGTCGTGAATGCCGGTCAGCAGCAGCTCTACGTGACGCCCGATGCGGTCTGGCGCATCACGCTCCTCCTCTATTCAGCGCGAGTCCAACCCAAGGACGCGTTCTTCGGCTTCACCGCCGGAAGCTCGATCGAGGTGATCTACCCGAGCGGGAAGACGGAGGTGGTTCCGGCTGGGCCCGATGGCGTGGTGGTGGTCCAGGGCCTGGCTCGAGGCATCTACCGGATGACGGTCGCCGACGCGCCGGGCTGGGCGCCGGCAATGCCGGTCGCACTGTCGAGGGATCAGCAGGTCGAGCTGCGGGTCGTGAGCTGGGTCGACATGGCCGCCGCCGCGCTCGTCGGCTTCGTCGTCCTGTTCGGACTCCTGATCCGTGGCCGACCGCACCTCATTGGCAGCACGTCGAGGCCTGTCGGCGAGGTCACGGCCGAGCCGGGAATCCCGTGGCCGGCCGGCTCCCCGCTGGCGCTGGCCCGGGCCGAGATCGAGGTGGCTCCTCCCGAACCCATCGAACCGCAGCTGGCCGAGGCGGAGCCCGTGAGCCTGACGACCGGCCGGATGCGCCCGCTGCTCGCCAGCCTGCCCGTCGAGTCGACCCTGGAAGGAGCCGCCTCCCGGCGGGTCGGCGTGAGCGAGCGGCGGAGGGGTGAGGATCAGCGCGTCTTCGGCTCGAGTGCGCTGCTCGCGTCACCGTTGCGCGGGTACGACCTCGGGGCAACCGATCGGGCCACGGCGCCGCGCGCACCGGCCACGCTCCACCGGCGACTGACATCTGCCCGCAATGGGAGGGTCCTCAAGGTCCTCTCGACGGTGCCGGTGAGGCCGGTGAACGTGGTCGACCCGGCGCTTCGAATACCCACCACCAGGGCCGCGATCCGTCACGATCCGGCACCGACCGTGCCGCGGGTCGAATCGGCCCATCCGGCGACCTCCGAGCCAGTCTGCGAGGCGTGCGGATCGCGCCTGTGGGGCGGGGCGCTGTACTGCGAGGAGTGCGGGCGCCGGGTTCGCGAGCCGCGGCGCGTAAGCATCGGCTCGCCGGCCCGCGAGGCCGGCCCGCGAGGCTCGCCGGCATGAGCCGATCGGTCGTCGGATGGGGATTCGGGCTGGCGCTGCTGGTGGCGATCCTCTCGATCGGGCAGGCCCAGGCGGCGGGTCCCCTGGCCGTGGGGGTCAGCTTCCGGCCGGTCGACCCCGTCGTCATCGGCAACGGCGCGACCGTCGTCGTTGAGCTGCGCGTGGTGGGTGGCGGGCCGCTGTCGGGGGAGCCGGTGGAGCTCAGCCTCGACGGGACGTACTACCGTCGCTCACGCACCGATGCCTCGGGCGCCGTGGCGTTCCCCCTTCCCAAGGACCTTGTGGCCGGTACTCACCCGCTGACCGCGGTCTATCCGGGACGTTCGAACACCTACCTGCCCGCGAGCGCGAAAGCGTCGCTCGAGGTTACCCCGTACCAGCTCCAGGTCCAGACCGTGCCGTCGCTTCCCGGGATGGGGTTCACCCTGGATGGGACCCGCTTCGTGGCGGGTGCCGATGGGTACGCTCGCATCCCGGTGTCGACCCCCGGCGATCATGTGCTCATCGCGCTCGACACGGAGTATGCGGCCGCCGGCACCACGGCGCAGTTCTCGCGGTGGACAGTCAACAACGAATACAGCCGCCAGGTGACGGTGAGCGTCCCGAAGGTCGGCCCGGTGCAGGCCGGATTCGACGTCTCCCGACCGGCCAGCCAGGTGTTCGTGGATCCGAGCGGGGGGCTCGTCAAAGCCGATCGCATCACGTCGTTCACCCTGCGGAGCAGCCTTGGGCAGGTGCTGACCTATCCCGACGGCCGGGAACGCGTCTACAAGGCCAGCCGCGTCGTGCGCCGCTCATCGGGCCTCGAATCGGTTGACGTCCGCTACAACGTCACCGATGTCGAGGTCGACGGTTCGAACGTTGTGAACGCCGGCCAGCAGCACTTCTACACCGCCCCCGACGCGGTCTGGCGGATCTCCCTGCTTCTCTACTCCGCGCGCATCCAGGCCAAGGATGCCCTGTTCGGTTTCACCGCCGGCAAGGCGGTGGAGATGATCTACCCGAGCGGGAAGTCGCAGATCGTCGACGTCGGGTCCAACGGCGAGGTCTACATTCCCTGGCTCGCGCGCGGGATCTACCGCGTGGCCGTGGCGGATGCCCCCGGCTGGGCCCCGTCCATGCCGGTCGCCCTCTCCCGCGACCAGGAGGTGGAACTTCGTGTCATCAGCTACCTCGACATGGGCGTCGCGGGGGCCGTGGCCCTGATCGTCATCTTCGGGCTCCTGCATCGCGGACGGCCGCACCTCATCCGCGACGCGGCGCGGGCGGTAGGTGCGGGTGTGTCCGGGCTGCGGCTGCCGCTCCCGGGAGCGGCTCACGCGCCCGCAGCCATGCGGCGGCCCGCGGAAGGGGAGCCGACGGCGAATGCCAGCCCACCACCCGTCGTCGCCAGCCCCCCACCCGTCTTGGCCAGCGCACCGAGCACTGCCACCCAGCAGCCGCAGCTCGCCCAGCAGGCAACCGAGGGCAGCGCGAAGGTCGCGCCGATCCTGGCAACGATTGCCAGGCGGTCGGACATCGACGCACTCGACCGCGTGGCTCTCGCCCACCATCGGACGATGGGCGTCAACGTTCCGGTGAGCCCCGACCTGATCGAGCTGGCGCCCTCGCTCTTCGGTCCGCAGGTCGACGAGCCCCCGCCCCCGACGAAGCCGAGGCCGACACCTCTTCCTCCGTTGCGGGCACCCGAGAGCGCGGTCGGGGACGCAGCGCCGGCTCCGACCCCCGCAGCGCCGGCTCCGACCCCCGCAACGCCGGCTCCGGCCGAGCTCGCCGCGGAAGCGGCACCAGGCGTTGCCGATGAGTCGCTGCCATCGAAGCCCGCCCGGACCAGGCGGGCTGCAAAGCGTCCCACCACGAAGAAGGTGACGGAACCGTCGAAGGCCGTCAGGGCGAAGCGATCAACGGCCAACGCGGCACCCGCGGACGCCACGAGCGCCCCGAAGCGCGCGGCTGCGCCGAAGGCTGCCAAGACGAAGGTTCCCCGAAAGAAGGCAACCGCCACGACACCGGCGCGACGAGCGCCGGCGAAGGCCGCGAGTCGGCAGACGTCCGCATCGGCGAAGCGGACGGTCCGGAAGAAGGCGGCTCCAAGCGCTCCGCGCCGCGATTCGAGCCGGACGGTATCGGCGACTCGTGCGAGCTCGACCACGCCGGCATCCGGCACCCGGGAGACTGGCGGGACCCGGCCGTCACGCACCCCCCGCAAGCCAGCGGCGGGGCGCTCGAGCCAGGCGGCGGTGTCGGGGGCCGCCGGGCAGCCGGTGGATGAACCGACCGAGACCCCGCCCAAGGGCGCGGAGATGCAGGCATGCCGCAACTGCGGGCTCGAGCTGTGGGCGGGCGCATCGTATTGCCGCCGCTGCGGCGAGCCGACGATTGGCGCCGGCGCCACGGACGATGCGCCGAGCGCTGGCCCACGCAGTCCGAAGCGGACGGCGACGCCTCGCGGTCGCAGTCGCCGCCGGCCGGCCACCCCCTCGGCGGGTTCCACTCGGGCCCGCGGCTCACGGCGAGGCAAGGGATGAGGGCCGTGAAGCGTCTGACGCTGATCTGGTGCGCGGCCATTCTTGTGACGGCCGGCCTGGCGGGACCACCCCCGGCGGCTGCGGCAAGCCCCGGAGCCTCGCCGATCCCGGTCCTCGCCTATTACTACATCTGGTATGACCCATCGTCGTGGGATCGGGCCAAGTCCGACTATCCGATGCTCGGCCGCTACTCGAGCGACGATATCGAGGTCATGCGCCAGCACATTCGCTGGGCCAAGGATGCGGGGATCTCCGGATTCATCGTCAGCTGGAAGAGCACCACGACCCTGAACCGCCGCTTGGAACAGCTGATCCAGGTCGCGGATCCGAATCGTTCGAGCTAGCAATCAGTTATCCAGGGGCTGCAAAACCAACAACGGCTCCGCTCGACGCGACGCACATCGCCACAACCTCGACCAGTTCATCGGGGATTACGCCACCGATGCAGCATTCAACATATCAGCAGGCCACTCGTCCTCTCATCAAGGACCTCGGGAGTACAGCGTCGCCGAACATGAGGAGCATCATCAATTCGACGAAGCACGACGCCTGCGGCTCCGAGCAGCGAATTCGCCCCGGCATCGTGACACTGCTTTGCAGCGACTGAAGTAACGAAGGATCACCGTTTGGCGGGCATCGTCGACGGCGATGCGTACTACGTATTCGGTGGAACCCGACCGCGTAGCCCGAATACCCCGCCCAAGCTCGCCCGGAGTGCGAGATACAATGAAGGAACCAGCGGATCTCGATCGCCCCGGCGGGGCCGGGCTTCGATGCCGTCTGATCGGGGCACAACGGTCGTTGAATCGGAAGGACAGCGACACCCTGCGACGGGAGCTCGATGCGGCCTACGGTTCCTGGCCGGACACGGTGGGGGTCATCGAGCTCAACGGGTTCAGAAGGAACGGCGAGGTCGAGCCGAGCCTGAACTACAGCAACAACTAGCTCTGGGTCCCTCGCTGACATGATGGACAACGGGCACCAGAGGATACCCGATCTCGACTCGCCGCAGCCGACCTGGGTACCGTCTCGACGCCCGGGAACGACATGGTCGAGCCGGATCCTCACGCTCTGCCTCATCGTCGGGCTCCCCTCATCAGGAAGTAAGCATTCATCATTCACAGCAGACAAAGTAAGGCCGATTTCGGCTCGGCGTACAGCGGCTGATCCCCGCCGAACGCGAGACAGACCGTCAAGAACAAGATAAAGAGGTGAAGGATGACGACCGCGCTGGAGGAGTCGGACTCATCCAGATTTCTTCACTAGGCGGCGGCTCCGCGCCTGCCGCTCTGCGTGAAGACGAAGCCGCGTGTTCGGCTTCACTCGCCCTCGACAGATCAGCGATAGTATCCCGACGTCGCGCTCGAGAAGATCAGCTCCTCGGCCGATGGAACAAGCTGAAACCAACCGCCCCAACGGCATCGACGATGGGGACTCAAGGTCCTGATGCACGTCGCACATCGAACACACGAACCGCCGGATCGGGTCAAGAAGCTCGGGGGGAGTTCCGCTGGACGGATCAGGAACCAGCATCGCGCGCCGTCCAGCGCGAGCTGGCGACGACCCGACCCAGCACCCAGGCGGTGGTGATGGCGATTCGGAATGCGCACGAATACCGATCCAGATCGTGCTGCCCGGTGGCGAGGATGCGCCTCGGTGCCGCTGACCGTCGAGAGCGGGGCCGAGGCACGATGAGGGACCGTCGCGTGGCCGGGGGGTCCGGCCGGCCGGCCGTGCCGTGATCGAACAGTCGTTGCTGACCGGGGGCCTGGTCGCCGCCGGCCCCTTGCCGTCGCATTGCTCCTCGCCACCCTGCATGCCGATGACCCGGCGGACGGGCGTCGAGACCCGGGCTCCGGAGCCGGGGGAGCGGCATCATCTCGGGCCCCGCGTCGCCGAGCGCATCGCCGGTAGACCGCCGCCCGCCTCAGCGAGCCCAACCGCCTCGAGCACCGTCTCGGCTCTGCCCTCCCCACGGCACGACGCCTCCCGCCCGCCCGTCCCCAGTTAGGCACGCCCACCCGGCACAGCCCAGCCCGCCGGCCGAAGCCACAGGCCGACCACAGGCCGACGGCCGCGCTGCCGAGGCCGATCACAGCGACGTCCCGGCGCATTTTGCAATTCCGCGCCGCGTTTCTACTAGCATGGTTTCCCGAGGCATGGAAGCAGCAGGAAATGATTCCTTCCGCTCACTATCGACCATCGATCAGTTTCTGCGATCGAGAATCGAGCCGCGTGGTGAGAGAAACCCAGAGTCGCCGCGATCCGGTACCGGAAGGATCAGGTCGGATGCTCGCGTCGTCGTAGGAACACGGCAACCAGTTCAACGACGGGATGACCGAGCTCCTCAGCGCCACGGCGCCGGACGACGTTCCGGTGGACGGTCTGCTGCGGGGGCAAGAGCCCGGGCGACCATCGGCCTCCCGGTCCACGAGCGAAGCCTGCGCGTACCTGCGCCCGATACAGCTGCGGATCAGCGCCGGGCTTCTTCCGAGTCGACGTCGGGTGGTGGACTTCATCTACGCCGACGGCGCGGACCGCTGCGGCATCCATGGAGAATCGCTCGTCAGCGGCCGACGTTGGCATCGGGGCCTACATCGTCCTCAGGTCTTTAGCGGCTTTCGCTCCTGCGGCAACCGAGCCCGCTGGCTCGCACCAGTGCAGCCCCTGCGGTCTAAATCGTTGAGCGCAGGCCAGCTCAGCTACGTCATGGCTTCCCAGGCTTTCTGGAAGGCGGACAGAGGCCACCGCGCGGCTCCCGGCGCGACGTCGCGCGATCGTCGCCGGAGCGGGCGTCGGCATGGTCGGCAGCGGACCCCGTTCCAGCTCGTCACGACGTTCAACGATGGGCGAAGGGACGGGCGTCGAGAGCGCGACCGACTCGGCGTCGTCGTCGGGATTTCCGACAGTACCTCGACATCCTCCACCGACGCGAGTGCAGATACGTAGGCCGCGTCCCGGCTCAGCCTGGAGCGGGACCGTGCTGACCTGGCCGTCGGGCGTGTCACGCACCTCGATGCCCATGGCCGCCAGCTCGCCGCGGAGCGCATCCGAGGTGGCGTAGTCGCGGGCCTCCCGGGCGGCTGCGCGGCGTTCGAGGAGCTCCGCGGCGCCCCGGGCAGCTCGGTCGGCGCCGCCTCGGCCGGGGTCGAGCCCAGGCCCAGCACGCGGTCGAAGTCCAGCAGCAGCGCGCGGCGCTGGGCCGGCCGAGGTCGTCGGCGCCCGCCACGGCGTGCGCGACCGCCAGGGCGGCCGGCAGGCCCAGGTCGTCGCTGACCGCGTCGACGAAGCGGGCGCGGTAGGAGGCCAACGGCTCGGCGGCGAGGTCAACACGGCTGGCCGATCCGGCCTCGGCGGCCGCCCGACGCAGGCGCCGCAGGCCGGCGCTGGCGGCCTGCATGGCGTGTTCGGTGAAGTCGAGCTTGGACCGATAGTGGGCAGTGAGCGCCAGGTAGCGGAAGGCGAGCGGCTCGAAGCCCTTGGCGGGCAGGTCGGTGACGCGGATGATGTTCCCCGCCGACTTGGCCATCTTGGCCTCCGCCATGGTCAGGAACTCGCCGTGCATCCAGATGCTGACCACCGGATGACCCAGCACGCCCTCGCTCTGGGCGATCTCGTCCTCGTGATGGGGGAACTTGAGGTCGATCCCGCCGGTGTGGATATCGAACTGCTCGCCGAGGTACTTGACGCTCATGGCGGAGCACTCGATGTGCCAGCCCGGGAAGCCCTCGCCCCACGGCGACGCCCACTTCATGACGCGACCCGGCTCGGCGGCCTTCCACAGCGCGAAGTCCTCCGGGTCGCGCTTGTCGGTCTCGACCTCGACGCGATGGCCGGCCCTCATCTGCTCCAGGCGCTGCCCGGACAGCTTCCCGTAGCCGGTGGGAAGGCGCTGACGTCGTAGTAGACGTTGCCCGCCACCTCGTAGGCCAGCCCGTTCTCCAGCAGGGCTGCCGTCATCTCGATCATCTCCCCGATGTGCTCGGTCGCGCGCGGCATGACGTCGGCGGGCGCCATGTTGAGCAGCCGCTCGTCGGTCAGCCAGGCATCGGTGTAGAACTCGGCGATCTGGGCCGGGGTCTTGCCCTCGACTTCGGCGGCCATCAGGATCGGGTCTTCGCCGGTCTCGCGCATGTGGCCCACGTCGGTGATGTTCTTCACGTAGCGGACCTCGTAGCCGAGGTACTCGAGACGCGCGCAGCAGGTCCCCGAACAGATAGGTCCGCAGGTTGCCGATGTGCGCGTAGCGGTAGACGGTGCTGCCGCAGGTATAGATCCCGACGCGTCCGGCGAGACGGGGACCAGCGGCTCGACCCGGCGCGTGAGCGAGTTGTAGAGGCGAATGGGAGGCAGGGGCGCCATGGCCCGCGCATTGTACCGATGCGGCGGCGGAGCCCCCGCGAGACGGGCCGGCGCTCAGCTCGACTCGGCCTCGAACGTCGTCTCGCCGGCGGCCGCCTCCTCGCGCAGCTGCCGCAGCGCGCCCTGGTCGATGCCGCCGAATCGCGGCAGGTCGCGGATGCTGGCGCTGCGCGCCAGGCGCTCCTGCATCTTGCCCAGCACCAATGCCGAGAAGTCGGGCGCGGCCATCAGGTGGCGCAGGGTGTCCGCGGGGACCTCGAGCAGGATGGTCGGCTCCTGGGCCACGACATCGGCCGTCCGCGGGCTGCCGGTGAGCGCGGCGATCTCGCCGAACACATCTCCGGCCCCCATGCTCGACAGCGACCGGTACTCGCCCGAGGCGCTCGAGCCGGCCACCGTCCGCCGAGAGGACGAAGTAGGCCGAGTTGCCGGTGTCGCCGGCGCGGGTGATGACCGTGCCGCTCTCCGCGTCCAGCACGCGGGCGCTGCTCACCAGGGCGTCGCGGTCACGCTGCGGGAGCCCGGCCAGGGCCGGGATGTAGCGCCCCAGGGCCTGCACGTCGGCCAGCGTGGCCCGGCGCCCGGTACCCACTCGCGCGGCGGTCGGGGCGGTGCGCAGCAGCTGGATGGTGCGGCGCCACTCGGCGGCCGGCTGGCCGATCCCCGGCAGCAGCGCGCCGGCCAGGGCGGTGACCACCAGGGCCAGCGAGCTGATGAGGAACAGGGCCCGAACATCGAAGACGTCGGCGAAGCCGGCCAGGCCCATCCCGACCAGGTAGACCACGTCGCGCACCACGTAGTTGGTGCTGAACACGCGGCCGCGCATCTCGCGCGGAGTGTTGCGCTGGGCGATGAGGCGGCCGGCCACGAAGGAGGGCGCGTTGAGGATGCCGGAGATGCCGATCAGGCTGATGGCCAGCCAGACGCTGGACGAGAGGGCGTAGGCCAC
This sequence comes from uncultured Chloroflexia bacterium, assembly GCA_963837425.1. Lineage (GTDB taxonomy): Bacteria > Chloroflexota > Limnocylindria > QHBO01 > QHBO01 > CAWINH01. The sequence goes on from CAWINH010000002.1 coordinate 366,529, forward strand.
GCCGGCCAGGCCCATCCCCAGGAAGCTGAGGACCAGCCAGCTGCCCTCGCGCAGCCGCTCCGCGTAGCGGGCCATCAGCAGGCTGCCGACCACGAAGCCGACCGAGGTGATGCCCTCCTGCAGGCCGTACTCGAACTCGGTGGCCTTGAGCACCTCGATGGCGAACGGCAGGAGCAGCACGTTCTGGAGGCCGAAGATGACCATGATCGGCGTGCGCAGGATGTTCATGGACGCGTAGGACCGGCGTCTTCCAGATGAACCGCGCGCCAACCGCCAGGTTGCGCACGACGTCGCCCACGGTCGTCTGCTCCTCGACCTCGAGCGGCGCAATGGTGACCAGCAGGATCATCAGGCCGGAGAAGAGGAACGTGCCGGCATCGATGTAGAAGACGAGATCGGGCGCAATGCCGATGAGCAGGCCCGCGAGCGCGAAGCCGATGGCGGTCGACCCGAACTGGGCGATGGCCATCAACGAGTTCGCGGCGGCGAGCTCCTCGTCCGAGGCGATCTCGGGCAGCACGCTGTCGTTGGCCGGATCGAAGAACTGCTGGACCGATGCGGAGAGCAGCACGATCACGTACAGGCTGATGATGCTGTCGGTGGCGTGCAGGCTGATGGGGATGGCCGCCACCAGCCCGGCGCGCAGGATGGTGCTCACGACCATGATCGTCTTGCGGTTCCAGCGATCCACGAAGACGCCCGCGATGAGGCCGAAGAGGAGCGTGGGGGCGGCCGAGACCATGAGCATGATCCCGACGTTGAGGATCGACCCCGTGCGCTGGAAGACGATGATGCCCGCGGCCAGCGAGGTCAGCGCGTCGCCGATGGTGGAGACCAGCTGCCCGGTCCACAGGTAGACGAAGAAGCGGTTGCGGAAGACCGCGAATGGGCCGACGGGAGCCGGGGGGGCTGATGGGGAAGCGGCAGTCACCGGGTTCCTCCGTGTGGTCGGCGGGCGGGCAGCCGGAGTCCGCGTGGGTCGCAGCGCATTCTGACAGCCGCGGTCGCGCGGTGCGGCCTCGCTCTACCATGGGCGTCATGTCGCACGCCGCCGAGCAGTACCCGCTGACGCTGGGCGAGGAACCAGCTTCTGCCCGGCCTGTGGCCGCCCGGTCGAGGCGCGCGTCCTGGAGCCGGACCACCGGCCGCGCCTGGTCTGCCCCGGGTCACGTCACCTGGCGGAACCCGAGGATGGTGGTCGGCACGCTCCCCATTCGTGACGGCCGGGTCTTCCTGGCGCGGCGCGCCATCGAGCCGCGCAGCGGCCGGTGGACTCACCCCGGCGGCTTCCTGGAGCTCGGCGAGGCGGCGCAGGAGGGCGCCCGTCGCGAGACGGAGGAGGAGACGCAGCTCAAGGTCAGCGTCGGGCGCCTGATCGGCGCCTATTCGCGGCCGCGGGCCGGCGTGGTGACCATCGTCTACGAGGCGGACGTGGTGGGCGGGGAGCCGCTGCCGGGGGCGGAGACGAGCGAGGTGCAGGCTTTCGGCCCCGAGGAGATCCCGTGGGGCGAGCTGGCCTTCACAACCACCGCGTCGGCGCTGCGCGATTGGATCGCCTCGCTGCCGGGCCACGGGCCGCGGTTCGAGCCGGAGCTGTACGTCACCGGCGACCCCGCGGACTGAGGCCCTGGCCGGCCTCCCGCCGTACTCGGCCCCGTTCCCCGGCTCATTAGGCCCGTTGATGCATCCGCGGGGGAAGCCCGGTTCCGGCCGCGTTTCGTCCCCCTCCCCCACCCCGGCCCATAGGGGGTCCCTCAACCCGGCCCGTTCCCCGCGCTCCCCTCCCGGCCCCATATGCGGGGATCAGGCCTGCGCCAGGGGGGGTCCCGGGGGACCCCCCCCCCGCCCCCCGGCGGCCCTCCCTCCCCCGCCCCGCCCACCCGGGCCGGGCCCCGCCCCCGCGCACCCCTCCCCCCCCCCCCCGCGGGGCGGGTGGCCGGGGGGCGGGGAGCCAGCCGGGCCGGACAACGCCCCGGGCCTGGCCCGGGAAGGGGCGGGCCCTGACCAGGGCCCCGGGAGACGAAAGTCGGCGCGCGACGTCAGCCCGGATGACGCGGGTTCGCGCTCAGACCGGGCGGCGGAAGACGGCCACCGCGTTCTGGCCGCCGAAGCCGAAGCCGTTGATGATTGCCACCCCCACGTCCGCTCTGCGCGCCAGGTTGGGGACGTAGTCCAGGTCGCAGGCGGGGTCGGGCGTCTCGTAGTTGATCGTGGGCGGGATCAGTCCGTCGCGGATGGCCAGCACCGCGGCCAGGGCGGACATCGCGCCGGCCGCGCCCAGGGTGTGCCCGATCATGCTCTTGTTGCTGCTCACCGCCAGCCTGGGCGCGTGGTCGGCGAAGGCCGCGTGGATGGCCCTGGTCTCGGTGGCGTCATTGAGCGGGGTGCTGGTGCCGTGGGCGACCACGTAGTCCACTTCCTCCGGCTCGACGCCCGCGTCGCGCAGGGCGCGCTGCATGGCGCGGGCCGCGCCGTCACCCGGAGGGGTCGGGTGCGCTGATGTGGAACGCGTCGCCGGTCAGCGCACCGCCGGCGATCTCGGCGATGACGGTGGCGCCGCGCGATGGGCGTGCTCGGCCGACTCGACCACCAGGATGCCGGCCGCCTCGCCGAAGACGAAGCCGTCGCGTCTGGCATCGAACGGCCGCGAGGCATGCTCCGGCTCGTCGTTGCGCTTGGAGAGGGCGCCCATGTTGGCGAGCGCGGCGAACGCCACCGGCAGGATCGCGCTCTCGGTGCCCCCGGCAACCACCGCGTCGGCGTCTCCGTGCTCGATCATGCGCTGCGCCTCCACGAACGCCTGCACCCCCGAGGCACAGGCCGCCACGCTGGTGACCACCGGGCCGCGGAGCCGGTTCTGGATGCTGATCTGGCAGGCGGCCATGGAGGGGGAGAGCATGGGCACCATGAACGGGCTGACCCGCGTCGGTCCCTGCTCGAGATAGACGCGCTCCCCGAGGGCCACCTCGCCGATCCCGCCGCCGCCGGTGTTGACGACCACGGCGATGTCATCCCGGTTGGCGTCGCTGATCTCGAGGCCGGAATCATCGATCGCCTGGCGGGCGGCGGCCACGGCCAGCTGGCTGAATCGGCTCATGCGGCGCGCGGCCTTGAAGTCCATCCAGTCGCGTGGCTCGAAGCCCTTCACCTCCGCCGCGATCTGGACCTCCTCGCCGGAAGGGTCGTAGGCGGTGATGCGGGCCACGCCGCTGACGCCACCGGTCAGGTTGGACCAGTAGCTGGCCACGTCATTGCCGATGGGGCTGATGACGCCCATGCCGGTGACGACGGCTCGACGGGCGGGGTCGCGGCTCATCGGGCTGCCCTAGGCCTCGTAGCGGCGCACGATGACCGTGCTGTTGTGGCCGCCCAGCCCCATCGAGTTGGAGAGGGCCACCCGCACGTCCGCGGCGCGCGCGGTGTTCGGGACGTAGTCCAGGGTGAGCTCGGGGTCGGGGTGACGGTAGTTGATGGTGGGCGGGATGCAGCCGGTCTGCACCGCCTTCACGCAGACGTAGCCCTCCAGCGCCCCGGCGGCGCCCATGAGGTGTCCGGTCATGCTCTTGGTGGAGCTCACCGCCAGCCGCTCGGCGTGCGCACCGAAGACCTCGCGAATCGCGGTCGTCTCGTAGCGGTCGTTCAGCGGCGTGCTCGTCCCGTGGGCGTTGATGTAGTCGACCGCCTCGGGACCGATGCCGGCCCGCGCCAGCGCCGCTCGCATCGCGCGCTGGTTGCCCTCCCCCCGCTCGGCCGGGGCGGCCATGTGGAACGCGTCGGCCGACGAGCCGTAGCCGATCACCTCGGCCAGCGGGGTCACGCCGCGGGCCAGGGCGTGTCCCAGCTCCTCGAGGACCAGCACCGCCGAGCCCTCCGCGATGACGAAGCCGTCGCGGGTGGCGTCGAAGGGCCGGCTGGCCTTGGTCGGATCGTACGCGCCGGTGTCCGGGTCGACGGGAGAGCCGAGCGCCTTCATCTGCTGGAACCCGGCCAGCGCCAGGGGCACCACCACGGCCTCGGCGCCCGCCCCCAGCATCAGGTCAGCCTGGCCGCGCACGATGGCCTCCATGGCTTCGCCGATGGCGTGGCCGCCGGTGGCACAGGCGCTGACCACGGCCATGTTGTGCCCGCGCAGCCCGTACTGGATGCCCACCATTCCTGACGCCGCGTCCGGGATCATGTGCGGCAGCAGGAAGGGCGAGACGCGGCCGGGGCCGCGCTCGAGGAGGGTCTGGATCCCCTCGCTCATGATCCCGATCCCGCCGATGCCGGTGCCGAAGACGATGCCGAAGCGGTCGCCATTGGCCTGGGCCGGGTCGAGGCGCCCGTCCGCGGCCAGCAGGCCGGCCCGGCGCAGCGCCTCGCCCGCGGCGGCCACTGCGAAGTGCGTGTTGCGGTCATGCCGGCGCGCGTCCTTGGCGTCCATGTACTGGGTGGCGTCGAAGCCCTTGACCTCGCCCGCGACGTGGACCTCGAATGCCGACGTGTCGAAGAGGGTGATGTCTGCGATGCCGGAGCGGCCCGCGGTCAGGGCCTCCCAGGTCGCACCGTCCCCGATGCCGACCGGCGAGACGACCCCCACGCCGGTGACGACGGCCCGGCGGTCGCTCACGATGGGAGCCAGGCGGCGAGACCCCCGGGGGCGTCGGTGGCGTGGGCGCTGGTGTCGGGCGCGATGCGGCGGATCAGGCCGGTGAGCACCCGGCCGGGCCCCACCTCCACGAAGTCGGTGACCCCGTCGGCGGCCATGCGGCGCACGGTGTCGGTCCACTGCACGCCGTGCACCAGGTGCTCGGTCAGCTCCTTGCGCAGCCCGTCGGCCGTCTGGATCATGCTGGCATGCACGTTCCCGAGCATGGGCACGCGCGGCTCGCGGAACGGGACCTTGGCCAGGATCTGGCCGAACTCGTCGCGAGCGCGTCGCATGAGCGGGGAGTGGCTCGCCACGCTGACGGTGAGGCGCACCGCCTTGCGGGCGCCAATGGTCTTGCTCATCTCGAGCGCGAAGACGAGGGCAGGGATGACGCCGGAGAGCACGATCTGTCCCGGCGCGTTGGCATTCGCGACCCCGATCTCGCCGTGCTGCCGCGCGTGCTCGACGACCTCGTCAACCTGTTCGTCGGAGAGGCCGATGACGGCCCCCATGCCGCCGTCGATGCCGCGCTCCTGCATGATCCGTCCCCGCTCCCGGACCAGGTGCAGCGCCTCCTCGAAGTCGATGGCATCGGCGGCAACCGCAGCGGCGTACTGGCCTGCCGAGTGGCCGGCCAGGACCCGGGGAGCCAGCTCCAGGCCGGCGGCGGCTGCCTGGGCGCGCAGCGCCTCGAGATAGGCGACGCTGGTGGCCAGGATGGCGGGCTGGGCGTTGACCGTGAGGTCCAGGTCCTCGGCCGGTCCCTCGAGGATCATCCGGGTCAGCGGAAAGCCCAGCGCCCGATCCGCGCGCTCCATCACCGCGGCCGCCTCCGGCGAGTGCTCGAGCAGGGCGGCGCCCATCCCCACGTACTGCGAGCCCTGGCCGGGAAAGACAAAGGCATGCACGCGGGGGGGTGCGATGGACTGCGGGTCGGGTGGGTTCGTCATGCTGAAACGTCAGTGTCTCGTATCCCGGGGAGTATAGCCGTCACCGCCGACCGCTCCCACTCGGGTGGCGGTCGATCAGGTGCAGAACGCTCCACGACCCGCTGCAGCACGGGCAGGCCAAAGGCCAGGGCGCTCACCGGCAGGCGCTCGTCGTTGGCGTGGAAGAGCGAGAGGAACGGCACCTGCGGGTCCAGGCGGAGAGGCATGAAGCCGTAGGTCGGGATGCCCAGCAGGCCCAGTGCCTTGGCGTCGGTGCCCGGCGTGATCATCATCGGCAGCGGGGTCGCCTCGGGATCGGCTGCGGACAGGACCTCCCGCATGATCGTCACGATCTCGGCCGCGGCGGGCCATTCCACAGGGGGCATGGTCATCACCGCATCCACCGTCACCTCCGGCCCGGCCACCGCCTGCAGGTGCTCCAGGAAGGCCGCCTGGTCCGTTCCCGGCAGGGTCCGCACGTCGATCTCCGCTTCGCCGCTGCCGGGCACCACGTTCATCTTGGCGCCGGCGCGGATGACGTTGGGGGTGACCGTGTCGCGCAGCATGGCGTCGAGGGAGCGCCGCAGGACCGGGTCGGCCACGGCGTCGGCGAGCGCTGTCCGTGCCGCGGCCTCGTCACCCGGGCGGCCAGCTCCGCCACGTTGCCCAGGCCCAGTCCATCGAAGAACCCCCGGACGACGGGGATCACCCGGGCCGGTCGCGGGTCGCCCGCCAGGCGGGTGATGGCCGTGGCCAGCTTGATCGCGGCGTTGTCCGGCGAAGGCATCGAGCCGTGCGACGGCGTCCCGCTGGCCCGCACCCGGGTCCAGACGATCCCCTTCTCGGCCACCTGGATAGCGTATGACCGCCTTCCGTTAAGGGTGATCGAGTAGCCGCCGACCTCGTTGAGGGCGGCGGCGGCCGGCTGACCGGCGGCATCGGCGAAGAGATCGGGCCGCTGCTGCACCCAGTGCAGCGCCCCGTGCTGGCCGCCCGCCTCCTCGTCCGCCAGGGCGGCGAAGATGACCTCCCGTCGTCGCGCTGCGCCGGATCGCTGGAGCGCCACCATGACCTCCAGCTCCATGGCCACCATCTCCTTCATGTCGACCGCGCCGCGGCCCCAGACGGCGCCGTCCAGCAGCTCCGCGCCGAACGGGTCGCGCGTCCGCCGTCCGCCTCCACGGGGACCACGTCCACGTGGGAGAGCAGGATGACCGGCGGCGCGGGGTTCGGCACGGTGGCGGGCAGCCGCGCGAAGCAGGAACCGCGGCCCGGGGCCGTCTCCAGCACCTCCGCCGGGATGCCTGCCGCGGTGAGCACCTCCGCGCAGTAGGCGGCGGCCGCGTCTCGCCGCCGGTCGAGTCGCGGCCGGCGGCGGTGTCGGTGATCCCGGCGGGTTGACGCTCGGGATGCGGATAGCGCGCGGAGGTGATCCACGCAGGCGTCGAGAGCGGTCATCCGCGCTACGGTACCGCAGCCCCGGCGGGCGATTAGCCGGCGCGCTCGGGTCGGCTCGGCCGCCGCGGAGACGCTCGCGCACCAGCCGGCCGAGCGGTAGCTCCAGCGCGAGCAGCACCAGGGCCACGATCAGCAGCACCGGGAACCGGCCGGCCAGCCCCAGGACGAGCAGGCCGCCCAGGAAGAAAGCATGGATCATGACCCGCGTCGCAAAGGACAGGCGCAGCTCGAGGATGGCGGCCGGCACCACCCGGCTCTCCGCGATCCGGGCCCCAGACCCCCCGGGCGGCGATGCCGGCGAAGATCGCCAGGGTACCGCGAACAGACCCAGCCCGCCGCCCGGCCGGGTTCGGTCAGCGGCTTGAGCACGATGAACGGCAGCGCCCAGCAGCAGGATCCCGTAGGCGGCCAGCGGACTGAGGAGCTGGAGCCACTCACCCCGGGCGGCCGGCGGCCCGCGCGCGGATCCATCGGGTCACCAGGCTGAAGCCCAGGGTCACGAACAGCCAGGCGTAGAAGTTGCCGGCGGGGACGCCGAACCAGCCCTGGCGTGACCCAGGTTGGCCCAGGTCCAGAGGCCCATCCGGATCGCGATGGCGTCGAAGGCCAGGTCCAGGCTGATGGCCAGCACGCTGTCGACGAAGGGCGCGTAGCGGCGGCGCACGCCCAGCGCGTCGGTCAGGCGCATGGCGCCGGCGATGATGAGGGCCCAGGTGAGGCCGATGACCCGGCGCGCGGTCGATGGTCAGCACCCAGTGCGGGCTGTAGTGGTAGCTCTCGAAGATGAGCTGGTCGCCCTCCTCCAGCAGGATGCCGAACACGGCCGCGGTGGCCAGCTCCAGGAAGGGGAGCCGGCCACGACGGAGGGCGGCGACTGCGGCGCCGATGAAGAAGAGGGCACCCCGATCTCGAGGCCGAGGTGACCGGATCCATCCGCCCGATGATACGCAGATCCGCGGGCCGGCCTCGAGCAGCCGCCGGGGGGCCGCGTCGCGAACCGCCCGCCCTCAGCGCGGACCGACCGGGGTCAACTCCACCAGGTCGAGCATCGCCGCCCCGACGCTGTACTCCTCGTCCGGCTCTGCGCCAAGGGCATCGAGCGTCTTGCTGAAGAAGCAGCGGGCCGCCGCGGCCAGGACGACGTCGAAGATCTCCGCGTCGGAGAGACCATGGCCGCGGAGCTCCTCCACGTCGGCTGGCGTCACGCGGGTCGCGTCGCTGGCGACCGCCTCCGCCAGCGACATGACGGCGACCTCGGCATCGGTCAGGCCGGCGTGGCGAAAGTCCCGCACGATGGCCTCCACCTGCCCGTGATCGAAGACCTTCGACTCGAGCACCGCGGTGTGCGCCCCCACGCAGTACCGGCAGCGCAATGCGCGCGCGGCGGCCAGGGTGGCCAGCTCATAGCGCCGCAGGTCCATCGGCGCGCGGATGGCTCGAATCAGGTCGAACCAGGCGCCGTAGATGGCAGGACGCAGGCTGAACAGCTGCGCCTTGTTCGAGACGTAGCCGTTGGATGCGAGGTCGGCGTCGTACATGGCGCGCACCGCCTCGCCGGCATCGGAGGGTGAAACCGTTCGAAGGTACGCCATCGTGCCGTCCTCACCACTCCAGCGTGGCGGCCCCGGCCGCGAGCTGCTCGACGATGAAGGCCGCGTTGACGATTCGGGCGCCCGGGATGAGGTCCTGCTCGGTGATGCCGCGCGGCTTTGTGCACGCGCCGCAGGCCCAGATCTCACCGCCGTTGGCAACGTACTGGCCGATGAGCTCGCCGAGCGGCGGCAGCCCGTCCTTGGCGATCTCGTCAGCATAGCCGCGCGTGGCCAGCCGGACTCCCTCGATGGTCAGCAGCACGGCGGCCGGCTGCTCCGCGGTGGCGGCGATGTTCGCGACGACGAAGGGCATGGTGGCCCGCTCGGCGTCGTCGCGGCCGGTGGTGGCGTGGGTAATGATGCGCGTCATGTTCGAACTTCCTTTCGAGGACGGATGGTGTGGTCAGCCCTTGCGCCGCAGGAGGAACCGACGGCGACCGTTACCCTCGTCGTGGACCTCGACCAGCGAATTGCCCGTCAGGCGGGACCACGAGGCCAGGGCCTCGGGGGCGGTCGAGTCGTCGGAGATGACCTCCAGGCCCTCGCCGGGCGACAGCGCTCGCATGCGTCCGGCGATCACCGGGGTCAGGGTCGCGCAGGTCTCGCCGCTGCCGTCCAGCGTATCGACCGGTTGAAGGGCACCGTCCGAGTTTGGGTCGCTCATTGGTTCGTCTCCTGCGTGGGGCGGTTGGGGGCCGCCGGCCGATCTCGACGGCCGGCATGCCCCGCCACGTCGGTGGTGCCGCTGACGCTACCTGCCGCCCGCGCGGCCGCACATCCGTTCAGCCACGTATGCGCTCTGCCGACGGCGACGGCGTTGTGGCGGCCGGCACGCAGGTGCCCTGATCAGCCGGCGGCGCGCAGGTAGGCGGCCACCGCCGCGGTGCGGGCCGACCGACCGGCCAGCCCCAGCTTGAGATAGGCGTTCGAGAGATGGCGTTCCACCGTCCGTGCGGAGAGTCCAAGCGTCGCCGCGATCTCCTGGTTTGAGCTGCCATCGGCGGCCAGCCCGATGATCTCGCGCTGTCGTGCGCTGAGCTGCAGGACGTCGCCGGCCGGCTGCACCGAGTGGGCCATGCGGTCAGGCTCGAGGAAGGCACTCACCTCGGCCATGAACGTTCGCCACGCGGGCTCATCGGCGAGCAGGATGTGGTTCGGAGATTCAAGTGGCACGAGTCGCGCTCCGGGGACGCGCGAGGCCAGGTCCAGGCCCTCGTCGAACGGCACGCAGCGGTCGTCGACGGCGCTCAGCACCAGCGTCGGCGTGCGGATGGCATGGACCCGATCGCGGAGGTCGATGCGCTGGCGCTCGATCCTGCTCTGGAGCATGTTGTCGGTCGAGGTTGACATCCGCTGCAATTCATCGAACCAGGCGAGCTGCTCCTCGGTTGCCCCGGGGATGAACATGGTCGTGAACACGCGGCGGAAGATTGGGTCCGGTTTGGCCCAGCCGGCGCGAATCATGGCGCGGAAGGCGACCTCGTCCTCCGGCGGCTCGGGGAAGTAGTCGGGCGCCCCATAGCACGACCCCCCATACATGATCATGCGCGAGACCCGGTCCGGGTGCCGCAGGGCGTACTCGAGTGCCACCGAGGACCCACCCGACATGCCCAGCAGTGCGAAGCGCTCGACGCCCACGCTGGCCACCACCGCCTCGAGATCCGCGACGCGGGCGTCGAGAGAGAAGTCGTCCACCGTCCACTCGGAGAGCCCAAATCCGCGCTCGTCGTAGCGAATCAGGGTGCTGACGGCTCCCAGGTCCTCCAGGAAGTGGCGCCAGACGGGACTCTCCCAATCATGCTGCAGGTGGCTGAGCCAGCACGAAACGACGATCAGTGGCGGTCCGCTGCCATGGGTGGCGTAGGCGAGCCGCACCCCGCCCTGGCCTCGACAGAATCGGATCTGCTGGGGAGGTGCCCCTCGCGCGCGGCCGGACCCGGTCACGGACATGCTCCGATCCTACGCGCTCATGTCCACGCCGGCGAGTCCCCGGGCCCCCGGGCGCTCACGGCAGCGGCGGCAGGCTCCCGATCCAGCCCGGCACCAGGATCACCACGGTGCCGAGCGATAGCGCGAGCTGACCGCGGGGACGAGGCGTGCGCCGAGCCGCCATGTCTTCGCGAGACATCACGCCGCCCAGGGCGGCCATCAGCGTCACGCTCCCCACGCCCACGCCGAACATGACGAGCATCAGCGCCGAGCAGCACCCCAGGCAGTAGATTCCGTTGGCGATCCCAGGCGAGCGCCGCGCACGCCGGGCGCGTGCGGTGCCAGACGAACTGCAGCGGGTTGCGGTACTCGGTGAGGATCGCTCCTTGAGGGGCGTGAGCTGGAAGATCCCGGCGCCGATGAGCAGGGCGCCGCTGATGAGCTGCTTGTGGGCTGCCAGCCAGCCCATCGATCCACCGTGAGTGAGGGCGGATCGCCGCCAGCGCAGCGCCGCGAAGCGGTCCAGATCACGAAGTAGGCGCCGATGAACGGACCACGATGTCGCGGCGTGGCGATGCCGCCGTGATGCTGGCGTAGATGCGGACACCGGCAGGGTGCTGGGCAGCATCATGGCGCCGGTCATCAGCTGCCAGATGAGGGAAGATGGGGATGGCGACCAGGATCGGCAGGTTTCCGCCCTCGATGATCGCGTGGTGGCTGATGAGGTCGCTGCGCCCGGCCAGCACCAGGCCGATGGCCAGTGCCCAGCAGAGCCACGGTTGCCAGGATCCACGTCTGGGGTCGCGCGAGGCGCCGCGATGGCGCCTCCCGCTGTCCGCTGCACGGTTTCCATCTCCAGCCTCGAAGACGAAGCTGCCTGGACCGAGTTGAGGCCGGCGAGGTCGATATCGGCCATGCCGTGCGCCGTCTCCGGGCGCCGGAAGATCGAGGCCTTGCCCGGATAGGCCGGCGATCCCGGGATGGTGGAGAAGACCGAGTTGTTGAGCGTGGTCGTCCCGGTGGGGCCGGAGAGCGGACTGAGTCGCGCCTCGATGGCGTCGCCGATCTTCAGCGTGCCCTCGCCGCCATCCACGGTGAAGGTGATCGGCGCGCGCTCCACGGCCACGACGTCGCCGATGAGCGCGGCCAGGTCCGCGATGCCGCCGCCGAGCTGCCCGGTGAAGACCTTGAGCAGCGCGTCCTGCTGCTCCTGGCTTGACGCGTCGTCCACGTACACCACCGCCTTCCAGTTGCCGGCGAAGATGTTTCCGGGGACGTGCACCGATAGCCCAACGGTCAGGCCAGAAACGTCGACCCCCTCGACCGTGCCGGCATCGACCTGCCAGGCCAGGGAGGCCTCGCACGTGCCGCCATCGGGGTCGTCGCCGATCGAGCAGGGGCAGATCGCGTTGCAGGTGCAGACCTCCAGCAGCCGGCCCTCGACGTGGTAGCGCGTGGCGGTGGCCGGATCGTTCGTGTTCGCGACAGTCATGCGTGCGTCTCCTGTATTCCGCTGCTGGTGCGGGACCACGTGTCCCCGTGTTCTGCACGGCCGCCGGGTGCCCAAAGGCGACCCGGCTTGCCATGCACCAACGAGGCTAGGTGCACCGATGGAGGCCGGCATCCGCGAGACCACCCAATCTGCAGCGGTGGCCTGATCGGTTACGGCGGTCTGCACGCACTGAAGCGGGCAGAGGTTGGGCCTGGGTGGTGAGGCCTCAGCCGCCGTCTGTCAGGCGCATCTCGACAGCTCGCGCCGCAGCACCCGCGCGGGCCGCCTTACCGCTCAGGCCCAGCTTCACGTACACGTTGGAAAGGTGCCGCTCGACGGTCCGGCTGCTGAGGTTCAGCTCCGCGGCGATCCGCTGGTTCGAGTAGCCCAGCCCCACCAGGTCGAGGACCGTCAGCTCTCGCCGGCTCAGGGCGCCGCGAACCGAGGCCACCGGGAGGCGCGGAGTCGCCGGCCGTCCCGCCCCCACGAACGCGTCCACCAGCTCGAAGAAGCGAGGCCATGCGTCGTCGGTCGGCTGCAGGACGTGGTTCCTGCCGTGGAACGGGACGAAGCGTGCGCCGGGGATCGCCGCGGCAATGGAGCGGCCCGATTCGAAGGAAACGACATGGTCGTCGTCGACATGCATGACCAGGGTGGGGACCCGGACCTCGGCTGCCAGCTGCCGTACGTCGAGATCGTCGTCGACCTCGTCGAAGCGCACCGCGTTTTCGGGTGAGGTCGTGAGGCGCATGAGCTCGTCGTACGCGTGCAGCAGCTCCTCGTTCCCATCCGGGACGAAGCTGCTCGTGAAAACGCGCCGGAAGACCGGGTTGTCACTGCCCCACGCCAGGCGGATCAGCGTGCGCATGGCGGCCACTTCCTGGCGCTGCTGCTCGGTGATGTCGCGGGCCCCGTAGCCCATCAGGTAGCCGCCCAGGATGATCAGGTGTGATACCCGCTCAGGATGCCGCGCGGCGTAGGCGATAGCCACCGGCGCTCCCTGGGACATCCCGAACAGGGCGAAGCGCTGCATGCCGGCGGCGTCCACCACCACCTCGAGGTCTTCGACCCAGGCCTCGAAGGAGATGTCCTCCACGTCGCGGTCGGAGAGTCCACACCCCCGATCGTCGTATCGCAGGACGGTGAAATGCCTGCCGAGCTCAGTGAGCCACGGATGCCAGATGGTGCTCTCCCAGTCGTACTGGAGGTGGGTCAGCCAATGGGGGGCTCGGACGAACGGGTACCCGCGCCCGTGGATCGCATAGGCAAGCCGCGTCCCGTCCGGGGTGGTCGCGAACGCGATGCGCTGCTCCTGGCGCCGGACGCCGATGGGCGATCCGCCTCCGCTTGCCATCCGATCCATGGTACGAAGGGTGTCGAGGCGAACCGTCTTGCCTCAAAGGCGTGGTGGGCCGCGACGGATCCGCTCGCGGACCGTATCCGCCGACTGATCCGATTCCCATCGGCTCTCGATGAACCAGGTCGCTCCGGCTTCCGCCATCGGCGCGAGCATTGCGCGATCGGCCGCGTGGTCGATGCCGGACGTCAGGCCGTCGACCACGATCTCGAACGGTGCGGAGGACTGCCGGTGCTCTGCCATCCAGGCCGCCACGCCGGCCACCACCTGGGGCGTGGCCTGCTCGTCGTCACTCGCCCCCGACTTGTCGGAGACGATGATGCCGTCCCAGCGTGCGCAGCGTCGTAGGGACCTCGGGTGCGGCCAGGCGCCGACTGGCCACACCGGTATCCGCGGCCGTTGCACGGGGAGATCGAACTGGAGATCCCTCATCCAGTAATGCGTACCCTGATAGCTCACCGTTTCGCCTGACCATGCCAGCTCCAGGATGTCCAGGCATTCGTCAAGCTTCTCGGCGCGCACGCGCCGCGACGGGTCTTCGGAGCTGACGCGTGAATAGCCTCCGTCCCAGGTTCCGCCCAGGCCGACCGGCAACACGAATCGGCCATTCGACAGGTTGTCCACCGTGATCGTCTCGCGCGCCACCTTCCACGGTCGACGACGCGCGATGGAGAAGACCATGGCACCCAGCGTCACCCGTTCCGTGACGGCCGCCATGGCTCCCAGCACGACCCAGGGATCAAAGACACCGCCGCGCTCGACGGAGATGTCGTCCCAGGCGAACACCCCGTCCCACCCGGCGGCTTCCGCATCTCGCGCCATGGCCACGTAGTCGTGAACCGTTCCGAACGAGGTGACGACGCCGAACTTCACTGTTCCGCTCCTTGCGTTGAATGCGCGGCGGCAGCTTCGACGCCTGGCCGAGGCCGCCTGACGTGCGTGCTCTTCGTTCAGGCTATACCCCGCCACGGCAGCAGGTCGGCCCACGCAAGCGGAAGCAACCGCGGCGCTAGAATCGATCCATGGCAACCGAGGTCCTCGCGCCCCACGTCCCCGTCTATCTCGCCGGCGAGTTCGTGGAGGCCGGGCCGTCCGCTCGAGGTGCGCAACCCGGCGACCGGGAGAGCTCGATCGCGACCACCTTCCAGGCCGGTCCCGCGGAGCTGGAGCGCGCAACGATCGCGGCAGTCGAGGCGTTCGCGAAGACCCGCCGCCTGGCGAGCTACCAGCGCCGCGACGCGCTGGCGCATGTGGCGCAGCGGATCAGCGAGGAGGCGGACGAGCTGGCGGAGCTGCTGACCCGCGAGTCGGGCAAGCCGATCCGCGATGCGCGGGGCGAGGTGGCGCGCGCGGCGCTCACCTTCCGCACCGCGGGCGAGGAGGCGCTGCGCATCACCGGGGAGTGGATGCCGCTCGACTGGAACGCGGCCAATCGCGGCCGATCGGGGATCGTGCGCCGCTACCCGATCGGGCCGGTGGCGGGGATCAGCCCCTTCAACTTCCCGCTCAACCTCGCCGCGCACAAGGTCGCGCCGGCGATCGCGGCCGGGCTGCAGCATCGTCCTCAAGCCCCCGTCGGTCGACCCGCTGGTCATGCTGCGCGTGGCGCGCTACATCGACGAGACGGACCTCCCGGCCGGCGCGGTCAGCATCCTGCCCATGGATCGGCCCACCGGGGACGCCATGGTCCGCGACGAGCGGTTCAAGCTGCTCAGCTTCACAGGCTCCCCATCGGTCGGCTGGAAGATGAAGGCCGATGCCGGCAAGAAGAAGGTCGTCCTCGAGCTGGGTGGCAACGCCGGTGCGATCGTGGACGAGACCGCGGACCTCGACTGGGCGGTCAGCCGCCTGGTGTACGGCTCGTTCGCCTACGCCGGGCAGGTCTGCATCAGCGTCCAGCGCATCTACGTCGTGGCGTCGGTCTACGACGAGTTCGCGGCGCGCTTCGTGGCGAAGGTGCCGCGAGCTCAGGATCGGCGATCCGCTGGATCCGGCCACCGACCTGGGGCCGATGGTCGATGCCAAGGCGGTGGCGCGCACCCACGAATGGGTGACCGAGGCAATCGACGCCGGCGCCAGCGCCCTGGTCGGCGGCGAGCCGGGCGGCCTGGTCTATCCGCCAACCGTGCTCGTGGACGTGCCGAAGAGCGCGCAGGGTGTGCGGTGAGGAGGTCTTCGCGCCGGTGGTCAATCTCTTCGGGGTGCCGGACTTCGCGACGGCGATCGACGAGATCAACGACAGCCAGTTCGGGCTCCAGTGCGGGGTCTTCACGAACGACATGGAGCGGACGCTCACCGCGCACGACGAGCTGGAGGTTGGCGGGATCATCGTCAACGACATCCCCACCTGGCGGATCGACCCCATGCCCTACGGCGGGGTGAAGGACTCGGGCCTTGGTCGCGAGGGGCTCCGCTGGTCGATCGAGGACATGACCGAGCCGCGGCTCCTCGCCTTCGCCCGGCCGCTGTGACCCTGACGACCCGCTACGCGCGGATCCTGCGCGCCGAAGAGCTGCGCGACGGCGAGCTGATCCCGGTGGTGATCGACGGGACACCGGTGGTCGTGGTCCGGCATGCCGGCGACTTCTACGCCGTGCAGAACAACTGCAGCCACCAGGATTTCCCGCTCACCGAGGCCGGGTTCGACGCGCGCGATGCCGTGCTCGTGTGCGCCTGGCACGGCGGCTGCTTCGACGTGCGCACCGGCGCCGCGGTCGCACTGCCGGCAACCGAACCGGTCGAGACCTTCCCGGTGCGGGTCAGCGTGGACGGCTGGGTCGAGCTCGGCCTCACGGGGAGCCTGGCGCGCTCATAGTGCCTCGGGGCCCATCGGTATACTCGGCCGCGGTGACGATCGAGGCGCTTCCGTTCGTGAACTGGATCTTCTGGGCGACGCTCACCGCCGGCTCGCTGCTGGTGGTGGGAGTCACTGAGCTTGCCGGCGGCACGACCCGCGGGTATCGGCTGTTCATGGCCTGGCTGCTGGCCGCCTGCGCGGCGATCCTCCTGCTATCGGAGCTGAACCTCTCGTCGGGGACCGTTGTCGACACGACGGGTGGGATGCGCCGTCTGCTGGTGATCGCCTTCGTGGCGGGAACGATCGCGTACCTTGTCGCCTCCCTGGCCAGGCTGCCGCGCGCCGCCCTCGCGGTCGGGACGGCGCTCATCGGCGTCCTGGCGCTGGCAGCATTGGCGGTATCGGCCCCGACCTGGAGCTCCACGCTCTTCACCGGCCAGCTGATCGCGGCGGCGCTGGCGCTCGGCTCGGTGAAGGCGGCGATGTTGCTCGGCCACTGGTACCTCGTCACGCCTCGTCTCTCTCCGACGCCGCTGCGGCGGATGATGTGGCTGCTGGTCCTCGCCCTGGCCCTGCAGGGGATCCTTTTCGTCGTCGCGGTGCTGGTGGTCAGCAGCGGGCCGCTCGGCGGCCCGATCGGCCCGCTCACCTGGCTGCGCGTGCTGGTCGGGATCGTGCTGCCCCTCGGGATCACCGTGCTGGCACTCATCGCCAGTCGTGCGGCCTCGCTGCAGGCCAGCACCGGACTGCTGTACATCGGCCTGGCGTTCGTGGCGGCCGGCTCGCATCGCCGGCTCGAGTATCACGTTCCTCACTGGCGTGCCGGTTTAGGAGGCCACATGCAGGTCCGCATCCGCTTCTTCGCCACCCTCCGCGAGGCGGCAGCCGATCGCACCACGCTGACGCTGGCCGATGGCGCGTCGATCGAGGACGCGTGGGCGGAGCTCGCGTCTCAGTGGCCGGCGCTCGCGCCGCACCGCGAGTGGGTGCGGGCCGCGCTGAACGGGGCGTACACGACCTTCGACGCGCGGGTCGCCGATGGCGATGAGGTCGCCTTCCTGCCGCCGGTCAGCGGCGGCGGCGGCCCTCGGCCTGACCGATGCGCCGATCGACGTGGCGGCCCTCGAGCGTGAGCTCGCGGACACGGCTCACGGCGCCGTCGTCACCTTCGTGGGACGAGCGCGCAGGACCGCGGACGACGGGCGCGCGGTGATCGAGCTCGAGTACGAGGCCTACCACGAGATGGCGGAGTCGGTGCTGCGCCAGATTGCGCGCAGAGGCCCGCGAACGCTGGCCAGGGGTGGCGGTGGCCGTCGTGCACCGCGTCGGTGTTGTGCCGCTCGGAGAGGCGGCGGTGGCCATCGTCACCGCCGCGCCGCATCGTGCGGCGGCCTACGAGGCGAATCGCCACGTCATCGAGGCGATCAAGGATCGTCTGCCGATCTGGAAGCGCGAGCGCTTCGCCGACGGGAGCGAATGGAAGCGCCCCGGCGCCTAGCCCTCGTGGGCTGCCAGATGGGCCAGCCACGCGCGCGCGGCCGCCGGTGACGCCAGGCGCACGGCATGCAGGTGCGGATACGCGGCGATCAGCTCCGGGTACTCGCGCCGACGCCGCCGATACGTCGAGAGGATCCACCACAGCAGGCCGTCGCGCCTGAAAAGATGCATCCCGACCGTCTCGTGGTTCCCGGTCCCGGGCCACAGCTCTTCACGGCTCCGCCCGCGTCGCCAAGTCCTGGCCAGGTACTGGCGGAGAATCGTGCGCAGCGAAACGTCGAGCCAGACGACCGCCGCGGCCCGGCCCCAGACGATGTCGCGGGTGACCGAGTAGTTGCCGTCCACCACCCAGCCGTCGCCGGCGGTGGCGCGATCGACGCGCTCGCGCATGACCGGGTCGGGGACCTCGGTCCAGTTCCGTTCCCAGTGCAGGGCATCGAGCTCCACGTACGCGACCTGCAGGACCTCCGCCAGGGCGCGGGCCAGCGTCGACTTGCCCGATGCGCTGGTCCCCACCACGCTCACGCGCCGGTAGGGGAACGGGACGAATCCGGCCCGCTGAGCCGCCAAAGCCTGCGATCCCATGGGAATCCGGATTCTAGGCGCGCGGTGCGGCCGGGGGTCGACGGGTGGCGAGCACTGGCCTCGCCGTGCAAAATGCGCGGTGATGCCAACCCCCAAGCCGGGGCAGATCCGCTGCCCGACCTGTTCGCGCTCGACCCCGCCGGCGGCCTACTGCACGCAGTGCGGGTCGCCCATTCCGGTCTCGGTTCGCGCCAGACCGCGCGGTCTGGACCGCGAGGAGCTGGAGGAGCGCGTCCGCGGCCGGCGGCCGGAAGAGGCGCCGTTTCGGCGCGGCACCGAGCCGGACCCCTCCGACGTCTACCAGCCGTTCACGCCCGAGCCGGAGGACGCGCTCGCGGTTCGTGAGACGGAGGGCTCCGAGCCCGAGCCGCCGCGCGTCGACAACGCGCCGCCGGACCTGTACGAGAGTCCTCCGGCCGCGGTCGGCGCTCCCCCCGCATGAGCAGGCTCCATCGGTCGAGGCCTGGGGTCCCGCCGATGCCGGAGGCGGCGAGGAGCCTCCCTATGCGGAGCCTCCATACGCCTCCCCGTACCTTCCCGAGGACCCGGGACGGCGCGATTCGGGCGCGCTCCCACTGCTCGGGTTCGCGGCCCTGGCCGTGATGGCGCTCGCGGTCGGCGTGATCCTGGCCGGGCTCTTCAGCCCGAGCGGGACGGCGGAGGCGTCTCCGACCCCCACCCTGGCCCCGACGGCGGCACCGACCCAGACCGCCGCCGCATCGGTGGCCCCGGAGTCGGTCGCGCCCGTGGAATCGTCAACGCCCGAACCCACCGATGGGCCGGTCACCTTCCCGGATGGCGCGATGCTGACCGTCCAGCCGTGCGGGACGTACGAGTTCCAGGATGACCTGAGCGGGTGCCTGGTCGACGGCTCGGTCCGCGACACCGGCACCGTGTGGGTTCTCGCCACGTTCAAGCGCGCCAACGGCAACGACCAGCTGTCGGTCGATTCTCCAGTCGAACGCAGACACGCTGGACCGGGTCGACCTGGCCATCGGGCAGGTCCTCCCCGACTGCTCCAATACGTGCAGCGGGCTCGTCTGGGTACGAACCTGGAAGGACCTCCAGCCGGGTACCTACCACCTCGTCCTGCGCCGAAACGGCGGCTTCGCGGACAGCGCCGACTTCGTCGTCCAGTAGTGCGGTCAGGACTCGGTGTCGCTGCGCTCCCATGCCTCGCGGCTGATGCGCGTCGGCCGCGCCTCGCCTCCGGCCGCGCGTCGCCGATGGGCGAGCGCCGAGATGGCCTCGAGGACGCAGCGATGCGCCGCAGCGGCGGTGACCTCCGAGACGTCGTACGGCGGGCTCGACCTCCACGACGTCCATCCCAACCAGCTCGACCGCGGTGACGACCTGGCGGACGGCGCGCAGCAGCTCCCGGGTCAGCATCCCGCCCGGCTCGGGCGTGCCGGTCCCCGGCGCCATCCCCGGGTCGATGACGTCGATGTCAACTGAGAGGTAGATCACCTCTGGGCCGTCGAGCGCCTCGGCGATCGCATCGGCGATGACCGCCTCCGCCCCGCGCTCTTCGATCTCGGTCATGAAATGGCAGCGCAGCCCGTTCTCGCGCATCCAGGCCACGGTGTCGGGTGGCGGCCAGTAGCCGCGCAGCCCGACCTGCACGAAGTTCCGGCCGGCGACCGCTCCCGACTCGATGAGACGGCGCATCGGGGTCCCGTGAGACCGGAGCACGCCCCACGTGGTGGCAGCGGTGTCGGCGTGCGCGTCGAAATGCACGACCCCGAGCCGCCGCGGGTCGACGGCCGCGGCGACCGCCGATGCCGCCGGAAACGTGATCGAGTGGTCGCCTCCCAGCACGATCGGGATGGCGCCGCTGGCCGCGACCTCCGACACCTTGCGGCGAATGACCTCGTGCCCTCGATCGAGGTTTGCCGGGACCACCGGCGCGTCCCCGGCGTCCACCACGTCGAGCCATTCGAAGGGCAGGATGTCGAGCTGGAGCGAGTTGATGTCGCCCGAGTGATAGGACGCTGCCCGAATGGCGCGCGGTCCGAAGCGCGCCCCCGGACGGTTGCTGACCGCGTCATCCAGCGGCGCCCCGACGATCGCGACGTCCGGCCGACGCGAGGCGAGCTCCTCGGCGCCGGTCACGTAGGGCAGCTTCTGGAATGTGGGCAGGCCCACGTACGCGGGCAGGTCGAAGTCGTCGTAGGCGACGTAGGGATCGACGTCGCGCGGCGGATGCTCGTCGTTCACGCCACGCCGTCGGCGCATCTCGTCGACCATGGCTGGCCCCCGAACGCATCCCGGGCGGACGCCGTCGCGGCGCGGAGCAGGCCCGTCACGGGGTCACCGCCCGCGATCCTACCAGAGCGGCCTCCCCTGCTACCATCGCCAGGATGGCGCAAGGCCGACGCGTGTACACCATCGAGGAGGCGAACGAGCTCCTGCCACAGGTGCGCGCGATCATTCTCGGGCTTGCGGTGGAGCAGCATCGGACGGCCGGCGGCGGCGACGCGGCGAGTGGGCAGGCGGCCGTCACCGCATTCGTGTCGTTGCTCGACGAGCTCGGCGTCCAGCTGCGCGACATCGAGATGGGCCTCGTCGATTTCCCGGCGGAGCGCGACGGACGACCGGTCTGGCTGTGCTGGCGCCTCGCCGATCCGACGGTGGCCCACTGGCACGGCACGCAGGAGGGCTATGCCTCGCGACGAACGTGGTGATCGCCCGCGGTCGCTGGTCGCGGTGCTCGGCGACGCCACGCTGGACGTCCACGCGGTCCTTGGCGAGGCTCCGCGGCGCGGCGGCGACGTCCCGGCCGTGATCGGGGTGGGAGCCGGGGGCCAGGCGGCGAACGTCGCCGTCCGGCTCGCGCGACGCGGCGTTCCGGCCCGGCTGGTCGCTGCGATTGGCGGCGGCCCGGATGGGATCCTGCTTCGCGACCTGCTCGAGATCGAGGGGCCCCGCCTCGCCCTCTTTCCCCTTCCCGGCGAACGAGCCTCGCTGGTGATCGTCCTCGTTGACCCGGACGGGGAGCGCTCGATGATCTCCGACCGGGAATCGCTGACCGCGGAGGCGCTCCCGGACGCGACCGCCGGGGCGACCTGGGTGCACTGCTCGGGATATGCGCTCGACGACGAGGAGACCGGCGCGGACGTGGCCGCGTTCCTCGCCCAGCTGCCCCGACAGGTTCGTCGCAGCGTCGCCGGCGGATCGCTCTCGCCGGATCCCGCGAGGGCCGAACGATTCCGCGCCCGGCTGAGTGCGACGCGCCCGGCACTGGCCGTGTTCGACCTCCACGAGGCGCGCGCCCTGCTCGGCGATGACCGTGCGACGCCCGTGGGTGCGGCCCGCGCGCTGGCGGCTGACGCCGCGATCGCGGTAGTGACGGCGGGGGAGGCCGGATCGTCAGCGGCGTTCGACGACGGCTCGCTCGAGGTGGCCGCGGCGCCGATCGCCGGCGACGTGCTCGATGCCACGGGCGCCGGCGACGCGTACGTCGCCGCTCTGATCGCCTGGCTTCACGACGTGCCATTTCCTCCCGACGAGGCGGTCGTCCGCGATGCGATGACGGCGGCCAGCGTGCTCGGCGGCCGCGTCGCGCGAGTCGTCGGGGCCCAGGGCCGGGTCGCGGGCGAGGAGCCCCCATCGTGAGGGCGCAGCCCGGTGGCCCGCTGACCATGGGCGAGGAGGTGAGGGCCGCCCTGGAGGCCGGCATCGGGGTGGTGGCGCTCGAGTCCAGCCTCATCGCCCAGGGCCTCCCGGCACCGGACAACCTCGAGACCGCGCGGGCAGCGGAGGCTGCGGTTCGGGAGGCCGGCGCCGTGCCGGCCACCACCGCGCTCGATGCCGGCAGGCTCCTCATCGGGGCTCCGTTCGAGGTCCTCGAGCGGCTCGCCGATCCTGGCACACAGCCGGCCAAGAGCGCGTCGCGCGACCTCGGTCCCCTGCTGGCGGCCGGCGTCGCTGGCGTCGACGACGGTGAGCGCCACGCTGCGGATCGCGCATATCGCGGGCGTATCGGTCGCCGCCACCGGTGGGATCGGCGGCGTCCACCGTGGTGCCGCAGCCTCGTTCGACATCTCGTCCGACGTCGACGAGCTGGCCGCGACGCCGGTGGCCGTCGTCTGCAGCGGGGTCAAGTCGATCCTCGATCTGGCGGCCACGATGGAGCTCCTTGAGACGCGACGGATCCCGGTCGTGGGGCTGGGGACGGACGAGCTGCCGGCGTTCTACGCCGCGCGGTCCGGCCTCCGCTTGACGCACGTCGTCGCCGGGCCGGAGGCGGCGGCCCGGGTCGTCGGCGCGCATCGGGCCATTCCGGGCGCCGGCGGGATGCTGCTCGTGCAGCCTCCACCAATCGAGGTCGCCCTCGAGGCCGGGGAGGTCGAGGGCTGGATCGCCGAGGCGCTCGCAGCCGCGGATCGGGCGGGCATTCGTGGCGGTGCGGTCACACCCTTCGTCCTCTCGCGGGTGGTGGCCGCCTCGGGTGGGCGAGCCCTGCGCGCGAACATCGGCCTCATCGTCAACAACGCCCATGCCGCCGGTCGGATCGCCGCCCAGCTGGCGACCATCGGGCACCGCGGCTAGGTTGCAGGCAGGTCTCATCGGGGCCGAGCTGGGGTATGCTGCCGCAGGTACGTGGGCGCTACGCAGCACGGAGGGTGCCATGCGCATCTACGACGGGAGCCCTCGGCAGGACTGGGAGGAAGTTCTCCGCGCGATCGGCCGATTCGTCGACCAGGAGCAGCTCAAGGAGCTGCTCTTCGTCGAGCTCGAGGGCGGCTTCCTGCTGCAGGGCCTCGCGCTGCCCAAGGGCGGGCATGATTCGGACACGATGGGTACGCTCGCCAAGCGGACGTACGAGCTGACCGATGAGCAGGTCGCTCAGCTCATGGATGACTCGAGCGCCCACCGGGACACCGTGGACGCCAGTCAGCCGCAGACCAGCCTCACGAACTACTACGAGCAGGCAATGCGGGTCGTCGGGGGATGGGTGGACGCCCAGCGGACGCGCGACCTCTTCTTCCTCGAGCAGGAAGGCTCCTTCGTGATCCGCATGCTCACCGCGAAGTCAGGCGGGACGATCGGCCATGAGCTGGCGGAGTTCACGAAAGACGAAATACTGGCTATGATCGAGGCCGCACCACAGCATCGCGGCAGCGCGCCGGCCAAAGCCGACGCGGAATCCACTGGGGAGGCCTCGTCATGAAGGCGTTGAAGGTCCTGTTCATCAGCATTGGCGCGCTTCTGGCCGCCATGATCGTCATCCCGCTCACCATCCTCGCCGGCCTGTTCGTCTGGCTGAAGCTGACCGAGGAGAGCGACGAGGACGAGCTCGAGCTGGAGGACACCGTCTAGCCGGTCGCCAGCCCCCACGCGGCGGTCCAGCACACCGCCGCCAGCAGCATTCCGATCCAGACCCTCCGTTCCGAGCCCGCGCCCTGTGCGACGGCGGCGAGGCCGATGACTCCGAGCGCGATCGACGCGGGCGTTGCTCGGCCCCCGACGATGAGCGCTCCACCCACTCCCAGCCCCACCGCCAGGCTCAGCAGGACGGCCACCCGCAACGTCGTCCTGCGGCCCAGCACCTGGGCCAGGCTGCGTGAGCCGGTTCTGCGGTCGGCCTCGAAGTCGCGAACCGTGTTCGCGAGGTGCGCGGCCACGGCAAAGGCCGCGGCCAGCGGGACGGCGGCAGCCACGCGATCCAGTCCGAGGCCTACGCCGGCCGCAATCCACAGCGGGAGGATGCCGAAGCTCACGACGTACGGCAGCGGCGAAAGCGGCGTCCGCGACAGGAAGAGGTTGTAGATCGCCGCGCTGGCGACCGCTGCCACGCTGAGGCCGAGAACGAGCGCGCCGAGGCGAGTGACCGCCGCGAGCATCACCGCCAGGCCGACCGACGCGATCCAGGCCGCCGCGTTCGGCGACAGGCTTCCGGCGGGAATCGGCTTCTCCTCGCGTCCGGCTGCCGCATCGCGGACGCGGTCGACGAGGTCGTTCGTAGCCCCGGTGAAGACCTGCGAGCCGGCCACGCTGAGCACCATCAGCAGCCAGCGACCGCCGAGCCCGATGTCCGCCTGCGCCAGCAGGATGGCACCCAGCGCGGCGGCGATCGTCGTCACCGCGATCGAAGGCCCGAGGTGGATGACCCGCACCGCGGCGGAGGCGGTAGCCAGCATGCGCACGATGATACGGATAGTGTCGGCACCCGCTAGGATCGGCAGATGGCGGGACCTGTCGAATTTCGGCCGATCGAAGTCTTCGTGGCACTCGTCGCCGCCTCGGCGGTCGTCGGGCTCGTCGTGCGGCGGGTCGCGGTGCCGTACACCGTTGCGCTCGTCGTCTTCGGGCTGGCGGCCGCGTTCTTCCTTCCCCAGATGGACTTCTCGATCGCCGAGGACGTCGTGCTCGTCGTCCTCCTGCCCGGCCTGATCTTCGAGGCGTCCTACCACCTCGACCTCGGTGAGCTGCGACGATCGTTCGGCGGCGTTGCGTTGCTGGCGATCCCCGGCGTCCTGCTGAGCGCCATGATCGTGGCCGCCTTCCTGTACCTCGTGGCGGGGATCGACTTCTCGCTCGGCTTCGTGGTGGGGGCCATCGTGGCCGCCACCGACCCGGCGGCGGTGATCGCCACCTTCAAGCGGATCGGCACGCCGCGCCGCCTGTCGACCCTCATCGAGGGCGAGAGCCTCTTCAACGACGGCACGGCCCTCGTCGTGTTCGCCATCGCACAGCGTGCGGTGACCGGTGAGGTGACGCTGTCCGGCGCGGTGGTCACGTTCTTCGCGACGGTTGCCATCAGCCTCGTCATCGGCAGCGTCATCGGCTTCGTGGCCTCCGCCATGGTGGCCACCGTCGACGATCACCTGCTGGAGCTGACCGTCTCGCTGGCCGCGGCCTACGGCGCCTACCTCGTCGCCGACATGTTTCACGAGTCCGGGATCATCGCCACCGTGGTGGCCGGGATCGTGTTCGGAAACTACGGCCGCAGCCTGGGCATGAGCGAGCGGACCCAGGAGGCGCTCGACACGGTGTGGGAGTTCCTCGCGTTCCTGCTCACCGCGCTCGTCTTCCTGCTCGTGGGCCTCGTCATCACCCTGCCCAGCCTCGTCGAGGCCATCTGGCCGATCATCGTCTGCGTGGTCGCGATCCTCGTCGGGCGGGCCGTGGCGGTGTACATCCTCGTCGGCGGCACATCCCGCCTCATCAGCGACCGATTCCACCCAGGCATACCGATTGGCTGGCTGCACGTCATGTTCTGGTCCGGCCTGCGGGGCGCGGTGGCGGTGGCCATGGCGCTGTCGCTGCCGGCTGACTTTCCTCAGCGCGCCGTGCTCCAGGAGATCACCTTCGGCGTGGTGCTCTTCACGCTCCTCGTGCAGGGCACGACCACCGAGCTCGTGCTCGAGCGGACCGGGGCGAACCGGGAGCGGCTAGCGCTCGAACCCGAGGAGATCTGAGCCCGGCGTCGCCGAGGCCGGCTCCGCAACCCGGCTCACGCACCACGCGCCGAGGGCGAACTCGATGGCGGCCAGGACGAAGATGGCGCGATAGCCGAGCCCGAACGAGATCGTGTTGACGGCGTCCGCCAGCGGTCCCGCGAGCGCCACCGAGACGAGCGCGGCGCCCGCCGTCACCGTCGTCGAGATCCCGAGGAATCGGCCCGCGTCGTCGGCCGGCACGATGTCGACTAGGAGCGCCCAGTCGGCGGCCATGAAGGCGCCGAGTGCAACGCCGAAGGGCACCGCGGTCGGGAACAGGGCGAGGTACCCGGGGGCGGCGGCGAAGGCCAGCGCTCCGACGGCGCCGATCAGGGAGCTGGCGGCCACGATCCGCACCCGGCCGTACCGTGCCGTGAGGCGGCCGGCCGGAATCGCGGCGAGGACCGCCGAGAAGGCCACGGTCGCCGCCACCGGCGCGACCAGCGGGCCCGCCCGATCGCCGAGGTGCAGGGCATCGGCGAGGTAGAAGAGGATGAATGGCTGAAGGGTGCCGGTGGCCATCAGCACCGCCATCCGACCGGCGAGGAGCCAGAGGTAGCCCGGGTGCTCGAGGAGGTCGCGTCGCCACACCGCACCCAGGATCGCGAGGATGCGCCGCCCGAGCGTCTCGGCGGGTCGTGATGCGGCGGCCACGGCCCCTGAGTCCTCCGCGATCCCCGTGACGGTCGCGATCATCCCCACCGCCACGCTGGCGGCTGCGACCCAGACCGCGACGTTCAGCGCGCCGGCTGCGACGGCCAGCCCGGCAATGGCGGCACCGCCGATCTGCCCGCCGAGCATCGCCGCGCCCAGCGCCCCCGACGCGGCTCCGCGCGAGCCCGTCGGAACGAGGTCGGGGAGGAGCGCCTGGTACGGTCCCTGGGCGGCGTTCGACGCAAGCTCGACGCCGAGCATGATGACGAGGATCGTCCAGTAGCCCGGCGCGAGGGCCAGGCTCGCCACCGCGATGACCTGCAGCCCGACGCCGGCCACGATCCACGGTCGGCGCCGGCCCCAGCGTCCAACCAGTCGATCGCTCAGAGCGCCCGCCACCGGCTGTACGGCGATCGCCATCAGTGCCTGCGCCCCGGCGATGAGCGCCACCGCGCTGCTCTTCACGTCGGCGGGGACCCGGGCCGCGACCAGGGAGGGAATGATCACCGTGCTCATGGCCCCCCACAGCACTGCCAAACCAAGCCAGTAGGCCACGAGGCGCGCCAGCGACACGGCGACAGGCTACTCCGCGGTGCGCTATGCTGTTCCCCCGAGTAGTCCCGGCGCCCTACTTGCGTGTGCCGCGATTCTGAGCCGTGTCCGCGAATCGCCACGCCCCAGCCATCGGAACGGAGAGGTCCGAAGGATGCCGAAGTACGTCTTCGTCACTGGCGGCGTGACCAGCTCGCTCGGGAAGGGGATCACCGCCGCCTCGATCGGTCGGATCCTGAAGGCGCGCGGCATCCCCGTCTCAATCCTCAAGCTCGACCCCTACATCAACATCGACCCGGGCACGATGTCGCCGTACCAGCACGGCGAGGTGTTCGTCACCGATGACGGCGCGGAGACCGATCTCGACCTCGGCCACTACGAGCGCTTCATCGACGAGAACCTCTCCCAGGCGTCGAACGTGACGACGGGGCGCATCTACCAGAGCGTCATCGCCAAGGAGCGCCGCGGCGACTACCTGGGCGGCACGGTCCAGGTCATCCCCCACATCACGAACGAGATCAAGGAGCGTATCGCCCGCGTCGCGCGCGACGGGACCGGCTCGATCGCCGGGAGCGGGTTGGCCCAGCACGGCGTGGTCATCGTCGAGGTGGGCGGCACGGTCGGCGACATCGAATCGCTCCCGTTCCTCGAGGCGATTCGCCAGATGCGCAAGGATGTCGGCCGCCGCAACGTCCTGTACGTGCACGTCACGCTGCTGCCGCAGATCGGCGCCACCGGCGAGCTGAAGACGAAACCGACCCAGCACTCGGTGAAGGAGCTGCGCGGCATCGGGATCCAGCCCGACGTCATCGTCCTGCGCAGCGACGAGCAGATCGAGGAGGAGATCCTCGACAAGGTCGCGCTCTTCACCGACGTCGACGTCCATGCCGTCATCCCGGTGCGCACCGCGCGCAGCATCTACGAGGTGCCGCTCCAGCTCGAACGAGCCGGCCTCGGCAAGCTCCTCACCCGCGAGCTGGAGATCCCGGCCACCGAGCCGGACCTCGCCGACTGGCAGGAGCTCGTGAACCGGATCCGGGCGCCGCGACCGGAGATCGAGATCGCGATCGTCGGCAAGTACACCGAACTGCCGGACGCGTACATCAGCGTCAGCGAGGCGCTGAAGCACGCCGCCCTGCACCATCGGCTCGAGGTGAAGGTGCGGTGGATCCGATCCGAGCAGCTCGAGCGGATGGAGCCGGCCGAGGTTGCCGCCCAGCTGCGGGGTGTTGCCGGCGTGCTCGTGCCGGGCGGGTTCGGGTATCGGGGCGTCGAGGGGATGGTGCGTGCCATCCGCTGGGCTCGCGAAGGGCAGGTCCCGTTCCTGGGCCTGTGCCTGGGCCTGCAATGCGCGGTCATCGAGTTCGCGCGGCTCGCGCTCGACACCGAGGACGCGAACAGCAGCGAGTTCAACGTGTTCACCGAGCATCCGGTCATCGACCTGATGCCCGACCAGAACGAGGTGACCGACAAGGGCGGCACAATGCGCCTCGGGCTGTACCCGGCCAAGCTCGAGGAGGGCTCGAAGGTACGTGCCGCGTACGGGACGGAGATCGCGTATGAACGCCACCGGCACCGATTCGAGGTGAACAACGCCTATCGCGACGCGCTCGGGGCGGCGGGCATGTGGTTCAGCGGCATCTCCCCCGACGACCGGCTGGTGGAGTACATCGAGTTGCGGGAGCATCCGTGGTTCGTGGCGACACAGGCGCACCCGGAGCTGAAGAGCCGGCCGAACCGGCCGCATCCACTCTTCCGCGACTTCGTGGGCGCCGCCGCCGTTCTCATGGGGCTGGGCGGGGAGCGAGCTTCAGTGCCGGTCGAGAAGGCCGGCGCCTCGCGTTCGGCCGTCGAGCGGAAGGCCTGAGCCGATGCCCTCGGCTCGCGGCTCGGCCGTCGCCGCGCTCGACATCGCCGCCTATCAGCGCGAGCTGAGCGCGTTCTACGCGGAGCGTGGCGCGGAATGGTATGCGGCGTTCTCGGGGTTGCAGGACGACCTCGAGCTTGAGCCGATCTATCGGCGACACGCGAGACTCTTCTCCGAGTCCGCGATCGACGGGCTGCGCCAGGCGGGGGACGGCACCGGTGACGCGGCGCGCCAGGCGCGTGCGCTGCTCGCCTTCGCGGTCGAGGGCCACCTCGAACGGCGCGTCGTGCATCTCACCGAGGCGATCGGGGAAGCGGAGGCCCGGGCGATCGTCGTGTGGCGTGGCGAGCGGATCCCGTATCGCGGCGCCTCGATCCGGGTCGCGGAGATGAGCGACCGGCGCGAGCGCAACGCGCTACAGGCGAGCTACCTCGAGGCGGTGGAGGCGATCAACCCCATGCGCACCGAGCGCTTCGACGGCATGCGCGCGGCGATCGCTGAGCTCGGTTACGCCGGCGAGCTCGAGCTCACGGCCCAGCTCCACGGCGTCGACGTCCGCAGCCTCGCAGGCGACCTGCGCGGCTTTCTCGCCGAGTCGGAGACGGTCTACTACGCGGCGCTCCGCCGTTACCTGGCAGAGATCGACATCGAGCAGGGCGACGCATCGACCGCCGACCTCGGCTACCTGCTCCGCGGCCGCGAGTGGGACGCCTGGTTCCCGCAGGCACGTCTCATGCCGGTCATGCGCGCCACGCTGTCAGGCATCGGCATTGATCTCGACGCGATGACGAATGTGACGCTCGATCTCGAGCCGCGCCCGGCGAAGACGCCGCGCGCCTTCGTCGTCCCGGTCCGCGTGCCGGGCGACGTGCGCCTCGTGCTCCAGCCGCGTGGCGGCTACGACGACTACGACGGCGTGCTCCACGAGCTCGGTCATCTGCTCCATTTCGCGCATGTCGGTCCACGGCTCGCCGCGGCATGGCGATTGCTCGGCGACGACTCGGTCACCGAGGGTTACGCGTTCCTGTTCCAGCACCTGATCCATGAGCCGGCATGGCTGGCGGAGCACCTCGAGATGCCGGACCACGAGATCGGACGCTGGCTGGACTTCGCTGCGTTCCGCCGGCTCGTGTACCTGCGCCGCTACAGCGCCAAGCTGCTTTACGAGATTCGGCTGCACGGGGACGGGGCGACCCAGGCGTCGCGCGCCTACTACGCCGGCCTGCTCGGCCTGCTGACCGGAGTGCGAACGCCCGAGGAACCCTTCCTGGCCGATGTCGACGACCACCTGTACGCGGCCCGCTACCTGCGGGCCTGGATGCTCGAGGGCAGCCTGGCGGCGTCGATGCGTGCGGAGCACGGGGCGCGGTGGTGGTCGAGCGCCGCAGCCGGGGACACGCTGCGCGCCCTCTGGGCCCGTGGACAGGAGCCGAATGCGCATGACGTGGTTGCGCAACTCGGGTATGATCGTCTCGACTGGCGACCGGTCTTGCGTCAGATTCGGACGCAGCTCATTGGCGAAATGAGCGGATACGGCGGGCCCAACATCACCACCCGCGCGGGGACCCGCAAGGTCTGACCCAGCTAACGGTCGCGCGTCCCACCGGCGAGAGTGAATGGGCATGAACCTGTTCAGCCCCGCTCTCCCGCAACTTCACCCGGTCCGGCAGGGGCCGGGATACGGTGCGACGGCACCTGCTCCCCCACATGTGACGAGGTCGATTCCTCCATGAAGCACCGCTCGCAACAGAGGCGGACATGAGCGACGAAGCACGACCCCAGCGCCGCGGGCGACCGCGCCGCCGGCAGGACGGAGGCGCTCGCCGCGGTCAGGCCCGCACCACGTTCCCGCGGCGTCGCAACGACTACGCATCGGGCCAGTACTCCTCCGTCTACGCGGGCCCGTTCCCCGTCGAGGGGGACGAGGGTGAGGGCATGAACCTCGCCGACCTGCAGGCGAAGAGCGTCGACGAGCTCCGCGAGCTTGCCGCGGAGCACGATATCGAGGGCTACGAGGAGCTCGAGCACTCCGACCTCATTCTCAAGCTGCTCGACGTCGTCCCGCTCGCGCCGTCACAGAGCCGCCGCGACCAGAACGGAAAGCCCGGCGAGGCGGCGGGCATCCTCGAGATCGTCGACGAGGGGTTCGGCTTCCTGCGTCGACACGGCGTCATGCCCTCCCCGGACGACATCTACGTGAGCTCCTCGCAGGTCCGTCGCTTCGGGCTGCGAACCGGCGACAAGGTGACCGGCCAGACCCGGCCCCCGAAGGACCAGGAGAAGTACTGGGGCCTGCTGCGGGTCGACACGGTCAACGGCGTCGATCCGGAGACCGCGAAGCGCCGTCCCGTCTTCGACACCCTGGTGCCGGTCTTCCCGGACGACATGTTCGACATCGAGACCGACCAGAAGAACCTCACCCAGCGACTCATCAACCTCATCAGCCCCATCGGCAAGGGGCAGCGCGGTCTCATCCTGTCGCCCGCCAAGGCCGGCAAGACGACCGTGCTCAAGCACATCGCGCACGGGATCACGGACAACTACCCGGAAAGCCTGCTGATGGTCGCGCTCATCGGGGAGCGTCCCGAAGAGGTCACCGACATGCAGCGGTCGGTACAGGGCGAGATCTACGCCTCCACGTTCGACGAGCCGACCGAGAACCACACGCGGGTCGCGGAGATGGCACTCGAGATCGCCAAGCGCCAGGTGGAGACGGGCCGGGACGTCGTCGTTCTCCTCGACTCGATCACGCGACTGGCGCGGGCCTATAACCTCGCGCTGCCGGCCAGCGGCAAGACCCTGTCCGGCGGCGTCGACCCCGTCGCCCTCTATCCGCCGAAGCGCTTCTTCGGCGCGGCGCGCAATATCGAGCATGGCGGCAGCCTGACGATCATCGCCACCTGCCTTGTCGACACCGGCTCCCGGATGGATGACGTGATCTACGAGGAGTTCAAGGGGACCGGCAACATGGAGCTTGCCCTCGATCGCAAGCTGAGCGAGAAGCGGATCTTCCCGGCCATTGACGTCCTCCGATCCGGCACGCGCCGCGAGGAGCTGCTCCTCGACGAGAACTCCCTGAAGATGGTGTGGACGATGCGCCGCATGCTGAGCGCGGTGGGCCCGAACGAGGGGATCGAGCTGCTGATGCAGCGGCTCGGCAAGACGAAGAACAACGCGGAATTCCTCGTCTCCCTCTCCAAGAGCGTCGAAGCCTCAGAACGCGCGTAGCGGCCCTCGGCCCCGCTCGTGTCAGCGTCATCGCCGGTCCGGCTCGCCTGCGCGATCGCGCTCGTCCTCGCGCTCGTCGCGTGCGGCGGCCCGAACCCCAGCCAGACCCCGACGACCGTCCCGCCGACCGCCACCCCGGCGGTCACCCCGAGCTCAACCCCGGCGGTCGGAGATGTCGTGCCGGCGCCCGGCTCGTCGAGCACGGTCTACGCGCCGAACCCGGGCGCGATCGTCGTCGCCATCGACCCGGGGCATGGAGGCTGCCTGGACTGGGGCGTGGCGAACCCGTGGAACAACACGGTCGAGACGGCTGAGAAGAGCGACACCCTGGCCATCGGCCTGGCCCTGCGCGATCTCCTCGTGGCCCAGGGGATCGAGGTGGTGATGACCCGGACCGATGACTCCGCGCTGGCCGGGGACTACCAGCCCGACTTTGGCTGCAACGGCCCCCCGTGGCGCGACGTCGACGGCAACGGACAGGCCGGGTTCGACCAGACCGGTCACACCCGGACCCGGGACGAGCTGCAGGCGCGCATCGACCTCGCGAACCTGGCGCGCGCCGACGTGCTGGTCAGCATTCACATCAACTCGCTCACCGTAAACGGCGACCCGGTGCCGGTCGCAGCCACGGAGACGTATTACGACGACGAGACGCCGTGGGGGACCTCCGCGTCGTCCGGCCTCGCGCAATCGGTTCAGAGCGGAGTCGTGTCGGCGCTCGAAGGCGTCGCTGGCTACGAGCGCCAGGACCGCGGGAAAGCGGCAGTCGCCTACTACCTGATCTCGCGACAGTGGCAGGACGGCGACACGTGCGAGACGTCGGGCGACGTGTGGTGCCGGCCGCACCGTGGGATCCAGCTCCCGTCGGTGCTGACCGAGGTCGGTTCGATCACATTCGAGGCTGAGAGCCAGCTGCTCGCGGGCCAGGCCGGACGTGCGGCTGCGGCGCAGGGCATCTTCGAGGGCCTGGGCAGCTACTTCGCCGCACGTCCTCTGGCGGTGCGCTATGACGCACTGCTGCCCGGGGGCGAGGCGGGGATTGCGCCGGCGGCGGTCCCCGGCGATGGGCCGCCGTTCTGGACACCCGTCCTCCCCGACGCCGGAGCCGCCGCGACGCTGGCACTGCGGCTGACGAACGTCGGGAGCGAGTCGTGGCCCGCGGACCTGACGCTGGTGATGGGATGGTCACCGGCAGACGCGCCGTACCTGTCCACCGCGCCCGATTCGCTGCAGTCCACCGGGGTGCGCGTCCCCGCGCTGGCCCGTGGCGAGTCGGTCGTGGTGCAGGTGCCGTTGGATCCGCCGGGCGGCACCTCGCGACAGATCGCGTGGCTCACGCTCGCCGGCCCGGACGGTCCCCTCACCGCACTGGGCGCACCGGCCCTCCAGCTGGCCACTCGCGCCGGCGGCTGAAGGCCCGCAGGTTGACCATGCGGAAAGCGCATTGGTACCATCCGGGTGCACGACCTCGACCGGGCTGGGTGCCCCAGATCGGATCGGGGATGGAACGGGGTCGGGCACGCGAGAGCACGACAACGGGAGCATCGATTGCCCGATCAGCGATGGCGGCCGCGCCGCCTCCTCGAGGCACGGCCCATTCGGCGCGGAATTGCGCACCTGCTCGTCATCGCGCTGGTGGTAGCCAGTGCGGCGGCGGGCATCTCGTTCACCTCGAATGGCGCACCCAGCGGCCACGACTCGAGTTTCGAGCTCGTGGCCCGCGCGCGCGGTGCCGCAGCCGTCGATCTCGCCCAATCGTTTGACGCGGTGACCTACCAGCTCACCCCGGATCCGCTCGCGCCCACCGTCCCGCTGCAGCGCGGCGAGAGGCACGTCGTCATCGACCCGACCCCGCTTCCGACCCCGGTCGCGCCGCCGACTCCGACACCAAGGCCGGTCGCCGCCCCGCAGATCGTGAAGGGCAACGGCCAACTCCTCTGGCCGGTTCCCGGGGGCGTCATCACCCAGTACTACTCGGCGAGCCACCTCGCGCTCGACATTGCCGCTCCGGCGGGCCACCCCGTCGTCGCGTCCGACGACGGGGTCGTGACCTGGGCCAGCTGGCGGAACAACGGTGGCGGGCTGGTCGTGATGATCGACCATGGCAACGGGATCGTGACCGGCTACAACCACCTCGGCGTCATCGGGGTGGCGGTCGGCGACAGCGTGACCCGCGGCGAGCAGATCGCACAGGTTGGCTGCACGGGCAACTGCACCGGCCCGCACGTCCATTTCGAAGTCATCGTGAACGGCACGCTGGTCAACCCGCTTCGCTACCTGTAGCCCCACTTGCCAGGCGGGAGTTCAGCGCCGGCCGTTGCTATCATCCGCCCGATGTTCGCTGACCGTGCCCGCATCCACGTTTCCGCCGGCGCGGGAGGGGACGGATCGGCATCGTTCCGCCGCGAGGCGCACGTGCCGCGCGGCGGGCCCGATGGCGGGGATGGCGGCAACGGTGGCAGCGTGATCCTCACCGTGACGTCCGGCATGACGACCCTGGGGGACTACCGGCGCCACCGGCACGTCCGCGCGGCGGCGGGCGGCAAGGGTGCTCGGCGACGCTCGCATGGGCGCAATGGCGGGGACGTGGAGCTCGGGGTGCCTCCGGGCACGGTGGTGCGGACCGCGGCACCGGCCGGCGACGCGGAACCCACCTGGCTGGGGGAGCTCCTGAAGCCCGGCGAGCGCCTGGTGGTGGCGCGCGGCGGGCGCGGCGGGCGCGGCAACGTCCACTTCGCGAGCGCGACGCACCGTGCGCCAACTCATGCGGAAAAGGGGGAGCCCGGCGAGGAGCGCTGGATCGAGCTCGAGCTGAAGCTGATTGCCGACATCGGCCTGGTCGGCGCACCGAACGCCGGCAAGTCAACGCTGCTCGGCGCCCTGACCGCCGCCGAGCCGCGGATCGACAGCTACCCATTCACCACCGTTAGCCCGAACCTCGGGGTACTGGCGCTCGATGACGACGAGCGGACCGCAGTGCTCGCCGACGTGCCGGGTCTCATCGAGGGAGCCAGCGAGGGGCGGGGGCTGGGACACGGTTTTCTCCGCCACGTCGAGCGCACGCGAGTGATGGTGGCTGTGGTGGATGGCGCCGCGGACGATCCGGTCGCCGCGTGGCGGTCGGTCGCCGCGGAGCTGCAGGCCCACGACGCGTCCCTCCTCGAGCGCCCGATCGTCACCGTGGTCACGAAGCAGGACCTGCCGGCCGCGCGTGCGCACTGGTCCCGGGTGCGCCGCGCGCTCATCGCCGACGGGCTGCAGCCGATCGCCGTATCGGCGCTGGCCGAGACCGGCCTGGACCAGCTGCGGGGCGCGCTGCGATTGGCGCTCGCGGAGGCGGACGAGCGCGAGCGGCGCGAACCGGCGGCGGACGAGGTTCGGGTCCACCGCTTCGACCCGCTCGAGACCGGATGGCGAGTGTCCGCGGAGGCGGACGGCCTCCGCGTGCGTGGACGGCGAGTGGAGGCTGCCGCCGCCCGCACGAACTTCGAGAATGCCGAGTCGCGGGAGCGCTTCTGGCGCACGCTCGAGCGTCTCGGCATCGGTGCCGAGCTGCGAAGCCGGGGAGCCACGACCGGGACCACGGTGCGCATCGGCGATGCAGAGCTGGAATGGGACGACGAATGACGGCGGCGGAGCGGATCGGGATCCTGGGCGGCACATTCGACCCGCCACACATCGGGCACCTGTGGCTGGCGGCGCTCGCCGCCGAGTCCCTCGGGCTGTCGCGCGTGTTGTTCATGCCCGCCGCGCGCCCACCACACAAGGCCGGCCGGCCGTTGAGCAGCGCCGAGGACCGACTGGCGCTGACGCGGGCTGCCATCGAAGGCGAACCGCGCTTCGAGCTGTGCACGCTCGAGCTCGAGCGGCTGGGCCCCTCGTACACGGTTGACAGCGTTGCCGCGCTCCTGGAGCGTTACCCGTCGCCGCACCGTCTTGTCCTCCTGATGGCGTCCGACTCACTCGCGGAGATCGGCACCTGGCGGGACCCCGAGCGGCTGCTCAGCATCGTCGAGTTCGGCGTGGGCCCGCGATCCGGTCACTGGCCCGTGGAACGCGCCCCGCTGACCGCGCGCTTCGGCACCGCCGCCGAGCGGATCCACCTCATCGACGGCCCGGCACTCGAAGTCAGCAGCTCCGAGCTTCGGCGCCGGGTGGCGGCCGGTCAGACCATCCGCTACCTTGTGCCGCGGGCGGTCGAAGCGCTGATCGTGGAGCGTGCCCTGTACCGCAATCTCGAAACACGGAGTACCGACCCTGGCTGATCCGATCGCCTCCTCCTCCGCGCTGGAGCCCGCAGAGCTGGCGCATCGCATCGTGGAGGTGGCCTCCGACAAGAAGGCGTCGGACGTATTGCTGCTGCGGACTTCGGAGGTCACGATCATGGCCGACTACTTCGTGATCTGCTCCGGCCGCAGCGATCGCCAGGTGCAGGCCCTCAGCCAGGCGATCGCGGACGAGCTGCGCGAGGATGGGGTGCGCCCGCTCGGGGTCGAGGGGCTGGGATCGGCACGCTGGGTGCTCCTCGACTACGGGTCCGTGATCGTCCATGTGTTCGCTCCCGAGGAGCGCGAGTACTACGGTCTCGAGCGGCTGTGGAGCTCTGCCACCGAGGTCGTCCGCATCGTCTGATCGGGCGCGCATGGGACGGGCGCCCGGTACTGCTTCGGTACTATCCGGCGACCGCCGGTCCTCCTATTGAGAGGGCGACGCTGCACTTGCATCCTCGCGCCATGAGCGAACGCAGCCCGTCGGCAACCGCGGTCGAGACCTGTCGCTTCTGTGGCGGCGATCTGCTGACCAGCGTGTTCGACACGACGTTTCGCGACCTGACCGCGGAAGAGCGCCTCTTCTTTGCGATTCCCGGCGCGCTGTGCGTTCCCTGTCGCCAGCTCTACGTCGACCAGCAGCTGATCGGCATCCTCGGCCTCTCCGAGGCGCGCTGCACGTTCGCGATCGAGAGCGACCGCGTGCTTCGCGCCGGAGCCGCCTGACCCGCGACTACGCGCTCCGCTCCGACGGCCGGCGCTCGATACCGAGCAGGTAGGTTCCCACCCACGCGCTGACGGCAGGCTCGCCCTCGCTCAGGTTCGCCTTGATCGCCAGGTCGGCCTCGAACAGGCCGCGGAGCATCTCCTCGAGCTCCTCGCCGCTGTAGCGTCGCGTCGCTTCCGCTAGGCGCTCCGCCATCCGCATGTTGCCGCGGCCCACCCGGCGCGCAATCTCGGCTGCCGGCGCGGATCGTGCGAGGAGGTCGCGGGTCACGATCAGGTCTCCGATCCGCCCTGCGATCGCCGCCATGATCCGGAGCACCGGCTGTCCCTCGTCGAGGGCCCGCTCCAGCGCGGCGGCGGAAAGGCGAGCGTCGCGACGATCGATCGCATTCGTGATCGCGTACAGGCTGGCGGGTCGCGCGTCGGCGACGAGCTCCTCGACGTCGTCCGCTGCAATCGATCGCCCCTTCGCGTACGTCGCCAGCTTCTCGAGCTCCACGTGCGCGATTCGCGTCTGCTCACCGCGCTCGACGTCCGTCTCCGCGACCGCCCCTCCCACCCGTTCGGCGAGCAGCGCTGCCGCCCGCGGCTCGATCTCCACACCGAGCTCGACAGCGTGGCTCCTGATCCAGGCCTGGAGCTGACCGCGGCGCGGCGTGAGTCGCGCCTCGACGCGACCGCCGCGGGCCTGCACCGCCTCGATCAGGCGTGCGAGCAGGGCCGGTGGGCGATTGCCGTCCCGCGAGGCCCGCAGGTCCGCGAGCGCCAGGGCCGCCCCGTCCGGCAGTCCGGCGACGAGCGTCAGCAGCTTCTCGGCGGCGGCCGACGAGCGCCCGGCGGCCCGAACCGGCTGGCGCAGCACGGTGAGATGCGGTCCGAACATGCTCATGCTGCCCGCCTCGAGGATGGCGCGATCGAGCGCCGCCTCGTCGGGACTCCGCTCGGGGACGATCTCCACGCGGTCCGCGGCATCGATGGCGCTCGCGAACCCGAGCAACGCCCGATCGATCTCGAACGCGTCGTCGCCATGGGCGAGGAGGAGCGCAGCACTCATGCGCCGGCCTCCCATGCGGCGCGCAGCCGTCCGTCGAGCTCCTCCCCCGCGAGGCCGGTCACCTCGGCCAGCTCGCCCTCGAGCGCATGCGCCGGCCTGCGGGCGGCGTTGATCTCCTCGCGGTACTCGGGGTGCCGTTGCGCCATCTCGTCGATCCGCGCATCGGTCGCGAGGTAGACCTGCGCCACGTGGCGATCGGCAACCGACACGATCACCGATGGCCAGCCGCGCGGGAACCGCTCGTCGTCGAGCAGGCAGGCAAGGGGGTGCGAAGCGACCGGCAGCGCGAGCTCCTCGTACCCGAGCTCGGTCAGCCAGCGCGCGCCCACGATGCCATGCTGCTCGCCGCTGCGGCGAGTGTGGAGCTTGTCGATGTCGTGGAGCAGGGCGGCGACCTCGACCATCCCGACATCCAGCGGGACGCCGCTTGACGCCACGAGCTGGGCGGCGGCACACGCGACGCGGGCGACGCCCCGCGAGTGAACGAGGATCTGCTCCGGGAGGTCGTAGCTGCGCAGGACCTGCTCTGCGCGCTGGCGGCTGGGAACGGCCATGCCCCGATGCTACTCGCAGCGACCGGCTTCCCGCCCGCCGCGTCCCAGTCGAGGTGAATCGTGCCCTCCAGGTCGGTGCGGTGGATGGTGAGTCCCGGCACGGACGCGAGGTGATCGAGCGTCACCTGGTGTGGGTGGCCGTACTCGTTGCCGATGCCCGCCGAGATGAGGGCCAGGTGCGGACGGGTCGCGGCGAGGAGCTCGAGGGTGGTCGACGAGCTCGAGCCGTGATGGCCGACCTTCAGCACATCGACGGGGCCGATGAGCCCGCGCTCGAGTAGCCGTCGCTCGATCGGCGCCTCGGCGTCGCCCATGAGCAGCACCCGCACCCCGCCCGATGAGAGCAGCGCCACCACCGACGCGTTGTTGATGTCGCCGTCCGGCAGGGGCGCGTCGAGATCGGCAGCGGAGGGAAAGAGGATCGCCAGGGTCGTCGTCGCGTCGAGCGCCACCCGCATGCCGGCCCGAGCGCCGACCAGTCGCCCGGGTTGCGCGGCCGCATCGGCCAGGAATCTCGCGTAGGTCGGGTTCGAGTATGGCCGGCTCGAGTCGAGCACCAGACCCACGCGAAAGCGCTCGAGGGCCGCGACCAGTCCCGCCACGTGGTCCTCGTGCGGGTGCGTCAGGAGCACGACGTCGATCGTGCGCTGCCAGAATGGCAGCTCCTCGCCGAGCCGCCGCATGGCGAGCTCAGGGTCCGGCCCGCCATCCACGAGCAGCGTGCCTCCCGACGGGGCACGGATGAGGATCGCATCGCCCTGGCCGATGTCGAGCATCGCGAGGTGCGCCCTGCCGTCCGGCTGGGTTGCGAGCGTCAGGACCGCGACGACCGCGAGCGTGACGGCCGCCAACGGCAGCGGCCGGACCAGGCCGCTCGCCAGCTCGAGATGTCCGCCGGCCGTTGCCGCGGGCCCCTCCTCGCCGGTCGGCGGCCGCAGCCGGCGGCGGAGGAGGGGGAGGAGGGGATACCAGGCCACGGCCAGCCAGGCGGGTGCGGCGAGGTCGAGCGAGGCGAACGGCACGGCCGCCGCCAGCTCGCCGATCTCGATCATCAGGCGCAGGTAGAGCCACGCGCTCCCTCCCATGGCCCACCCCAGCAGGTCACCGATGAGCGGTGGCAGGAGCGGCTGGAGCAGCCCGACGACGGCGGCGAGCGCCGAGGTCAGCATCACGATCGGCACCAGGGGAACCACCAGGACGTTGGCCAGCGGGGCGACGAGCGAGAGACGCTCGAAGTTGAGGAGGATGACCGGGAGCGTGGTGAGCTGGGCGGCGAGCGTCAGTGCCACCGGCTCGCGGAGCATCGCCGGCCAGCGGCGCAGGCGCCATTCGATCGCCGCGCCGAACCAGATCAGGCCCGCCGTGGCCAGGGCCGAGAGCTGGAATCCGACGTCCCACAGGAGCGGTGGGGCGACGAGCAGCATGACCAGCGCCGCCAGCATGAGCGCCGAGATGGCGTGCGCGCGCGATCCACCCAGCCGTGCCAGCAGGAGAGCGCCGGCCATCAGCGCCGCCCGGACGACCGATGGGGTTGCCCCCGTCAGCAGCACGTAGCCGACCACGGCGACGACCGACAGGCAGATGGCGAGCGGGCGTCCGCCTCGCCGCCGCAGTAACGGACGCATGAGAGCGGTAATCAGCCCGGCGACGATGGCGATGTTCCAGCCGGAGATCGCGACGACGTGGGTCAGGCCCGCGGTCGCGAACGCGTCGCTGACCTCCGGAGCGATGCTGCTGCGGACGCCGAGCAGGATGCCGACCGCGAGCGCCGCCTCGGGCTCGGGGATGCGCGACTGGACGCTGGCCTGCAGGGCGCGCCGCAGGCGCGCGGTCAGCTCGGGGAGCACTCCCAGCCGGTGCCCGACGACATCAGCCGCCCGGGCGCTGGCGATCGCGGAGATGCCCTGGCGGGCGAGGTACTCGCGATAGGCGAACCCGTCGAAGTCGCGCGGTGCCTCGAGGCTGGATGCGAAGCGAATCCGATCTCCGACCCCGGCGGCCAGCGAGCGCGGCAGCCAGACCAGGAGACGCCCCGCAGCGGGGACCCCGGCGCTCGGGGTCTCGCCGGGCGCCGAGATGCCTGACACCGACACGCCGTCGAGCACCGCCTGCTGGCGGTCGCCGTGGGGGCGAGGCTCCTCGGCGAGCGTGCCGGTGATGGTCAACGTCCCGCCGCCGATCATCGATGCCAGGCTGCCTTC
Organism: uncultured Chloroflexia bacterium; assembly: GCA_963837425.1. GTDB lineage: Bacteria > Chloroflexota > Limnocylindria > QHBO01 > QHBO01 > CAWINH01. Next base: position 407,344 of record CAWINH010000002.1, read on the forward strand.
ACCGCTCGGCACCGCGCTGCCCGCCCCGCGCCAGGCACCGATCGAGAGAGCAAGGAGGAAGGTGCCGGTGACGAGGAGCGTCAGAGATCCCCGCCGGGCAACGCGAGCGAGGAGGAGCACCACGTCGCCCGCCCCGGTGATCGGCAGGGCCAGGGAACCGAGGGTTGCCGGTGCTGCGTCCTGTGCGAGGATCCCCGCCGCCACCCCACAGAGGGCGGCGGGCAGCAGGAGCGCACCGGCCATCTCGCTAGCGGACGGCCAGCTACACGGTCACGAGGTCGCGAATGCCTTCCAGCTGGCCGCGGTTCATGACCTTCCGATCGACGAGCTCGTCGAGGTTCGTGAACGGCTGCCCGGTACGGGCCGCCACGATCTTCTGCGCGGTGACCGGGCCGATGCCGGGGAGCGCCTCGAGTGCGTCGAGGCTCGCGGTGTTCAGGTTCACGAGGCCGCCATCGGCGGGAGCTCCGCCCGCGGGTGACGAGGCGGGACCTTCCGTGAGGCCGATGATCGGCACGTAGACCTGCGCGCCGTCGCTCAGCCTGGCTGCCAGGTTCAGGCTCATCGCCGCGGCCGCCAGGTCGGCATCGGGCGCGTAGCCGCCGACGGCCGCGATCGCGTCCGCAACCCGCGCGTCGCCGGGGAGCGACACGACGCCGGGCCGCGCGACGGCCCCCTCCACGTCGACGACGAGCTCGCCGTCGCCCCGAGCGCCCGGATCCGGCGCCGCGGAGACCTCAGGGATGCTGAATGACGGGAGCGTCGCAGCCGGCGTCTCGCCGCCGGCAGCGGCCAGCAGGAGCCAGCAGCTGGCTCCCACCAGGACCAGGGAGAGCGCGGCGAGGAGGAGTGCCGCGCGATCTCGGATGTTGAGGAACATCGCTCGCCTCGCATTGGGAGGCGAGGGGTGGCTGACGGCGTGGGACCTGTCCGGGACCCGGCGCCCGGGCACTCGACGCCGGGTCCCGGAAGCAGGCTGCGCAGCCTAGTGCGGCCCGCTTATCCGCCGATTACCGCTGGCTCACCCCCCGTCGCCGGGCGTGACGATGTTCACGAGCTTGTGCGGGATGTGGATCACCCGGCGAGGGGATCGGCCCCGCAGGTAGGCCTGGACCCGTTCCGACGCCAGCGCGAGGCGCTCGATCTCGGCCTGCGGGGTGTCGCGCGCAACGCTCAGGCGGTCCCGGAGCTTGCCGTCCACCTGGATCGGGAGCTCGATGCTGTCGCTGGTGGCGAGCGCAGGATCCCAGCTCGGCCATGGCTGCTGGTGAATGCTGTACGTCCCGCCGCGCTGCGCCCAGAGCTCCTCGGCGATATGCGGGGCGGCCGGGGCCAGCATGAGCAGCATCCGATCCACGGCCTCGCCGTGCACGGCGCCCGACACTCCGGCCTCGCGGGCCTTGCCGATCGCGTTCGAGAGCTCCATGAGCTTCGCGATGGCGGTGTTGAAATGGAACCCCTCGTAGTCGCTGGTGACGTCCCGCACGGTGGCGTGAACCGCACGCCGCAGGTCGCGGTCCGCGGCCTCGTCGCCGCTCGCGCCCGTCACCGGCTCGCTGGCCTGGACCCAGACGCGGGCCAGGAAACGGTGGATGCCCTCGATGCCCGATGCGTTCCATGGCCCGCCCTGGTCCCAGGGGCCGACGAACATCAGGAAGCAGCGGACGGTGTCCGAGCCGTACCGCGCCACGAGGTCGTCGGGATTCGCCACGTTGCCGCGGCTCTTGCTCATCCGCTGGTGGTCCGCGCCAAGGATCTGGCCCTGGTTGCGGAGTGCAATGAACGGCTCGTCGAACGAGAGATGGCCGAGATCGCGGAGGGCCTTGACCATGAAGCGGGCGTACATGAGGTGCAGCACCGCGTGCTCCGCGCCGCCGGTGTAGAGGTCGACCGGCATCCAGCGCCTGACCTCCTCCGGATCCCACGCGCGCTCGGAGTCCCGCGGGGAGCAGTAGCGCAGGAAATACCAGGCCGAGTCGACGAAGGTGTCCATCGTGTCCGTCTCGCGACGCGCCGGTTCGCCGCATATCGGGCAGGTGCCCGCCAGGAACGCGGCGTGCGACTGGAGCGGCGAGACGCCGGTTGGCGCGAAGTCGACGTCCGGCGGCAGCAGGACGGGGAGCTGATCGTCGGGGACCAGCTGCGGCCCGTGCTCGGCGCAGTAGACGATCGGGATCGGCGCGCCCCAGTAGCGCTGGCGGCTCACGAGCCAGTCGCGGATCCGGTAGGTCACTGCGGCGGAGCCGAGTCCCAGGTCAGCGAGCTGGGCGGTGATGGCGCCGATGGCGTCCGACGCCGGCATGCCGCTGAACTCCCCGGAGTCCACGAGCACCTGGTCGCTGGAGTGCGCGACGAACGCCTCGCCCTCCGGCGGACTCCCACCGGCGGGGAGCACGACGTAGCGGATCGGCAGCTCGTACTTCACCGCGAACGCGTAGTCCCGCTCGTCGTGGGCCGGCACGGCCATGATCGCGCCCGTCCCGTAGCCGGGCAGGACGTAATCGGCGATCCAGATCCCGATCCGCTCGTTCGTCATCGGGTTCACGGCGTACGACCCCAGGAAGACCCCGGTCTTCTCGCGCTCCGCGCTCATGCGCTCGATCTCGGTCTCGCGCCGGGCGGTCTCGATGTACGCGGCGACATCGGCCTGGCGCTCTGGCCTCGTCAGCGTCGCCACCAGCGGATGCTCGGGCGCCAGCACCATGAACGTCGCGCCGTAGATCGTGTCCGGCCGGGTCGTGAAGACCCGGATCGGCTCAATCCCGCGGCCCTCGACCGGGAAGTCGATCTCCGCCCCTTCCGATCGCCCGATCCAGTTCGTCTGCATGAGGCGAATTGGCTCCGGCCAGTCGATCTCCGTGAAGTCGAGCAGCTCGTCCGCGTAGCGCGTGGTGCGGAAGAACCACTGCTCGAGGTCGCGCTTCACGACCGGCGTCCCGCAGCGCCAGCAATGGCGATCGGCGCCCTCCACCTGCTCGCGCGCCAGCACCACCTGGTCGCGTGGGCACCAGTCGACCGGCGCCATGGCCCGATACGCGAGCCCGGCCCGATACAGCTCGCCGAAGAGCCACTGCGTCCAGCGGTAGTACTCCGGATCGCTGGTCGCGACCTCCCGATTCCAGTCGAACATGCAGCCCATCGTCCGGAACTGGGCGCGCATGCGGTCGATGTTCGCGTAGGTCCAGGTCGCGGGGTGGATGCCGCGGTCGATGGCGGCGTTCTCGGCCGGCAGGCCGAACGAATCGAAGCCCATTGGGAACATGACGTTCAGGCCCTGCATCCGTCGCATGCGAGCCACGATGTCCGGCCCGGTGGCGGCATACCAGTGCCCGATATGGACGTCCCCGGAGGTGTAGGGGTACATCGTCAGGAGGTAGTGCTTCCGGCGTCCGTCGTCGTCCTTGGTCCGATACAGGCCATCCGCGTCCCAGCGCTCGCGCCAGCGCGCCTCGTACGAGGCGGGGTCGAACCGCCCGCCGCTGTTGCGCGCGTCCTCGATCTCGGTGGTCATGGACCTCTCCTTCGTGCAACCCACAGGTCGATGCGATAGGGGACGGCAAACGGGGTGTCGTCGGCGTGGCCGTGGCGGCCCAGGAGCGCCGCCAGCTCAAGGCGGAAGCGGTCCTGCACATTCGGGTCGAGGAGCCGCACGTACGACGCGGTGAAGGCCAGCCCGATGAACTCCTCCGCGGTCATCTGCACCTCGTGCTCGAGGTTGAGCAGGTCGACCGGCTCGAACGAGATGCTCGCCGCGAAGCTCGCCCGCAGCTGGTCGCGGCCGACCGCCACGTAGCGGCCCATGTCGTTCGCCTCGCCGGCGTAGCGCTCCAGCAGCCGCTCGTACTCCGCGAGGAACGCGGAGCGCTCTCCGTCACGGACGTTCCAGAACAGGGCCACCCCGCCGCCCGGCCGCAGGATGCGCGCCACCTCGGCCAGCGCGCGCTGCTGGTCGAACCAGTGGAACGCCTGGGCGGCTGTCACCAGCTCGGCCGTGCCCGGGTCGAGGCCGGTCGACTCCGCCTCGGCCTGGACCGTGCTCACCAGCAGCCCGCGGTCCGTGGCGTTCGAGCGGAGCACGTCGACCATCCCTCTGCCCGGCTCCACCGCCGTCACCCGCCAGCCCAGCTCGGCCATCGCCAGGCTTGCGCGCCCCGTGCCGGCACCGAGGTCCACGACCTGCGGCCGTTCGGAGAGGCCAAGACGCTCCCGGATCATGGCGAACAGCTCGTCCGGGTAGGGTGGCCGCAGGCGGTCGTATTCGCCGGCCCAGGCGTCGAAGCTGAGGGCCCTGGCGCGGTCGATGTCACTCACGGCGGTCACCCGATGGCGGCGTCGGCGCGTCCGGGAACCAGGCCATCAGCACCTCGTCGCGGAACGCGCCGCCCTCCGCCCGATACTGCCGGCGACGCAAGCCCTCGCGCTCGAATCCGACGTGCTCGTACACGGCGATCGCACGGAGGTTGTCGGGAAAGACGCCGAGCGCCACCTTGACCAGCCCGGCGCGGCGCCCCCACTCCTGGGCGGCGCGCATCAGGGCCGTCCCCACGCCAACATCCCGCCAGTCCCTCGCCACGCAGATCGAGAGCGTTCCGAGGTGGTCCGAGGTCGAGCTCCGTTCACGGCTGACCAGGACGTTGCCGACGAGCTCGCCGCCGGCCTCTCCGACGAGTGCCAGGCTGCTCGACTCGCGAATCATCTGGCCGATGAAGAAGGCCTCATCCGGTGGGCTGATGGCGGTGGGCGGGGTCACCAGCCAGCGGCCCTCGGCGCGCACGTCCGCGAAGAGGCGTGCCAGATTGCCCGCGTCGGTCGGCCGGGCGGGGCGCAGCGTCCAGTGTCGGCCGTCACTGGCCGTCCGCTGCTCGGTGCCTGGCGCGGCTGCGGTGTCCATTCGCTGTCCTCATTCGACGCTGTGGCGGCGCCGTGGCGCTGTGGCGACGCCGTGGCGCGTACAACAAACCCCCCGTTCGTCAGGACGAAGGGGGGCTCCATTCGCGGTACCACCATGACTTGACCGACGGATGGTGGAGCTGGGGGGACTCGAACCCCCGACCCCCTGCATGCCATGCAGGTGCTCTCCCAGCTGAGCTACAACCCCACGGTCGGTCCACTCACCGGCGCGATATCGGACGCCACCCCGGTCGGGTTGAGGGCCCGGCGGTCGTGACCGCGCCGTTCACCCGGCTGCTCGGCGGGCGAGTTCCGCGCCTCCCGATCGCCGGCTCCCACCATCCCGGTTCGCTTGAGATCGGCGGGCAGCGCGTACTGGTCCCGCGTCATCGCGTTTTTCGGTGCGGAGTATAGCAGCGGCACCTCGGAGGGTGGCATTCCGGCGGGTGCGACCCCGGAGCCCCGTGTCATCCCCGCGCTCGAAGCGCGGGACCCCGGTGCCTGCTACGCGGTCCGGGGCGGGTGGCCCCCGGTCGCTGCCCCGCGCGGGTGGACGGAACGGGTGCCGGAGCGTCAGCGGTCCCCTCGAGCGTCACGCAGCGACGACAACCGCGAACGAACGGTGCCGGATGCCCCGCTCACGGGCCGTTTCGTCACCGAGCGACGCCGACGGCGAACGAACCGGGCTGTCCTTCGCCGATAGCGTCGCAGGCTGACGGCCGGCAGGGCGCGGACCGCGGGCCGCTGCGGGTTCTTTTCCTCGAGCGTCGCCCAGCGACGACAACCGCGATCGAACGGTGCCGGATGCCCCGCGCACGGGCCGTTTCGTCACCGAGCGACGCCGACGGCGAACGAACCGGGCTGTCCTTCGCCGATAGCGTCGCTGGCTGACTCCCGGCAGGGCCTGGGAGTTGGCGGCCAGGCGACAGGGTGCAACTCACGGCGCGTGCTCGTCAGGCGGTGGGCGGTGCCTCGTCGGCAAAGTGCAGCCGCAGGCGTTCGAGGCTGGTCGCGAGGTCGTGCTGGGCGGCGCGCGCCACCATCCCCTCGAGCGGAGCCATGAAGACGCTCGCGGCCGTGAACGACATCGCGAACCGCACGCGCGTCGCATCGCCGGCCGGTTCCAGGTCCAGGGTGGCCTCCGCATGCACGCCCGACACGGTGCTCTCGAGGACGAGGCGCCGATCCGGCTCGTACGCCGTCAGCGTCAGGTCGGCGGTGAAACGCTGCCCGAGCAGGTCACGGACGACGCGCGCCGTCGATCCACGGCCGATGGGAGCGGGCGACGTCAGCGTCGCCGAGATGATGCCCGTCTGCCAGGCGGGGAGGTTAACTGGATCGGCGACGAACGCGAAGACGGTGCCCGGAGGTGCGGGGATCGTGGCCTCGGCGTCGGTACGCTGCATCGGTGAACCCTAACGCCTGGAGGGCGAGGCGTGGGCGGCGGCCGCGTGGTGCCGTATCCTGCTTCGACATGGGTCGCTCGCTCGGGCTCAGCCTCGCCCTCATCTCGGTTGTGCTCCTCGCGTCGTGCGGCGGCGCCTCGCCGACGCCTGCCGATCCCCGGGCCACGGTGACGAGCGGGATCGAGGCCACGCTCGGCGCGCACACCTTCCACCTGGCCGCCACCGTGGACGGCACGCTGAACGTGGCCGAAACGGGCGGGACGATCACGCTGGACGGAACGACGCTCGAGGGTGATGTCGACATCGATCGCGGGCGGACGCACCTGACCTTCGCCGTTCCGGCGTTGATGGGGATCAGCGGCGAGGTGATCACGATTGGCGCCGATGACTACCTGAAGACGAGCGTCACGGGGTCCGGCTGGGTGCACTCGCAGGCGACCGCCGGCGACCCGCTCAGCGACGTGACTGATCCGAACGCGGCCCTGACCGCCATCGAGGACCTCATGGATGCGGCCGGCGTCACGCTCGTCGCGATGGACAGGACCGATTGCAGTGCCGGTCCCTGCTCCCACGTGGCCATGACCATCCCGGCCGACCAGCTGCAGGGAGCGGCGGATCTAGCCGGAGGGCTCGTCCCCAGCGCCGCATTCGCCGATGGGCTCGTGCTGGACCTCTACTTCTCCACGAGCGATGGGCGGCTCGCCGAGGTCTCGACCGGGATCGACAGTGCATCGGTCGGGTCGCTGACGCTTGGCGTCACCTTCAGCGCCTGGGACCAGGCGCTGATCATCGAGGCGCCTCCCGCTTCCGACATCCAGCAGGGGACCGGCCTTCCCTTCTAGCCCCCTCGTCTCCCCGGCCGAAGTTCCCATGAAGATCGGGCCGTTCGGCACTGCTGCACCCATATAGATGCGTAAAGCATATAGAGCGAAAGTGCCTATAGATGGGTCACACAGCGACCACGTGAGACGGAGGTCAGAACCCATGCAACCCGAGCTGGGACGGCGGCCCTCGTGGTTTCGTCGTCTCTTTTCGTCCGGCGACTGCCGGTGCTGGCGCGTGGGGTCACTCCTGCTGCGCCTGTCCCGGAGCCGGTGATCGTGCGGCCGTGGGCCTGAGAAGGAGCTGATCATGCTCCGCGCGTCCGAAGACATCTACGCCATGCAGGCCTCGATCCTGCGGACTCTCGGCAGTCCCCGGCGACTCGAGATCGTTCACCTGCTGGGCGAGGGTCCGCTCGAGGTTCATCGGCTCGCCCGGCTCCTCGAGATCGCTCAGCCGACCGTCTCCCAGCACCTTGCCGCGATGCGCGCGGCCGGCCTGGTGGAGCCGCTGCGCGACGGGAGAGAGGTCCGGTACCGACTCACCGACGATGCCATCCGCCAGGCCTGTGACCAGATGCGCGAATTCCTGTACCGGCGCCTGAGCCGATTGAGCCTTCTTGCGGCTCCCACCCATGACGGCCACGCGGAGCAGGTCGCTCCGCTCGTCGCGGGGAGCCGCAGGTAACGAAACCAACGAGACCACGAGAAGGAGCACCGAACCATGGCAGATCACGAGAAGCTGGTCATCATGGCCACCCACGGTCCCGAGGACCCCGAGCTGGCCACGATCCCGTTCGTCATGGCCTGCGCCGCCCTTGCCTCGGATGTCGAGGTCGTGATGGGCTTCCAGGCCAACGGTGTGTGCCTCGTGCATCGCGGCGAAGCCGAGCACGTGGCCGCCCCGGAGTTCCCGCCGCTCACCAAGCTCATGACCGATTTCGTCGAGCTGGGCGGAACGATGCTCGTCTGCGGCCCATGCATCAAGAGCCGCGAGATGCAGCCCGAGCTCGATCTGGTCGATGGCGCCGAGGTCGTCGCCGCAGGGCGATTCGTCGCGGAGATCACGTCGGCCACCAACAGCCTCGTCTACTAGCGAACCGCAAAAGGAGCCATGACATGACCCTCACCGCACCACAGACGACCGAGCTCGAAGGGCTCAGCGCAGCAAAGATCATCGACGCCCGTGGCAGCGCCTGCCCCGGCCCGCTCCTCGAGGCGAAGAAGGGGATGGGTACCGTCGCGATCGGCGATGTCATCGAGATCTGGTCGAGTGATCCCGCCACCAAGAAGGACATCGGCGCCTGGTCGGCCAAGGTCGGTCATGAGTTCCTGGGCTCCGTCGAGGCCAGCGGCTACGACCGCGTCCTCGTTCGGCGCGGCAAGTAGCGAGGCCACGGTGCCATGAGCGCGCTCTCCGTCATCGAGAAGCCCCCGGAGGTGGGGGACGGTCGGGATCGTAAGCCCCGGATCCTGGTCTTCTCCACGAACAACATCTCCGATCCGGGCATCGACATGGCGGGGAGCGCGCACATGCACTACTCGACCGCCGTCACCGTGATCAGCCTGCCGTGCACCAGCGGCATCAAGCCGCGCTGGATCGTGCATGCCATCGAGCGCGGATTCGATGGCGTCTTCATCGCATCCGATGGAGAAGAGTGCGCCTACCTGGCCGATTGCAGCGCGCGCGCGGCGCGAATCGTGGCGCGCGCCCAGGAGCTGCTCACCGAGCGCGGATTCGAGCCGCAGCGATTGAAGATGGCGGCCATCTGCTCGGTCTGCGCCGAGGCGTTCACGAAGCACATGCGGCAGTTCTCCGAGAGCCTGTCAGCGCTCGGGCCGTCGAGCAAGGGGTGAGCCATGGACTATGACGTTCTCGTCATCGGCGGCGGCATCGGCGGCATGGAGTCGGCCCTGAAGCTCGGGGACATGGGCTACTCGGTCGCCATGGTCGAGAAGGAGGCCAGCGTCGGCGGACGCATGATCCTGCTGAGCAAGGTCTTCCCGACGCTCGACTGCGCGAGCTGCATCTCAACGCCGAAGATGGCGGCGTCGGTCCATCACGACAACATCACGCCGTTCACCTACGCCGAGGTGTCCGGCATCCGGCGAACTCCGGACGGTCATTTCCGCGCGACGGTGCGCCAGAAGCCCCGATTCGTGGATACGGACGCATGCACCGGTTGCCAGCTCTGCGAGCTGGCCTGCACGGTGGCGGTGCCAGACCAGTTCAACGCGGACCTCGTCGCGCGCCGCGCGGCGTACATCCCGTTCCCGCAGGCGGTCCCCAAGAAGGCGGTCATCGAGCGTGCCGGCACCTCCCCGTGCTCGTACACCTGCCCGGCCGGGATCAAGGCCCACGGCTACGTCTCGCTCATCCGCAGCGGCGAGTATGAGAAGGCGTTCCAGCTCGTCCTCGACGCCACGCCACTGGTCGGGACCCTGGGTCGCGCCTGCTACGCGCCGTGCGAGGCCGACTGCAGCCGAGGATCCCTCGAGGGACCCTTGCCCATTCGCCGTCTGAAGCGGTTCGCGGCCGACGAGCACTACGCCAGCCATGACGGGCCGGGCGTCGAGGCGCCGCCGGCCAACGGGCACCGGGTCGCCGTTATCGGCTCCGGACCGGCGGGCCTGACCGCCGCCTGGCAGCTGGCCCGCTCGGGGTACGGCGTGAAGATCTTCGAGGGGGCCTCCGAGCCGGGCGGCATGCTGCGGTTCGCGATCCCCGGCTATCGGCTTCCGTCCGTGGTCGTGGAGCGCGACATTGCCAACGTCACCGCGCTCGGGGTCGAGATCGCATGCGACTCCCCGGTGCATGACCTCGAGGCGCTCCATGCGGACGGCTACGACGCGATCCTCGTGGCGACCGGCACGCCGCGCTCGCAGGTCCTCGGCGTCCCGGGCGAGGATCTGGCCGGCGTGGCCACCGGCCTGGAGTTCCTCCGCGACGTGAAGCTCGAGACGGCACCCGATCTCACCGGAAAGCGGGTAGTGATCGTGGGTGGCGGCAACGTGGCCATGGATGCCGCGCGCACCGTCCGTCGGCTGGGTGCGGCGGAGACCATCGTCGCCTACCGCCGCGGTCGCGAGGAGCTGCCGGCTCATGCCGCCGAGGTGGCCGATGCCGAAGCCGAAGGCGTGCGATTCGAGCTGCAGGTGGCCCCCGCCGAGGTGCTGGGAGATGCGCAGGGGCGCGTCACCGGGCTGCGCTGCGTGCGGATGGCGCTCGGCGCGCCGGATGACTCCGGCCGCCGCCGGCCGGAGGCGATCCCCGGCAGCGAGCACGTCATTGCCTGCGAGGCCGTGATCGCCGCGATCGGCATGTCGCCGGATCTCGACGCCTTCCCCGGAGAGCCGCTGGTAGACGAACGAGCCTTCGCCGCCGACCCGCGCACGCTCCAGACCGCGGTGCCCTGGGTCTTCGCCGCCGGCGACGCGGTCAGCGGAGCGTCGGACATCACCCGCGCCGTAGGGGCCGGGCGGCGGGCGGCGTACATGATCGACCACTGGATCAGCGACAGCACACTGGCGGGTGCGCAGTTTGACGCGATCGACGATCGCCTCGTGGTCGTGGATCGGTCGAGCGTAATCGCCCGGCAGTCGGCCTACACTCGCCACGACCCGACGCCGCCGGGGATCTCCCTGGTCGCCGAGCCGGACGGCTTTGCCGAGCTCGAGGCGCCGCTCACCGAGGACGAGGCGCGCGCCGCGGCCGGACGCTGCCTGGACTGCGGCGTCTGCTCCGAGTGCGGCGAGTGCATCGCCGCCTGCCCGGCGGACGCTATCCACCTCGACATGCGCGAAACCGAGCGCGAGATCGAGGTCGGCGCTGTCGTTCTCTCGACCGGCTACAAGCTGTTCGCCGCCGACCTCAAGCCGGAGTATGGCTATGGAACCTACAAGAACGTGATCACCGGCATGCAGATGGACCGGCTGCTGGCGCCCACGCGGCCGTACAACACGATCCTCCGACCGGGCGACGGCAAGGTCCCGGAGCGGATTGGCTACGTGATGTGCACCGGCTCGCGCGACAAGACCGTCGGAAACCCCCTCTGCTCCCGCTTCTGCTGCATGTACTCCATCAAGCAGAACGAGCTGATCATGGGCGCCCTGCCGCTCGCCGACGTGACGGTCCACTACATGGACATCCGGGCCGCGGGAAAGCGCTACAACGAGTTCTACGAGGGGGCCCGCTCAATGGGCGCCAACTACGTGCGCGGTCGCGTGGCCGAGATCACCGAGAAGGAGAACGGTGACCTGCTCGTCAAGTACGAGGATCTCGACAACGGTGGGGTGATCTCCGAGGCCGAGTACGACCTCGTCGTCCTCGCCGTCGGCGTCCAGCCCAACCGCGACGTGGAGACCCTCTTCTCCGGCGGCGGCCCGGCCCTCACCGACTCCTACTACGTCGCGGAGGCGGACGAGGACCTCAACCCGGGCCAGACCAGCCTACCCGGGGTCTACGTGGCGGGTGCGGCCTCCGGGGCCAAGGACATCGCCGAATCGATCCTGCACGCAGGCGCGGCGGTCGCCCAGGTCTCGGCGCACCTCGAGCGCGAGCGCACGATCGCGGCGGGCGAGAAGGTGCCGGCATGACCGCGGCGCAGCCAGCCCGTCGCATCGGCGTCTACGTCTGCCACTGCGGCGGCAACATCTCCGACTACGTCGACGTGGAGCAGGTGGCCGCTGCAGCCGCGCGCGAGGGGGACGTCGTCCTCGCCAAGACCGCCATGTTCGCCTGCTCGGACGCGACCCAGCAGGAGATGGCCGACGACATCGAGCGGGAGCATCTCGACGGCCTGGTGGTCGCGTCCTGCTCGCCGAAGCTCCACACCTTCACCTTCCGAGGAGTCGCCAGGCGGGCGGACCTCAACCCCTACGAGTACACGCAGGTCAACATCCGCGAGCAGTGCTCGTGGGCGCACACCGACGACCGTGCCGGGGCCACCCGGAAGGCGGCACAGCTCGTGAACGCGGGGATCGCCCACACGCGGTTCACGACCCCGCTCGAGCCGCTCGTGGTCGAGACCACGCCGCGCGCGCTGGTGGTCGGGGGCGGGATCACCGGCCTGCGCGCCGCCATCGGCCTGGCCGATGTCGGCCTCACCGTGTTCCTCATCGAGCGCGAAGCGGAGCTTGGTGGCTGGGTCGGTCGCTTTGGCCCGATGTATCCCCACGACCGGGTCGGAAGCGAGCTGATCGCGACGCTCGTCGAGGAGATCCGGCGCCGGCCCGCGATCACCGTCTTCACCGGGGCCGAGCTGACGAGCAAGACTGGCAGCTTCGGCAACTACAAGGCGGGAATCCGCGTGCAGCGTAACGGGGCCGCGGCTCCCGAGGAGCTGTCGCTCGAGGTCGGCCAGATCGTGGTGGCCACCGGCTTCGAGACGTACGCGCCGGAGGCCGGCGAGTTCGGCTACGGGATCGATGGCGTCATCACGCTGCCGGAGTTCAAGTCGCTCCTCGATCACACCGATGGGCCACTCATCCACGCGGGTCGCCCGGTCCGCGACATCGTCTACGTCTACTGCGTCGGCAGCCGCCAGGATGGGGTGCCGGGCGGCAACGAGTACTGCAGCCGCTACTGCTGCACGGCGGCGGTCCACGCATCGCTGCAGGTGGCGGCGCTGGGCCGCAGGGCCTCGGCCGCGAACGGCACCTCCGCGCCGGTGCACCAGTACCACCTCGTCCGCGACGTGCGCACCTACGGCGACTTCGAGCGTCTCTACGAGGAGTCCCGGAAGGGAGGCTCCGTCTTCGTGAAGTTCCCCGACGATGCGCCCCCCAGCGTGGCGCTCGACGAGAGCGGCCGGCTGAACGTCACCGTGCGGGACATCCTGACCGGCGGCGCTGAGCTTGCCATTCCCACCGACCTCGTGGTGCTCGTGACCGGCATGGTGCCCCGACCGAACGAGGAGCTGATCGGCGCCCTGAAGCTGCCGAAGAGCCGCGACGGATTCTTCAACGAGATCCACCCGAAGCTGCGGCCGGTGGAGACCATGGTCGACGGAGTCCTCATCGCAGGTGCCTGCCAGGGGCCGCGCAACTCGTCCGAGAGCGTGGGCTCCGGATTGGCGGCGGTGACCCAGAGCGCGGCGATCCTGAAGAGGGGGGTCGCGGAGCTCGACCCACTGGTGGCCACCGTCGATCCCGACGCGTGCACCTGGTGTGGCGCCTGCCTCGAGGCGTGCCCGTTCGCCGCCATCGAGCAGGTGACGACCGATGGCCGGCAGGTCGCGGTCATCAGCGAGGCCGGTTGCAAGGGCTGCGGCGCCTGCGCCCCGGTCTGCCCAGAGGACGCGATCGACCTGCGCGGCTACACCGATGCGCAGATCACTTCCATGATCGATCGCCTGGTAGAGGAGCCAGTGGCATGACCACCGTGACGCGCGACCGGCGCGAGATCATTCGTGAGGAGCCGCTCATGCACCGCCCGATCCTGGCCGCGCTGGCCGGGGGGCCGCTGAGCGTGCCGGAGATCGCCGCCGCCATCGGCCAACCGAGCGACGAGGTGATGTTCTGGATGATGGGCATGCGCCGATACGGGCTCGTCCATGAGGTCCCGGAGTCGGGCGACGACGGCTACTTCCGGTACGCGGCGGTGGAGGCCGGATCATGACCGCGGCTGGCGTTCCGGTTCGCGTCGACAGCGGCCTCTTCGCCGACCTGCAGCGCTTCGGCGCCGGCGACGTCTCGGCCTGCTTCAGCTGTGGCGTGTGCACGGCCACCTGCCCGCTCTCAGAGAACGACGCGACGTTCCCGCGCCGCATCATCCGCTACGCACAGGTGGGGATGCGCGATCGGCTCCTCTCGTCAAAGGAGCTGTGGACCTGCTACTCGTGCGGCGAGTGCTCGGACAGCTGCCCCATGGAGGCCGAGCCGGCCGAGTTCATGGCCGCCGCGCGCCGCTACGCGATCGCGAGCTACGACCACACCGGCTTCGCCCGCGCGATGTTCACGAGCCCGATCCTGGGCACCGCGGTGGCCGTCCTGCTGGCGGCCTTCTTCGCCCTCTTCATGTACGCGGACCATGGCCCGCAGAGCGCGGCGACCCTGGCCCTCTTCGATTTCATCCCGAACGAGCTGATCCACAACATGGGCCTGATCGTGATGGCGTTCGTCTTCCTGGCCGGCCTGGCCGGCATCGCCACCATGGGCTGGCGCATCAGTCGCGCCGAGGGCGTGACCTGGCGCTCGTTGGCCGGCGGCCGAGCGGCGCTGCGCCGGGCGTGGGCCGCGGCCTGGAACGCCGTCGCCACCGAGTCGCTGGGGCAGGCGCGGTATCGGGCCGACTGTGAATCGGTGCAGGCACCGTTGCCCTGGTATCGACGGCGCTGGCTGATCCACGCCGCGACGATGTGGGGTTTCCTGGGCCTGCTGGCGGCGACCGTCGCCGACTATGGTCTGGAGATCATCGGCTGGAAGGCGACCGGAACGCCGGTGCCGATCTGGTATCCGGTGCGACTGCTCGGCACGCTGGCCGGGATCGCGCTGGTCTATGGCGTCAGCATGCTGATCATCGACCGCCTGCGCGGCGCGACGCGCGCGGTCCGGCACTCGACCGCGGCGGACTGGACCTTCCTGGTCCTGCTCTGGATCACCGGCGTGACCGGGTTCGGCATCGAGCTGGGGCTGTACCTGCCGGACGCGCCGACGTGGGGCTACTGGGTCTTCCTCTTCCATGTCGCGGTCGCCATGGAGCTCGTCCTGCTGGCGCCGTTCATGAAGTTCGCGCACGCGGTCTACCGGCCGCTGGCGCTCTTCTTCCTGGCGCTCGGGCGCGAGGTGCCCGAACCGGCTCGACAGTAAGTGCCTGAGGCAGGTAGGCTCTCTGCGCACATGCATGCTCGTGACAAACATGCGCGGGTTCGGTCGCGGTCCGAGGAAGAGGACTCGGCAGATGATGCCGATCTCGAGAACGTCCGGGAGCCGGTCGCCTCAGATCGTGATGCCGGCGGGGTGCCGATCCATCATGGCTGGGCACCGCTCGGCGGGCGACACCGATGGATGGAGCCCTTCATGCTCGTCCTCCTGGCCGAGGAACCAGCGCACGGCTACGCGCTGGTCGGCCAGCTCGAGGAGATGGGCGTCGCGTCTGTCGAGCTCGACTACGGCCAGGTGTACCGGACGCTTCGCATCCTCGAGGACGCGGGCCTCGTGACCTCGAGCTGGTCGAACGACCCGGCGGGACCCCAGCGTCGCGAGTACCAGCTCACCGATGACGGGCACACCTCGCTCGACGAGTGGGCGGCGGTCATGCGCGAGCGAGCGCGGCTGATGGCCGAGTTCGACGCGCGGTACCTGGCGGCGGTCGGCCTTCCCCGGAGGCCGGTCAGAAGCTAGGTGTCGCTCAGATCGGCTGCGCCGTGGCGTGATCCATGGCCTGCGCCAGCTCGGAGCGCTCCTCGGGCGTCAGGTTCCGCTCGAGGACGCTGAGGTAGTGCTCCTCCTCGGCGAGGTGCACCTTGAGGATCGCGTACAGGCGGTAGATCGCGCGTCGCAGGCCGGTCGCCTCTGCTGCGCCCAGCCGTCCGTCGAGGACGTCGGTTCGGTACTTGCCGAGCGACCCGATCAGGCGATGGATCTGCTGGTGCTCGTGACGCATGGGAACCATCGAATGGCGGTTCTGCATGAGGCGCTCGAGCTGGGGGTAGAGCGTCGCCTCGATCTGTTCCACGTGGGGCACGAGCTGACCGGCGATGAACTGGTACTCGTCCTCGAACTGCCGCTGATATGCCTCCGTGGAGCCCTCGGCGACCATGTCCGCCAACGCCGGCATGGCGTCGAGGTGGGGCATGATGCGCTCGTGATGCTCGTGTTCAGTGGCGGGCAGTGAAAGCATTGTGGCCTCTCAGTACTGGCAGTCGTTGCCTTCTGACTCTGCAGGGGCGGCGGAGGGGAGCCAAGGGCCATCCGGCCCGAAGCGGGCGCGCCGGCTGGCCCTCTGCCCTGAGATGGCGCCGTCGCCCCGGTCCGGACGCGGTCATGCGCGAGCTGCAAACAGTCGCAAGCCAGACGTGAGCGGGGCGTGGGTGCGTTACTGTCTTCCAATGAGCGGATTGATCTCGACGACGGTTCGTGGCGCGCTGGCGGGCGCGTTCGGCACCTGGGCCATGGATCTCGCGACCACGGCCATGTACGAGCGCGAGAGCGCAGAGGACAGGGCGCGCGAGGAGGAGGCCTGGCCGAACGGCAAGCCATCGGTCCCGAACCTCGTGGACCTCGGCAGCCGAATCACCGGCGTGCGCATCAGCCCCGACGCGCGACCCGGCGTCGAGGAGGCGACGCATTACCTGCTCGGCGTAGGCCCGGGGGTGCTGTACGCGCTGCTGCGTCGTCGCGTGCCGCTGCTCGGCGCCGGCCGCGGCCTCGCCTACGGCCTGCTTCTCTTCGTGGTGAACGACGAGCTGCTGAACACCGCCATGGGTCTGGCTGGTCCGCCCGATGCCTACCCCGCCGCGGCGCACCTGCGGGGGCTGGTCGGGCATGTAGTGCTGGGCATGGCCACCGACCTGGCGCTGGTTCGCGAGTAGTGGGCGAGCCCAGACGCCTGTATCACCGCGACCTCCTCACGGGCCGGAAGGGCCCGCCTTCCAGCAGATCGGTTCCGGAGAAGACGTGCACGATGGCTTGAGGGAGCAGGCTCGCGCGAACGAGCCTGCTCCGGTAAACGAGGATGCTCTTGAAGAGGCGCTGGCCAGCCGTCGAGCGCGCACGCACCTGGACTCCGAGGATCGTCTCCAGGCTGGAGCATTCCATCCGGACGGCCGCTAACGAAGCCCTCTTCCGCCTCAATCCGCTGCAGTGGGCATCGAACCACGGTAGATGGTCCCCTCTTGCCGGGAGGCGGACGATCGCCCCGGAGATTCGGACCACCGTTCCATCAGCCCGCTCCCGGCGTCAGGGCGGCGACCCTGTAGATCGCCAGCGGCTCATCGATTCCCCTGAGTGGCACCCGGACCGCTGCGATTCGACAGCCGGATTCCCGGAGCAGGTCGGAAACGCCATCCGCTGTGAACATCTCCTCGATGAGCAGCATCTCGTCGCCATCGGCGCTCCCCTGCACGTGGGACGCGATGTTCACGGTCTGGCCGAAGTAGTCGAAGCGATCGTTGAGCGTCACCGAGATGGCAGCGCCCCGATGAACTCCCACCTTCAGCACGAGGTCCCCGTGCACCGAGGACTGGTTCATCCTCGGCAACTCCCGCAGCATCTCCAGACCGGCTGCCACGGCGTCGGCGGCCGGTCGAACGTCGCCATGATCGCATCGCCGATGGTCTTGACTACCGCCCCGTGCTGGTTCGATACAGTTGAATGTCTCTCGGTTAGGTAGACGGGGCAGCACAGTCAAGAGGCGCGCGCCTGCGCCTCGTCAAGTGCCGTCCTGGATGAGGTCGCTTACCAAGGACAAGCCGCCCATCGTAGGCGCACCAACCCGCCCGGCGCCCCGACGTGGGCCGTACGAGCCTACGGACTGCGCGAAGGCGGAGGTACTTTCGGTTGCCCTGACCGAGCTTCCGTACAGTGGACACAGCACCAGACTGCCCCAGACCATGACGGGGGTACACGTGCGCCCCGGCGCAATTCAGGGGCTTTGGGGGGTCCATGTCCTTCGACCAGAACCCGCGACCCAGCCGATCCTCGCCAGCCACCCTCGCCGAAGACCAACCACGACAGGAGGCGGCGCAGTTTGCGCCTGCCCTTGACGATGTGGAAGCGGTCGCCCGCATCGGGTCATATGCCACCGACCTTATCGCCGGCCGCTGGGTCAGCTCGCCCGGGCTTGATGCGATCCTTGGCATCGGCGCCGACTTCGACCGCTCGGTGGATGGCTGGGCATCGCTCATCCACCCGGATGAGCGCGAAGCCATGCTCGCCTATTTCGCCGACGAGGTCGTCGCTCGCCGTCAGCCATTCGATCGGGAATACCGGATCGTCCGCCCCGACAGCGGTGAGGAGCGCTGGGTGCATGGGCTCGGACGACTAGAACTCGATGTCAGCGGCCAACCGCTGCGGATGCTGGGCACGATCGCCGACATCACCGATCGGCGTCGAGCCGCCGAGGCCCTGATCCAGTCTGAGCTCCGCTACGCGACGGTGTTCGAGGGTGCGCTCGAGGCAATTCTCATCGCCGAACAGGAGACCAAGCGGTTCCGGTGGGTCAATGCGGCGGCCAGCACCCTGTTGGGCTACACCCGCGAGGAACTCTGCGAACTGACGATCCACGACATCCATCCGACCGAGGCGCTGCCGGACATCCTGGACGACTTTCAGGCGAAGACGATTACCGGCGGCGTTTCGCGCTCAGTACCGTGTCTGCGAAAGGATGGCACGCGACTCCTGGTGGACATCAAGTCGTCAGTGGCAACCATCGACGACGTTCCGTGTCTCGTGGGCTTCTTCTCGGACGTCACCGAGCTGCGGAGAATCGAGGCCCATGACCGCCAGCTGGCCAAGGCCATCGAACAAACCTCCGAGTCGGTAATCATCGCGGATCTGACAGGGGCGATCCAGTACGCCAACCCGGCCTTCGAGCGCATGTCCGGCTATCGCCGTGACGAGGTCGTCGGGCAGAATCCACGCATCCTCAAGAGCGGAGCGCAATCGGCCGTCTTCTATCAGGCGCTGTGGCGCCGCTTGGTGAAGGGTCGGAGCTGGAGCGGGACGCTGCTCAATCGGCGCCGGGATGGCGCGTTGTACGAGGTGGAGGCGACGATCTCGCCGCTCCTCGACGCCGACGGCAAGAACTCCGGCTATGTCGGCGTCGAACGCGACATCACCGCGGTGCGGGCGGCCGAGTCCGCGCTCGCTGCCGAGTTCCGGGAACGCGCCCAGGTCGCCGCGGCGCTGGCCCGGCTGCAGCCCGGCCCAACCGCTGAGGCGACGGCGACCGCGATCTGCGATGAACTGCTCGCATTGCCCGGCTTCGACATCGCGACGATCTTCGACTTCCGCGGCCGCCTGACTGCCGTGCCCCTGGCTGTCGGAGGGCCCGACGAGATGCACGTTCATGCCGGCCAACCGTTGCCGAGCAATCGGGCATCCTATTTGCACGAACGGGCGATGCTCGGACCATGGGCCGAGGAGTGGCAGGCGCGCATCGAGGATGGGCACTACGGCGAAGCGATGGCCGCACTGGGCCTGCAGGCGGTCGCCTATGCGCCGATCCGCCACGGCGATCGACTGCTCGGCCTCGTCGCCGCCGGGACGAGCGATCCAGAATTCGCGCAGCACCTCATCGAGCACCTCCCGATCGTCGGCGAGTTCGCCGCGACGGCCAGTGCCCTGCTCAGCCGTCCACTTGAGTCCGCCCATCGGACTGGTATCGCCAGGCAGCGGATCGAGCGGATCCTGGCCGATCGCAGTTTTCGCCCGGTCTTTCAGCCGATCTTCGCGCTGGCCTCGGCCGAACCAGTCGGCTCCGAGGCGCTCACGCGGTTCGCGGACGGCACGCCACCCGATCAGGTATTCGCTGAGGCCCATACGGTGGGCCTAGGCCCCGACCTCGAACTGGCCTGTCTCGCCGCCGCATTGTCGGCCGCGGAGGCGCTGACGCCTGAGACCTGGCTGAGCCTCAACGCCTCGCCGGAGCTGATCATGCGCGGGCCAGGTCTCGGAAGGCTCATCCGTGCGCATTCGCGAAAGATCGTGCTGGAGGTGACCGAGCACGCCAAGGTTGAGGACTACGGGGCGATGCGCAACGCCATCGCCCGACTCGGGCCAAAGGTCAGGTTGGCGGTGGACGATGCGGGCGCGGGTTTTGCCAGCCTTCGACACGTGTTGGAGCTGCGGCCGCGATTCCTCAAGCTTGACATCGCCCTCGTGCGCCACGTGGACCGAGACCTGACCCGCCAGGCGATGATCGATGGGCTGACCCACTTCGCGCAGCGCGCCCACTGCGACGTGATCGCCGAGGGGATCGAGCAACCGGGCGAGCTGGAGATGCTGCGCGAGCTCGGCGTGCCGTTCGGTCAAGGGCACCTGCTCGGTCGACCCGAGCCAGCCTCTACGATCGGAAGCAACATCAGGCCGCGCCGGCGCCGCAGCGGCCTGCGAAAGGAAGGCGCTGTGCCCGCATCCAGCCATCCCAAATTGGGAGCTACAGAGAAAGGCTGACTCGTGCGGGCTGCGCTGGGGCCGATCAGAACGAGGTGCTATGGGGTGCGCAGCAAGGCGCTGCTGGAGCAGTTGATCGAGGAGTTGCGGGTCGTCTCCGGGGTCGACGTGCGAGTCACGTATCGCATACCGCCCACGGTTCGCTTGCCGGATGGGATGGTGGAGATGAGGGGACTCGAACCCCTGACCCCCGCGATGCGAACGCGGTGCTCTCCCAGCTGAGCTACATCCCCACGGGCATGGTCCGGACGGGCCGGCGGCGAGTATAGCAGGGGTCTCGGAGGGTCTTCACAGACTAGAACATTTGTTCTATCATCGGTTGGGCCATGAGCTTCCAGGCCGATGTCGCCCGACCCGTCCGACCCCTCCCCGAGCTCCTCGAGGCGCTGCGCGATCGCGGTCTGCGACGGGGGGTGGAACCCGGGCCGATTGCTGGCGCCGGCCGCGCGACCCCTGCCCACCGGCCAGCCGCGGCTCGACGCCGCGCTGCGCACCGGCGGCTGGCCGCGGGGCGCGCTGGCGTTCCTGGACGCCACCCCGGGGAGCGGCGCCACCAGCCTGGCGCTCGGCTCGCTGGCCGCCTGCCAGGCATCGGGCGGGGTGGTCGCCTACCTGGATCCGGCCGGCAGCCTGGACCCGGCCACCGCCGCCCGGCTGGGGGTGAACCTCGACTGGCTGCTCGTCGTCCGCCCGGCGGACGCCGCCGAGGCGGTGGAGCTGGCCGCCTGGCTGGCCCGCGACCGGAGCGTGGACGCCCTGGTCCTGGACCTGGCCGATGCGGACGCCGTCGGCGCGCGCGCCCTGGACCGCCTGGCCGGGCTGCTCCTGCGCAGCGGCGGGGTGGGGCTGCTGCTGACCGGCGGCGCGCTCGACCCGGGCGGCGGAGCAGGCCGCCGCACGGGTGCCGGGTGCGGGTGACGCTGCGGCGCAGCGCCTGGCTGGCGGTGGGTCGCGACCTCGTCGGCCAGCGGGTCGAGGCGGTGGTGGCTCGCCATCGCTGGGCGCTGGCCGGCGGCCGCGCGGAGCTCGACCTGTTCTTCGCCGAGGGGCGGCGGACGGATGCGTTGCTGCGCGCCGCCGCCCCCGGTGGAGGAGGCCGCCGAGCGGCCGGCGCTCGCCGTCATCGGCGCGTGAGCCCGCGATGGACCATCTGGCAATCTGGATGGTAGGATGCGCATGAAGGTGACGATCGCCCTGCGCGACGAGGCGCTCTATCGGGCGGCTCGTATCCGTGCGGTGGAGTCCGGGCGCCAGATCCGCGACGTGGTCGAGGAGGCACTGCGCGAGTGGCTCGAACGCCAGGAGGATGCCGAGGACCTCGAGCTGGCCCGGGAGGCGCTGGCCGAGTACGACGCTGCTGGCGGCGAGGACGCGGATCGCTTCTTCGGGCGGATGGTGGCCGAGGGCCGCGTGACGTACGAGGCGAATGGCTGAGGCGTGGCGCTCCGGGTCGAGCTCACGCCGGCTGCCGCGCGCCAGCTGCGGCGCCTTCGAGCGCGGAGGCGCTGGCGCTGCGCGGCGTGATCCTGGCCCTTGGCGAGGATCGCATCCTCCGGGGAGCGGGAAGCTGGCGGGATCGGAACTGTGGCGGGTCCGAGTGCGGATCGATGGTGCGCCATGGCGCGTCGTGTACCAGGTTCGCGAGGCGGAGGGCCTGGTGATCGTCGCGCGCGTTGCCCGGCGGGACGAGGCGACATACCGGCAGCTCTAGGTCTGGCAGGACTGCGGTCAATTAGTGGCGGATGCCCGATGACGCGGCTGCTGGCCATGGTCTGGCCGGACCTGCGCCTGCCGGATGCGGACGCGCGCCGTTCGAGCTGCGCTGGACCGGCTGGACGACCTGTCCCCGCGGGTCGAGGCGGTGGCGTCGGGGTGGTGCTGGTGGAGATCACCGGGCTGGGGTCGCTGCTCGGCGAGGAACGCCGGGTCGCGGCGCGGGCGGTGGCCCTGACCCGCGAGGTGCTGCCGCTCCCCGTGCGCTGCGGGGTGGGGGAGAACCGCTGGCTGGCGGTGCTGGCCGCCCGGCTGGCGCGCCCCGAGCCGGCCCGATGCCCCGGCCGCCTTCGCCGCCCTCGGTGGCGCGCGCGACTGGCTGGCCCCGCTGCCGCTCGACCTGCTGCCGGCCGATCCGGCCACGCGACAGCGCTTCGCGCTCTTCGGGATGACCGGCATGGGCCAGCTGGCCGCCCTGCCGCGCTCCGCGGTGGGGGCCCAGTTCGGGGCGCCGGGGAGCGGCTCCAGGAGCTGGCCCGCGGCGAGGACCCGCGCCCGCTCGTGCCCCGCCGCGCCCGGAGCGGCTGCCGCGCGCATCGGCTTCGAACCGCCGGCGGAGGGGGTGGGCGGCAGCGCCCTGGCGCTGCGGCGGGCCTGTGCGGAGTTGTGCGAGGCGCTCCGCACCCGGCACCTGGCGCCCGGTCGCGCCAGGCTGACCCTCATCCTGGAGGATGCCCCGCGGCTGGAGGTGACGCTCGCCTTCCCGGCGCCGGCGCTCGAGCCGGACTGGATCGCGCGGCTGCTCATCGGGCGCCTGGAGCAGGCCGCCCGCGCTCGGCGGATGGAGGCGGAGCCGCGGGTGGTGGCCATCGGCCTCGTCTTCGATCGCCTGGCCGACCCGGCCAGCCGGCAGCTGCCGGCCTTCGAAGCCCAGGCCGGACGCTGGGAGGAGCTGCGCTGGGCGCTGGAGCGGATGCGCGCGCGGTTCGGGGAGGGGCGCCTGTGGCGGGCCGTCTGTGACCGGCCGACCGCGATGCTCGACGAGCGGCGGTCGCGCCTCGTGGATATCGGCGCCGAAGGCTCGTCATGACCCGCCTGGTGGCAGGCCATCCGCTGGTGCAGGTGGAGGCGGACCCAGAGGGGACGCCCGTTCGCCTGCGGATGGGTGGCCGGACCTACGGCGAGGTGGGGATCTGCAACCGCTGGCGCATGGACGATGACTGGTGGCGCACCCCGCTGGCGCGCGCCTACTTCAAGGTGGTCACCCGCGACGGCCTGCTGTGTACCATCTACCTCGACGAGATCCACGGGACCTGGCACCTGGAACGGATCTACGACTGACCGATCACGAGCGCCAGCCAGGATCTCCAGCAGGCCGAAGAGGAGGTGTCGGAAGCGCAACACCGGCATCCGCCGCAGTGGAGCGGAGCGCTGAGCAGGGACCCGGCTAGTACGACGGCCGCGAGCAGCAGGACGAGGCCCGGTCATGCCGCGATCGCGCACCCGCTCAGCGCGAGGTAGACGGGGATCCGCGCGAGATCCACCGCCATCGCCACGCCGGTCGGGGTCGCCACGGCGCCATGGGACAGGTCGGCATGGACGAGCGCCGCCGAGCGGATGCCGCCCTGGTAGCCGACCAGCCCGCTGAACCCGCCGGCAGTAACCCGGCGACGACACCGGCGGTCCGCGGCGGATCCCGAGCCGGCGAGCTGAACCCGGTCAGGCCCGAGAAGCCAGCGAGCACGAGCGGGCCCCGAGCAGGATCCCGAGGCGCGGCTCCCGAGAGTCGCCTGCAGGAGAGGGCGCTCAATCCGCCCGCGGGACTCGCGGATCGGAGCGTGAGGAGCACCCGACGCTCGGACGTCCGCGGACAACATCTTCACACGCGCATTGCCCTGCGCTGCGGCCGGCGGCGGGTCCGACCCGCTACATCCCCGCGGGCACCGTGTCGCGCGCCTCACGCCGGGGCAGGTGTCCCGATGCCGAAGCTGGCGAGCGCGGCGACGGCGGCCCACGGTGGTGAAGCGCCAGGAGGAGGACCCAGCCACTGGGCTGTGTAGCCGCCCGCGCCTACATGGCCTGCCGGATGGACCGGTTGTGGCCCGATCCCTGCGGCCAGACTCTCCCCGCGCCGTGCATTCCGCAGCTCGACGGGCGCTACCCGTCACGGGCCGCGGCCGGGTGGATCGCCTGGTGTGGGCTCAACATGCTCACCAGCATCGACGGGCGCGCCCAGCTTCGCGGCACGGCGGAGGGGCTGGGCGGCCGGACCGATCGACGCCTGCTCCAGCTGTACCGGGCCGCATACGACGCCATCGGCTCCGGGGCCGGCACCCTGCGAGCCGATGACTTCTACCCGCGCTCGCCCCGGACCTGGCTGACCGTCGCGCGCGCGACGGGCCGATCGGCGCAGCCGCTGGCGCTGCTGATCGGTGGTGGCGGCCCGCTGCCCACCGAGCGGCGCTGGTTCGCGAACGCAGATCCCGAGCCGCGCGGCGAGCTGGTGATCGGCAGCACCAGCCCGCACGCGGTCGGGGCGCCCGGCACGGAGACCTGGGTCGCCCCCGGCCCGCGCCCGGAGCCGGCATGGATCCTGGAGCGCCTGGCGGCCGAGAGGCATACGCTCCTTCCTGCTGGAGGGCGGGCCCACCCTCAACGCCACCTTCCTGGCCTCGGGGCTCATCGACGAACTGTACTGGAGCATCGGCGCACGCCTGCTCGGCACCGACGCCCTCCCGATGATCGCGCCCATCGCCGGGGGCTCGCCGTACGCGGAGCAGCCGCGCGAGGGCCGGCTGCTCAGCGTGCATCGCGACGGGGATGAGCTCTTCCTGCGCTACCGCTTCGCTGCCGGGCCGGAGTGCGAGTAGGATCGGGCCATGGGTGAGCACCGCCGCCGGATCTCGGTCGCCTGGGGGTGTGGGGGCACCTCGACAGCCTGCCCATCGCCGATGCTCGCGGCTATGCGCGGCGCGCCGAGGAGCTCGGCTTCGGGACGCTGTGGGTGCCGGAGACGGTGGGCCGCGAGCCGTTCACCCTGCTGGGGCTGCTGGCCGCCGAGACGAGCGAGATCCACCTCGGGACGAGCATCGTCGGCATCTGGGGCCACGACGCGCAGACGGCCCGCATGGCCGCCCTGACCCTGGCCGAAGCGACCGCCGGCCGTTTCGTGCTGGGCCTGGGCGTCTCGCATCCGCACCTGGCCCAGAAGCTGCGCGGCCACGACTTCGATCGGCCCCTGACCCGGATGCGCCAGTTCCTGGCTGCGTATCGGTCCGCGGTGTACAAGGGCCCGATGGTGGACGGCTGGGCCGATCCGCCGGTCCTGGTCGCGGCGCTGCGGGAGCGCATGCTGACCCTGGCCGCCACGGACGCGGACGGCGCCTTTCCGTACCTGGTCAGGCACCGAACGGGGTGGCATGGACGCGCGACGGTCCTGGAGCGCGCGGGGGCGCCCGGTGACCATCGTCCGGTCCTGGCCGTCACCCTGCCCTGCGTGCTGGAGACCGATGCCGCCACTGCTCGCGAGTCAGCCCGTGCCTACCTGGCGCCGTACCTGCGCACCCCCACCTACCACGCCAGCTGGGCGGAGCAGGGCTTCGCGGACCCGGACTGGGCGCGGGGCCGGGCAGCGAGCGAGCTGGTGGATGCCATGGTCGCGTGGGGCGATGCCGAGGAGCTGCGGGCGCGCATCGGTGAGCTGCTCGAAGCCGGTGCCGACCACGGTGGCGATCATCCCCCTGGCGCCTGACGGCACCACCGAGCACCTCGCCGCCTGCTGGAGGCCCTGGCCGGCTAGCTACTCGAGCTCGATCGGGGGGGCCAGCCATCGGTCCCTCGGCAGGAGGGGCAGCGGAGATGGGCGCGGACATCAGCCAGCCCATGTGCCGGATGCTCGAGGAGAACAGGGGGTTGCCAGGTTGCCGCCCACCCCCGCGCGGCGGCACGACGAGCGTGGTCGTCATCCCGATGGCCGCGGCCGGACCGGACCGACCACGGCGGGAAGCCGACCGGCTGGAAGATGAGCGAGACGAGCCAGTCGTAGCTGCTCACCCGGGAGAGCGCCTCTGCCTGGATCCGTTGCTGGAGCACCGTGTACCACCACGTGTTGGTGAGCTCCAAAGCGACGGCCAGCGAGGCGAGCGCCGCCAGCATGATGAACGGGACGGGCGGCCGGATCCGCGGGAGCAGCAGCAGCGGAATGAAGAAGACCGGCCCAAGCATGAACCCCGCGACGAGCGGGCGCGCCGGCCGCCAGCGCAGCGCCACGATCCCGCCGAGCAGGCCACCGGCTCCCTGCGCGGTCACCATCAGCCCCCAGCTGGTCGAGCCGCCCAGGGCGCATTCGCGGCAACGACCGGTCCCAGCACGAAGAATGGCCCCTGGCGGACCTTAACGAGACGCCGAAGGCGGCGATCGCGGTGATGAACCAGCGCCGACTCGTCACCTCACGCCACCCGGCAGCCAGCTTCGGCCATGAACGGCAACCGGGGCGCCGTGGCGGGAGATGCGTGGCACGTGCAGCCGCAAGAGGGAGAACGCGCTCACCACGAACGTTGCCGCGTCGATGACGAACACCCATCCGACGCCCACGGTGGCGACCAGCAGGCCGGAGACGGATGGACCGATGATCCCGGTCGCGCTTCGCGACGGCTCCATCAAGGCATTGCCCTGCTGGAGATGCTCGGTGCGGGGGCGAGCACCTGGGGCATGAGCCCGCTGGCGGCCGGGACGAAGAACGCGCTGGCCGCGCCGATGATCGCCGCGCCGCCCGCCAGCTCCCAGAGCTGGGCGGTGCCGCTGAGCAGCAGCCCGGCCATCGCCAGCTCAACACAGCCCGCGGACGACATCGGCGGCGAGCATCACGCGCTGCCGTGGCAGGCGATCCGCCCATACGCCGCCGGCAAGGATGAAGACCAGGCGGGGGACGGAGAAGGCGGTGAGGACGAGGCCAATTCCCCCGGCGTCTCCGCCGAGCTGCAGGACCGCGAAGACGATGGCCACCGGGATGAGCGCGTCGCCGACCGCGCTCGTCGCCTGCCCAACCCACAGCAGCCGGAAAGGGGCGTCGTTGAGCGGCCCGAGGCGGTCGCGCAAGCCACGGCGGGAAACGCATTGCTGTCATCCTCGCCGATGGGCGGTGCCCCGGGGGCGGCTGTCTACTCGCGCTGCGCCGGGCCTGCCAGGTGGGAGCGATCCATGCCGTGAGACGAGGGACCCGGGTGGGCCCCAGAAGCTCGGTCTTTCGAGAAGATGCCCGAGCTCCCCCAGGCGCTGCGGCGACCCGGATCGGAGCGCAGGTTGGCCGGGTCGATGAGGGCTGATCAAGCTCGTCGAAGTCGCGCTCCTCGAAGCCAACCAAGTCGAAAAAAGCGCGCGCGCGGCTCCTCGGTGGCGTAGCCGCGACCCCACCAGGGCTTGCCGAGTGTCCAGACCACCCTCGCGGACCCGGAACCAGTCGGAGCGGGATTCATGATGCCGATGCGCCCCAATCAGCTAGGCCGCTCGCCCGCCTCCTGCGACAACCGCCCAGACGCCGTGGGCCGGCGCAGCACCCAGTGGCCGAAACCCAACCGGCGATCGAGCGCCAGCACTCCTGCCGGGGGTAAAAACGGAATCCGGAACAAGGTCGCCGACGAACAACGCACGACCTCGGGATCCTGCATGAGTGCGAAGAGCGACTCCGCGTCTGCTCGTCGCGGAACGGCCGCAGGATCAGTAGCCCGGGTCTCGATCGTGGAAGGATCAGCGGGGATCTCCCCATCCGTGCGATCATGCCGGGGAGCCCGGGCGAGGCTGTGCGGAGCGGCAGGAGCGCAGCGATGTCAGCCGGCGGCTCAGCTCCTGATCGGAAGGATCTCGACGCTGCGGTGGCCAGGAGGAGGCCGTGAGTCGGCCAGGGGGGGGCAAAGAACGAGCGATAAAAACGCTGTCCGAGGCGGCGCGAGCGCGGCTTCGAGCGCCTGGCAGGGGCGGTGCCGCCGGGAGTGCAGACCGTAGGGGTCTTCGCCAAATCTGAGCACCAGCAGCCAGCCAGCGGGGAAAAATCGCCGAATCGCCCGAGACGAACCTCGACGGTGGGGTCCGAGGCCGGGGGCGACGAGCGTGAACTCGGTGCGAACGACGCTGGCGGCGGTGGTCGGGGGGAGAGTGTGCGTAGCATCGGCGGGGGGCACCGTGACAGCTCGTGTGTTCGCGGGAAGTGGATGTGTCAGCCCAACTGCGTCGAAGATCGCGGGCTGAGCACGCGCTAGGGGTTGTTCTCAATAGAACGGGTGTTCTATTCTTGCAGGTCCGATGACCGGGCCGGAGCCGGCTACTGCGAGCTCCACGCGCACACCAACTTCAGCTTCCTTGACGGTGCCAGCCACCCGGAGGAGCTGGTGGGTCGCGCAGCGCTGCTAGGCATGCCGGGGCTGGCCATCACCGACCATGCCGGCCTGTACGCCGCGGTCCGCCTCTGGAAGGCGGCCGCCCAGACCCGGACCGATGCGGCGCGTGCCGCCGGCCTGGAGCCGGTCACCGCGATCATCGGCCTGGAGCTGGCCATTCCCCGGGACGAGGGGGAGCTGCGCCTGGCGCGTCGCGGCCGCAAGCTGAACGACCCGCTCCGGGGCAGCAGGGCGAGCCGCGGCTGGCCGGGCGAGCTCCACGCCGGGCCCGATCCCCGGGCGACCACCTCGTCCTGCTGGCCCGCGACGCCGCCGGCTACACCGCCCTCTCCCGCCTCGCATCCCGCGGCCACCTGGCCGGGGAGAAGCAGTTCCCGGTCTTCGAGCGCACGCTCGTGGAGGCCGCGCTGGACGAGGCGCGCGGCCACCTGGTGGGCCTTTCCGGCTGCCGCAACGGGGAGGTGCCACGCCGCCTGCTCAACGGAGAGGCGGATGCCGCCCGCGCGGCAGCGGAACGCTGGGCCCGCCACTTCCCGGGGGGTGACTTCGCGGTGGAGCTTAGCCACCACCTGCTGCCGGACGACGACTGGCTCACCGCGCAGCTGGCCGGGTTGGCCGAGGCCGCGGGCCTGCCACGGTGGTCAGCAACGAGGTGCACTACACCGAGCCGGGCGGCCATCGCCTCCAGGACGTGCTGGTCTGCATCCGTCACGGCGCCACCCTGGAGGAGGCCCGCGAGCTGCTCCTCCCCAACGCCGAGTACCGGCTGAAATCGGGGGCCGAGCTCGCCGCCCTGGGCAACGGGTTGCCGGATGCCAGCGCTCGCGAGCCTGGGCCGACGGGATGGTGCAGGCGGCAGCCATCGGCCAGTCCTGCAGGCTGGACCTGGACTTCGAACGCTATCGGTTCCCGGGCTTCACGGTCCCCGAGGGCGAGACGCCGTTCTCATATCTCTACCAGCTTGCCCACGACGGCTTACGGCAGCGTTATCGGCCCATTACCAAGCAGGCCGTCACCCAGCTGGCGCACGAGCTCGACATCATCGAGCGCACGAACCTGGCCGAGTTCTTCCTCATCGTCTGGGACCTGATGGAGTTCGCGCGGGCCGGTGGGATCATCGGGCAGGGGCGGGGGAGTGCCGGCGACTCGATCGTGGCCTACTGCCTGGGCATCACCAAGGTGGACCCCATCGAACACAAGCTCCTCTTCGAGCGCTTCATCAACGAGGCGCGGACGCTGCCGGACATCGACATCGACTTCGACGTCAACCGGCGCGAGGAGGTGATCCAGTACCTCTACACCCGCTACGGCGAGGATCACGCCGCCATGGTCTGCACCGTCATCACCTACCGGGCTCGCTCGGCGGTGCGCGAGGTGGCCAAGGCACTCGCCTTCCCGCCCGAGGCGGTGGACCGGGTGGCCAAGGCGCTCGACACCCGCGACGCCACCGACGTGGCCCGCGACCTGGCCCTGGACGGCAGCTTCGGTTGGCTGTTCACCGAGCTGGGGCTGCCCATGGCGGCGGCGGCGGTTCCCTCCGGCCGTGATGGACGGGCCGATGCGGGCCGGTCGTCCGCCAGCCCTCCGACTCCCCCTGGCATGGCAGCCCGCGCCCAACCCTGGCGCTGCGCGCCACTGCCGCTGCGCTCCGACCTGGCCGATGCCGAGGCGCGCGCCCGGGACGCGGCGAACGACCATGACGGGCGGCCGTACAGCGAGTCGGGCTGGGTCCCGCCGCGGCGGCCGAGCGTGCTGGACCAGTCGGTCGTCAGCGTCAAGCACGAGGGCTGGCAGCAGAAGCGCTATGGCCGGGGGGGCTGCGCGGGCTGGGCGCCAGCGAGTCGCTGGCCGTGCCGCAGCCGCGCGACACCGGATCGCCGGGGCCGTGGAGCGGCCCGTGGTCGTCCGGGTTGACCCGGAGAGCGGCATGCCGATCGAGGAGCGACGCCGGCCGAGCGTCATCCGAGGAGAGCGGACGACATCCCGCCCTCCAGTCACCCTCGCCCCACGCGCCACCTCGCAACCGCTGGCAATGGCTCCTGACCCTGTGCGCGGAGATCGATGGCTTCCCGCGCCACCTGGGGATTCACGTGGGCGGGATGCTCGTCACCCGCACCCCGCTCATCGACCTGGTGCCCATCGAGCGGGCCAGCATGCCGGGCCGGGTGGTGACCCAGTACGACAAGGAGGACATCGAGGCGCTGGGCCTGGTGAAGATCGACCTCCTCAGCCTGCGGACCCTGGGCGTCGTCTCCGACGCGCTCGACCGGATCGAACGCGACACCGGCACCAGGATCGACCTCGACAGCCTCCCCCACGACGATCCCGAGGTGTTCCGCACCATCCGCGCCGCGGACACGGTGGGCATGTTCCAGGTCGAGTCGCGGGCCCAGATGCAGGCCCTCCCCAAGGCGCGGCCGGAGCGCTTCGAGGACCTCGTGGTCCAGGTGGCGATCATCCGTCCCGGCCCGGTGCAGGGCAACGCCGTCCATCCCTACCTGCGGCGACGCGCCGGCCAGGAGCCGGTGGTCTACCCCCATCCCAGCCTGGAGCCGATCCTGGGCGACACCCTGGGCGTGATCCTCTACCAGGAGCAGGTGATGCAGGTCGCCATCGACGTCTGCGGCTACTCGCCGCTGGAGGCGGACATCTTCCGCAAGGCGATGGGCTCCCATCGCAGCCATGCGAAGATGCAGGCCGAGCGCGATCGGTTCGTGGGCGGCGCCATGCGCACCGGCCTGACCGAGCCCGATGCGGAGGACCTCTTCAAGCGCTGCAGCGCCTTCGCCGAGTTCGGCTTCGCGCGGGCCCACGCGGCGGCCTTCGCCAAGATCACCTACGACACCGCCTGGCTGAAGATCCACTACCCGGCGCACTACTACGCGGGCGTCCTGAACAACCAGCCGATGGGCTTCTACTCGCCGGCGGTCGTGCTGGGTGACGCGAAGCGCCACCGCATCAGGGTGCTGCCGGTGGACGTCAACGCATCGGCCTGGGAGCACGATACCCGGCCGGTCGGCGACGGCACCTTCGCCCTGCGCCTGGGCCTGCGCCAGGTGAAGGGGATCGACGACGCCGCGCGCGAGACGCTCGAGCGCGAGCGCGACATCGGTCCCTACGCCGGCGTCCGCGACTTCGTGGCACGCACCGGCCTCGGCGAGCAGGTCGTCGAGCGGCTCATTGCGGTGGGCGCCTTCGACTGGACCGATGCGCCCCGCCGCGAGCTCCTCTGGCAGCTGCGCACCACGATGGCCGACGCCAACCCCGCGCGTCCCGCGCTGGGCCTGACCGATGACGCTCAGCGGGCGCTGGGCGCCTCGCTCCCGCAGATGACCTTCGCGGAGAAGGTGGCCGCCGACTATCGCGAGCTGGGCCTGTCGCAGACGGCCCACGCCGTCGAGCTGTTCCGCGAGCGGCTCGGCGCGCGAGGGGTGATCACCGTGGCCGAGGCGGGGGAGCGACGGGATCGGTCGTCCATCCGGCTGGCGGGCCTGGCGGTATCGGTCCAGCACCCGATGACCGCCAAGAACTTCGTCTTCATCGCGCTCGAGGACGAGACGGGGATGATCAACGTCACCCTCCGCCCGAACGTGTACACCGCGCATCGGTCCATGCTCCATCGCCATCCGCTGCTCGTCATCGATGGGACGCTGCAGGTCGAGGGGGAGGTGCTCAACGTCGTCGCGCGGCGCCTGCACCCGGTGGCGGAGGTGATCGCCGAGGACGCGCGCGACCCGCGTCTGCCACTCCGCAAACAGCAGCGCATGTTCCGCTGATTGGCCCTTGACGCCTCGCCCAATCCGACGCACGCTCCGCCCGTCCATCTCACCTTTGGGGAGAGCGAACATGACCCGGCCCGAGTCCGGCCCACGCGACCAGCACGGCGTGCGCTCCTTCCTCCGCGTCGGTGGGCCGATCCTGCTCGGGATCGGGCTGATCCTCACCATCGCCGGCCTCGCCAGCTTCTTTGCCGCGTTCGGCTCGTTCGGCGTGCCGAGCAACTTCTGGATGGCGTTCGTTGGCATGCCGCTGATCGGCATCGGGGCCTCCATGACCTGGATCGGCTACCTCGGCCCCGCGACCCGCTACGTGGCCGGCGAGCTCACGCCCACCCTCCGCGACACGCTCGGGTCGCTTGGCCTCTCATCGGGGACGAAGTGCCCTGCCTGCGGCGCTGCGAACGACCGCGACGCCCGGTTCTGCGACGCGTGCGGCCATGCGCTGAGCGCGGCCTGCCCCTCCTGCGGGGCCGCCAACCATGCCGGAGCTCGCTTCTGCGACTCGTGCGGGGCGGCGCTGAACAGCCCTTGACGGGCCCGCTCGGCGGACGCACCCTCGACGCAGTGGACCAGCAGCGGAGGGCAGACCGATGTCCGAGGGACACGCAGAAGAGCAGGCGGTCGGGACCGTCACCCATTACTTCGGCCATCTGCAGGTGGCGGCGGTGACGCTGACGAGGGCGCTGAAGCTCGGCGACCGGATTCACATCGTGGGACACACCACCGACCTCGAGCAGACCGTGGACTCGATGGAAGTCGAGCACGAGAAGGTCGAGAGCGCCGGCCCGGGTGACGACGTTGCGCTCGCCGTCGCCGATCACGTCCGCGAGAACGACCGGATCTACCGCGAGGACGGCTGAGCGCCTCCTCCGCATCCGGCGGCTCCCCGATTAGACTTCTCCGCGCAGCGGAGGAGGACGGAGCAGGGCATGGCGGCGATCGAGGACGGCGAGCTTCGGGTTCGCAACGAGCGGTGGCTGATGGTCGCCATCGGCGCGTACGCCGTCCTCGTCGTGGCGCTCATGGTCGGGGGCGGCCTCGAGATCCACCCCGACGTCCTGGCGGTCGCCTTCCTCCTTGTCGCGGTCCTCCTGGGGCGGACCTGGCTCTTCCTTCGCGACTGGGTTCCTTTCGTCGCGATCTTCCTCGCCTACGAGCTCATGCGCGGCATCGCCGATGACGCCGGCTTCCCGGTTCACGTGCACGACGTCATCGCCGCCGAACGCTTCATCGCGTTCGGGCACCTGCCGACCCAGGTGCTGCAGGACTGGCTGGCGCCCGCCTCGGGGGTGGGCGCGGCGGCGATCGTGGCCACCATCCTCTACATGCTCCACTTCGCGCTGCCGGTCGTCACCGGCTTCCTGCTCTGGCTGTGGCGTCGCCCGCTCTACTACGAGTACGTGGCCGCCTTCATCCTCCTCAGCTTCGCGGGGTTCATCACCTTCCTGCTGCTGCCGGTGGCGCCCCCGTGGTGGGCGGCCGGGCTCGGTGCTCTCAACGGCCCGGACGGGCAGCCCGTGATCCGCTACCTGAAGCCGGACGCCTTTGCGGTGATCGCCCATGCGCTCGGCTATCCGAACGGCGAGCAGCTGAGCTCCTACATCTTCTACGGCGTGAATCCGAACGGCGTGGCCGCCTTCCCGTCGCTGCACGCCGGATATCCGTTCCTCGCGTTCCTCGTCCTGCGTCGAGCGTTCGGCAGGGTCGGCTGGCTCGCGCTGGCCTACGCGGTCGCGGTCTGGTGGGCGGTGGTCTTCACCGGCGATCACTGGGTCGTGGACGTGCTTGGCGGCATCGCGTACGCGGCCGCCGCGTTCTTCGGCACCCGGCTCCTGTTCCGTCGCCTGAGGGCCCCGGACCACGTCCGCGTCCCCGGAGGCGAGGCGGAAACGGCCCCCACGTGACCCAGGCCGGCAATCGGGCGAGGCCTGCCACGATCGGCCCGGCGGTACCGGACCCGAGCCTCTCCGGCTGGTTCGACACGATGCTGCTGGTGGTGGCCGTGGGCTACGCCGCGTTCATCGGCCTCCTCAGCCTCGTCAACCACGTGGCGCCGACCCCGGACGTGGCGCTCGTGGCGCTCGGGTTCGCGGTCGTGCTCGTGACCCGGACCCGCGCCGGACTGCTGCGGGAGTGGACCCCGTTCCTGCTCCTCTTCCTCGCCTACGAGCTGATGCGGGGCCTTGCCGACGACGCGGGGCTGCCGGTCCACGTCAGCGACGTCGTCGCGGTGGAGCGGGCGCTCTTCGGTGGTGGACTGCCGACCGCCGCCCTCCAGGCGCTCTTCCACCCCGCGAGCGGCGTCGACGTGCTCGCCGTGATCGGGACCGTGGTCTACATGCTCCATTTCCCGCTTCCCCTCGTGACCGGGCTCGTCCTGTGGCGCTGGCGGCGCGACCTCTTCCACCCCTACCTCGTGGCCCTCATCCTCCTCAGCTTCGCGGGCTTCGTGACGTACCTCCTGCTGCCGGTGGCGCCGCCCTGGCTGGCGGCGGAGCAGGGCAAGCTCGCCGCCCCACCCGGCGAATCTCCGATCAGCTATCT
This sequence comes from uncultured Chloroflexia bacterium, assembly GCA_963837425.1. Lineage (GTDB taxonomy): Bacteria > Chloroflexota > Limnocylindria > QHBO01 > QHBO01 > CAWINH01. Next base: position 442,005 of record CAWINH010000002.1, read on the forward strand.
CAAGCCCGATGCCTTCATGGCCCTCACCGGGTGGCTCGGGCTTCCCGGCAGGTCGCTCTACGACCTCACCTTCATGAGCCTGAACGCGAACCCGGTCGCCGCGTTCCCGTCGCTGCACGCCGGCTACCCGTTCCTCACCTTCCTCGTCCTGCGCCGCGGCTTCGGTCGCATCGGATGGCTGGCGCTCGCATACGCGGCGCTCGTGTCGGTGACGGTCGTGTACACCGCCGATCACTGGGTCGTGGATGTCCTGGCCGGGATCGGGTACGCGACGGGCGCCTACCTCCTCACCGGCTGGCTCGTGCGCCGACGCCGGGAGCGGACGGCACCGGCCCGTGGCGCCGGATCGGGCGGGTAGGGCGATGACCATGCGCCTTGGGCCGCTCCGGGTGGAGGACGTGCTGCTCGGCGCGGCCAACCTCATCGCCCCGTCGCTGTTCGGCGGCGGCATCAACCTCGACGCGGCGCCCGATCCGGGGCTTGGGCTCCTCATGGTCCTCGCCCTCGCGGCGGCGGTGGTGGGCATCGGCCTCCGCCCCGCGGTCCAGCCATCGCTGCGCGCGGGACCGGTCCAGGCCCCTCGCTGGGGGCTCATCGGCCCGTTGATGGGCGGCTTCTACTTCGTGGGTGCAATGGCCGGTGAGCAGCTGGGGATGTCCGATGGCTCGCCGATCGCCGCCGGGGCGATCGTGCTGGCCGGCGCCGCGGCGGCCACGAACCAGTGGCTGCCGGTCGCCGATCCCGCCGTGCGGCGCGCGCTCATCACGCCCTTCGTGCTCGTCTGCGGCGGCCTCTTCGCCGGCTTTGCCGGCGGGATCCTCGGCAGCATCGACGTCGGAGCCATGATCCGCGAGGCCCCGGCGGTCGGCACGAGCTTCGCGCTCTTCGTCGCCGTGTTGCTGACCGGCGGCATCGCGGTCTACTACACGATGTTCGTGGCTGCGCCGCGTGAGCTCGCCGACCCCGAGGTGCGCAGCTGGGTCTGGATCCCGCGCTTCGTCGTCTTCCTGGCGACCGCGCTGATCGGCTTTGGGCCGATCATCTTCTGAGGCGCGGCGCCGAATCAGGCCCCGCCGGCCGGGACGCCGAGGATCGTCGGCAACAGGGTTCCGAACGCGAAGCCGGCAATGCCCGCAAACGCGCCGAGCGCAACGATCTCGAGGCCGGAGCGGAGCCACGGGCGCCGCGTCCAGCGAGACTTCACGACCCCGATCCCGAACAGGACCGCGCCGGTGAGCAGCACCGAGATCGGCGTGGCCGCCGACATCGGGATCAGGATGTAGGGGAGGATCGGGGGCAGTGCGCCGAGCCCGAACGCGGTGCCCATGATGAGCGCTCCCTGGAACGGGCCGGCAACCGCCTCGTCGCTCGCGACCCCGAGCTCCCTGGCGACCATCGTCGTCAGCAGGACCTCGGGATGGCCGGCCATGATCCGCGCCACGTCCCCGGCCTGTGCCCGGGGAAGGCCCTCCTCCTCGAGCATGAAGGCCACCTCGGCCTCCGCCTCGCCCGGTCGCTCCTGGACCTCGGCACGCTCGCCCGAGATCTGCGCCTCGAAGATCTCTCGCTGGCTCTTGCTGCTCATGTACTCGCCGGCGGCCATCGAGAAGACCCCCGCCAGGCCCGATGCCACGCCGGCGACCAACACGGCGAACTGGCTCGACGAAGCGCCGGCCACGGTGCTCACCACCGCCACCGTGGAGACGAGCCCGTCCTGTGCTCCGAACACCGCCTCGCGGATCTCGCCGAGCAGGCTGGCGGTCCGGCGCTCCTCGTCGAGGTGGGAGCGCAGCCAGCCCCGGTCGAACTCGGCCGCCGCGAGTCCGGCCCGGGACGCTTCGTCGTCGAGGGTCTCGAGGGTCGGATCGCTCATCGAGGCCAATCCTATCGGACGCTGATCGGGAACGCGGGACGCGGCTCTGGCGTCCTGCGGGTAGCAACAGCATTCCGGGAGGATTGAAACCATGCCAGCGCGCCGTCCCGCGGCGATCGCCGCGGTCCTGCTCATTGGCCTGCTGAGCGCCTGCGCGGCGGCCTCGCCGGCCGCTGAATTCGGCGCTGCGCGGGTAGCCGCACCCGCGCCGGGGACCGCCGACGGGGCGGCTCCGCAGCCCGGCACGGCCACCACCGACAACGGGAACGTCCTGACCGGGCTCGCGGACCTCGGGGATCGGAAGATCGTGAAGACCGGCGAGATCACCGTCGAGGTGCCGAACGTCGGCGCGGCCGTCGGCATCGTGCGGGCCATGGCGCTCGACCTCGACGGGTACGTCGGCGATTCGAGCGCCGGGGAGGCGGACCAGGCGGCCACCCTCACCCTGCGAATACCGGCCGCCCGCTTCGACGATGCGCTGAAGCGGCTGCACGACATGGACGGCACGGTGATCGCGGAGGCGACTCGCGAGGAGGACGTCACTTCATCGGTCGTGGACCTCCAGGCCCGGATCGACAACCTGCAGGCCTCCGAGGATCAGTACCGGACCCTGCTGGGCCGCGCCGAGAAGATCGATGACATCCTGTCCGTCCAGCAGCACCTCGACGACGTGCAGGGGCAGATCGAGCAGCTCACCGCCCAGCTCAAGTTGCTGAGCGGCCAGGCAGACCTGTCGACCCTGACCGTCACGCTCACCCCGCGCGACACGTCGGTGAAGCAGGCGGCGGCGGGCTGGGATCCGGGTTCGACCCTCGACAAGGCGCTCGCCGCGCTGGTGAGCGTGGGTCAGGCGCTCGGGACGGCCGGGATCTGGCTGGCCGTGGTCGGGCTGCCGATCCTCATCGTGCTGGCCATCCTGGCCCTCATCGGGGCGCGCTTCGGGCTTCGGCTTCCGCGACGGCGAGCGAGCCCGCCGTCCGCCTAGCGGCGACCGACCATGCGCCAGGCGGCCGGCAGCAGGCCGGCCGCCAGCGCGACCTTCGCCGCGTCCCAGGGCAGGAAGACGAGGGCTCCGGACTGCAGCGCGTCGCCCGCCGGGAGTGAAAGGGCGAGCGCCAGCACCGGGACGCCGATCGCGTAGATCACGAGGTTGCCGAGCAGCATGAGTCCGGCGGCCTGCAGCGGCGTGCGGTCCCAACCGCCTTCGGCCAGGCGACCGACGAGCATCGCCGCCAGGATGAACCCGACGAGATAGCCACCTGTCGCGCCGAGGAGCTCGTCGACACCGTGGGCGCCGTGAGCGTAGACCGGGGCGCCGGCGATGCCGGCCAGCACGTAGAGGAGCATGCTCGCGGCCCCGAGTCGCCATCCGAGGACGGTCCCCACCAGGAGGACGGCCGCCGTCTGCCCCGTGTAGGGGACCGGGGTCCACGGCACGCTGAACGACAGCTGGGCGGCGAGCGCGGTGAGCGCGGCGCCGGCGGTCACCAGGACGAGGCCCCGGGCTCCGGATGAGAGGCCCGCGCGGTCGGAGGCGGGGACCAGCGCTTCGGCGAGGGTCATGCGCCGGATGGTACCCGAGACGGCGCGGTACGCAAGGCCCCAAGCCGATGCGCTAGACTGCCGCCAGGTCCTTTAAGGCCGGCACAGTGATGCCGGAAAGGAGCGAGATGCAGACAGTCGAACGCACGGGCCATACGACGTCAACCGCCGGAGAGCGGTCGGCGTCGTTCTCGTCTCCGGTGCCCGGCCTGCTCGCTCTCGAGGGCGGGACCATTCACCACGGGCGGCTGCGCGGCGCCCCGGTCGCGGCCAGCGGCGACCTCATCTTCACGACCGCCGCCACGGGCTGGGGCGAAATCCTCACCGACCCCTCTTACGAGGGGCAGATCGTCGTCCTCACCCACCCGATGGCCGGCAATTACCGGATCAGCGCTGCCGAGCTCGAGTCGGAGCGGGTACACGCGCGAGCGCTGGTGGTCACCCGCCTCGTCACGCCGCCGCCGGGTCCCGGGCGCAGCCTCGAGGAGCTGCTCAGCGAGGCGCAGATCCCCGCCATCGAGGGTGTCGACACGCGCGCCCTGACCCTGGAGCTGCGCCGCGGCGCAGCGCGGCGCACGGTCATTGCCCCCGGCGCCGACGAGGCCGGCAGCGTGGCCGCGGCGCGCGCCACGACACCCTGGGAGGCGATCGATCACGTCGCGGCGGTGGCGACCCGCCGGCCGTACACGCTCGCGCCGGAGGGGCCGCGCCGGGCGCGCGCCACGCTCGTCGACTACGGCGTCAAACGCTCGCTCCTCCGCGCCCTCGCGGCGCGCGGCTTCGAGGTCACCGTGCTGCCGCACGCCTCGGGAGCCGAGGCAGTGCTGGCCACCGAGCCCGACCTCATCGTCCTGTCGCCCGGCCCCGGCGATCCGTCGCGGATGGAGCGCGAGATCGGCGTGGCCGGGACGCTCGCCGCCGGAGCCGTCGCCGGCGGGGTCCCGATCCTCGGCATCTGCCTCGGCCATCAGCTGCTGGCCCTGGCGGCCGGGGGGCGGACCGCCCGGCTGCCGGTCGGCCACCACGGCGGCAACCACGCGGTCATCGAGACCGCCGCCGGGCGCGTCGACATCGGCGCCCACAACCACGAGGTGGCGGTCCTCGACGACCCGGCTCTCGTCGCCGCCGGCTACCGGGTCAGCCATCGCGATCTGAACGACGGCACCGTTGAGGGCCTGGTCCACGCCTCGGGACGGATCGCATCGGTCCAGTTCCACCCCGAGGGTGCTCCCGGACCCATCGACGGGTCCCGCGTCTTCGACATCGCTGCGGAGCGGGCGGTGGCGTGACGATCCCGCGCAAGGTCCTCGTCATCGGCTCGGGGCCGATCCTGATCGGCCAGGCCGCCGAGTTCGACTACGCGGGGGTGCAGGCCTGCCTCGCCCTGCGTGGCGAGGGGGTCGAGACGGTTCTCGTCAACTCGAACCCGGCCACGGTGATGACCGACCCCGACGTGGGCGGCACTGTGGTCATCGGCCCCCTGACGGTCGAGCACCTCGGCGCGGTCATCGCCGAGCACCGGCCCGATGCGCTGCTCCCGACCCTCGGCGGGCAGACCGGGCTCAACCTGGCGGTGGCGCTCGACGACGCGGGCGTCCTGGACCGATACGGGCTGCGCGTCCTCGGCACACCGCTCGACGCGGTGCGCGCCGCGGAGGATCGCGGCGGGTTCCGGAGCCTCGTGACCGGGATCGGCGAGCCGGTGCCGGAGAGCGCGGTCATCGAATCGGTCGAGGACGGGATGCGCTTCGTGGAGGCGCTCCGAGCGCCGGTCGTCATTCGCCCGGCATTCACCCTCGGTGGCGGCGGGGGAGGCTTCGCCTTCACTCCCGAGGAGGCCCGGGAGCGGATCGCGACCGGCATCCGCACGAGCCCCATCGGCCAGGTGCTCGTCGAGCGCTCGCTGTTGGGCTGGTACGAGATCGAGTTCGAGGTCCTGCGCGATGCGGCTGACACGACGATCGCGATCTGCGGCATGGAGAACGTCGATCCGATGGGGGTCCATACCGGCGACTCGATCGTGGTGGCGCCCATCCAGACCCTCCCCGACCCGGTCGTCCAGCGGCTGCGCCGTTCGGCGCTGAAGATCGTCCGGGCGCTCCGTCTCGAGGGAGGCTGCAACGTCCAGCTGGCCGTGACGCCGGATGGGAGCGACTACCGGGTCATCGAGGTCAACCCGCGCGTCAGCCGCTCCTCGGCGCTGGCCTCCAAGGCGACCGGCTATCCGATCGCCCGCGTGGCGGCACTCGTCGGCCTCGGGAAGCGGCTCGACGAGCTCCCGAACCCGGCGACCGGCGGCAACTCGGCTGCATTCGAGCCGGCGGTCGACTACGTCGTGGTGAAGATCCCGCGCTGGCCGTTCGACAAGTTCCCGGCCGCCGATCGCTCGCTCGGGGTGCAGATGAAGGCGACCGGCGAGGCGATGGCGATCGACCGCGAATTCGGCCCCGCCCTCCTCAAGGCTCTCCGATCGCTCGAGCCGCGCGGTCACGGCTGGCTGTGGGAGGACGACGGCTGGGGGCTGGGACCCACGCGCCCCGGAGGATCCCGAGGCATTCCTGGCGCCGAGTGACACCCGCCTGTGGCGGATGGTGAGCCTGCTCCGCCATGGCTGGACCGATGCCGCCGGGCTGGCAGCGGTGACCGGCATCGCGCCGTGGTTCTGCGAGCGCTTGGCAGAGCTGGTGGCGTCCGAGGCGTAGGTGGTCGGCGCACCGCTGATCGAGGCGAAACGGGGCGGCTTCGGGGACGCGGAGATCGCCGCGCTGTCCGGGGTGCCGCCCGCCGCGGTTCGCCGCGCGCGGGTGCGCGCCGGGATCATGCCCGCCTACCGCCGCGTGGACACCTGCGCCGGCGAGTTCCCGGCGGAGACGCCCTATTTCTACTCGTCGTACGCGCTGCCGGAGGTGCCGCCGCCGGCCGATCGGCGCAGCGTCATCGTCGTCGGCTCGGGGCCGATTCGCATCGGGCAGGGGATCGAGTTCGACTACTGCTCGGTCCGTGCCGCCTGGGCGATCCGCGAGCTGGGCCTCGACGCGGTCGTCATCAACAACAACCCCGAGACGGTATCGACCGACTATGACGCGTGTTGGCGGCTCTACTTCGAACCGCTCGACACCGAGTCGGTCCTCGACGTCATCGACCACGAGCGGGCGCTCACCGGTGAGCCGCCGCTGGTCCTCCTCACCTTCGGCGGGCAGACGGCCATCGACCTGGCCAAGGACCTTGCCTACGACGACGTGCCGATCGCCGGCCTCACCGCACATGCCATCGAGCTGACCGAGGATCGCGAACGGTTCGCCGAGCTCCTCGACGAGCTGGGCCTCTAGGGCCCGCGCGGCGCCTTGCCGGCAATGCCGGCGAGCTGCGCAGCCGCGGATGCGCTGGGCCTGCCGGTCATCGTGCGGCCCTCGTGGGTCATCGGCGGGCGGGGGATCGCGGTGCTGCGCTCCGCGGACGACCTCGACGAGCTGCTGCGCACCGAGATCGGCTGGCCGCTGCGCGTCGACGAACTGGTCGAGGGCATCGAGCTGGACGTGGACGCCATGAGCGACGGTACCGATTGGTGCGTGCCCGGCATCCTGGAGCAGCTGGATCCGCCCGGCGTCCATTCCGGCGACTCGATCGCCGTCCTGCCGCCCCAGCGCCTGCCGCGCGAGGTGCAGGAGCGGGCCGCGGCGGCAGCCGGCCGCATCGCGCTGGCGCTCGGCGTCCGCGGGGTGCTGAACGTGCAGATGATCGTCGCCGACGAGCGGATGGTGATCATCGAGGCGAACCCGCGCGCCAGCCGCACGGTGCCCATCGTCGCCAAGGCCACGGGACGCGACGTCGTGGCGGCGGCGGTGCGCTGCGCGCTGGGTGGATCGCTGGCGGAGGCGGGCTGGGAGCCGGGGCTGGCGCCGGACGCGCCGCTCGTCGCGGTGAAGGCGCCGGTCGGCTCCCTGTGGCGGCTGCCGGGGGTACCGGGGAGCTCGGGCCGGAGATGCGATCGACGGGGGAGGTGCTGGGCCTGGCGACTGACTACGCGACCGCCATGCGCTCGCGACGGACGCGGCCCGCGCGCACCCGGCCTGAGTCGTCCTCAGCGGGAGGAGGCGCCCTTCCGACGGCGCTGCGTTGCCACCGCGCCCCGATGCGAGCCGGAGCGGCGACGCGACGCCGCAGGTAGCCGCCATACCAGCCCGCGATGGCGCCGAAGAAGAGCTGGAAGCTCTCCTGGGAGGCGAGGCCCAGGAACAGCGCGGGTCTGCTCACCCCGGGGTCGACGCCGCCCTGCAGGATGGCCGTGCCAACGATGCCGGCGAAGAGGATCACACCCAGGAACGCCGCGGCCAGTCCGAAGGCCCACGGTCGCTGCCAGCCGAACCAGCCCGCGCCGATGAGCGCCCCAAACGAGACGACCGATGCCAGGGTGGCGGTGGCGCTGACCCCGGACCGAGCCGGGCCAGGAGCTCGCCAACGGCCCAAAAACGCCGGCGGCACCCACCAGCGGGGGCCAGCGCGAGCAGGTACAGGCCGCTGACGAGGCCACGGATCGGCCCGCCGTAGGTGAACCCCGCCAGCGGGTCGGGCTTGCCGGGCAGCGGCGGCGCCGGAGGGAAGATGCGCTCCAGGAAGCCCGCCGGCCGGGAGCCGGCGTCGGCTCGCTCGCTCGTCCTCCTCCTCGGCCTGCCCGGCCTCGCGGCCCTGGGCACGGTGGCGCGCGCGGCGGCGCGCTTCGGCGCGCGACGCGCCTGGCTGGACTGATCTGGCATGGGGCGCCGATTGTACGCGACGCGAGGGGAGCGGGAGGCGCGGCCGGGTAAGGGCTGGCTAAGCCGGCGATAACCGGCCGCGGCCATCCTCGTCCTGCCTGCGGCGCCTCCTGCCCCGGGAGGTCCCCATGCCGCACCCTTCGCCTTCACCCGCCAGCACCGGCGGCCGTGCTCGCGCCGTGCTCGCCGCCTGGCCGGCGCCCTCGGCCTCTCGGCCGCCCTCGCGGCGCCCGCCCGGGCGCGATCCCGGCGGCGTCGGCAGACCATCTGGTGCTGAGCGAGGTGATGACCGGCGGCGCGTCCGCCTCCGACGAGTTCGTGGAGCTCTATAACCCCACGGGCGTGGACCTGGCGCTCGAGGGCCTCGAGCTGGTCTACGTCACGGCCAGCGGGACGACGGTCACCCGGAAGGCGGGCTGGGATGCCCGGCGCCGCCCCTGGCGCCGGGCAGGCACCTGCTGGTGGCAAACGAGGCCGGTGCGTGGACCGGCGTCGCAGACGCAACCTATGCGGGCGGCCTGTCGGCGCTGGGCGGCAGCGTCGCGCTCCGCGGCCCGGGATCGGAGCTCGCCATCGATGCGGTCGGATGGGGCACGGCGGCCAGCACCTGGCTCGAGGGGCGGCGGCAGCGGCGCCGCCGGCGGGCCACAGCCTCGAGCGACTTCCCGGTGCCCGCGGATCGGCGCAGGACACGGACGAGAATGCCTCCGACTTCGTCGAGCGCGAGATGCCGGCCCCGCAGAACCCTCACCCCCCGCCCGTGCCAGTCGGCGGCGGCCGCCGCTGCCAGACCTCCTCGGCGAGCCGTCGTCCCGACCGTCACCGCCGCCGTCACGCCGCCGTCACGCCGATCCCCACCCCGACCTCGCGCCCACACTCAACCCGACCCGTCGCCCGTGATCAGCATCGCGGCGGCGCGCGCGACCGACGACGGGACGCCGGTAACCATCGAGGGCACGGCGCTGGGCGGTTCCGACTTCCGACGGCGGCGGGTTCGTCGCCGACAGGACCGGGGGGATTGCCGTCCTGCTCAGCAGTGGCGCCTACGATCGCGGAACGCTGCTGCGGGTCAGCGGAACGGTGGACGACCGCTACGCGCAGCGCACCCTCCGCGCCGATGGGACGGCGTCACCGTCTGGGCGCCGGGACCGAACCGGGCCCGTGGCTCGGCGACCGGACGATGTCGACGAGAGCAGCGAGGGCCTGCTGATCCAGGCCACCGGCCAGCGATCGCAGGGCTCGCCGAGCACCCTCAGCGGTGCGGTCGCCTACGACCTCGACGACGGAACCGGCAGCCTGCGGCTGGTGGTGGGTGACGCGACCGGCATCGACCGCAGCGGGTGGCGCGCAGGCACCACCCTCACCATCCTGGGCGTGGTGGGCCAGCGCGACGCGAGCGGAAGTGGCAGCGCGGGGTATCGGCTCCTGCCGAGGGACGCGGCCGACGTCCTGCTCGATTCGGGCAGCGGCGCCACGCCTACCCCGACGCCCAGCGTCTCGCCGGCGCCCACGCCGCGCCCCGCCCGGCTGATCCGGCCTCGACAGCGTGGCGCAGGCGCGTCCGGCCAAGAATGCACGCGTCACCGTGCGAGGAGTGGTGACCCTGCCGACCGGCCTGTTCGAGCCCACCGCGGCGCCGTTCTCCAGGACGCGCCGAGCGATCTTCCTGCGCCTCTCCGACAACGCGGGATTGCTGGTGGCCGGGCAGTTGGTCCAGGCCGCCGGGATTCGCTCCACGTGGACGGGGATGGAGTCGATCCGGCTCTCGGAGCCGCCGCTGCAGCAGGGCATTGGCATCGCTGCCAGCCCCGCTGGCGCGGCCCACGGGGACCATCGGCGAGGAGGATGAGGCCGCCCTGGTGCGCGTCAGCGGGGTCGCGGCGAGCGCGCCGCAGCGCACCTCGGCGGGCGCGCGCTACTTCGACCTCGACGATGGCAGCGGTGCGCTGCGCGTCTTCCTGGCGCCGGCGCTGGCGCGAGCCTGGCGCCCTCGCTGGCCGCCGGGACGCGGTTGCAGCTGCGCGGCGTGATCCTGCAGGAGACGAGCGGCCAGCAGCCCCTGCGCGGCTACCGGCTGTGGCCGGCCGGCGCCTCGGACGTCACGATCCTGGGTCCGGCGTGGCAGCGGGAGAGCGACACGGTCGGAACCACGGCGGCGAGCATCGGGCGGCTTCAGGAGGCGGCAGCCCGCACCGGGCGGCTCCGGCACGGATGCCGCCGGCCACGCCCGGGCCCGACGCGGAGCCAGCCCGAGCCTGCGCCGCCCATCGCTCGACCGACGGCACTACCCCCGGCTGCGGCCGTGAACCCGTGGGTGGGAGGAACGGACTCTGGGGTCCGGCGGACCCCGGGGCGGCCGCTACCGCCCGCCCCGCTGCTGGCGGGGGTGGCCGCGGGTAACTGTGCACCTGCGGCGGCGGCGCTGGTCCGTGGTCGGATCGAGTGGCTTGCGCGGGCCGTGGCCGCTCGTCGCGCGTGAACGACTGCCGCCGGGGCGGAGGCGCAGGCCCCCATCCGGGGGACGCGGGAGGCGGGGGCGGGGCTCACCGCTGTGCCGAGCCGTTCCACTCGTGGCGATGCTCGCCCCGCGGAGCGGATGGGTCAGGACGGGCCGATGCGGCGGGGCGGGGGAACGGGCGTATACTCCCGCCGACCTGACGTTCCACGCTCACAGGAGGGAATTCGCGGGCATCGTGACCGAGCTCTCAGGGCCGATGCTCCGCACCGGAGCCCGCCAGTACCACATCGCCCTCGAGCGGGGCGAGCTGGCCGAGTATGTCCTGCTGGTCGGCGATCCGGACGCGTCGCGAAGGTCTGCCGCGCATTTCGACGGGATGGAGCTCGAGCGGAGCAACCGCGAGATCACCAGTGCGACCGGGACCTACCGCGGCATGCGCCTCTCGGTGATGTCGACCGGGATGGGCTCCGACAACGTGGAGATCGTGCTCGCCGAGGTGATGGAGATCACCGATCGGCGGCGTTCATCCGCGTCGGATCGTGCGGCGCCCTCCAGCCGGAGATCGCCTCGGGGACCTGATCATCTCGATCGGAGCGGTGCGCCTCGAGAACACGACCGCGTTCTACGTCCACCCCGGCTACCCCGCGATCGCCCACCGAGAGGTGGTCTAGGCCCTGGAGATCGGCGTGTCGCGAGCTGGGCTACCCGTACCACGTGGGGCTCACGGCGACGGCACCGGGTTCTACGCTCCGCAGGGACGGGCGATGCGCACGCTCCCCGTTCGCTATCCTGATCTCGCAGAGGAGCTCCGGCGGCAGCGCGTCGCGAACCTCGAGATGGAGTCGTCGGCGCTGTTCGTGCTGGCGAGTCTGGCGGGACTGCGGGCCGGCACCGTCTGTGCGGCCTACGCGCAGCGGCGATGGAACGTTCCTGGAAGGCGCGGCAAAGGAGGCCGCCGAGGCACGCTGTATCGATGCCGGACTGGCCGGCATCCACCTGCTCTGGGAGCTCGACTCCGGCATCGCCGGCGAGCCGCGACCGCTGGTCGTCACTGGGTGGCGGCAGGAGCGGGGAGCAGTAACCACCGACCCGGCCGCGACGCCGGAGAAGGAGGCACCACCGATGGCGACAAAGGCCTATTGCGTCAAGTGCAAGGCCAAGCGCGACATGAACAACGAGCACAAGATCACGATGAAGAACGGCAAGCCGGCCACCGAGGGCGTCTGCCCGGTGTGCGGCACCAAGATGTTCAAGATCGGCGGCTGACGACCTCGATAGGCATCGCGCGTCGGCCGGCCGGCCGCCCCATCGGCCTCGCAGCCAGCGCAGCCGGTGGGCTGGCCGGGCGGCCATCTCGGTTCGCCCGGCGGCTAGAATTGGCCCTCGTGGATGAGGCAACCGCCCGGCCGGTCCTGGCGATCGACCTGGGCGGCACCCAGATTCGCGCGGCGCACGTGATCCCGACGCTGACCGTGGCGTCCCGCCGTGCCGTCGGACGAACGCCGAGAGGGCGTGGACGCCGTCATCGGCCGCATCTGCCGCCTTGCCCGCGACGTCGCGCGAGCGGCCGGGTCCGCGGCCTGGGAGCCCCGCGGCATCGGCATCTCGTCGCCGGGGCCGCTCGACCCGTGGCGCGGGATGGTGGTCGTGCCGCCCAACCTGGCCGGCTGGCGCGACATCCCGCTCGCGGACCTGGTTGAGAGCGGCTGGGCCTGCCGACGTTCCTGGAGCGGGACACGAACGTGGCGATGATGGCCGAGTGGCGCTACGGCGCCGCGCGGGACCGGCGGGACGTGATCTACATCACGGTCTCGACCGGGATCGGCGGTGGGATCGTCGTCGACGGGCGGCCGCTGCAGGGCCGGGACAACACCGCGGGCGAGATGGGGCACATCACGATCGACCTCGATGGCCCCCTGTGCGGTGACGGAATGCCCGGTCATGCAGAGGCGATCGGCTCTGGTACCGCCATCGCGCGTGAGGGACGATCGCTCCTGGAGCGCGGCGAGGCGCCCGTCCTTGCCGCCCTGGTGGCGGTCCGGCGGGTCGACGCGGCGCTGGTGGCCGCGCCGCCGACGCCGGCGATCCCGCCTGCCGCGCGGTCTTCGAGCGAGCCTGGACCGCCATCGGTGCACTCTGCGCCAGCCTGGTGAACGGCTCAACCCCGAGGTGATCGTGATCGGCGGCAGCATCGCCGACCCATCGCGCCCGAGCTGCTGCCCCGCATCCGCGAGAGATCGACCGTCGCGCGTTTCCGGCGCCGGCGCGCCGGGGTGGATCGAGCGGCCGCAGCTCGGCGACGACGTCTCCCTGATCGGCTCGCTGCCGATCGTCAATGAACGCCTCAACGACCCCGCCTATCGCCGGCCGGTCGTTCCCCGAATGCGGCAACCCGCATGAGGAGTCCCTCGTGACCCGCATCGGCATCAACGGCTTCGGCCGGATCGGTCGCCAGACGCTCAAGGCGATGATCGAGCGCCACCCCGACGAGCTCGAGGTGGTGGCGATCAACGACCTTGCGCCGACCGCGACGAACGCGCACCTGTTCAAGTACGACTCGACCTACGGCCGCTCTTCCGGCGAGGTCACGCCGGGGAGGGCCAGATCACCGTCGACGGCCGCGAGATCAAGGCATACTCCGAGCAGGATCCCGCGGCGCTGCCGTGGAAGGATCTCGGCGTGGAGATCGTCATCGAGTCGACCGGCATCTTCACCGATGCCACCAAGGCGGCCGCCCACCGCGAGGCCGGCGCGCGCAAGGTGATCATCAGCGCGCCGGCCAAGAACGAGGACATGACGATCGTGCTGGGCGTCAACGAGGCCGCCTACGACCCGGAGAAGCACAACATCGTCAGCAACGCCTCCTGCACGACCAACGGGCTGGCGCTGCCGGCCAAGGTGGTCTGGGACGCGTTCGGCATCGAGCACGGCCTGATGACCACGGTGCACACCTACACCAACGACCAGAACGTGCTCGACGTCGTCCACAAGGACCTGCGCCGTGCGCGCAGCGCGGGCCAGAACATCATCCCCACCACCACCGGCGCGGCGAGGGCCCTGGCGCTCGTCATCCCCGAGCTGAAGGGCAAGTTCGACGGCTTCTCGCTGCGCGTGCCGACGCCGACGGTCAGCGTCATCGACTTCGTGGCGGTGACGAGCAGGCCGGTGACCGCCGAGAGCGCCAACGAGGCGCTGCGCGCGGCGGCCGACGGCGCGATGCAGGGCCTGCTGGGCTACACCGAGGAGCCGCTGGTCAGCATGGACTTCAAGGGCGACGAGCGCTCGAGCATCATCGACGCGGCCTCGACCATGGTCGCCGGCGAGAACCTGCTCAAGGTGATCGCCTGGTACGACAACGAGTGGGGCTACAGCTGCCGGGTGGCGGACCTTGCGAGTTCATCGCCGCGCGCCTGTAGGCGGCGCTGGCATGGAGAAGAAGACGGTTCGGGACATCGACGTCAGCGGCAAGCGGGTCTTCCTGCGGGCGGACCTCAACGTCCCGCTCGACGACGGCCGGATCACCGATGACACCCGCATTCGCGCCAGCCTGCCCACGCTCGTATACCTGCTCGAGCACGGGGCCAGCGTCATCCTGGCCAGCCACCTCGGGCGGCCCAAGGGCAAGGTCAACGACGCGCTGCGCCTGAAGCCGGTCGCCGACCGGCTCAGCCAGCTGCTGGGTCGGCCGGTGCGGATGACCGGCGACGCGCTGGGCCCGGGGGTGAAGACCGCGGTCGACAAGCTGCGCCCCGGCAGCTGCTCCTGCTCGAGAACCTGCGCTTCCACGCGGAGGAGGAGGCGAACGACCCGGAGTTCGCGAAGTCGCTGGCCGAGATGGCCGACGTCTACGTGAACGATGCGTTCGGTTCGGCGCATCGGGCGCATGCCAGCACGGAGGGGATCACCCATTACCTGCCGAGCGTGGCCGGCCTGCTCCTGGAGCGCGAGGTGACGCGCTCTCGCGGCTGCTGCAGAAGCCGCCGAGGCCGTTCCACACCCTGATCGGCGGGGCGAAGATCGCCGGCAAGCTGGAGGTCCTCGAGGTCCTGCTGGCCCGCTGCCAGGCGATCCTGGTGGGCGGCGGGATGGCCAACACGTTCCTGGCCGCCAAGGGGTTCGCGCTGGGCAAGAGCCTGGTCGAGACGGACCAGCTCGAGAACGCGGAGCGGATCATGGCCGAGGCGCGCCGCAAGCGCGTGCGCTTCATGCTGCCCACCGACGTCGTGGTCGCCGCGCAGGTCCATCCCGGGCGCAGCGCGAGGTGGTGCCGGTGAGCGAGGTGCCGCGGGACTGGAGCGTGGTCGACATCGGTCCGGCGACGGTCGCGGCCTACACCGAGCACCTCACCAAGGCGAGGACGATCTTCTGGAACGGACCGATGGGCATCTTCGAGATCGCCCCGTTCGCGGAGGGCACGAACGCCATCGCGCGCTTCCTCGCGGAGCGGACGGCGAAGGGCGTGGTCACCGTCGTCGGCGGCGGCGACAGGGTGGCCGCGGTCGAGCAGCTGGGCCTGGCCGACCAGATGACCCATGTCTCGACCGGGGGCGGGGCCTCACTCGAGTTCGTGGAGGGCAAGACGCTGCCCGGCGTGGCGGCCCTGCGAGCGGACGCAAGGTGGAGGACCACGATGACCACCCTGATCGAGGACATCGTCGCGCGCGAGGTGCTGGATTCGCGTGGCAACCCGACCATCGAGGTGGAGGTCTTCCTCGAGGGCGGGGCGGTGGGCACGCCATCGTGCCGTCCGGCGCCTCGACCGGGGCCCACGAGGCGGTGGAGCTGCGCGACGGGGACCCCGCAGCGCTACGGCGGGAAGGGCGTGCTGCAGGCGGTGCGCAACGTGAACGACACGATGCGTGCCGAGCTGGTCGGCTCGACGCCCTGGAGCAGGTGAGCATCGACCGGCTGCTGATCGAGCTGGACGGCACGCCGAACAAGGGCGCTCGGCGCCAACGCGCTGCTCGGCGCGTCGATCGCCGTCGCCCACGCCGCGGCGGAGTCGCTCGGCCTGCCGCTGTACCGGTACCTCGGCGGCGCGGCGGCGCGCGCCTGCCGGTCCCGCAGGTCAACATCCTCAACGGCGGCAAGCACGCGATCGACTCCACCGACTTCCAGGAGTTCATGATCGTGCCGCTCGGCGCGCCGACGTTCCGCGAGGCGCTGCGCTGGGCGTCGGAGACGTTCCACGCGCTGGGCAAGCTCCTGCGCGAGCGCGGCTTCGCGACCACGGTGGGCGACGAGGGCGGCTACGCGCCGAGCCTGGAGGGCAACGAGGCGGCGATCGCGCTGGTGCTCGAGGCGATCGAGCGCGCCGGCTACACGACCCGGCGAGCAGGTCGGCATCGCGCTCGACCCGGCCGCCAGCGAGCTCATGAGCGACGGGAGTACGTGCTCGCCAGCGAGGGGGACGCAGCCTGTCCAGCGAGGAGCTGGTCGACTTCTGGGCGGACTGGGTGGCGCGCTATCCGATCGTCAGCCTGGAGGACGGCCTGGGCGAGGACGACTGGGACGGCTGGCGGCTGCTCACCGAACGCTCGGGGCGCGGGCTCCAGCTGGTGGGCGACGACATCCTGGTCACCAACACGCGAGCGCCTGGCGCGCGGGATCAACGAGCGGTCGGCGAACAGCATCCTCATCAAGCTCAACCAGATCGGCACCTTGACCGAGACGCTCGAGGCGATCGAGATGGCGCACCGGGCCGGCTGGACGGCGGTCGTCAGCCACCGCTCCGGCGAGACGGAGGACACGACCATCGCCGACCTGGTGGTGGCGGTCAACGGCGGCCAGATCAAGACCGGCAGCATCAGCCGCAGCGAGCGGATCGCCAAGTACAACCGCCTGCTGCGGATCGAGGAGGAGCTGGGGGACGCGGCGGAGTTCGCCGGCCGACGGGCGTTCAGCGCACTGCGCTGAGCTACTCCTCCGCGGGAGTGTCGTCCCCCGCTGCTTTGGCGCGACGGCGGGCGGCGGCAGACTCGCGCTTGGCGCGGGTGACCGCCACCTTGGCCTTGCCGGCCGCGGTTCTCGGTCGGTCCGACGCCTTGGCCGCGGCGACCTTGGATGCCTTGGCGGCCGCCACCTTCTTGCGCTGCGCGGTCTTGGTGGCCACCGACTTCCGCTTCGGGGTCGTGCTCTCCGCCACGACCTCCGCCTGGTCCAGGAGATGGGCCACGTTGGCCTTGCTCAGCAGGCGGCTCTTGCGACGGGCGGCGTTGTTCGGATGGATGATCCCCTTGGCCGCGGCCTTGTCCAGCGCTCGGACGGCGGCCACGACGGCCCCCGATCCATTGCCTTCTTCGCGACCGGTTGCGATGTTCGTGGCGTGCTGCACCAGCGTCTTGGCCTCGCTGCGCGCGCGGCGGTTCACCCGCCCGGCGGCGCAGGGCCTGGCGGTCGCGCTTCAACGCCTGGGGCGTTCGAGCGCCCTTCCAGGTTCGAGCCTTTCTTGCCAACGAAGGATCCTCATCTACGAGCGGGGGAGCATGAAAACGCGCGCCGGCACGAGGCGGCGCCGCGGCGGCCGAGTATAGCATCGACCGCTCGCACTGAGTCGACACTCTTCGATGCTTGCCGCTACCAGAGGGCGCGGACTGTACTGGCCAACGCCTACTTGAACGACCGGTGCAGGAAGGCCGCCATCTGCCCACGCGTCACGAGCCCATCGGGACAGTACTGGCCCGCCACAGCCGGACGTGATCCCCGCCTCGGCGAAGCGGTTGATATTCGGCTCGTGGCGATTGCCGTTGTCGTCCCAGAACCAGTCGTCGTCCGTCCATGACAGGTGGAGCGCCTTCGAGATGAAGGTCGCCATCTGGGCGCGGGTCACGAGGCCGTCGGGGCAGAACGGTTCTCGTCGCAGCCGGTGGTGATCCCCGCCGCCGGAGCCGGTTGATGTTGGACTCGTGCTTGTTCCTCGTCATCGGTGAAGTAGTCGTGGTCGGTCGCCGGCAGGTCGAACGCCCGCGCCAGGAAGGTCGCCATCTGCCCGCGCGTGACGGTGCCGTTCGGGCAGAACGTGGTGGGGCTGCAGCCCTTCGTGATCCCCGACTGATAGAGCCAGATGATGTCGTTCTTGAAGCTCGACGAATCGATGTCAGTGAAGACCGGAGACAGTGCGGAAATCCAGGTCGACCAGGTGCCGGTCGCATTGGCGTACTGGTTGCCCTGCCAGACCTGGTGGGCGTTGGTCGGATCCTGGGCGACGCCGACGTAGTCACCCCAGCGCGCACCGACGTATGTCGCCTCACCAGCATGCAGTTGCCGGAGCGGCTCGCGAACAGTATTGGGCGCGTCGGAGACGAAGCGCACGGCCGCGTAGCTGCCGATGAAGTCTGCATCGGATGCGACAGCGAGAACCACGAACAGTGTGCCGTCCGCAGCGAGGCCGATTCCCCCCATGAAGTAGTCGTATCCAGCGGCGCCGAGGAGGAAGTCCTCCTGGGCGGATGGCGTCGCGCCCGATGTTCCGAGTGCGGTGACCCGTACACAATCGCGGGTGGCGCTGTCGCCCGACGGCACGCACGGATAGGTGGACACGAACCAGAGGATTCCGTCCATCCACAGCGCATCGGTCGGGCGCTCGTCGATGGTGTCGGACGTGAATCCGGCCGCGCCGTGCGGCATCGGCGGCGCAACGAATGCAGGGAGGGCCGTGCTGGCCGTAAGGTCGACGGTCTTGATCACGAGGTCGGATCCGGCGTTCGTGCCAGCGATCGTGCCGTATGCGACATCCCCGGCGGCACTGCCCGACGCGCGCTCGGCGACCATGCGCACCGCGTTCGTCGAACTGAGAGCCACCGAGGGTCGCCAGGTGAAGTAGCTGGAGTTAGGGGTCGTCTCTGTGTACGGCACGTTGCCGCCCGCGACGAGCGAGGGAAGGTCGACGACGTCGAGTACCGACCCAGCGAATGTGGTCCCGGGGCTGCACGGACTGCCGGCTGCGATGGGGAAGAGGTTCGACGACAGTACGACCTTGTCGGAGGAGATCCCAAGCCCGGGATAGTCGGGGAGATAGCCCGGGTAATCGATCTGGTATGCAGCCCACGCGGCCGTCGGGTCAGACCCGTTCGAAAGCGCGAGATAGAGGTGGCCGGCAGTACAATCAAAGCTCACGGCATCGGCGACCCAGCGGCCGACAGATGGGACGTAGAGGACACGTGGGTCGAAGGTGCCCCCGATCTGGCCAACCGGCTCGGCAAAGAACGAGGCAAGAGAGAAGCTGCTGACGCTGCCGCCGGCACGGCTCGAGATCCGTACCTGTTGGTTCACGGCCTGGACGATGTGCTGTGGGCCAACCGCAACCCAGGGATCGGGCGGCTCGCCGCAGGGCTGACCATCGCATGCGGACGCGCCGTCGAATCCGAAGGTGGACTGGACGACAGAGCTGGCGGGGCTGCCCAGCCGTGCCGCGAACTGCAGATGGGGAGTGGTACGGACGTCAGCGCTCGGGCCTGACGACGCCGGAAGCATCCCGCGAGGCGGCAGGGCGCCGGAGGTTGACTGCGGGGCACGAGGTTGTGTGCCGGAGTAGGTGGGTAACAGCACGTCGGTGTGGTACGTGAGCAGGCCGGTCGAGCCCGCCGATCCGCTTGGCAGGTCGGTCGTCCTGCTGGAGGCTCCTTGGGCGCTGGCTACCCCGACGATGGCGAACTGGGCAATCACTAGCGCGACGATTACGGCCCGCGACACGGACGGAGAGACATTCCGCCACGTCAAGGCAGTACTCCCTCCTGTTTGCGACCGACGTCTGCGTAGATGCCCGCCTCACGCTGCCCGAGCACTTCTGCCAATCATACTGCCGTCTGGCCGAGAGCTCGGCTGCGCCTCCGTGGCCTGTGCCAACGAGGTCGTCGTTCCCTCCGATTCCGCCAACCGGCGTCCGGGTGCAGGCATGGACCAGAAGGACCACTCGACAGCCGCCGTGCCCGGCGAGCACAATCAACCATCGGTCCCGGCGCGCGAGGCCTCGCTGTCCGCCTCAGGAAAAGCTAGGGGAGCCTGCCCAGGCGTCTAGGGGAGGAGCCCTCACCCGTGCCCACTGGAGAAGCCACGCGCAGCGACGCCACCTGCCGAAACCGTTTCTTGCTCCGGGCATCTGACCATGACGACCGTCACCCTCAGCCCACCACGCTCCCTCTTCCTGCCCGGAGCCACCCGGCGCGGCTTCCTGCCGGGCTTCTCCGGGACCCTGCTCGTGGGCCTCTTCCTCCTGGTTGGCCTCTCGATCGGCCTCGCGCTCGCGTACGAGGGCCGGGTGATGCCCGGCGTGCGGGTCGCAGGCGTGGAGTCGGCGGGCTGGACCGCGCCGCGGCCGAGACGAGGCTCCGCGATGAGCGGCCCTCGCTGGGCGCCGGGCGCGCCGCGGTGGTGGTCGACGGGACGCCCGCCAGCGTCGCGTACGAGGCGCTCGGGCGCGGCCACCAGATCACGACGCTCGATGCCGCCTCGCCGTGACGCGTACGGCGGGAATCCCCGAGCCATGGGCCGCCCGCTCCGCCCCCCTTTCATCCGACTGCGCTGGCGCGACCGCCCATGGCTATCACCCAGATGCCATCGACGCGGCGGCGGCCCGCATCGTCAATGAGTTCGCCACCCGCCCGGTCAGCGCCGGCGTCCGGGACGACCCGAGAGGGGGTATGTCGTGACCCCGGCCCCGCCGGGCCACGCTCTGGATGCCGACGCCCTCCGCACCGCACTGGCGGCGGCGGTGACCCAGGACGGCCCGGCAGTGAGCGTCGCCATCACCACACCAGCACCGACCCTCTGGTGAGCACCGTAGACGCTGACGCGGCCGCCGCGGCCCGCGCGCATGAGCGCCGACCCTCCACCGCGGCCTCGGCGGCACCTCGTTCGCCCTCGACGCGGCGACCCTCCGCGGCCTCGTCCATTTCGGGTGGCCCCGACGCAGATCGGCCGGTCGTCGACCGAGAGGCCCTGCGGGCGTGGCCAGCGATCACGCGCCGAAGTGGCCGGGGATGCCAGGACGCCGGCTTCACGTGGGGCGCCAAGGGGGTCGCCGAGGTGACGCCGGGGGTCGAGGGCAGGAGCTCGACATCGACCCAGCATGCCGGCGGTGCGGGCGCGCTCGCCACCCGCGCCCGGGGCGCCCGCCGGGGCCGCCGCGCTGGCTACGACCGCCATCCAGCCGGCGCTGACAACGGCGGGGGCTCAGGCCGCGGCGGACAGAAAGATCCGCCTCTCGACGTGGACCACCTACTACGTGCCGGGGACCGGCAACTACTGGGGCGCGAACATCAGCATCCCGGCCAAGGACCTTGACAAGATGGTGATCGCGCCCGGCGAGTGGTTCGGCTTCTGGGACGACATCGGGACCGTCACCATCGATCGCGGCTACGGCTATGGCGGCGCGATCATCGGCGGCAGGAGCGTCGCCAGCGGCGCCCTGGCCGGCGGAATCTGCTCGACATCCACCACCCTCTTCAACGCGGCGATGCGGGCCGGCCTCGAGATCGGCGATCGGACGAACCACTACTACTACATCTCGCGCTACCCGACGGGCCTCGACGCGACGGTCTTCCAGACCGATACGTACGAGGTGAACATGACGTTCCGCAACGACACGCCGGACCCGATCGTGATCCGCAGCTACACCGGTCGGGGATGGGTGCGCTTCGACATCTGGGGCGTGCCGACCGGGCGGACCGTGACCCTCAGCACGCCGGTCATCAGAACCCGCGCTCCGCCGCGACACCACGGTCCTCGACCCGAGCCTCAAGCCGGGAACCTCGGTGCGGGTCGAGTACCCGCACGACGGCTTCGATGCCACCGTCACCCGGACGGTGACCGACGCGGACGGCACCGTCATCTGGAAGAACGTCTGGTTCAGCCACTACAGCGCGGTGAACGGCATCACCGACGTCGGGCCGGCGAAGCCGAAGCCGACCCCGTCCGCAACCCCGGAGCCCTCCCCCGGGGCCTAGCTCAGCGGGACCGCTCAGGCGGGCGCCGCCGCGGCGAGGTCGGCGAGCCACTCCGTCACTCCGGCCCGCCAGTCCCACTCGTCGGGGTCCGTGACGAGGCGGCCCACCTCGCGCCAGATGAGCGCTCGTCCGACCATCGCCAGCCAGCGCGCGCGCGCCACCTCCTCCTCGAGGTCGACGCGCCCGAGCCGGGAGCGCCACGGTTCGAGGTACGCGTCGCGGAGGCGCCGCAGCTCCGGGCCGTGCTCGTCCATGCCGAACCGATCCGCGATGCTGCGGAGGGTGACGAGCAGGCTGCCGAACGGGTGGCCGATGCAGGCGTCACCCCAGTCGACGATGCGATAGCTCGAGCCGCCCTCGACCAGGACGTTCCCGTCATGGAGGTCGTCGTGCTGGATCGTGGCCGGGGCACCGCTCCCGGACAGCTCGCCCGCCACCCGGCGCACGACGGGCGCGGCGCGACGCGCACCATCCGACCCGGCTGCCGCGGGATCGTCGAGCAACGCGGTGAGCAGCTCGGGCAGCCGATGCGGCCTGCGGTCGAGGGCGCCGGCCTCCAGCAGCGCCTCGGCGAGCGGTGCGGCGGCCAGCTGGAGCTCAGCGTAGCGCGGCAGGATCCGCTCCCAGTGCGCGAGGTCGGGATCGCGCTCGAGTCGATCGCGCAGCCGCTCGCCGGCGTACGGGATCAGCATCCGCCGCCGGCTCGCGTCCGCCGCCAGCGGCCGGAGGACGAGGGACGGGGCGAGCTCCGCGAGGATGCCGGTCAGGCCGGCGTCGTTGGCCATGCTCGCCGCGGTCTCCTTGGCGAACCGCGGTCCGTCGTCGGTCGGCAGCTCGAGAACGATCGACCACGGGCGGTCGCGGGGGCTCGGCGGCCCGGTACGACGGAGGCCCGCCTCGGCGAGGCGGGCATCGGTCCAGGCCAGCATCGGCTCGAGCCAGTCGGGGCTCCGCCAGGGGGGTGCGGGCATGCATGGAGTATGGCGCCCGGCTCAGCCCCCTCGCGCGGCATCCGCTACCCTTCGGCCCGGTGATTCCCCGGGAGCGCATCCGCAATTTCAGCATCGTGGCCCACATCGACCACGGCAAGTCGACGCTGGCCGATCGGCTCCTCGAGCTGACCGCACACGATCGACGCGCGGCAGATGACGAGCCAGGTGCTCGACTCGATGGACCTCGAGCGGGAGAAGGGGATCACGATCAAGGCCCGCGCCGTCCGGCTCCACTACGACGCGGCCGACGGTCAGACGTACGCGCTGAACCTGATCGACACGCCGGGTCACGTGGACTTCACCTACGAGGTGAGCCGCTCGCTGCAGGCCTGCGAGGGGGCCGTGCTGGTCGTCGACGCCAGCCAGGGGATCGAGGCCCAGACCCTGGCCAACGTGCACCTGGCGATGGCGCAGCAGCTCGACGATCATCCCGGTCATCAACAAGATCGACCTGCCGAGCGCCGACGTCGAGATGGTGCTCGGCGAGCTCGAGGACACGCTCGGCCATCCCGCGCGAGGAGGTGCTCCTCGTCTCCGCCAAGGAGGGTCGCGGGATCGGCGAGGTCCTCGAGGCGATCGTGAGCCGCGTCCCGCCGCCGGGGGGAGACCCGGCCGCCCCGCTCCAGGCGCTCGTCTTCGACAGCCACTACGACACGTACAAGGGGGTGGTCGCCTACGTGCGGCTCGCGAACGGGACGCTTCACGATCACGAACGGATCCGGTTCATGGCCACCGACCGCCGAGAGCGAGATCCTCGAGCTCGGCTATTTCCGGCCGCAGCCGGTCCCGACCCGCAGCCTGACCGCCGGCGAGGTCGGGTACGTGGCCTCGGGCCTGAAGAGCATCGCCGATGCCCGGGTGGGTGACACCCTGACCGATGCCGACCACCCGGCGCCGGTTTCCCTGCCCGGCTACAAGCAGGCCCTGCCACTCGTGTTCGCCGGGATCTATCCGTTGCGCGGCGACGAGTACCCGCTCCTGCGCGACGCGCTCGAGCGGCTCCACCTCAACGACGCGAGCTTCGTCTACGAGCCGGAGTCGAGCGTGGCGCTCGGCTTCGGCTTCCGGTGCGGCTTCCTGGGCCTGCTCCACATGGAGATCGTCCAGGAGCGCCTCGAGCGCGAGTTCGACCTGGAGCTCATCGCCTCCGCGCCAAGCGTCGAGTACCGGGTCACGCGCCTGAACCGCCCGGGCGAGGTCGTCGTCGACAACCCGGCCCAGATGCCGCCCGCCGGCGAGATCGAGACGATCAGCGAGCCCTGGGTGGCGGCCCAGGTCATCACCCCCACCGACTACATCGGCCCGATCATGGAGCTCGCCACCGGCCGCCGCGGCGAGTTCGGCACGATGGAGTACCTCGATCCGCGGCGCGTCAACCTCCATTTCGAGCTGCCGCTGGCCGAGCTGATCGTGGACTTCTACGACCTGCTGAAGAGCCGCTCGTCGGGCTACGCCAGCCTCGACTACACGTACGTCGGCTACCGGCCCGGTGACCTCGTGAAGCTCGACGTGCTGGTCGCGGGCGAGCCGGTGGACGCACTGTCGCTGATCGTCCATCGCGTCGAATGCGTTCCGGATCGGGAAGGCGCTCGTCGCCAAGCTGCGGGAGCTCATTCCGCGCCAGCTGTTCGAAGTGCCGGTCCAGGCCGCCATCGGCTCGCATATCATCAGCCGCGAGACGGTCCGCGCCATGCGCAAGAACGTCCTGGCCAAGTGCTACGGCGGGGACGTGACCCGCAAGCGCAAGCTGCTCGAGAAGCAGAAGGAGGGCAAGCAGCGGATGAAGCGGATCGGCTCGGTCGAGATCCCGCAGGAAGCGTTCCTGGCGGTGCTCCGCATGAACGAGGCGCCATAGCCCGTGAACTTCGAGGAATCGCTGCGACTGTCGATCGCCCTGGGGCTGACGATCTTCCTCGTCCTGCTCCGCTTCGACTCGGAGCGGATCATGCGCTCGGACTACTTCCGCTACCGGACGCCGTGGCTCGGCCCGGTCAGCTACTACGCGCTGGTGGTCGCATTCACGATCGGGATCGTCGTCATCCTGCCCCAGGGACGCGCGACCCTCTTCCTGGCGCCCGGCGAGGCCGGCTCACTTCTGCCGATCATGTTCTGGTTCAGCGCGGTGGCGATCCTCGGGGCGATCGCCTTCGCCTTCCTCCGCTACCGCGGGCTCCTCCCGCTGCCGGTGCCGCTGCTGCCGTCGCGACTGATCGGGGCGGGGGCCTCCGCGGTCGCCGACGAGCTCCAGTTCCGCTCGATCGTGCTGGGCATCCTCATCTTCGCCGACCTCCCCGGCGGGACGAACTGGCGATCCTCCTGCAGGCGCTCCTCTACGGCCTCGCCCAGCGCCGGCTGTGGAAGGAGCGCGACTGGTTCTTCCTGGCGGTCGCGGTGCTCCTCGGGTACGCCGCCGGCCTGGCGACGGTGGCTGCCGGCTCGGTGCTGCCGGCCATGGTCGGCCACTTCGCGGTGAGCGCCGCGCTCTTCGGATTCGCCGGCGGCAGGTTGCGCCAGCGACCGATCTGACGACCGGTCGCGCCCGAGATGGGCTCCCATCACGTCTACCTCCACGTGCCGTTCTGCCGGCTCGTCTGCGCCTACTGCGACTTCGTCACGGTCGGCGGGCGCGCGGCGACGATCCCGCGCTACGTGGACGCGCTCCTCTCCGAGCTGGCGCTGCGCGAGGCGCAGGGCCACCTCGACACGATCTACTTCGGGGGCGGCACCCCCTCGCTCCTGCCCGCGTCGAGCGTCGGGCGGCTGGTGGCCGCGGTCGCGGACCGCTGGGGCGACGTGCCGGCCGAGATCAGCCTGGAGGCGAACCCGAGCGCGCGCGAGGCGCCGGACTGGGTGGGCCTGCGAGCGGCGGGCGTCAACCGACTGTCGCTCGGCATCCAGTCGCTGCGGGATGATGAGCTCCGGGCACTGGCCCGCGGTCACTCCGCGTCCGAGGGCCGCTCCGCATTCGCCGCCGCTCGACGAGCGGGGTTCGACAACGTCAGCCTCGACCTCATCTACGGGATTCCCGGCCAGTCGCCGAGGGCTGGCGAGCCGGCCTGGCCGATGCAATCGCGCTCGAGCCCGATCACCTCTCTCTCTACGCGCTGTCCCTGGCTCTCGCGCCCGACGAGTGGGCCGCGCCGCCGCGTCCTGGGGCGCTCCGCTGGCGACGGCGGCTGGCGGCCCGCCAGGACGATGACCTCGTGGCCGATGCCTACCGGCTCGCCGAGGAGCTGCTCGCCGCAGCCGGCTACCTCCACTACGAGCTCTCGTCATGGGCCCGTCCGGGGCGCGAGTCGCAGCACAACGGCGCGTACTGGGCGCGACGCCCGTACACCGGGCTCGGCGCCGGCGCCCACTCCTGGGATGGTGCGGGCCGCAGCTGGAACACGCGCGACCTCGACGCGTACCTCGCCGCGGTGGAGGCGGGGGAGCGCCCGATCGAGGGGCGCGAGGTGCTCGACGAGGGCACCCGCGCGTTCGAGGCGGTCGCGCTCGGGCTGCGGCGGGTCGCCGGGGTCAGCCGGCGCGCTTTCGCCGGGAATTCGGTGCGGACCCGCTGACTCGCTACGCGACCGCCGTCGCGGATGGGGAACGTGCCGGATTGCTTGAGGTGGCCGGCGACGTCCTGCGCCTGACGCGGCGCGGCCGGCTGCTCGCCAACGACGCGCTGGTCGGATTCCTGCCGGCCGCCGTCCCGGCCTGACCGTGCCGGCCGCGACGTTGACAGCTCTCGGACGCGGTTGGTACCATTCCGAGACCCCTGTTAGCACTCTCGGCATCAGAGTGCTAACGCGAGCGAGCGGAGGCATGGCCAGGCGAGACGACACATGGTGGACGAGCAGGCAGTCGAGCGAGAATCGAACACGCACCGGCCCGCGGTTGAGCTGACCGAGCGCCAGCGGATCGTGCTGCGCGCCGTCGTCGAGGATTACCTGCGCAGCGCCACCCCGGTCGGCTCCAAGGTGCTCGTGAGCCGATACCGGCTGGCAGTCAGCTCGGCGACGGTGCGCTCGGCCATGGCGGAGCTCGAGGCGCTGGGGCTGCTGAGCCATCCGCACACGAGCGCCGGGCGCGTGCCCTCCGACCTCGGGTATCGAATCTACGTCGAGTCGCTCATGCACGAGGCGACGCTCGACGAGGCGGACCAGCTCATGATCCGACACCAGTTCAGCCAGGTGCAGCTGACGAGCAATGAATGGCTGCGCCTGGCCGCATCGATCCTTGCCGGGAGCACCCGCTCGGCATCCGTCGTGACCCCCGCACGCGCGCGGCGCGCGCGGTTCGGCCACGTCCAGCTCGTCGAGCTCGCCGACCATGCGCGGCTCTGCGTCCTGGTCCTGACCGACGGCAACGTCGTCCAGCGTCGGTTCGACCCCGGGCAACTGGATCGCCTCTCCTCGGGCTCGGAGATCGCCCAAGCCGACCTCGACACGGTGGCCGCCGCCCTGAACGCCGAGCTGGCGGGCGCATCGGCGCCGCAGGTTCGTCGCCGCGCCGGGAAGCTTGGGCCGGTGGCGCAGCATGCGGCCGAGGTCATCGCCGGGCTCCTCGAGGAAGAAGACGGAATCGTGGTGGAGGACATCTTCACCGACGGCATCGTCAACGTCCTCGAGCAGCCGGAGTTTGCCGAGGGCGCAAAGATGCGGGGGATTCTCGAGGTCCTGCAGCGGTCGGACTTCCTCGAGCAGCTCGTTCCGGTGCTGGCCCGGAATCGCGGCGTGCACGTCATCATCGGCCACGAGAACGCGAACGACGCGATGCACGAGGTGAGCCTCGTCTTCGCTCCCTACGGGGCCCCGGATCGGGCGCTCGGCCTGCTCGGCGTGCTGGGCCCCACGAGGATGCCGTACCCGCGCGCGATTCCAACCGTGCGCTACCTGTCGGTCCTCATGAACGAGCTGATCAACAGCCACTGGGGGGAGACGTATGACTGAGCACCCGACGAACGGCGCCGAGGAGCGGGGAGGTGGACGCGGCGCGTCGCGCGCGGAGCTGACGAAGCAGGTCGCCGAGCTGCAGGCTGCGCTCGAGGCGGCGCAGGGAGAGGGCGAGGAGCACCTCCGCAGCTGGCAGCGCGCGGTGGCCGACTACACGAACTACAAGCGACGGACCGAGGAGGAGCGCGAAGTCGTGGCGCAGTTCTCCACGGCGCTCCTCATCGGCAAGCTGCTGACGGTCCTCGACGACTTCGACCGAGCCCTCGAGCACGTCCCGTCGGACGAGCATCCCGCCTGGGTCGACGGCATCCGGCTGGTGGAGCGCAAGCTGCGTGGCGTCCTCGAGTCCGAGGGCGTCACCGCCATCGAGTCCGTCGGACAGCCGTTTGACCCGAATCTCCACGAGGCGGTCGTCCACGAGGAGACCACCGACCACCCCGACAACCACGTCATCGGCGAGCTGCAGCGCGGATACCGGCTCCACGACCGGGTCCTGCGCCCGGCGCTCGTCCGAGTTGCGAACAACCCGAAGGAGCAGTAACCGGCAATGGGCAAGATCATCGGCATTGACCTGGGCACCACCAACTCGGCGGTTGCCGTCATGGAGGGCGGCGAGCCACAGGTCATCACGAACGCGGAGGGCGGGCGCATCACCCCGTCGGTCGTCGGCTTCGCCAAGAGCGGCGAGCGGCTCGTCGGCCAGGTGGCGAAGCGCCAGGCGATCACGAACCCGGAGAACACGATCTTCTCCATCAAGCGCTTCATGGGGCGTCGCTGGGACGACCCCGAGGTCCAGCGCAGCAAGGACCTCGTGCCCTACACGGTGGAGAAGGATCCGAAGTCCGACGGCGTGATCGTGACCCTCGCCAACGGCAAGGCCTTCAGCCCGCCGGAGATCAGCGCCATGATCCTCCAGAAGATGAAGGGTGACGCCGAGGCATACCTCGGCGAGAAGGTCACCGAGGCGGTGATCACCGTGCCGGCCTACTTCGACGACACCCAGCGCCAGGCCACGAAAGACGCCGGGCGGATTGCCGGGCTGGACGTCAAGCGCATCGTGAACGAGCCGACCGCATCGGCCCTGGCCTACGGCCTGGATAAGACCGTGGACGAGAAGATCGCGGTCTACGACCTCGGCGGCGGGACGTTCGACATCAGCATCCTCGAGCTGTCGGAGGGCGTCTTCGAGGTCCGCTCCACGAACGGCGACACTCACCTCGGCGGTGACGACTTCGACCAGCGCGTGATCGACTGGCTGATCTCCGAGTTCAAGAAGGACCAGGGGATCGACCTGTCCAAGGATCGGATCGCTCTGCAGCGCCTCAAGGAGGCCGCCGAGAAGGCGAAGATCGAGCTCTCCTCGACGACCCAGACCGAGATCAACCTGCCGTTCATCAGCGCCGACGCCTCCGGTCCCAAGCACCTGGTCATGACCCTGTCGCGGGCCAAGCTCGAGGACCTCGTCGCCGATCTCATCAAGCAGACCGAGGGTCCCGTCAGGCAGGCGATGTCGGACGCCAGCCTGAAGGCCACCGAGATCGACGAGGTGATCCTCGTGGGCGGCATGACCCGCATGCCGGCGGTCGTCGAGGCGGTGAAGGCGCTCTTCGGTGGCAAGGAGCCGCACAAGGGCGTGAACCCCGACGAGGTTGTCGCAGTGGGCGCCGCCATCCAGGCCGGGGTCCTGGGCGGCGAGGTCAAGGACGTCCTGCTCCTCGACGTCACGCCGCTGTCGCTGGGCATCGAGACCCTGGGCGGGGTGGCCACGAAGATGATCAACCGCAACACGACGATCCCCACTTCGCACACGCAGATCTTCAGCACGGCGTCGGACAACCAGCCGAGCGTCGACATCGTGGTCCTCCAGGGCGAGCGGGAGATGGCGGCCGACGACAAGAAGCTCGCCACCTTCCGCCTCGACGGCATCCCGCCGGCCCCGCGCGGCGTTCCACAGATCGAGGTCACCTTCGACATCGACGCGAACGGCATCCTCAACGTGACCGCCAAGGACAAGGCCACGAACAAGGAGCAGAAGGTGACGATCACTGCGAGCTCCATGCTGGCCAAGGACGACGTGGACAAGATGGTCCGCGACGCGGCGGAGCACGCGGAGGAGGACCGCAAGCGACGCGCCGAGGTCGAGTCTCGCAACGAGGCCGATGCCCTCACCTTCCAGGCCGAGCGACTGCTCAAGGACCTGGGCGACAAGGTGACCGATGAGGAGAAGGCGGAAGTCGAATCACGGATCGCGGCCGTCCGCGAGGCCCTGAACGGCGAGGACGCCGGCCCCATCGACTCGACGAAGCAGCAGCTCGCCGAGGTCCTGCAGCGGATCGGCTCGAAGGCCTACGAGGCTTCCGGGACCGATGGCGACGGCGACGGGACCGACGGCGGCGCCAGCGGGGCCCGGTGATGGCGAGGCCGCCGCCGGCGAGGAAGAGGGCGAGACGATCGAGGGCGAGTACAAGGAGGTCTGATCCCCAGACCGGCCGCGTGGCTCTTGACTCTCGGTCCGCTCGGGCTGCGGCGAGTCCACGGCGCTTGGCACGCCCCTCTTCTCCGATCGCCGCACGCTCGGAGGTGGCGAGCACCTGTGTGCGCTCTGCCAGGCGAAAGTCGCGGCCCACGGCAGGCAGCGGCTCAGCGATGAGCAGGTCCGTCAGCTGATCAACAACGGCAGCATGGCGGCCATCGTCTGGGGCGGGAACCACATCTGACGCTCGATGCCTGCCTGGAAACAAGGGAGCGGCCGGTTGGCCGCTCCCTCTCTGTTCGCCGGGCTTCAGTGGCGACCGGCCTCGGCTGGTCGGCCGGCGATCTGGACGTCCACCCTGGCCTCGGCGTAGGACTCCGCGCCGTCAGGACCCCAGGTGACCCACCCGAGCTCGTACGCGTTGTTGCGATCGTGCCTCGGGTTGTTGAAGGTGGTGAGCACTAGGGTGAGCGTTACGCTCTGTCCCGGCGCCAGGTCCACCGTCGTGCTCGGCGGTGCGCCCACTGCGCACTCGAGTGCACCCAGCTGGGTGGCATAGGTGTTGCTGCTGCATCCCGATGCAACGTAGTTGAACCAGTCGGGAAGCCACCCGGAGACCACCACATTCTGCGCCGCGGCCTCGCCAACATTGGTGGCCGTGATCGTGAAGGTGATAGTTCTGCCCGGCTGAACGACGTGCTTGGATGCCTTGATCGTGACATTGAGATCCGCCCCGACCTGGGCAGACGTATGACCCACGAGCGCGAAGCTGCCGACCAGCATGGCCAGCACCAGGACCGTTGCACCGAATCGCGAACCACGCATGCTGCGCCTCTCTCCGAGAATCTCACCGCAAAGGTGGGCTGAAGCCGTGGGCGGCGAGCGCCATGGTTCCCCGGTCTTCAGCAGGCTCAGCGTTCATGATCGGGGCCGGCGCGCGGCTGTCACCTGCCGAAGGTCGGCGCGGCAAGAGCCGTTCGTCTCATCCGATGGCGCTTCGCGTGCCGAAGACAGGGGCCCCGGCTAGCCAAGCTGGCTCGTGCAGTGCGGGCAGCGGGTCGCCGCCACCGGGATGTCGGTCGCGCAGAACGGGCAGGCCTTCGTGGTCGGCGCCTCCTCGGGCTGGGCGCCGGCACGGCGCGCGGCCATGGCATTCATCGGCTTCACGACGAAGAAGAAGATCGCCGCGGCAACCAGGATGAAGCTGACGAGCGCGTTCAGGAAGTCGCCGTAGGCGATCGTGGCATTGCCGGCGGTGATCGTCAGCGTCGAGAAGTCCGGCACGCCAATCAGGCCGAGCAGCGGGGTGAGGATCTTCTCGGTGAACGAGGTGACGACGGCGCCGAACGCGGCGCCAATGACGACCGCCACCGCCAGGTCGACGACGTTGCCCCGCAGCAGGAAATCGCGAAACTCCTTGATCATCCCGGGCTCCTTCCTCCTCGTCAGGTCTCGCGCCGGATGGCGCGCGTCATGCAGGTCGGCCCCCCGCTGCCGTTGATCCCGATCTCGCTCGCAGGATACGTGTGCACCTCACAGCCCGCCAGCTCCAGCGCGGTGCGGGTGCGGGGATTGCCCTCGGCGGCGACCAGCACCCCGGGTCGCACGGCGAGGACGTTGCAGCCGAGAGTCGCGTACTCCTCCTCCGGCACCTCGATCGTCGCGATCTCGCGCTCGCGGAGCAGGTTCCAGAGGCCCACGGGGAGGAGGGGCGGGTAGACGACGGCCAGGTCATCGGTCACCGGCGAGATGACCGACATCAGGTGGACGAGGTCAGCGGGTCCGCGCCAGTACGGCAGGTCGAAGATTCGCCCTTTGCCGCCGACGAGCCGTGCGAGCTGGCGGGCGCCATCGTCGTTCGTGCGAAGCGAGCGACCGATGCACAGCAGGTCCGGACGCAGCCAGAACGCGTCGCCGCCCTCGAGCGTCCCCGGGGCGTCGATGCGGCCGGCGAGCGGGATCCCGGCGCGCTGCGCCCAGCCGGCGACGAGCGCGGGCTCGGGGCGACGGGCCTCCTTGCCCGGCCGCAGCGCGATCGCTCCGGCATCGCCGATCAGGAGCGGGTCGTAGACGTAGACGAGATCGGCGAGGTCCAGCTCGTCGGGCAGGGTGTGGATCCGGACGCCGAGCGCCGCGAGCAGCTCGGTGAAGGCGTCGTGCTGTCGTTGCGCCTCGGCGAGATCGACCGGGTGGCGGAAGCCGAGCTGCGGGTCGTCGAAGGCGGCACCGAAGGCGGGGCCCGGGCGCTTCACGAGCACGTCGCGGAGCGGCGCGGTCGCGCTCTGCCCGCCGTAGCGTAGCTGCTCCGTCACGCGTGCGAGCATACCGTTGGTGTCCCACGCAGCGGGACAAACGGCGCACTAGCGCCGGCTCCCGCGCGAAACGTCCCTCCAGCGGGACAAACCACGCCTGAGGCTCGGCTCCCGCGCGAAACGTCCCACGCAGCGGGACAAACCACGCCTGAGGCTCGGCTCCCGCGCGAAACGTCCCAGGCAGCGGGACGGCATTGCCAGCGGCGACCCCCCGTTCGGCCCCCGCGACGGCCGCTAGACTCGGAACCGATGCGGCTGGCGACCTGGAACGTGAACTCCCTGAAGGCCCGCCTGGACCGGGTCCTGGCCTGGGCCGACGCGAAGCGACCCGACGTCCTGTGCATGCAGGAGACGAAGGTATCCGACGCCACGATGCCCGAGCTCCCGTTCCGCGAGCTCGGCTACGAGGTCGCGCACCACGGCCAGGGCCAGTGGAACGGGGTGGCGATCGCGTCGCGGATCGGCCTGGCCGACATCGTCGCCGGGCTCCCCGCGGACGACGGCTGGACCGATGACGGCGGGCGTTTCCTGGCCGCCACCTGCGGCGGCGTGCGGGTCGCGAGCATCTACGTGCCGAACGGGCGGACGGTCGGCTCCGAGTTCTACGACGAGAAGCTCGTCTGGCTCGAGCGGCTCGGCGAGTGGCTGCTCGGTCACGCCGACCCGGCCGCTGACCTCGCGATCTGCGGCGATTACAACGTGGCGCCCACCGACGAGGACGTCTGGGACCCGGTTGCGGTCCACGGTGGCACCCATGTGTCCGAGCCGGAGCGGGCGGCCGTGGCACGCCTGCGGGACTGGGGGCTGGTCGACGTCGTCCGTCGCTTTCACCCCGAATCCGGCTTCTTCACATGGTGGGACTACCGCGCCGGGAACTTCCACAAGAACTTCGGGATGCGGATCGACCACGTCTATGTGACCGAGTCGCTCGCCGCCCGGGCCGTCGCTGCCGAGCGGGATCGAGACGCGCGGAAGCCGTCGACCTACCCGGGGATCCCGTCGGACCACGCCCCGCTCATCGTCGATTTCGGGGACTGATCGGCACCGGTGCGGCGCAGCGCGCCGGCGAGGTCGCGCCCCGGCCGGGTCCGCGGCCACGTCACGGCTCGCGCCCCGACGAACGAGCGGTAGGCGCCCAGCGCGGAGGCCAGGGCCGGGACGAAGTCCGGCTCCTCCATCGGGCTGAAGCCGTCCTCGAACCAGATCCCGAGGACGCGCAACGTACGGGTGGCGCGCTCGAGGCGCGGCTCGAAACGGGCGACGAGCCGGTCGCCGAACAGGATGGGGAGCGCGTAGTAGCCGTACTTCCGCTTCGCGGCGGGTGTGTAGACCTCCCACGTGTAGTCGAAGCCGAACAGGACCTTCGTCAGCCGCCGATCCCAGAGGAAGGGATCGAGGGGCGCCAGGAAGGTGACCGCGCCGGCGGTCACGCCGGTGGGCTCGCCGCCGTCGAGAAGGTGCGCCTCGTCGGCGAGGATGTGGCGCACGTCGCGGACCCCCTCCACGCGGACCGGCAGCAGGACGCCGTCCGCGACGAGGCCGGCGGTGATCCGCGCCCGGTCGGCGACGCTGCCGGTGCCCTCGGTGAGGGTGGATGCGCCGCCGATCCCCATCAGGCCCAGTCCCCGATGGCGCGAGAGGAGCCGATGCCGATGCTGCTCGTCCTCGCTGGCGTGGGTCGCCAGCAGATCCGCCGGGACGATCCGCTCGATGAGGTCGTAGAAGCGCCGGTTCCCGTCGCGGCGTGCGATTCCCAGGCGTCCGCTGACGAAGAGCGCCTCCATGACCGCCCGCGCGGCCGGAGTCTCGGCCCACCACCACTCGATGCGCTGCTCGACGTCGCGGAACGCCTGCGTGGAGAGGACCCCCTCGACGCGGATCCGCTCGATGATCCGCGCGGCGAGCTCGCCGTGCCCCGCGAGGAACTCCCGGTAGTTCTCTGCCATCCGTCCCCACGTGACGCGGTAGTAGGGGAGCTCGGAGAGGGGCAGGATGTTCAGGCTCTTGTTGTAGAGCTCGATGAGCCGACGCTCCTCCGGCGCCCCGTAGAGCCAGCGATCGGTCCACGGACGCTCGAAGCTGGCGATCCGCGCGTGGAGCACGAGGTCATGGTTCCGCGCGCCGGGGACCTCGAGCGGGTCGAACTGGAGGCTGCCGACGCGGTCGATGACGCGCAGGACCGATGCCGGCTCGGCCGGCAGGCTGCGTGGCGGATCCAGCAGGTGGCGCCGGACGAGGAAGCGACGCGCCTGGTCCGCGGAGAGCTCGAGCGGGGTGTCCATCGGCTCACCCGATGCTAGCCGACCGCTGCGCCGAACCTTGACAGGATTCCGGGTAGACGGGCCACACTGGCATCCACACCCCGAAGTGGAGCAGGCAGCGAGCAATGGAACGATTCCCAGACGGCCCGCCGGGGGCGCATCCGCTGTCGCGCGGCGGGGTGGCGGACAGCGACGATCCGACCCGGCGATCGCAGCGGCTCCAGATCCTCGCCACCGAGCATTGGAACCTGCTCGCCACCCGATCCCTCTCGTGGAGCGAGTCGTTCAGCCGGGCCGGCATGTTCCTCACCGTCCTCTCCGGTGCGGTCGTCTCGCTGGCGCTCGTGGCCCAGGCGACCTCGTTCGGGCAGGGGTTCGTCGTCTTCGCGCTGCTGATCCTGCCGGTGGTGCTCCTCATTGGGCTGGCGACCTACGTCCGGCTCGTCGAGGTCAACAGCGAGGACGTCCACTGGGTGTACGGCATGAATCTCATCCGCCACGCATACCTCGACATGGAGCCCGACCTGCGCCCCTACTTCGTCTCCGGCTCGACGATCGATGACGCCGGGATCATCCAGACCTACGGCTCGCATGGGACCGGCTCGGTCGCGCTCCACGGGCTCGTGACGACCCCGGCAACGATCGCATTCGTGAACGGCATGCTGGCCGCCGTGTTCGGCGTCGTGGCGCTCATCCAGTGGCAGATGACGATGCTGCCGGCGGTCGGCGTCGGCGCCGTCCTCTTCGTGGTGACCTGCGCGGCGCAGCTCGGGTTCGAGCGCGCGAGCGAGCGTCGCTACCAGGCCGAGCACGCGCGACGCGACCCGGTCGGCGACTGACGGGCGGCACTCGCGGCTGGTTGGCACTCTGACATCGCGAGTGCCAGTTTGTATACTCTCGGCTCGAAATGGCTGTGAAGCGCGACTACTACGAGGTGCTGGGCGTCGGGCGCGATGCGTCCGACGAGGAGATCAAACGCGCCTTTCGCCGGGCCGCGCAGCAGCACCATCCCGACGTCGATACGAGTGACGGGGCGGAGCAGCGCTTCAAGGAGCTGAACGAGGCGTATCGGGTCCTCTCGGATCGGCAGCGGCGCACCGCGTACGACATGTTCGGCCACGCCGGCGTCGACAGCGCGAGCACGGCCGGCGGGTTCGGTGGATTCGGCGGTGGCTTCGGTCCGTTCGGCGACATCTTCGACGCCTTCTTTGGCGGGACGCCGGCCGGCAGCCGTACCCGGCGCCGGGTCGTGGCCGGGGCCGACCTGCGCTACGACCTGACGATCGACTTCACGGAGGCGGTCTCCGGCGTCACCCGCGCGATCAGCTTCCCGAGCCTCGTGACCTGCGAGGTCTGCGGCGGCTCCGGTGGCGAGCCGGGCACGGAGCCGGAGACCTGCCCGGAGTGTGACGGCAGCGGCGAGCGCCGTCGGGTGAGCCAGACGATCCTGGGCCAGATGGTGAACATCACCGCCTGCCCGCGCTGCAACGGCGAGGGCACGGTCGTGGGGACTCCCTGCGAGCATTGCCACGGTGACGGCCGGGTCCGACAGGAGCGTCGCCTCGAGGTGGCCGTCCCGGCCGGGATCGATTCCGGGCAGCGGATTGCGCTCGAGGGCCAGGGCGAGGCCGGGCCGCGGGGCGGGCCCGCGGGCGACCTCTACGTCGTCATCACCGTCCGGGATCACCCTGAGCTCCTGCGGCGCGGCACCGAGCTCTACCACGAGCTGCCCGTCACCTTCGCGCAGGCCGCGCTGGGGGCGACGCTCGAGGTGCCCACGGTCGAGGGAACCGAGCCCATCGAGGTGTCCGCCGGCACGCAGTCGGGCGCCGAGATCCGGCTGCGCGGCAGGGGTGTGCCGCGGGTGCGCGGCGGCGGCCGGGGAGACCTCCACGTCATCGTGACCGTGGTGGTTCCGCCCAAGCTCACGAAGAAGGAGCGCGAGCTGCTCAGACAGCTCGACGAGGTGAGCGCACCGGCCGTGCTGCCCAAGGGTGGCGCCGGGCTCTTCGACCGCGTGCGCGACTTCTTCGGCGGCTGACCGGACCGCTGAGCCGACCATCGTGCGCTGGCTGGAGCTGACGGTCACCGCGGACGTCGAGGCGGTCGAGGCGGTCAGCGAGATCCTGGGGCGCGTGGCTGCCGGCACCGCCGTCCGGCCCACGCGCCTCATCCGCGATCCGGATGACGAGCTCGCGGCGCGCGAGGACCCGACCGCACCGTACGAGGTGACCGCCCACATTCCCGATGACGGGGCCGCCCCGGCAAACGTCGAGGCCACCGAGCGCGCCCTCTGGCATCTCCAGGCCTTCGGGCTGCGACCGGTCGGGGAGCTGCTCGTAAGGCCCGTGGACGATGCCGAATGGACCGATGCGTGGAAGGCGGGCTACGCGCCGCAGCGCATTGGCCGGGTCGTGATCGTGCCGTCCTGGCTGGACGAGCCGATGGCGCCCGGCGAGGTCGCCGTGCGCCTCGACCCCGGAATGGCCTTCGGCACTGGCCTGCACCCCACGACCCGTGGCTGCCTTTCGTTGCTCCAGGGGGTTTCGCCGATGCCGGTGCGGGCGCTCGACGTCGGCTCCGGGTCCGGCATCCTGGCGCTCGTCGCGCTGCGACTGGGCGCGGAGCGCGCCGATTGCCTCGACACCGATCCGGTGGCGGTCGAGACGACCCTGGCCAACGCGGAGGCGAACGCCCTCGCCGATCGCGTCGCCGCGCGTGCGGGCAGCCTGACCGGCGGTCCGGTGGCGGACCCGTACCCGCTCGTCCTCGCCAACCTCGTGGCGTCCGTGCTGGTTCAGCTCGCCGGTCCGCTCGCGGCGCACACCGCCCGAGGTGGCACGCTGATCGCGGGCGGGATCATCGCCGAGCGCGGTGACGAGGTGATCACCGCGCTGACCGCGGCCGGGCTCTCGCTCATCGAGCGCCGCGACGACGGCGAGTGGGTCGCGCTCCGGATGGTCCGGGGATGACTCTGCACCGGTTCTTCGTCTCGCCCGCGGAGATGGCCGGGGAGCGCTTTCCGCTGCCGGCCGACGTCACGCACCAGGTGCGTCGCGTTCTGCGGCTCCACGACGGGGAGCACCTCGTCCTTCTCGACGGCGCCGGGGAGGAGGTCACCTGCCGGCTCGAGGGCGGGTCCTGCGTCGTCGAGTCGCGGCGTGCGGCCGGCGGCGAGCCGGCGCATCGGCTCACGGTCTGGCAGGCGCTCCTCCGAGGCGACCACCTCGAGCCGGTGGTGCGCCACGGGACGGAGCTCGGGATCGCGCGTTTCGGACTCTTCGTCAGCGAGCGCTGCGTGGCACGTGACCTCTCGACGCGCCGGCTCGAGCGGCTGCGGGCGGTCGCACGCGAGGCGGCCGAGCAGTCGGAGCGGGGGATCGTCCCGGAGGTCTCGGCGCCGGTGCCGTTTGCGGAAGCGCTGCGCGGACCATCGGTCCTGCTCGATCCGCGGGCCGAGGCTCCGCACCTTTCCGAGCTGGCCCCGCCGATCAGCGTCGTCATCGGCCCGGAGGGAGGGTTCACGCCGGACGAGGTGGCGGCCGCCGAGCGGGCGGGCCTGCAGGTCGCCGGGCTTGGACCGCGGATCCTGCGTTCCGAGACGGTCGCCGTGGCGGTTGCCGCCGCGATCTTGTCGCGGACCGGGGACTTCGCCTAGGCTGCCGGGCATGGCAGATATCGATCCGGACTGCATCTTCTGCAAGATCGCGGCGAAGGAGATCCCCTCGGAGATCGTCTACGAGAACGACGCGGTCGTCGTCTTCCGCGACCTCTCCCCGCGTGCACCGACCCACGTGCTCGCCATCCCGCGACGGCACCTCGCATCGGTGGCCGACCTCACCGACGCCGATGGCGAGCTGCTCGCCGCACTCTTCGCCGCGATGCGTCGGGTGGCGGATGACGCTGGCCTGGAAGGCTATCGGATCGTGAGCAACGTGGGCCCCGAGTCGGGGCAGAGCGTCTTCCACCTCCACTTCCACCTGCTGGGCGGTAGGCGCATGACCTGGCCGCCCGGCTGAGCTGTGCGCCGCGGCAAGTCGGTGGACACCCCAAGGGTGCGCGACTTCGTCGTCCGACTGCGAGAGGGCGTGGATGATCGGTTCATCGCGACGCTCACCGGGGCAAGGCTGGTCGCTGCGGGCGAGGCTGCAACGATCCCGGGAATGGTCGCATTCCCGATCGACCGCGGCGCCATCGCACCGACGCGCCTTTCGGGGTTCGAGATTCAGAAGATCACCGATGGCGCTGGTCTCGAGGCGCATCGCAGGATGGTTGCCGAGGGCTTCGGGTCCGATCCCGCAGTTGCGTCGGGGACGATCTGTGCGGAGCTGCTCAACCGTTCCGAAGGCGCCGGATACGTCGGGTACCTCGACGGCGAGCCGGTCGTCTCCGGGCTGGGTTGGCGAACCGGGCGGACGATCGGGGTGTACTCGATCGCAACGATTCCGGCGGCGCGGCGACACGGCTACGGCGCGGCGATGACCGCTCGCGTCGTGACTGACGGTCTGGCAGCCGGGTGCGAGGTCGCTGCCCTCCAGGCGAGTGTTCTCGGTCGGCCGATCTACGAGCGGCTGGGATTCGAGGTCGCTGTCCGCTACGCCACCTACCAGCACCCGCCGAAAACGTCGACCCGGACCGGCGCGACGCTCGGGCCATTGACATCGGATCTGGCGTGAGGCCAATACTTCTCGAATGGTCGCCACGACCGATTCACGTACGCCCAGCAGGCGGAGTCCCACGAGCTTCCGAGCGTGGCTGCTGCTCGTCGCGGTGGCGGCGGTAGTCGTGCTCGGCATCTTCGGAGCGCGGGCGATCCTCGGTGGTCCCCAGCTGTCCTCGAGCGCCGGCGCCTGCACCGAGGTGACGAGCGCAGCCTGCCGACCGTTTCTTGATGCGGTGTACGAGAACCTGGGCGGGCAAGGGAGCGAAGTCGCATCGGTTCGTGGCGGTCCGTGGTGCGGCCAGGACAGCTGCCAGGTCCTGTTCGGGGGCGAGGCGCTCCGGCTCCGCGTCACGTTCTACGACGGCACCATCGAAGAGTTCTCGTGCTGGCGCTCTCCGCTTGCGAAACCATCATGCGAACCGGCGGATTCTCCTGAGGGACATTGACACGCGTCGGCTGGCGGCGCGGAACCGAACCGAATGCAGGGATTGATGCGGCGAGAACGCAGGATCACAATGCCGCCGTGCTCCGGGGAAGGTGGGGATCGGTTGCATCGGCTTTGGTCCTTGTTGTCGCTGCCTCTGCCCTGGCGCGCCTGTTCCTCGGTCCAGCTCCGCCCTATGGCGCCCCCGCCCTGCATCTGAGTGCCGACCCGCCGGGGCTCGTCATGGGCTGCGCGACGGCGCTCCTGGAGCCCGCCCGGGTCGCGACCTCCGGCGACGACCTGATCCTGGTCTCGGTTGCCACCGGCGACACGCTGCCCGTCTTCTGGCCCGCTGGTATCGCTGCCTGGCCGGTCAACGGCCGCGCCGTGGTGGTGAATCCGTGGGGCACCGTCATCGGCCGGGAGGGCCTCGTCGTCGACCGCCTGGGAGGCGGGGAAGATGCGGACGGCGTCTTCCACATCTGCCCGTACGGTATCCCGCCTGCAGGTTCCTAGGTTTGCGCACGCGAACGACGCGCCCCTCGAGACCGTCTCAATTGATGTAGAGCGCGTCGGTGGTTGCGCACACGAAGTGGCTTCCCAGCCTCCCGGTCGCATCGAGTATCAGGCCGTCGCTGACGACCACCTCACCCTTGTCGTCCACGACGACCAGGCCCGGCTGGAACGCGATGTGGAACTCGGGGCCGAACCAGGCGGGGAGCGGCGGACCGCCGGTCACCGGGTCCGCCCACACCGGGTCGAGGCGGGTCGGGTCGGTGTGGAAGACCACCGTACCCATCCCGATGAGTTCGCAGTTGCCGGGATGGAACCGATGCAGCTGGGGCGCCGCGGCATCGAACGGTCGCCCTTCCGGCCCGAGCAGTGGCTCCCAGCGGTCCATGACCACCTGGACGGCGCACCACAGCCGGGTGTCCGCCGCCGATTCGACGGGGACATCCGAATTGGGCACCGCGGTCCGCGTGCACGATCCGCTCGCGGGATCCAGGACATGGAGCTCGGCCCGGACCGTGATGTCGGCCGGCGGCGCGTCCAGGCCGGGGGGGACCCGGACGTCCACCGGGCCAGGTGGACGAGTCACGAGTGAGGGTGAAGGCGGATCCGTCAGCCGAGGCCCGAGCCACGACGGCTTCACCTGGTACGCAATCTCGAGACGCGAGGTCGAGGTGGAACCCTCGACCGTGAACGGGGCGGGGCCCAGGCATTGGGCGCGGGTGAACGCGTTGAGCGCCGCGATCGTGGACAGGTTGTCGCGCGTCGGAGGGCAATCGTCGACCTGTGGTGGGCTCACCGTGTCCTGCCCCTCTTGTTTCGCGGGAATCCAGGTGAAGACGTCGCCGGAACCGCCCGGCTGAGCCACAACATAGACGCGCAGCCACTCGGCCCCATTCACGATGACCGGATCCCCGAGCACCGCGAGGTCCTGGCCGATGGAGATCGGCGGCTGAACGTCCGGCACCTGAGCCTGCCCGCCGGGGGTGTCGTTCAGCGGGAGATCGACCAGCGCCCGCGCGCGGGCGGCATTGGGGATCAGCGGAAGCCAGATTGGGTCACCGCCGGCGGGCCGTGGGGCAACCCGAGGCGCGAGGTTGATCGCGCCGGCATCGGGCGCGGAGCGAGGTTGCGTGGGGGACGCCGAGGCGCAGGCCGCCAGCAGCACCAGCAGGACCACCGCTCCTCGCCCCCGCATGCGCGCAATCTATCAGTTCGCCCCCCGACCTGGTCGTTGGCCCAATGAATGTGCCGCCTTCGTTGACGCTAGACTGATGGTCTCGCAACGGGGGAGACTCGATGGATCTCTCAGGGCATGGCCGTGGTGCGGGCCAACGCCTCGACGCCCTGCGCATCCTCACCCTCCTCTCGGTCGCCGCGCTTCTTGTTGCCACATCGTTGGCCAGCCCCATGATGGCCGCCGGCGGTCTCGCCGCGGTTGCAGCGGGTGGCAGCATCGACGAAGGCGGTGAACGTGCGGGCCCTGGCCGCTATGGAGCGCGTACCCGGGTACGTTCAGCCCGTCCGCAGTGACCTGCCAGCCCTGTCGCTTGGACGTCCGGGCCAGTCGCCGACCCCTTCTGCGGATGCCGCGTTCGAACCGCCTCACGGCCTAGGACCGCGGATCGCTGCGCCCTGGCCCGGCTTCGACGAGAAGGTGTCCTTTGCCGGAATGAGCGATGCCGCGACCCTCGGTTCGTCACATCCGGTGTCCGAGCCACCCGATCCGTGGGTTGCGGTTGGACCCAGCCACGTTGTGCAGGCAGTCAACACGCGGCTTCGCTTCACGTCACGGCAAGGGGCCAATCCTCTTGAAGTCTCGCTTGCCGCCTTCTTCGGCGAGCCGGGCAGCGAGGTTCTCGACAGCGATCCGCGGATCCTGTACGACGCGATTCACGGACGATGGCTGGCCAGCGAGGTGTCGGCTGATTGCGGGACGGGCCACGTGCGTCTCGCCCTCTCGGACACGGGGGATCCGACGCTCGGTTGGCACACCTGGGACTTTGCCTACCCCGGCCTATTGCCCGATTATCCCGGCCTCGGATTCTCGTCCGACAAGGTTGCCTTCTCGGCCAATGTCTTCGCGTGGAGCGGCTGCGTCGCTGGTGGCCTCCAGTTCGGAGAGGTGGACGCCGTCGACTGGGCTGACATCCTCGCGGGGGGCAGCGTCACCGGCACCTACTGGGCGACCGGGGCGAGCCTGACATGGCGGCCCGCCGCGAATCTCACCGCT
Source organism: uncultured Chloroflexia bacterium (assembly GCA_963837425.1). GTDB lineage: Bacteria > Chloroflexota > Limnocylindria > QHBO01 > QHBO01 > CAWINH01. The sequence goes on from CAWINH010000002.1 coordinate 484,383, forward strand.
GACCCGGTCATTCGCGCCATCGCGGAAGACGGTCCGACCGGGCACGTTCTCTATGGGGAGGTCACGGGGTCGAACACGAGCGGAGACGCCGCTCTGACCACCAGCGACCTGACTGCCGGCGGCGTGCCCGCGTTCGCTGCGCCGCCGCAGCCTCAGGACCCCCTGGGCACCATCGGCCCGCAGACAGTCGATGAACGCCCGACCGATGCGCTCTGGCAGAACGGTCGCCTCTGGTTCGTCTCAACCTACCCACACTCCTATGACGGCGGTTCCACCTACCGCGATACGGTGCGCGTCACCGAACTGGCCACGACCGGGACCCCCGCACTCGAGCAGGACTTTCTTTTGGGGGACGCCGGGTACGATGCCTTTTATGGCGGGATCGGTCTCTCGCGAGTCGGCGGAATGTACGTCGTCTACTCCGAGAGTGGCCCGACCGCAAGTGTGTCGCTGATCGCGGCCTACCAGAGTCCTTCAGCCGCGACCAACGCGATCGCGGGAAGTCGGTTACTGGCATCCGGGTTGGCTGGGTACAAGGGCGATCGTTGGGGGGACTACGTCGGAGTCGCCACCGACCCGGTGGATCCGTATGCCGTCTGGGAAGGCGGCGAGTACGCAAACAGCGCCGGGTCATGGGCGACGCGAGTGTCGATGCTGACCGCCCAGGCCCCCGTGATCTTCGGCCAGGGCACCCACACCGGCTACAAGTTCAGCTCGAGCGGAGCGGTGACCGCGACCAAGACCTTCACCTTGGGCCACGGCTCCGGGGCCCTCACCAGTGCCCGTTCCTCGACCCTCACCAACCAGGCGGGGACCTGGTTCCTGATCAGCAACGGCGTGTGGGCCGGCTACTGGGTCCGCGAGTCAAGCGTGGTGTACCTCAGTGGCAGCCCGATCATCCTGCCGCCCGCGCCCAACGCGACCTTCAACCCCGCTGTCAAGCTTATCTTCGGCCAGGGCACCCACACCGGCTACAAGTTCAGCTCGAGCGGAGCGGTGACCGCGACCAAGACCTTCACCTTGGGCCACGGCTCCGGGGCCCTCACCAGTGCCCGTTCCTCGACCCTCACCAACCAGACGGGGCGCTGGTTCCTGGTCAGCAACGGCGTGTGGGCCGGCTACTGGGTCCGCGAGTCAAGCGTGGTGCATCTCGCCAGCCCGGTCATCGTGCCGCCCACCATCATCTCGCGTTCGCCGTCGCCGAATGCCGTCAACGTTGAGCTGTCACCGACGGTGAGCGCACAGTTCAGCGAGGACGTGATCGGCGTCAGCGCCACGAGCATGGCGATCAGCAACGTCAGCGACCTCGTGAGCCTGCCGGCCACCGTCACCTATAACCCGACGACACGCACCGCCAGCCTGGTGCCCGCTGCGCCGCTCGTGATGGGGACCTATCGGGTCGCGCTGTCGGGCCGCATCAAGGACCTGGACGGTAATGCTTTGGCCTGGACCACCTGGACCTTTACCACGGCGGCCCCCGTGATCTTCGGCCAGGGCACCCACACCGGCTACAAGTTCAGCTCGAGCGGAGCGGTGACCGCGACCAAGACCTTCACCTTGGGCCACGGCTCCGGGGCCCTCACCAGTGCCCGTTCCTCGACCCTCACCAACCAGGCGGGGACCTGGTTCCTGATCAGCAACGGCGTGTGGGCCGGCTACTGGGTCCGCGAGTCAAGCGTGGTGTACCTCAGTGGCAGCCCGATCATCCTGCCGCCCGCGCCCAACGCGACCTTCAACCCCGCTGTCAAGCTTATCTTCGGCCAGGGCACCCACACCGGCTACAAGTTCAGCTCGAGCGGAGCGGTGACCGCGACCAAGACCTTCACCTTGGGCCACGGCTCCGGGGCCCTCACCAGTGCCCGTTCCTCGACCCTCACCAACCAGACGGGGCGCTGGTTCCTGGTCAGCAACGGCGTGTGGGCCGGCTACTGGGTCCGCGAGTCAAGCGTGGTGCATCTCTGACGCGAGCGGCGATGAGTTAACGCGACTTCGCACCGCTCCGTCTGATAACCGCCGGCTCGTTGACCCTCTGCAGCACGACTGGTAAACTCCGCGGGCTTTGCGCGCCGGTCTCAGACGTGCGGTTTCCGCATCGGCTCATGGCAGGCGCGAATTCAGCGAGCAGAGAGGAGGCGAGACGTTTGGCAGAGGTCCGCGTGGGTGAAAACGAGTCGTTCGAGAGTGCGCTGCGCCGTTTCAACAAGAAGATCCAGCAGTCGGGAATCCTGGCTGAGGCGCGGCGCCGCGAGCACTATGAGAAGCCCAGCGTGAAGCGAAAGCGCAAGGAAGCCAAGAAGCGCAAGGCCTCCTCTCGCGCCTAGCTCGCCAGACGCTCAGTCTCCATCCGCGGGCCGCGGTCCAACCGCCCAGACCTCGACCGATGACGCCCGCTCCATTCAGGCCATGACCCTCCAGCAGCGGATCGAGTCCGCCATGCGAGACGCCATGCGCGCCCGCGATGCGCGTCGCACTTCGACGCTGCGCCTCGCGATGGCGGCTGCCCACTACCGCCAGATCGAGCTCGGCCGTCCATTGACCGATGAAGACGTCATCGAGGTGCTCGGCAAGCAGGTAAAGCAGCGCCGCGAGAGCGTCGAGCAGTTCCGCGCCGGAGGCCGCGAGGAGATGGCCGCCGCCGAGGAGGCGGAGGAGGCGATCCTCCGCGAGTTCCTCCCCGAAGGGCTCTCAGCCGACGAGCTCGAGCGGATCGTGACCGCGGCGATCGCCGAGACCGGCGCCAGCGGCCCGTCCGACATGGGCAAGGTGATGGGCCGCGTCGTGCCGGCCACGCGAGGTCGAGCCGACGGGAAGGCGCTGGCCGATCTTGTCCGAGCCAGGCTGGGCGGCTGAGGGGTGTTCATCCCCCGGACGCTGGCCGAGACCGAGGCGCGCCACGGGCGTGGGCGCTGGATCCGCGCCTTCGTGGTGGGCACGATCCTGGCGATCGCGCTGTTCGCGATCCTCACCGTCAGCATCGCGACCGGCCAGAGCGGCCTCGCGGTCGGCGACGTCGCATCGGCGGACATCCGGGCCCCGCGCTCGGTCACCTTCGAGTCCGAACTCCAGACCGCGGCGAAGCAAGAGGAAGCGGCGAGCGCCGTCGAGCCGGTCTATGAACCGGTTGCGCCACTGGCTGACATCCGAGGCCAGCAGCTCGCGGAGTACGACTCGATCGCGCGCACGATCTCGGCGGTGATCGCCCGCCGGGACGTTGGGAACCTTGCCCAGGTTGACGTCACCGCAGAGCTGGAACGGCTCGTCCCGGAGCTGACGGCGCAGCAGGTCCAGGCCCTGGCGCCAATGCCTGCCCTTGAATGGGACCGCGTCCGCGATGCCGGGCGCACGGCGCTCGTCGACACCTACTCGTCGCAGGTCCGTGCCGACGAGCTTGCGACGATCAAGACCGATCTCCACGCCAACATCACCTCCGAGCTGGCGGACGCGGATCGCCAACTGGCCGGTGACCTCGCCGCCAACCGCGTGGTACCAACCCTCGAGATCTCGGTGACCGAGACCCAGCAGGCGCAGCAGCAGGCGCGCGACGCGGTGCAGTCGGTGATGGTCACCCTGCAGCAGGGCCAGGTCATCGTCCGCGACGGCGAGGTCGTGACCGCGCTCGAGCTCGAGCAGCTCCAGCACCTGGGCCTCACCCAGCAGCAGCTGGAGCTCAACGAGGTGGGCGGCAACGCGCTCATCGCGGCACTCCTGTCGACGCTGCTGGTGGGGTTCCTGTGGCGCTTCGAGCCGCGCCTCTGGTTCAGGAACCGCTCGGTCCTCCTCTTCAGCCTGGCGCTGCTGCTGAGCGCGATCGCCGTCCGCGTGGCGGCGGATGGCACCTTCTGGGCCTACGTGGTGCCGACATCGGCCACCGTCCTCCTCGTGGCGATCCTTCTCGATGCCGGGGCTGGGATGGCCATGGCCGTCATCCTCGGCGTGCTTTCTGGCGTCATGAACCAGGGCTCGCTTGGCCCGGCCGTCTACGTCGTGGCCGGGGGCATCGCCTCGGTGATCGCGATCGCGCACGCGGAACGGCTGAACGCGTTCGCCCGGGCGGCCGTCGTGCTGGCAATCACGAACGGGGCGGTCTCGATCTCGTTCTCGCTGCTCGCCCAGGGCGACCTCGGCGCCGTCGCGCAGGGGACGATCGCCGCCGGGGTGAACGCCCTGCTTGCCGTCTTCGGAGCGGCCGGCTCGTTCATGGTCCTCGGCAACGTCTTCGGCATCATGACCGTCTTCCAGCTCCTCGAGCTCGCGAACCCGTCGTCGCGGCTGCTCCGCCGCCTGCTGCTCGAGACGCCGGGCACGTATCACCACAGCGTCATGGTCGGCAACCTCGCCGAGCGCGCGGCGGAGACGATCGGCGCCGATCCGCTGCTCGCCCGGGTTGCCGCCTACTACCACGACATCGGCAAGATGAAGAACCCGCTTGCCTTCATTGAGAACCAGGCCGGGCAGCACAATATCCATGACGACCTGTCGGCGGAAGTGAGCGCGCGGATCATCTCGGGCCACATCCGCGACGGCATCGATCTCGGGTACGAGCACGGATTGCCGGTGAAGATCATCGGCTTCATCCCGCAGCACCATGGCACGAGCGTCATGAAGTTCTTCTATGGCAAGGCACTCCGTGAGGTGGGCGGCGACGAGGAGCTCGTGTCGGAGGCGACGTTCCGCTACCCGGGACCCAAGCCCCAGAGCCGGGAAGCGGCGATCCTCATGCTCTCCGACGGAGTGGAGGCATCGGTCCGTTCGCTCGACGACAAGGACGAGGCCTCGATCCGGGCCATGGTCGACCGCATCGTGGATGCTCGCGTCGAGGACGGCCAGCTGGACGACGCGGAGCTGACGCTGAAGAACATCGCGCAGATCAAGGAGGCGTTCGTCCAGCAACTGCTCGGGATGTACCACAGCCGGATCAAGTACCCGGACAACATCGTCCCACTCGAACAGCAGCGCCGGGAGCAGGCGTAGCGGTTCCCCTCGAGCCGGTTGGCCTTGAGCCGGACGCAACGGTCGCCTACGATGGACGGGCCATGGTCTGCGGAGTCACGTTCCACGACCGGCTCGGCACGGATCGGCTGGCGGGAGCCATCGAGCCGCTGGATACAGGACGCCTCCACGAGCTGCTCGAAGCGGCCATTGACGAGACGATCCGTGCCGCCACGGGGTCCGACGACGTCGAGGTCGAGCTGACCCTGTGCGCCGACCCGGAGATGACACGCCTGAACTTCGACCACATGGGCGAACGGGGACCGACCGACGTGCTCTCGTTCCCGCTCCACGAGTGGGAGATCGACCAGGGGCACTCACGGATGCTTGACAATGACGGCACGTCGCCGCCCGGGGCCCTGCTGCTCGGAGACGTCGCGATCGACGTCGACCAGGCGGTCCGCCAGGCGGCCGGCGGTGGATGGAGTGTTGCCGAGGAGATCGTCCTGCTCGCGATTCACGGCAGCCTGCACCTCGTCGGCCACGATCACGCCGAGATGGAGGAGGAGCAGGAGATGCGCCGGATCGAGCACCACGTGCTCGGTGTCCTCCACCGCAGGCACCACGAGATCGCCTGGCAGCCCGGCTCGCTGTTCGACCGAGCGGGTCACGCGATCTCGGCCGGCAGCTGAGCGCGCGTTAGCCGCCGCCGGAGAACGGCAGCGTGGCGGCGCCGACCACCGCATCGCCGACCGTCACGTTCAGCTCCCAGCAGCCCGGGGTCGGCACCGCGAGCCCGTCCACCCACACGTACGAGGCGTGCCGCTTCCCCGAGATCGTCGGCAGCGGCTCCACCGGTTTGGCGTTCACGTGCCCGATGAGGAGATCGCCGCTCGAGGGCGACCGAAGCGTGGCGCCCACCGTGCCGCCGATGTCGGCGGGAGGTGAGATGCGCACAAGCAGCCGGGTCAGCGTCCCGTTGCCGGCCACCCAGCCCTCGGGCATCACGGACGGGACGACAAAGGCGCCAGGACCGCCGAGCTCCCGATAGCCTCCGTACTCGTCGACCGGCGAGGTGGGGCATCCGTCAAAAGCCACGGGCGGCGTCCAGTCGGGCGGGAGCGTTGCGCGGACCCACCCGCCCAGCTCCCGGGCGTACATGCAGGCGATCGGGCCGTTCGCGTCCGCGGCGACCAGCGCGTAGAACGTCGGGTCCTTCCCGGTCCAGCCTGGGTCGACGAGGTGGGCGTCAACCCAGCCGGCGTACTCGATCGGCAGATCGCGGCGGATCGCACAGGTGCCGAGCGTGAAGGCACGCACGTAGCCTGGCGGCGTAAGGGCCACCTGCGCCTGCACGGCGGCAGGACCGCGCGGCCCTGAGCCTAGCGTCGTCGGCGCTGAGCCTGGCGTCGCGGGCTCGGAGCCTCGCGCGCTCGGGGCCGATGCGGCCGGCGGCCAACCGGCAATCACGAGCGCCGCCGCCAGGATCGCGGCGGGCGCGGCGGCGGCGAGGATCCACCGACGGCGCGAGGGGCGCTCGGGCGGCCGAGCGATAGCGGCGCGCACCATTTCGGCATCCACGGTCACCGGCAGGCCCTCGAGGCCGGAGCGCACCGCGCGGCGCAGCCCCTCCGGATCGTCGCCGAGCGCCGCCGCGCGAAGCTCGGCGACGCGGGCGGCCGGAATCTCGAGGTGCCGTGCGATCGCGCCGTCTCGCAGATCGCCAACGAGGGCGAGTGCCACGACCGCGCGCGCGAGCGGCCCGAGCTCACGAACGCGGTGATCGTCCGCTGTCGGGGAGACGGGGTCGACCGACCGTGACCGCGACCTGAGCCGCAGCGCATGGATGGCGCCGCGGCCGAGCAGCTCGGTCCGCAGCTCCCCGCGATCGATCTCCGCCAGGCGCTCCGGGGAGAGGCGCGAGGCGTCGGCGAGGGCGCGGGCGGCCGCCTCGTCCGCATCGGCCCGATGCTGGAGGATGAGGAATGCGACGCCGGTCGCCTCCCGGCCGAACGTGCTTGCCAGCAGCGACAGGGAGACGGGCCGGTGTTCGCGCAGGCTCTCGAGCAGGTTGTCGGTCATCAAGAATTCGTACGCGATCCGGTACGCCTCATCGTATCTCCGGCAGGGCACGGTCCGCGCGCAGCGCATCCGGGAGGGCCGGCGGCCGCTCCTCGAGGATCGCACGAATTGCGAGCTCCGCGGATGCGGGACCGGTGGAGATGCCCCATGGCCCGTGACCGACGCAGACGTGGAGGCCGGCTCGGTCAGGCATGGGCCCGATAAACGGGCGCCCGTCGACCGACTGTGGCCGGGCGCAGACCCGTGCGCGGAGGATCGGCGCCCGCTCGAGCGACGGCACGAACCGCGCGCCGCGCGAGCGCAGGATAGGTGCCAGCGCGTCCGGCTCGGGTGCGGCGGGCAGGAACGTGGAACCGATCGTCGTCGTCTCGCCGACACTCACCATGCTGAATGTCGAGTGGATCTCGTCGGTCGCATCGTCGGGGTCGAGCGGCCGGTTGACGGTCGAAGCGGCTCCTTCCTCGAGCACGCTGAGAGCCGGGGTCGGCAGGGCGACCTGGACCGTGACGCCGTGGGTCGGTCGCAGCGGACGCCACGCCCCGTCGGCCGCAGCCAGCGGCGGGGTCCACGGCCCGGCGGCCAGCAGCACCGCCCCGGCCTCGATGCGGGAGCCGTCCGCGAGCCGCACGCCGCGGACACGTGTGCCTTCCGCCAGCAGCTCGACGGCGGGCGTCCCGGTGCGGATCTCCGCGCCGAAGGCGGCAGCGCGGTGGGCCATGGCCGCCGTCGCCGCCTCGGGCGGAATCGGGTAGCCGGTCGCGAGCCGGACAGCGCACAGGTCCGCGGCCAGGATCGGCTCGGTCTCCTGGAGATCCGCCGGCGCCAGGAAGTGCGGGGCAAGCTCGGGCAGCTCGTCCGCGAGCTCGCGCGCCCGAGCGCGGGCGTCCGCCTCGTCCTCGGCGAGCAGGATCAGCCCGGCCTCTCTCGCCGGAAAATCGAAGCCGGGCGACTCGTCGGCGAGCGCGCGGTAAAGGGCCAGGGTCCTGGCATGGAGAGGCGCCAGCACCTGATCGAATGGGTGCTGGACAGCGCCCGAATTGCGACCGGACGCGCCAGCGCCGATCGAGGTCGCCTCGAGGAGCAGGACCGTCGCGCCGCGTTCGGCGGCGAAGGCCGCAGCCGAGCAGCCGATGATCCCTCCCCCCACCACGAGCAGATCGGTCTTAGCCTCGGAAGCCACGCCCCGTCACTGTAGCAGCCGACGCGGCTACCATCGGTCCGGCATGAAGGCGATCTGCGGCCTCGGGAACCCGGGCGAACGCTACCGGCTCACGCGCCACAACGTTGGCTTCCGGGTCGTCGACCTGCTCGCGGACCGATGGGGCCTGAGCGGGCAGGGTCGCCTGCGCGATGGGTCGGCGCAGCTCGAGGCCCGGCTGGACGACCCGGTGGGCCGCGTCCTGCTCATCAAGCCCCAGCGCTTCATGAACCGATCCGGCGGCGCGCTGCGCGCCGCCCTCCGCCAGACGGACGTCGAGGTGGCAGACGATCTCCTGGTGGTCGCCGATGACGTGGATCTGCCCCTCGGCCGCATCCGCCTCCGCCGAGAGGGCTCGGCCGGTGGCCACAACGGCCTGCGCGACATCATCGCCAGTCTGGCGACGAACGAGTTCAGTCGGCTGCGGGTGGGCATCGGCCGGCCGAACGGCTCGCGCGCGACCGTCGATCACGTCCTCGCCACGTTCCGAAGCGACGAGCGCGAGCTCGTCGACGCCGCGATCGCGACCGCGGCCGACGCGGTCGAGAGCTGGCTGCGCGACGGGATCGACGCGGCGATGAACGGCTACAACGGGCTCGACCTGGCGGTTCCGCCGGCGTGAGCGGCGTCGCGACCCGGGCGCGGCCGCCGGCCCCCAGCCGCGGAGGAGCGGATCGGCGTGTCGCCGCGCTCACCGGGGAGCTGCTCGTGCATCTGCCGGAGGGCGGTGAGCTTCGGGTGCCCGCGGAGGCGCGGGCCGCGCACCTTGCCGCCCGTCGCGCGAGCCTGCGCGAGGGCCAGCCGATGGTCGTCGTGGTGCGCACCGAGGAGGAGGCGCATCGGCTCGCCGACGATCTCGCGGCCTGGCTGCCGACCGGGCGCGTCCGGGTTCTCCCGGAGCGGGCGGCGCTGCCGCTCGAACGTGCGCTGCCGGAACACGACGAGTCGGCCGAGCGGCTCGACGTGCTCGCATGGCTGGGTGGCCGGGCGCGCGCCATCATTCTCGTCGCCCCACTGCAGGCGCTCGCCCAGCGGACCCTGGCGCCGGATCAGCTGGCGGCAGGTCGCGTGACACTCGGCACGGGTGAGCGGATCGCCCAGCGGGAGCTCCTCACGCGCCTGGTGGAGGGCGGCTACGAGCCGGCGGTCGAGGTGAGCGGTGTCGGCGAGTTCGCGAACCGCGGCGGCATCATCGACGTCTGGCCGCCGGGCGTGGACGAGCCGCTGCGAATCGAGCTCGTTGGCGACGAGGTCGAGTCGTTGCGCGCCTTCGACCCCATGACCCAGGCCAGCCGCGGCCGTCTCGAGCATGCGACGCTGCTGCCCGCCGGGGAGTTCCTGCCCGCCGCCGGATGGCAGGACCTCGGCGAGCGGGCGCCGTCGCTCGAGTCCGAGGCACTGATCGCCGACCTCGGCCGCCTCGAGCAGGGGGACCTGGGGGAGGCCGCCGAAACGTGGGCGAGGTTCCTCACGGCGGGGGCGACCGCCCACCATCTCCCCACCGGCGCCTACCTCGTGCTCACCGATCCCGCCGAGCTCGGCGGGATCGCCGCGGATCTCGACGCGCAGGCGAATCAGCGGCGCGACGGGCTCGCCGCCGCGGGCGAGCTGCCCGCGGACTGGCCGCTGCCCTTCGATGCCGCCGAAACGCTGGCCACGCTCCGCGCGGCGGCGGTCGAGTGGCTGGACGAGGGCGTGGAGGGCTCCTCGGGATATGCCGCCGCTCCGCAGCTGCCCGGGCGTGCCGATCGGCTCGGCGCCTGGCTCGGCGAGCTGGCGGCGGCCGGGCGTCGGACGGTGGTGACGACCGATCAGGCGAGCCGGGTCGGCGAGCTGCTCGCAGACGTCGGGCTGCTGGCGGCGCCGGTCGCCGAGCTCCGGGAGACACCTCCGCCGGGTGGCATCGGCCTGGTCCATGGCTCGCTTTCGGCCGGCTTCAGCCACGAGCCGAGCGGACTGCTGGTGCTCAGCGATCGGGAGCTGTTCGGCGCAATCCGCGTTCGCCGCCTCACCCGCGCAAAGCAGGTCGTGACCCGCGACCTCATCGGCAAGCTGGAGCCCGGTGACCTCGTCGTCCACGTCGACCACGGGATCGCGCGGTACGTGGGCATGACCCAGCGCGAATACGGCGGCGCGGTGAAGGAGTACCTCCAGCTCGACTTCGCGGGTGACGACAAGATCTTCCTGCCCGCCGACATGATCGGTCGCATCACCCGTTACAGCGGTGGCGCTGGACCGGCGCTGAGCAAGCTGGGCGGCACCGAGTGGGAGCGCACCAAGCGCCGGGTACGGCGGGCGGTCGCCGACCTCGCGGACGAGCTGCTCGAGATCTATGCGGCGCGCGAAGCGGCCCCGGGGTTCGCGTTCGGCGCCGACAGCGTCTGGCAGCGTGAGCTCGAGGAGGCGTTCCCGTACAGCGAGACGCCCGATCAGGCGCGGACGATCGAGGAGGTCAAGGCCGACATGCTCCGCCGGCGCCCGATGGATCGGCTCGTCTGCGGCGATGTCGGCTACGGGAAGACCGAGGTTGCGCTGCGCGCTGCGTTCAAGGCGGTGCAGGATGGGAAGCAGGTGGCGGTATTGGTGCCGACGACCGTGCTCGCCCAGCAGCACCTCGGCACGTTCACACGTCGCCTCGCGCCGTTCCCGGTGCGGGTCGCGATGCTGAGCCGGTTCGTACCGAAGCGTCAGCAGGAGGCGGTCACCGCCGGTGTCGCCGACGGGACGGTGGACATCCTGATCGGGACCCACCGCATGCTGTCCCGCGACGTCGCCTTCGCCGATCTCGGGCTCCTCGTCGTCGACGAGGAGCAGCGCTTCGGGGTGGCGCAGAAGGAGCGGATCAAGTCGCTGCGGCGCGAGGTGGACGTCCTGACCCTGTCGGCGACGCCGATTCCGCGGACCCTGCACCTCTCCCTGGTTGGCATCCGCGACCTGTCGGTGATCGAGACGCCGCCAGAGGCCCGGCTCCCGATCCAGACCCGCATCGCCGAGGACGACGACGGCCTGATACGCGACGCGATCAACCGCGAGCTGGATCGCGGAGGCCAGGTCTTCTTCGTCCACAATCGGGTCGACACGATCGAGGGCGCCGCTGAGCGCGTCCGTCGCCTTGTGCCGCGTGCGCGGGTGGCGATCGGCCACGGCCAGATGTCGGAGGGGATGCTCGAGCGGGTCATGCTCGACTTCGACGCGGGCAAGTTCGACGTCCTGGTGTCCACCACGATCATCGAGTCGGGCCTCGACATCCCGAACGCGAACACGATCATCATCAGCCGCGCCGACACGTTCGGGCTCGCGCAGCTCTACCAGCTGCGCGGTCGGGTCGGCAGATCCGACCGCCGGGCCCACGCGTACCTCCTCCACCGCCGCGGGCTGCCGCTCTCACCGGTCGCTCGCAAGCGCCTCCACGCGATCTTCTCCGCATCGGACCTCGGGGCCGGGTATCAGATCGCTCTCTCCGACCTCGAGATCCGCGGCGCCGGCAACATCCTGGGCGCCGAGCAGCACGGGTTCATGGAGGCTGTCGGCTTCGAGCTCTACACCCGGATGCTGGCCGAGGCGGTCGACGTGCGCCGCGGTCGGCTGCCGTCACCGGAGAAGGCCCCGGTGCGCCTTGACCTGCCCGGATCGGCCTACCTGCCGGACGACTACATCGCCGATGCCGGGGCCAAGCTCGAGATGTATCGGCGCTTCGCGGACCTGCGCTCATCCGCGGACGGCGAGGCGCTGCGGGCGGAGCTCCGCGACCGGTTCGGCCCGCCGCCGGGCCCGGTCGACGGGCTGTTCCGCGCGGTCGAGGTCCGGATTGCCGCCGAGGCCGCCGGCGTGCCCGACGTGCGCGCCGAGTCCGCACGGGTGACCCTGAAGTGGCCGCGCTATGACCGCGCGCGGGTCGTGACGGCCCTCTCGCTGGCCGGATTCCGGCCGGTCGCCGGATCGAACCAGGTCCGGATTCCGGTGGCCGCCGGTCGCGACCCCGTCGACGTCGCGCTGCGAGTCCTGGCTGCGCTCGTGCCCGGGGCCTGAGGCGCGCTCAGAGCTCGATGCCGGCCTCCGCGTCGGCGATCAGCGATTCGGGCGTCGCGTGCTCCTCCCACGAGCGGTGCCCGCCACGAAGGAGCGAGACGACCGCCCCGACGGCACTCGCGATCACCCCGGCACCGAACGCGACGTGCAGGGCGCCGATGAACGGCGCGAGGTTGATGCCCGCCGACCCGGTCTGGGTGCCGGCGAAGACGGCAACCATGACCTGCGGGTCCATGGCGCTCGTGATGAGGCCAATGGCCAGCGCGATCGAGATGATGAAGCCGGTGTTCGTAAACATGGCCCGCATCCCGGCCCCGATCCCGCGCTTCGCCGGCGGCAGGACGCCCATCACCGCGCTCGTGTTCGGCGAGTTGAAGATGCCGGCGCCCGCGCCGATGACGAGCTGCCATCCGGCGAGCTGCCAGTACGGTGTCTCCACCGCGATCGTCAGCAGGCCGGCCAGGCCGACCCCGGTGACGACCATCCCGAGCGTTGCCAGGAGCCGGGATCCGTATCGGTCCGAGAGCACGCCCGAGATCGGCGACAGGACGAGCATGCCGATCGCCAGCGGCGCCAGCTCGATGCCCGCGGTCACCGGGTCCGCGCCCTTGACCCCCTGGAGGTAGAAGACGAGGAGGAAGAGCACCGAGTAGCGGGCGACTCCGTTCAGCAGCCCGGTGAAGTTGCCGAGCGCGAAGAGCCGATCCTGGAAGAGCGTCAGGTCCAGCAGCGGCGTCGCGACGCGCGCCTCGACGAGGAGGAGAACCGGCAGGATGACCACGAACAGCGCGAATCCGCCGATCACCCACCAGGTCGTCCAGCCGTAGATCCCGCCGAAAGCAAGCGACGTCATGAGGGCGAGGAGCGCGGCGAGGTACAGGGACGAGCCCCACCAGTCGATCGAGACCTCCCGCTGGGCGGGGTGTTGCTCGACGAGGATGAGCGCCGCCGACAGGGTCCCGATCACGCCGATCGGCACGTTGAACCAGAAGACCCAGGTCCAGCCGAAGCCGGTCAGCCATCCGCCGAGGATTGGCCCGATGATCAGGCCGGCTCCGACGACCATGGCGTTGATGCCGAGCGCCCGGCCAAGCTCCCGGCGTGGAAACGCATCGGTCACCAGGGCCGATGAGTTCGCGAACATGAATGCCGCACCCACACCCTGCACGACCCGCCCCGCGATGAGGGCCAGCGCCGTCGGGGCCAGGGCGCAGAAGGCGGAGGCCAGGGTGAAGACCGCCGAGCCCAGCACGAACGTCCGCGCCCGGCCCCAGCGATCCGCCATCCGCCCCGCGTTCAGCACGAGGACGGTGACCACCAGCGTGTAGCCGACGATGATCCACATCACCGCGAACAGGTCGGTATGCAGGTCGCGCAGGATGTCGGGCAGGGCGATGACCAGCGAGCCGGAGGTGATCGAGGCCAGCAGCGCACCGATGCTCGTCACCGCCAGCAGCCACCACCGATAGCCGGGACGGCGTGAATCGATAAGGCTTCTCGTGAACGGCCTGCCTTTCGGTGCTCCGAGCCGGGCGGCTCGTCCGCAGGATGCCAGTTTCGCCGATACTCCGCAGCGCATGGACTCTGCCACGCGATCCGCAGCGCGGATCCGCCTGCGCGACGCGACCCTCGCCGATGCCGACCTGCTCGACGCCTGGGCCAACGATCCTGCCGATCGAGGCGGCTTCAACGACTTCGGCCAGCAGCACTCGCCCGTCCGGCGCGACATCCTGGCGCAGGGGCCGCTCCGCAATGACCGCAACGGGATGTTCCTTATCGAGGCCACGGCGACCGGCACGCCGGTCGGAACCGTTGAGTGGCGCCGGGTGGGCTATGGCCCGAGCCCCGGATCCGACGCCTGGAACATCGGGATCGAGATCCGCCCCGAGGCGCGCGGGCGCGGGTACGGCACGGAGGCGCAGCGACTCCTCGCCGCGTGGCTGTTCGAGCACACCGACGCCAATCGGGTCGAGGCCTCGACCGACGTCGAGAACGTCGCCGAGCAGCGCGCGCTCGCCAAGGCCGGATTCATTCGGGAGGGGATCGTGCGCGGCGCCCAGCTCCGGGCCGGCGCCTACCACGATCTCGTGAACTACTCGCGCGTTCGCGGCGACCCGTGAGGTTGCCGGCCTAGAGCTCCTGCCGGCGGAACGAGAGCCATGAGACGAGCGCCAGGCCCATCACCAGCGCGACGTTGGCCGCGAGCGGTCCGAGCACGTTGCCGGGCGAGGTGCCGAGCGCCAGCGCGCCGGCCGGCCCGGTCAGCGCCCCGGGGGTGAAGGTCCCGATCGTCGGCAATGCGCCGATGATCGCCACCAGCACAAGGCCACCCACGCCGATCGCTGCTGCGGCCATCGCCGAGCGGGTGAGGACGCTGCCCAGGAAGGTGAGGCTCACGTAGGCGAGCAGGGAGAGCCACAGGAGCGCGGCCATGGCGAGCCATCCAGCGACCGGTGGCGCCTCGAAGAGGATGGTCGTGTACCAGTAGCCGCCGATCGCGGCCAGCAGAACGCTGACGCCGAGCGTGACGCCCAGCGCAATCAGCTTCGCCGCGAGGTACGCCCAGCGCGAGGCCGGCTTGGTGAGGACGAGTGCCGCGGTCCCGCGCTCCTTCTCGGTGGCGACGCTGCCCATGGAGAGGAGGATGGCGGTAAGGATTCCGGCCTGCCCCAGGTTCTTCAGGAACTGGTCGACGGCGTCGCTGGTCGTCGGCTCGGGTATGACGATCTGGAGCTGGCTGCCGCCGAGCGCCTTCACGAGCTCGGACGTGTAGCGCGCGAGGAACGGCGACCCGATTCCGAACATCGTGAAGACCACGGCGACCACCAGCAGGCGGCGCGTGCGCCACTGCTCGAGCAGCTCCTTGCGCAGCAATGGGCCGAGGCCGATCATGCGACCTCCTCCGCGGGCTGCGAATGGCGGCCCACCAGCTGCAGGAAGACGTCCTCGAGGGTCGGTCGCTGGCGCTCGAAGCGGATGACGCCGGTGCCGTTGGCGCTCAGGCCCCGCAGGAGCTCGTGCCCGGCGCGCGGCAGGTCCCGCACGGCGACCCGGAGGACGCCATGCACGGCCTCCACGCTGCTCACCGACTCGAGCGGGCGGAGGATGGCGGCAACTCGCTCGAGGCCCGCATCGCTCGCGTCCTCAGGTTCGATGAGATAGATCGGCGGCGCATAGCGGGAGAGGAGCTCCTCCATCGGCCCGGTCGTCACCAGCCGTCCGGCGTCCAGGATCGCGACGTGGTCGCAGACGCGCTCCACGTCGTTGAGGATGTGGGTCGAGAATAGGATCGTGGAGGATCGGCCGAGGTCGTGGATGACCCGGAGAATGTCGCGGCGCCCCTCGGGGTCGAGCGCGCTGACCGGCTCGTCGAGGAGGAGCACCGGCGGCCGATTGAGGACCGCCTGGGCGAGACCGAGCCGCTGGCGCATGCCGCCCGAATAGCCGCCGATCGCGCGCCGACCGGCATCGGTCAGGCCCACCTGCTCAAGCGCCTCGTCGACCCTGGCTCTCAGGTCCGGCTCGCGCATCCCGTACAGTCGCCCCACGAGCTCGAGGAGCTCGCGGCCCGTCATCCAGCCATGGAATCGCGGGTCCTGGTCGAGGTAGCCGATCAGGCCGGCGCGGTTGGCGTGGCCGCCGCCGACCGTCACCCCGGCCACCGTTGCGCTCCCGGCGTCCGCGTGCCCGAGCGAACTCAGGATGCGCAAGGTCGTGGTCTTGCCGGCCCCGTTCGGACCCAGGAAGCCGAAGACGCTCCCCAGCGGGACCTCGAAGCCGAGCCCATCGAGAGCCACGATCGAGCCGAAGCGCTTCGTCAGCCCGTGAATCGCGATCGCGGGTTCGTTCTCGGTCACCGTCCTAGGAATCCTCGCGGCCGATGAGGAAGTAGATCAGCGGTCCGAAGAGGCTGATGAAGAGGATCACGAGCGCCCACACGATCTTGTTGTCGCCGCGCACCCGGCGCTCGGGCCGCGTCAGGTCGTAGATGGCCGCGACCAGGAGAATGAGCTGGAGCGCGATGAGCGGGATCAGCAGGCCGAGCAGTTCCATGGTCGGTTACCTCACAGCGTCCGGTGCTCCGGGTCGTCGCGCCAGACGAGGTAGGAGTAGACGAAGAGCACGACCACCGAGCCGGTGAGGCCGACCATCAGGACCCAGAAGAAGACGGCCGGCGGGAACAGGAACGAGGCGACCGCGGAGAGCCCCCCGGTGGCCATGAACAGGTAGGCGCCGAGCCGATGGGTCTGGGTCCACGATCGTTCGCTTGACAGGGTCCACGGCGTGCGGATCCCCAGGAACCACGAGCTCCGCGTCTTGCCCAGAAAGTTCCCGATCACCACGAACAGGACGCCGATCCCGACCCCCAGGAAGCGGGTTGGATCCACGAGGTAGTCGAGGGCGGCCAGCACGATCATCAGCTGCACCGCGCCCATCAGCACGAGCGCCGAGCCGACGATCCATCGATACGCAGCCGCGGACCTCGAGAGATTCTCGCGCCGCGGATCAAACCGCGGGGCCACCGCCAGGATCGGCCCCAGCACCACGGTGATGACGGGCATCAGCCCGAGCGCGAACCACGGGTCGGCATACCCGTTCGCCTTGCCGTTGATGTCCCAGTGCACGGGCAGCTGGGCGCCGGCGGGCAGCTGGAACCAGGCCCAGGCGGCGAGCACCAGCTCGGCGGCGACCACCGCCGCGGTGACGATCAGCAGGGGCCGCGTGTTCATGGATGAGGCTCCTCGGTGGCGAAGTGAAAAGCGTCCATCAGCGCTCGCAGGGCGTCCTCCAGCAGGCTCACGTTCAGGTGGTACGTGATCGTCGTGCCTCGCCGATCGGCCTGGATGAGATCCGCCTCGCGGAGCGTCTTGAAATGCCCGGACATCGTCGGCCACGAGAGGTCGAATTGACCCGCGAGTTCCCCGGCGGTCATGTCCCGCTGGCGCAGCAGGGCGAGCACGCGGCGACGCGTGGGATCGGAAAGGGCCCGGTAGATGCGATTCACGCCTGGTTTGCCGGATTCCTAATTTGCTCCATGACAAATTAGCGAGCCGGCGTCGGCCCGTCAAGCGGGAGGCATGCAGGCGCCGGTAAGCCGGCGGTAAGCGGCTCGGCGCTAGCGTCTGCACGGCACCCGCCTCCGACCGCCCACAACCCGAGGATCGGGCCGAAAGGAGATCGGAATGTCAACTCACACGGCGCGTCGGCACCGCAGCCTGGTCGCATCCTTCGTCGCGCTGGGGCTGCTCCTCAGCACCGTCCCGGCCAGGGTGATGGCCGTCCCCGGGGGAGCGCTGGTGGCCAGCGGCGTCCTCCGCGATGCGAACGGGGGCCCTATGGCCGGGACGGTCGCGATCTGGTACCAGGATCCCGACCGCGGCGAGCTGGTGCTCGCCGCGTCCACGAACGTTGGGCCGGATGGCAGGTACCAGCTCCGCACGAACCCGGGCAGCCTCCGCCGGCTGGCGGCCCAGAACGATGGGTGGCTGAACCTCCTGATTGCCGGAGGTTCCGAGGCGGCGCAGGGATCGGTGGCGATCACCCGGCGCCTGGCCGGCGGCGCGTGGAGCGGCCGCAACGGGGAGCTGGCGGAGGACGTCGTCGCGACCGAACCGCTGACCGCCGCGGAACGTCCCGCGGCCCGGGCCCTCGCCGCCACAGCCGCGCAACCCTCGACGGCCGTCGCTCGCGCACGATCCATCGGGACCTGCTGGTCCGACCTCATCGGCAGCTGGTCCGGGTACACGATCATCGGTGAGCTGCACACCTGGACGGACGAGACAGCCACCTGGACCTACGGCCGGACGGCCGACTCGGATATCGGGGTCGGCGTCAGCTACGACGGAAAAGCCTGGAAGCAGACTGGATCGTTTCATGTCGGCTCCACGAATTCGTCGTCGGTCACGAAGTCGGCGGGCAGCCGGTACGGTCGCCTCCTCGCGTCGAAGTTTCAGTTCAAGAAGTACCAACTGATCGGGTACTGCCCGTTCCTGCCGAACTACGAGATCACTCCCACCCGCTGGCTCTCGGGCCTCGTCGAGGGCGCGTGGGTGCGGAACTACGACGGCTACTGCGGCAGCTACTACAAGGCCCACGCCACCGAGTTCGGGCGGAACACCGCCTGGACGCGCGACGACAAGGCATACGCCACGTTCAGCGCGGCGGTGACCGCGTTCGGGGTCGTCAGCCTCTCCGCGCGCAGCGGCCTGTCGACCAACGTGCGGATGACGCACACGTTCGGATCGGCGTACGCCCCGCATCGGCTGTGCGGGAACGACAACGACATTCTCCGCGCGCACCGGGTCTTCGCGGGGTGACGAGGCGCGGGTTCGTTGTCGCAGCGGTGACGGCGGTGGTGGCGGCGGCCGCCATCGGCGTCGCCTTCGTGATTGGGCCGTGGCACGAGCTGCCGCCAGGTCCGCTGGGCGTCGAGACGGGCGTCCCGAACCAGATCAGCTTCGACGTCGACGCGGGACGGTCGTTCACGTACGGCCTGGTCGTGCTGGAGAACCGCTCCGAGCGGTCGGCCGAGGTCACCGGGGTCGAGCTGGTCGGGACGATCGGCTCGCTGGAGCTCGTTTCTTCGAGCATACGCGGCTTGCGCGACGCACCTGACCACGGCCTGATCGCGAACGATCGTTCGTTTCCACCATCGGCGTTGGGCGGCGTGCTGCGACCCGCCATCGGCTCGCTGATCGAACCGTATCGTGCGCCCCCCGATGGGGTGGAGCTGGTCCTGGAGCTGCGTGCGAACGACCCGGGAGGCCACGGGTTTGCCGCCGTGGCGGTCGACTACCGGCAGGGCAACCGGGCGTTCCGCGTCGTGTTTCCGTCGTCGCTGCGGGTCTGCGTGGGACCGGAGAATGGGTGCGCGGCGGGATCGATCGGCGAGGAGGCGAACGAGCCGGGCGTATACTGAGCGTGGATTCTCGACCCGGGACGGGCGCACCCGTCCGGCGCCGACTCGACCGAGGCCGCGTCCCCGCGGCATGACGAAGGAGGCGCTATCCGTGACCAGCCGTCCCCCCCTGATCGACCCCGATTCCGCGCGCGCCACGCTGCGCACGCCGAGTGGGAACTACGACTACTTTCGCCTCGAGGCGGCCGGGGCCTCGAACCTCGCGCGCCTGCCGTACACCGTCAAGGTGCTCCTCGAGAACATGCTGCGCTCGGCCGCGACGATGGGCGAGCTGGTCGGGCCCGAGGACGTCCGCGCCCTCGCGGGCTGGGACCCGGCGCAACCCGCGGAATACGAGCTGCCATTCCTGCCTGCGCGCGTCATCCTCCAGGACTTCACCGGTGTGCCGGCGGTCGTGGACCTGGCCGCCATGCGGGAGGCGATGGCCGAGATGGGCGGGGATCCGGCGCGGATCAACCCGGTCGTGCCCGCCGATCTCGTCATCGATCACTCGGTGCAGGTCGACCTGTTCGGCTCCGAGCTGGCCTTCGCCACGAACGTCGAGCGCGAGTACGAGCGCAATGGCGAGCGCTACGCCCTCCTCCGCTGGGCGCAGCGGGCGTTCGACAACTTCCGGGTCGTGCCGCCCGGCACCGGCATCGTGCACCAGGTCAACCTCGAGTTCCTGGCCGACGTCGTCACCGCGCGCCCAGTTGACGGCGACGTGCCGATCGCGTTCCCCGACACCCTCGTCGGGACCGATTCGCACACGACGATGGTCAACGGTCTCGGCGTGGTCGGCTGGGGCGTGGGCGGCATCGAGGCAGAGGCGGCGCTGCTCGGGCAGCCGCTCTACCAGCCGATGCCGGCGGTCGTCGGGTTCCGGCTCGACGGAGAGCTGCCATCGGGGGCGACCGCCACGGATCTCGTGCTGTACGTCACCGAGATGCTCCGTGCCCACGGCGTGGTGGGCAAGTTCGTCGAGTTCCACGGTCCGGGGCTCTCGCGCCTGGGCCTCGCCGACCGGGCCACGATCTCGAACATGAGCCCCGAGTTCGGGGCCACCGCGACCCTCTTCCCGATCGACGCCGAGACGCTCCGCTACCTGCGGATGACGGGCCGGCCCACCGAGACCGTGGAGCGGGTCGAGGCCTACGCCAAGGAGCAGGGACTGTTCCGTACCGACGACGGCCCCGAGCCCGAGTTCACCGAGTCGCTGTCACTCGACCTCGCGGAAGTCGAGCCATCGGTCGCCGGACCGCGGCGGCCCCAGGATCGGGTCCCGCTCCGCACGCTGCGCGCCTCGTTCCGGGAGGCCTTCTCGGATCGCCTCGAGCCGCATCGCCTGGTGGATGAGGCGAGCGAGGAGTCATTTCCGGCCAGCGATCCACCCAGCTACTCGCAGGAGGACACGAACGACCGGCCGATGAAGCGCGATAAGGATTCCGACGCGCCTGCCGAGCCCGACTACCGCGCGATCCCGGTCGAGATGGGGGAGCGCAGGTTCGACCTCCGATCGGGCTCGGTCGTGATCGCGGCCATCACCTCGTGCACGAATACCTCGAACCCGAGCGTGATGGTGGCCGCCGGCCTGCTGGCCCGCAACGCGGTGGCCCGCGGCCTGCGGACCCCGCCGTGGGTGAAGACCTCGCTCGCTCCCGGATCCCGCGCCGTCACCGACTACCTCACCGGGGCCGGGTTGATGGAACCCCTCGAGGCGCTCGGCTTCAACCTCGTGGGCTACGGCTGCACGACCTGCATTGGGAATTCGGGC
This sequence comes from uncultured Chloroflexia bacterium, assembly GCA_963837425.1. Lineage (GTDB taxonomy): Bacteria > Chloroflexota > Limnocylindria > QHBO01 > QHBO01 > CAWINH01. The sequence goes on from CAWINH010000002.1 coordinate 505,293, forward strand.
CCGCTGGCCGAGCCGATCGCCGCCGCGATCGAGGAGAACGACCTGGTGGGGGTTGCTGTCCTCTCCGGCAACCGCAACTTCGAAGGGCGGATCCACCCGCTGGCCCGCGCCAGCTACCTCGCGTCGCCGCCGTTGGTGGTGGCCTTCGCGCTCGCCGGCCGAATAGACGTCGACCTGTCGAGCCAGCCGCTGGGGACCGATGAAGATGGCAGGCCGGTCATGCTGGCCGACATCTGGCCGAGCGCCACCGAGGTCGCGGACGTCATCACGCAGCAGGTCCGGGCCGAGATCTTCAGTAGGAATTACGCATCGGTCTTCGATGGCGACGAACGCTGGCGGTCGCTGCCGGTGCCCGCCGGCGACCGATATGCGTGGGATCCGCGAAGCACGTACGTGGCGCTGCCGCCCTTCTTCAGCGGCCTCGCGCCGGAGCCGACCGACCCTGCCGACATCGTCGACGCCCGGGTGCTCGCGATGCTCGGCGACTCGGTGACCACCGACCACATCTCCCCGGCCGGGAGCATCGCCCGCACCTCGCCGGCCGGGGAGTGGCTTACCGCGCACGACGTCGAGCAGCGAGACTTCAACAGCTATGGCAGCCGCCGCGGCCACCACGAGGTGATGATGCGCGGCACGTTCGCGAACATCCGGCTCCGCAATCAGCTGACGCCGGACGCGGAGGGAAACGTGACCGAGCACCTGCCGAGCGGCGAGCGGATGAGCATCTTCGACGCCGCGGTCCGCTACGCGGCCGACGCGACGCCGCTCATCGTGCTGGCCGGCAGGGAGTACGGCTCCGGGAGCTCGCGCGACTGGGCGGCCAAGGGTCCGCTGCTCCAGGGAGTGCGGGCGGTCATCGCCGAGTCCTACGAGCGGATTCATCGGTCGAACCTGGTGGGGATGGGGATCCTGCCCCTCCAGTACGTGCCCGGCGAGAGCGCGGTGAGCCTGGGCCTGACCGGGCGGGAGACGTTCACGATCTCCGGGCTGAGCGAAGGGCTCCGACCCAGGCAGGAGCTCGTCGTCACCGCGCGGGACGAGGAGGGGCGCGAGGTCGAGTTCCGGGTCACGGCGCGGCTCGACGGCGAGATCGACGTGACGTACTACCGCAACGGCGGCGTGCTGCAGACCGTCCTGCGTCGCCTGGCCCAGAACGCCTAGCCCGGCCTGTGTACCGGCGGGGTCGTGCATTGCCCCGCCGGGCGCGACCGGTCTAGACTCAGGCGGCCGATGTGATCCCGCACCTGGAGTGCCCGCCCGTGACCGTTGGCTCGACCGACGACCTGCGCGCCATGATCCGAGAGATTCCGGACTTCCCGAAGCCCGGGATCCTCTTCTACGACATCACGACGCTGCTCAAGGATCCCGACGCCTTCGCGGCCGTGATCGACCGCATGGCCGATGCGGTCACCGACAAGCAGATCGACCTCGTGGTCGGCATGGAGTCCCGGGGGTTCATCTTCGCGGCGCCGCTGGCCGTCAAGCTGGGCGCCGGGTTCGTCCCGGTGCGCAAGCTCGGGAAGCTGCCGGCGGAGACGATCGAGGTCGAGTACGCGCTCGAATACGGGACTGCCACGCTCGAGATCCATCGCGACGCCATTGCGGCCGGCCAGCGGGTCCTGATCGTCGACGATCTGCTGGCCACGGGCGGAACGGTGCGGGGCACGATCGAGCTCGTCCAGCGCCTGGGCGGGACGATCGCCGGTCTCAGCTTCATGGTCGAGCTCACCGCCCTCCACGGACGCGAGCACCTGGGGGAATTCGACATCCACGCCCTCATCTCGTATTGACGGCCTCGCTGATGGCGGTCGCTCCCAGGTCCGAGATCTTCGCTCGTGCGGTCACCGACCGCGACGAGATCGCGGCCTTCCTGCGCACCGACCGGCGCTACGCCGCCTACGCGATCGGGGACCTGGACTCGCCGGCGCGCGCCCGATGCGCCTGGGGCATGGCCTTCGGGGAGGACGGGCAGCCGACGGCGCTCGTCATGCATCACGAGGGACTCGTCCCCCAGCCGCTCTTCCTCATGGGCGATCCGGCCGGTTGTCGCGAGGTGCTGTCGACCGTCATCAAGCCACGCGATGCCTACGTGCAGGCGACCGAGGCGTTCGACCCCGCCATCGGCGACCTTTATGAGCTCGACCCGCCGGTCCAGCTGCTGCGGATGGTCGTGGACCGCGGCACGTTTCGGCCGTTCGCCGGGCCGACGGAGCGCCTCACCCCGGTCCATATCGATGACCTCAACCGGCTCTACCAGCTGGGGTTCCGTGCCGGGTTTCCCCCGGCGATCCTCGAGGATGGGATCTACCACGGGGTACGCGTGCATGGGCGCCTCGTCAGCGCGGCGGGGACCCACGTCATCAACACGCGCGAGGGGATCGCGGTGGTGGGCAACGTGCTGACCCATGCCGACTACCGGGGCCACGACTTTGCGAAGATGGTGACGAGCGCGGTGACCGGCGAGCTGCTCGGGCGTGTCGACGACGTCGCGCTCAACGTTCATGCCGATAATGCCCCCGCGGTGGCGGCCTATACCCGGCTCGGGTACGGTGTCCACTGCGAGCTCACCGAGCGGCTCGGGCGGCGACGGCACGGGGGCTGGGGGCTCATGCGACCGATACGAGAGGCATTGCGCAGCACGTGGCAACGCGACCAGAGGTGAGGGGCGACGTCCGCGACATGGCCCTGGCCGATGCGGGCGATCTGAAGATCGAATGGGCGGACCGCCAGATGCCGGTGCTTGCCGGCATCCGAGAGAGGTTCGCGGCGGAACGACCGCTGGCGGGCTGGCGGGTCAGCGCCTGCCTGCACGTCACTTCGGAGACGGCGAACCTCATGCGCACCCTGGCGGCGGGGGGCGCCGACGTCGTGCTCTGCTCCTCGAACCCGCTCTCCACCCAGGATGACGTCGCCGCGTCACTGGTGGCGCATCACGGGATCCCGACCTACGCGATCAAGGGCGAGGATCGCGACAGCTATTACGCGCACATTGCCGCCGCCCTGGATCACGCGCCCCAGGTGACGATGGACGACGGGGCAGACCTCGTGAACGAGCTCCACACCCGGCGTACCGAGCTGCTGGAGGGGGTTGTGGGCGGCACCGAGGAGACGACGACCGGCGTGATCCGGATGCGTGCCATGGCGAACGCCGGACGGCTGCGCTACCCGGTGCTCGGGGTCAACGAGGCCCGCACGAAGCACCTGTTCGACAACCGCTACGGGACCGGGCAGAGCGCGATCGACGGCATCCTCCGCGCGACGAACGTGCTCATCGCCGGCAAGCAGGTCGTCGTCGGTGGATACGGGTGGGTCGGCCGCGGGATTGCGATGCGCGCGGCCGGGATGGGCGGCATCGTGACCGTTGTCGAGGTGGAGCCGATCCGAGCGCTCGAGGCGGCCATGGACGGGTACCGCGTTGCGACCGCGGCCGATGCCGCACGGATCGGCGAGATCTTCATCGCGGCCACCGGCAACCTGAACGTGTGGGGCGCCGACCACTTCCCGAGCATGCGCGATGGCGCGATCCTCGCCAACGCGGGGCACTTCGACGACGAGTTCGAGCTGCCGGCCCTCGCCGAGCAGGCCGCATCCACGCGTGAGGTCCGCCCGTACACCCGCGAGTACCTGATGCCCGACGGGCGCCGCATCTACGTGCTGGCCGACGGGCGGCTCGTGAATCTCGGTGCTGCCGAGGGTCACCCGAGCCTCGTCATGGACATGAGCTTCGCGAACCAGGCCCTCGGCCTCGAGTGGCTGCGCATCCATGCCGCGGAGCTCGAGCCGAAGGTGTACGGCATCCCCGAGGAGATCGACGCCGAGGTAGCTCGCCTGAAGCTGCTCAGCATGGGGATCGTGATCGACCCGCTGACGAGCGAGCAACGCGCCTACGCCGCGTCCTGGGAGTCGGGAACGTGACTGGCGGTACACTCGGCAGCGATGCCTGACGCAAACCTTCGGCCCTTCACCTCCGAGTCCGTCACCGAGGGCCATCCGGACAAGCTGTGCGACGCGGTGGCGGATGCGATCCTCGACGACGTCCTGAGCCGCGACCGCGGCGCGCGAGTGGCGGTCGAAGTCGCGGCCACCACCGGGCTCGTCTTCGTCCTTGGCGAGATGACGACCGAGTCGTGGTGCGACGTCCAATCCATCGTTCGTGAGACGGTCCGGCAGATCGGCTACGACAGCAGTCACCTCGGGTTCGACTGGGAGACGTGCGGGACGATCACCGCCATCAAGGAGCAGTCCCCCGATATCGCGCGAGGCGTCGATCACGCCCTCGAGGCCCGGGAGGGAACCGAGGCCGATGAGCTTGGCGCCGGCGATCAGGGGATGATGTTCGGCTACGCGAGCGACGAGACTCCCGAGCTCATGCCGGCGCCAATCCAACTCGCCCACCAGGTGGCGCGACGCCTCGCCGAGGTTCGCAGGCAGAAGGCGCTGGCCTTCCTGCGGCCCGACGGCAAGAGCCAGGTCACCGTCGAGTACGACGGCGATGGGCAGCCGCGACGCGTGAGCACGGTGCTCGTGAGCACCCAGCACGATCCCGACGTCGGTCCGGCCGAGCTGGAGGAAGCGGTCCGCGAGGTCGTGATCCGCGAGGCGATTCCCGAGCGCCTGATCGACGGCCGGACCCGATTCCTCGTGAACCCCACCGGCCGGTTCGTCATCGGTGGACCGATGGGCGATTCCGGCCTCTCTGGACGCAAGCTCATCGTCGACACCTACGGCGGCATGGCGCGCCACGGCGGAGGGAGCTTCTCGGGGAAGGACCCGACGAAGGTCGACCGATCCGCCGCCTACATGGCCCGCTACATCGCGAAGAACGTCGTCGCCGCCGGGTTGGCGCGGCGCTTCGAGCTACAGCTCGCGTACGCGATCGGCGTCGCGCATCCGCTGGCCGTGAACGCCGACAGCTTCGGCACCGGGGCCGTCCCCGACGAGCGCATCGCGGCGGTCGTCGGGGAGCTGTTCGACCTGCGGCCGGGAGCGATCATCCGCAGCCTCGACCTGCTCCGTCCGATCTACCGGCAGACGGCGGCCTATGGCCACTTCGGTCGTGCGGACCTCGACCTGCCCTGGGAGCGCACCGATCGCGCTGGCGAGCTGCGCGATGCGGCCGGCCTGCGCGGCGAGGCGCCTGCGCCGGCCTGATTCGTCATGCCCACCGACCGGCCAGCGTCGATCAGCTGGGGTGAACGGGCGGGTCGCCTCGCGCGCCTCGTCGAAGGCCTTCGCTCCTGGCTCGGCCGCAAGCCGCTGCCGGGGCCAGAGGCGCTCCGCGAGCTCCCGCTCGCCCTGCGACGCGGCGAGCTGGCCTCCGCCTACCTCGCAGCCGAGCAGGACCTCGACCATCGCCGGGCGGGTGCCGCGGCGAGCGCGGCGCGTGAGCGAGCCGTGGCGAACGGGGAGTGGTGGCCCGCCGACATCTGGGGCCATCGGGCGCTGTGGCACTTCGAACGCGCCGGGATGCATCTCGCGGCAACGCGGATGGCGCGTTTGGTCGGCGACGTGCGCGTTGCCGCCGGCGACCCGACCAGCTCGCGCCGCTACTATGCGGAGGCGATCAGCGAGGCGCGCGATCTGGGCGCGGAGCGGGAGGAGGGTCTCGCCGCACTGGGCCTGGGCAGGGCCGAGATGGACCGCGGAGATGTGACGACCGCTCGCCGCCTGGCGGCGATCGCGGTCGGACTGCTCGAGCGATGCGGGGCGCCGGGCGAGGAGGTCTCGGCGGCTCGCGAGCTGCGCGGCACGGAGAAACCGGTCGGCGGACGAGCGGAGGAGGAAGGGTGAGCGCACGCAGGCGGATGCGGGTCGGAATCGTGGGTGCCGGCGTCATGGCCGAGGCGATGGTTACCGGACTGCTCGCCGACCGCGCCATCGGACGGCCGCAGCTGGTCGCGTCGCACCCGCGCCGGGAGCGCCGTGAAGCGCTCGCCGCCGAGCACCCGATCCGGATGGTGGCGCGCAATCGCGATGCGGCCGAGGGCGCGGACATCGTCGTCCTGGCGGTGAAGCCGCAGATGCTCGCGTCGGTGATGCGCGAGCTGGCACCCGTCCTCGCCGACGGGCAGGTCGTACTCTCGATCGTGGCCGGCGCCACACTCCACGCGCTGACAACCGGCCTGGGCCATGCGGCGGTGGTCCGGGCCATGCCGAACACGCCGGCCCAGATCCGACGGGGGATGGCGGTGTGGGCCGCCTCGCCCGCGTGCACCGCCGCCCAGCGCGACCTGGCACGGGCCGTGCTCCGCGCACTGGGTGATGAGCGCCAGGTCGCGGACGAGGCGTTCGTCGGCATGGCCACCGCGCTGTCGGGGACCGGACCGACCTACCTGTTCGCGCTCATGGAGGCGCTGATCGACGCCGGCGTGCACATGGGCTTCCCCCGCGAGCTCGCGCACGACCTCGTCGTCGCCACGCTCGTCGGCTCGTCGGAGTTCGCGGCTCGCTCCGAGCTCCATCCCGCACAGCTGAAGAACGCGGTCACCTCACCGGGCGGGACGAGCGCTGCGGCGATCTATGAGCTCGAGAAGGGACGCATCCGGACCGTGTTCAGCGACGCGGTGTGGGCCGCCTACCGGCGTACCACCGAGCTCGGTGAGCGGCTCGAGCGCGAGGTGGACGCCTGATGTTCGCGATCGTCATGGCCGGCGGTGCCGGCACCCGGCTATGGCCTCTCTCACGGCGACGCTCACCAAAGCAGCTGCTGGCGCTCACCGGCGAGACGAGCCTCCTGCAGCAGACGGTGGCGCGGCTGGGGGAACTGCTCAAGCCGCACGACATCTACATCATCACCGCCCAGTCGTACGTGCGAGCCACGCAGGAACAACTGCCGCAGCTGCCGCCGGACAACGTCCTCGGCGAGCCGCTGGCGCGCTCGACTGCGGTCGCCGCCGGCCTTGCTACCGTGCTGGCCCGGCGCGAGAGCGACGAGGTTGCGCTCGTCCTGCCCGCCGACCACTACATCGCCGACGAGGCCGCGCTGGCCGAGGCACTCCGCGAGGCGATGCGCGCCGCAGAACGCGGCTACCTCGTCACGCTGGGAGTGGTTCCCACCCATCCGGCCACCGGCTTCGGCTACATCAAGGTCGGGGAGCGCCTGCACACAGCGGTGCCCACCGCCCTCGTCGACAAGTTCGTCGAGAAGCCGGACGCGAAGCGGGCCGAGGCCTTCCTCGAGGAGGGCGGGTTCCTGTGGAACGCCGGCATCTTCGTCTGGCGGGTCTACGCGTTCCGCCAGGCGCTCGAACGATTCCAGCCGGAGCTCGCGGCGGCGCTCGACCGCATCGCCGAACTCCACCGCACGCCGGGTTGGATGGGGGACGTCCGCGATATCCTCGAGCCGATTCCGGCCATCCAGATCGACACCGGCATCGCCGAGGATGCCGCGCGCGAGGGCCGGGTGGCGGTCGTTCCCCTCGACGCCGGCTGGAGCGACATCGGCTCCTGGTCCGCCCTGCTCGAGGCCCTCACGACGAGCACCGGCAGCTCACTGGTCGCATCTGGGCGGCACCTGGACCGGGGTTCGGACCGGATCCTGGTCCACGGCGGCGAGCGGCTGGTGGTCACCGTGGGGCTACGCGACGTGATCATCGTCGACACGCCGGACGCGCTCCTGGTATGCGCAAGCGACCGAGCGGAGGAGATCAAGCCGGTGCTCGAGGAGATCGCGCGCGAGGCTGGCGAGCAGTACCTGTAGCCGATGGCACCACGCCCGCGCGAGAACCCCGTGCTGCTCGCTCCCGTCGCTCGCCTGGCCGGGCTGGCGATGGCCGCCTACGTCCGGCTCGTGGCGGCCACGGCTCGCGTTTCGGGCCCACCGGTCTACCAGGGCCAGGCCGTGTTCGCGATCTGGCACGAGTCGAACCTCGTCGCGCTCATTGCGAACTACCGCCTTCGCGCGCAGCCACGCGTCGTGAGCTTCAGCACGCGGGGCCTGCGGGGCATCGTCATGAACAGCATGCTGCGAGCCCTCGGTTCCGATGCGGTAACCCTCCCCGACGAAGGCGAGCCGGCCGAGGCGGCGCAGCTGTCCCGCGAGCTGGCGCGCATCGGCCAAACCGGGGCGACCCTGGTCGTCAGCCCGGACGGGCCGCTGGGGCCGTATCGGGTCGCCAAGCCCGGCGCGCTGATCGTGGCCCGCACATCGGGGCTGCCGATCCAGCCGTGGGCGGTCGCGATCCGCCCCGCCATCCGGCTCCACCGCCGCTGGGACCATCACCTCGTCCCGTTGCCCTTCGGCCGAATGCGGGTGGACGAGGGCGCGCTCATCAGCATCGGGCCCCGCGACCGGATCAAGCCGCGCATTGCCGAGCTCCAGGCGGAGCTCGACCGGATCGCCCGGCTTGCGGACGCGCGCATGACGTCCCGCTCGCTACCATAGGCGCACGTGACGAAGATCAAGTTCGGCACTGACGGCTGGCGCGCAGCCATCGCCGAGGACTACACCTTCCACAACGTGCGACGCTGCGCGCGTGGCGTTGCGGAGTACCTGCAGGAGACGGGGACTGCCGAGCGCGGCGTGGTCGTCGCCTACGATCGTCGCTTCGCGTCGGAGCACTTCGCGCGCGCCTGCATCGAGGTCCTCGCCGCCCACGACATTCGCTCCTTCACCCCGCCCGAAGCGGTGCCCACCCAGGTCGGCAGCTTCTTCACCCGCGAGCTGGGCGCCGGCGCGGGAATCGTCATCACCGCCAGCCACAACCCGTGGACCGACAACGGCTTCAAGGTGAAGGCCGATACCGGCGGCGCCGCGGCGCCCGAGATGCTGTCCGCCATCGAGGCCACCCTCGACCGTCATCCGGCCGACGAGGCGCCTCCCCGCCGTGACCTCGATGAGGCGCGATCCGCCGGGCTCGTCGAGACGTTCGATCCCTACCCGAAGTTCCGCGACCAGCTTGCGTCGATCGTCGATCTCGAGCGGATCCGCGCCGCCGAGCGGCGGGTGCTCGTCGAGCCGCTCTTCGGCTCCGGCGCGGGCTGGTTCACGCGGCTGCTCGGCGGTGGGCGGCTCACGATCCGCGAGCTCCACACCGAGCGCAATCCGTTCTTCGGCGGAGTCAACCCCGAGCCGATCCGTCCGAACGTCGATCCCTGGCTCGAGGAGATCCCGCGCTGGGGAGCGGACATCGGGATCGCGTTCGACGGCGATGCGGACCGGGTCGGGATGGCGACCGAGGAGGGCATCTTCGTCAATCAGCTGCAGGTCTATGGCCTGCTGTACTGGTACCTCCTCGAGGTACGGGGCCAGGTCGGGCCGGCGGTCTACACGGTGACGACCACCTCGATGGCGCCGCGCCTCGCGGAGATCTATGGCACCCAGGCCTACGAGACCGGGGTCGGGTTCAAGTACGTCGGGCCCAAGATGACCGAGACGAACGCGGTGATCGGGGGCGAGGAGTCGGGCGGCTTCGGCTTCGGGATGCACATTCCCGAGCGAGACGGACTCGCGTCGGGCCTCTTCCTGCTCGACCTGTGGTTGACGAAGGGCAAGGCGGCGTCCGAGGTGCTCGCCGAGCTGCAGCGGCTGGCCGGCCCCTCCTACTACAACCGGATCGACATCCGCTTCCCGCGGGCCGGGTACGACGACGTGAAGCGCGAGACGCTGGCCCGCCTGGGCGGCGAGTCGGCCGACTCGCTCGCCGGTCGGCCGGTCGTGCGGCGTCTTGCGCTCGAGACCGGCGACGGCTTCAAGTTCTACCGCGACGACGGCTCCTGGCTGCTCATCCGCTTCTCCGGCACCGAGGCCCTCCTTCGGATCTACGTCGAGGCGCGCTCCCCGGCCGACGTCGACGCGCTGCTGGCGGAGGGCCGCTCGCTCGCGGCCTCCGGCGTCCCCAGCTGAGGCCTGCCGTGGACGCGAGGGACTTCTTTGGCTACAAGCACCCGGACGAGGAGCCCGGGCGTCGCGAGGAGGGCGACGCTGACGAGCCGGACTCGCCGCCGCAGTTCGACGAGGCGATCACCCTGGACGACGCGGCCGTCCTGCGCCGGATCGACGCCGGGGACATGCTCGGCCGGATCGCCGCCCTCCCGCGCCAGGTGGCTGAGGCCCGACGCGTCGCAAGCGCCGTGCCTCTGCCGGACCGCTACCGGGCGGTGGAGCGCATCGTCGTGCTCGCGATGGGCGGCTCGGCGATCGGCGCCGAGCTCGTGGCGGCCGTCGCCGCCGACCGGCTCCGCGTGCCGCTCATCGCCCATCGCGACTATGGCCTCCCGTCCTGGGCGGACGAACGCACGCTCGTCATCGCCGCCAGCCACTCGGGTGAGACGGTCGAGACGTTGTCGGGAGCGACCGCGGCCCTCGAGCGCGGCCTGCCCCTGGCGGTCATCAGCACGGGCGGTGAGCTGGGGCGCCGGGCGGAGGCGGACCGATTGCCGTACCTCCGCTACGAGCTCGCAGGTCAGCCGCGGACGGCGGTCGGCTTCGGGATGTGCCTCGTCCACGAGCTGCTGGTGCGGCTGGACCTGCTTCGCGACCCCGATCCGTACTCGTCGGCGGTCGAGGCACTTGAATCGGTCCTCGAACGGAACGGTCCGGGGATCGAGACCGACGCGAACCCCGCGAAGCAGCTCGCGTGGTCGATCTTCGGCCGGATCCCGGTCGTCTTCGGGTGCCGGCCTGATGGCTGCGGTCGCCCATCGCTGGAAGACGCAGCTCAACGAGAACGCGAAGGCCTGGGCGATGCACGAGCCGATGCCGGAGGCCAACCACAACGCGATCGAGGGCAGCCTCAATCCCCGCGAGCTCTCGGACGCGCTCTACGTCGTGGAGCTCCGGGAGCGGACGGAGGCCGGCCAGATCACGGCGCGCTATCGGGCGGTGGAGGAGCTCCTCGGCGAGCGCGCCACGAACCGCAGCGTGGTGTGGGCCGAGGGTCCGACGCCGCTGGCCCGGGCGCTGACCGCCGTGGCGATGGGGGACCTGGTCAGCACCTATCTCGCGATTCTCTACCAGACCGACCCCACCCCGGTTACACTGTTGGCAATGTTGAAGGAGCGGCTCGCCAGGGCGACGGACTGACGGGCGCCGAGAAGTTCGGCGCCGGGTGCCGGCGCCGGGAGGAGACGCGACGTGCACTCGAGCATGATCGGCAAGGTCGAGAAGGCGATGCGCTACGCGCACGAGCCGGACCGGGTGAAGATTCAGCGGCTGACCGCCACCTTCGCCGGCGACAACGGTAGCCACACGGTCACCCTCGAGACCGATGCGTGGCACTGCACCTGCCACCTGTTCGAATCTGCCGGCGGCTGCAGCCACACCCTCGCCGTGCAGAAGATGCTCGACCCCATGCTCAGCGATGCCTCGCGCGAGACGCCGCTGTACGGGCACGCGGAGGTTGCCGCACCCGCGTAACTCGCCGCTCGCCGCCGACCGCGCATTCGAGGCCCGCCACCGCTCGTCGGCCGGCGGGCCCCGTGCTACGATCGCGGACACCAACTGAAGACCGCGACGGGTGCCGCCGCCGAAAGGCCGGCGGGCAAATGGCGAAGCCGGTGCAAGGCCGGCGCTGTCCCGCAACTGTAACCGGACCACGGGGCCCGGAAGCCAGGTCGCCCAGCCAGGTCGCGATGTCAGAACCCTCGTGTGAAAGGGAACGGCATCACCCATGGCAACTCGTCTTCGCCTCCTTCCCGTCTTCCTCGTGCTGCTCGCCGCCTGCGCGGCACCGTCCTCCGCGACCCCGCTCGCGTCCTTGCCGACCCCGCCTGCACCATCGCCAACGCTGCGCGCAACGGCCACGCCGGCATCGGCCTCCTTTCCGCTGACGCTGATCGACGATGCCGGGCGGGCGGTGACGCTCGCGGCGGAACCGCGACGCGTCGTGAGCCTGGCCCCGTCGAACACCGAGATCGTCTGCGCCGTCGCCGCCTGCGACCGCCTGGTGGGCGTCACCGATTACGACGACTATCCGGCGCAGGCGACCGGGGTCGACAAGGTCGTCACGTTCGCCCAGGTGGACGTCGAAAAGGTGGTCTCCGAGGAGCCGGACCTCGTGCTGGCCGCGGGCAACGGCCTCACTCCCGCGGCGGTGATCGACCGGCTCGCCGGACTGGGGTTGACCGTGCTCGTGCTCTACCCCGTGGACCTCTCCGGGGTCTACGAGGATGTCACGCTCGTCGGGCGCGCGCTCGGCCGCGACGACGAGGCCGGCGCGCTGGTGTCGTCGATGCGGAGACGGGTGGCGGCGGTCGAGGCCACGGTTGCGGGTGCGTCGGCGACGCGAACCTTCTACGAGGTGGGGGTCTACCAGGGCACGATCTACACGGCCGGCGCGGGCTCGTTCCTCGAGTCGCTGATCCGGCTGGCCGGCGGCAAGCCGATCGTCGGTGACGCGACGAGCACCGCGATCGCGCTCGAGGACCTCGTGGTGGCCGACCCGGAGCTGATCCTCCTCGGCGACGCGACGTACGACGAGACGATCACCCCGGCCACGGTCGCTGCCCGACCGGGCTGGGAGCAGATGACCGCGGTCGTGAACGACCGAGTCGTGGTGATGACCTCGGACGAGGTCATCACGCGTCCCGGCCCGCGGATCGTCGACGGGCTCGAGGCCCTGGCGCGGGCGATCCACCCCGAGGCGTACAACTGATGCGCGCGGCGGTCACCACGGCGCGCGCTCGACCGCTCCTTGGCGGGCCGTCGCTGACCCGCACGGCCGTCGTGCTCGGCTCCGGGCTGGTGCTGCTGCTGGCGGTGCTGGTCGTCGCCGTTGCGCTGGGCAGCGCCACCGTCAGCCTGGGTGACACGGCGGCGATCCTCGGGAGGCGACTGTTCGCGCTGCCGTTCCACGAGACGTGGCGCCCCGCGGCCGAGACGATCGTCTTCGAGCTCCGGCTGCCGCGGGTCCTCACCGCGATGCTGGTCGGTGGTGGGCTGGCAATGGCCGGAGCCGTCTTCCAGGCGCTGCTGCGCAACCCGCTGGCCGATCCGTACATCATCGGCACCGCGGCCGGTGCCAGCCTCGGCGCGGTGCTCGGGATCGTCGCCCCGCTGCTGGTCCCGGCCCTGGCGATCGGGGCCGGCACGGCCTGGCTCGGCCTCGGTGTCGTCCAGCTGCTCGCATTCATCGGGGGCGTTGGGACGGTCCTGCTGGTCTATGCCGTCGCCCGCTCGAACGGGAGCGCCCCGGTCGTCACGCTGCTGCTCACCGGCTACGCCGTCTCCGCGGTGCTCGCGGCCGTGGTGGCGCTCCTGATGTTCGCATCGGGACGGGCGCTGGGGGCCGTCTTCGGCTGGCTGATGGGCTCGCTGGCGAATGCCTCGTGGCCGCAGCTCGCGTTCGCCGCCCCGCTGCTCCTCGCCAGCTTCCTCCTCCTGCTTGCCCGATGGCGCCGCCTCAACCTGCTCCTCCTGGGCGACGCGCAGGCGGGCACCCTGGGGGTGGACGTCGAGCGCGAGAAGCTGATCCTGACCCTGCTCGCCACGCTGGCCACCTCGGCGGCGGTCGCGGTCAGCGGCACGATCGGCTTCGTGGGTCTCGTCGTGCCCCATCTCCTCCGTCTCGTGCTCGGCCCCGACCATCGGCTCCTGCTGCCGGCGAGCCTCCTGTTCGGTGCCGCGTTGCTGGCGATCGCCGACCTCGGCGCGCGACTGGCCGGCGGGATCCCGGTCGGGGTCGTCACCGCGCTGCTCGGCGCCCCCTTCTTCCTCTGGCTTCTCTCTCGCTCCCGTGCAGCGGTTCCCGCCTCGTGACGGGTACCGCGACCGCGCTCGTCGCGCTGAGCGGAGTCTCGTTCGGGTACGCGCTGCGGGGCGGTGCCCGGCGGGAAGTCCTGCGCGACGTCGACCTCGCACTCGCGCCCGGCGAGCTGGTGGCGCTCCTGGGACCGAACGGAAGCGGCAAGACGACGCTCCTGCGCCTGCTGAGCGGCGGGCTGACCGCGGATCGTGGAGGGATCAGCTTCGGCGACCGCCCGCTGGGGGCGTGGCGGCGCGACGCGCTGGCGCGGCGGGTGGCGGTCCTGCCGCAGCACCTCGAGCTGCCGGCCGGCTTCCGCGTCGCCGAGCTCGTCGAGATGGGCCGCGCGCCACATGCCCGCAGCCTGTTCGGTGCCACGCCCGACGACGAACGCGCCGTGGCCCGCGCGCTGACCGACGCCGACGCCCTGGACCTCGCCGATCGGACCGCCGACGACCTGTCCGGCGGGGAGCGGCAGCGCGTGCTGGTCGCGATGGCGCTCGCCCAGGAGCCGGAGCTGCTGCTCCTGGACGAACCGACCCTGCACCTCGACCTCGCCCACCAGGTCGCGGTGCTCGACACGATCCGCCGCCTCCGCGGTCAGCGCGGGCTCACGGTGCTGGCCGTGCTCCACGACCTGAACCTGGCGGCGGCCGCCTCCGAGCGGGTCGCGGTCCTCGACGGGGGGCGGATCGTGGCCGACGGGCCGCCGGAGCGGGTGCTGACCCCGGACCTCGTGCGGCGGGTCTTCGGTGTCCGGGTCGTCGAGGCGCGGACCGCCGACGGCGCGCGACACCTGGCGGCGACGCTCCGGGCGGGACCGGACGAGCCCTAGATCCCCTCCTCCTCGACGTGGAGGTCGACCTCCTCGCTGCCGTCGGGGCGCAGCGACCGATGCACGTGGATGTGGGGATGGGTCTCGTCGCTGATCTGCTCGCGCTGGATCTTGACCATCGTGTGCTCCTCGACACCCGCCAGGCGCTCCGTCTCGGGCAGGGCGACGTTCGGCAGCTCCGACCAGACCACGAGGTTGAGGAAGACGTTGAGCACCGCGATGACCGGGATGCCGAACAGCGCGCCCCACACCCCGGCCACCTGCGCGCCGACGAGCAGTCCGACGAGAACGAGGATCGGATGCATCCCGAGCGCGCCGCGGAGGAGCCGCGGCTGGAGCCAGTTCACGATCACGGTCTGCACGACGACGAAGATGACGGTGATCGGCAGGAACCAGGCCGGCACCCAGATCCAGGCGGCGACGATGGGCGGGATCAGCGCCAGCGGCGGCCCGAAGAACGGGATCAGCATGGCGAGAGCCGAGAGCGTGCCGATGAGGAACAGGTACGGCATGTTGAAGGCGCTGCCGATGACGGCCACCAGCACGGCCTGGGTGGCGGCGAGCACGAGCTGCGCACGGAGGAATCCGCCGAAGGCGCGTGCCACGCTGCGCTCCAGGATCTGCAGCTCGTCCGAGAAGCGGCGTGGCACGGATCGGTTCAGCCGGCTCAGGATGCGCTCCGAATCGAGCAGCATGTAGAGGGACAGGATCAGGATCAGGACGAGCGAGCCGAGCGTCGTCAGCGTGGCGCCGGCGATCGCCTCGGCCTGGTTGAAGATCGCACCCGCCACGTTACCGACCTGGCTCTGTGCGCTGTCGAAGAGCTGCACGAGGTCGATCTGGAACCGATCGAGGCCGAGCGTCGACTGGTAGCCGGCCAGCGTCACCCGGATCTGCTCCGCCGTCTGCGGGAACTCGCGGCCGGCGCGGGTCAGCTCCGAGGTGATCGCGGCCCCGGTGTAGAAGAGCACGAAGCCGAGGGTGACGAGCGCCAGCAGGTACGAGATGACGACGGACAACGGCCAGCTCAGCGAAGCGCCCCGATGCAGGAAGCGGGCGACCGGCGAGATGACGAATGCCAGCAGCCAGGCGAGGAAGAGGATGAGGATGATCTGGCTGAAGCCGCCAAGGAAGATGAGCGCCTGCTGGAGGATGAGCACGCCGAAGTAGACGGAGCCCAGGATCAGGAACAGGAGCAGCCAGCGGCGCTCGCGGGGACCGATGCCCTCAGCCAGCCCCGGCTCTGCCATCAGCCCACCCCACGCCTCGGCCCGATGCCGACCGCGGCCCGGACCTCGGCCATCGTGGTGGCCAGGATCGGTCGCACCTGCTCCGCGCCACGCGCCAGGACCTCCTCGACGTGGTCCGGGCTGGCGGCCAGGCGCTGGCGCTTCTCGCGCATGGGGCGGAAGAACTCGATGATCCGCTCGGCGAGCAGCTGCTTCGTCTCCACGCAGCCGGTGCGCGCGGTACGCTCGCCGTCCTGGATCTGGAGGTAGTCGTCGCCGAAGAACCGATGCAGCTGACAGACGTTGCAGACCTCCGGCCGGCCGGGGTCGGTGCGCTTGATTCGCAGCGGGTCGGTGACCATGCTCATCACGATCTTTCGGATCTCATCGGGCCCGGCGAAGATCGGGATCGTGTTGCCCGCGCTCTTGCTCATCTTCCGCTGCCCGTCGGTGCCGAGCACGACCGGGGCGTCGGTGAAGACCGCCTGGGGCTCGGGGAAGATCGTCCCGTACCGGCGATTGAAGGCGCGCGCGATCTCCCGGGACAGCTCGAGGTGGGCGGACTGGTCCTTGCCGACCGGGACCCGGGTCGCCTTGTAGATCACGATGTCGGCCGCCTGCAGCACCGGGTAGTTGAGGAGGCCGGAGCTGTTCTCCTTGCCGTCGGCCCGCGCCTCCTTGTAGGTCGGATTCCGCTCCAGCCAGCTGACCGGGACCACCGTCTCGAAGATCCAGGCCAGCTCGGTGTGCTCCATCAGGTCGGATTGCCGGACGAGCGCGCAGCGATCTGGGTCGAGGCCCACCGCCAGGAGGTCCAGGACCATCTCGTGGGTCAGGTCGCGCAGGACGCTGCCGTCGTGGACGGTGGTCAGGGCGTGGAGGTCGACGATGCCGTAGATCGTTTCGTACTCGTCCTGCAGCCTGACATAGTTCGCCTGCGCGCCGAGATAATTCCCCAGGTGCGAGGCGCCCGAGGGCTGGATGCCGCTGAACACCCGCTCCCGGGTCTTCGGCACCCCTGCTGGCGGGGAGGCGGCGAGCTGGCTCATCGCGCGGGGAGTGTACCGCAGGGCCATGCCGGTGCCCACGCCGCGAGGCCGCCCGGCGGGCGGCCTTGGAAGCCTGGGTGATAATGCTGCGGATGACGTTCCAGGCGCAGCCGACCGCACCCGCCGATTGGCAGCGGGCTGTCGATCCCCGCAGACACGTCGGGCGGCGGATCGAGGTCCATGCCGAGATCGGCTCCACGAACGATCGGGCTCGCGCCGCCCTGCAGGCCGGCGAGGGGGACGGGCTCGTGGTGGTTGCGGAGCTGCAAACCACCGGTCGTGGCCGCCGCGGCCGGAGCTGGTCGTCGCCTCCGGGGGTGAACCTCATGGCCAGCGTTGCGCTGGCGCCCGGGCTGCGGGGATCGCTCGCCGGGCGGCTGGGGATGGGCGCGGCGCTGGCGACGCAGCGGACGCTGGCGGAGGCTGCGCCGGGAGCCGGAATCGGCGTCCGGTGGCCGAACGACATCGTCGAGCGCCAGGGGCTGAAGCTGGCCGGCCTGCTGATCGAGACCGCGGTCGACGGCGCGACGCTGACGGAGGCGGTGATCGGGGTCGGGATCAACGTGAACTGGCGGCGGGACGGGATGCCGCCCGAGATCGCCGCACGGGCAACCTCGCTCGCCGAGCTGACCGGGCGGGAGCACGATCGAGTCGCGCTGCTCGAGCGCCTGCTCGCAATCCTCGACGAGGAGCTGGACGCGGTGGCCCGCGGCGAGTCCCCGGCGGATCGGCTGCGGCCGGTCTTCGTGCTCGGCGGCCGCCGCGTAGAGGTCGATACCGGTGAGGCGATCCTCGACGGCACAGTGGCTGACCTCGCCGACGACGGCGCGCTGCTGCTCGACACTCCCGAGGGGCGGGTGGCGCTGTCGACCGGCGAGGTCGTGACCGTGCGCGACCCGAGCCCGGTGACCGCATGAGCGAGCAGCGGGCGACCGCGGCGCCCGAGCGGATCCCCGTCGTGGACACAGACGCCGCGGCGGTCCGCGCGGCGCAGGCCGACAGGTCCGCTTTCGACACCCTCTACGAGCGGTACCTGGACCGCGTGTACTCGTATGCGTTCTACGAGCTCGGGGACCATCATGACGCCGAGGATGTGACCGAACGGATCTTCCTCTCCGCCCTCGCCGCCATCGGCGAGTTCCGCGACGAGGGCGCCACGTTTCGCGCCTGGCTGTTTCGCATCGCGCACAACGCGATCGCGAACGCGCACCGTAGCCGTGCGCGCCGCAGGCTCCTGCCGCTGCCCGACGGATTCGACCGCCCCTCAGGCGACGCGGATCCCGCAACGCTGCTGACCCGCGCCGAGGACCGCCGCCGAGTGATGCGGGCCGTGAACGAACTGCCGGCCGATCGCCGCGCGGTGATCTTCCTGCGCTTCGTGGACGGGCTCTCGACCCGCGAGATCGCGACGGTCCTCGACCGATCGCGCGGCGCGGTTCGCGTGCTCCAGCATCGGGCCCTGCGCGACCTCGCCGGGCGGCTCGTCGAGCACGGTCTCGACCGCGAGGTGTAACAGGCAGCCCCGGTCCGGTGTTGGCGTAGGATGAGGGACTTCCTCATCTCCAACCGAGCACGGATTGGACGTCATGGACCATCGTTCGACGACCGCGACGCCCGCGGAGCGCCTCGACCTGGCACTTGACCGGCTGCTGGCCGGCGCGCGACCGGCTGCCGATCCCGAGCTGGGGCGGCTCCTGCGCACCGGCGAGGTGCTGGCCGCTCAGCTGCGCCCGATGCCGGCCGGCGAGCGGTTCGCCGCCCACGTGCGTGACCGCCTGGCGCGCCCCGGGGCCATGGCGCGCGTGACCGACGCGGTAGCCGATCTCGCACGCCGCCGCCGGCCGTCGTGGCTCATCGTCACCGGGGCCGTTTCGACCGCCGCCGTCGGCGTCGGCGTCACCGCCTTTGCCGTCTGGCGCGGAACACACCGCGTCGGGCGTAGGTAGGGAGCGCGCGATGCCGATCAAGTTCCCGTTCAGCCGGCGCCGCGAGGGTCCGTCCGACGCGTGGGCCAAGTGCCCGAGCTGCGACAGCCAGATCTTCACGAAGCAGCTCGAGCGGAGCCTGCGCGTCTGCCCCACCTGTGGCTATCACTTCCGAATGAGCGTCGGCGAGCGGATCGACCTGCTCCTCGACGAGGGCAGCTTCGCGGAGCGCGATGCCGGGCTCGAGTCGGGCGACCCGCTCGGGTTCCACGACTCGAAGCCCTATCCCGATCGGCTCGAGGCGTCCCGCGTGAAGACCGGGCTGCGGGAAGCGGCCGTGTGGGGGACCGGCAGCATCGACGGGCACCGGGTGGCGATTGGCCTCTTCGACTTCCGGTTCATGGGCGGCAGCATGGGCAGCGTCGTGGGCGAGAAGGTCGCACGCTGCCTGGAGGGAGCGCTCGAGGAGCGGATTCCGGCGATCGTGGTCAGTGCCTCGGGCGGCGCGCGGATGCAGGAGGGGACCCTCTCACTGCTGCAGCTGGCGAAGACGACGGCGCCGCTGACCCGGCTCGATGCCGCGGGTGTGCCGTTCATCAGCGTGCTCACCGATCCGACCACCGGCGGCGTGCTGGCCAGCTTCGCGAGCCTCGGTGACGTCGTCGTCGCCGAGCCCCGCGCACTCATTGGCTTCGCGGGAGCGCGCGTCGCGAGCGGCACGGTCGGCGAGGAGCTGCCGGAGGGATTCCAGAGCGCCGAGTTCCTCCTTGAGCACGGCTTCGTGGACATGGTCGTCTCGCGCAGCGAGCTGCGGGCCACGCTGGCCAGGATCCTGCGGATCCTCCCCGTCGCGCTTCCCATGGAGGGCCCGGGACAGGCCGAGGATGAGCGTGGCTGGGGTCCGATCGGGATGCTCTCGGGTCTCGCCGAGCGGCTGGGTGGGGCGGTGAGCGAGACGATCGGCATCGACGTGGAGCCCGATGCGGGCGGGAACGGGACGCGGCCGGCTGGCACTCGCGAGGCACACCCGGCCGGCGGTCGGGAGGTGGACGAATGAGCGCGCAGCTGCCGCCGGCGGTCGCTATTCCCCCCGCACCCGCGACGCCGGAGCAGGTCGAATCCGCCTGGCGGCGGGTGCAGCTGGCGCGCCATCCGCAGCGCCCGCGGACCCTCGACCTCGTGACGAGGATCTTCACGAACTTCACCGAGCTGCACGGCGATCGAGCGTTTCGGGACGATCCGGCGATCGTCGGTGGCCCCGCCGAGCTGGACGGGCGGGCGGTGATGGTCATCGGGCACCAGAAGGGGAGCGACACCGACTCGAACATCCTCCGGAACTTCGGCTCACCCCATCCGGAGGGGTTCCGCAAGGCGCAGCGCCTCATGCGGCTCGCCGACAAGCTCGGGCTGCCGCTCGTGACGTTCCTCGATACCGCCGGCGCGTTTCCCGGGCCGGCGGCCGAAGAGCGTGGCCAGGCCGAGGCGATCGCCTCGAGCATCAAGCTGATGACCGGCCTCCAGGTCCCGATTGTGGTGGTGATCGTCGGCGAGGGCGGTTCCGGCGGAGCGCTGGCCATCGGTGTCGGCGACCAGGTCCTGGCCCTCGAGAACTCGGTCTACTCGGTGATCTCGCCCGAGGGCTGCGCCTCGATCCTGTGGCGCGCCCCGGAGAAGGCACCCGAGGCTGCTGCGGCGATGCGGATGACGGCGGGAGACCAGCTCGAGCTGGGCGTCATCGACGGCATCATCCCCGAGCCGGAGGGAGGCGCCCACCTGGACCACGACGGGGCGGCGGCCGCGATCAAGGTCGCGATCGGCGATGCGCTTGGACGCATTGGCCGGCTGACTCCGGAGTCGCTCCTGACGACCCGGTATGCTCGCCTGCGCGGGCTCGGGCTCGTGCTGGAGGGGGAGGCAGGTCCCTCGGTCGCGGCCCAACCGCCGACCTTCCGGCGCCGGCTCGGCCGGCTCCTGCGGCTCCCCGGTGTCCCGCGTCGGCCTCGCTGGAGCGAGGTCTGGCCGGGCGATCACGATGAAGACGATGAGGGAGGAGCATGACCGAGCACGACGATCGACTGGAACGAGTCCGCTACGCCGCCGACCAGCTCCTGCCGAAGCTCACCGAGCGGCTCGCGCGTCACCAGCTCGGCGAGCTGGAGGTCTCCGAGGGCGACCTTCGCGTTCGGGTCGCCGGGATTCCCGCCGCAGCTCCGATCGGGGTTGCGTCGCTGCCCGCCGGCGCGGAGCGCCCGCCGACAAGGGAGCCGGCGGCTCCCGCAGCCCCGGCCACCCAGGGAGTGACGTCGCCCGCGGTCGGCTTCTTCATCTACACGGAGGGGCTCGGCCCTGGACTTGCGGTCCAGAAGGGCGACGAGCTCGGGCACGTCGAGATGCTCGGGGTGCGACACGACGTCCGCGCGCCGCGGAGCGGGATGGTGCGCAACCTCGTCACCGAGGCGGGGGAACCGGTGGAGTACGGGCAGCTGCTCGTCGAGCTGGAGCCGGGCGGGTGAGGGTCGCCATCCTCTTCTCGCCACAGGGTTCGCAGGCGGTCGGCATGGGCCGGTCGCTGGCCGAGAGCTCGGCCGCGGCGCGCGCGGTCTTCGAGCGCGCCGATCGCGCACTGGGCTGGAACCTGTCCGACCTGGCGTGGAGCGGTCCTGCGGATCGGCTGAACGACACGCGCCAGACGCAGCCCTGCCTCCTCGCCACATCGATCGCCGCCCACGCTGCGCTTCGGGAGGCGCTCGCCGGCCGTGGAGCGGAGCTCCGCCCGGCTGTCGTGGCGGGGCATTCAGTGGGCGAGTACGCGGCGCTCGTGGCCGCGGGCGTGCTCGGTCTCGAGGACGCGCTGCGCCTCGTTGCGCTGCGCGGTCGGCTGATGGCGGCCGCCGCGGTTGAGGGCGGGATGAGCGCCGTCATCGGGCTGGATCGCTCTGCGGTGGCCGCCGCCATCGCGCAGATCCCCGGCGTCGTGATCGCGAACGACAACGCGCCGGGCCAGGTCGTGATCAGCGGTTCCCGCGACGCGCTCGATGCGGCCCGCGAGGCGCTGGCCGCGGCAGGCGCCCGCCGCCTCATCCCCCTCAACGTCTCGGGCCCATTCCATTCGCCTCTGATGGCCGAGGCCGGACTCCGCCTCGCCGCCGCGTTCGACGAGGTCGCCTGGCGTGACGCCAATCCGCCCCTCGTCAGCAACGTGACCGCCGAGCCGGTGCGTGATGCGCGCGTCATTCGCGAGCTCCTG
The DNA here is from genome assembly GCA_963837425.1 of uncultured Chloroflexia bacterium. Lineage (GTDB taxonomy): Bacteria > Chloroflexota > Limnocylindria > QHBO01 > QHBO01 > CAWINH01. The sequence continues at coordinate 527,260 of CAWINH010000002.1, forward strand.
GCCCGCCAGGTCAGCTCCCCGGTCGAGTGGGTGGCCTCGGTAAGGAGGATGGCGGCGGACGGCGTCGACACCTTCGTGGAGTGCGGGCCGGGCGCCGCGTTGACGGGGATGGTGCGTCGGATCGTCCCGGGAGTGAGGACGCTGAACGTCGCGGAGACGCCCGACCTCGAGGCTGCGGTCACAACGCTGGTCGGGGCCGGGGTGGCGGCGGAGGCATCGGTCTAGCGCATGTTCAACAAGATCCTGATCGCCAACCGTGGGGAGATCGCGGTGCGCATCCTGCGCGCCTGTCGCGATCTCGCCGTGCCGGCGGTCGTCGCCTACTCGGAGGCGGACCGCGACACGCTGGCGGTGCGGATGGCCGATGAGGCGGTCTGCATCGGCCCCGCCGAGGCGCGTCGCAGCTACCTGAACCAGCCCGCGGTGGTGAGCGCGGCACTGATCACCGGCTGCGATGCGGTGCATCCCGGCTACGGCTTCCTCTCCGAGGACGCCGGGTTCGCCGAAGTGTGCGCCGCGCACGACCTGCACTTCATCGGCCCGCGGGCCGAGGTCCTCGAGCGATTCGGGAGCAAGTACGCGGTACGCCGCATGCTCGCGGCCCACGGCCTGCCGACCGTTCCGGGCAGCCGCGGGATCCTGGGCGACCTGCCCGATGCGCTCGAGCAGGCGGCCGCGGTCGGCTATCCGGTGCTCCTCAAGCCATCCGCGGGCGGCGGCGGCCGCGGAATGCGCCTCATCCGCTCGCCCCGCGAGATGGAGACGAGCCTGCCGCTCGCCCGGTCCGAGGCACAGGCCGCCTTCGGTGACGACGCGATCTACTTCGAGAAGTGGATCGAGGAGAGTCGCCACGTCGAGGTCCAGGTGCTCGTTGATCGGCACGGCAACGGGATCCACGTCGGCGAGCGTGACTGCAGCGTCCAGCGCCGCCACCAGAAGATCATCGAGGAGGGGCCCTCCCCGGCGATGACCGACGATGCGCGGGAACGGCTGCGCGACCTCGCGATCAGGTCGGTCGTGGCCGCCGGCTACGAATCGACCGGGACGCTCGAGTTCCTGCTGGATCCCGACGGCACCTTCTACTTCATCGAGATCAACTGCCGGATCCAGGTCGAGCACCCGGTCAGCGAGCTCCTCAGCGGGCTGGATCTCATCACCGAGCAGATCCGGAATGCGGCGGGCGAGCCGCTCTCGGTGCGGCAGGACGAGGTGCACCTCCGCGGTCATGCCATCGAGTTCCGGATCAATGCCGAGGATCCTCATGACGGGTTCGCGCCCCAGACCGGGGTGGTCGATGAGCTTCAGCTGCCCGGCGGCCCCGGCGTGCGGGTCGACACCCACCTCTTCCCCGGCTACGAGATCCCGCCGTTCTACGACTCGCTCCTCGCCAAGCTGATCGTGTGGGGCGAGACGAGGGAGATCGCCCTGGCCCGTTCGCGCCGGGCGCTTGCCGAGTTCGAGGTGCGCGGTGTGAAGACGAATCTCCCCTTCCACCGCGGAATCGTCGAGAATGACGCCTTCCTGGACGCCGAGGTGAGCACGAACCTGCTCGACCGGGTCGGCCCCGCGGCCTTCCTGAGCGGCGTGGCGTGAGCGCGCGAGCAGCACGAGGCCAACGAATGACGAGCGAGACGACCGGCACCGAGCTCAGCCTCCCGCTGGAGGCGGCCGAGATCATGCGGATCCTGCCGCATCGCTACCCGTTCCTGCTCGTCGACCGCATCGTGGAGCTCGAGCCCGGAAGGCGCGTCGTGGGGATGAAGAACGTGACCGCCAACGAGCCGCAGTTCACCGGCCACTTCCCGGATCGGCCGATCATGCCGGGCGTGCTGATGGTCGAGGCGCTGGCGCAGACCGGCGCGGTCGCCGTCCTGGCGCTCCCCGAGAATCGAGGCAAGCTCGCCCTCTTCGCGGGGATCGACGAATGTCGCTTCCGGCGCACTGTGCTCCCCGGCGATACGCTCCGCATGGAGGTGACCCTCGAGAAGCTGCGTGGCCTGTTCGGGCGTGCGCGAGCGGTGGCCACCGTCGACGGCGAGGTCGCCGTCGAGGCGACGATCAGCTTCATCATTCCGCGCGACCAGTCCCTGGCCGGGGGACTCACCGATGCCTGATCGTCCACGCCCCAGCTTCCTCGAGCGCGGCGATCGCCGGGTCGTGGTGACCGGAATGGGAGCAATCACCCCGCTCGGAAATGACGTACCCACCTTCTGGGACTGCCTGCTGGCCGGGCGGAGCGGGATCCGGCGCATCACGGCGTTCGACCCGGTGAACGTCGCGAGCAAGATCGCCGGCGAGATCCGCGACTTCGACGCGGAGGCCGTGATGCCGCGCAAGGAGATACGACGGAACGACCGCTACGTCCACTTCGCCTGGGCGGCGACGGCCGAGGCGCTCGCCGATGCGGGCCTCGCGAATCCGATCGCCGATGAGTCGCTCGCCGAGCGCACGGGGGTGATCATCGGCACCGGCATCGGCGGGATCAACACGATGATCCGCGACGTCATCGAGGCCCATGACCTCGGCGTCGACCGCATCGGCCCGTTCCTGGTGACGGCCATGATCCCCGACATGGCTGCAGGCTACGTCGCGATCTACGGCAATGCGCGCGGGCCGAACTACGCGACCGTCTCCGCCTGCAGCAGCAGCAACCATGCGATCGGCGACGCCCTGAGCCTGATCCGACGCGGCGACGCCGACGTGATGATCGCCGGCGGTGCGGAGGCGGGCATCGGGGAGATCCCGGTGGGCGCCTTTTCGGCCATGCGCGCGCTGTCGACGAAGCGCAATGACGCCCCGGAGCGCGCATCGCGCCCCTTCGATGCCGACCGGGACGGCTTCGTCATGGCCGATGGCGCCGGCATCCTCGTCCTCGAGGCGCTCGAGCACGCCCGGGCGCGCGGCGCCCGGATCCACGCAGAGCTGCTCGGGTACGCGGCGACCGACGACGCGTCGCACATCACGCTCCCCGCACCGGGAGGGCGCGGCGCGGCGGCCAGCATGTCCCTCGCCATCGCCGATGCCGGCCTGACGACGAACGACGTGGACTACATCAACGCCCACGGCACGAGCACGCCGCCGAACGACAGCTCGGAGACGGCGGCCATCAAGACCGTCTTTGGGGAGCGCGCGTACGCGATCCCGGTCAGCAGCACGAAGAGCATGACCGGCCACATGCTCGGCGCCGGGGGCGGCGTCGAGGCGATCGCCTGCATCCGCGCCATCGGCGCCGGCATCCTGCCGCCGACGATCAACCTCGAGACCCCCGATCCGGAGTGCGACCTGGACTACGTGCCGAACGAGGCGAGGCGGGCACCGATCACCGTGGCGATGAGCAACTCGTTCGGGTTCGGGGGCCACAATGCGACGCTCATCTTTCGCCGGTTCGACGCCTCGTGACCGGGCCGGGCGACACCGAGGCGGTGCTCTCCGCGGTCGACATCCTGGCCCCCGCCTTCGAGGCCAGCGGCCTCGCGGAGCTCGAGGTCCAGGTCGGAGAGCTCCACGTTCGCATGGCCAGGCCAGCGGCTCTCGCCCCGGTCGCGCCGGCTGCACCCGAGACCGTCCGCCAGCCCGCGGCGGACCAGGCGCGCGGGCCGTACGGCGAGCCGGCTCCCGGCATGCGGTTCGTGACCGCGCCGCTGACCGGTGTCTGGTACAACGCGCCGTCCCCCGGCGCGCGGCCCTACATCTCAGAGGGGAGCGAGATCGGGGCGGGCTCGGTGATCGGGCTCATCGAGGCCATGAAGCTGTTCAACGAGATCAAGTCCGATATCGGCGGGCACGTGCACCGCATCCTTGTCGAGAGCGGGACACTGGTGAAGCGCCAGCAGCCACTGCTCGAGGTCGATCCCAGCTGACGTGGAGGAGCAACCTATGACGCATAACGCGCTGATCACGGGGTGGGGGATGTACGCGCCGTCGCGCGTCATGTCGAACGACGACCTTGCCCGGCTGGTCGACACCTCGGATGAGTGGATCGTGACCCGTACCGGGATCCGTGAACGTCGGATCGCGGCCGACGACGAGACGACCACCACCCTCTCGGTGCTCGCCGCGCGCGACGCGCTGGCGGTTGCCGGCGTCGACCCGGGCGAGGTCGACCTCGTGATCGTGGCGACCTGCTCCCCCGACTATCCGCTTCCCGCGACCGCGGTGCTCGTCGCAACCGAGCTGGGCGCTCATCGCGCCGCGGGCTTCGACCTGCAGGCGGCATGCTCGGGCTTCGTCTACGGGCTGGCCACGGGCACGAGCTTCATCCGTGGCGGTATGTACCGGAACGTGCTGGTCATCGGGGTGGAGGTCCTGAGCCGGTACATCAACTGGCGGGATCGCAGCACGTGCGTGCTGTTCGGGGATGGGGCGGGGGCGATCCTGCTCCAGGCTTCGGACCAGCCCGGCGGGCTGCTCGGGATGAACCTGTTCAGTGACGGCACCGGCTGCGACGCGATCATCGTTCCCGCCGGCGGCTCGAAGGCGCCCGCCTCGGCGGAGACGGTGGCGGCGGGCCAGCATTTCATCCACATGCTCGGCGGCGAGGTCTACAAGTACGCGACCCGCCAGATGGCGGACTCGGCAAGCCACGCGCTGTCAGATGCAGGATTGGGTGTCGAGGACGTCGACCAGTTTGTCTTCCACCAGGCCAACCTGCGGATCATCCAGAGCGTGGAGAAGGCACTCCACATCCCCGAGGAGAAGGTCTTCGTCAACATCGAGAAGTACGGGAACACGAGCGCGGCCTCGGTGCCGATGGCGCTCGTCGAGGCTGTGGCGGCGGGGCGCATCTCGGCCGGCGATCGCCTGCTGATGGTCGCCTTCGGCGCCGGCTACACGGCCGGGGCGGCGGTCGTGGAGTGGACCGCGGATCCGGCGCGCGCGTTCCTGGCGCCGGGCGAGCAGACGCGGCTCGGCAAACCGCGGACCGAGATCGCCGAGCTGGCCGCCGCCCACTGATGTTCGATCTCAGCGGCAAGGTCGCGCTCGTCACCGGCGGCAGCCGGGGCCTGGGCCGGGCGATCGCGCTGGCTCTCGCGGGACAGGGCGCGGATGTGGCACTCAACTACCGCGCGAATGCCGAGGCGGCCGACGAGGTGGCAAGCCGCATCCGCGGCCTCGGTCGTCGCGCGGAGCTCGTCCAGGGCGACACCTCGGCCGGCCGCGAGGCCTGCGAGGCGATCGTGAAGGCCGCGCTCGAGGCATTCGGCAGGGTGGACGTCCTCGTCAACAACGCGGGGATCACCCGTGACAACCTCCTGATGCGGATGGATGGCGATGAATGGGACTCGGTCCTCTCCACGAACCTGTCCGGCCCCTTCTGGATGACGCGCGCCATCGCCAGGCCGATGATGAAGGCCCGCTCCGGCCGGATCGTCAACATGAGCTCGGCGGCCGGCAGGATGGGAAACGCCGGCCAGGCGAACTACGCGGCGGCCAAGGCCGGGCTCATCGGCCTCACGAAGACGACCGCCCGCGAGCTCGCCAGCCGGGGGATCACCTGCAACGCGATCGCCCCGGGCCTCATCGCGACCGACCTGACCGCCGACCTGCCCGAGGCCGCCACCGAGGCGATCAAGATCCTGACGCCGATGGGCTACGTGGGAAGCGTCGGCGACGTCGCGGCCGCAGCGGTCTACCTCGCCTCCGATGAGGCGCGGTATGTCACCGGCCAGGTGATCGGCGTCGACGGCGGCATGGTCATGGGGAGCTGATCCGCAGCGCAACGGATGGCACCCGCCGGACGTCGAAACTCATGGATCGAGGCTCGGGAGCTGTGCCCGAGCCTCGTCGCCTCCCCGGCGGTTCAACCCGGGGCGATTTGCTGCGAGAATGAGGGTCGACAGTTCGCCCGATGCACTGAACGAGAGGAGACCTGCATGCTCACCCTGCGCACCCTGCTGCGCCCGGCCCGGACCGTCCACGCGCACTGCGACATCCCGTGCGGGATCTATGACCCCGAGCAGGCCCGGATCGAGGCCGAATCGTGCCTGCGGATCATCGAGAAGCACGAGGCCAGCGACGATCCGCTCTTCAAGGCCCGTTGCATCAACGTCAAGGAGGAGCGCGCCGAGCTCGTGAAGCATCACCTCGACGTCCTCTGGCACGACTACTTCAAGCCGGAGCACCTCGAGAAGCACCCCGGCATCCACGAGACGTTCTGGAGGGCGACAAAGCAGGCATCGAAGGTCAAGCAGTCGCTCGACGTCGACGTGGCGAAGGAGCTCCTGCTGATGATCGACTCGATCGACGAGATGTGGAAGGCGACCGGCGGCGAGTCGAAGACGCGAGTCAACGGCCGTCCCTCCTGAGGCGGAACGCCCGGCAAGGGCCCTGCAGCCATGCGGCGCCTGACGCCGCTGCTCCTCGCCGGGGGAGTCGCCGGGATCGCCACCCTCGCTGCGCGACGATGGCTCGATGCCGTCGAGGTGGAGGGTGACTCGATGGCCCCCACGCTGCTCCCCGGCGAGCTGCTGATCGTCGAGCGGCTGACGCTCGCGCGGCGACCGCCACGGAACGGGGATGTCGTACTCGCCGCCGACCCGCGGCAACCGACCCGGGAGCTCGTGAAGCGCGTGGCGGCCTACGATCCGGGCACGGACCGGGTGGAGCTGCGCGGCGACGCGACCGAGGCGAGCACCGACTCCCGCTCGTTCGGCTCGGTTCCCCGTGAAGAGGTGTGCTGGCGGGTGGCGCTGCGGTACTGGCCGCCGGACCGGATCGGCCGCCCGTAGCGCCGGCCAGCGGCGGGCACCGCCAGCGGCGGGCACCGCCCCGCCTCAGCCACAGAAGGCGACGATTGCCTCCGCGCAGTCCCGCTCCTCCGCGGGGAGCATCTCCACGCTCTCGCCCGCCTCCGCGGCGACGAGCCACTCCGCGCCGGCCGTGGGGCGAACGGCCACGCTGGCGCTCGGCGCGCGGTCCCGCAGGAAGGCGACGACCGGCCCGAGCCCCGCATCCCCGTATTCCTCGCGGACGGCCCCGGTGTCGATGACGATCCGGTCTGGCCGGCGCAGGATCACCGCCTGGTGGAGCCGCGCCGCGTCGTTGTAGAAGAAGGCGAGGGCATCGGCCAGGCGAGCCTCGAGGTCGGCAGCCAGATCCCGGTCGCGCGTGAGGCAGTAGACGACGAGCTCCGAATCGGCGCTCACCGGTCCGTCTCCGCGGTGGCCAGCATCGGCCCGGGGTAGTCGCCGACCGCGGTCCCCGCCGCGGACCGCTTGCTCGCGATCTCGCCGATGTGGAAGTAGTGGTGCACGAGCATGCGCAGGAGGGTGTAGCGCAGGGAGACCCGGCGTCCGGCGAGCTCCGGGAGCGAGCCCGCGTAGGGGATCGACCGCTCGAGGTCCGGCGCCGCGAGGGCACCGAGGAAGCTGGCGGCGACACGATGGACCCGGTCGGCGGCCTCGTGCAGCTCCGCCCAGGAGTCGGCCCGTCCATCCCCGCCGAACCGATACCGCTCGAGTCCGACGAGGGGGTCCGGATCGGCTCCGGCGAAGCGAACGTTTACCCAGCCGTCGACCTGGTTCGCGAGGTGAGCCACCGTCCACGCGTAGCTACTGCCGTGCTCGCCCGCGGTCGCCTCGGCCGCGCTCATGCCGGCCGTCACCCGGTCGAGGTCGTCCCAGGCGTCGAACACGGCGCCGATGATCGCGGGTCGTTGCTTCACGCTGGAAGGATAGCGACGCCCGGGTACCATCGGCGCGTGAGAGTCGTTCGCCTGCTCGTGATCGTGGTCGGGGTCCTGGCCAGCGTGGCCATCGGGTTCGTCGTCGACCGTTCATCCCATTCGGTGAGTGACACGCTGGAGGGCGCAGCGCTACCGGTCCTGCTGGTCTGGGTCGCGGTGATCGCAACGGTGGCGGTCCTGCGCCGCCGCGTCGACTGAGGGTCGCGGGCACCGAGGCGGCACCCCGTACAATGGGCGATCCGATGGCCACCACATCTCCCGTCCGCCGGGATGGCGAATCCGACCTCAGCGCGCCGCGGCACCAGGCGCTCGGCAGCCTGCTGGGGCGCGTCTGGCCCGTGGACCAGGTCGGCGTCGAGGAACGGGCGGCGAGCCTCGCGAAGCGCAGCATCAAGCGCGAGTCGAAGCTGTGGGCCCTCGACCTCGTGATCCGAATGATGGATCTCACCACCCTCGAAGGGAAGGACACGCCCGGGAAGGTCCGGGCTCTGGCGGGCAAGGCCCGGCGACCGGATCCCACCGACCCGTCCATTCCGAGCGTGGCGGCGCTGTGCGTTTACCCGAACATGATCACCGCTGCTCGCGAGGCACTCGCGGGATCGGGCGTGAAGGTGGCCGCGGTGGCGACCTACTTTCCCTCCGGACAGGCGCCGCTCGACGTGAAGCTGGCCGACGTGCGTGAGGCCGTGGCGCTGGGGGCGGACGAGATCGACATGGTCATCGACCGCGGAGCCTTCCTTTCCGGCGCCTACGGCCGCGTCTACGACGAGATCGTGGCGGTCAAGGAGGCCTGCGGCGAGGCGCACCTCAAGGTGATCCTCGAGACCGGGGAGCTCGAGACGTACGACAACGTGCGCCGCGCATCGGTCCTGGCCATGGCGGCCGGGGCCGACTTCATCAAGACCAGCACCGGCAAGGTGCAGCCGGCGGCGACGCTGCCGGTGACGCTCGTGATGCTCGAGGCGATCCGCGACTTCTACCGCCAGACCGGCCGCGCGGTGGGCATGAAGCCGGCGGGCGGAATCCGGACCAGCAAGGAGGCGATCGCCTACCTCACCACGCTGTACGAGACGCTCGGTCCGGACTGGATGACGCCGGATCGCTTCCGCTTTGGAGCGAGCAGCCTGCTCAATGACGTCCTCATGCAGATCCGCAAGGAGCGTACCGGCCGATACTCGGGCGAGGACTACTTCACCCGCGACTGACTAGAATCGGCGCGGATGATCCAGGTTGCGCCGGGGACGATCCAGGTCTGGTCCGACATCGGTTGTCCATGGGCGCACGTCGCGGTCTGGCGCCTGCACGATGCACGTCGGCGCCTTGGCCTCGAGGACCGGGTTCGCTTCGACCACCGCGTCTTCCCCCTCGAGCTGTTCAACTCCGAGCCCACGCCGCGCGACGATCTCGGTCCGGAGATGGCCGTTTGTACCGCGCTCGCGCCGCGCGCCGGCTGGCAGCCGTGGAGCGCACCACAGTGGTGGTGGCCGGTCACGATGCTGCCCGCGATGGAGGCGGTGCAGGCTGCGAAAGAGCAGGGTCTCGCGGCCTCCGAGGCGCTGGACCGCGGCCTGCGCCGCGCCTTCTGGGGCGAGAGCCGCTGCGTCAGCCTGCGACACGTGATCCTCGAGGTCGCATCGGAGACCGATGGCCTCGACCTGGCGATGCTGGCTGGGGCGCTCGACGCGGGGCGCGCTCGCAGCTCGCTGTTCGATCAGTGGGAGGTCGCAAAGACCGACGCGGTGCAGGGGTCGCCCCACCTGTTTCTGCCCGACGGGACGAACGGCCAGAACCCGGGGCTCGAGGTGAGCTGGGCCCAGGATGCGGAGGGCGGCTGGGTGCCGACCGTCGTCCGGGACGACCAATCGGTCTACGCAGACTGGGTCCGTCGGGCGGCGAGTGCCTGAATCTCACGCCCCCGCTCGACGACGCGTTCAACCCGGCGTGGACCTGCCCCCGTTCCAGCGCCTCGTGGATGCGCACGCTGCCGAGCTTCATCGATTCCTGGTTGCCAGCGTCGGCCGCGATCGAGCCGAGGACTGTCTTCAGGAGACGTTCCTGTCCGCGTTGCGAGCCTACCCGCGCCTCCGTCATGGCGACAATCTTCGGGCGTGGCTGTACACGATCGCGCAACGCAAGGCGACCGATGCCGTCCGGCGCCTCGTGCGCCGGCCGCTGGGCATGCCGCTCGAACGACTGTCGCCGGCCGCCGAGCCGGCGGTGAGCGCTCACGAGGCCACTGACGACGGGATCTGGATCGCGCTGCGGGGGCTGCCGCCGAAGCAGCGGGCCGCGGTGGTCCACCGTTACGTCTTTGACCTCGACTACCGGCAGATCGGCGAGCGGATGGGCACGAGCGAGGAGGCCGCCCGACAGAACGTCAGTGCCGGGTTGCGCCGCCTGCGAACGGAGATGACCGATGACTGACCTCGAACGACGGCTGGCTCGGGTCCCTGGAGCGGGTCCCGACCTCGCTCGGCTGACCGACGGGCTCGCCCGACGCGCGGAGGACGCCGGCCTCCTGGACGTTGCCTACGCTGACCTCGATTCGCCGGTCGGTGAGCTCATGGTGTACGTCACCCCGCGCGGTCTCGTTCGCCTCAGCTACCCGGAAGAGCAGGTCGACCGGGTCATGGCCGACCTCGCGTCGGGAGTCAGCCCGCGCATCCTGCGGGCGCCGCGCCGCACGGACCGCGTCCGTCGCGAGCTGGATGAGTACTTCGCGGGCCGGCGACGGGCCTTCGACGTGCCGGTCGACTGGCGCCTGGTGCGCGGGTTCGCGTCCGGTGTCCTGCATGCCACGGCGCGCATCCCGTACGGCAGCGTGGCGAGCTACGGCGCGGTCGCGGCCGAGGCGGGGTCCCCGCGAGCCGCGCGAGCGGCCGGAAACGCGCTCCACGACAACCCGATCCCGATCGTGGTGCCCTGCCACCGGGTGCTGCCGGCGGATCACAGCCTGGGCGGCTACGGAGGCGGGACGGAGCGCAAGCGGTATCTGCTCACCCTGGAGGGCGCGCTGGACTAGGTCGCCGCGCGTCGTCGGTGCCCATGGCCGTCACGATCTCCCGTGGCACGCGCGTCGGCCGCCCGTCGGCGGTCCGTACCCATGCCCACTCGCTGGCCACCTCGGCCAGCAGCTCCCCCCCGGAGGCGCGCCGGATCCAGGTGTGGCGCCAGCCCCGGACGCCGTGCACCCGCTGCACGCGCACCGTCGCCTCGATCTCGTCAAGGCCGACGGCCGGCTGGTGGTAGGTCACCTCGTGCCGCCGCACGACCCAGGCGCCGCCCTTTGCGAGGCTCCACTCGCGCCCGAAGCCAGCGGACTCGGCGTGCTCGCTCGTCAGGTGCTCGGCCCACGCCACGTAGACCGAGTTGTTCACGTGGCCGTTCTGATCGAGCTCGTAGCTGCGCACTCGCCAGCGCAGGGTGTGCTCGAGCATCGGGTTCGGATCATCTGCCATCGCCTGCATGAGTGTAGGCTGACGGGCGATGGCGCCGATCGATGAGACGAGGATGACGGATGGAGCGACTCCGGAGGCGGTTGCGAGGCGTTTCATCGACGAGATCTTCGTGGCGGGGCGCGCCGAGGCCGTCGACGAGCTCGTCACCGCGGACTTCGTCTCGCACGGCCTGCCCGGCTCGGGCCCCGAGGTGATGAAGTCCGCGATCGAACGGGTGAGCGGCGCGCTGTCCGAGGTGAGCTTCGAGATCGAGGACGTGATGAGCGATGGCGACCGCGTCGCGGTCCGTCTCACCTCGTCGGCCGTCCACTCCGGCACGTTCATGCGGATGCCGGCAACGGGCAGGCGCTACAGGATCGAGGAGATTCACATCTTTCGGGTCGAGGACGGGCGCGTCGCCGAGCACTGGCACCAGATGGATGCCCTCGGCATGCTCGGCCAGCTCGGGCTCATGCCGGGCGGGTCGGGCTAGCGGTGCGATAATCGGCGCCGTCATGACCTTGACGAAGAAGGAAGGCGGAAAGCCAGCACCGGCCTCCTGGGGGCTCGCCACGCGGGGATCGGTCCCGTGGGAGTACGCGCCCGCTCCGGAATCGACCGACCACGTCACGATTCGCCCCGAGTACGGGCTGTTCATCGACAACGAGTTCCGTCCCAGTCGCCCACGGGCCAGCTTCGAGGTGATCAACCCGGCGACCGAGGAGCGGCTCGCGATGGTCGCCAGGGCCAGCAAGGCCGATGTCAACCGGGCGGTGACGGTCGCCCGTCGTGCGTACGACACGACATGGTCGCGGCTCCCCGGCGCTGAGCGCGCGAAGTACCTGTACCGGATCGCGCGGATCGTCCAGGAACGCTCGCGCGAGTTCGCGGTCGTCGAGTCGATGAACTCCGGTAAGCCGATCAAGGAGAGCCGCGACGTCGACGTCCCGCTTGCCGCCGCGCATTTCTTCTATTACGCGGGTTGGGCGGACAAGCTCGACTACGCGTTCCCGAACCGCGTACCGCGCTCGCTTGGAGTCGCGGCGCAGATCATCCCCTGGAACTTCCCGCTGCTCATGCTGGCCTGGAAGATCGCACCGGCGCTGGCGGCCGGCAACACGGTGGTCCTCAAGCCCGCCTCCACCACGCCGCTGACCGCCTACCTGTTCGCGGACGTCGTGCGCCAGGCGGAGCTGCCGCCCGGCGTCGTGAACATCATCACCGGGCCCGGTGAGATCGGGATGGAGCTCGTGAGACACCCCGGCGTCGACAAGGTCGCCTTCACCGGCTCGACCCTGGTCGGCAAGATGATCGCTCGCGCCGTCGCCGGCTCGCACAAGAAGGTCACCCTCGAGCTGGGCGGGAAGGCGGCGAACATCGTGTTCGACGACGCCCCGCTCGACCAGGCGATCGAGGGAATCATCAACGGCATCTACTTCAACCAGGGGGAGGTCTGCTGTGCGGGCTCTCGGCTCTTCGTCCAGGAGAGCGTCTACTCACCCCTTCTCGACAAGCTGAAGGATCGCCTCGGCACGTTGCGGGTGGGGGATCCGCTCGACAAGAACACCGACGTGGGCGCCATCAACTCGCGTGCCCAGCTCGCGAAGATCGCGGAGCTCGTCGACTCCGGGATCGCGGAGGGCGCGGAGATCTTCCAGCCGGACTGCCAGCTGCCGGATCGGGGCTTCTTCTTCCGGCCCACGCTCTTCACCGGGGTCAGCCAGTCGCATCGCATCGCCCAGGAGGAGATCTTCGGCCCCGTCCTCTCGGTCCTCACCTTCCGCACCCCGGAGGAGGCCATCGAGAAGGCGAACAACACTCCCTACGGCCTGTCGGCGGGGGTCTGGACCGAGAAGGGCAGCCGCATCTTCAAGATGGTGAGCGCCATGAAGGCCGGGGTCGTGTGGGCCAACACGTTCAACCGCTTCGATCCCACCAGCCCCTTCGGCGGCTACAAGGAGTCCGGCTACGGGCGCGAGGGCGGGCTGCACGGACTGGCCGCATACCTCGACCTGTCTCCCGGCGGGAGGAACGGCCGGTGAGCGGGTGGGAGCGCGCCGAGCTTGCCCTCGACGACCTCGCCGATACGATCGACGAGCCCTGGAAGCCCGTCGACGTGGAGACGGTCAACGAGACGGTGCTCAGGATGGCACGCCTCGAGGGGTCGTTTCCCTGGCACCACCACGACGAGGATGAGCTCTTCCTCTGCTGGCGTGGGGCGTTCCGGATCGAGCTCGACGGGCGCCCGCCGGTCAATCTCGAGGCGGGGCAGCTGTACGTGGTCGATCGTGGCCGGCGCCACCGGCCGGTGGCCGACGGCGGGCCTGCCTACGCGCTCCTGATCGAGCGCCCCGAGACAAAGCAGTACGGCGAGGGGGGCGTGGCCTGATGGCCCCTCCGCGCCGAACGGCGACCACCGTTTCCTCCCGCCGCACATCGGTCCTCGAGAAGCGTGGGGGACAACCACTGGCCACGACGAACGGCGCCGGCGCGGCGGGCGAGCGGCTCGGCGTGCGCAAGACGTACAAGCTCTACATCGGCGGCCAGTTCCCGCGCACCGAGTCCGGCCGCGCGTACGAGGTCTTCGGCGCGAGGGGCGAGCTCCTGGCCAACGCCTGCCGCGGTACCCGCAAGGACATTCGCGAGGCGGTCCGTGCCGCGCGCAGAGCGCTTCCCGGCTGGGCAGGCAGGACCGCGTACAACCGGAGCCAGATCCTCTACCGCATTGCGGAGCTGATGGAGGGGCGGCGCGATCAGTTCATCACGGAGGTGATGGCGGCCGAGGGGCTGAGCCGAAGACGGGGGACGCGCCTGGTCGACGCGGCCATCGACCGCTGGGTCTGGTATGCGGGGTGGGCGGACAAGTTCGGCCAGGTGCTGGGCACCGTGAACCCGGTCGCCGGCAGCTACTTCAACTTCAGCGTGCAGGAGCCGACCGGCGTGGTCGGCGTCATCGCTCCCGAGGGTTCCAGCCTGCTGGGCCTCGTCAGCCGCCTGGCACCGGTGATCACCGGCGGAAACGCCGCGGTCGTCATCGCCAGCGAGTCGCGACCGCTACCGGCGGTGACGCTCGCCGAGGTGATCGCCACGAGCGACGTCCCCGGTGGCGTGGTGAATCTCATCACCGGGCTCCGCCGCGAGCTGGTCCAGCATCTCGCGGGCCACATGGACGTGAACGCGCTCGACGGGTTCGGCCTGGACCCGGCGGACGCGCTGGCGGCCGAGGAGCTCGCCGCCGAGAACGTGAAGCGGTTCGTCCGTCCGCCCGATGGCGGCGCCGACGCCGTCGACTGGCTCAACGAGCGGACGCAGTCGCCGTACCTCATCGGGCAGTTCGTCGAGACGAAGACGGTCTGGCATCCGATCGGCTCCTGACGGCTCCACGGGCCCTGCTCAGCCGAGCACCCCGCGCAGGGCCGCGCCAAGGGTCACGACGGTCAGCAGGGTGATGAGCCCGGTCAGCCCCCAGGCAAGGACGTTGAGCCAGGCCGGGTTCGTGTGGGGACCCATGATCCGCGGGTTGTTCACGAGCAGCAGCATGAACACGAGGATCACCGGCAGCAGCACGCCGTTGAGGTTCTGGCTGAGGAGGATGACGCCGATGAGCGGCAGCCCGGGGACGAGGACCACCACGGCGCCGATCACGATGAGCGCCGTGTAGAGGCCCATGAAGGCCGGGGCCTCGCTGAATCGGCGTGAGACGCCCGACTCCCAGCCGAACGACTCGCACACGGTATAGGCCGTCGTCAGCGGCATGACGGTTGCGGCCAGCACCGATGCGCCGAAGAGGCCAAAGGCAAACAGCGCCTCGGCGCCGCCGCCCGCCACCGGAGCGAGCGCCCTGGCGGCCGCGTCGGCCGAGGTGATCGAGGTGCCACTGCCGAAGATCGTCACCGCCGTGACGACCACGATGAAGAGGGCGATCACGTTCGTCCAGGCCGCGCCGATGATCGCGTCGGCACGCTCGAAGCCGAGCTCATCGGGCCCGAGCCCCTTGTCGGCCACCGATGACTGCAGGTAGAAGAACATGTAGGGCGTCACCGTGGTGCCGATGGTGGCGACCACCAGGAGCAGGCTGCCCGGTTCCATGCTGAGCGACGGCGTGACGAGGCTGCGACCGACCTCGCCCCAGTCCGGGCCGGCGACGAAGGCGCTCACGATGTATGCCACGAACACGAGAGCCACCGACAGGAAGACCCGTTCCACGACGCGGTAGTTCGCGAACACGACGAGCGCCCAGATTCCCGCGGCGACGATGGGGACGGTGACCATGCGCGGCACGCCGAAGATCTCGAGGGCCGCCGCAGCCCCCGCGAATTCGGCGATGACGTTCGCCCCGTTCGCGACGAGCAGGACGATCATCGCCACCAGCGTCCAGCGCACCCCGAAGTCGTCGCGGATCAGGTCGCCCAGCCCCTGGCCGGAGACAGCTCCCATGCGAGCGGCCATCTCCAGGACGACGGCCAGCATGATCGTCGTGATCGGCAGTATCCAGAGCAGCGACAGGCCGGTCTCAGCTCCGACGACGCTGTACGTCGCGATCCCACCCGCGTCGTTGCCGGCCAGCCCGGCGATCAGCCCGGGGCCCATGACCCCCAGGAAGGCCAGGACTCCGGAGCGGTGGACGCGGAAGTTCGGCAGCCGGCCGCGCACCGCGCGCTGCACGCCCCGGAGCGGTCGGGGCATGCCGATGCCGAGCATCGTCAGTGATCCTCGGCCGGCTCGAAGACCTCCGGCAGGCGTTTCCGCCAACCCTCGCCCAGCGCCCGCTCGAAGGCGTCGTCGACGGTCACGATGCCCTGCATCCGGCCCTGCTCGTCGACGACCGGCAGCGCCAGCAGGTTGTAGCGGGCGATCGCGCGCGCAACCTCCTCCGCATCGGCGTCCACGCGCACCGAGATCGGGTCGAGGCGGGTGAACGTCGCTACCGGCACCTCGGGATCGGCAATGATCAGGCCCCGCAGGGTGATCGTGCCGACGAGGACGCCGTCCGGATCGGTGACGTAGAGGTAGTAGACGTGGTCCGCGTCGGGCTGCTCGGCGCGGAGCCGGTCAATGACCTGCCCGGCCGTCTGATCGGAGGAGATCGTGAAGAAATCGGTCGTCATCAGCCCGCCTGCGGTCTCCTCGCCATAGGTCAGCAGCTCGCGGACGTCCTGCGCGTCCTCCGGCTCCATGAGGCTCAGCAGCTGCTCCTGGCGATCCTCCGGCAGGTCGGCGATGAGATCCGCGGCCTCGTCCGGGCCCATCTCCTCGAGGATGTCCGCGGCCCGCTCGGGTGGCAGGTCCTCGAGGACGTCAACCTGGTCTTCCGCGGAGAGCTCCTCGAGGACGTCGGCAGCCCGGCCCTCCTCGAGCGCGGCCATGATCCCCGCGCGATCCCGCGGGGCGAGCTGCTCGACGATGTGCGCGACGTCGGCCGGATGCAGCGTGGAGAGCGCCTGGTGCGGGACGCGCAGCTTCAGCGAGGAGACGCTCGACTCGACCGGGTCGACGTCCTCCCACTCGATGTAGTTCTCGGCCTGGAGCCCGATGGCCCGGGCCAGCCGTTCGCCGGGCCCGGAGAGCCCGAGGCGTCGGAGGATGCCCGCCAGTCCCACGTCGACGGCAACGAGTCGCAGGCGCCCCTGGACGGGTGCCAGCTGGATGTCGTTGACCCGCACGATCTTGCGGCCTTCGACATCGACGATCTGCTTGTCCTGCAGGTCGCGCCACAGGCGAATCTCGTTCGAGCGCTGGCTGAACGCGGTGATCGTGATCTGCGGGGTCCGCAGCCGGGCGCCGCCGGCGTCCGCTTCCTCGACGTCGGACCAGGGCAGGAAGATGTCGCGGCCGCCGGGAACGCGGACGACGAGGCCCGTCACCGGAGGGTAGCGCTCGCCGAGCGCCACGATCAGATCGCGCACCTTGCCGAATGCCTGGCCGTCCCGGTCACGGACTGGCCGCCCGATCAGCTGGCTGAGGAACAGCATGGACCACCTCGCGGGGTGCGCGCGGGTGGTCGGTCGGAAGCTAGGGCGTCGCCCTCGTTCTCGCCCGCCACGGGCGCGCGTGTCGTCTATCGGAGCCTGCGTCCACGATGGATCGCGCTTTCGCCTCGCTGCGTGCTTGGATGGGCCGCGTTGGGCCGGACGGCCCGGGGACCGCGGGTGATTCTAGCCGGGCCCCGCGGATGCGGGAAGCCCTGCATTGTCATGCTGACGCGCTCTCGCCCGATGGCGCGCGACCTTCGCCTGGTTGCCGCACGTTCGCATGTCGCACCACCGCCGACGGCCGGTCGGGGAGTGGTCCACGAACACGTAGCGGCATGTGTCGTTTGCGCACACGCGCAGGCGTGTGCGGCCGTCATCGGCCAGGAAATGGGCGAGCGAGGCGGCGATCGTCGCGCGCGCCTGGTCGAGGCGATCGCCAACCTGGGCCACGGTGTAGTCGTTGCCGTCGCGCCCGATGCGGAGCTGGTGATAGTGGAGCCCGTGCCGGAGGATGTGGTTGAGCTCACGCAGCCGCTCGCGTCCCGCACGACCGTTCGCGGTCAGGTCCGCCGCAATCTCATTGAGCACATCGCGGAGGTGCCCGAAGCGGGCGAGCCGCCGCGTCGCCTCTCGCTCGTCACGCCGCAGGCGTCCCGCCTCGGCCGCCCGCGCGCGGCTCGAGAGGAGTCCGTGATTCTCCAGCCAGCGCAGGAGCGCATCGATGTCGGGCACCGCGTCGACCGGCTCGCCGTGCTCGTATTCGAGGGTATTCGCAAATGCTACGAACAGCTCTTCCGGGTCTGCGGGCTCCGCCGGTAGCTGCTGGTTCACTGTCATGGTGTAACCAGTATAGCCCAGTTGACAAGTTACATGGCCTCGTCTACACTCCCGGTGTAACCGGTTAGAAACGGTTAGGTAGTTACGAAGCCAAGTGAAATGACCCGTCGGAGGTGAGTGATGCTGGCGTTGGTCCTGGTGGTTGCCGCGATCGTTGCTTTCGAGCTCGCGGCGCTGGCGTGGGGCGCTGACACACGCACGACGGATGGGTTGAGACAAGGAGATCGGTGATGTATCACGGAGCGGCGTATCTTGCCCTGCTCGGTGCGCTCCGGCAGGAGCAGCTTCTCGGCGACGCGGCACGACAGCGCCGGTCGACGGACACGGTCCGACCCCGCGGGAATGGACGACTGAACAATCCGCTGGCGGCGATCCTGCCACGGCACGAGTCTTGACCCCGAGCGCGGCGGCCAACTGAACGGCTCGGTCCACACGGACCGGGCCGTTTTCGCGCCCGTAGAATGGCACCGATGCCACGACCCCGGGCCGCCACGCGTCGCGCGCAGCCTGTCATCAGCAACGCGGAGATTGCGCGCCTCTTCCGCGAGATTGGTGACATGCTCGAGATTCTCGGCGAGGTCGTCTACAAGGCGGTTGCCTACCGCCGCGTCGCGGACGCGGTCGAGCGTTACCCGGACGACGTGGCGGCGCTCTTCGCAGCGGGCGCGCCACCGAAGATTCCGGGTGCTGGCGCGGCGCTCGAGGCCAAGCTGAGCGAGCTGGCCGAAACGGGTCACCTCGCTTACCACGATCGGCTGCGTGCGCAGGTGCCGGACGGGCTGCTCGACATGCTCCGCATCCCCGGCGTCGGTCCTCGGACCGTCAAGCTCCTGTTCGACGAGCTGCGGATCGATTCGGTCGATGCCCTCCGCGCCGCGGCGACGGACGGTCAGCTGCGGCACGTGAAGGGGCTCTCGGCACGAACCGAGCGGAATGTGCTCGAGGGCATCGCGCGGCTCGATCGCACCGGTCAGCGCCTCCTGCTGCATGAGGCGGACGCGCTGACGGCGGACCTGCTGGATCGGCTGCGCACGGTACCGGGCGTGATCCGGATCGAGCCCGCCGGGTCGCTCCGCCGGCGCCGCGCGACGATCGGCGATCTCGATCTCCTGGCCGCCACCGACGACCCCGCGTCGTTGATCGGCGCACTGGACGGACTACCCGAGGTCGATCGCGTCATTGCCGCGGGCACCGACAAGTCGAGCATCCTGCTCCGCGCCGGTCCGCGGGTCGATCTCATGGTCTGTTCTCCGGCGGCGTGGGGAACCCACCTCGTCCATTTCACCGGCAGCAAGGAGCACAACGTTGCCCTTCGCGGCCGGGCGCTCGACCGCGGGCTCTCGCTGTCCGAGAAGGGCTGGCGAGTGGTTGAGACCGGTGAGCTGCTCCTCGATGCCCGCGAGGAAGCCGTCTACGCTCGGCTCGACCTCCCCTGGATTCCCCCCGAGCTCCGCGAGAACACGGGCGAGATCGAGGCGGCCCAGGCGGGCAGCCTGCCGCGGATCGTGGAGGCGGGGGACCTGCGGGGGGACACGCACGTCCATTCGGACTGGACCGATGGCGTCGACTCGATCGAGGCGATGGCGCTCGCCGCCCGCGCGCTCGGCCGGGAGTGGATCGTCCTCACCGACCACTCGCCGTCGCTCGGCATCGCCCGCGGACTGAGCCGGGAGCGGGTGGAAGCGCAGGGCGCCGAAGTCGCGAGGCTCAACGGTCGCCTCGCGCCGTTCCGTATCCTCCATGGCACCGAGATGGAGATCCGCGCCGACGGGAGTCTCGACTACCCGGACGACCTGCTCGCGACATTCGACGTGGTCGTCGCATCGGTGCATACGGCGCGAGGACAGTCGAGCGACCAGCTGACCCGCCGCACGATCGGTGCCATCGAGGATCCGCACGTCGACGTCATCGCCCATCCGACCGGCCGCATCGTGAACCGTCGCGATCCCGTCTCCCTCGACTGGCCGCGCGTCTTCGCCGCGGCGGCGCGGACCGGCACGATGCTCGAGTTAAACGGAAGCCCGCGCCTCGATCTCGATGACGCGCTGGCGCGCGCGGCTGGCGCGGCGGGCGTGCGGCTGACCCTCGCCTCCGATGCCCACCGCACCGAGGAGCTCGACCAGCTGGGCTATGCCGTCTCCATGGCGCGTCGTGCGTGGCTGACCGCCGAGCAGGTGGCGGGCACGCGCTCGGCGGACGAGCTGCTGGGGATCGTACGGTGATCTCTCGACGGCTGCGCGGCTCGCAACGCGAAGCGGGCGTCGAGCGGATCGAGCACCCCGAAGCGATCGGGCTCGCGATCGTGCTCGCCGCGGTCGCCGCGTTCGGGTGGCTGGCGTCCCCGTTCGGCCTGGCGGTCGCGGTTGGGCTCGAACTCGCGATTGGCGGCCTGGGCGCCGTCTGGGTGCTGGGACCCGCCCGCGCCGGCCTCGGCCTGGCGCGTTACGCGACGCTCGCGACGGCCGGCGTGGCGTTGACGCTCTTCGGCCGCCTGCTTGTCGACCGAGCCGGCCTGCTCCTGTCGCCGCCGGCGGCGCTCCTGCTGTGGATCGCGCTGTGGGCCGAGCTCGACGCCGCGCGGACGGGCCACGTCGGACTCACGGTCGATCTCGTGGGTGTCGGCACCGTGTTCGCGGCGGCATCCGGCATCGCTGCGCTGGTCGACGCCGATGCCTGGCCCCCCGGTCTCATCCTGCTCTCGCTCCTGCTCGTGGCCCCTATCCTGCGTGCGGCCGAGGCGCGCGGGACGGGCGGGGTCTGGGCGGTCGGGCAGGCGATGCTGCACCTGCTCGCGGTCGTGCAGGTCGCCGCCGCGCTCGTCCTCCTCCGTCCGCCGGTGATCCTCGGCGGCGCGTTGGTGGCGTTGACCTATCACGCGTGGGACAGTGCCGCATCGGCCCTCGAGGAGGGGGAGGCAGGGTGGCGCGTCGCCCTGGAGATCGGCGCGCTGGGGGTGATGGGACTGGTGCTCGCCTTCCTGGTGGCCTCCCGCTGATCGGTTGCGACCGCGCAGGAGGGTCCGCGTTGACACCCCTGACGGGCGGTGCTAAAACAAGGCGCCCTTGCCCGAGGACACCGCGGCGAGGGCGCGAAATCCGCCGATTCCAGCGACCTGATGCGGAGTAGTACGCACCATGACGCTCTCAGATACAGACGCTGCAACGCGGCAGCGGCGCCATCTCGCCGACCTGGCCATCGGGCACGCGACCCGTGGTGAGTGGGAAGCAGCCGTCGCGGCGAACGGCCGCCTCATCGAGCTCGCGCCAGATACGGACGCGTACAACCGGATGGGCAAGGCGCTCGCCGAGCTTGGCAGGCACGCGGAGGCGCTCGAGGCCTACGAGCGGGCGCTCTCCCGGGATGCCACGAACCGGATCGCCGAACGCAACGTCGCCCGCCTCCGGGTCCTCGCCACCGCCCGGCAGCAGGGAACCGGGGACGGGAAGTCCCTCAAGGCCTCGTCCGCGCACTTCATCGAGGAGATGGGCAAGACCGGTCACGCACGGCTCATCAACGTTGCTCCCGCCCGCGCGTTGGCGCCAATCTCCCCCGGAGATGCCGCCGAGCTGGTCCTCGAGAAGGATCACCTGCTCGTGCGCGTCGGAGACGTGGAGGTCGGCCAGGTCGAGCCCCGGGTCGGGACGCGGCTCGCAAAGCTCATGAAGGGCGGCAACCGCTACGACGCGGCCATCACCGTCCTCGGCCGCGACGAGGTGCGGATCATCATCCGCGAGGCATTTGCCCACCCGTCGAACTTCGACAAGGTTTCGTTCCCGGGCAACGTGGCCGCGCGCCCGGGTGACGTGAGACCGTACCTGAAGGGGTCGCCGCTCCGCTACGATGACGAGGAGGAGGTCGAGGAGCTGGACGAGGAATCGGAGGAGGTCGAGGAGCTCGACACCAGCCTCCCCGAGTTCTCGGATGAGCCGGACCTCGAAGAGGAGCTCATCGAGGAGACGTAGGAGGCCCGGATGGGCGACGGCGAAGGAACGCGGCTCGATCACGTAGTCCTTCCGCGACGCCTCCCCGGCCTGGCGCTTCTCGAACGCTACTTCCCCTCGCCCGCCGACAATCTGCTCGACGCCGAGCTGGCGGCCTTCGCGCGCCAAGGCGACACGGTGCTCGACCCGTGGGCCGGTACCGGGTGGACAGCGCGCCGCGCCATCGCCGCCGGGATGCGCGCGGTCGTGGCCGATCCGAGCCCGTTCGCTCAGCTGGCCGGGCGCGCGTTCCTGCTGGCCCCCGAGGCCGCGGCGGTGGATGCCGCGTTCGCCCAGCTGGCCGCCTCGCGCCGCGTAGACGTGCCCCTCCGCCAGCATATCGAGGAGCTGTACGCGACCCGCTGCAGCGCCTGCCGCCGGCCGGTCGTCGGCGAGCAATTCGTGTGGCCGCGGGACGGCGACGCGCCCGGCCGCAAGATCTACCGCTGCGTCAACTGTGACCTCTCGGTCGGCGGTCCCGAGGAACGCGTGGCACCGGTCGAGGAGACCGACCTCGCCAAGCTCGGCATCGAGCGGCCGACTCACGAGGAGCCCTCCGCGGGCGACCCATCGGCGGATGTCGAGGACGATCTGCCTCCGGCGCCGATGGGCCTCACCCCGGGCGTCCTGCGGACAGACGACCCCGCCGCGCCGATCGGGGAGGCCGGTGGTCCTCCGCCGCCTCCCGCGCCGCGCCCCGACCCGCCGACCGGTGCCCCGGAGTCCGGCCCGCGGTATGCGTCTACCGTTCACCCCGAGCCGGCGCCTCCAACGACCGCCGTCGACATGCGGCGTGGGCTGCACTACCAGCAGCTGCGGGATCGCTTCCCGGTGCTCGACGGCCGATCCGAGCTGCTCGACGAGCTGCTCGAGCTGTACACCCCGCGCAACCTGTACGCACTGCAGACGATCGCGAACAAGGTCGAAGCCGAATTCCGCGACCAGCCGTTGGCCGCCATCTTTCGGCTGGCTTTGGCAGCCTGCCTGCTGCCGGCGAGCCGCCTGAACGGATACCCGGGGCGGGTCGCGTCCCTGCGCATCTCCGGCGGTCATGTCCGCCAGCCAGCGTCCCGGCATCAGCGCGAGGTGAACGTCTGGCGCCTCTTCGAGTCAGCGGTTGCAGACGTGCGGACGGCGATCGCAGCGCTCGGGCGGGACCGGCGACCCGCCCGCTTCGCCGCCGACCTCGAGGAGCTCGGGGGCGTCGGCGCGGCCAACGTGCTGTGGATTCGCAGCCGGCCCGCGGTGATCGGCCAGTACCTCCCGCCCGACGGGGTCGACATGGTGCTGGGCTCGCTGGCAGCTCCGCCGAGCGTTGATGAGCTGAGCTTCGAGTATCTCGCGACGGCCTGGCTGCTTGGCCGCGAGGCGGCAGAGACGCTGCGCCTGGAGCCACTCTTCGGCACCGCACCGGCCCGCAGCGATGGTGCGGAGGCGACCGCCCTCCGTCACGCTGTGAGCTCCGCCGCCGGCGCGCTCAAGCCGGACGGCTGGTTCACGATCCTCATCGACGGGGCGGACCCTGATCTCCTGCTGTCGACCGCCGCCGCCGGCGCCGCCGCCGGGCTGGAGCTCGTCGACGTCATCCACCGCGAGTCGCGGCGGGCAGGCGACGGACTGCAGCTCCACTTCCGCAAGCCGTCGGCGGAGGATCGGTTGCGGATCGCCGTGCAGCCGAAGCCGCTTCGCCTTGGTGCCGAGGACGGACACCTGACCTATCCGGAGCTGGCGGAGGCGATCGAGCGCTCGGCGGTTGCCCTGCTCCGTGAGCGCGGGGAGCCGGCGGGCGCCACGCGGTTGACCGCCGCGCTCGTCATCGAGCTCCAGCGGACCGGGCTCCTTCGACGTGTGGCGCAGGCGAGGAGCGGCGGGGACGAGCCGCCGGGGGAGAAGGAGCAGGGGGCGCGCATCGACGGCAGCGGGCCGGTCCTGCTCGCCAACCTACTCCGCGAAGAGCTCGAGCGCGCGGACCATCGATCCCTCGTAAAGCTCGGGGACGCGGACCGGCCCCTCTGGTGGCTGCGGGAGCCCGAGCTGGCAGAGGCACCGCTCGCCGATCGCGTGGAATGGGCCACCTTCTCGGTGCTGGCCACCGCGGGTCGCCTCGACGAGGCATCGTTCCTGCAGCGCATGTACGCGCTCTTCCCCGGTCTCGAATCGCCCGACGAGGAGCTGGTGCGCGCCTGCCTGGGGGCATATGCCACGATCGGCGAGCACGGGAGGCTGCGCCCGCTCGACGAGCTCGCGCGGCGGCTCGAGGATCATGCCCGCCTGATCGGGATGCTCGTCGACTACGGCCATCGGCTTGGTCTGCGGGCCTGGGTCAGCAAGCGCGAGCAGGACCGTCCGTTCGCGGGTCGCACGCTGGCGGACCGACTTGCCGATGACGAGCGACGCGCGTACCTGCCTTTGATCGTGCGCGCCCCGTCCGATGCGATCGGTTCGGTGGACGCGATGTGGTACGTGCGCGGGAAGCTGGCCCTCCTGTTCGAGGTGGAGTGGACGGCGATGCTCGGGGAAGCCGTCCTGCGCCGCGGACGCGACATCCCGGTCAGCGAACAGCAGGTTCGCTTCATCCTCATTCCGGCTGAGAGGACCGATCTCGTTCGACTCAAGCTCGAGCGCTCGCCCTGGCTCCGGGCCGAGGTCGAGCGCCAGAATTGGCACTTCCTGAAGTGGCAGCACTTCCAGACGCTCTTCCGGCGCGAGGGGGCAAGGCTCGACTGGCTCGAGCCGATGCTCGGCCTCGACCCGCTCATCGAGCGGGGCGGCCAGCAGCTGACGATGTTCGGAGAGTAGGGCGCCGGACCGGCGCACAGGCGGTCGATTTCCTGCTTGACGGCGGAGGATATCCTCTTGCGCGGGAGTGTCGTGGTTCCCCCCCGCGGCACTCCCATTCGCGTGCCGGACCGGGCCGCGCGCCCCGCGCAGCTTAGGCGGCGGGCGTGCGCTTCGGGCCGCGGCGGCCGGCGGCGCGCCGCACGACGGCCATCACCTCGTCGACGTACGGCTGCCCCTCGCCGCTGGCGATCGCGTGGGTGAGGCACCCCGCCACGTGGTCCTCGAGAAGCAGCATGGCGACCTGGTCGGCCGCCGAGGTCATCGCCTCCACCTGCTGGAGGATGTCGAGGCAGTAGTCTTCGTTCTCGACCATTCGCTGGAGGCCCCGTGCCTGGCCCTCGATTCGCCGCAGGCGGTTCAGGAGGAGCCGTCGATCCTTCGTGTAGCTGTGCCGGAAGTGCTCCGGCTCGCCGGGCGTCGCGCTCATACTCCCCCGTAGTATGAGCGGCGCGGTGGTGGGGAGCAAGCCGGATCGCGGTAGGATGCGCGCCATGGACGACCTCGAACGCCACGAGCTCATCGAGCCGCTGGAGCGGGCGCTGGTGATCTTCAGCCATCCCGACGACGCGGAGTTCGGAGCCGCCCCGACGATCGCAGCCCTGACCGCCCGCGGGGTGCGGGTCGACTACGTGGTCACCACCGACGGCAGCAAGGGGACGGACGATCCGGGCGTCTCACCCGAAGCCCTGGCCGCCACCCGGATCGCCGAGCAGCGCGCGGCCGCCGACATCCTCGGGGTGGGGGAGATCGTGCACCTGGGCTACTCGGACGGCTATCTGACCCCGTCGCTCGACCTGCGTCGAGACATCGTGCGCCAGATCCGCCGCTTCAGGCCGGATCTCGTCATTGCCCAGAACCCGCAGCGGCGCCTGGACGGCAACCCGTTCATCTCGCATCCGGATCACCTTGCGACCGGCGAGGCCACCCTGGCCGCCGTCTATCCGGCGGCGCGCGATCGCCTGAACTTCCCCGAGTTGATCGGCGAGGGGCTCGAGCCGTGGAAGGTCCGCCAGGTGCTCGTCACCGGCACAGAGCGGTCGAATCTGTGGATCGACACCTCGGGCGGCTTCGAGGTGGGCCTCTCGGCCCTGCGAGCGCACGCCAGCCAGATCAGCGACCCCGGTGACGTCGAGGCGCGGCTTCGTGACCGCGCGCGCGAAGCCGGTGCCGCCGTTGGCCTGGACTGCGCTCAGGCCTTCCTTTCGATCCTGCTCCGCTGATGAGCGGGCGCGGCATGCACTTTGGCCACCCGCTGCCGGACATGACCCGGCGGCCGGGGAGTGGGCCGCGCACGCTGAGGCAGATCGGCGCCTTCTTCCGGCCGTATCGGGCCAGGCTCGGCTTCATCGCGGTCCTGATCGTCGTCACGGTCAGCATCGGCGTCGTCAACCCCATCCTCCTCAAGCTGATCATCGACGACCTCACCGGGCCTCAGGACCTGGGGCTGCTGTACCTGCTCTGCGGGCTGATGATCGTCCTGCCAATCATCACCAGCCTCATCGGTGTCGGACAGTCCTACCTCTCGAACGTCGTCGGCCAGCGCGTCATGGACGACCTGCGCCTGGCGCTCTACACGCACCTCCAGTGGATGCCGATGCGCTTCTTCACCGAGACGCGCACCGGCGAGATCCAGAGCCGCATCGGGAACGACGTGAACGGGGTGCAGTCGGTGGTCACGAACACCGGGGCCAGCCTGCTCTCGAACTTCGCGACGGTGGCAACCACCGTGATCGCCATGATCGTCCTCGACTGGCGGCTCACGATCCTCTCGCTCGGGATGCTGCCGATCTTCGCCTACATCACGTACCGGGTCGGCAAGGTTCGCCGCGTCGTGAGCGGAATGACCCAGCGCTCGCTCGCCGAGGTGAGCGCCATCACCGAGGAATCGCTGTCGGTCTCCGGGATCCTCCTCTCGAAGACGTTCGGGCAGCAGCGGGCCAGCATCGCGCGATTCGCCGCCGAATCCCGCCGCCTCGGCGACCTCCAGATCCGCCAGCAGATGATCGGGCGCTGGTTCTTCGCCATGATCGGCACCTTCTTCTCGATTGCGCCGGCATTCGTGTACCTGCTCGCCGGGTCGCTGATCATCGGCGGCGACCCGAACGTCAGCGTCGGGACGATCGTGGCCTTCACCACGCTCCAGAGCCGGATCTTCTTCCCGCTCGGTCAGCTGCTGAACGTGCAGGTCGAGATCCAGGGAGCGCTCGCGCTCTTCGACCGCATTTTCGAGTACCTCGAGATGCCGCACGAGATCACCGATGCGCCCGATGCCGTCGCGCTGGCGCCGGCGACGATGCGCGGCGAGGTCGCCTTCCGGCACGTGAGCTTCACGTACCCGCGAGGCGCGACCCAGATCGGGGCAAGCGCGGTGGCAGGCGGCGGGTTCGCCCTCGCGGACATCGACTTCGAGGCGAGCCCGGGGCAGCTGGTGGCCCTCGTGGGTCCGTCGGGCGCGGGCAAGACGACGACGACGTACCTGATTCCGCGCCTCTACGACGTCGAGTCCGGAACGGTGGAGATCGACGGCATGGACGTGCGGCACCTCACGCTCGAATCGCTCGGCCAGGCGATCGGGGTGGTAACCCAGGAGACCTACCTCTTCCACAACACGGTCGAGGAGAACCTGCGCTACGCGAAGCCGGACGCGACCCAGGACGAGATCGAGGACGCAGCGCGGGCGGCAGCCATCCACGACCGGATCATGGAGCTCCCCGAGGGATACGAGACGGTCGTCGGCGAGCGCGGGTACAAGCTGTCGGGCGGGGAGAAGCAGCGGGTCGCGATCGCCCGGGTCCTCCTCAAGGATCCTGGTGTCCTGATCCTCGACGAGGCGACGTCGGCCCTCGACACGGTCTCCGAGCGGCTCATCCAGGCCGCGCTCACCCGGCTCATGGAGGGCCGCACGACGATCGCCATCGCGCACCGGCTGTCGACGATCCTGCGCGCCGATGAGATCCTCGTCTTCGACCGCGGCAGAATCGTGGAGCGCGGCACACACGCGGAGCTCGTGCGCCACGAGGGCCTCTACGCGCGCCTCTACGCGGAGCAGTTCGCCGCCGAAGGGCCGGCCTGAGCGATTCCCGGGCGCGGGGCTCAACGTTTCGGCATGGTCCGGCGTCGTAGGGCCATGATCGCTGCAACCGTCGACACGCCGGCCGTCCTCCCCGATCCGCTCCACGCGGCCATCCTCGAGGTTCAGGCTGAGCGAGGCGGCGAGCTCTGGAGCCTGGCGCGGCATCTTGGCCTGACACCCGACGAGGCCGATGACGCCGTCCAGGAGACGTTGATGCGGCTGTGGGCCGCGCTGCGAGAGGGCGCCGCCATCGCGCGCCCCGACGCGTGGGCCTTCCGGACGCTGTATCGGCTGGCGATGGATCGCCACCGGTGGCGTCGGCGGGTCCACCTCCTGAGCGAACGGATCCGGGTGCGGCCGACGGCGGGCGGAGTCGATCTTGCAGACCAGGTCGGGATCTGGGACGCGGTCGAGGCGCTTCCCGAGCGCCAGCGCCTGGCGATCTATCTGCGGTACCGGGCGGACCTGCCGTACGAGGAGATCGGCGCGATCCTGGGGATCGCCGCTCCGTCGGCGCGCAGCCACGTGAGCCGCGCGCTGGACTCCCTGCGCGCCGCCTTCGCGAAGGAGGAATGAGCCATGGGACACGATGATCTCGAGCGCCGGCTGCGCACGGAACAAGGACCACGCGAGGACGGCTATCGGCCGGCGCGGCTGCCGGCCGACCTTGGGCCACGGCGACGACGCGCGGCCGGAATGCCGCTGCTGCGCTGGAGCCTGCTGGGTGGTGCCGCTGTGGCGGCGGTCCTGGTCGTGGCCACCGCGGCAGCCCTCTTCTCACCCTCGGGAGACGTGGGGAGCACCGTGAGCCCGTCGTCCACCCCAACGCGCGCCGCCGAGCCAACGCCGACGGCAGCCGTCACCGCCGCACCGAGCGGTGAGCTCGCGGCGTGCACGTCCGCTGACTTCGCCGTCTCCACCAACCCGTGGGGCGCCGCCGCCGGATCGCGCGGCACGAACGTCGTGCTGCGCCTCGTGGATGGTGCCGCACCCTGCACCCTCGACGGGGCACCGGCCGCCGGCATCGACGACGCAAGCGGGCAGGCACTGGTCCGCACGACGCCGGTCAGCAGTTCGCCGCTCGTCCTGCACCCCGGGGAGATGGTCACGGTAGGGATCTCATGGTCGAACTGGTGCCAGGATCCGCCGGCCGCGCCGCTCGGGGCCTGGATGGTCCTCAGCGGGACCGGCGACGAGCCCGGCGCGGATCGCATCCCGCTGCTCGCGTCGGACGGCGGGGAGGTCCCCGTCCCACCCTGCATGGCTGCGGCGGGCGATCCCGGGAGCATGGGGATCACCACCTTCCAGCCCTACAGCGGGCCGCGGCCACAGGGTTAGCCCCCGGACGTCGCCCCCCAAGAGCAGGCAACGGGCTCGCGTGCGACACTCGCGCCGTGGCGAACCGCCTGGCGAACGAAACGAGCCCCTACCTCCTGCAGCACGCGGACAACCCGGTGGACTGGTACCCCTGGGGCCCGGAGGCGCTCGAGCGGGCCCGCGCCGAGGATCGGCCGATCTTCCTGTCGATCGGCTATTCGGCCTGCCACTGGTGCCACGTCATGGAGCGCGAGTCGTTCGAGAACCCGGCCATCGCCGAGCACCTGAACCGCGAATTCGTGGCGATCAAGGTCGACCGCGAGGAGCGCCCCGACCTCGACGACGTGTACATGGCCGCCGTCCAGGCGATGACCGGATCCGGGGGCTGGCCGATGAGCGTCTTCCTGACGCCGGACCTGGAGCCCTTCTACGGGGGGACCTACTATCCGCCCGATGACCGCCACGGCATCCCGGCCTTCCCACGCGTGCTCGACGCGGTGGCCGATGCGTACCGGAACCGGCGCGCGGAGGTCGCGGCGCAGGCGCGGGAGCTGAGCGAACACCTGAAGAGCCAGCTCGAGGTGCGGCCAGGACGGCTCGACCCCGAGCAGCGCGGGCTGGAGACTGCCACGGCGCGGCTGCGCGCCGGGCTTGACCCGCGGAACGGGGGCTTCGGAGGCGCGCCGAAGTTCCCGCCGCCCATGACGCTCGAATTCCTCCTTCGCCGCTGGAGCCGTGATCGTGATCCAGAGCTTCTGCGTGTGGTGACCCTCACGCTCGACCGCATGGCGGCGGGTGGAATATACGACCAGCTCGGCGGCGGCTTCGCACGCTATGCGACCGATGCGCAGTGGCTCGTCCCGCACTTCGAGAAGATGCTCTACGACAACGCGCTGCTCGCCCATTGCTATCTCGAGGGGTACCGCGCGACGGGCGTGGAGCGCTACGCGACGGTGGCGCGCGAGACGCTCGACTTCATGCTCCGCGAGCTGCGAACCGATGACGGCGGCTTCGCGACCGCCCTCGACGCGGACAGCGAGGGCGAGGAGGGACGCTACTACGTCTGGAGCGCGGACGAGTTCCGCGCCGTCCTGGGAGATGCCGGGCTCAACGCCGAGGAGGTCGCTGCGCTCGCATCCCACTGGGATGTGACGCCCGCAGGGAACTGGGAGGGCCATTCGATCCTCCACGTGAGCTCCGCCACTGCCCCGGACCCGGATCTCATTTCATCCGGGCGCGCCGCGCTCCTGGCGGCCCGCGAGCAACGAGTTCACCCCCGTCGCGACGACAAGCAGCTCGCGGCGTGGAACGGCATGGCGCTCCGAGCTCTCGCGCAGGGAGCCCTCGTCCTCGGCGAGCAGCGCTACGCGGATGCGACCGAGCGCCTGGTGGGCTTCGTCCGCGCTCACCTCGTTCGGGACGACGGCGGGCTGTGGCGGACGGCGCGTGGCGGCGTCTCGCACACGCTCGGCTTCGCGGAGGATTACGCGAACCTCGCCGATGGCCTGCTCGGCGCCTACGCGGCCCTGGGAGATGCGCGTGACCTGGACCTCGCCGCCGGACTGATGGCTCGCCTCGTCGATGAGCACTGGGACGCCGCGAGTGGGACCCTCTTCGACACCGGTCCGCATCACGAGAGCGGCGTCACGCGGCCCCGCTCTCTCATCGACAACGCGACGCCGGCCGCGAATTCCGTGGCCGCGGACGTGCTCCAGCGGCTGGCCTTGCTGCTCGGAGAGCCGGATCACGAGCGACGGGCGCGGAGCATCCTGCGCGCCGTGGCTCCGGCACTCGAGCGACAGCCATCGGCCTTTGGACGGATGCTGTGCGCCGTCGACCGCGCCCTTGCTGAGCCGATCGACGTGGTGATCGCCGGTGCGCCGGACGACCCACGCTCGGTGGCGCTCCGACGGGGCGCCACCGCGCCCTACGTCCCGGATCTCGTGATGGCGCCGCTCGCACCAGGCGATCCGATCTCGGCCCTCGCGCTCTTCGCGGGGAAGGAGATGCCCGGAGGCGTTCCGGTCGCGTATGTCTGCCGCGGCTACGCGTGCGACGCGCCAACGGACGATCCGCAGCTCGTGCGCCGGCGGATCGGTCAGCTCGCGATCGCCCCGGCGCCCGCCGGCGAGGTCCCCGGCGGCAAATCAGCCGGGCAGGAATGAGAGGCGCACCCGGCGGCGCGGGTTGTCCCGGTTCGGGTCGACGAGGGCGACCGACTGCCACGTCCCGAGCGCAACCCGTCCGCCGAGCACCGGGATCGTGAGCGAGGGGCTCACGAGCAGCGGCAGCACGTGATCTGCACCGTGGCCGGCCGAGCCATGGCGGTGGCGCCAGCGATCGTCGCGGGGCAGGAGCCGGTCGAGCGAGGCGAGCAGATCGGCCTCGGAGCCGGAGCCGAGCTCCATGACCACCACTCCGGCGGTGGCGTGCGGGACGAAGACGCTCAGCAGGCCGTCGCGGCCGTCGGCGATCTCGGCGACGAACGCCTGGCAGGCCGGAGTGAGGTCCACGATGCCGCCCGCGGTGCCGGACGTGAACTCGAGCTCGCGCGATTCCATCCTTCGGCGAGGCTAGCACGCACAGCGACTATCATCGGGCGAGCATGACTCTCTCGCGCTCGATCGGTGCCCGCCACCGTAGCGGCGGGCTCCTGATCGCCGCGGTGCTGGCGCTCGCGGCCTGCTCGGCGGCGCCGAGTCCGACCTCCATGCCAACGCAGCTGGCGACGTCGACCCCGATGCCGATCCCGAGCCCGTCTCCCACGCCGAGCCCGCTCCCGACCCCGGTTCCGCGTGCGGTCGACGAGCAGCTCCTCCACGAATCCCTCACGCTGCTCATCGTCGGCGAGGATCAGTCGGCGTCACGCAAGGCGCAGGGCTACGTCGAGACGAACACCGACGCGCTGATGGTCGTGAACCTCAACCCGAACCAGTCGCGGATCGTCATGCTCAGCATCCCCCGCGACACGGTCGACGTGCCGCTGGGCAACGGCCAGACCTACCACGGCAAGATCAATTCGATCGCCTTCAACTACGACCTGCCCACGCTGCAGGCCACGGTGAGCGCCCTGCTCGACATCCCGATCGACGCCTACCTGAAGATCGACATGGACGACCTCGCGACCCTCGTGGACGCGGTGGGCGGCGTGGACGTCGACGTCCAGACCCACGTCGTCGAGGCTCGCTGGGGTCTCGACCTCCAGCCGGGGCCCGCCCACCTCACCGGCGCCCTGGCCCTCGCCTACACCCGCTCCCGGCACAGCGACAACGACTACGCGCGGGCCGCCCGGCAGCAGCAGGTCGTGCTCGCCCTCGTGCGGAAGTACTTCGACCCGGCCACGGACGTCTCGATCCGGGACCTGCTCGCCGGCCTCACCGCCTTCCGGACCAACCTCGATCTCGCCGAGCTGGCGACCTACGTGACGATCGCCCGCCGCAGCCGGGATGCCGCCGTGAGCGCCACCGTCCTCAAGCCGCCGCGGTTCGCGACCTTCGCGGGCATCGAGCAGGGCACGGGCCGCGGCTGGATCATGATCCCGAACTTCGCGGCCATGCGCGCCTATGCCGCTGCCCAGCTGGGCGAATGAGGGCGGGCTGCCGCCCCTTCGTCAACCCCCGCCGGGCAGGGCGGGCACGAGCATCGTCG
Organism: uncultured Chloroflexia bacterium; assembly: GCA_963837425.1. GTDB lineage: Bacteria > Chloroflexota > Limnocylindria > QHBO01 > QHBO01 > CAWINH01. Next base: position 560,049 of record CAWINH010000002.1, read on the forward strand.
AGCGCGTCCCGCACCGATAGCAGGACTCGTCCGCCGCGCGGACCGTCGCGCCGCAGTTCGCGCAACTGACTCTCAGCTCCGACTCGCACTGCGTGCAGAAGCGCGCCCCCGTCGGGTACTCGAGGCCATCGACCGGGCAGTAGGGGACGCCGCGCGGCGCCTCCACGACGCCATCCGGCGCGGTCGCCAGGCGGTGGACCGGCTGAACGGTCGCCTCGGCCCGGATCCCGACCTGGCTGACCCGCAGATAGCCGATCACCAACCACAGGACGTACAGGCCGATGAGCCCCACTACGGCGTATGGAAAGATGTCGAAGACGAACTTCGGGCTGTCGGTGGCGATCCACTCGATCACGCTGCGGATGGCATCCATGGCGGGGCCGATTCTAGCATTCGGCCCCTGTTACACTCGGCGAAAGCGCACCCCGACGAGGACCATGCCCCGCCCGAAGCTCGACCCGCGACGCCCGCTGACCGAGCTTCACGTCCATCTGGGTGCGGCGGTCACCCCGGCGATCATGTGGGGGATCGCCCACGCGCAGGGGATCCGCCTGCCGACAAAGGACTACTGGGCGTTTCGCGAACTCATCACCGTCGGCCGACGTCGCCGATCCTTCCAGGCCTACCTCGACCTGTTCCACTGGACGGAGCTGATCCAGTCGAGTCCCACCGCCGTCGAGCGCAGCGTCTACGAGGTGATCGGGGGCGCGTACCGGAAGAACAACATCACCCGGCTCGAGCTTCGCTTCAACCCGATGAAGCGCAACCGGGGCGGCGAGCAGGACCTCGACCACATCATCGCGGCCGCGGTGCGAGGGATGGACCGCGCGGTGCTCGAATACCCGCAGGTGGCCGCCGGCCTCATCTTCTGCCTTGACCGCGGCTTTTCCTACGAGTTGAACGAGATCATCGCCGGCAAGGCAATCGCCTGGCGCGATCGCGGCGTGGTGGCGGTCGACATCGCGGGACCGGAAGATCCGGGGTTTCGGTTCGCGGACTACGCCGGACTGTTCGCGGACGTTCGGCGAGCCGGCCTGGGGGTCACCGTCCACGCCGGCGAGACGGGGGGGCCGGAGGAGGTCCGCGATGCGGTCATGGCGCTCGAGCCGACGCGCATTGGGCATGGCATCAAGAGCGCCTTCGATCCGGAGGTGATGGCCATGCTCCGGGAGCGCGACATCGTCCTCGAGGTGTGTCCGGCGTCGAACCTCTCGACCCGCGTCGTCCGAGACCTGGCGGAGCTGCGCCGCGTGCTCCGTGCGCTCGCCGACAACCGCGTGCCGTTTGCCCTCTCGACCGACGGCCCGGAGATGCTCCGCACCTACCTGCGCGACGAGGTCGCGTTCCTGCTGCGCCACGAGATCCTGACCTTCGAGGAGATCATGCGGGCGCTGGAGACCGCGGATCGCGCCAGCTTCCTGGGGCCCCGGCGGCACCCGGCGGCGCGCTCCGGAGCGGACGGCCGCGGGGTCGATTCGGCTGCGGCGATGGCCCTCGAGATCGAGGTCTAGGCTGATAGACTGCCGGCCGTGTCATCGATCTGGCGGCCGGTACGGGAGCGCAACCCCACTCGCAGCCTGATGGTGGTCGTCGCCCACCCCGGCGACGAGGCGTTCGGCTTCGGAGGCGCCATCGCCCAGGCCGCCGCCTCAGGTGCCTATGTCGTGGTCGTGTGCGCCACACGCGGCCGATTCGACCGCCGGCTCCTGGAGCGCGCACCCGCCCCGGGCGGGCGCAACCGGGACATCGGACGCCCGGTCGTCTGGCGCAACCTCGACACGATTCGCGAGGACGAGATGCGCCGCTCCGTGGCGCTGCTCGGCGTTCGCGTGCTGCGCATGCTTGACTACAGCGAGGAGGGTCTGACCGGGATCGACCCCGACGAGCTCGTTGGCCGCCTGGTCGAGCCAATCCGCATGCATCGGCCCGAGGTGATCCTCGGCTTCGGACCCGAGGGCGTCACCGGCGACCCAGATCACGTCGCTGTCGGGCAGGCCACCGATCTCGCCTTCGACCGGGCCGCCGAACCCTTGGCCTACGAGGACGACATCGAGGAGGATCAGGTCGCGTGGCGCGCCGCCAAGCTCTACCACCTCGTCGTGCCGCCGTCGCAGGTCGCGCCGCTCGGGAAAGGCTCGCCGGCCACCTACGGGTCGCCATCGGGCACCGATACCCTGACCCTTGAGCTCGGGGACCTCGTCGACCTGAAGCGCCAGGCGATCACCCGGCACGTGACCCAGACCGGGTCCGCCGGCCCCTTCCACGGCTGGCCGGACGAGGCGAGGGACGGCTATCTGGCCACCGAGCACTATCGCCTGGCACGCTCGAATCTGCCCGTTCCGGCCGGCGGGGCACGGGACCGCGAGCAGAGCCTCTGGGACGGACTCGTCTGATACAACAACGGTAGCATCGGCCACCCATCGGCCTCTGCTACCCTCGCACCACAGATCCATCGGAGTCCCGCATGCCCGATCAGCTCAGCAACGAGAACATCATGGCCGTCCTGTCCGGCGTCAAGGACCCCGAGATCGGTCGCGACCTCGTCAGCCTCGGCATGGTCAAGGGGATCGAGATCAACGGCGGGGTCGTGGACCTGACCGTGGAGCTCACCACCCCGGCCTGCCCGCTGAAGGCGAAGATCGAGTCGGACATCGTGGATGGGATCACCGGTCTCGGCGCCACGGCGGTCCGGGTCGATTGGGCCAGCAACGTGAAGCGATCATTCGGAGGTCCCTCTGCGGACCTGATTCCCGGGGTTCGCAACACGATCGCGGTCGCGTCCGGCAAGGGGGGCGTGGGAAAGACCACCGTCGCTGTCAATCTCGCGGTCAGCCTCGCCCGCGACGGGGCGCGGGTCGGGCTTCTGGACGCGGACATCACCGGGCCGAACGTGCCGCTCATGATGGGCACCGATGGTGCGCATGTGACGGGCGCCGGCGGTCGCGTGAATCCGGTGACCAGCCACGGCGTGCAGATGATGAGCATTCAGTACTTCCTGACCGGGGACGCGCCGGTCATCTGGCGTGGCCCACTCATCCATTCGGCGATCCAGCAGTTCCTGCGCGACGTGGAGTGGGGGGAGCTCGACTACCTCGTCATCGACCTGCCGCCGGGGACGGGGGATGCGGCGCTCTCGCTGAGCCAGCTCATTCCGCTGTCCGGTGCGGTGGTCGTGACGACCCCGCAGGAGGTGAGCCTCATGGACGCTCGCAAGGCGATCGCCATGTTCACGAAGGTGAACGTGCGAACCCTCGGCGTCATCGAGAACATGAGCGCCTTCATCTGCCCCGAGTGTGGCCACGAGCACGACATTTTCGGCTCGGGCGGCGGCGACAAGATGGCGCGCGAGCTGGGACTGGAGGTGCTCGGCCGGATCCCGCTCGAGCCCGCGGTGCGCACCGGCGGCGACAGTGGCGTACCAATCACCTCCGAGCAGCATCCCGCCTCCGACGGCTCCGCTGCCGCAGCAGCCCTCCGTGAGGTTGCCCGCGTGGTGGCTGGCAAGGTGAGCGTGCTGGCTGCACCCCTCGCCGCGGCCGGGTAGCCGGCACCGAACAGCCGGAAGGGGGATCCCCGTCACCCGATCGGGGGATGGCTCGTGCCGACTGTCGCTTTCTAGAATCCGGCCATGCGGATTGCCGTCATCTCGGACCTCCATGCGAATCTGCCCGCCCTGCGAGCGGCGTTGGACGACATTGCCGGGATAGGCTGCGACGCGGTCTGGTGCGCCGGCGATCTGATCGGCCGTGGGCCGCACCCGAATGAGGTCGTGGCAGAGATCAGGCGCCTGGGGATTCCGAGCGTGCAGGGCAACTGGGACGAGGCGGCCTCGATGGACCGCGAGCAGAGCGGCTCGATCTGGGCTTCCCCCGAGGCCGATGCGCTGGGGCGCGCCTCGCTGGCGTGGACGTCGCGCCAGCTCACCGAGGAGAACCGCAGCTGGCTCCGACATCTTCCGCTCTCGCTGCGCCTGGAGGTCGAGGGACGGTCCGCGCTCCTCTTCCACGCTACCCCGATCAAGCAGAACGAGTACCTATGGTCGGACAGGCCGTCGCGATATTTCGCGCGCATCGCCAGTGACGAGGCCGATGACCTGTTCTGCTTCGGGCACACCCACGAGTCGTTCCACCGGGTCGTCGGGCAGAGCCACTTCGTGGCGGCCGGCTCGGTCGGTTGCGGGACCGCCGAGAGCCCGAGGGCCCGGTACGCGGTGATCTACGTCACCGACACCGACCTCGTTGCCGGCTTCCGCTCCGTCGAGTACGACGTCCACGTCGTGCTGCGGGATATCGCCGCCGCCGGGCTGGCGGACGATCCGCTGCGGGAGCCACCGGTCTCGCACCCCACAGTCGATCCGGGTGTCCCGGCGCCCGCTGCCGGCGACACGGGAGCACCGGCCCAGGCCTAGGTCGCGGCCTCTCGTTCGTATGGCTGGCCGTCGGCCGCGGGCGGGATGCTGCGCCCGATCAGGCCGGCCAGCACGATGATGGTGACGACGTAGGGCAGCGCGTCGAAGACCTGTCCGGGGACGTGGCCCAGCAGTGTGCCAAGGTCACCGCCGGGTGGGAAGAAGTTGATCGAGTCGCCGAGCGCGCGAGACGACGCGAAGAGGAGCGCCGCGCCGAATGCGCCAACCGGGGTCCAGCGACCAACGATCATGGCCGCCAGGCCGATGAAGCCGCGCCCGGTCGTCATCCCGGACTGGAACGAGTTCGTCCCCTCCATGCTCAGGTAGGCGCCGGCCAATGCGGCGAGGGCGCCGGCCAGCACGACGTTGCGGTATCGGAGCCAGATCACGTTGATGCCGACCGTCTCCGCGGCGCGCGGATGCTCGCCGACGGCACGGGTGCGCAGGCCCCAGCGCGACCGGAAGAGGAGGACCTGGAAGATGACGACGATGACGATCACCGACATCCCGATGGGGCCCTGCCGCAGAAACATCTCGAGGATCCATCCGATCACCGGGATGTTCGCGACCGCCTTGGGGGGCACGAAGGTCCGGAATGCGCCGGCACCGTTCGGGGAGGTCTGGGAGATGAGGGTGTTCAGATAGCCGGTGAGCCCAAAGGCCGCGATGTTGATGATCGTGCCGCTGATGATCTGGTCCGCCCGGATCGTGATCGAGAGCCAGGCGTGGAGCAGCGAGATCAGCATCCCTGACAGGATCGCGGCCAGCAGCGCGACGAGCAGGGTGGGCGTCACGCCGAAGAATGCCGAGGGCGTTCCGCCCAGCACGGGCTGGAGGAGGACCCCGGCGTACCAGCCCACGAACGCCGCCGCGATCATGATCCCCTCGATGCCGATGTTCACGACCCCGGCCCGTTCGCACATGACGCCGCACAACGCGGCGAGGGCGATCGGCGTCGCGTTCTGCAGGATGATCGGCGCGATGTTCGGGATGACCTGGATCAGGTAGCCAACGAACTGGAAGACGAGGCCCAGGATCGGGATCGCGTAGAAGAAGTGGATGATCGGATCCATCAGTGCGCGACCGTCTCCCCGCCATAGCTGCGCGTGATCGTCTCCGCGGTGTCGATGCCGGCCTTGACGCTGCCGAGCCGGAAGATGCGCCGAACGACGAGGTCCGCCACCAGGAAGAGCAGGATCGTGGCCTGCAGCACGTCCACCAGCTCGGCCGGGATGAGGTTGTGGGTCTGGATCTGCATGAGCGGCGCTCCGGCCCGCATCGCGCCGAAGAGGAGCGCGGAGAAGATGACCCCAACCGGGTTCGAGCGGGCGAGAAGGGCCACCGCGATCGAGTCGAAGCCAACGGTCGTCCCGAACGACGCGGTCATGTAGTGCGTGACGCCCAGGACGACGACCGCGCCCGCCAGCCCGGCGAGCATCCCCGCCAGCGTCATCGTCAAGACGGTGATCAGCCGCGGCTGCATCCCCGCGTAGCGGGCGGCATCCGGGTTTGCGCCCACCGCGCGGATCTCGAAGCCGCGAGTGGTGCGGTAGAGGAGCCAGGCCACGACGAAAACCGCCGCCAGGGCCACGAGGATCCCGGCGTGGCCGGCGCGGCCGATGAGCACCGGCAGCGCCGCGTTCCCGACCTGCGCGGTGATCGGCGACGGTGAGCCCGGCTGGTCGAGGGGCCCGCTCACGGCCCAGGCGATCGTCGCCACCGCCACGTAATTGAGCATGATCGTGGTGACGACCTCGTGGGCACCGGACACCGCCTTGAGGAATCCGGGGATGAAGCCCCAGGCGCCACCGGCGATGAGTCCCGCCAGCAGCGCGAGCGGAATGGCGACGAGGGGCGGCGCCTGGTTGAGGGCCACACCGACGGTGACCGCACCAACCGCGCCGAGCAGGAACTGGCCCTGTGCCCCGATGTTGAAGAGCCCGGCCCTGAACGCGAGCGCCACCGAGAGCCCACCGAGGATCAGCGGCGCGGAGGCGCGGACCGTGTTCACGATCGGCTCCAGGCCGCCAAGGGCTCCCTGGTAGAGCGCCGAGTAGGCGGTGAGTGGCAGGAGCGCATCGAACGTGCGCTCGGGGACGACGAGCTCGGAGGCGAGGATGATGACCGCGCCCACGATGAGCGCCATCAGGATCGACGCAAGCGGCAGTGCGACGGTCGCCCACACGGCGCCCGGCAACTGCCGAAGCCGCCCACGGACCGCGGCCGCGCTCGTTCCCGTCATGCGGCCGGGGTGCTCGATCCGGCGGCCTCGCCGCCGGTCGCCATCATCAGGCCGATCTCGTTCTTGTCGGCGGCGGATCCGTCCACGAGTGCCACCGTGCGCCCGCGGTACATCACCGCGATCCGATCGGAGAGCTCGAGGATCTCGTCGAGCTCCGCGGAGACGAGGAGGATCGCGGAGCCGGCGTCGCGCTTGGCGATGATCTGGTGGTGGATGAACTCAATGCTGCCGACGTCGAGGCCGCGGGTCGGCTGGTCGAGCACCAGCAGCCGCTGCTCCCCGGCGAACTCGCGTGCGACGACGAGCTTCTGCTGGTTGCCGCCGGAGAGCGTTCCCGCCCGCACCGTGGCCGAGGGTGTGCGGACGTCGTAGTCCGCGATCCCTTCCGTCGCGCGTTCGCGGATCGCTGCCTCGTTCCGAATGATGCCCTTCGCGTACGGCTCTTCGTAGTAGTCGGTGAGGATGAAGTTGTCGGTCAGTGGGAAGCTGAGGACGAGCCCGAAGCGGTGGCGGTCGGCGGGTACGAAGCCCACGCCCAGCCGATGGCGCTCGCGGGCGCCCGCGTGCGTCAGCTCCCGATCGCCGAGCCACATGCGACCGGCGCTCGGGCGCCGGAGCCCGACGATCGCCTCGACGAGCTCGTCCTGCCCGTTGCCCGCGACGCCGGCGATGCCAAGAATCTCCCCGGCTCGCACCTCGAGATCGACGCCGCGAACCACCTCGCTGCCGCGATCGTCGCGGACGTGCAGGTCCTCGGCCCTGAGCGTGACCGCCGCGGGATGCGACTCGCCGCGGTCCACGGTGAGCTGGACCTCGCGGCCGACCATGAGCTCGGCGAGCTCGTCTTCCGAGGTCAGCGAGGGGCGACGCTCACCGACCACGCGGCCACGGCGGATTACCGTGATGCGATCCGCGATCTCGAGGACCTCGTACAGCTTGTGGCTGATGAAGATGACGGCATAGCCCTCGGCACGAAGCGTGCGGAGCACCGAGAAGATCTCGGCGGTCTCCTGCGGGGTGAGGACCGCCGTCGGTTCGTCGAGGACGATGATCCTCGCGTTCCGGTACAGGGCTTTCAGGATCTCGATCCGCTGCTGCCAGCCGACGGAGAGAGTCGCCACCCGCTGGTCCGGGTCGATCTCCCAGCCGAAACGCTTTCCGAGCTCGCGGATCCGGCGCCGAGCGCCGGCACGATCCAGGAAGATCGGGCCGGCCATTGGCTCCTCGCCGAGGAGGATGTTGTCGGCCACCGACAGGACCGGGATCAGCATGAAGTGCTGGTGCACCATGCTGATCCCCTGGGCGATGGCGTCGTGCGGGCTCTCGATCGACGCGGCGTGCCCGTCGAGCAGGATCTCCCCGGAGTCGGGGACTGCCAGGCCATAGAGGATGTTCATGAGGGTCGTCTTGCCGGCCCCGTTCTCGCCGAGCAGGGCGTGGATCTCCCCGGATCGCAACGTGAGGTTGATGTCGGCGTTGGCCACCACGCCCGGGTACGTCTTCGTGATGCCGCGCATCTCGAGGACCGGTGCGGGAGTCGGCGATCCGGGTGTCATGACCGATCTGCGGCTCCGGTTATGGACAGCGGGCCGGCCATGATGGCCGGCCCGCTGGCTGTCTTCACGGTTCGGTAGGTGAGCCTAGACGGCGTTGATGTCGCCGCAGGCGTCCGGGCAGGTCGTGAGGGTGCCGGCCTTCATCTGGGCCAGCGCCGCGTCGAGTGCGGCCTGGAGATCAGCTGGCATCTTCGACGCCATGTCGTGGAACGGTGCATAGCCGATGCCGTCCCGGCTCGCGTCCCAGTGGTCATCGCCACCGGCCTGCGTGCCGGCCACGATGTTCTGGATGTCGGTCGAGACCGACAGCGCCAGGCTCTTCTCCGCGCTCGTGATCGTGCACGCCGCGGCGTTCGGGTAGGAGAGCGCCTGGTCAACGTCCACCCCGATGCCGTAGATGTTCGCCTCGCAGGCGGCATCCAGGACGCCGTTTCCGGTCTTGCCGGCGACCTGGAACAGGACGTCGACGTCGGAGTTCTGCTGCAGGAACTGCTGCCCGAAGCTCTTCCCGGTCACCGGGTCGTTGAAGGCCTTCACGAAGTCACTGTCGGTGACCCACGCCACGTCGACCTTGATGTTCGGGTTCACCGACTTGGCGCCGAGCTCGTAGCCCTGGATGTACCGAATGCACGGTCCGCACAGGGTGATGCCGCCGATGGCGCCGATGGTGCCCGTCGTGCTGACGGATGCAGCCGCGATGCCGGCCAGGTATCCGGCCTGGTCTTCCTGGTAGCTGAGCGCCACGTAGTGCGGAAGCAGCGTCGCTGCATCACCTGCGCACGCAAACGTCGTGTCCGGCAGCCCGCTGGCATCGACGCACGGCGGGCCCTGGTCGACACCAATGAACCAGATGTCGGGGTTATCGTGGGCGGCCTGGGTGGTGGCCACGCCGAGGTTGAACCCGGCGGTCACGATGATGTTGTAGCCCTGGTCGATGTACGCCTGGAGGTCCTGGTCGTACTCGGAGACATCATTCGGCACCGTAACCTGCGGCTCCGCGGCGCCGATCGCGGCCGCGCCGTCCTTGGCGCCCACGTACGTGTACTCGTTGAAGTTCTTGTCGTTGACCGTCCCGACGTCGGTGACGACGCCGATCTTCAGGTCGCTGTGGGGCGCCATGCTCTCGGCCGTGCTCGGCGCCATGCTCTCAGCCGTGCTGGCGGCCATGCTCTCGGCCGTGCTGGCGCTCGTGCTCGGGCTGGGGCTGCCCCCGCCGCACGCGGCGAGGATCACGCTCAGCCCGGCCACTCCGGCCAGCAGCGAGGTTGGGTGCTTCCGCATCTGATCTCCTCCACACCGTAGTGGTGCGCTCGGCCGCGACGTCGATGTCGCGGCTCCTCCGGTACGCCCGGGCACCTGGGGATCAGCCCGGCGCGAAATCCGCCGCATCATACTGCCTGCGCATGCGCGGGCTCAAGGGCCCTGGCCCGCGGCCATCCCGATCTGCGGGCCGCGTATCATCCGCCCCATGTCCGAGCTGGCGGCCCTCCCGCGCCTCGTCATCTTCGACCTGGACGGCGTCGTGTACCGCGGTGCGCAGCCGGTTGACGGCGCGGTGGCCCTCATCGACGGGCTGCACGCGGCGGGGGCCCTCGTGCGCTACGCGACGAACAACTCGATGTACACCCGCGCGGCGTATGTCGAGCGGCTGGCGGGGATGGGCATCACGGCAGAGGCAGAGGAGATCGTCACGTCGACCTCGGCCACGATCGAACACCTCCGGGCCCACCTGCCCGACGTGAGGAGCGTGCTGGCGCTCGGCGCGCCGGGCATGCTCGACGAATTCCGTGCCGGCGGATTCGCCGCCACACCGGCGGCCGATGCCGGCCCGGCCGACTGGAACGGCGGCACGCTGGCCGCGGGCTACGATGCGGTCGTGGCCGGGCTGGACCCGTCGGTCGATTACCGGCGGCTCGGGATCGCCGCCGCCGCGATTCGCGCCGGCTCCCGCTTCGTGGCGACGAACGGCGACGTGCGGTACCCGACGCCGGAGGGGCTCGTGCCCGGGGCCGGGGCGATCATCGCAGCCCTCGTTGCCACCACCGGGGTGGAGCCGGTTCTCATCGGGAAGCCGCAGCCGGCGATGTTCACCGGCATCCTGGAGCGCGCAGGGGTCGGGGCCGAAGAGGCGCTCGTCATCGGGGACAACCCCGACGCCGACATCGTGGCCGCGAACCGCGCCGGACTGAAATCGATCCTCGTGCTGACCGGCGTCACCGACACTGCGGCGGCATCCGGCCTCGATGGCGAGCGGCGTCCCACCTTCGTCGCCCGTGATCCCGCCGCGGTGCGAACGCTGCTGGGGTTGCCGGTCAGCTGATGGGCGCTGGATCCTGCTCCGCCGCCGCCCATGCCCCCCAAGCGCGCGCCGCCTCCTCGCGGAGCGGCTGGAGAATGCCGCGACCGGTGAAGGCGCGGCCGAACGCGTTGACAGCGATCTCGGCCAGCTCGGCTGGCGACAGGTCCTGTGCGGTCGCGGCCGCCGCCATCTCAGCGCTGAGCGTGGTGTCGGCCGTCGTCCGATCATCGGTGGAGATCGTCACACTGACGCCAGCCCGATGCAGCCTGGCCAGCGGGTGGAGCGCCAGCGACTGGGCGATCCCTGACTGGACGTTGCTGGTCGGGCACAGGTCGAGCGTCACGTCCCGCTGCCGGACGAGGGCGACGAGCTCGGGGTCGTCGACGGTGGTGACCCCGTGGGCGATGCGGCGGACGCCAAGGCCCAGGACGTCGCGAACGTGTTCCGCTCCCGGCACCTCGCCCGCGTGCGCGGTGAGCGCCAGGCCGGCATCCTCGGCCGCGCGGAATGCCGCGGCGTGGGGCGGCGCCGGGTACTCGGCCTCCGGACCAGCCAGGTCGAACCCGACCACCGGCGGACCGGCTTCGCCGGCAATGCGAGCCAGCTCCACGTTCGCGCCGGGCGGATGCGAGCGCATGGCGGTGACGAGGACGCCGACGAGCGGACGCTCGGATCCACCGGCTCCGGCGTCCGCCAGCCCGTCCAGGACGGCGCCGATCACCCCGCGCACCGACAGGCCGCCCTCGAGGTGGAGGCGCGGCGCCCAGCGGATCTCGGCGTACCGCACGCCGTCGGCTGCGAGGTCATCGACGAGCTCGCGCGCCGCACGCCGCAGAGTGTCATGGGACTGGAGCAGCGAGATCGGCAGGTCGAAATACGTGAGGAGCTCTGCCTGGTCGCGGCAGGCAGCCGGGGCGATCATCCGTGCTCGCGCCTCGGCCTCGGTCAGTTCGAGGCCGGCCGAGCCGGCGAGCTCGACCGCCGTCGAGGGACGCAACGAACCGTCGAGGTGGAGGTGAAGCTCCGCCTTGGGAAGGCTCCGCAGGACGCCGGCGTCGAAGGGGCCTCGGCTCACCGTCGCATGATAGGCGCGGGACGAGCGCAAGGCTGGCTCGCGATCGGATTGCTTGGCGTCGCTCTCGGGCTCCGGCCGGGCGTCGCCGCGGACGCTGATCCGCAGCTCGCCGCCGCGCGGGCGGGTGCCGTGGCAGCGGCCGCGGGCCGGGCGATGGCCGCGCTCGACGCGCTCACTGCGATCATCGATCAGGCGCGGAACGCGGCCCGCTCGGGCAGCGCCCTCATCGTCGACGGCAGCGATCCGCCCGGGCCACCCCTCATCGCGGCGGCCGATGCCCTCGAGGCCTCATCCGCCGAAGTCACCGCTGCGGACGAGGCCGTCGCGCGCCTGAGCGGCATCCTGGCTGCCGTGAACCCCGCCGAAGCGGGGCCGCCGCTCGGCATTGGGCCTGCGGAGCTGCCGGGCATCGGGGCCCAGCTGCGCGAGTCGGCGCCGGCCGCGACGACGTTCGTCGGCCTCCGGCACGCGGCCCAGACCACCCTCACCGAGCTCGGCGGGGCGCTGGCGGCGCTGACCGCCGACAACCCGGATACCGCGCTGGCCGCCATCACGCGCGCGCGGGCCGCGCGCGATCTGCTGAGCACGTGGCAGTCACCGCCGCCCGAGCTGGCGGTCTGGCTCGACACGACCGAGGCCATGCTCGAGGCCGCGCAGCGGATCGCCGATGCCCTCGCCGCGGACGACCAGACCGCTGCCGACGCGGCCGGCCAGGCGTACGCGGCCGCCGCGCGGCAGGCCGCGGAGGCGGATCGCGCACTCGAGCTCTCGATCGCAGAGACGGGATCCGCCATCACGCTGCCGGCGCTTCAACGCCTGGCGCTCGCCGACGATTCGGTGACGAGCGCGCGAACCTGGATCGCTTCGCTGAGCGAGTAGGGTCGCCCAAGGGCATCGGTCTATACTCGCTTGACCCGGTGGCCAGCTTCGCTGCCCGAACGTCCGGCCCGGAACCGCTCAAGGAGAGTGACTGGATGCGTCTGTCGGCGGAAGCCATCTCGCCCGCGTCGGTGCAGGCCGACGTGCTGGTGGTTCCGATCTACAGGGAGGACCGGGAGTTCAGCGGCGACCTCGCCGAGCTCGACGCCGCCGCCGGCGGGACCATCAGCCGCGCGCTCGACTGGGGAGAGTTCGAGCTCCAGGAGCACTACACCGCGCTCATCGACCCGGGCAAACTCTCGGTTGACCGGATCCTGCTGGTGAACGGGGTCCGTCGCGGCCGGGGACCGTGGCGTGCCCGTCGGATCGCGTCAACAGCCACGCGACGATTGCAGGGCATGGCGGCGCCTCGCCTGGCGCTCTGGCTGCGCGACGGAGAGGACGATGACGGTTACACCGCGGCCGGCGTCGGCGCGCGGCAGGGGACCTACCGCCCCTACGCCTACTACGGACGCGCTCGCGACACCGCGGCGATGCTGCGCAGCGTCGAGGAGGTCTGTTTCGTGGGTGAATCGGTTCCCGGCCCGGACGTGCTCGTGCGGGCCGAGATCCAGGCCGAGGGCGTCGAGTTCGGTCGAACCTTGGCCAACCGCGCGTCCAACGACCTCTTTCCGGAAACGATGGCGCAGATCGCCCGCGAGATGACCAGCGACGGGTGCAGCGTCGAGGTTCTCGGCGTCGAGGAGATGCGGGCCCTCGGCATGGGCGCGCTGCTCGGTGTCGGCCAGGGAGCCGCCCACGAGCCGCGGCTGATCGCCGTCAAGCTGCCCGGGTGGGCGGCGGCGGCGGCGGATCGGAGGCTCGCCATCGTGGGCAAGGGGGTCTGCTTCGACTCGGGCGGGATCAGCATCAAGCCCTCCGAGAAGATGGAGGAGATGAAGCACGACAAGTCGGGTGCGGCAGCGGTCCTGGCCGCGGTCCGGACGGTGGCCCGCATCGCGCCCGATGCGCCCCTCATGGCGGTTGCGCCAATGGTCGAGAACATGCCTGGCGGCAACGCTCAGCGTCCCGGTGACGTGGTGAAGGCCATGAACGGGAAGACGATCGAGGTCACGAACACCGACGCCGAGGGGCGCCTGATCCTCGCCGATGCGATGCATTGGGCGGAGACGCAGGGGGCGACGCACATGGTGGACGTCGCGACCCTGACCGGGGCTGCCTCGGTCGCCTTCGGCGAGCTGATCAGCGCGTACTTCGCTCGGCCGCGTGACTGGGGCGCGCACATCCAGCGGGCCGCCGACGCTTCCGGCGAATGGTTCTGGGAGATGCCGCTGGCCACCGAATATCGACCGGCATACGACTCCGCGCACGCCGACATGGTCAACTCGGGCACGCGCGCGGGGTCGCTCATCAAGAGCGCGGTCTTCCTGTCCGAGTTCGCGACTGTGCCGTGGGTGCACGTCGACATCGGCGGAAGCGCGTACCTAACCTCGGACAAGGCCGTCAACCCGAAGGGCGCGCTGGGGACCGCGGTCTCGATGCTCGTGCGGCTGGCGCTCGACTACGCGGCGGGCGACTGAGCGGACCGGCGACCCCTCGCTGCCGGTAGCATGCGCCGGTGAGCCCCGCCGTCCCCCTGGTTGCCGTGGCGTTCGCGATCTTCGGCGCTGGCGCCGAGCGCCTCGCCTCGGTCTGGCCGGCGGACGAGGCCTCGCGTCGCGCCCCGGGGATTCGAACTGCAGCCGTGGCACTCGCGTCGGGTGCGGCCGGGGGCGCGATCGTCCTGCGCTCCACGCTGCCGGTCTGGGCGACGGCCGTGCAGCTCGGGCTGGCGGCGATGCTGGTTCTGCTGTCCGCCACAGACCTCGAGCAGCGCCGGCTGCCGCACCTGCTCCTCGACCCGTTCATCCTGGCGGGGGCCGCCTTCGTGCCCTTCAACCCGCAGGTGACACCATTCGACGCGCTGATCGGCGCCGGTGCGGCCGTCGCCTTTCTCGGAGCGCTTGGCCTGCTCATCCGGGGCGGGGTGGCGCTCGGGGACATCTACCTCGTCACCCCGCTCGGCCTGGTCCTTGGCTGGCCGGCGATCTTCTCGGCCATCTTCGTAGGCGCCGTGCTATCGGCCGCGGCCAGCGTGGTGCTGCTCGCCACCCGGCGGGCGGGATTGCGCAGCTACATTCCGTTCGGCCCCTTCCTGGCGGCGGGAGCGGTCATCACCCTGCTCCGCGATCCACTCCTCCTGGGGGCAACCGCCGGGCTGCTGCACCTCGTCGCCTGAGGGGCCATTGGCGGGGTCTTTACTTCGTCCGGTATGCTGATGGGCGGCCCGCCGTTCGGGCCACAAATGCGGCCGAGGAGCTGCGCCTGCCCAGGTGCCCCGAAGCTCCCCGGCATCCGTGTGAGAACAGATCTGCAGTACGCAGGAGTCGATGTCGACAGTCCGCCGTCGCGCCGTCACGATGCTCGTTGCGCTCCTGGCCGTGGCCACCTTGGCCGCGGGCACGTCGCCGCACGTCGCGCGCGCGGACGACCCGAACGTCAATCAAGCGGTCGCCCAACAGCGGCAGATCGAAGCGCAGCTCGCGCAGCAGCGCCAGCAGCTCCAGGACCTCCGACGCCAGCAGGCCGACCTGACGACCAGCCTCGCCCAGCTGGCTTCGGATCTCGACGCGGTGGGCCTGGAGGTTGCGAACGCGCGGGCCGAATTCGATCGACTGTCCGCCCAGCTCCAGCAGGCGCGCAGTGACCTGCGTCAGTACGAGGTGCAGATCGACCACCTCGCCGCCAACCTCGTGGCGCTCTCGCAGGAGATCGACATCGCGCGGACGGAGCTCTCCAGCCGCGAGGCGCTTCTCCAGGATCACCTGCGGGCCGCGTATCAGCAGAGCCAGACCTCCATTCTCGAGGTGCTCCTCTCGACCGAATCCTTCGGCGAGGCGAGCAGCCAGTTGTCCTACCAGCTCTCGCTCTCGGACGAGGACATCGCGCTCGCAACGGAGATCCGGGACGCTCGCGACCGCCTGCAGGTGCGTCAGCAGACCCTCCGGGAGGGTGCCGCCTCGTTGGCCGACCTTCGCAACTACCAGTCGCAGCGGGTGGCGGCGCTCGACGAGCAGCAGCAGGCGCTCGACGCGGCCCGCAAGGTGCTGGCGGCGAAGGAGAAGCAGCTCAAGGACATGCAGGCGCAGCAGGAGCTCCAGCTCGCCGACGCGCACCAGCAGCAGCTGGCCACCGAGGCCGCGATGCTGGAGGCTCAGGCGGAGCTCGCCGGCCAGGAGCAGCTGGTCGCCTCGCTCAAGGAGCAGGCCAACGCGCTTGACATCGCCTACCACGGGCGCTTCGCGTGGCCCGAGGTCGGCGATTTCGTCGTGACCCAGGAGTTCGGCCGCACGCCATTCAACCCCTGGCACACGGGGCTCGACATGTCGTACGTGTCGCCGCACTGTGGCGGGCCGATCTACGCTGCCGCCGATGGCGTGGTGCTCGCCGACGGCCGCCCCAACCTCCAGTACGGGGACACCGCGATCGGAGTGGTGATCGGTGAATCGCAGCGGCTGCAGACCTGGTACTGGCACATGAGCCAGGAGATCGTTGACGTCGGGCAGCAGGTCCACACCGGCGACCTGATCGGCTACGAGGGCGCCACCGGCATCGCCACCGGCTGCCACCTGCACTTCCAGGTCATGCTCGACGGCGTGCCACAGAATCCACGGCTCTACCTGCCGTAGCCGGCTGACCCCGGCTGGGTCGCCTCACCTCGATTCGACCGCGGGCCTCGCGTGCGCTACCGTAGCGGCCGATGCATCCAGCCATGCAGCGACGCCGCCATCGCCTGATGGTTCGTCGCACCACCCGCGGGCGCGCGCCGCGGCGTGGGATCCTCGTCTTCCTGGCCGTCACGTTCGGCGTTTTCGGAATGCTCGTGGCCGGTTCGGTGGCAGCCACGGCGGGTGGCCTCCTGGCAGCCTACAACTACTACAGCACGGGCCTACCGGATCCCCGCCTACTCGACGACATCCAGCTCCCGGCGTCCACGTACGTGTACGACCGGACCGGGAAGACCCTCCTCGCTCGGTTCGAGTGCCAGAACCGGGAGCAGGTGTCCTTCAACGAGCTGCCGGACGACATCGTGAATGCCACGGTGTCGGCCGAGGACAAGACCTTCTGGACGAACGACGGGGTCGATTACTCGGCGGTCGCCCGCGCCGCTCTCGCGAACCTGAATGCGGGCGCGACGGTCCAGGGCGCGAGCACGATCACCGCCCAGGTGATCAAGTACGCGGGGTCGATCGTGCAGGAGCAGCAGGGCAACCAGCCGGTTGGCAGCGCCGCCCCGTCGACCGCGCTGGATCCCACGGCGACGAACACGACCGACTCCGAGGTCTGCGCGCCGCCGAACCTCACGTTCCTCGCCGGGCGCACCTACGAGGACAAGATCCGTGAGTTCATCCTGGCCAGGGAGGTGACCCAGGCCTATCCAGGGCGCGCCGGCAAGGAGACGATCCTCACCACCTACATGAACCTCATCTTCTACGGCAACGGCTCCTACGGGATCAAGGCCGCTGCGGCGAACTACTTCGGGATCAGCGACCTGTCGAAGCTGACCCTCTCCCAGTCGGCGTTCCTGGCCGGCCTCCCGCAGCTCCCCTCGGCGTATGACCCCTACTACAACAACAACGGGCCGGATCGGGCCATCGCCCGGCGCAACGACGTCCTCGACGACATGTTCCGCGACGAGTACATCACCGCGTATCAGCGGGACCAGGCCAAGGCGGTGACCTGGGAGGAGATGCAGCCGCACCAGATCAAGTCCGTCCTAATTTGGCCGCAGTTCGACTTCCGCGTGCAGAAGGAGGCGGAGAGCATCCTCGCCGCGCAGGGCGTCGCGAACCCGGCCGACGCGGTCCGCACCGGCGGCTATCGGATCATCACCACCCTGGACTACGGGCTTCAGCAGCAGGCCAAGACCGACGTCGGGTACTGGGTGAACTGCCTGCAGGGGGTTCAGCTCAAACGGCCGCCCGACACGCCGAACAAGGCGTGCAACAACTTCAATGTCCACAACGGCGCGATGGTGGCCATCGACTCGGCCACCGGGGAGATCCTCGCCTACGTCGGGAGCGTCGACTATGGCAACCGTGACGACCCACGCGTCCAGGGCCAGTTCGACGTCGCCGGGCTCGGCCTCCGACAACCGGGATCGGCATTCAAGCCAATCACCTACAGCTCCGCGTTCCAGGCACGCGAGGCGACGCCGGCCACGTTCTTCGTCGACTCGGTGATCCAGTACGGCTCAAAACCGTCAACCGCCTACATTCCGACGAACGCCGACATCCAGGACCACGGCCCGCTGCTGGCGATGGACGCCCTGCACTACTCGCTGAACGTCCCCTCGGTCCAGATGCAATACCTGGTCGGCGAGGACACCACGGCAAAATTCGCCGAGAAGATGGGGGTGGCCAGCGCGGACTACATCAACAGCCTCGACCCCGGGCTGACCCTGACCCTGGGGTCCGTGCCGGTCAACCTCACGAACATGACGTCGGCGTACGGCGTGTTCGCGGACCAGGGCACGCTGCACCCCGCAACGACGATCAAGGAGATTCGCGACCGGAATGGCCGGCTGATCTACTCCGAGAACAAGGACACCGCGCAGGCCACCCATCCGATGACCGCGGCCGAGGCCTATCTCACCCACTGGATCCTCGAGGGCAACACCGATCCGCGCCAGAACGTGATCTGGGGCCACAACGCACAGCTTACCGATCCGAGCGGGGCCCACCGCGAGGCCGGGTTCAAGACCGGCACCACGAACGACTTCCGGGATGTCTCGGCCTTCGGCTATGTACCGAACGGACTGGTGGTGGGGGTCTGGATGGGGAACAACAACCAGGAGCCGATGTCGACGAAAGTCCTGGGCGGGCTGTTGAGCGCCGATGGACCGATGTTCCTGTGGCAGGAGTTCATGACCCACGCGCTGAACAAGCCCTGGGACTGGAACGGCCAGCAGCCCGCGCCGGTCACCCACATCAGCCAGCCCAATGGAGTGGTGACCGCCAGCGTCTGCCGCTTCAGCGGGATGGCGGCCACGAAGGACTGCGGGCCGACGATCACGGTGCCCTTCCTCGAGGGGACCGTTCCGCCCCCCGACAACGTCCACGCCGACGGCTGCTTCGACATCGTGAAGGAGGTGCAGCAGGATCCCCGTCGCTCGACGTACTTCGTCCAGGCCGCGCAACGCTGGGCCGATCGCTTCGTGAACGACGAGCTCGGGGCGAAGGGCAGCTCGGGCCAGATGGGCATCCTGGGACCGGACAAGGTCTGGCTGCGCATCTCCCCGGTCTACGGCAACAGTGGCGTGGGGGCGCCGATCTGCGGGGAGGTGCGGGCCACGCCGACGCCGACGCCCGGCGAGTCGGGCGGCCCGTTCCCGAGCGGGTTCTTCAGCTTCCCCGAACCATCGTGCCGTGGGCGGCACAGCTGCACTCCGCAGCCAAGCCCTGCCACCGGGGCCATCACGGGTGGGCCTCCGAGCACCGGCATCCTGATTCCGGCCTTCGCGCTGCCCACCCTCGTCGGCCTGGCATCCATGGGCGCCGGCGGCTGGCGCCATGCGCGCCGTCGCCTCCGACGCCGGCAGAGACGGACGCGCTGACCCGAATCCGCTGGCGCGATTCGCCAGGCGTGCGAGAATCGAGCGCGTGACGTCCTCGGTCCTGACCCTGATCCTGGCCGGCGGCGAGGGGCAGCGGCTCTCCGTCCTATCCCAGGTGCGCGCCAAACCGGGCGTGCCCTTCGGCGGGAAGTATCGGATCATCGACTTCGCGCTCTCGAACACCGTGAACTCGGGCCTCACCGACGTGGCGGTCCTGACCCAGTACGCGCCGCGCTCCCTGATCGACCACATCGGGGTGGGGCGGCCGTGGGACCTCGACCGAACGCATGGCGGCGTCTCCCTGTTGCAGCCGTACATGCGCCGCGGCCGCCCGCACGATTGGTATCGGGGGACCGCCGACGCGGTGCTCCAGAACCTCGAGTACATCGAAGACCGCAACCCGGACCTGGTCCTGATCCTGGCCGGCGACCACGTCTACAAGATGGACTACCGGCCATTCATCGCAACCCACGTGGCCAAGGGCGCCGAGGTCACCTGTGCCGTGCGTCCGGTGCCGGCCGAAGAGGCGCATCGGTTCGGGATCCTGGAGACCGACGATGAAGGCCGGGTGGTCGCCTTCGCCGAGAAGCCCGCGAAGCCGAAGGGGGAGCTGGGCAGCATGGGCGTCTACCTCTTCAGCTGGCCGACGCTGCGCGAAATCCTGTCGCCAGAGCGGCCCGACTTCGGCCACGACGTGCTGCCGTGGCTGCTGACCTGCGGGCGTGCGGTCTTCGCCTACGAGTTCAAGGGGTACTGGCAGGACGTCGGCACCGTGGAGAGCTACTGGCGAGCGAGCCTGGACCTGCTCTCCGATGCACCCGAGGTCGAGCTCAACGACCTGGCGTGGCTCATCTACACGAAGAGCGAGGAGCGGCCGCCGGCCCGGCTCGGTCCGGATGCCCGGGTGCTGCGGAGCATGATCAGCCACGGATGCGTGATCGACGGAACGGTCGAGCGCTCGATCCTCTCACCCGGAGTCCGCATCGGCGCGGGAGCGGTCGTGCGCGACTCGATCGTGATGTTCGACACCCGCGTCGAGCCGGGCGCGACGCTGGATCGGGTGATCGTGGACAAGGAAGCCGTGATCGGCGAGCACGCAACGGTTGGCAGCGGGAACGACATGCGGCCCAACCTCCGCGAACCGGAGCGCCTGTACGCCGGCATCACGCTGATCGGAAAGCGTGCGCAGGTGCCGCCCCGAGTGCGGATTGGGCGCAACTGCCGCATCGACCCTGGCGTGAGCCGCGAGGACTTCGGCCGTCGGCGCGTGCTCCCCGCCGGTGAGACGGTGAGCCACGCTGGCTGAGCAGCCACCCCCGATCGACGCCTGGCTCAACGACCTCGGGCTCGAGGTCGTGGCGGCGGGCGAGGGCGACAAGGACACCGTGATCAGCCGCGACGTGCTGCTCGACGGGCGCCGCCGGTTCGACATGCGAGTCACGGTCGCCTGGGTCGCGGGCGTGGGAATCTCGGTGTGGGCCTACTACGGGCCGGAGGCCACCGAGATTCCGCGGAGGGTGCTGCTCCGCATGCTCCGGGCCAATTTCGACCATCCGCTCGCCAAGTTCGCGATCACCGAGGACGATCGGCCGATGCTGATGACCGAGCTGCCTCCCGGCACGGGCGACCGCGATGAGCTTGGCCGCGCGCTGGCGCGAATGGCAATCATCGGTGATCGGCTCCTGGACGAGACGGCACCCGCGGTGGCGGAGCGCGGGCTGCTTCCCGACTGGAGTGGGCGGCAGAGCCGCAATGGCCCCCTTCTCGAGCGGTATGGGCCCGAGGTGGCCGGCGTGATGCCCAACTGGGAGCCGCCTGAGCCCCGTCCCGCGCGGCGGGGGCTGCTCCATCGCCTGTTCGGGCGTCAGCCATGATCGCGCTGCGCCGCGTCGTGTCGCTCCCGCTCGGACTCGCGGTGGTCGCGATCCTCTGCGCGGCCCCGTTCGCCCCACCGGTGCGGGCGGCCGAGTACACCCTCGAGAGCGACGCCCGGTACACGGTCAACCCAGATTCCGGCGAGGTGGCGGTGAGCGTCGACCTGCGCTTCGAGAACACGACTCCGAACCCGCCCGGCCAGTTCAGCGCGTTCGACTCGATCGACCTCGCCCTGCAGCCGGGCGCCAGCGGCGTCACCGCCCAGGACGCCGATGGCAGCCTGTCGGTGGCCACCGTGAAGCGGGCCGGCTACGTCGTGGCGACGGTGCGGCCGCGGGCGACGGTTCGCTACCAGGATGTCGTCGAGTTCACGCTCACCTACGCGCTCCCCGACGGCGCCAGCGCCGACGTCCGGGTACGACCGTCGGCGGTGCTGTTCGGAGTCTGGGGCTTCGGGACGAGCGGGACGGTGACCGTGGTGCTGCCGGGTGAGTTCGAGGTCCGGGTGGATGGCAGCCAGATGACCGCCGACCACCAGGACGGCTCGGTCGTCCTCACCAGTGGCCAGATCGACGACCCGGCGAGCTGGTTGGCGCGCATCACCGCCACCGCCTCCGCCGCCTATACGACCGTGTCCCGCGTGATCCCGCTCGACGGCGGGACGGTCGATCTCCAGGTACGCGCCTGGTCCGACGATGCGCCGTGGGGCGACCGAATTGCGGACCTGCTGGTGCGAGCCATGCCGCTGCTGGAATCGGCGATCGGGATTCCGTACCCGCGTGTCGGCTCGCTGGTGATCATCGAATCGGTGCCCGATCCGACGAATCCGCTCGACGAGCCCCAGCCAGGGACGGCCGAGATCGGAGTCGCCTTCAATGAGCCCGACTTCACGGTCGTCCACCAGGCGGCGCACGTGTGGCTGACGCCGGAGCTGGCGTCCGATGCCTGGATCCGCGAGGGCTTTGCGTCGGCGCTCGCCGAGCGCGTGGCCCCGCAGCTGGGCGTCGATCTGCCATTCGACCCCAAGGCGCGAGCCGCCGAGCTCGCGGCAAACGCCTTCCCGCTCGTCTCGTGGGGGGTCGGCCAGGCGCAGCCGGAGCAGGACAACTGGGCCTACGCGGCATCCTGGGCTCTCGCCGATCAGCTGACGGCCACGATCGGTATCGGGCAGATGACGCTCGCGTGGCAGCGGATCGCGGCCGGCATCTCGGCCTACGATCCGGTCGCGACCGAGCCGCCACCACCCGCCAGCGGGGCGGTGGCCGCGGTGGATTCGCGTCGCCTGCTGGACCAGCTCGATGCGGTCAGCGGCGCCGAGCTGTCCGACGTCTTTGCCGCGCAGGTGTTCGACACGGCCACCGTCGGCATGCTCGCGGCGCGGGCCACCGCGCTGCGTGATGAGCGCCGGCTGCTGACCGCCGCCGGCGACTGGGGCGTGCCCGATCCGATTCGGGCGCACCTCGCCGCCTGGCGATTCCCGGACGCGGAATCGGCCGTCACCGAGGCGATCTCGTGGGTCACGGATCGGGACGAGATGCTGGCCACCCTCGATGGGCTGGGCCTGGTGGCGCCCGCCCGGCTCCGGGACCAGTACCGTGCCTACGGCGGAGGGACGGAGGCACGCGCCGAGCTGACCGCGGAGCAGGCCGTGGTGGGCGCGTACCGGTCCGCGGTGGACGCCGTGGCGACGCGGGACCGCTCGCTGCTCGCCCGCGTCGGGGAGGTCGGAGCACCGGACCCGGCCGAGCTGCTGATGACTGCCGCGACGCGATTCGGCGAGGGTGACCTGCGAGGTGCGGCCGATGCGATCGACGAGGCGTCCGCCGCGCTCGACCACGCGGCGCTCGACGGCGCCGTGCGCCTGGCATCGGCGGCGGCGCTCATCGGGCTCCTCGTCATCGGCCTGGTCATCGTGATCCGACGGCGTCGATCGACGGGGTACACTGCAGCGCCATGACCGTGGAATCCGAAGAGCTGACGCCGACCGCCGAGCGTCCGCACTTCATGCCGGCCGAAGACGTGCTGTCGGGCGACACCGCGGACGTCTATTTCGATCGCGCCCGGATGATCCTCGAGGCGGAGCACCTCGATCCGGTCGTCACGATGGAGATCTTCGCCCGCGGGGAGGGGATCCTGTGCGGCGCTTCGGAGGTCGGGGCGTATCTCCGCGAGATCATGGGAGACGGCCGCGACCTCGAGCCGGAGCCGGTCGTCGAATCGCTGGCCGACGGCGACGAATTCGGCTTCAAGGAAGTCGTGATGCGGATCTCCGCGCGCTATTCGGCGTTCGGGCTCTACGAGACGGCCATGCTCGGGATACTCGCCGCCGGCTCGGGGTGGGCGACCGCCGCCCGCCGTATCGTCGACGCGGCATCCCCGATCCCGGTCATCAGCTTTGGCGCACGCCACGTCCATCCCAGCGTGGCGGACCAGCTCGACTACGCGGCGGTCATCGGCGGCTGCGTGGGTGCCTCGACGCCGGCCGGTGCGCGGCTCGCCGGGCTGAGCCCCACCGGGACCATGCCACACGCCCTGATCCTCATCTTCGGCGACACGGTGCGGGCGGTTGAGGCGTTCGATCGCCACGTCGAGCCCGAGGTGCCGCGGATCGCGCTCGTCGACACGTTCAAGGACGAGGCGGAGGAGTCCCTGCGTGTCGCCGACGCGCTCGGCGACCGGTTATGGGGCGTCCGGCTCGACACGCCGGCCGAGCGCGGCCGGGTCACGCCCGAGCTCGTGAAGGAGGTCCGCGCCCGCCTGGACCAGGCCGGGCACGAGCACGTCCGGATCGTCGTCTCCGGCGGCCTCGATGTCGACCGCATCGGCACCTTCAAGCAGGCCGGGGCCCCCGTCGACTCGTTCGCGGTGGGGAGCGCAATCAGCAAGGCCAGCCCCATCGACTTCACCGGCGACCTCAAGGAGATCGAGGGGCGACCGATCGCCAAGCGTGGCCGCATCCCGGGCCGCACCGAGAACCCGCGTCTGCGGCGCGTCGACCTCGGCTAGGACTTCCGCGAGCGATGTCCGGCGGCGAGACCGAGGGAGCCTACGAGCTCTTTCGTCGCGGCTCCCGACTCCTCGAGCAGCATCATGCGGGTGCGGCGGCGGTCGTCCTCGAGCGCTGCCTGGCCCTCGAGCCGGGAAAGGCCTCGATCCTCGAGGCGCTGGGACGCGCGTATTACGAGCAGGGTCAGCACCGGCTCGCAGCGGAGCGCTTCGGAGCGATCGTGGATGCCAACCCGCTCGCCGACTACGCGCACTTCGGGCTGGGACTCAGCCATGCCCGGCTCGGCGACCGTCCTGCCAGCCTGCGCCATCTGAAAATGGCCGCCTTCCTCCAGCCCGAGAACGCCGATTACCGGCGCGCCCTGGAGCGAGCGCAGGGCTCCTAGCCGACCGAAAACCGCCGCGCCAGCCACAGGATGCCGGCGACCGACTTCGCATCAGCCACGCGTCCGTCGTCGATCGCATCGAGCGCGTCGGGCAGGCTGAGCCACGATCTGGTGAGCTCCT
Source organism: uncultured Chloroflexia bacterium (assembly GCA_963837425.1). Classification (GTDB taxonomy): domain Bacteria; phylum Chloroflexota; class Limnocylindria; order QHBO01; family QHBO01; genus CAWINH01. The sequence goes on from CAWINH010000002.1 coordinate 584,551, forward strand.
CGTCTTCGGGTGCCACGGCGGTCACCGGCTGCAGGCTGGTGGCCAGGAAGAGGCTGAGCCGCTCCGTGCAGAAGCCGGGCGCGGTGAAGAAGCTCGGTCCGGCCTCCCAGTGCCCGGCCGCCAGGCCGCACTCCTCGGCCAGCTCGCGCTCCGCGGTGCGGCGCGGCTCTTCGCCCGGATCCAGCGTACCGGCGGGGATCTCGAGCAGCACGGCGGCGGCCGGCTGACGCCACTGGCTGACCATCGCCAGCCGGCTGCCGTCCCAGGCCAGGATGCCCACCGCTCCGGGATGCTCGACCACCTCGCGGGTCGTTCGATGCCCGTCATCGAGCTCGACCTCGTCCACGCGGAGGCTGAGGAGGCGCCCCGTGAAGGGGCGTGCCGAAGAGATCGTCCGTTCGGTCATGGGCACGATAGTACCGGTCGGCGGCGGTGGGTCTCTCCGGCTAGCATCTGCAGGTCATGGGAGGGTCGGCATGATCGTCGTCGAAGGGCTGCGCAAGGAGTTCGACCGCACGGTCGCGGTCGATGGCCTTTCGTTCAGCGTGGCCGATGGCGAGATCTTCGGCCTGCTGGGGCCCAATGGAGCGGGCAAGACGACGACGGTTCGGATGCTCGCCGGCCTGATCTCGCCGACGAGCGGCAGCGCCACGATCAACGGCCACGCCCTCGGGGAGGGATCCCAGCGCATCCGCTCCATTTCCGGCATCCTCACCGAGAGCCCGGGCCTCCACGAGCGGCTGACGGCCCGCCAGAACCTCGCCTTCTACGGCCGCCTGTACGGTCTCACCGGACGCGGCCAGCGCGACGCGGTGGACCGCTACCTCGCACTGGTGGGGCTGACGGAGCATGCCGACCGCCGGGTCTCAGGCTTCTCGAAGGGGATGCGCCAGAAGGTGGCCATCGCGCGGGCCCTGCTCCACGAACCGGAGGTCATCTACCTCGACGAGCCGACGAGCGGCCTCGATCCGTCGGCGGCCAAGACCGTGCGCGACTTCGTGGCCACCCTCGGCGCGCTGGGTCGCTCGATCGTGGTCTGCACCCACAACCTCGACGAGGCGGAGCGGCTCTGCGACCGGATCGCGATCATGCGCGGGTCCCTGCTGCGGGTCGACACGCCCGCCGGGCTGCGCCGTGACGGCCGGAACGCCGTCGTGCGGGTCACGCTCAGCGGAGCGCGGGGTCCGGAATCGTTCCTCGACACCTTGGTCGAGATGCCGCCGGTGCTCGGGGCACAGGCGCATGACGGGGTGCTCCTCGTGGAGCTCACCGACCCACGGCGCGAGACGCCGGACCTCGTCGCCGGCCTCGTTGCGGCCGGGGCGCGGATCGCCGAGGTGCGCGAGCAGGCGCCGAGCCTCGAGGACGTGTACCTGGGGCTCGTCGGCGAAGCGGGGGAGCGGGACGCCCGCCTCCTGGCGGGAGAGGAAGCGGCATGAGGCTGGGCTACGTGGCTGCCGTCTTCGCCAAGGAGTGGCGTGACCTCATCAGCAACCGGCTGCTGCTGGGCGCCGTCGTCTTTCCGGCCCTGATCTTCGCCTCGATCCCGACTGCACTCGTTGCGTTCCTCCAGATCAACGACCTGAATCCGGACCAGCTGGGCCAGATCCAGCAGTACATCGCGAACTTCCCGGGGGTGCCGGCCAAACTCGCGGCGCAGGCCTTCATCGTCACGAACTTCATGGCCTACTTCCTGCTGATCCCGGCCATGGTGCCGATGGCGATCGCCACCCAGTCGGTGATCGGCGAGAAAGTCGCGCGCTCGCTCGAACCGCAGCTGGCGACGCCGATCGAGGTTCCCGAGCTGCTGGCCGGCAAGACGCTCGCGGCGGCGCTTCCCGCGGTGAGCGCTACCTGGCTGGTCTTCGTGCTCTACGGGCTCGTGAACGGGAGCATCGCCGACCCGCGGCTGACCCGGTTCGTGTTCAGCGATGTGTGGATCGTGGCCATGGCCACGCTCGTCCCGCTCATCTGCGTCTTCAGCGTTCTGCTCGGAATCGTCGTCTCGAGCCGCGTGAGCGATCCGCGTACCGCTCAGCAGATCGGCGGCTTCGTGGTGATCCCGATCATCGCGATCGCGGTCGCCCAGTTCTTCGGCGGGCAGGCGACGTTCACCCTGCAGCAGGTGCTCCTCGGCGACCTGCTGGTGTCGGCCCTCATCGGGCTCAGCCTGATCGTCGGGGCCTGGGCCTTCGACCGCGAGTCGATCCTGACCCGCCTGGCATGACTGGGGTGGGCCCTGCCCCGGTTTGCCCGAGGCAGTCGAGCGAGCTTGTTCAGTGACCGCCGGGAGCGAACGCCCCGAAGACGAAGGCTCCCGCAGGAGGTCATCGAGCGCCTCCTCGCGCTCACCGTCACCGTGCACCTCGCGGCTGCCGCGGAGCTCAGCCGCGCAGCTCGCGATCGCTCGTCTCCCTTCAGTGACAGCCTTCAGTTTGGATGTCCGCCCCAGGCCTGGCCGGCGAGGCCCATGGTCGTGATCGCTCGATCCAGCTCGGCGTCGGTCAAACGCTGCCGCCCATTGGATCCCAGTCGCTGCTGACACGCCGAGCAGACGTGGAAGTGGCCGCCATCGGCTTGGGTCAGCGTCCGGCGATCGGAAAAGAAGGGGCTCCCGACGCCGGTCTCCTCTCCGCAGACCTTGCACGGTTCAGCGGCGTTCGAAGCCGGCGCGGCGGGTTTCGATGACATTGCATATCCCCTCCCTTTCGTTGCTCCGTGCGGAGCGGCGGCAGCATGTTCTCGTTCCGCCCGCGAGTCAAGAGTCAATCGGGCCCCGCAGTGCACCGGGCACGGGCGAGCCGACCCCAACATGCGAGGAGGGCCGCCTCTCGCGAGACGGCTCTCCGTGTGTTCCGATTCCTGATGAGCGATCAGCCCTTGACCGAGCCCCCGACGATGCCGCGCACGAAGTAGCGCTGCAGGCTGAAGAACACGACCAGCGGGACGATCATCGACAGGAATGCCGCGGCGCCCAGGTATTGCTTCCCGGCGCCAATCGAGGTCACAAGCTGCGAAATGCTCACCGTTAGCGGATTCAGGTCCGGGTGCACGGAGCTCAGGTAGATCAGGGCGACCAGGAGGTCGTTCCAGACAAACAGGAACTGGAAGATCGCCAGCGCTGCGATGGCCGGAACCGTCATCGGCAGCGCGAGTCGGAAGAACGCGGTCACCGGGCTGGCGCCGTCGATGTAGGCCGACTCAAAGACCTCACGCGGCAGGGAACCCATGAAGTTCCGGAGCAAATAGACCGCGAACGGGAGCCCGTAACCGGTATGGGCCAGCCAGACGGCGAGGAATGTCCCAGCAATCCCCCAGCTGGAAAAGAGGCCCAGGACCGGGATGAGGGTCGCCTGCAGTGGGACGACCAGGAGGCCGACCACCACGACAAACAGGATGTTGCGACCGGGGAAGTCCATCCAGCTGAAGGCGTATGCCGCGAAGGCGGCCACGAACAGCGGGATGACTGTGGCAGGGATGCTGATGAACAGGCTGTTCAGGAGTGCCGTCCCAATATTCTGCTGCCCGAGTACGTGGCTGTAGTTCTCCAAGGTGAAGTGGTACGGCGGGAGGAACGAGGTCCACCAGCCGCTCGCGTTCTGCGCCGTGCCGGTCCTGAAGGAGTCGACGAACAGCGCGAACGTCGGGATAAACCAGATCACCATCAGGACGATGACGATGGTGTGGAGGCCGACGCGACCCCTCGCTCGCGCGAACCAGCTCTGGCGGCCCGCGACCGCTGTGTTTGCGGCAGCGGTCATCGGACGGCCTCCTGGGCGCGGAAGCGCCCAATGTTGAAGAACATGATCGGCACGATGGCCACCAGCAGGACGACAGCGATAGCGCTTGCTCGTCCGTTCTGCGTATAGCTGAACATCTCCTTGTACATCAGGTTTGCGATGACCTCGGTGTTCAGGTGGCCGCTGGTCATCGTGTATACGATGTCAAAGGCTTTCAGCGCGGTGATGATCATCGTCGTCGACACGACCACGATCGTCGGCACCAGCAGGGGGAAGATGATCCCGCGGAATACCTGCCACTCGTTCGCACCATCGACCCGCGCGGCCTCCAAGAGCTCCGTGTTGATCCCCTTGAGCGCCGCCGAGATGATGACCATTGCGAAGCCGGTCCACATCCAGGTCATGACCACGATCAGCATGATCGTATTGACTCGGAAGTCCTGGACCTGCGTCCAGGCGACCGGCCCGAGACCGACGGTGCCAATTGCCGCGTTGATCGTCCCGACCTGGTCCGTCCCCGGCGGCTTGTATAGGTACATGAAGTACCAGATCACGCTGGCGGCCACCATGCTGATGGCGAGCGGCATGAAGATGAAGCTCTTGGCGGCCGTCTCGTAACGAACGCGATCAACGAGAACCGCGATAAGCAGCCCGAGCGATATGACGCCGAGCGTCAGCAGGACGAGCCAGAGGACGTTGTTCAGGAGCGCGGAGAGCGCGTCACTGCTGCCGAAGAACCACGTGTAGTTATCAACCCCCACCCAGGCTGCATCGGCGCGATCGCGCAGGCTCCGCAGGATCGTGCCGATCATCGGATAGACGAGGAACAGCGTCAGGAAGCCGAGCGCCGGGGCCAACCACAGCCAGGGACGAATCTTGGGCTTCGTCCGCTCCGGGATGAAGCGCAGGACCTGCTCGGTGGCCCAGATGTAGCCAATGAGCGCGGCCGGCACGCCGATCACCACGATGGCTGCCGTGATCAGTTTGTCCATCGCCCTCCTCCAACCGATGCTGTCAGATTATGGCCAGGGGAGTGGCATGTGCCACTCCCCTGGCCGGTCAGGCGCTAAGGCGCCGGAGTGGCATAGGCATCCTTGGCGGCCGTGTCGAGGGCCGCGAGGGTGTCATCGATCGACTGAGATCCAGAGGTCAGGCTGACCATGTTCGCCCAGAAGGCCGCGTTCATGGCCGTCGGCATCTGGTCAGAGGCGTCGAACACGAGCTGCTTGGCGTTCGTGATCATGGCGCCCATGGTCTTGCTGATCTGGTCGGGGTAGTCGGTCGCGTTCTTGTTCGGCGAGAGCGCCCCGCCCGCCTTGACCCAAATGTCCTGGGCCGGAGCGGTGACGAGGTACTTCATGAGCGACTTCGCACCATCCGTGGCGTGGAACATGCCGAACAGGTCGCCGGCGCCCTCGACCGCGGTGTCGTAGTCATTCCCGAAGCCCGGGAACGGGAACGCGTTGTAGTCGGTGCCGGCCGTCTTGTCGGCGAACGCGCCGAGGCCGGTGATGAAGCTCGCCTGGTGGAAGAGCGCGCAGCCCGGCGGGCTGGCAAAGAGTGGATCCCCGGCCGTGTCGAACGAGGTGGCCACTGCGTTGGTGCCGCCGCCGAACGAGCTGTTCACGACGTCCATGTAGGTCTGGAACGCCTGCTTGATCGCAGGGTCGGTCCACGCGACCTTCCCCTGCCACCAGTTGTTGTAGACGTCCGGTCCCGCCTGGTGGAGGAGGATCTCCTCGATCCAGTCAGTGGCCGGCCAGCCGGACGCGTCGCCAGACTCGATGCCCAGGCACCACAGCGCCTGCGCGTTGCCCTGGTTCGCCGTCCCCTGCGAGATCATGTCGTCGTAGTTGGCGGGAGGGCTGCTCGAGTAGTCGTGCAGCGTCGGGTTGTACCAGATCAGGCCCTTGACCGAGGCCTTGATGAAGACGCCGTAGGTCTTGCCGTCCACCTGGCCCAGGTTGACGAGGGCCGGGGACGTCTCGTCCTTGTAGGTGCTGATGTCAAGCACGTCATCGAGCGGCTGGAGCGCGCCCGCCGTCACGTATTCCTGCATCTGAGCCGGGCCTGGCAGGCCCGCCAGATCCGGGAGCACGCCGGTCGGAATGCCGGCCGCCAGGATGTCGTTGATCGACCGGGTGCCCTGGTACTTCACCGTGTACCCGGTGTCGTCCTCCCATGGCTTGACCATGGCGAGGAAGTTCGCCTGCTCGGTATCGGTCCACGTGCCAATCACGGTGACATCACCTTTGCCGCCACCGCTGGCGCCGGGCGACGAGCTCGAGCAGGCCGCCAGTGCCAGCATGGCGATCGCCACCGGCACGAAGAATCGAAATCCTCTCCTCATCGGTTCCTCCACTAAACGACCATGAGCCGACCCGGCACTCCGAGTGCGGCAGCGTCCCCCACACGGCCGACGCAGTCGCAATGCGCCAGCCGTCCCCCGGAGTCCGAGAACTCTTCCCCGATGTGCGCCATCGCCCGCGTCGGTCTTGTCAACTGACGAGGGCTCGCTCGGTCTCGGGGTCGAAGACATAGAGGCGGTTGATCGGCACGGCCAGCTCGACCTGCGCACCCGCCTTCACGTTGCGGGCGGACGGGATGACGGCAACGATCTCGTTCCCCTCCGACTGCGCGTGAATGAGCTCCTCGTTGCCGAGGTACTCCACGACGTCGACTGTGGCCGGGAAGTTCAGCGTGTCCGCAGCGCCATCCGCGACGTCGAGGTGCTCCGGCCGGAAGCCGATGAGCAGCTCCGAACCCTGCGGTCGTTGGCTCGCGGCCTGGGCGGCCGGCCCCGAGAGACGGAGCCTGGTGCTGCCCATGACGAGGTCCTGGCCGTCCGTCTTCGTGTTCGCGAAGTTCATTGCCGGCGATCCGATGAACCCGGCAACGAAGATGTTCTGCGGATGGTCGTACAGCTCCTGCGGCATCCCGACCTGCTGCAGGAGCCCGTCTCGCATGACGGCGATCCGATCGCCCATCGTCATGGCCTCGACCTGGTCGTGGGTGACGTAGATCGTCGTCGTGCCAAGACGCTGATGGAGCCGCGCGATCTCGGCGCGCGTCTGGACGCGGAGCTTGGCGTCGAGGTTGGAGAGCGGCTCGTCCATGAGGAACACTGCGGGCTCTCGAACGATCGCGCGGCCCAGCGCGACGCGCTGCCGCTGCCCACCGGAGAGCGCCTTTGGCTTCCGATCCAGGAACCGATCCAGGCCCAGGATCTCGGCCGCGTCCTTGACCCGCGCTTCGATCTCCGTCTTCGGCGTCTTCCGCAGCTTCAGGCCGAAGGCGAGGTTGTCGAACACCGACATGTGCGGGTAGAGCGCGTAGCTCTGGAAGACCATCGCGATGTCGCGATCCTTGGGTGGAACGTCGTTGACGACCCGCTCACCGATGCTCAGCGCGCCATCGCTGATCGATTCGAGACCGGCGACGCAGCGGAGCGCAGTGGTCTTTCCGCACCCCGATGGACCGACGAGGACCAGGAACTCGCCGTCCTTGACCTCGAGGTTGAGGTCGTTCACGGCGGTCACGTCCGCGCTGTAGCGCTTGAAGACGTGGTCGAAGGTCACGGTTGCCATACGGCGGCCTCCTCCTGCGAGGGTGCGGACCCTTCCCCTTCTCGCCAAGGGTCGAATGCACCGTGGGTCTGTCATCATAGTGCACGGTGCAACCTCTCCGCGCGCCCCGTGCGTGAGCGGCTCGGGCGGCTCCGCCGTCGAGGGCCGCTCCCTTCGCTCTACGACCGCTATCCGCGCGCCGACCAGGCGCTCCGTCGGCCTCGCGGTCTGCAGGTCGTGCCCCTCGACGAGATCGTGGGCACCGTGCGCAATCCGACGCAGAACACGGCCGACTTCCTCCCGCTCCCCCAGCTCCGCGGCCGGAACTGGATGGCCCGCTGGCAGCGGATCCGGGAGGCGATGGACCAGCTGACGACGTTGCCCAGCGTGGATCTCGTGCAGGTCGGGAACGAGTACTACGTGTCGGACGGCCACAATCGGGTGGCTGCCGCGCGCCAGGTCGGGGCGGCCGTCGTCGACGCCGACGTCGTGGAGCTCATCCTGCCCGGCACGCCCTCCTCCTCGGCGCCGCATCGGCCGGACGCCTCCACGATCCTCGTTGGCGCCGGCGAGGTGCGCCAGGCCGCGGCGGGACGGCAGTCGCGTTCGCAACAGCGCCGTCTGGCGGTCGACGAGATTCGGCGGGAGGACCTGCTGACGCCGGACGGCGCGGGGCACTCGGGTGCCGAGCCCGAGGCGAAGGAAGAGGCGTGACGGATCGGCTGACCGTCCCCTGGCCGGACCCGAGCCCGTTTGTGAGGCGCGCCGGGCGCCCGATCAGGCTGCTCGCCGTCTCCGACGAGGTCGACGCATCGCTCGAATCGGAGCGGACGCGCGAGACGATGGGCGCCCTGGACCTCGTCGTTGGATGCGGCGACCTCGAGCCCCCGTACCTGGCCTTCCTGGCCGATGCGTTCCGGGTGCCGCTCCTCTATGTGCGCGGAAACCACGACGTGGGCGCTGGCTGGACGGCTACCGGCCGGCGAGCGCTCCCCGAGCCGATCCCCGATGGGCGGTTCGTGAGCGAGGACGGCCTGGGCCTCGTCGGGTTCTCCGGTGCTCCGCGCTACGCGCCGCACGGGCGCCCCGGGGCCGAGCAGCAGGTGAGCGGGGCGGCCATGTGGTGGCGCGTGCTGCGCGCCTGGCCGCGGCTCCGCGGGCGGCGTCCGCTGCTGGTGATGACCCACGCCGCGCCGCGCGGGCTGAACGACGCGAGCGACCAGGCGCATCGCGGGTTCGCGGCATATCGGTGGCTCGTGGACCGGCTGGCACCTCCACTCTGGCTTCACGGCCACACGGCCCTCGTGCGGCGCGGCGTCGACGGACGGACCGTGCGGCGCGGGGGGACGCTGCTGGTCAACGTCACCGGCGCGACGCTCGTCGAGCTCACGCCGCCGGACGCGACGTGACCGGGACGCAAGTCGCCCGGGCGGCGATCGGTGCCGCCCTTGCCCTGGCGGGGATCGTGGCGCTGCTCCTCCTGGTGCGCCCGTTCATCTTCAGCTTCGCGGGCGTCCGTGGCGACGCGAACTACACCGTCGCTGCCACCGCCGACGTCGAGGGCGGCCCGATGATCGTCGAGCTGGTCCTCAACGACCGCCACGGCCTGCCGGGCGAGGTGGCCGCCGGCGAGCACGCCCGGATCTTTGTCGTGGTCGCCCCCGATTCGAGCGTGGGCGTCAGCGTCGTCGATGCCTGGAGCCCGACCCACGACTGCCGGGTGATCCTCGGCTCGGACCGGCTCGTCGACTGTGCTGGCTCGGAATGGACGTATGGAGGGGTGCCCATCGACCCGGCCGATCCCGCGTTGCTTCGCTTCCCGGCCAGCGACGACAACGGAGCGGTGATCGCCGACTTCACGCACCCGATCGGTGCCGGCGAGTAGGATCTGCACAGGGGGATTGCCGAGGGAGAGGAGGTCGGCCGCATGCCCGAGGGTCTGAACCCGCTGTACTGGATCGTCATCGGCTTCATCGCCGGCGCCGTGGCGGGCTGGTTCGTCCCCGGCCGTGAGCGGACGGGCTGCATCGGCACCACGCTCATCGGCATCATTGGCGGACTGCTGGGTGGCTGGATCTGGACCGACCTGCTGAACCAGAACCAGGCGAGCGGCTTCCTTGGAGCGCTGCTGATCGCCGTCCTCGGGGCCGCGCTGCTGCTGGCGCTGATCCGGGGCTTCTCGCGGAACTGAGCTTCAGTTCAGGCGGTTGCCGCCGTCATCGTCATCGTCCCGGTCGCGGAGGAAGCGCTCGATGTCGGCGATGAGATCGTCACCCGACGGCATGCGCGCCTCGTCCGCTGCCTGCTCGAGGCGGTCGACATAGGAGCTCGTTCGCTCGTCGGCGGCGACCGCGGCGTCGAGCAGCGCCCGCGTCTCGAGCGCCTGCTTCGGCAGCTCGCCGAGCGGCAGCTCGAGGTCCAGGTACTGGCCCACGCGCTTGAGGAGCTCGATGGCGGCGGTGGGGAACGCGCCCGACGCGTAATGCGGCACCTGCGCATAGAAGCCGATGGCCGGGATCCCGGCTTCCGCCGCGGCCAGCTCGAGCACGGAGATTGCAGCGGAAGGCACTCGCAGGTTCCCCGCCGGGCCCTGGGTGACCCCGGCCGGCAGCAGCCCCGGCGCCGAGGATGTTCCGAGGATGGGTACCGGGCGCGTATGGGCCACCGTGGCCGGGATTGCGCCCAGGCTCACCCAGGACGTGACCCCCAGCTGCTCGGCGAGCGCCATGACGCCCGATCTCATCTCACCCCAGCGATAGTCCGGCTCGGGTCCGGTAAGGACCAGCAGGTCACGCTCCGTGACCCGGGTGCGCGACAGGTTGAGCGCCGGCCAGTCGAGGCTCACGAGCTTGCCGTCCACGATATCGAGGGTCGGCCGTCGAGCCCGATAGTCGTAGAGCCGATCGGGGTCGAAGGTGGCGATCACGCTGCCGGCATCCGCGAGCACGCCGGCTGCCAGCGTCCCGGCGCGACCGCCGTCGACCCAGCCGTCGAAGGCGGCGATCAGCACCGGGCTTTCGAGGTCGGCGGGGGCGTCGAGCTGATACAGCGTCACCCGTGAAGCATACGGCGCCGTGGCGTGCCGTCCAGCGCGTGGTGATGGGCTGCCATGCGCGGAAGCGGGGTTTGACCGGCCCCAGGGGTCATGGGAGAATCCGGCCGCTCCGCGCTGCGACCACGCGCGGTCGATGGTGGCCTTAGCTCAACTGGCAGAGCATCGGATTGTGGCTCCGAAGGTTGCGGGTTCAAGCCCCGCAGGCCACCCCACGCTCATCCTCCGACCTCGCGCACATGCCCTGTGGCCCCGCCCCGTATCATCGGCCAAGCCGCCACATGGACCGCGATGTGACCGAACCACGAGCCGAGCCGCGACGACACGAGGGGCTGCACTTCTGGCGTGACCTTCGATCGGCAGTCGGTGCCGCGGTGGTCGTCGATGAGACGCCGCTCCGCCTGCTGGCAGTCGCACTGCTGGCCCACGGGCACGCCCTCGTCGAAGACGTGCCGGGGGTCGGCAAGACGCTCCTGACGCGCGCATTCAGCGGGGCGCTGGGACTGACCTTCGCCCGCGTCCAGGGGACGCCCGACCTGCTGCCCAGCGACGTGCTGGGTGCCAGCCTCCTCGAGGGAGATCATTTCAGGTTCGTGCCCGGCCCGGTCTTCGCCAACGTGCTTCTCGTCGACGAGATCAACCGCGCCACGCCGCGCACCCAGTCGGCCCTGCTCGAGGCGATGGAGGAGGGGCAGGTCTCGATCGAGGGCGAGACGCGCACACTGCCGGATCCATTCCTCGTCCTCGCCACCCAGAACCCGATCGAGCTCGAGGGGACCTTCGCGCTGCCTGAGGCGCAGCTCGACCGGTTCCTCGTGCGCCTGGCGATGGGCTACCCGGATCGGTCCGATGAACGCCGGATTGCGAGCCGCTACCGGGCCTCCGCGGACCCGCTGGCTGCGGTGGAGCCGGTGATCGAGGCCCAGGCACTGCTCGCCATGCGCGATGCGGTGCGGGTCATCGGCGTCGCGGAGGTAGTGGAGGACTACGTGGTGGCGCTCGTCCGGGCCAGCCGCGAGCGCGAAGACCTTCGGCTGGGAGCCAGCCCGCGGGCGAGCGTGGCCCTCTACCGCGCTGCCCAGGCCTGGGCGTTCCTCGACGGACGAGACTTCGTGCTGCCCGATGACGTGAAAGCGACGGCGCCCGCGGTCCTCGGTCATCGAGTGCTGCTCGACCTCGATCACCAGCTGCGTGGCCTCACGGCCCCGGCGGTGATTGACGAGCTCCTCGGGTCGGTCGAGGCCCCGCCACCCGGCGACGAGCCTGCGGCGGCGCCGGCCGAGCCGTGATCGGTGCTGGCGCCGGCCTGCTGCTCATCGCGGCCGGTGCGGCCTTCGGTGCGCCGGGGCTCCTGGCAGCCGGCACGGTCGTCGAGCTCGTCTGGCTTCTGCGATCGCTGTGGACCCACCTTGGCCTGCGGCGCCTTTCGTACGAGCGGCGCCTGAGCGCCGTTCGCGCCGCGGTCGGCGATGCGATGGAGCTTGAGCTCGTCGTGCGCAACCGCAAGCTGCTGCCGCTGCCGTGGCTGCAGGTCGAGGACCACGTCAGTACGGGAGCGAACATCGCAGGGAGGCAGCTCGAGGCGGCGGAGATCCCCGGCTTTGCCGTGCTGCGCACGACCTGGACCCTGGGCTGGTTCGAGCGCGTCACGCGCCGGCTGCGGATCGACGCCGACCGCCGGGGGATCTATGAGTTTCGGATGGCGCGCCTGCGCGTCGCCGACCTGTTCGTCCGCAACTCGACCGCCGAGGAACGGCCGATGCCGCTCCGCTACCGCGTGGTGCCGCGCAGCGTGCCGGTGCGGGCCGCATCGCCAATGAGCCCGCTGCCCGGCGCCTCGCGTGCCCGGCGCGGACCGTTCGAGGACCCCGCCCTGTTCGCCGGCGTCCGTCCCTACCAGCCCGGCGATCCGCTGCGGCGCGTTCATTGGAAGGCCACCGCCAGGCTGCGGCGCCCAGTGAGCCGTCGTTACGACCCGGCGCACGAGCGAGAGCTCATCATCGCCATGGATGCCCAGACACTCCCCGGTGCGTTCTGGGTCATGCACTACGACGACGACCTTGCGGAGGGCCTGTGCATGGTCGCCCTGTCCCTGGCTCGCAGCCTGATCAGCGCCGGCGTCGCGTGTGGCCTCGCGGCGAACGCGTACTCGACGCGTCCGGGGCGGATGGTCTACCTGGCGCCCAGCGCATCGACGGCCCAGGTCGAGCGGATTGCCGACGAGCTGGCGGGGCTGAGCCGATGGGCGTCGCTGCCCTTCGCGAACCTGCTCGCTGAGGTCGGACGGCGCGCGCCGCCGGCGACGAGCATCCTCGCCCTGAGCGGACGAGCGCCGGACGACATCCTGCTTGTCCTGCGCCGCCTCCGGGCCTCGGGACGCCAGGCCCGGTTCGCCGCCCTCGGGGACACCGCCGCTGAAATGGTCGCCCGGGTTCGGGCGTTGGGCCTCCCCGCCGACATCGTCCGGCTCGAGCCTGACTGGAGGACCGCCGATGCGATCGACATGGCCCGCTGACCGCGTGCTCGCAGTCCTGGCAGCGGTGAGCCTGGAAGCTGCCTGGCTGACACTGGCCTACGTCGGGCTCCAGTGGCTGGCCGGCGTCCCCGAGCAGCACCTGTCGATCGCGCACTTCGCGGTTGCCGCAGGAGTGGGCCTCCTGCTGGCGCGCAACCTCCCCGACTGGTCATCGCGCTCGTACTCCGTCGACCTGATTGGCGTCGCGGTCCTGGCGGGGGTCATCGGGACCTGGCTCGCGGTCGCGCCGGCGGTGACCATGAACGGCGTGGCGCTCGCCCTCGCCCGCAATCCCGGGGGCTGGCTGCTGGGGATCGCCGTGCTTCGCGGGAGCGCGCATGCCGAGCTGGACGACGAGGCGCGAGTCGTCGAACGGATCCTCGAGCTCGGGGTCCCCGGGCTCGTCATCTTCTGGGTGGCGGCTACCCTGTCCGGGCTGGCCGATGCCAGCGAACCCGCGAGCGCCGCGTTCAGCGCGACGCTGGCCTTCATCAGCACGGGCCTGCTCGGGCTCGGGCTGGGCCGGCTCGCCGACCTCGAAGTGGAGGTTATCGATCGCGTTGCGCGGCGACGATGGCTCGTCCTGCTGCTCGGCGTGAGTGGCCTGGTGCTGGCGATCGGCGTCCCTTTGGCGGCGCTGGCCGGCCTGCCGCTCGGGACCGCAGTGACCGGTGCCGCGGGTCCGCTTGGGGTCGTGGTCATCGTGCTGGCCGTGGTCGTCACCGCACCGTTCGCCCTGCTCCTCGAGCTGCTGTCCCGGCTCGGTCTCAGGCTCGGCGGCCACCTGGGCCCGCTGAGCACACCGGGGGTCTCGGCCACCGGCACCTCGGCCCCCGGCTCGCCGCCTCCGCCACTCGCGGCTGCGCCGGAGGCGTGGCTGACCTGGATCGCCGTGGTTGCGGGCGCGATCCTGCTCCTGCTGCTGGTGGCTTCGTTCCTGCGGCGGCCGGCGCTCGCCGGGCCCCGCCGCACAGGAGTGGAGGTACGCGAGCGGGAGCCGATCGTGGTAGGTCGCCTCCCGCGGCTCCCCAGGCTCCGGCTCCGGAGGCCCTGGAGGCGCGCCCCGCGCGACGCGGTGGAGGCCTATCGGCGCGCGCTCGACGAGCTCGCCGGCAGCGAGGACGGGAGACGACGCGGGGAGACGCCCCGCGAGCACGCAGCCCGCGTGGCGGGGGCGGAGATAGGTCCGAGCGTGCGGCGCCTGGCCGCCGACTACCAGCTCGCCGCCCTCGCGGGACGCCACCTCACCGACGCCGAGGAGCGGCGCGCGCTCGCGCACTGGCGACGCCTCCGGCGCGCCACCCGCTGACTCTCGCGACCCGAGCGCTCCCGTAATCGAGCCGAAAGGTTCGCTGCACACACTGGACGCCATGAACACTGCACAACGACTCACGCCGATGGATCGTGACCGTGCCCTGCAGCGGCTGCGGCACCTCACCACCGGCGTTGCGATGGCCGGTCTATCGGCCACCATCGGCCTCGGATGGATGGCGGCGAACAGCAACCCGGGCACGAGCGCATCGGTCGCTGCCACGACGCAGTCGGTCAGTGGCGTGACCGCCACCACCGACGACTCGGGATCGGACGATTCAACGCGCGCGAGCACGAGCACGAGCTCTTCGACGTCGGTCAGCTCATCGCTGGGATCGACCTCCGTCAGCAGCTCGACGTCGCGCGGTTCGGCGCACGTCAGCGGTGGGGGATCGTGACCCATGATGCGGACCTCGACCTGGCGGGCCCTGGGAACCGGGGTCGTGCTGGTGACGAACGGGACCGGGCACACGCGGGCGCGCAGCGCTCTTGCGGCGCTGCTCGAGAAAGTGGACGCCACCTACAGCCGCTTTCGGCCCGATAGTGAGCTGAGCCGCCTGAATGCCTGGGGCGGGCAGCGCGTGCCGGTCAGCCCGCTGCTGGCAGATGCGATCGGTGCTTCACTGCGCGGGGCACGGCTGACCGACGGCCTCGTGGATCCGACCGTCGGACGCGCGATGCGCCTGATTGGCTATGACGTCGACTTCGCGACGGTGGCGTCCCGGAGCGACGGTCGCGGCCTGCGCTTCGAGCCCGTACCCGGATGGCAGGCGGTCCACTTCGACGCTGACGCTCCCTGGGTGCAGCTCGACCCCGGCGTCGAGCTGGACCTCGGATCCACGGGCAAGGCGCTCGCCGCCGAGCTGGGTACCGCCGCGGCGCGCGCGGCGATGGGCGGCGGCGGGGCATTGGTGAGCCTGGGCGGCGATGTCGCGGTGGCCGGTGAGCCTCCGACCGGCGGTTGGCGCATCCTGGCAGCCGAGGACAGCACGACGCCGCCCGACGCCCCCGGAGAGGTGATCACCCTCACGAGTGGCGGAACCGCCACCTCGAGCACGACCGTTCGCCGCTGGACCCGCGACGGCGTCCGCCTCCATCACCTCGTGGATCCGGCGACGGGTCGACCGGCCAGCGGGCCATGGCGGACGGTCACCGTGGCGGCTGCGAGCTGCGTCGACGCGAACATCGCCGCCACCGCGGCAGTGCTGCTCGGCGATCGGGCCGTGGGCTGGTTGGAGGAGCGCTGCCTGCCGGCTCGCCTGGTGGGGACCGATGGCGCCGTGCGGTGGACCGCGGGCTGGCCCATCCCCGAGATGCAGGCGGTGCCGGCATGAGCACGAACTTCTTCTGGTTTGCGACCCGGGGCGCTGGCATCGCCTCGTTGATCATGCTGACCGGCGTGGTCGCCCTGGGCATCCTCACCGCGGTGCGCTGGCAGCGGCCCGGCTGGCCGCGCTTCCTGAGCGCCCAGCTGCACGAGAGCGTCTCGCTGCTGACGCTCGTCTTCCTGGCGGTTCACGTCGTGATCGCGGTCTGGGATCCGTACACCTCGCTGGGATGGGCCGCCGCGCTCGTGCCGTTTTCGTCGCCGTATCGGCAGTTCTGGCTGGGCCTGGGCGGCGTGGCGCTCTATCTCATCGGCGCCGTCATCGTCACCAGCCTCCTGCGCCCCCGCTTCGGCGCGCGGGCCTGGCGAGCGGTTCACTGGCTGACCTACGCAGCCTGGCCGCTGGCCCTGGTCCACGGCATCGGGACCGGGACCGACACGGGCGCGAGCTGGATGTGGCTCGTGGACGGGGCGTGCCTGGTCATCGTCGCGGCTGCCGTCATGTGGCGATTGCAGACCGCCGACACCGACCTGGCCACCCGCGAAGCGGCGCTCCCGCGCCACGCATCGAGGAGGACGGCTCCTTGACCGGACCCGCGGTGTCGTCGTATCGGCTGCTCGCCGGACCGGAGTTCGAGAACGGCCCCGAATCGTATCGGGATCACCTAGCGCGCCTCGGCGACCTGCCGCTGGGGCTCGCCGGACCGCGGCTCATCGACGAGCTCGATCGCAGCGGCCTCCTCGGCCGCGGGGGTGCCGGATTCGGTGTCGGGCGCAAGTGGCGCGCGGTCGCGCAGCGAGCCCGGAACGGAGCGGTCGTGGTCGCCAACGGGGCCGAGGGCGAGCCGCGATCCGCGAAGGACCAGGCGCTGCTCTACCTTCGGCCGCACCTCGTGATCGACGGCGGCATCCTTGCCGCGCGCAGTGTCGGGGCCGATGTCCTGCGCATCTACGTCGGCGCGGACCACGGGGCGGCCCTCGAGGCGGTCCGGACAGCTCTCGCCGAGCGGCCGAAACTCAGGCGGCTCTCGATCGAGCTCGTGGAGGCGCCGGTCGGCTATGTCTCCGGCGAGTCGAGCGCGGTCGTCCGTTACCTGAACGAGCGCGACCCTCGCCCGATGTCCAGTCCGCCGCGGCCGTTCGAGCGCGGCGTTCGTGGGCGGCCGACGCTCGTCCAGAACGTCGAGAGTCTCGCCCACGCGGCGCTAATCGCCCGCCACGGCGCAGCGTGGTACCGGGAGCCAGGGCTCGCGGAGTCGCGAGGCACCGCGCTCGTGACGCTGAGCGGCCCGGTGGCCAGCCCCGGCGTCCGCGAAATCGCGTATGGCACGACCCTTCGCGAGCTGATCGGCGCGGCCGGCGGCCTGACCGAGCCGGTTGGTGCGGCGGTCATCGGGGGCTATTTCGGCGGCTGGGCTCGCGCGGCCGAGCTGATGGATCTGCCACTCGACCCGGAGCACCTGGCGGGGATCGGGCTCGGGTTCGGGTGTGGCCTCGTCTCCCTCCTCCCCGCTCGGTCCTGCGGCGTGCGAGCCACCGAGCAGATCATGTCGTACATGGCCGGCGAGAGCGCGCAGCAGTGCGGGCCGTGCATCTTCGGCCTGGGGGCGATGGCGGCGAGCCTCGATCGGCTGGCCGTCGGCCTGCCGGAGCGCGATGACCTCCCGAACCTCGAGCGCTGGGGGCAGGAGATCGTCGGCCGCGGCGCCTGCCATCATCCCGACGGGGCTGCCGCGCTCCTGCGCAGCGCGCTCCGCGTCTTCTCCGAGGACTTCGCTCGCCACCACCTCGGGCGGTGCGGCGCACCTGACGCCTTTGCCGGGGAGGCGGCCTGATGCGAGCCCACCTCGAGTTCGACCGCATCAGGTGCGACGGATACGGGATGTGCGCCGAGCTGCTGCCGGAGCTGATCGGCCTCGATGAGTGGGGATACCCGATCCTGCGCGCCGCGGCCGTGCCGGAGCGGCTGCGCGAGCTCGCCGAGCGGGCCGTCGACATCTGTCCGGTGCTCGCCCTGCGGATCGAGGTTGGAGGATGATAGGCCCATGCGGATCCTGGTTGCCGAGGATGAGCCGGCGCTGCAGCGGGTGATCGCCCAGGGCCTCCGGGATGCCGGATACCACGTCGACACCGCGGACCGTGGCGACGATGCCATCGATCAGCTGAAGTGGTACGAGTACGACGTGGCGATCATCGACTGGCGGATGCCGGGCGCCGAGGGGATCGACGTCGTCGCGTGGGCGCGCCGCAACCGACGGCCGACTGCGCTCCTGATGCTCACCGCGCGGGACGCCCCCGCGGATCGGATCCGCGGCCTCGATACCGGCGCGGACGACTACCTCGTCAAGCCGTTCGACTTCGGTGAGCTGCTGGCGCGAGTGCGGGCGCTGCAGCGGCGGCCACGGGATGTGAGCGGGCCGCGCGTCCAGCACGGCGCCGTGTCGCTCGATCCGGTCAGTCGCGTGGTGACCGCCGACGGCCGGAGGCTGCGTCTCACCGCCACCGAATACCTGATCCTCGAGCTTCTCATGCGGCGATCGCCTGCGATCGTCAGCCGTAAGGCGATCGCGGAGCACGCCTGGGCAGACGAGACCGACCCGCTCGGCTCGAATGCGATTGACGTCCAGATGAGCCGGCTCCGCGCCAAGCTGCCCGGCTCGGGGGTCCGCATCGTGACCGTTCGGGGTGCCGGCTACCGCCTGGTGGACGCATGACCGCTCGACCGCCTCATGACGTCCGCCGCGCGTCGATCAGGGTCGCGCTCGGAACGACGGCCGCCGTGGCCGTCGTCTACCTGCTGGTGGCCGCCGCCGTGGTGGTGATCGTCACCGCCAACCTGACCGGGCAGGTCGACGAGCGCCTGGCGACGGCACTCGCCGCGCCACAGCCCACCGATGCCGCCGATGGCGATCCCCCGGAGGGACCCCATGACCGACCCCTCGGCACGCCGGTTCTCACCTGGCTGGTGCGGACCGATGGCACGGTGCTGACCAGCGCGGCGTCGACGCTGCCGGCGGGCGCCCGCGAGGTGATCCGGCCCGCGACCGTCACGATCGCCGGGACACCGATCCGCGTGGCGGGCACCGACACCGCAACCGGGCATCTCGTGGTCGGCCAGGACATGACCGACGTCCAGCACGCGCAGTCGACGACGATGCTGGCCGAGCTGATCATTGGCCCGATCCTCCTCGTCATCGTCTTCGGCGGTTCCGTCTTCGTCGGGCGCCGGGTAGCGACCCCGGTTGAGGTCGCCCGCCGCCGGCAGCTCGACTTCTCGGCCGATGCGTCGCATGAGCTGCGGACCCCGCTCGCCGTGATCGAGGCTCACGCCAGCCTGGCGCTCTCGGAGCCACGCACCCCTGACTGGTACCGGACCGCCTTCGAGCAGGTCAGCGAGGAGTCGCACCGGATGCGCGGGCTGGTGGACGACCTGCTCTGGCTGGCCCGCTTCGACGCCACGCATGGGAGGCCGGCGTCCGAGCCCGTCGATCTCGGGACGATCGCAACCCAGGCGGTCGACCGCTTCCGCCCGGTCGCCGAGGCGAAGGGACTCGCGCTCGGCGTTGAGGGCGCCGACGAGCAGGCCGTCGCGGCGCCGGCGGAGTGGCTGGACCGCCTCCTTGGCGTCCTTCTCGACAACGCCTGCAAGTACGCCTCACCGGGCGGGGAAGTGCGCGTTCGGGTGAGGGCCGATGGCGGCCGGGTGGAGCTCGTCGTCGACGACTCCGGGCCGGGGATTGCCGAGTCCGAGCGCGACAGGATCTTCGATCGGTTCCACCGCGCCGAGGAGCGGGGCAGCGGTGCCGGCCTGGGACTGGCGATTGCCGACGAGATCGTCCGCGCCACGAACGGGCGCTGGCACCTTGACACCGCGCCGCAGGGCGGCGCGAGGATGAGCGTCAGCTGGCCGCGGGGCCACTAGCGAGAGGGCTGAGCCGGGAGCGGCGCGGGCTGCCGCCGCCCCCGGTATTGACTAGCCCGAGGCCGAGCTCCCGGAGGAGTCGGTCCCCGAGGCCGCGCGATCGCACACGTGACCGCCGGCGGTTCCAGGGCTTGCCGAGGACGTCGCCGCGGGGCTCGCACTGGGGTCTGCCGATGGTGACGCGGCAAGGACGCTCGCCACGCCCGCCAGCGTCAGCGTGGCGCCCAGCGCCAGGGCCAGAAGCCAGGACCTGGCGCCTGAGGATCGGCGCCGCCCGGCCGCGGGATCGCTGTCCGGCGGATCGAAGTTCATCTCCATGTTCGGTACCTCCTTTCCGTCGCCGGCTCTGGGCGAGCGACATGGGAGATCATGGCCTCGGTTCCTTCGACGATCCTTGGAGCCTGATCGCCTGCCAGATCGTTTCCACGAGGCTGTCGATCCACGCTTCATCAGCGATGCCGCCGGTGATGTGGTGGACGAGCACCGATCCGAGCATCGCCTCGGGGATCGCCTCGAGGTGGGCGTCGGGCCGCACCTCACCGCGCTCCACGCCCCTGCGCAGGGTGGTCAGCAGCATCTCGCGCCGCGGTTCGATGAGCCGGGCACGCAGCGTCGCCAGCAGCTCGGGCTCTCGCTCTTCCTCGGCGAGGACCGTGGCGAGGACGTGGATCGCCCCGGCCCCGATCAGCATCTGGACGCCCTGGCCTGCGATCGCCACGAGCGCTTGGCGGGTCGGAAGGTCCGGCGGGGGAGCGGGGAACGGGGTCTCGGCCATCACCGATGCGACCACGAGCTCGTGCTTCGATCGATAGCGCCGGTAGATCGTCGTCTTCGCCACGCCGGAGCGGGCCGCCACTCCCTCGATCGACATGCCGCGGTACCCCTCCTCGCGGAGGAGCCGGAACGTGGCCGCGGTGATCGCTCGATCGGCGGACGGGTCGCGCGGCCGGCCGGCGCGCGCGCTCACCCCGGAGTCGGGTTCGCTCACGAGCGGAGGTTACTCGTCAACTGGGACTTCGATCGCCACCGGCCCGATCGCTGCCGCCGGCGCTGCGTCGGCCTGCGGCACGTGGTGCGCCGGCAGGAAGCGCAGCACGAGGATCGCGCTGACGAGGGCGATCCCCGCGGCGACCGGCCCCGCGACCGACAGCGCGTCGACCCACGCCAGGCGGGCGGCATCACCCAGCCCGGCACCAGCGGCGCCGAGCTGGGACGCGATCGCGGTGGCCGCGCCGACCGAGTCGCCCGCCGCCTGCGCCGCGGGGACGGGCAGGGGCAGTGCCGCCACGACGTCCGCCATCTGCCCGCGGTACACGGTGTTCATCACCGAGCCGATGATCGCCACGCCGAGCGCCCCGCCGAGCTGGCGCACGAGGTCGTTCATCGCCGACCCGATGCCGGCCTTCTCCTCGGGCACGGCACCCATGACCGAATCGGTGGCGGGAGCCATGACGTTGGCCATCGCGGTGGCCAGCGCGAAGAGGGTGAGCACGATCGCCCAGTCGGGGGTGGCGATGTCCCATCGGCTGATGAGCAGCATGACCGCGGCCACGAGGACCATGGCCCCGGCCACGACCTGGCTCGTGCCGCGCCGTGCGACCAACCGCATCGAGAGCTGCGCCCCGAACGGGATCCCGAGCGCCAGTGCGAGCATGAGGGCGCCGGCGGCCAGTGCCGACTTGTCCAGGACGAACTGGAGGTACTGGGTGAGGCCGAAGATCATGGCGAACATCGCGAAGAAGACGAGCCCGATGGAGGCCGCGCCCCAGGTGAAGCGGGTCCGGCGCAGGAGGCTGAAGTCGAGCATCGGCTGAGAGGTGTGCGTCTCGCGCCAGGCGAAGAGGCCAAAGAGGACGACTGCCACGCCGAACCAGGCCAGAGTCGAGGCGTCGGTCCAGCCGGCGTCCGGCGCCTGGATGATCCCGTAGACGAGGGCCGTCACAGCGGCGATCGAGAAGACCGCTCCAGGGAGATCGAGCGCGGGCTGCTCGGGGTCGCGGCTCTCCGGCACCAGGAACCAGCCCGCGACGAGCGCGACCAGCACGATCGGCACGTTGAGCCAGAAGACGCTCGACCAGTCGAAACCCTCGAGCAGCGCGCCGCCCACGATCGGCCCCAGGCCGATGCCGAGCCCCGAGACCCCGGCCCAGATGGCGATCGCCCGCCCACGCTCCTCGCGGGGAAAGACGTTCGCGATGACCGACAGGGTCGACGGCATGATCAGCGCCCCGCCGGCGCCCATCGCGGCGCGAGCGGCGATGAGCTGGGTCGCGTTCGCGGAGAATGTCGCGGCGGCGCTGGCTGCGCCGAAGAGCAGCAGGCCGGCCTGGAGCGCGCGAGCCCGACCGAAGCGGTCGCCGAGCGTTCCCATCACGAGGAGCAGGCCAGCGAAGGCGAGCGTGTAGGCGTCGACCATCCATTGGAGCTCGGCGGCCGTCGCGGTGAAGTGGCGCTGCAGCGTCGGAATCGCGACGTTGAGCACTGTGTTGTCGAGCCCGATCAGGACCAGGCTCAGGGCGAGGACCCCCAGCGTCCACCATCGCCGGGCATAGATCCGATCCTCCACGTCTGCTCCTCTTATGCTGCTGCGCTATCCACTACGATACGGTAGCGTAGTGTAAGAGCACAGAGTCGTCAAGGGGAGGGCGGATGGGCCATGAAGAAGGCGAGCGCCAGCTCCGTCGCGTCGATCTCGCGGTTCGTGATGCCCCAGAGCAGGAGGAACAGCGTTCGCGGCGGAAGATCGGACCCGGGCCAGGTGTGTCCGCCACCGCCGACGCGGTGGAAGGTCACGTCCGCATCGGGCGTCGGTCCGCGCCAGCTGCGAACCGTGACCGCGCGCCCGATCGTGTCCGGATCCGCTTCCGGGCCGGCGCCGTTGACGTCGACCCAGAAGCGCGCCCAATCGTCGACGCCCAGCGCGTCATGGCGAGGCTCCCGCATGAAGATCCGTCTACGCCAGCCGCGCGCGACGCCCCCTTCGTATGGCCAGTACGGGTCTTCGGAGCCGTGCACGTGAAGGACGGGCACCGGCCTGACCGGCCGCGCGCCCTCCGTGGAACGCCACGCGGTGGCGGCGACCTGCACGAGGCTCGCGACCCGCTCGGGACGTTCCCGGGCGAGGAGACCGGCCATCGCTGCCCCGTTCGACATGCCAACCACGTGGGCGCGCGCGGGATCGAGCTCGAGGCGATCGCACGCGTCCTCGATGACCGCCGCCAGGTAGTCGACGTCCGCCGGCCCCTCGCGCCCGCCCACCCAGTCTCTGCCGTCGTTCCACCGGTTGTCGAGTGCGTCGGGCAGCGCCACCGCGAAGCCGGCCGCCGCGGCTCGGGCTCGCATGCCGGTCAGCCGATCGAACGTGCGGGCGTCGATGCCCCGTCCATGGAGCTGGAGCACGAGACCCACGGCCGCCGGGGTCGTTGCGGGCTGGAGCAGGTACGGGCGGTCGCGCTCATCGTGCCGTAGCGCAATGGCCGTTTCGGTCCGGATCGTGGACGACGCCTGCATTGCTCGGCAGCGTATCGCGTGTCGAGGCTAGGGGAGTGCGGCGAGCGCCGCCTCGAGCTCGCCGCGGGTCACGACGTTGTCCCAGCTGCCCGCGATCTTCCGATCGGCGCCGATCAGGAAGGTCCACGGCTCGCGGATGTCGCCGTCCGCCATCGTGAGCCAGGCCTTCGCCGCGGGATTCGGGACGCCGGCGGTGAAATCGGACCAGATCTCGACGTGAATGAACGCCACGTCGCCGTGGTCCTCGTTCGCGATCTGGGCGACCATGTCGGTCACCGGGCCGCAGAAGCGGCTCGTGCAGTAGACCGGAGTGCTGAAGACGACCAGCGCGGGCCGGTGCGCGGCCATGGCGTCCGCGATAGAGACCTGGTGGAGCTGCGGGTCGGGGAGCGGGACGCCGCCCTGGGCGCGCGAGTCGAGGACGACGGGGGCGACGTCGTCGCCGAGCACGGGATTGTCGACCGAGGGCGCCTCGTCGCCGACGGTCGGCACCTGGGGATCCGCGAATACCTCGAACGTCGCATCGGCCAGTTCGACCCTGCCGCCCAAGGTCAACGAGGCGGTCACCTGCCAGTAGCCGGCGCTCGGGAAGATCACTCCCGAGGCGGCGTACACGCCGCGCCCATCGGTGGGGAGCGTCAGCTGGGGGGGCTGGCCGGCACCGTCGGGCGTGCCGGGGAGCGGGAGGAAGTCCGCCTGCACCGGTGGCATCGCCACGGTCGGGTCGTCCACCCGGGCGAAGCTGAGCTCGGCGCTGCCGAAGCTCACCCAGCGCTCGTCGCTGCCGAGGAGCCCCACGAGGACTCGGTTCGGGCGCCCGGCAAGCAGCTGGAAGCTAGCGACCTGGGCGACGAACTCCGGATTGGCGGAGCCGCTCGGCGGGGCCGGCCCGGACCCCGCTCCGCAGGCGGTGAGCAGCATGCCGACGAGGAGCAGTGGGAGGCCGCGCCTCGCGGTCACTGACCCGTGCAGGCGGGCGGGTCGATGTGCAGGCTGCTCAGTGCGGTATCAGCCGCGGTGAGGAGGGCGCCAAGGTCCGGTGCCAGCCTCTCGGCCGGTGCTCCGCTGTTGATGTCGTATTCGACGCGCCCCATCGATTCGAGGACCGATCCTTCGGTGGTGCGGTCCAGGCCGTCGGCTGCCGCCAGGGAATGGAGTGCGGCGTGGGCCTCGTTCCAGAAGGCCAGGACCGCGGCTGCTCGATCAGTGGGCAGCGTCCTCAACGCATCGCAGACCCCGCGAGATGCGCGAAGCAGCTCCTGGTTGCCGGCAGCCGGCGAGGTCGATGGCTGGCCGGTTGGCGCGCACGCGGCCAAGCCGAGCACCGCGAGGCCCAGGGCCAGCGCCGGCGCGATCGTGGCGCCATGGGTCACCGAAGCTTGGCCATCAGCCCGGGATAGACGCTCGTGCCCTCTTCACCGGTGAGTCGCTCGATGACCGTCCCATCGGAGGCAACGAGGACCCATCCAGGGAAGCTGTTGAGACCGAGCGCCGCGAGCGCGGTCGAGTTCGCGTCGTCCACGAGGTTCTGGCCGGGCCAGTTCTCGCGGACGAACCAGGCCGATGGCGGATAATTCGGCCGGGAGGGGTCGATCGCCGTCGCGATGCCGATGAGCTCGACGTTCGCCGGCAGCGGGTTGCTCCGCAGCCACGACACGAGTTTGGGCATCTCGGCCTGGCAATGCGGGCACCAATGGGCGAGCGCCATGACGAGCTTCGGGTGACCGTCCGCGGGGTCGATGACCGATGAGTTGCCGCTGAAGTCAGTGCCTGAGATCTTCGGGAACGCCAGCCCCACCGCGGGGTCGGGTCCGCTTGTGGGCAATGCCGGAAGCGCGGAGCCGGCGATCTGGACCGGCTGCGCCGCGGGCTGCTGGACGACGGCAGTGCCACCGGAACCGGGCCCGCTGAGCAGCAGTGCGACCGCGGCCACGATGGCGGCAGCGGCGACGATGCCTCCCAGCAGCCAGGGCAATGGAATGCCCGTGCGCCGCGAAACGCCGGGCGTGCGCCGGCGTTGGATGCGTCCCTCGCGAGATCTAGTCGACATGAACAGGCTCCTCTTCCCCGGGTCGCGCGAGCAGCAGCGCGACGATGATCGTGCAGAAGGCCACACCGGCCATGACCGGGATGCTGATGAATCCGAAGGTGTTGACCCAGATGACAGTGCATGGCTCCTCCACCGTACATGCCAGGGAGGTGACCTCCGGGATGCGCTGCACCGCGACGTGATACGTGCTGATCACGGCACCGATGCCGGCGAGGGTCAGCACGTACGGCCGCACACCGAGGTCGGCGCGAATCGTTGCCACGACGAGGATTACGGCCGATGCGTACATGCCGATTCGCTGGAACCAGCACAGCTCGCATGGCACGTAGCCTGCGACCTGGGAGTAGTAGAGGCTCCCGCTCATCGCGGTGATGGCGACGATCGCGGCGAGCAGGACTGCGTGGGGCCCGATCAGCTCGCCGAGGTCCTGCAACGTGCGCCGGGCCCACCCGTCGCGTCGTCGCAGGGCCGCGAGGGCCAGGGCCGCGAGGACCGCGTCGGCGGCGGCGACGACCAGCGTCAGGATCCCCAGGAAGAGGTTCACGGTCTCGGTCACGGCGTCCAGCCCGCCTCCCCACCCGGACGCGCCGCGGCCTCGCGGTCGAGCCGGGCGTCCTCTCGTTCCATCTCGCGATCCGCCCGCTGCATCCAGAGGCCAAGCACCACGAGGATCGCGATGACCATCATCATCGTGCCGCTGATCCACATGATCGCCGCGCCGGCCCGCTGGTCGGTGAGCGGGTCGACCCCGAGGGCTGCCGCCCGCTCGATGTAGGCCGGGTACAGCACGGTCGGGGCGCTCATCAAGATGACGGAGAGGAAGGCGATCGACGGGATCTGGAACGTCATGCCCAGCGCCCTGACCGCGGGGTGCAGGCGCCAGCGGATCGGATCTGGGCTGAAGATCGGCCACCACAGGAGGCAGGCAGCGGCCAGGTAGATCCCGTGCTCGAGCGCGTGGACCGCGTCGTTCGCCAGCGCGATGTTGTAGAGGTCGGTCAGGTGGGACGCCCACAGGGCGACGGTGAACGCCAGCCACCCGGTCACCGGGAAGGTCAGGAAGCCGACGACGCGTCCGTGCACGATCGGCAGCAGGACGCGACGCCGAATCCGTTGGCGTGCCGCGCGCAACGCCAGGGTGCCCGGCGCCGACGCCGCGAGAAGTGGAGCGGCGACCATCATGAGCAGCATGTGCTGCACCATGTGGACGCTCAGCAGGTCGTCCGAAAAGGTGTCGACCGGGGAGAGCAGGGCAAGTGCCAACGTGACGATCGCGCCGAGAAAGAGCCCGGTCCGCAGCCGGGGCCAGGGGTTGCCCGGGTGGCGCGCGCTCACCCGCCTGGCGAGCGCGAGGTAGACGAGCGTGAAGACGGCGAGCGGCAGCGCGATCAGCGGGTCGAACTGCCAGCGCAGGAGCCAGTCGAACCCGTGAACGGGCGTCACCGCTCCGCCGGCATGTGCCGCCACGGCGGCGGTGCCCAGCGCGAGGAACAGCCCGCTGAGCGTCGCGGCGGTCGCCACGCGGCGTCCCAGCCGGGCAAGGACTCTCATCTCAGGTTCGATTCTCTCCCATTCGACCGGTCTCGGCGGGCAGCGCCGAGGGGGCGCGGGCCCTGGGCGGCCACGCGGCGATGGCGGACGCTCCCTGGTCCGCCACAGGTGGGGCTGTTCGAGCGCGGCTCGGCAAGCATATCAGCCAATCCGCAGCGGCACCTTGACACGCCTTCGCCTCGCCTGCGAGGGTAGGCATCGGGCGCGAGGCCGGAAATGCAGCCTGCTACTGAATCGGGGTGCTGAGTGTCGCCGACCGGCCGGAGGCGCTCGAGGCTGCCCGGGAGTCGCTGCGGACCTGGAACGAGATCGGAAACCTGGGCCGGATGGCGGTCTTCAAGTTCCTCGCCTCGCTCGAGCTCAAGCGCGGGCACCCCGCGCGGGCAGTCCGCCTGGCGGCCGCCGCACGACAGATCGAGCAGGTTGGCGGGGAGCTCTCAGAGACGCTGCAACGTGCCGGCAACCCGCTCGAAGAGGCGCGTCCCCTGCTGGAACCCGAGGTCTACGATCGGGTCGGCGATCGGGACCGGTGACACGGTGCGGGTCACGTTCGCTTTCACCGGCGGGGCCTTCCAGGGCAACCGGGTTGACGCCAGCTCGGTCACCGTGGTCCCGACGCCCTCCTCCTAGCCGCGACCGTTAGCCGGGCTCGCCGGCCGCGACGGGGGATTGCCTCCCGCTGACCCGACCGGGGAGCGTCGTGGCCCACGCGCGCGCACGCTCAAGCTCGCCGGGCTCCAGCTCCGGTTCGCGTCCGTGGACGAAGAAGCTCTCCGGCTCCGCGATGAGGGTAGCGCCGCTGCGGCGCAGCCGCTGACCGATCCGAGTCGCGGCGGACCCGGAGAGCAGCCGCGGGATCCGAAGCCGCGTGTCGAACGCCGCCGCCGCCATGCCTTCCAGCGCGGACGGACCGATGCGCTCGAAGAGGTCGAGCAGCTGCGGTGTCGCCCCGTGTCCCTCGGTCGGCCCGCCCACGACCACGAGCTCCGTTTCGTGGGGAACGACGGCCGGGACGTCCTCGGCCGCCAGCAGTTCGACGGTCCCATGCGCCCGCAGCGCCTCGGCGATGGCATCCGCCACCCGCCGGGTGTTGCCGCTGCGCGTCCCGTAGATCACCAGGCTTCGCACGTGATGTACCTCCATCCGAATGTCCCCGGGGTCGATCCGGGTGCATGGCATGGGTATGGCGCCTACGTCCGGGACGCGCCAGAGCCGAATGTCGTCTGCTTCGGACGGCGCGCCGGTCCCGGGTCGACTCAGGTCGGGTCGGCTGCGTACTCCGGGTGACGCTCGATGAACGCCCGCACGAACGGACAGCGCGGCGTGACCGGCATCCGCGCGGCACGCGTGTCGTCGAGTGCCGACCGGATCAGCGTGGTCGCGAGGCCGCGCCCCTCGTGGCCGGCGGCGATCTCGGTGTGCACGAAGATGCGCCGCCCGGCCCGGTCGCGGTACTCGGTGAAGCCGAGCAGCTCGTCGCCGCTCCTGATCTCGTAGCGTCCGAGCTCCGGCTCGTGCACGACCCTGGTGCGCCGGGTCATCGGCGTCGTCGGCAATCGGCCACGAGGTAACTACTACACTGAATCGGCCTCCGCCGTGCGGTGATTTCACCGGAACCGCGAGGTCATGGGACCCGGGCAGGACCTCAGCGCTACAGACGCGTGCGGTCCGCGCCGATACGGTTCCTGCAGCCATGCGACGCCATCCTGCTGCGAAGACGAACGCCATGCCCCGCACCGCATCGGGCCGGGGCGTCCTGCTGCGCGCGGTCGCCCTGGCCGGGACCGCGCTGCTGTCCGCAGCACTCCTGGCCTGGACCCCGTCGCCGGTCAGCGGCTGGAACCAGAGCAGCGCCGAGTCGACGCTCTGGCAGCTCTTGAACGGCGCTCGTGTGAACAACGGGCGGAACCCGCTGCAGAAGAACACGACGCTGGTGAGCCTCGCCCGATGGCGCAGCAAGGACATGATCACCCGCGACTACTTCGACCACACCGTGCTGGGCACCTCGTACCAGGTCTTCCACTGGTACGACACGAACGGCCTCCACTACCAGTGGGGCGGCGAGAACATCGGGTGGAACAACGGCTACGCGGATGCCGACTCGCCGGTCGCGATCCACGAGGGATTCATGAACTCGCCGGGCCACCGTGCGAACATCCTCGAGCCCGCGTACACCGATGGCGGTGTGGGCGCGTGGGGGGCCGACAACGTCAGCTTCCTGGGCCAGAACCGCAGCCCGCGGATGTACACCGAGCTGTTCATGGTCGCGGCCGCGACCAACCCGCCGCCGCCTCCTCCACCGACTCCCGCCCCGGCACCCAGCTCGCCGAAGCCCACGAGCCAGCCGTCGGGCGGCGGTTCGACGACCCCGGCCCCGCCCGCCGCGCCGAGCGAGACGGCCGCCATCCTCCACGTGGACGACCCGGCGCCGCCGTCGCCGGATCCAGGGGCCGCCGGCGCGAGCCTGGTCGTGGCGCCCTCGTCGCTTGCCGCGGCCCCCGCGCCGAGCGCTCGACAGCTCGAGGATCCGGCGTCGGACCGATCCACGTCGTCGCCGACGGTCACCGCGGCGTCGTACCGGATCCAGGCCGCCGACGCCTCGAATCGCGGCCTCTTCGAGACCGTCTTCGGGTCGCTGCTCGGCTTCTTCCTGGGCTGAGGCAGACGTCTAGACTGCGCTCGTGAACGTCATCCTCGAAGCGCGGGAGCTCGTCAAGCGCTACCCGCTCGGCTCGCGCAGCGTGGAGGCGTTGCGCGGCGTCTCATTGTCGGTGCCGCAGGGCGAGTTCCTGGCGATCATGGGCAGCTCTGGCTCCGGGAAGTCCACGATGCTGCACCTGCTCGGTGGACTGGACCAACCAACGAGTGGGGAGGTCGTCATCGACGGAGTCAACATCAGCCGCCTCGACGACGACGGGGCGACACTCACCCGCCGCGCGAAGACCGGCTTCGTCTTCCAGTTCTTCAACCTCATCCCGCTGCTCAACGTGGCGGAGAACGTCGCGCTGCCCTTCCTGATTGCCGGTGAGAGCCTCGCGGATCACAAGGCGCGGGTGGACGATCTGCTCGAGCTCGTTGGCCTCGAGGACAAGGGCGGGCACCAGCCCGACCAGCTGTCGGCGGGCGAGCAGCAGCGGGTGGCGCTGGCACGCGCGCTGGCCACCGGGCCCGCCATCCTGCTCGCCGACGAACCGACGGGCAACCTCGACTTCACGACCGGAACCGAGATCCTGGACCTGCTGTGGGATTCCTGCGATCGGCTGGGCCAGACGATCGTGCTCGTCACGCACGATGCCCGGGCGGCCGCCTATGCCGACCGGGTGCTCGTCGTGCGCGACGGGCGCCTCCTCGATGAGATCGAACTCGGTCGTCGCCACGATCATGGGGCCCGCCAGCTGATCGACCGCCTCGCGGCGCTGGGCCTGTAGGCCCATGGGCCTGGGCGCCATTGCCTGGCGGAGCCTGGCGGCCCGGCCACTGCGCACCGGGCTGACGATCGCCGGGATCGCACTGGGGGTGGCGATCGTGGCCGCCACCCTGCTCGCCAACCAGGCGTCGGCGAGCGCGCTGGAGCGTGCCGCGCAGGAGCTGTTCGGACGGGCGCAGCTGCGGGTGCGCGCGTTCAACGACGTGGGCTTTGATCCGGCAAACGTGAAGCTCATGCGCCAGCTGCCCGGCGTCCTGAACGCGGCGGCCGTGATCGAGAAGCCGGGCACGGCGATGAGCACCGCCCCGGGTCCCGACGAGCAGGTCTTCACGATGCTGGCCATCGGGGTCGACCCTGCCGATGAGATGCACATCCGCGACTGGGATCTCGCCGATGGCAGCTTCCTCGACGCGGGGGCCACCGACGAGGTCCTGGTAACCGCCACCTGGGCCCGCGATCACCACCTCGGGTTGGGCGACGAGCTGCTCCTGAACACGACGGGCCTCCCGCACTGCACGATCGTGGGGCTCCTGAACCCGACCGGGTTCGGTGCGCTGGCGTCCGGCAATGTCGCGGTCTTCGACCGCGAGTTCCTCGCCGGCGCCTTCGACGTGACGCCGCCTATCCGCTACGTGGACCTTCAGATCGGGCCGGGACAGGAGGCCGCGGTCCAGGCGGGCCTCGACGCCACCCTCACCGATCCCTTCGTCGTCGAGACCGCGGCCGACGCGGCCGTCCAGCTGGGACGCGCGCAGGCCGGTTTTGCGGGTCTCGCCTTCCTGTTCGGCGCGGTCTCGCTGGCGGTCGGCGCCTTCCTCGTGGCGAACACCCTGTCGATGACGGTTGCCGAACGCACCCGGGAGCTGGGCCTCCTGCGGGCCGCGGGTACGACCAGCCGCCAGATCATGGGCTTCGTCCTGCGCCAGGCGGCGGCCCTGGCGGTGATCGGCAGCGTCGCCGGGATCCTGCTGGGAATCGCTGCCGCCACGCTGATGATCGCCTTCCTGCGCACGACGCGGGCGCTCCTCATCGAGGGGGTGCCCTGGAATCTCGGGTCGCTCGCCCTGGCGAGCGCCATCGGCGTGCTGGTAACGCTCGCCGCTGCCGTCATCCCGTCGATCGCCGCGTCACGGGTCTCGCCACTCGACGCCCTGCGGCCCTCGCGGCTGCCCGGCCGCTCCCTTGGCGGCCGGCTGCGCTGGATCGTCGCCTTCGTGGCCCTCGCCACGCTCGTCGGCGGATTCCTTTACCCGCTGGACCGCGGTGATGCGTCACCCATCGGGGCGCTCGTCGCCGTCGCCATCCTCGTTGCCGCCACGGTCCTGGTGGCCGCGATCCTGCAGCCCGCAGCGCGGCTCGTCGGTCGTCCGTTCGAGGCGTTCTTCGGCGCAGAGGGGATGCTCGGTCGTGCGAACCTCGGGCGCCATCGGGTGCGAACCGGCCTCACCGTCGGCGCGCTCGTCATCGGCCTCGCGACGGTCGTGGCGCTCGGGGCAGTCTCGGCCAGCGCGCGTGCCACGGCGCAACGGTGGGTGGACTCGATCCTCCCGAGCGGGCAGGTGTTCCGGATCTCCGTGGCTCCCGACGCCGGCCAGGCGCCAGGCTATCTCATGCAAATCGGGGGGATCGCCGCCGCCAGCCCGATCATCGAGTTCCCGGCGGTGATCGCCGGCGACCAGGCTCCGACCGAGGTCTCGATGGCCGGGATCGACCCCACCGTCTACCAGGATGCCGGCGCGCTGATCTTCATCCAGGGCGACCGGGCGGCGGCCTTCCAGGCGCTCCGCGCTGGCGGCGCGGTGCTCGTGCCGGATGGGATGGCGCAGCGCGATGGCCTGGCGCCGGGCTCCACGCTGCCGCTCGCCACGCCGGGCGGGGAGATCCACCAGTTCCGCGTCGTCGGTGTCATTGCCTACACCCTGCCCGCGCGCTCGCCGGACGGCGCCATGCTCGTCAGCCTCTCCGACGCCCGCGACCGGTTCGGCGCCACCACGGCCCACCTGTGGGCCCTCATTCCGCGTGACGGGACCCCGCTCGCCGGCTTCCGCTCCGCGGCGAGCGGAGTGGCATCCGAGCAGGGAGGCGAGCTGCTGACGACCGAGCAGCTCGGCGAGGAGCTCGGGCTCGGGCTGGATCGGCTCATTGGCCTGTTCGACGTCCTCGCCCTGTTGGCGGTGCTCATCGGCGGGCTGGGGATCGTGAACACACTGACGGTCGGGGTTGCCGAGCGCAGTCGCGAGATCGCGATCCTGCGCTCGCACGGGATGACCGTGGGTCAGGTCCAGGCCATGGTCGTCTCCGAGGCCTCGATCATGGGCGCGGTTGGCGGACTGGCGGCGGCCGCGGCGGGGATGCTCGTGGCGTGGGTGGCGGTGACGTTCGCCACGCCTGGCGACTTCGGTGCCGGGCTCGCCGTCCCGTGGCCGCTGCTGGCGGTCGTCGTGCTGCTCGGGATCGGAGTTGCCTCGCTCGCAGGAATCTACCCGGCTCGGCGAGCCGCGCGTTCGCCGATCACCAACGACCTGCGCCACTTCGAGTAGAACCCAACGCCAGGAGGAGGAGCCATGGAGACCCGGTTCAGGGAGGCGGGCGCCGGCCGGCGTCTCGTCGGCAGGCTGGAGACGGACAGCGACCTCGTGGAGGGAATCACCGCATTGGCCGCCGACCATGGCGTTCGCGCCGCGTGGGTGAGCTGCGTTGGCGCGGTGCAGCACGCGTCGTTCGCCTTCTACGACCAGGAGGCACTCCGCTACGTCCCGCTCGAGAGCAGCGAGCATCACGAGATCGCCGGATTCCAGGGCAACATCTCGATGAGGGAGGGAGCGCCATTCCTCCACGCACATGCCACCTTCGCGGACAGCCGCGGCGCGACGGTCGGTGGTCACCTCCGTCCAGGCTGCGTGGTGTGGGTGGCCGAACTGCTCATTCAGGAGCTCGCCGGCGTTGAGCTCGTCCGTGAGCACGACGCGAGGACAAACCTCGATCTCTGGTAGTCCCGGGGTCCAGGCCCGGGACCCGGCGTTCGCCATCGGTCCCATGGCTGGGAGGTCCATCGGACCATTGGGTTCGCGGCGAGGAGTGGTGAGGATGATCGCAGGCCGCCGGCGCTGCCCCGCCGGCGGCTACCACGCACGAGGAGAGCCCGCGCGGTGCGACCCGTCCTTTCCCTGCTCGGTGGCCTCGCGATCTCGATCGCGGGCGTCATCGTCGTCGTCCGCTCGACCGCCGATGTCGCGGGCGTGCTGCTGATCACCGCCGGCGTCGTGATCGCCGTCCTCGGCCCGATGACCACGGTCGAGGATCCGGGCCGCTAGCGCAGCGTCGAAAGGAAGTCCAGGAGGTCCTGCATGTCGGCGGAGGAGATGTCGGTGAAGGCGGGCATCTTGTCGCGCGGCTGGAGGATCTGCTGCTGCATCTCTTCCGCGGTCTGCCCGCTCGCGATATGCGTCAGATCCGGCCCGGCCGTGCCGCCGCTGCCGCTGATCGTGTGGCAGGCGGCACAACCCTCGATCTGGTAGGTGTGCAGCCCGGCTTTCTGCGCATCGGTCAGCGTCACTCCGGTCTGTCCTCCCCCTGCGCTCGTCGCAGGGGCCGGGGCGGTCGCGCCCTGGTAGGTCAGCAAGACCACGGCAACCACGACGGCGCCGCCAACCGCCATGGCGAACGGCCGGTGTCGCGGGTGCCGCTGGCGTCGGCGATCGTAGAACGGCAGGAAGAGAAAGACGAAGAAGCCGACTGTTGCGATCGCGAAGATCAGTAGCGGTTCGGCCGGACCGGATACGTACCACAAGAGCTGAAAGAGGTCGAGGAAGTACCACTCGGGCCGCGGAATGTAGCCCACAGCGTTCGGATCGGCCTGGGCCTCGAGCGGCGCCCCGACCACGAGCGCAAGGGTCGAGACCAGGACGAAAACCACCGCGGCGAGAATCGCGTCCTTCGCCAACGCTCGGTAGAAGGGATACCCAACGCCCTTCTCGGCGGCGTACTCACGTTCGTAGCGATCCCTCTGCGACTCGCCGGGGACCTCCTCGATCAGCGGTTCGGCACGCGGCGGGGCGGCGATCCCCTGGCGAATGACCATGAATAGATGCGCGACCACAAGGAGCAGCAGCACGGCGGGTAGCACCCAGACGTGGAGACCATAGAAGCGCGTCAGCGTGGCGGTCGTCATCGCCGCCCCTCCCCGCAAGAGCTCGAGCGCGACATGCCCGATGAACGGAGCGGCGCCGGCCACGTTGGTGCCCACCACCGTCGCCCAGTACGCCTTGAGATCCCACGGCAGCAGGTAGCCGGTGAACGCGAACCCAAGCACGACCACGAAGAGGAGCGCGCCCGCAACCCAGGTGAGCTCACGGGGATACTTGTAGGCGGCGTGGAAGAAGACGCGCAGGGTATGCAGGCCAATGAGGATGACCAGGACGGACGCCGCCCAGTGGTGCACGCCCCGCACGAAGAGGCCGAACGGCAGCGTGTCGATGTACTGGACGCTCTGGTAGGCATGGTCGGCCGCCGGGACGTAGTACAGGCTCAGTACGATGCCGGTCACGATCTGCACGGCGAGCAGGAACAACGTAGCCGAGCCGAGGGTGTGCAGCCACCCGACGTTGCCGGGAATCGAGCGGTCGAGGAAGGCGCGGACGAGGGTCCTGACCCTCAGGCGTTCGTCGATCCAGTCGTAGACACGCATCGGCTCACTCGGGCTCGACCAGCGGACCCATCCACACCTCCTGGTTCGCGACGAGTGCCTGGTAGCGGTCCAGGCTTCGAGGCGGAGGCCCCTCGGCGCGAGCGCCCTCTGCGGTGAAGGCGCCTCCATGGCATGGGCACAGATAGCGCTTGGCGCCCTGGCTCCAGCTCACCGGGCAGCCCATGTGGGTGCAGTGGATGTCGAGGATCTCGATGCGATCCGGGGCAGGGCGAACGACATAGATTGCCACCTGGGTCGCTTCGGTGACCCCGGCGACGCCCACCGGCAGGGTCACCGTCATGAGCTTCGGGACGCCGGGCTCGAAGGTGCTGAGGGGACCGATCATTCGCCAGCCGCTGGCACGCGGTGTAGGCGGGATCGCGCCGCCGAGGAACGGCCAGCGGAGTCGATCCTTCAGCGCAGGGCCGGCCGCAAGACCGACGACCGGCGCCGCCAGGGCCACGCCGATCGCCGCACCGACACCGCCCAGCAGTCGGCCCACGAACGCACGACGCGTGAGCCGGCCGCCGTTGTCGGCCGAGCCCGACTCCCTGGACGGATTCGCCACGGGCTATTGCAGCGTCTTCAGGTACGCAGTCAGGTCGGCCAGCTCCTGATCACTGAAGATCGTCCAGCGCGGCATCATCTTGTTGAGAGGCTGGCCCTCCTCGTCGAGACCCTCGGTGATCGCGGTCTTGGCCATGCTGTCGAATTGGTCGCCGTACATGTCCGACAGGTCGGCGAACGTGATCGCGGGCACCTCGATCGTGTTGTTGTCCATGTCGAACTTCGAGCCCACGCCGCCGACTCCGTGGCAGGAGGAGCATGAGCGTTCGTAGATGACCTGCCCCGCCGCGGCGCCGGTGAGCTTCGGCTCGCTTGATGCACCGGTGGGCGAACCCTGGCTCGAGCAGGCAGTCACAAGGGCTGCAAGGACAACGCTCAGAGCGGCGAGCGTCGCGCGGGACGGAGCATGCACCATGGGTCCTTCCTCCTACGCCAGCAGGGCCGGCATTGCTGCACGACCGCGCTCGCAGGCGCTCGCCCTGACGCGCACACAGACGCGGCTCCGAACGCAGGGATCGTACACCTGCCCTGGACGCCCCTGATCACCAAATTCGCACGCCTGGCGGTGCTCAGCTCCCAGGCTTCGTCACCATCAGGGCCATGATCACCGCGAAGCTGACGAGCTCGAGTCGGGAGACCACGAACAGCCGCCCGATGAGGCGTCGGGCCTCGCTCGAGGCCGGCCCCTCCCGATCGAAGAGGTCTGCGGCGCGCCGGATCCGCGGCGCGAGGTAGATGGCACCAGCCGCCGCGGACAGGACCCAGAGGGCGACCGAAACGACGATCCACGGCTGACCGAAGCTCCACGCCTGCGCGGTCATCACCGCGCCGGAGATGAAGAGCAGCGCCGCCACCGGGACGAAGACCCGGCTCCCCACGATCTCGGTCCGCCGCGCGAACGTGGACAGCTCGGTCGGGTCGGCCGCGCGCTCGACCCAGATCCCGAGCAGCTGGGCGTAGAAGGCGCCACCCACCCAGATCACGGCACACAGGATGTGGACGTATTTCAGCAGCTCGTACACGCGGATCTCCTCTCCTCGTCATCCGCACGGTAGCCCGGTCCGGTTCCCGGCTGACAGGGACGCCGAGCCCGTGACGGCAGGACCAGCACCCGGGCACCCTGCGCGGAACCGAGGAGTGGAGCGATGTGGAGACGAATCGACGTTGACGCCCGGCTCGACCATCCGGTCGGGCGCGTGTTCGACTACCTGGCCGACCCGATGAAGTGGCACGAGTTCGCCCCCGCGGTCGCGATGCGGCGGCCGATCAGCGATGGCCCGGTCCGCATCGGCTCGCGCTGGGCGTCAACCGACCGGATCGGACCGTTTCGGATCCACTTCACCGATGAGCTCGTCGAGCTCGAGCCGAACCGGCGCGTCGCCTGGCGTTCGTCGGCGCCCTGGAACGCGGTCACCACATATGACTGCGAGCCGGTCGAGGGGGGCACGCGGGTCCACGCCCGGTACGAAGGCGACGTGGGCGGTCTGCTGCGGCTGCTGGGCTGGGTCCCGGACGCGGTGATGGCCTGGATCCTGGCAGGTGACTTCCGGAGGTTGCAGCGGGTGCTGGCCGTCGATGCGCACGCCAGGGAGCGAAGGCCCGCCGCGGACGCCGAGGCAGCGCTGCAGTAGCATCGCCCTTCCTGCACGAGGAGTCAGGGGGTGGCCACCGCTCTCAACTCGCGCTCCAGCGCCCTTGAGCTGCTGGACGGCGCTCGCCTCGACCCGCGCGAGCTGCGTATCAACCTCCGCGAGATGGCGATGCTGAACCGGCTCCCCGGCGGGACGGGTGACAGCGTGCGCGCGACTCTGCGCCTGCTCGATGGTCGGGCCGATCCGTCGGTGCTCGACGTGGGGACCGGCTCCGGAGACTTTCCACGGCGCCTGCTGCGGGAGCGCACGGTGCGCATCTTCGCCGCCGACCTGCGCCCCGAGGTCCTCGCGGTGGCGACGCGTAACCTGCGCGATACGAGCACCGTGACCCTCCTCCTGGCGGACGCGCGCGCGCTCCCGTTCGACGACCGCGCGGTGGACGTCGTGCACGCCTCCCTCCTCATCCACCATCTCGACCCGGCCGATGCGGTCAGCGCCCTGCGCGAGATGCGGCGCGTGGCGCGCAGCGGGGTCGTCGTGAATGACCTGCGCCGCGGGAGCCTGGCGTTCGCCGCGACCGCTGCCAGCGTGCTCGCGTTCAGCCGGGGCCGATACACGCGCCACGACGGAGTGCTGTCGGCGCGCCGCGCGTACACGCTGCCCGAACTCGACGAGCTGGCGATCAGGGCGGGACTGACCGTGACCTGGCGCACATCGCGGGTCTGGCCGCGGGTGACAACGGTGTTCAGGTGATCTCGGCACCGATCGCGTGCGACGTTCTCGTGGTGGGCGCCGGCCCGGCCGGCTCGGCCCTCGCCGCGGCGCTCGCCGGGCAGGGCCGTGACGTGCTGCTCATCGAGGCGATGCACCACCCACGAGCCAAGGCGTGTGCCGAGTACGCGAGCCCTCGCATCCTCGACGAGCTGCGGCGCCTGGAGGTCCCGGACGCGGACTGGCGGGCCGACGCCCTGCCCCTGGCCGGGATGCGGGTCATCCGTGGCGCGGACGCGGTGGATGTCCGCTACCGTGACGCGTTCGGGCGCCGCACCGCGTGGGGCCTCGATCGCGTGCGGTTCGATGCGATGCTCGCGGCGCACGCCGTGGCGCGCGGCGCGCGGCTCCTCGAGCGGACCGCGTTCGACGGCATCCTCCCCGATGCAGGCGGGCCGACATCGGTCGTGCTGCGCACCCCGATGGCCCCATGGAGGTGCGCTGCCGTTGGCTCATCGGCGCCGATGGAGCCCGGTCCCGGGTCGCCGAGCGGCTCGGCGTGAATCGGCCCGTTCGCCGGCCGCGGCGCCTTGGCCTCGTCGCGCACTACGAGGCGGTTGCCGGCCTCGACGATCATGGGGAGATGCACGTCGGGGCGGGCTGCTACATCGGGCTCGCGCCGCTGGCCGGGGACCGGTTGAACGTCGGCATGGCGCTGCCCCTCGACGGTGATCGGCGGAGTGCGGACGAACGCTTCGGGGCGGCGATCGCCGGCATTCCGGCGGTCGCCCGTCGCCTGGCTGGCCGGCGGCGGCTGACGCCGATTCGCGGCGCCTCGCCGATCGGGCATCGCGTGTCGAGGGCTGCCGGCCCCGGCTGGATGCTCATCGGGGACGCGGCCGGGTTCATCGACCCGTTCACCGGCGAGGGGATCTATCGCGCCCTGAGATCGGCGCGGGCGGCCGCGGCGTCGCTGGCGACGGGGGACGAGGGCGCCGAGCGCCGGTATCTCGCCGCCCGCCAGGCGGCATTCGCCGCGAAGGACGCCCTGACCTGGACGATCCAGGGCATGCTCGCCGCGCCGCCGGTCCTCGGGTACGCGCTCCGTCGCCTCGCTGCGCGCCCCGAGCTCGCCGAACGGCTCGGGCTCGGCGCTCGGTGACTGTCGACCCGCGAGCGACGCGCTCTCGCCACGGTACCTGGCCGGAGTCCTGCGGCCTTGAGAAGCCGGGTCGGGGTCGAGATCCGCGCACCGCTCGACCGCGTCTTCTCGCTGGCGGCCGAGGTCGAGCGCTGGCCGGAGCTGCTGCCGCACTACCGCTACGTCCGGCGCCTCGTCGACGACGGCGGAGCACGACGCTTCGCGATGGGCGCCCGCCGGGGCCCGGTCCCGGTGCGCTGGGAGGCGGTGCAGCGCCCGCTCCCCGCCGAGCGACGGATCGAGTTCACGCACACCGGCGGCGTGACCCGCGGGATGGAGGTCGCGTGGCGCTTCGAGGAGCGCAACGGGGGCGTCGAGGTCAGCATCGAGCACGAGCTGCAGCTGGGCTGGCCGCTGCTCGGTGGATTCGCCGCGGCCCGGGTCATTGGACCGGGGTTCATCGAGCCGATTGCGCGGCGAACGCTGCGCGCGGTGAAAGCGCTTGCGGAGGCAGGCCGGTGAGGCGCGTGGCGGTGACCGGCATCGGCGCGGTGACGCCCATCGGCCTCGGAGCCGACGGGCTGTGGGCCGGGGTTCTCGCCAACCGCTCGGCCGTGCGGGAGATCGACCGCTTCGACGCCTCGCCGTTCCCCTCGCGAATCGCCGCCCACGTCGATGACTTCGTGGCGGCCGACCATCTCGACGTCCGGAGGGCGCGGCGCCTCGATCGCTTCAGCCAGCTCAGCGTGGCGGCGGCCCGGATGGCCGTCTCGCAGGCGGGGCTCATGGGCGCGGCGCGGCCGGCCGCGCGGACCGGTGTCTGGATCGGCTCCGCGCTTGGTGGCGTTGCCTTCGGGGAGGAGCAGCACGCCGCGTACGTCGCGCGCGGGGTGCGGGCGGTGGCGCCCACGCTGGCCACCGCGGTGTTCGGTGGCGCCGGGGCCAGCAACGTCGCGATCGACCTCGGGATCCGCGGGCCGGCGATCGGGAACGCGAATTCGTGCGCCTCCGGCAGCGTGGCGATCGGCCAGGCGTTCCACGCCATCCGCGCCGGCGAGGTGGACGTTGCTCTTGCCGGCGGCGCCGAGGCGCCGCTCGCGCCGCTGACGTTCGGCGCGTTCGCGATGATCCGCGTCCTGTCGCAGCGCAACGACGATCCGGCGACCGCGTCACGCCCGTTCGACGTGGACCGTGACGGGTTCGTGATGGGCGAGGGAGCGGCGATCCTGGCCCTGGAGGCCTGGGACCTCGCCGAGACGCGCGGCGCAGCGATCCTGGGTGAAGTCGCCGGCTTCGGTGCATCGACGGACGCGTATCACCTCACCGCCCCGCTGCCCTCGGGTGAGGCGGCCGCGGCGGCCGTCGCCACCGCGCTCGCCGATGCGCGGCTGCCCGCGAGCGAGATCGGCTACGTGAACGCCCACGCCTCGTCGACGCAGCTGAACGAGGTCGCGGAGGCCCGCGCCCTGCACCTCGCCCTGGGCCCGACCGCGGCCACGGTGCCCGTCTCGGGGACGAAGGGGCTGTACGGGCACGCGCTCGGTGCCTCGGGCGCCATCGAGGCGGCGATCACCGTCATGGCGCTGTGCCACGGCCTGCTGCCGGGCACCTGCAACCTGAAGTCGCTCGACCCGGCGATCGACCTGCATGTTCTCGCGGAGCCGATGCAGGCGTCACCCGCCACCGCGCTCTCCACGTCGTTCGGCTTTGGCGGGATGAACGCGGCGCTCATCCTGCGGCGCGCCTGATCCCGTTCAGAGACGACGCTAGGCGCCGAGCCTGTCGAGGAGCCATCGATGCACCTCGCCGATCCGGTTGCGGATGAGGGTGAGGTGGCCGTCGTTCTCGGTCAGGTGCGGCTCAGAGCCGGGAACGTGGGCCGCCAGCCACTCGCCGTGCCCGTACGGGACGAACCTGTCCTGGCGTCCCTGCCAGACCTGGACCGGCATCCGGATCTCGTCGAACTCGAAGCCCCACGGGGCCAGGTCTGCCACCCCGTCGTCCCACCAACCTTCTTCGCCGGTGGCCAGGCCGTCATGAGCGCTGCGCACGAGCCACTCGGCGATGCTCCGGTCCAGCGCCTCGGCGTCGACCGGCGAAAGCAGCGTCTTGAGCCCCTCGCCGATCTCGTCGGCCGATCCGCTCAGCATGTCGAGTCTGTCCTCGCGCGATTTCTGCCGCGCGGCGGCCGGATCGGCGAAGTGGAGCTGAATGTCCTCGACGTTTCCGGAGCCCATCCCCGCGAAGTAGTCGAGGCCATCCCTGCTCAGCACGCTTCGACGAGTGTAGGGCGGGAGCCGGACGAACGCCATCGGCCTCCTGAGCGCCGAGGGAGAACGCCTCGTGGCGAGGCGAGCGTGCACGGGCCCAACCGCCATGGGTCGCAAGCCCAACAGCCCCTCTGCGCATGCCGCGATCGTTCGTTGACATCTGGACGTACGCTCTGAACCCGAAGCGACGTGGAGAGAGGCGATGCCCCAGCGATTGATTACCGGTCTGGACGGCGGTACTCGTGACGTTGCCGCGGAGACCCTCGACGCCCTCGCGGCGAGCCTGGACGGCTCGCTGCTGTACCCCGGGGACGAGGGATTTGCCGAGGCGACCAGCCTCTGGAACGGGATGATCACGAAGCAGCCGGCCATCGTGGTTCGGGCCGGGTCAACGCAGGACGTGGTGCGAACCGTCGACTTCGTCCGTGACAGCCAGCTCGAGCTGTCGATCAGGGGAGGTGGGCACAACATCGCGGGGTTAGCGCTGACCGATGGTGGCGTGACGCTCGACATGTCGGGGCTCACCGATGTTCACGTGGACGTGGATGCCAGCGTGGCGCGGGTCGGCCCGGGCTGCACGCTCGGCGATGTCGACCGAGCCACCCAGGAACATGGGCTGGCTGCGACCTTCGGCTTCGTCTCGGCGACCGGCGTAGCAGGGCTGACCCTTGGCGGAGGGTTCGGCTACCTGAGCCGTCGCTTCGGTTGGACGATCGACGACCTGCAGGAGGTGGAACTCGTGACCGCCGATGGGGCCGTGCGTCGCAGCTCGCGCCTCGAGAACCCCGACCTCTTCTGGGCCCTCCAGGGCGGGGGTGGCAACTTCGGCGTCGTGACGGAATTCGTCTTCAATCTGCATCCGGTCGGCCCCAATGTGATGGCCGGCCTGATCGCGTGGCCGGCCAGCGAGGCCGATGGTGTTCTCGATCTCTTCAAGCGGGTAACTGCATCGGCGCCCCGCGAGTTGACGCTCGCCGTCCTGATGCGCAATGCGCCTCCCGCGCCGTGGCTTCCCCAGGAAGCCCATGGCACGCCGATCATCGCCATGGTCGCGTGTCACTCAGGCAGTCTCGACCAGGCGCAGGCGGACCTGGCCCCGATCAAGTCTCACGCGCGTCCACTGGCCGATCTGGTACAGGTGAAGCCGTATGTCGCCCAGCAGTCCATGCTCGACGCGACGCAGCCCAAGGGGATGCACTACTACTGGAAATCCGAGTTCCTGCCGAGCCTGAGCGACGAGGTCCTGGAAACATACAAGGCGCAATTCATCGACAACAAGGCACCCGCAAACCAGATCGTCTTGTTTCACGTTGCGGGGGCGCCGAACGATCATCCGGAGGACGACGGAGCGATGGGTAACCGCGATGCCGCCTTCGCCTGCGTCATCCAGGCGATGTGGGCCAAGGGAGACCCCGCTGGTGATGCGCATCGGGCGTGGGTGCGCACGGCATGGGAGGCGCTGAAGCCGTACTCCACCGGCGGCAACTACGTGAACTTCCAGACCGAGGACGAGCCGGACGCTCGGACGGCCGAGTCCTACCGATCGAACCTCGAACGCCTCGCAGCGGCGAAGACGACGTACGACCCGTCGAATCTATTCCGCGTCAACCGGAACATTCGCCCTAGCTCAACCGCTGCAAGTAGGTAGATCTCGTCTTCGCGGCGCTGTGCGACAATGCGGCGTCCATTTTTCTGCTCTGTTTGAGCGTGAAGCGCGCGCCCGTAGCTCAGTGGACAGAGCGGGTGGCTTCGGACCAAATCGGCTGATGCGCTGTGGTTCGAGCGTGAGCTTCCGAACGAAACGGGTCGAGTTATCCGCTGTGTCGTAGCGCCGATGGGATGCATACCGCCGTGATGTCCAGCACCTGCCGCTGGCCTGCGACGGCCTATGTGCTGCGCCGCCCGCGACGCCGGCTTCGCTTGTAGGCCGTGACATCGCGCTTCGTTGAGTACCAGAGCCCGTCCTGGTGAGTCGCCCGCAGTCGACCGGCTTGTGCGGCCCTCCGAAGCGCCAGCAGGCTAAGGTCGCGATCCGCGAGCGCCGACAACGGCAGCAGCCGATGTGGGCCTGCGAGGGCCGGCAAGAGGAAGCGGTCCAGTCCGTCCTTGACCGCTCGCGCAAGAAGTTCAGCGAGAGACCCTGCGTTCCCTGCATCGGCCCGGCGGAGCGCTGCCAAGTACCGGGGCCGGTCCCGTTTGTAGATGACGGCGGGCGCATATCCTCGCCGGACGAGCAGCAGGTTCAGGGCCAGGCGACCCGCACGGCCGTTTCCATCACGGAACGGGTGGATCTGCTCGAATCGAGCATGGAGTCCAGCGAGGTGCTTCATGAGGTGCTGCCCGTCGCGCGGCGCCGCATTGGAGTCCCGGATCCAGTCGGTGATGAGCGCGTGGACGTCGGTGAACGGGGGAGGCTGCATGCCACTGGGGAACGCGGCGATGTCGTGCAGGCGGAAGGACCCCGGACCTTCGCCGGGGGCCA
Source organism: uncultured Chloroflexia bacterium (assembly GCA_963837425.1). Classification (GTDB taxonomy): domain Bacteria; phylum Chloroflexota; class Limnocylindria; order QHBO01; family QHBO01; genus CAWINH01. The sequence continues at coordinate 627,972 of CAWINH010000002.1, forward strand.
GTTGCTCCGGTGGCTGCACCTTCCACACCCCCTCGATCAGGGTCCGGTGGATCTGTCGCAATTCAGTGATCGTGATGTGGTTGCTCGGCGCCCAGGCCACTGCCTTCGTTGCCTGTTCATACACCCATTCAGCGGCTTCCGCGTACCCTTGGACCTCGAGGTACTGGGCGAGTTCTTCGTTGCCCACCGCACGTCCCTCATCGAGCAGGAGCCGCACCTGCTTCAGCACCAGCGTGTTTCCCTCGATCGCGGTCGAGTTATGCGCCTCCTCGTACCAGATGCCCTTCCAGATGTCGCGTGCCTCGAACGGCGCTGGCAGGCCGCCGATACGGCGGAGCTCGTCGATCTCCCGATCGACTGCTTCGAAGATGGCTGTGCGCGTCGGTCGGCCACGGTGTGGCATTTCGATCGCCATTGGAATTCAGTACGCCTAACGGGAAATATTGGGATCGTACTGAAGTCTAGTACCAGTTCGGTACGAGCGCGTCAAGAGAAATCGACCGTACCGAATTCCCCTCGACTGGTCGATTGGCTGGGCAGCGGTCGAGCGTGACATGTCAGCGGAAGGCGTACACCGACAATACCGCTCGTCGAGCGCTGTGCAACAATGCGCCGTCTGGTTTCCCGCTCTGTTTGAGCGTGAAACGCGCGCCCGTAGCTCAGCGGACAGAGCGGGTGGCTTCGGACCAAGAACCTCGATGCGCTGTGCTTCCACCGTAGGCACGCGACCGAAATGGGTCGAGTTATCCGCTGTCGCGCCGGATTCCTCCGTACAGGGTGTTGCAGGGACTGTCGTAGCGTTCGTGGCAGCCGACGGACCGTACCGCCGCCGCGAGCCAGTCAAGCCAATCGGAGGACCCAGGTTCCATCGCTACCTCGGTCGCCCCGTGCAATTCCGTCAACAGTTCAGGCTCTTCGGCACTTCCTATTTGACAGTAGGTGCCAGATGCTACGAGTCCGCGACGGCCCGCGGGTGGCCGAACCGCGGCGTTGGTGTCCTTCAACTCCGGCTTTGGTCGGTGGACGTCACCGCAGTGCTCTCGCGTCTAATGGGAGGTATGATGAGACGCCCAGCATCTTTACACAGTCCCCGCCAATCAGGCCTCGAATGCTGGCGACTGCCCTGACAATAGCCCTGGTATCAAGCCTAACAATCGGGGCTGTCTATGCCCTAGCAAGCGACCCCAGTGTTGCCACCACCACAGGCGGCGGGTCGGACTCGGACAGGGGGAAGATCCTGCCGCTAACACCCGAACAACAAGTCATCCTTGACCAGAAGATGGCGGAGTTGCGCGCCATGGAGGACGCCTTGGCCTGGGGGGATGCGCCCGGCCCGATCGATGGCCCGGAACCGCTACCCTCCCCACACCCCAGTAGGGTTCTTCCAACGTACCCTCGCCACCAGTACCGGTACTTCTATTGTGGCCCTGCTACCGTCCAAGTGGCGTCCAACCTGAGTTGGGATTACTACTACTCCTCGACGAGCGGTGAAACGGGCGCGACGAACAAGCACAAGCAGACCACCATCAGCGCCACCTGGACGCACACGAACAGTAGTGGCACAACCGACGTCAACATGGTCGCCGGCATGAACGGCGCGAGCCACCTTCCATACACGCCGTTCTACTTCAAGTGGTCCAACCCGGTGTTCCAGGATTTCCACAACGCGATCATCATGGACACCGATGGATACGGCATGGCGCTAGCCGTCCACGTCAACCCGCGCGACACGGTGAACGGGAACTACTACCTTCCCAACTGGGCGGGGGTGGACCCGAGCTCCGGCTACGGGCACTACATCGCGATCAACGGCTATTCAGGGCTCTACAGCGACCCCGTCCGGTGGGCCTACTACGACGATTCATCGGGCGGGGTTGACGAGTACGACGGCCACACCGTCATCCTCGGCTCGACTGGGGCCTACCGCTATGGCAGCTATGGCCTCTGGGAGACGATGAGAAATGGGAACAACTACCTGATCTGGTAGGGCTCACATTGAAGTCTGTCGGCCCCGCTCTGGGCGCGATCCTGCTCCTCGCCGGGTGCGTAACCCCCAGTCCGCCCCCGACGGGGATCCCATCTGACACCCCGCGCGCTTCGCAAAGGTCGATCGGTCCGTCGGGTGCGCCATCAGAGGCACCGTCGTGGCTGACCACGGGGGCCATTGACCAGAAAGACACCACCCCTGCCCTGGCCTATACGAGTACCGGGAAGTACTTGGTGTGGTCGTCTGGTGTCCGGCTCGGGCCGTCGGCCCAACTGGCGCCCGATCTGTTTGGCTCCACCCCCGGCGGTCCTGTCCAGTTGCTCTACGACAACCCAAACCGGGGCTCCGAGCTCCGTCGGATCGTGGGCGACGGTAATCAGCTCGCCTTTGTCGAACAGAACATCGGGGTCTTGGGCCTCGGAGGCTGGACGTTGTGGTACGTCCCCAGTCCAGGCACCGATGCCATCGAGATCGACCACGGGGTTATGACTGCACTGCCCGACATCGCCCTCGGCGGCAAGTGGCTGGTCTGGATGTCGGCCCCGGGTGAGGACAGCCAGCTGCTGGCCATGGACCTGACGACCATGACGCGCCGCGAGCTGCTTGCGAGTCCGGCCCTCGAGACCCAGTACTGGCATCCCGCCGTCGATGGCGACCGGCTCGTATACGGCACCGTCGAGATGAGTCCCGACGGCCGCAGCGACGAGCGCCACATCTACCTGTTGGATCTGGCCGACTCCGGCGAGCCAGAGCGCCTCGATCACAGCACCTCCGCCTCCGAGCCCGCCATCCACGGCGATGACGTGATCTGGAAGGAGTCAGACCCGCGGCTCAACTTCGTGGTGAGCGGCGGCATCGTGCACTACGACCTGCGGACCGGCGCGAGCGAACCATTGCGAATGATGCCCGGCCCTCAGCCCGAGATCGACGGGTACCCGGCGGGGTGGATGCTGCCGAGCATCGGGAACCGCTACGTGGCGGCTTGGTCGGATTCCTCCAACGGCGACCGGACGATGTACCTCGCCGATTTCCGCACCGGCGACCTCCTCCAGATTCTTGACTTGGGCCCCACTGACGAAGCCCCGCATAACGTCGCCGTGCGACCGGAGCTGTCGGGCGACCTGCTGGCCTATGTCTTCGCTCCCGCCGATGGCGACCTGGAGCTGCGCTGGATTCGCATTGGCGCTGGCCCCTGAAGGGCGGCTGGAGCCGACGAGGGAAACTCCGCCGGGCAGGTGAGGGAGGCGAGATCGGCGTGTTGCGTGGCTACCGAAAGGTTCGCCGCGGCGCACATTCCCAGGTGAAACTGGTTGACGTTGGCGGCGAGGTCGCCGCGGGTTACGATAGCCGAGGCGGGGGAGGCTGACGACAGCGCCGCGGGACTCCGTCCGACGGTTCAGAAGACGCGTCGGTCGTTCCGCTCTCATAACGCTGTAGTCAATGCTGAATCTGGTTTTCCGCTCTCATTGAGCGTGAAACGCGCGCCCGTAGCTCAGCGGACAGAGCGGGTGGCTTCGGACCATCAGGTCGCGGGTTCAAATCCTGCCGGGCGCGCCATAGCAAACGATCCGGTCAGCGATACAGCACGTGGTCTAGGCGCGAACCTCTTGGCGCAGGAAGCCGACGTAGGCTCCGGCGAACGAGGCCACCATGAGCGCCACGAGGGCGACGAGGTAGGGCCACGCGATGAGCAGGCTCTGGTCCAGTGAGAGGATCGTGGGCACCTGCTGCGAGAGCTGGATGAGCTGCCCAGGCCCGGAGACCGAGAGCGCGGTGATGCCCGGGTCGAGGGTCACCGCCGTCACCTGCTGGAAGAGCGAATCCGGGCTCAGCGCGGACAGGAGCTGGAGCGTCTGCGCGTGCGCGATCGTCTGGTCGATCGTCGCGTTGTCTGGCAGCGGCGACAGTGCCCCGGCGACGAGGTTCGCGAGAAGGCTGCCGAACAGCGTGAGCGACAGCCAGACCCCAATGGCGATCAGCGCGGACGTCGCGGCGCGCCCGGTCAGCACCGAGCACAGGGTGGCGAAGGCCAGCCAGACGCCGATGTAGACGATCGTCACCACCAGCCACACGACGAGCCGTTCGACCTCGCCGAATGCCGGGACGATCCCGAGCCGCAGCAGGCCCATCCCGGCCACGAGGGCCGTCATCGCGATGACGACCAGGCTGATGACCGTCAGCCCCGCCACGAACTTGCCGTTGATGACGTCGTCGCGGTGGATCGGCTGCGCGAGGAGGCGGGGGAGCGTGCCCTGCGACCGCTCGCCGTTCACCGCGTCGAAACCAAACGCGATTCCGAGCAGGGGCGCCAGGAAGCCGATGAGGCCCACGAAGGACGGGACCGGATCGTGACCGATCGTGAAGAGCGCCAGGAAGACCGCGTGCGCCCCGCTCGCCTGCTCCGCGACGCTGCGGATGTCGCCCGACGAGAAGTACACCGGGGTCGCGGCGGCGAGCCCCAGGATGAGGAGCAGAACGAGGAAGCGGGAGCTGGTGACCGCATCGGCCAGCTCCTTGCCGGCCACGGCGCGCCATCCCCCGGCAGCGCTGCGGACGGCGGGGGGTGGCGTGGTGGTGGGTGCGGCCGTCGCCGCCGGCGTCGTCACGACGCCTTCTTCGCCGATGCCTCGGCGCGAGCCACCAGGCGACGGTACGTGTCATCGAGGCTGAGCGAGGCGTCGCCGGCCCGCTTCGCGAGCTCGGGAACGGTTCCCTCGGCGATCATCCGGCCGGCCAGGAAGATGCCGACCCGGTTGCAGATGCCCTGCGCCTGGGCCAGGAGATGGCTCGAGAGCAGGACGCCGAGCTCGCGCTCGTGCACCAGCCGTTCGATGAGCTCGAGGATCTCGGCCACGCCGGTCGGGTCGATCGCCATCGTCGGCTCGTCGAGGATGAGCACCGCCGGGTCCTTCACGAGCGCATCGGCGATGCCGAGCCGCTGGCGCATGCCGCGCGAATAGGTGCCGACCCGTTGGTCGGCGGCATCGGCCAGGCCCACCTGCTCGATAAGCCCGTCGATGAGCGGCATGGCGTCGTTCGGATTCATCCCGTTCAGCCGGGCCGTGTAGCGGAGGTTTGCGCGCGCCGAGAGCCGGTCGTAGAAGCCGACCGCATCGGGCAGGTAGCCGACCCGGCGCTTCACCTCGAGTGGGTGGCGGGCCGGGTCCATCCCAAGCACACGTGCGGTGCCGGCGCTCGGCTCGGTGAGCCCGAGCAGCATGAGGATCGTCGTCGTCTTGCCGGCGCCGTTCGGGCCGAGCAGACCGAAGACTTCCCCACGCTTGACCCGCAGGCTCAACCGGTTGACGGCCGTGAACGATCCGTAGCGCTTTGTGAGGTTGCTGGTCTCGATGAGCGGGGCGTCGGCCATGGCGCTATCGCCGTCCGTAGCGCTGGAAGACCCAGTACAGGCCACCGACCGCGGCGAGGATCAGCGCGACCCCGAGCACGCCCCACAACGGCGAGGTGTCCACCGTGACGCGGATCTGCATGCTCTCGCTCGCCTGGTCGTTCGCCGCGGTGATCGTCACCTGGTAATCGCCGGCAATCGCGTCACCCGACGGTTTGATGTGGGCCACCGCCGTCCCCTGGTTGCCGGCCGTCACGGTGTCGAGCGTCGAAGGGTCGAAGGTGACGTCCCAGCCGCTCGGTGCCGATGAGGTCAGGTTCACGCCGGTCAGATCGCTCGTCCCGTCGTTGCTGACGACGACGGTGAGATCGCCGGCCGCTCCGGCGGTCGTGTTCGCGTTGAGGCGACCGTCGACGGTCGTCACCGACATCTTCACCTGCCCGGTGATCTCGACCGTCAGCGCTGCAGTCGCGTCGTGGCCGCCGGTCCCGGACGCCTGCACCGCGATCTGGAACGAGCCGGACTTCACCGTGGAGGGCGGCGTCGTGGACACCGAGATCGCCTGGGTTGACCCGGCCTCAACCGTGAAGCTGGCCGCCTGCTGCTGGCCCGATACGGTGGCGCTCACCGTCCAGCCGCTGGGGCCCGTGGCCTGAACGCTGAACGTGAGCTGCTGGGGGGTGTCGTTGTGGAGGGTGAGGCTGAACGGGAAGGTCGCGTCAGAAGCACCCTGCAGCGATGGGAAGTCGGTCGTCAGGCTCACCGTTCCGCCAGCCGCCTGTGCCACGACGACCGTCAGCGGGAGCGTCACGGTGCTGCCGCCGCCGGTGGCGGTGACTTTCATGTTCGTGGTGCCGTCGGTCGCGTCGGCGGGGATCGCCACGTCGAGCTGAACCGTCGCCGGCGTGTCAGTCGCGACGTACACGCTCTGGACCTCGAGGTTTCCACCGTGGAGGTTCGCCGTCCACCCGTCGGGCACGCCGGAGAGCTTCAGATCGGCGGTCACCGCGCTGGTGGCGGCGACGGTCAGGACGAACGTCGCGTTCGAGCCGGGCTGGACGGCGATCGAGGGATACGGCGTGGTGAGCTCAAGCCCGCTGGCTGCACGGACCGGCGGAAGCCATCCGACGGTCATCAACAGGGCCATCACGATGGCGCCTGCGGCAACCATCAGCCGATGCGGCACGGTGTGCCGGCGTGGCACGGCGGCGACGAGCATGAACACCTCCAAGGCGATTCGACACAGCAGGACCGGGGCAGGGAGCCCGGCTCCTCGGCCCGACGCACAACCTACGTGCGGTTCGTTCATCTCAGGACGCATTCGCATGAAGACTGCTTTACCGAATCGCGTTCTCGCGTTCGCGCCGAGGGGTCTGGCTGCGATGATTGCACGCATGCTGCGCTCCCTGCTCGCCGAACGCGACTGGGCGGTGCCGACCAGCCTGACGCTGGTTGCCCTGGCCGTCTATCTGCTCACCGGTCCGACGAGCCCGGGCGGGGACTCGTTCGTTCCGTTGGCGGACGCGTTCCTGCACGGCCATCTGTGGATCGCGCCGGACCGGCCGTGGCTCGAGCTCGTGCCGCGTCCCGACGGGAGTCAGTACTCACCCTTCCCACCCGTCCCGGCGTTCGTGCTGATGCCGATCGTGGCGATCACGGGATCGCAGCCGTGGTACTCGGAGGTGCCGTCGAACCTGACCTGCGCGGTGCTCGGCGCCGTGAACGTGGCGCTCGCCTACGGGCTCCTGCGTCGGATCGGGACCGCACCCGCGCCGCGCGTCGTGCTGACGATCGGCTTCGCGTTCACGACCCACTGGTGGGTGGCCGGGATGGCCGGGACCCACCTCTGGGCGCAGGTGGTCGCCACCTTCTTCCTGCTCCTGGCGTTGCACGCCGGGATCCGGCGCCGATGGCCGCTCGCCGCCGGGCTGGCGCTCGGCCTCGCCGCGGGCAGCCGGCTGCCGACCGGGTTCGCACTCCCGCTGTTCGCGGCCCTCTACGCGATTCCCGGCCGCTGGCGCCCGACGCGGGCGCACCTGTCACTGGCAATCGGGCTCGCCGTGCCGGCGCTGATCATCGTCTGGTACAACCTCGCCCGATTCGGGTCGCCGTTGGACTTCGGCTACGCGCACATCCCGTCGGGGGAGACCGGGCTCGTCACGGACGAGCCGTGGTTCCGCTACGGCCTCATCTCCCCGCTCTACATCCCGCGCGAGCTGTACGCGATCCTGCTGCAGAGCTTCGAGTGGAGGGACACGGCCCCCTTCCTGATCCCGGCGTCGACCGGCCTGGCCCTGACGCTCTCCGCCCCGTTCCTCTTCTGGGCGGTGCGCGCGCGCGGGGGCGCTCGTGCCGGTCACCTGGCTGGCGGTCGGGCTGGTCATGCTCCCGGACCTCATGCACGGATCGTGGGGATTCGCCCAGTTCGGCTATCGATTCGCCCTCGATGCGATCCCGCTGCTCCTTCTCCTTCTCGGCTGGGCATACCGCGAGCGGGCCAGCCGCTCGCTGATCATCGCGGTCGGCGTCGGAGTGGCCATCCACGCCTACGCGATCGTGGCCATCAACCTCCTTGGCGCCTGGAGCTAGGGGAGCGAGTCAGCTGCGGTCGAGGTGGTACGGAACGTCGGCCACGATCGTGTTGCGGCGGACGAAGAGGCGCAGCTTGAGCCGCAGGGCGGTCTGGTTGTGGAGGATGTACTCCCACCAGTGGCGCGGCACGACCTCGGAGAGCACGACGAGGATCGGGCGGTCCGGATCCTGCGCCTGCAGCGCCCCCATGTAGCGCAGCAGGGGACCGACCAGGGCCCGATACGGGGACTCGACCACAACGAGCTCAGTCTTGCCGGCCCACTCCGGCCAGTGCTCGCGCAGCGCGGCAGCCTTCTCGGGCTCGTTCGTGATGTGGACGGCAGTGGGGCTGCCGGAGATCGAGTTCGCGAAGGCGATGGCCTGCAGAGCCGGCCTGTCCATGCGCGCCACGGGCACGATCACAATCGGCTCCTTGGCAGTCTCCTTGCCCTCGGGAATGCGGTCGAGTGCGACCTCTCCCTCCACTGTCCGGTAGTGGTGCCGAATCCCGGAGAGGAGCAGCATCATGAGCGGGACGAGGACGATGACGAGCCAGGCGCCGTGGAGGAAGTTGCTCGTGCCGACCACGAGCATCACGACGAAGGTCGTGGCCGCGCCGAGGCCGTTGATGATCGCCCCGCGACGCCAGCCGTCTTCGTGGCGGCGGACCCAGCGGGTCAGCATCCCGGCCTGCGAGAGCGTGAAGGCCACGAACACTCCCAGCGTGTAGAGCGGGATCAGGCCGGTGACGCTGGCCCGGAAGACGATCAGCAGCAGGCTGGCCAGCGTTGCGAGGAAGACGATGCCGGTGGTGAAGGCGAGGCGTTCGCCACGAAAGGCGAACTGCCGTGGCAGGAATCCGTCGCGAGCCAGGAAGCTCGAGAGCCGCGGAAAGTCCGCGAAGCTCGTGTTCGCGGCCAGCACCAGCAGGAGCGCGGTCGAGACCTGGGCCAGCACCAGGAGCCAGCCGTTGCCAACGAGGTGGCGCACGAGCAGCGAGAGCACGGTTTGCTCCTGGTTCGGGTCCGGGATGATGCCGATCACCACCACGAGATACGCGATCCCCACGAAGAGGAGCCCAAAGATCGTGGCGGCCCAGGTCAGCGTGATCCGCGCATTCCGCCATTCGGGCGGCTTGAACGCCGGCACACCGTCGGAGATGGCCTCAACACCGGTCAGTGCCACGGCGCCCTGGCTGAAGGCGCGGAGGACGAGGAACAGGCCGAGCGCCTGGCCTCCGCTGGCCAGCGCATCCTTCCAGGCCTGCGGCGGCGAATACGGTGCCAGGTTGCCGGTCAGGGACTCGAACACCCCGAAGCCGATGATCCCCAACATGAGGATCACGTAGAGGTAGGTCGGAGCCATGAAGATCGTCCCCGACTCGCGGATCCCGCGCAGGTTGCCCAGCATGAGGAGGATGACCATGACGACGCCAATGACGACACGCAGGTCAAACAGGCCGGGAATGATCGAGGTCATGGCGGCCACGCCGGCCGAGACCGAGACCGCCACGGTGACGACGTAGCCGATGAGCAGCGCAGAGGCGGCCAGGATCCCCGCACTGTCACCGAGGTTGTCGCTGGCCACGATGTAGCTGCTGGCGCCCTGAGGATAGGCCTTGATCGTCTGGCGATAGCTGACCGTGACGATGGCCAGCATGACGATGATCGACGTCGCAAGTGGGAGCGTCAGGCTGAGGACCCCGGCTCCCGCCGCGGTGAGGGCCACCATGATCTCCTCGGGCCCGTACGCGCTCGAGCTGATGTTGTCGCTCGAGAAGACGGCAAGCGCCTTGAGCTTCGTGAGCCGCTCGTGCTCCTCGCGCTCGGACGAGATGGGTCTCCCGATCAGGACCGTGCGCAGGTTCCGGATCCAGGCCGTCCAGCCGGTGCGGGCCAGGATCGTCTTCTCGGACGCGATGAGGCTCCCCTCATCGCCGCGCTCGAACTCGTCCTCGAAGGGCCGCACGATCCGGACGTACGCGTCGCCCGGCCGGGCGCCCCGCTTCTTCTCCCGAACCTCGAGCAGGGGATCGACGCGGCGCGGTTCAACGTCCGGCCGGTCGGATGGGCGGTTGGTCATGCGGCGGGTATTGAAACACTCCGCGGCGCTGCACGTCCGGCCTGCAGCGGCCTCGGCCGTGCCGGCTCAGCCGGCCGTGTCGGTCATCCGGGCCGGAAGCCCCATGGCGAAACCCGCGATGCCGGCCGCGATCACGACCCCGCCGGCGAGGATGAAGAGGAGTGACGCGGCTCCCACGTCGATGACGAATCCGGACACGGCCAGGGAGAGCGGGGCCAACCCCACCGACGCGAACATCACCAGGCTCATGACCCGACCGAGCAGCTGCTCGGGGGTGCGCGCCTGGAGCCAGGCGATGATCCGGACGTTCACGAACCCGGCCCCCAAGCCGATCACGGCCGCGATCGCGACGGCGGTGATCACATTCGGCGCAATCGCGAGCGCCGCCAGCCCCACCCCCATCCCGATGACCGTGAGCAGGCTCACCGTTCCGAGCCGGGGGACGTGGCGCAGCGATCCGGCGAGGATCGCGCCGGCCAGCGCGCCGGCCCCGAACGCCGAGGCGATGATGCCGAAGGCGGCGGAGCCACCGGCGAAGCGGGTGTCCGCGAGGTAGGGGACGCCGACGTCGATCGGACCGGTGAATCCGACGTTGACGGCGGCGGTGATGAGTACGAGCGAGCGGATCGCCGGGTCACCCCAGGCGTAGCGGATGCCCGAGCCGATCGTCGACAGCAGGCGCTCCGACCCGGCGACGTCGCCGGCTGCGTCGTGGGGCGGCAGCCGGCGGCCGCCCACCACGAAGACGAGCGCGGCGGCGGCCACGCCGAAGCTCACCGCGTCGATGGCGAACGCCGGCCCGGTGTCGACCGCGGCGACCAGCAAGCCGGCGAGCGCGGGACCGATGAGCCCGGCCAGCTGGGTGATCCCCTGCATCAGCGCGTTCGCCGGGGGGAGAAGCCGCTCGGTGACGAGCATGGGCACGATCGTCCCGATGGCGGGGTAGAAGAGCGCGTCCACGGTGCCGAAGACGAGCGCCAGTCCGAAGAGGTGCCACAGCGCCGCGCGACCGCTCAGGACGAGCATCGCAACGATGGCCACCACGAGGCCGCGGACGACGTTCGACCAGAGCATGAGGCTGCGAGGGGACCAGCGGTCCGAGAGGGCGCCGCCCACCAGCATGAAGACGGCACGCGGCACGGCTGCCACGGTCAGGACGGTCCCCAGGGCCAGGCCCGAACCGGTGAGCTGGAGGGTGAGCCAGGCGAGCGCGATGAAGTAGAACTGGTCACCGATCAGGGAGACCGTCTCGCCGCTGAAGACGAGCCGGAAGTCTCGATGACGCAGCGGCCGCAGCAGACCTGCAGATTCGGGAATCGCAATCTCGTTCATTTCGCGCTACTCCACGCTGATGAGGACGCCGTCGCCGGTCTCGTCCTCGGCATCGACGATGGTTCCCAGGGTGTCGCTCTCGACCGCCCGCTCGATGAGCTCGGCATAGCGGTCCGGGATCCCCGGCACCATGCGGGCCGCCATGGCCGCGAACGCGAGCGGGACGCGGACGTCGATCACGCGGCGGCCGCGCTCGTTGACCTGGATGCGCACCCGTCGCCCGCGCCCGGACGCGGGGCTTGCCGTCTGCGGCGAGGCGGCCGGCTGGCCGGCCCGGGTCAGCGCATCGATGATGGGCACCGCCTCCTCGGCAGAGAGCTTGCCCTCGGCCACGAGGCGCAGGACGGTGGCCAGCTCGTCACGCATCGGCGGAGCTCTCCCCGGCGAGCCTGCGGGTCGCCTCTTCCACGTCGATCTCGCCCTGCTCCAGGGCGCGCAGGATCGCCATGCGGCCGGCCTCGGTCGGTCGTGGGGTCGGCCGAGGGGCCTCCAGCGTGCTCGCGGATGCCGCGAGGCGCGCGGAGCGCCGGATGCTGAGGTCACCGGACATCGAGCTGAAGACGAATTCCGGACCCCCGCTGCCGATCAGAACTCGCCGGCGGTCGAGGCGTCCCTCGATGCGGTGGTCAATGGGGCTGCTGATCTCGGTCGAGATGCCGCGCACCTCGAAGATCGCGCTTCCGAGGAGAGCAACCGCGAGGTCGCCGCTGACCGTCTCGACCCGAAATTTCCCCGATGGGCTGAGCTCGCCCTCGATAGTGATGTCGCCGGAGACCGACGAGCTGCTCAGGCCCTTGAGCAGCGGCGCGGATACGATGAGGTCGCCCGAGACGGCCTCGGCCTGGCCGGTGATCGGCCCGATGCCTCGGATCGTCGCGTCGCCGGACACGGAATTCACCCGGATATCTCCCGCCGTGTCGACGAGAAACAGGTCTCCCGACACGGTGGTGTAGCGCTGCAGCCCGTGCAGCCCGGTTGCCTGTACGTCCCCGCTCACCGTCGCGAGCTGCAGCTCGGCGCTGGCCGGGATCTCGACCTCGAGGTCGAGATCCACGCGATCACCCCCGAAGAGTCTCTTGAGTGTGCGGCCGAGGCCCGACTCCTCGTCGCGGTCAGTGACCCGCAGCGCGTGTGACGAGGCGTAGTCGACGCGCAGCTGGACCTGCTCGTAGATCCTGTCAGCCTCGGGTTCGCCGTAGGCGCGGATCTGGAACGTCGCGCGAATGTGGGCCACGTCGCCATCGACCGGCTGGATCCGGACTTCGGCCGCGGTCACCCGCAAGTCGAGGAGCCCGTCGGGGCCGATGGTGTGATCGATCTGCTGGGTCCGTACGAAGCGCGGCATGGCTCACTCTCCCCCGAGCGCTCTTAGCGCAGCGGCGGCGTCCTCTGCGCTGATCTCGCGGCGGGCGAGGCGCTCGAGGATCGCGCGCCGCTCGTTGGCGTCCCCAGGCTCTTCTGCGGAAGGCAGCGCACCGTCCGCGGCAGCGTCGGTGTCAGCGTCACCTTCCGCCGCCTCGTCCGACTCGGCGTCGCCCAGACCGAGCGCGCGCACCAGCGCATCCACCCGGCCGCGTACGGTGGGGTACGAGATCCCGAGCTCGCGCTCCATCTCCTTGAGGTTGCCACGAGCGCGCAGGAAGCTCTCGAGCAGACTGAGCTGCTCGCGGGTGAGGCGGCCGAAGCGACCGACGCTGAACTCACCCTCGAGCGCAGTCCCGCAGCTCCTGCAGTGGAGGCGGCTGACGAGCAGCTCGCCCTCGCAGACGGGGCAGGTCGAGATGACGTCGCGCGCCATCGTCAGCCCCGCCGGCCGCGCACCGCCACCCGGCGCGCCGTGGCGCGGAACGGGCGCCTCGTGCTGCGGGATGGCGATTCTGACCGCTTCGTGCGGAGCCGATCCTCCGCAGCGAGGAGATCGTAGTGGACAAGTGACTCAAACATTTCGCTCTCGCCTTTCCCAATACGGAGTAAGTATTGCCTATTTGTGTTGTCCCATGACGCATCATAGGTATCAGCGCACGATCTGTCAACTGCCATTTCCAAATACTGCTCTTGAGGTTCATAATGTGAAGGCGGCGCCGTCAAAGCGGGGTGTGCAGGAAGGCGGCGCATCGGCTCATCCGGAGCGGCTACCATCCGCGCGGGAATGAATCTGGAGCTGTTTCCCTACGCGCCGGAGCGGGATCTCTATCGGCTCCTCCAGGTCGAGCCCGGCGCCGACACCGATGCGGTGATCGTCGCCTGCCGCAGGCTGGCCCGGACTTGCCATCCCGACCGCAACGCGTCGCCCCGCGCCCACGAGGAGATGCTCGTCGTGAACGCTGCGCGCGGGCTCCTGACCGATCCGGAGCGCCGCGCGTCCTACGACCGCGAGCGGATCGGGTACCTTGCCGCGCGCGACTGGGATGCAGGCTGGCCACCGGCTCCGCGCCGTCTCGGGGTGCGGCTGGCCTGGGGGCGGCCGATGCCCTGGGTCTCGCCCGGCCGCTGCCCGGCCTGCGGTGCGCGCGTGGAGCCGGACTATCGCTACTGTGGCGAGTGCGGCAACCGGCTGCTGACCACGTCGCGTCGAGCCGGCTAGCTAGGCCCGCAGCGGATCGAGGCGGTCGGGGTCGATCCCGAGCTCGCCGAGGGCGATGGTGAGCTCCTCCCGGCTTCCCTCGCCGACCTGGCACAGGCCGTGCAGCGCGGCGTAGCTCATGTGCTCGGCGTTGACCTCGAAGTGGGTCCGCAGCGCGTCCCGCGTGTCACTGCGCCCAAAGCCGTCGGTGCCGAGCGGGGTGAAGGAGCGGTCCACCCAGCGGGCGACCATGTCCGGCACCGCCTTCAGGTAGTCGGTGGCGGCCACGATTGGCCCCTCGCTCGCGCGAAGCTGCTCGACGACGTACGGGACCCGCGGCTCCTGGTCGGGATGGAGGCGGTTCCAGCGCTCGACCTCGAGCGCGTCGTTGCGGAGCTGCTGGAACGAGGGGGCGCTCCACACGTCCGCGGCGACGTCATAGCGCTCGGCGAGCAGCTCCTGGGCGCGGAGGGCCTGCTGCATGGCCGGTCCCGCCGCGAGAAGCTGCACGCGGCGCGTGCCACGTTCCGCCGGCCGGAAGCGGTAGAGGCCGCGGAGCACCCCGTCCTCGACCCCCTCCGGCTTGACGGGCATCGCCCAGTTCTCGTTGTAGAGGGTGATGTAGTAGAAGATGTCCTCCCCCGGATCGCCGTACATCCGGCGGATCCCCTCGCGCACCACGATCGCCAGCTCGTAGGCGAAGGCGGGATCGTAGGCCATGACGTTGGGGAGCGTTGAGGCCAGGACGTGGCTGTGCCCGTCGTCGTGCTGGAGCCCCTCGCCGTGGAGCGTGGTGCGCCCCGCGGTGGCACCCATCATGAAGCCGCGGCCGCGCGCGTCTCCGAACGCCCACACGAAGTCCCCGGTGCGCTGGAAGCCGAACATCGAGTAGAAGGCGTAGAACGGGATCATCGGCTGGCCGTGGGTCGCGTAGCTCGTGCCGGCGGCGGTGAAGTCCGCCATGGCGCCGGCCTCGGTGATCCCTTCCTCGAGGATCTGTCCGTCGGCCTTCTCGAGGTAGCTGAGCAGCAGCTCCTTGTCGACCGGCGTGTAGCGCTGGCCGAGCGGGTTGTAGATGCCCGATCTCCTTGAAGAGCGGGTCCATGCCGAACGTGCGCGCCTCGTCCGGGATGATCGGCACGATCCGCCGGCCGATCTCCTCATCGCGCACGAGGTTGCGCATGAGCCGGCTGAAGGCCATCGTCGTGCTCGCCGGGCGCTCCGACCCGGCGAAGAGCTCCTCGTAGACGCCGCCCTGCGCCGGCGCGAGCGGCATCGGCGACCACGACCCGGCGCGGGAGCGGGCCGCCCGAGCTGGCGTCGCCGCTCGAGCATGTATTCGATCTCCGGGGCATCGGTTCCGGGGTGGTAGTACGGAGCCTCCGCGAGCTGCTCGTCGGGGATCGGGCAGCTCGAGCCGATCGCGGAAGATCTTCAGCTCGTCGACCGTCAGCTTCTTCGCCTGGTGGGTCACGTTGCGGGCCTCGATGCCGGGGCCCAGGGTCCAGCCCTTCACCGTCTTGGCCAGGATCACGACCGGCGAGCCGGTGTGCGCCACCGCCGCGGCGTAGGCGGCGTACAGCTTCCGGTAATCGTGCCCGCCGCGACGGAGCTTCGTCAGCTCGTCGTCGGAGAGGTGCTCGACGATCGCGCGCAGGCGTGGGTCCGGGCCGAAGAAGTGCTCGCGGATGTAGGCGCCGTCCGCCACCGACAGGCGCTGGTAGTCGCCGTCCAGCGTCTCGTTCATCTTGCTGAGCAGCACGCCGTCCCTGTCGCGGGCCAGCAGCTCGTCCCACTCGCGCGCCCAGATGACCTTGATGACGTGCCAGCCGGCGCCGCGGAAGACCGCTTCGAGCTCCTGGATGATCTTGCCGTTGCCGCGCACCGGGCCGTCGAGGCGCTGCAGGTTGCAGTTCACCACGAAGATGAGGTTGTCGAGCCCCTCGCGGGCGGCGATCCCGAGCGAGCCGAGCGCCTCCGGCTCGTCCATCTCGCCGTCGCCCGAGGAAGGCCCACACCCGGCTGCGGCTGGTATCGGCGATGTCCCGCGCGGCAAGGTAGCGGTTGAAGCGCGCCTGGTAGACGGCGTTCATCGGTCCCAGGCCCATGCTGACCGTCGGGAACTGCCAGAACTCGGGCATCGTGCGCGGGTGCGGGTAGGACGGCAGGCCGCCGGGCCACAGCGCCTCGCGCCGGAAGTGGTCGAGCTGCTCCTCGCTGATGCGGCCCTCGAGGAAGGCGCGGGCGTAGATGCCCGGCGCGGCGTGGCCCTGGAAGAAGACCTGGTCGCCGGCCGAGTCGCCGTCGCGGCCGCGGAAGAAGTGGTTGAAGCCGACCTCGTACAGGCTCGCGGCGCTGGCGTAGGTCGACAGGTGCCCGCCGATGCCCTCGTAGCGGCGTGTTCGCGCGCAGGACCATGGCCAGCGCGTTCCAGCGGATCATGCGCCGGATGCGGTGCTCGATCGACTCGTCGCCGGGGAAGGCCGGCTCCTGCTCGGGGCAGATCGTGTTGACGTACCGGGTCTGGGTCAGCGGCGGCAGGCCGACCTGCAGCTGCCGGGCGCGCTTCAGGAGCTTGTAGATGATGAAGCGGGCGCGCTCCCGGCCCGAGCCCTCGACGACCGCATCCAGCGAGTCGAGCCACTCCTGCGGTCTCGACCGGGTCGATGTCCGGCAGCTGCTGCTTGAACTGGTCGAAGATCTCGTGGATGGGTTGCTGCTCCATGGCGCGCCTATGGTACAGACCGACGGCGCCGCCGTTGCCGGACGGACGCGATTGCCGCCGCGCACCATGTGGCTCGCATGAATGCGCACGAGCCGCCGTGACCGCACCGGGTTCTGATCCTCGGCGGCGGCTTCGCCGGGGTCCGGACCGCGGTCGAGCTCGAGAAGCTCGACTCGGGCGGCGCACCGATGTCGAGGTCTGGCTCGTCAGCCGCGAGAACTTCATGCTCTTCACGCCGCTGCTGCCCGAGGTCTGCTCCGGGGTGCTCGAGCCCCGGCACGTCGTGACCGCGCTGCGCGCGCATGCTCCACCGGCCCAGCACCTGGGCGGTCACCGCCGACGCTCGAGTCCATCGACCTCGACGCGCGCAGTCGTCACGGTGCTCGGCGGGCGACGGCGAGATCCATCGGCTCGGCTACGACACGCTGGTCCTCGCGCTCGGCGGCGATGACGCACACCTTCGGGATCCCGGGCATCGAGGAGCACGCGGTCGGGATGAAGACCCTGGCCGACGCCTTCAGCCTCCGCAACCGGATCATCGAGATGCTCGAGCGCGCCGACCTCGAGGAGGACCCCGATGCGCGGCGGGCGCAGCTGACCTTCGTCGTCGGCGGCGGCGGCTTCTCCGGGGTCGAGACCGCCGGGGAGGTCGAGGAGTTCCTGCGCCGCGTCCGCCGGCGGTACTACCCGAAGATCGATCCGGCACAGATCGCACCGTGCTCGTCGAGCTGAACGACCGCTCCTGCCCGAGCTGCCGCCGGAGATGGGGCGAGTAGCCCGCCGACGGCTTGCGGGGCGCGGGTACCAGATTCGTCTCGGGACCGGCATCCGGGAGGTGGTCCGGACGAGGACGGTGGTCGCGCATGGCGACGGCGACGGAGCGGATTCCCTCCCGGACCGTGCGTCTGGACCGGCGGCGTCCGGCCGTCGCCGATCGTGGCCGAGTCGGGAGTCGAGACCGACGCGGCCGGTCGAGCGGTGACGCGCCGACGATGGCGACGAGCCGCGAGGGGGTGTTCGCCATCGGCGACTGCGCCGGGATCCCGAGGGTCGACGCGCCGGAGGGCGACGCTCCACGCGCCGACCGCCCAGAACGCCGTGCGCGAGGCGAAGCGGCTGGCCGCCAACATCGTCGCGGCGCATCGACGGCAACGAGTCCGATCGAGCCATTCCGCTATGGCGTGATCGGGCAGCTGGCCACCATCGGCCACCACACCGGGGTGGGGAAGGTCTTCGGGATCCGGTGCGGGGATGGCTGGCCTGGTTCATGTGGCGCGGCTACTACTGGCTCCAGATCCCGGGCTTCAACCGCAAGATCCGGGTGGCGATCGACTGGTTCCTGACCGCGCTGTTCGGCGCCGATCCGGTGCAGCTCAAGGTGGAGGACGAGCGAAGCGCCCTGGGCTCGTCCGGGCGGCGGCGTGCGGCGCTGCGAGATGACGGGTGAGCGCATTACACTCGGGGCCAGATGTCGCGCGCTGAGCGCCGCGCCTACAAGCGGCTGATGAAGAACTCGGACCCGTACGCGCTGCCGGCCGGCAGCTCGGCCGCGCGTGCGCGCGCGCAGCGAGCGCGGTCGCGGCGCCCGGACCGGCGCCCGCCGAGCCGGCCGGATTCTGAGTGGCGCTTCCTGCTGTGGGCCGTGGGGGGCGCCGTGCTCATCGGCCTCGCCGCCTTCTCGTTCGCCTGGCCGCGCGGGATGCCGCTGGCACTCTACGTCGGTATCGCCGCCGCGGCCGTGTGGGCAGCCCTCGTCGTCGGGTTCCGTTACGCCCAGCGACGGATGAGCGCCCGGCCCTGATCCGGGCTCGGGGCAGGCCTTGACGCTCCCCGCGGTCGCCGCAGTCGTGGCCGGCTATCTGCTCGGCGCCATTCCGTTCGGGGTCATTGCCGCCCGCCTGGCGGGAGGGATGGACCCGCGCGAGCTCGGCTCACGACGAACCGGCTCGACGAACGTCATGCGCGCGCTCGGGCTGCGCTGGGCGATGCCGGTGCTCGTCGCCGACGTCGCGAAGGGTGTCGCCGCCGTCGTGCTCGCGCGCTGGCTGATGGGCGACGCCGCTGCCGGGGAGTGGGTGGCCGCCGGCAGCGGCCTGGCGGCGGTCGTCGGCCACACGTGGTCGGTCTTCATCGGGCTGCGCGGGGGGCGCGGGGTGGCGACGGCGGGCGGCGGATGCTGGCCATGGCCCCGCTGGCAGTGGCTATCTGATGCCGGTGATGCTCGTGGTCGTCTGGCGCACGCGGTACGTCTCGGTGGCCTCGCTCTCGGCGGCGTTGCTGGCGCCCGTGGTCACCGGCGCCCTCGCGGTGCTGGGGCTGACGAGCGCGGCATCGCTCGGCTGGCCTCGCGACGGGATCATGGTCACGGCCACGCATCGGGACAACATCCGCCGGCTGCGTGCCGGCACCGAGCGAAGGATCGGCAAGTGACGAGAAGAGCGCGGAGCGAGGCCCGATCGGAGCGACGAGGGCCGGCGGCCGGCGCGCCTCACGAGCCTGCCGAACCTGCTCGGCCTCGGCCGGATCGTGGCGACCCCGATCCTGGTGGCGCTCCTGCTGCTGCCCTTCCCCGGCGCGGGGCTCTGGCGTTCGTGGGCTTCGCGGCGGCGGCGATCACCGACACCCTCGACGGCCGGATCGCCCGCTCCCGTGGCGAGGTGTCGTCCCTCGGCGTGTTCATGGACCTCACCGCCGACAAGGTGCTCGTCGCCGGCGTCCTGGTGGCGATGGTCGAGGTGCGGCTGCTCCCGACCTGGATCGTGGCGCTGATCCTGATCCGCGAGCTCGTGATCGCCGGTGTCCGGCAGCTGGCCGCAAGCGTCGACGTCGTCATGGCCGCCGGCATGCTCGGCAAGTCGAAGACGACGGTGACGCACATCGGTATGGTGCTCCTCCTCCTCGCCTTCGATGCCCAGACTCTGGACCGATGGCGCGCCGGCTGGGGGGACGCGCTCGGGCGGTCGGATTCTGGACGATGGTGCGGCGATTGTGCTGACGGTCGTCTCCGGCTGGGCTACCTTCGCGCGGCATGGCCGATCCTGAGCGGTGACGCCGGCGCCTGAACGGCCTACTGGACCAGGCGATCCTCCATCCGGCGCAGGGCGATCGCGATCGCCACCCCGAAGAAGACGAGCAGGAAGCTGATGTCGAGGCGAGACGAGGTCGACCGGGCCGGTCGTCAGCCCGCGCAGCAGGTGGACGCCGCGGAACAGCGGGATGACCTGCATGAACCACTGGAGCGGCTCGGGGTAGATCGAGATCGGGAAGAAGATGCCGCTGAACAGGAACATCGGCATGACGACCAGGCCCATCGGCAGGTCGAAATCGTGGACCGTGCGCAGGAACGACGTCCCGGCCAGGCCGGCCGCGGCGAACGCCGCGCCGAGGAGCAGGAGGCGGGAAGCATGAGGAGCCCCCACCGGCAGAGATCAGCCCGGTGCGAACATGATCACGAACGCGATCGCGTACAGCCCGCCCCGCATCAGCGACCACAGGAGCTCGCCGATCGCGATCTCGCGGATGCCCATCGGCGTGGCGAGCATGCCCTCGTATATCTTCTCGTAGTTCAGCTTGAAGAAGACGTTGAAGATCGTCTCGGACATCGCGCCGTTCATGGCCGAGATCGCGAGCAGGGCCGGCGCGACGTAGCCGCGAAGGTGATCGTCGGCCCCGGCACGAACTCGATGATCCGACGATGGTGCCGATCCCGAGCCGATGCCGAGGAGGTAGAAGAGCGGCTCGAAGAAGCCCGAGACGAGAACGATCCAGGGGTGGCTGTAGATCATCAGGTTGCGCTGGACGAGGCGCCGTGCCCGGAGGAGCGAGGCGACGGCGGCCGGGACCGGCGGCGGGGGGGGGGTTCGGCGGACGATGGCGGTCATGGCTCGCCTATGCCTTCAGCCTGCGTGCAGAAGCCGATGCGCGAGCCACGAGAAGCCGAGGGCGAAGATCGCGCAGGTAGGCGACGTGGAGCGGCCACCCGGAGATGAGGTGGCGTCCGACAGGACGAAGCCGCGGACCAGCTCCACGCCGTGGTACAGCGGCGTCGCGGCAGCGATCCATTGGACCCCTTCGGGCAGCTGGGTGAGCGGGAAGAACGTGCCGCTGAACAGGAAGAGCGGGTTGATCACGAAGCGGAAGATCCAGCTGAATCCGTCTCCTGTGCGCTGGGTGGCCGTGAAGCTCATGACCGCAGGAGCGAACGCGAGCCCGATGAGGATCGTGGACGGGATCGCCAGCAGCGCCAGCGGCGAGCGGGGGATCGCCGAACGCGGTCAGGACCACCAGGAAGACGGTGCTGATCAGCGCGATGCGGAAGCTGATCCAGAGCAGCTCGCCGGCCACGATGTGACGCACACCGAGCGGGGTGGCCAGGATCGCGTCGTAGTTCCGGCGCCACTGGATCTTGCCGAGGATCGGGAAGCTCGACTCGAACGACGCCGTCTGCATGCAGCTCGCCGCCAGGATGCCGGGCCCCAGGAAGTCGAGGTACGGGTAGCCGCCCATCACGGCTCGGCCCGGAGCTCGATGAGCTTGCCGAGGCCAATGCCCATCGCGGTCAGGTACAGCAGCGGGGTCATGAACGAGCCGAAGATGCTGCCGTGCCAGGTGCGTCGGTAGACCCACAGGTTGCGCTGGAGGACGCGGCCGCGGGGCGCGAGCGAGGTCATCGGCGGCTACTCGATCAGGGTGCGGCCGGTGAGCCGCAGGAAGACGTCCTCGAGCGAGGAGCGGCGGACGAGCGTGCTCTCGAGCGGCGCCTCGCGGGCCCGCAGCGTGTCGAGGGCCGCATCCCCGTCCTCGACGTAGAGCAGGGTCCGGTCGGGCAGCTCCTCGATCCGCTCGGCGATCCCGTCCAGCTTTCCGTCCAGCTGGCCGCGGGCATCGCTGTGGACCCGTATCTCGAGGACTTCGCGGGTGCTGTAGCGGTCGATCAACTCGCGTGGCGAGCCCTCGGCAACGATCTCGGCCTTGTCCATCACCACGAGCCGGTCGCAGAGCTGCTCCGCTTCGTCCATGTAGTGCGTCGTGATGAGCAGGGTGGCGCCCCGCTGCTTGAGCCGATACAGGCGCTCCCACACGAGGTGGCGCGCCTGGGGGTCGAGCCCGGTCGTCGGCTCGTCGAATATGATCAGCTCGGGGTCGTTGATGAGCGACCGCGCGATCGTCAGGCGTCGCTTCATGCCGCCCGACAACGGCTCGACCTGGTCGTTTGCGCGCTCGGCGAGCTGGACGAAATCGAGCAGCTCATCGGCTCGCTCGCGAGCGAGCCGGTCCGAGATGTCGAAGTAGCGCGCGTACATCTCGAGGTTCTCGCGCACCGTGAGCTCCGCATCGAGGTTGTCGATCTGCGGAACCACACCGAGGCGTGCCTTGATCTGAGCGGCCTGGGTCCGCGGGTCCATCCCGATCACCGTCAGGTCGCCCTCGGTCACCGGCGAGGAGCAGGCGATCATCCGCATCGTCGAGGTCTTGCCGGCCCCGTTCGGGCCAAGGAATCCGAACGCCTCCCCAGTGCGCACGTCGAAGTCGATGGCCTTCACCGCCGTGAAGCCACCGAAGCGCTTCGTCAGCGAGCGGGCATGGACGAGGATCTCCGTGGTCGGGGGCATCCGGCGAATTCTACAGGTCATAAACGTGCGACTTGACCGTAGCAGGTTTATGGTCGCAGGATGGGCGATGCAGCCGCTCGACATCGCCGTGATGGGCGCCACCGGGTTCGTGGGCAGCCACCTCGTCCCGCACCTCGTCTCGACTGGACACCGGGTGCGCGCCGTGTCGCGGACCGGGCGCCGGCAGCGCCGAATGGGGCCATGGGGTCGAGACGCTCGAGGCCGACGTGGTAACCGGCAGCGGACTCGATGCGGCACTGCTCGGCGCCGACGCGCTCGTCCACCTCGTGGCCGATCCCGCGCGAGGGCCGCGGCCGTTCGTTCGAGGCCGTGAACGTCGGCGGGGTGCGCAACGTGCGTCGAGGCCGCGCGGCGGGCCGAGGTTCCGCGCATCGTGCACCTGTCGGTCCTCGGGGTGACCGGCGACGCGCGCTATCGCTACCTGGCCAGCAAGTGGCGAGGGGAGGAGCTCGTTCGCGGCAGCGGGCTGGAGTGGGTGATCCTGCGCCCCTCGTTGCTGTTCGGTCCCGGAGACGGGTTCTTCAACCTCATCAGGGAGACGTTGACCTGGTGGTCACCGGGGGTGGTCGCCATCCCCGGTGACGGGAGTGCCGAGTTCCAGCCGCTCTCCGTTGACGATCTGGCGATCGCGATCGAGCGCTGCGTGGTCGAGCCTGCTCGGGCCGGCTCGATCTACGAGCTCGGCGGCCCGGAGCGCCTCGCCTACCGCGAGATCGTGGACCGCGTGATGGCGGCGACCGGCAAACATCGGCTGAAGCTGAACTTGCCGATCGGATTGATCAGCGGCCTGACGTCGGATCACCGACCGCATCCTGCCGATCTTCCCCGTGAGCCACGACCAGATCGCCAGCCTCGGCCGTCCGAACACGACCGATCTCGACGCGTTCGTCCGCGCCTTCGGCGTCGAGGCGCGCCCGCTGGCGCTCGAGTACCTGCGCGGGTAGCGTCCGCGCCCGGGCTCAGGCCTCGACGGCCTCGGCGTCATCCTCCATTCCTCCGGAGCGCACCCGGGCCGCGGCCTGGGTCGCGCGTGCCATGAGCGCATTCGGATCGAGGCCGAATCGGGAGAGGAGCATCGCGTCGAAGCGATCGGCGCCGGCCGCACCGAGCAGCGCACCGAGCCAGAACGCGCGTCGGGGGCCGCCGAGGATGCTCCCCACGAAGCCGCCGACGACGCCCGCGGTCAGCGAGGCGGTGACGTTGACGTGGTCGATCGCAGTCTCCTCGCCATGCAGAGTCCCGTGCGCGGTGTCTGCCGCGGCTCGGACCGCCCCGCCCAGCATGCTGCCGAGCGCGGCGGAGAAGATCGAGATGAAGAGTCGCATTGCTCAGGCCTCCCAGGTTTCGCCCGGCTGGAGCTCGACAACGGTCGCTTTGGTGGCCGCCTGCAGCTCGGCCGGCGTCCCGGCCAGGATGGGGAACGTTCCGTAGTGGACCGGGATCACCGTTCGCGCCCCGACGAGCGCCGCCGCCCGGGCGGCGTCGGCTGGACCCATCGTGTAGTGGCCGCCGATCGGCAGGATCGCGATCCCCGGTGCCCAGCGCTCCTTGATGAGCGCCATGTCGCCGAAGAGGTCGGTGTCGCCCGAGTGGTAGACGCGCGTCCCGTCCTCGAACTCGATGACCCAGCCCCAGCAGCCGAGGTCGCGGGTCACCGCCGGGTCGACGTCGGTGATCGTGGCGCCGCCCGAGTGATCCGCATGGACCATCGTGAAGCCGATGCCGGCCGCCTCGAACGTGCCACCGGTGTTCATCCCGACCGCCCCGGAGATGCCCTTGCCAATGAAGTAGATCGACATCTCGTGGCTGGCGATCAGCTGTCCGCCAACCGCGGCCAGCGCCAGCACGTCTGCGCCATCGTCGCCGATGTGGTCGAAATGGCCATGGGTCGGGGCGATGACGTCCACCTTCATCGGCTCGCGATAGGCGTCCGGGTAGGTCGGTGCGGTGATCCATCGGTCGACCCAGACCCATTTGTCGGCCGGGGATCGATAGAGAATCCCGCCGTGTCCGAGTCGGGTGATGCGCAGCTTGGCCATCGGGGCCTCCTCAATGTCGTTCTCCCCATCCTAGACCGGCGGCGGGACCTTGGTCTGGATCCGGGTGGCAGCCTCGGTGAGACGCGTCTCTCGGGGGTGGCGAAGGATGTAGCCATAGTCGCCGATCGCCCTGGCGAACGTGCCCGACATCGGGGCGTGCGCCACCACCAGGTCAGCGTAGTCACGGAGGACCTCGTCGTGGCCGAGCGCATACCGGAACCGATGCTTGCGGCCGACGTAGGCGCAGGCATACGCCCGCGAAACGGTCGCATCGAATGATCCGTGCACGACCATCCGGGCCCACGCCCGGTAGAAGTCGAAGTCGTTCGCGTAGTTGAACATGTCGACGGTCAGGCCGCCGGGCGGGCGGCTGTTGATCTCGAGCGGCACGTACGAGCCGTCCGCCATCCGGAAGAACTCGAAGTGGAACGGGCGCTCCCGGATCCGGAAGGCGCGGACGATCGCCCGGCCGGCGGCGTCGAGCTCGCGTGGGATCCGGCGAGTGATGCAGTACCAGATGTCGTCATCCGCGTTCACGGCCTCCATGACGCCCCGGCTGTAGTAGAACGACGAGCCGAACACCACCTCACCGCGCCGATCTGCGAGGCCGTCGTAGGTGAGCAGCGTTCCCGACAGGTACGCCTCGAGGATGTAGTCGACCGCTGGCTTGTCGGCCAGGTAGTGTTCGAGATCGTCGGGTGACTCGAGCTTGTACGTGGCGGCCGCTCCGACGCCGGCGTCCGGCTTGGCGACGACCGGGTAGCCGACCTCCGCCACGAAGGCTCGTGCGGCGCGCGGCGTCCGGCACACGCGCCCCGGTCCCGGGGTCAGGCCGGCGCGCTCGAAGAGCCGCTTCATGCGCGACTTGCGCTTCATGCGCGCGATGTCCGCGGTGTGGAGGCCGGCAATGTTGAAGTCGGTCCGGAGGCGAGCCTCGGACTCGAGCCACCACTCGTTGAGCGAGTCGAGGCGATCGAGCTTGCCGTGCCGATGGGTGAGGTGGCCAAGCGCTCGGACCAGCTGCGGATAGTCGTTCATGTCCCCGACGCGGTAGTACTCGGCCATCGCGTCGCGGAGCTCGGGGCGGAGTGCCTCCCAGGGCTCCTCCGCGACGCCCAGTGTCGTCGCGCCCTCGTCGCGCAGGGCGGTCACGAACCGATACCACGTCGGCGGGAAATGCGGTGACAGAAAGACGACGTTCATGGGCAGGGCGGCGCCGTCAACCGGGGATCAGCAGGCGGCCCGCGGAGGCGATGCGCTCCATCCACGGCCGTTCGCGGGCGATCGTCGTTTCCGCCCCGTGGCCGGGGAGGACGCGGACCGCGTCCGGCATCTCGTGCGCGAGGCGCGCCAGGCTGGCGACCATCAGCTCGTCGCTGCCCCCGGGCAGGTCGGTGCGCCCATAGCTTCCGGCGAACAGGACGTCGCCGGAGAGGAGGAGCGCACGACCCTCCTCGTACAGGCAGACCGAGCCCTCCGTGTGCCCCGGGGTGTGGAGGATGTCGAAGACGAGATCGCCGATCCGCAGCTGCTCACCGTCCCGAAGCTCCCGTTCCGCGGACGAGGGCTCGATCACGAAGCCGTAGACGTTCTCGCCCGCCAGGCGGTATCCGTCGTCGGGGTGGATCGCCAGTGGCGCCCCGGTTGCCGCCTTCAGCGCGGCGTTGTCGAAGATGTGATCCACGTGGCCGTGCGAGTTCGCGATGACGTGGACGCGGAGCCCGTTCGCGATGGCCCGCTGCGTGAGGGTCTCGGCGGCGCCCATGCCCGGGTCGACGACGAGGGCATCCTCGGTCAGGCCGTCCCACACCAGGTACGCGTTCGTCTGCCACGGCCCGAATGCGCCGACCTCGATCCGCAGCTTCCGCTCGCTCACTGCTCCCGGGCTCCGGCCGGGCCAACCGGTCCGATCGGCAGTTCGTCGATGACGAGGCCGAAGGTCCGCGCCAGCGCATCGGCGAGGGCATCCTCCACGAGCCCCATGTCCACCGCGTGGCCGAGCTCGCGGGCCAGGCTCGTGACCTCCCTGTCGGGAATGCCGCAGGGGATCATCTCCGCGAACCAGCGGAGGTCGGTGTTGACGTTGAGCGCCAGGCCGTGGGTCGTCACGCCCCGCCTGACGCGGACGCCGATGGCGGCCAGCTTTCGCCGCTCGTCGACCCAGACCCCGGTGAGGCCCTCGACTCGGCCGGCGCCCACGCCAAGGCCGGCGGCGACCTCGATCACGCTGGCCTCCAGTGCCCGTACGTACCGGCGCAGGTCAAGCGGGTCGTGGAGCTCGACGATCGGGTAGGCGACGAGCTGGCCGGGGCCGTGGAAGGTGACGTCCCCGCCGCGGTCGATGCGGATGAACTCGGCGCCGATCTCGCGCAGCCGATCGCGGCTGGCGAGCAGGTTCCGTTCGTCGCCGCCGCGGCCGATCGTGTAGACCGGGTAGTGCTCGAGCAGGAGCAGCCGATCGCCGATGCGCCGTCCACGGCGCAGATCGGCGAGTTCGTCCTGCAGCTCCCAGGTGGGCTGGTAGGGGACGGTTCCGAGTCGATCGACGGCAAGTCGTCCGCCGTGCGCGGCGAGGAGCGGGTGGTCGTCGGTCGCGGGACGGTACTCGAGGTCCTTTCGCGGCCGCTGGGCGCGTACCTGCGACGCGACCCCGGGGGGCGGTGCGCTGATGTCGCGCATCGGCCCGCTCTTCACCCTGCCGCCGCGGCCCGTCCCGGGAGCTGCTCCGCGGCGTGGTACGAGGAGCGCACCAGGGGCCCCGACTGGACGTGGCGGAAGCCCATCTCGAGGCCGATCCGCCGCAGGCTCATGAACTCGGCGGGCGTGTAATAGCGGTGCAGCGGCAGGTGCTGGCGGCTCGGGCGGAGGTATTGCCCGATGGTGACGACCTCGATCTCCGCTGCTCGCAGGAGGCCGAGGGCCTCGACGATCTCGTCCCACGTCTCCCCCAGGCCGACCATCAGCCCGGTCTTCGTCACCATCGCGTCGAAGCCGATCTCGCGCGCCACCGCTCGCCCGGTGGTCAGCACCGAGATGGACCGGTCCCAGCGCGCCCTGCGCCGCACGGGACGCTGGAGGCGGGGAACCGTCTCGACGTTGTGGTTCAGGATGTCGGGGCGCGCCTCGACGACCGTCCGGATGTCCGGCTCACGACCGTTCAGGTCGCTGATCAGGACCTCGACCCCGGTTCCGGGTGAGGCCAGCCGGATCTCGCGGATCGTGTCGGCGACGACGGCGGCGCCGCCATCGGGCAGGTCGTCGCGGGCCACCATCGTGACCACCACGTGCTTCAGCTGCATGGCGCGTGCCGCCTCCGCCACCCGTCGCGGCTCGTCGAGGTCGGTGACCGGAGGCCGTCCGGTGTCGATGGCGCAGAAGCCGCAGTTCCGGGTGCAGATGCTGCCGAGCACCATGAAGGTCGCGGTGCCGAGCGTCCAGCACTCTCCCTGGTTCGGGCAGCGCGCCTCCTCGCAGACGGTGTGCAGCGCCTCGGCTCGCATGAGGCGGTTCACGGCGGCGTACGTCTCGCCGACGCCGACGCGGACCTTCAGCCACTCCGGGCGCCGCCCGCCGGGTCCGGCGTTTTCGGGGATCGGGTCGCCCGGCGCACGGAGGCCGCCGTCCAGCGATGGCCCGCCCGGATACATGATCTCGGAGGGCGCGGCGTGCCCTTCGTGCGGCCCGCTCACGACGGACAGCTCGCCGAGCGCGGCGAAGTTGGGCGGCTGCAGGGACGCCATGAACACGAGTCTAGCGAAGGGAGGCGCTCGACGCCGCCCGCGCGGCTGCGTGGGAGCGAAGTACCAGCGTCCGCCGCGCACGACCGGTACCCATCCCGCTCGCGGGCGGTCTTGAGCGTCGCCGACCGGTACCCGGCGCCCGATTCTCCTATCGCGCTCCCGGACGATCTTCGGTTCCATAAGGCTCGATGAGCGTCGCCAGCCCGATGCCCGCGTCCGCCGACCAACGCACCGCGCGCCGGCCGCAGCTGCTGGTGCTCGTCTTCGGCGTCTTCCTCCTGCTCGTGGGGATCACCGCCAGCGCACTCGTGAGCATCACGACGAACAACGTCCGGACGTCGCTACTGCAGGACATCGCGCAGCAGGATCTGGCGCTCGTCAAGCTTGTAGTAAACGATCTGAACACGAACGATCTGCCCGCCGACGCGATCTCGACGGACCGGGCCGCCCGCCTCCACCGCCAGCTCTCGGCGCTCTTCGACTCCGACGGGATCCTTCGGATCGCGCTCATCGATCGGGACGGACGATTCGTCGCCAGCAACGTGCCGGGACTGCGTGGGTTGTCGGCTCGCAGGTCGCCGGCCCTGATGGCCGCCCTGGCCGGTGATCCGGGCCGTGCGGTGCTGGCGGCCGGTTCGACCGCGCAGGTCCCCGGACCCGACCTGTGGGTGTCGCAGGTTCTCGAGGAGGATCTGCCACTGCGCGCCGGGAAGGATACACTCGGCGCAATCGCACTCTGGCGCAACGCGACGCCGGCCCTCGCTGAGGTCGAACGGACGCGGAATGACGTCCTGCTGGTGACGATGGTGGCCGCGCTGCTGCTGGCAGTCATCCTCTTCCTCATCTTCCGCGCGGCCCAGGGCCGTCTCGGCCGCCAGCACGACCAGCTCGTGGAGGCGACCCAGCTCGACGCGCTGACCGGGCTGCTGAATCATGGCGCGGTCGTCTCGCTCCTCGCCGCCGCGGTGGAGCGGTCCGCTCGGCGCGATGACCGGATCGGCGTTGCGCTCATCGACATCGACAACTTCCGCCTGCTGAATGACACGCACTCCCACGAGGCCGGCGACGATGTGCTCCTCCGTGTTGCGGAGCTGCTGCCGGCCGGTGGCCGCGCGCACGACTACGCGGCACGCTATGGTCCCGACGAGCTCCTGCTCGTCCGCGACGGGGCGACGGCGGATGAGATGGAAGCGCTCGTCACCGACTTCCGCCAGCGCCTCGCCCAGGTCCATGTACAGTTCGGCGATTCCGAGCTCCTGCCGGTGACCGTCAGCGTTGGCATCGGGATCCTGCCCGAGCACGCAAGCTCGGTCACCGAGCTGCTGGCCGTTTCCGCCGCAGCGCTCGCGGAGGCCAAGGGTGGCGGGGGCAACAGCGTGCGGATTGCACAGCGGAGCAACCCGAACGGGCCGCCGGCATCGTTCAACGTCTTCGAGGGCCTGGTCATCGCGGTCGACCGCAAGGACCGCTACACCCGGCGCCACTCGGAGGACGTGTCACGTTACGCGGTATTCCTCGGGCGGCAGCTGGGGCTCGACGAGCAGGCCCTTCGCAGCCTGCACCTCTCCGGCCTGCTCCACGATGTCGGCAAGATCGCCATCCCGGACACGATCCTGCGCAAGCCCGGCCGGCTGACGTCGGCCGAGTACGAGATCTTCAAGCAGCACGTCGCGCTCGGCGATTCGATCGTCCGGGATGTCCCGGATATCGACGCCGTCCGCTCGGGAATCCGCACGCATCACGAGCGCTGGGATGGCCGCGGCTATCTCGGCGGTCTGGAGGGCGAGGAGATCCCGCTGATCGGCAGGATCATGGCGGTGGCCGACGCGTTTTCGGCAATGACGACCTCGCGCCCATACCGCAAGGCCCTCGACGTCGACGAGGCGCTGAAACGGCTTGGAGATGCTGCGGGCACGCAGCTCGAGGAATCGCTGGTGGAGGCGTTCATCGCTGGAATCGAGAACGCCCCGGACGCGCCGCTGCCGAACGACGACGCAACGGTCATCTGGCTGCCGGAGATGAGGGTCGCCTGATGCTCCGGCTGCGTCAGGCAATCCCGATCGCAGCTGCGCTCCTCCTGCTCCTCGCGGCGCCGGTCTCTGCGGCGGCGACCAACCTGTGGTCGCTGACTCCGTCCGCGGTCACGGCAGTGGCCGGGGTTGAGACGACCGTGCAAGTTCACGGCCACGAATCTCCAGGTTCCCGCTCTCGGAGGGCAGGTCATCGGGTGCGTGCGGATGACGATCCCGAACGCCTATACGGCGAAGGCAGTCACGGTCGACGGCGTGTCGAACGGGAAGGCATGGAGCGCCAGCCTCAAGTCGGCGACGGTGTCCGTTCAGGCCGACGGCGACCCGAACCGGATCGAGTTCGCGGAGTCGGTGAAGTTCTCTGTCACGCTGGTGCCCAAGCTCGCGGGCGCGCAGACCCTGAACGCGCAGAGCTTCTCGGACACGTCGTGCAGCGGCGGCCAGTTCGGGCTCGCCGCCAAGGTCGTGGTCACGATCCTCCCGAGCCCGACACCGACGCCGACTCCGACGGCAACGCCGACGCCGACGCCCACGCCGAAGCCCACGCCGAAGCCCACGCCGAAGCCCACGCCGAAGCCCACGCCAAGGTCCACGCAGAGCCCACCCAGCCCAACGCCAAATCCGAGGGTCACTCCCGGTACGGCAACTACGCCTCTGCCGGCGGCCACCGCGCGCCCCACGCCCTCTCCCACCGGGGTCCCAACGGCGGCGGCCAGCCCGCGCCTCACACCCTCGCCCACCCGGACGCCGGCGGCCACGCCCGCACAGGACCCGGCAGCGGCTCTCAGCGTCGGCGAGGACGACGGGACCGGGACCACCGGCGGTGGCTCGCTGACCAACGCGGTCTCGACCGGGTTCGATCCGGGCGGGCTCGCGTTGTCCGTGCCCGCCGCCACCTTTGGATTGCCCGGCGTCGCGGTGATCGGGTGGGTCGCGCTGCAGGCCGGCGGCGGCCTGATCTGGCTCCCCATCGTACGGCGCTTCCGGCGGGGCAATGCCCCGCGGCGCAGGGTCGGTTAGCGGTTCACCCGCTCACGCTTCAGCCGACGGATCAAGCCGCTCCGGCCATACCGCGGCGCCTGAGCATCGGGCTCCGCGCGTACCATGCTCGCGTGCGGGGTGCCGACGAGCTCGAGGAGATCATGGCCGCTCAGGGCGATCCCGATCGCGCGGCAGCTGAGCAACGCTACCTCAAGAGCGATTTGCACTTCCACGGCCTCACCCTGCCGCTGATCCAGCGGGTCGTGCGTGAGGAGATTCCGCCCGGAGCCATCGCGAATCGGGCGTCGCTGCGCGCGTTGGTGCAGGCGCTGTGGGCGGAGCCGGTGCACGAGCGACGCATGGCCGCAGTGATCCTGCTTGAGCGACATGCCGCGTTGCTCACTGCCGAGGACCTTGGTTTGCTCGAGCTCCTGCTGCGCGAGGCGCGAACATGGGCATACGTGGATGCCCTCGCCGCCAACGTGGTGGGACCCATCTGCGACAGGGATCCGTCCACCGGCCCAACGCTCGATCGCTGGGCCGTTGATCCCGACTTCTGGATCCGTCGGGCGGCGCTCCTCTCGCATCTGCTCCGCATCCGCGCAGGTGGCTCGCTGGAGCGATTCCTGCACTACGCTGACGCGATGCTCGACGAGCGCGAATTCTTCATCCGCAAGGCCATCGGCTGGGTCCTGCGTGACGCCGGACGCAGGCGACCGGCCGAGGTAGTGGCCTGGCTCGCGCCCCGAACACATCGGGCCAGCGGCGTCACCATCCGCGAGGCCATCAAGCACCTTCCCGGTGCCGATGCCGAGCGCCTGATGGCCGCATACCGGGACCGCCGGCCTGCGGTCTGAGCCGCTTCCACGGCGCGATTTCTCAGTCGCTGCGCTGCGTGTATTCCACGAACTCGCGCACCGCCGAGGTCGCCGATCCGATCGACCCAGCCGTTGGGCGCATTGCGGGCCAGCACGTGCATGGCCGCAATCCAGTTGGCGTCATGTGCGACCCCCTGCTCGGCGGGCGTCAACGGTGCGGACCGCTAGCCGATGGGGGTCGCGGGATCCCAACCCTCGAGGCGCTTGCGCACATCGGCCATGAAGTAGCCGACCTGCGCGCCGTCGAGCACGCGGTGGTCGAAGCTGCAGGTCATGTTCATCATCGGGCGAATGGCGATGATGTCCTCGCCGTCGACCTCGATCACGACCGGCCGCTTGACGATCGCCTCCATCGAGAGGATCGCGACCTCCGGGGCGTTGATGATCGGCATCGACGACACCGAGCCGAACCAGCCGGTGTTGTTCACCGTGAACGTGCCGCCCTGGATCTCGTCGAGCTTGAGCTTGTTGGTGCGGGCCCGTGCCGCGAGGTCCTGGACGGCGTGGTTCACGCCGCTGATCGAGAGCTTGTCCGCGTCGTGGATCACCGGCACCAGCAGCCCGTTGTCGACGGCGACCGCGATCCCGATGTTCATCTCCTGCTTGAGGATGACATGGTCATCGGCGAACTGGCTGTTCAGGGTCGGATGCTGGCGGAGCGTTTCGGTGACGGCCTTGATGACCGCAGAAACGTAGCTCATGCCGATCCCCTCGCGCGCCTTGTAGGCGGCCTGGTTCGCCTCGCGCCAGCGGACGACGTTGTGCATGTCGACCTCGATGACGGTGTACGCGTGCGGCACCGTCTGCTTGACGCGCGTCATCTTGGCCGCGATGCCCTTCCGCATCTGGGAGAGCGGCAGCTCGGTGTCGCCCGCGGTGGGAGCGGGCGGCGGCGCGGGCGGCGCGAACGCGGGCGGTGAGGGAGCGGGCGCGAGCGGGGGCGATGGCGTGGGGGCCACCGGCTCCACGAGGGTCGGTGCGGCGGCCTGAGCCGGACTCGCGGCCACGGCTGGCTGAGCCCCGCGCTCGAGATAGGCGAGGACGTCGTCGCGGGTGACACGACCGCCGGCGCCGGTCCCGGCCAGCTGCGCGACGTCGATCCCATTCTCGCGGACGAGGCGCCGCACGGCGGGCGTCATGCGGAGGCTGCCATCGGTCGGCGTCGCCGCCGGCGGGGCCGCGACCTCGGCGGCCGCGGCCGGGGATGCTGTCGCCACCGCAGGCGGTGGTGGTTCGGCGGCCGCGGGCGGCGGTGTCGGCTCGACGTCGGGCTGTTGCGCGGCGATCGGCGCGGGCGGAGCTTCGCTCTCCCCGGCGAGGGCAGGCTCCGGCGCAGGGGCTTCGGTTCCGGCGCCATCCTCGATCTCGGCGAGGGGCGTGCCGACCTTCACGGTCTCGCCGTCACCCACGATGATCTTCGTGATCGTGCCGGCGACCTCCGACGGCACCTCGGCGTTGACCTTGTCGGTTACGACCTCGAAGAGGGGGTCGTACTGCTCAACGGTGTCGCCCTCTGAGACCAGCCAGCGCTCGATCGTCCCCTCGGTGACCGATTCGCCGAGCTGCGGCATCTTGATGGTGGTTGGCATTCGCTCGTCGTTCCTGCTCGCTGTCCTGTGCGTTCCATGCTACCCGTCCCGGCGCAACCGGGGTCAATAGGCAGCCAGCCTGCGCGCCGCATCCACGATCTTCGGCGGGTCGATCATGTACCAGTCCTCGAGGACGTGGTGGTAGGGAACGCCCGGCACCTCCGGCGCACCGAGGCGCATGACCGGCCCGTCGAGCAGCTCGAACCCCTCCTCGGCGATCGTCGCTGCGACCTCAGCGCCGAAGCCGCCGAATCGGTTTGCCTCGTGCACCACCAGCGCCTTGCCCGTGCGTCCCACCGACGCCAGCACCGTCTCGACGTCGAGGGGTCGCAGGGTGCGCAGGTCGACGACCTCGGCCTCCACGCCGTCCTCGCGCGCCAGCGTCTCCGCGGCCTCGAGGGCGCAGAAGCGCATGTAGCCGTAGCAGAAGATCGAGAGGTGCTTCCCGGGGCGGGCGATCTGCGCCTGGCCCGATCGGTACCGCGCCGTCGTCCTCGGGCACCTCGGCCTTGAAGAGCCGGTACGTCTTCTTGTGCTCGAAGAACATGACCGGATCCGGGTCGCGAATTGCGGCCTTCAGCAGGCCGCGTGCGTCGGCCGGGGTTCCCGGCGCCACGACCTTGAGTCCAACGGTGGACGTGAAATAGGCCTCGTTCGACTGGCTGTGGTACAGCGCTCCGTGCACGCCGCCGCCGTACGGCATGCGGATCACCATCGGCAGTCCGAAGGCGTTGTTGGAGCGGTACCGCATCCGGCTGATCTCGGACACGATCTGGTTGAAGGCGGGGTAGACGAAGTCGGCGAACTGCATCTCGGCGACCGGCCGCAGGCCGTAGATCGCGGCACCCGCGGCGCAGCCCGCGATCATCCCCTCGGTGAGCGGCGTGTCGAGGACGCGCTTCTCGCCGTACTTCGCGAAGAGCCCCTCGGTGGCGCCAAAGACGCCGCCCTTCTTCCCGACGTCCTCACCCATGACCATCACCGTCGGATCGCGCTCCATCTCCTCGTCGAGGGCCAGGCGAATCGACTCGAGGACATTCAGCTCGGCCATCGTCAGCGCCCCTCCTGCGCGTAGACGTGGAGCTCCGCGGTGGCGAGATCGGGCTCCGGCCGCGCCTCGGCTCGCTTGCTCGCCTCGTTGACCTCGGCCTTCACCTCGGCCCGCAGCTCGTCGTCGCGGGCGTCGTCGAGGAGGCCCATCGTCCGCAGCTCGCGCCCGAAAATGAGCAACGGGTCCTGGTCCTTCAGTGACTCGACCTCCGCGGGGTCGCGATAGCGCCGCTGATCGTCGTCCGACGAGTGGCTCGTCAGCCTCACGACGCGGGCCTCGATGAGCGTCGGTCCCTCGCCGCGCCGCGCGCGCTCGTGCGCCTCCCGGGCCGCAGCGTAGCAGCCGAGGACGTCGCCCCCATCAACGGTGATACCCGGGAAGCCGTAGCCCTGGGCGCGGACTGCGACCGACTTGCCGCCCACCTGCTTCTCGAGCGGCACGCTGATCGCGTAGCCGTTGTTCTCGCACACGAAGATGACCGGCAGCTTGTGGACGCCGGCGAAGTTCATCGCCTCGTGGACCTCGCCCTGGTTCGACGAGCCCTCGCCGAAGCTCGTCATGGCGACGACGTCGTCGCCGCGGATCCATGCCGCCATCGCGATCCCCACTGCGTGCAGGACCTGGGTCGCGACCGGCGACGAGAGGCTCACGATGTTGTACGGGGAGCCGCCGTAATGGCCGGGCATCTGACGGCCGCCGCTGCTCACGTCGTCGCCCTTCGCGAGGTGCGCGGTGATGATGTCCTCGGCACTCATCCCGAAGGTCATGGCGGAGGCGATCGAGCGGTAGAAGGGCGCGAGCCAGTCGACGCCCCTGCGCATCGGCCAGGTCGTCCCGACCTGCGCCCCCTCGTGGCCCTGGCCGCTGATGATGAATGCGATCTTGCCCGCCCGCTGCATGAGCCACATCCGCTCGTCGACGGCACGGGCCAGCAGCATCTCGCGATACATGGCCAGGACCTCGTCGTCGGACAGGCCAAGGTCCGCGTGCCGGGCCGGAGTGCCGATGGTTGCCACGCTTCCTTTCCTCCCTACACGTGGATCGCTGCGCCGTCGACCGCCATCGCCGCCTCGGCCAGAACCTCGGTCAGCGTCGGATGCGCGTGTACGGACATCGCGATCTCCGCGGCCGTTCCCTCGAGCAGACGCGCCAGCGTCGGCTCCGCCAGGAGGTCCCCCGCGTGCGGGCCGATGAGGTGTGCACCGAGCAGGATACCCGTCTCAGCGTCGGCCACGAGCTTCGCGAACCCGTCCACCTCGCCGACGATCGTCGCCTTGCCGAGCGCGCGGAACGGGAAGGAACCGGTCTTCACCTCGTGGCCGGCCGCGCGCGCCTCGTCGTCCGTCATGCCCACCGAGGCGATCTGCGGCCGGCAGAACGTGACGCGCGGCATGAGATCCATGCGGATCGGCTCCGGATCTCGCCCGCCTATCGCCTCCACCGCCACCACTGCCTCGTGGGAGGCGACGTGCGCAAGGGCGTACCCCGGGACGATGTCCCCGATGGCGTAGAGGTGCGGGACGCCGGTGCGGCAGAACTCATCGACGATGACGTAGCCGCGGTCCATCTGAAGGCCGTCGATGGCTTCCAGGCCGATGCCCTCGGTGAGCGGTCGCCGGCCGACCGCCACGAGGATGACGTCCGCCTCGAGATTGGTCCGGGCGTCGCCCTCGCGGGCGGCGATCGAGAAGCGGATGCCGTCATCCGTGCGCTCGATCGACGCCGGGTCGATCGTCGCGGAGGTGTGCATCGCGATGCCCCGCCGCCGGAAGACGCGTGCCAGCTCCTTGCTGACCTCGGGATCCTCGAGCGGGACGACCCGGTCCAGGAACTCGACGAGCGTCACCTCGGAGCCGAAGTCGCGATACAGGCTCGCCCATTCGACGCCGATCGCGCCGGCGCCCACGATCGCGACCCGCGCCGGCGCGTCGTTCCGGCGCAGCGCCTCGTCGGAGGTGATGATCCGCTCGCCGTCCGGCTCGAGGCCGGGGAGCGAACGCGGGGCCGAGCCGGTGGCCAGGATCAGGTCGGTGGCGCTCGCCTCGAGATCGCCGGAGTCTCCGCCGGAGACGCGGACGCTGGTCGGGCCGGTGAGGGTGCCCTGTCCGTGCAGCACGGTGATGTTGTTCTTCTTCATGAGGAACTCGACGCCCTTGACGTGCTTCTCGACGACGGCATCGCGTCGTGCACCGAGCGCCCCGTAATCGAGCGAGACTCCCTCATGGCCGGCGAGGCCGAACTCCGCTCCCTGCTCGGTGACCCGGTGCAGCAGATCAGCGGTCTCGAGCAGCGCCTTCGAGGGGATGCAGCCGCGGTTCAGGCACGTCCCGCCCAGTGCATCGCGCTCCACGAGGCCAACCGACATCCCGAGCTGCGCCGCGCGGATGGCGCCGACGTAGCTCATACCACCACCGAGGATCAGGAGGTCGAAATGTTGTGGGTCGGTCATGAATCTCCTCGTGGCGGCCGATCCAGGGATCGACCCTCGTACGCGGCCAGTCGCCCGCGCCAATCGTCCGGGACCGGCATGGGACGCGCTGCGCCATAGTCGTACGCGACGAGCACCGACGCCACCCGGGCGAGCTCGCGTCCGTCGCCAGACGACCTCAACCGATGCGCCATGCCGATGCTCGTGCTACCGAGCCACTCGACCCGGCTGCCGACATCGATCGTATCGTCGAGCATGATCGGCGAGCGGAAGTCGATATGCAGCATGCCAAGGATCAGGGGCATGCGGCCCACCGGATCGGCTTCCAGCACCTCGGTGAGATAGCGGATCCGGGCCTGCTCTGCATACGTCGCGAAGATCGCGTTGTTCACGTGGCCGAACGCGTCGATGTCGCGGAAACGCACTTCGATGCGCGTCCGGTGGCGGAAATCATCGGTCACGGGAAGCCGATTCTACAGGCCCGCGTCAGAGGGCTTCAGCGGCGCGGGCCACGAGCGTCGCCAGCAGCTCGATCCGCGGCCCGACCGACGCAAGATCCAGCCACTCGTCGGCGGAGTGATCGTCGCCGCCGATCGGCCCCAGCCCGTCGAGGGTCGTGAGCCCGGCGGCGGCCGTCGTGTTCGCGTCGCCGGCACCGCCGGTGGCCGCGTCGCGGAGTGCGAACCCCAGCCCGGCGGCGATGCTGATCGCGAGCTCCGCGACCCGCGCGTTCGCCGGCGTCTTTTCCATGGGCGGATGGCTGGCCGTGCGCCGGACCTCGGTCGTCACGCCCGCGACGCGCGGTGCGGCGGCTACCGCCTCCACCGCCGAGATCGCGACCTCGAACACCGCCGCGTGCGCCGCTCGCAGATCGACCTCCAGCTCGCATTCGGCGGGAACCACGTTCGGCCGGCTGCCGCCGCGAATGGCACCGACGTTCACGGTGACGTCGGGCCAGCGCCCGTTCAGCGCGTGGAGGGCAAGGACCTGGTGCGCCGCCTCGACGATCGCGCTGCGTCCCTTCTCCGGCTCGATGCCGGCGTGCGCGGCGCGCCCCGAAATCCGGAGCTCGAGGTCGGCGACGCCCTTGCGAGCGGAGACGATGTCGCCGTTGGCGCGCGCGCACTCGAGGACCAGGGCCAAGTCGTGCTCGGCTGCCAGCGCGCGGATGAGCGGCGTCGAGAAGGGGGACCCGATCTCCTCGTCGGGGTTCGCGACGAACGTGACCGATGGTCGCCCGCCCGCCTCGCGCAGCGCGGCGAGCGCGTGGAGGCCGGCCAGCAGGCCGCCCTTCATGTCGCTCACCCCCGGCCCGAACGCGCGGTCTCCGGTGCGCCGGTAGGGACGCGCCACCGCGGTACCAGCCTCGAAGACGGTGTCCATGTGGCCGATGAGAAGGAGTCGCGGCCCGTCCCCTGGGAGGTGACCCACGACCAGGTCCCCGAGGCGCGAGTCATCCGCGCCGGGGTCATGAGCACGCCGCTCGACCGTAGCGCCCATCTCGCTCAGGGCGGCCTCCACCAGGTCGGCGATCCGGTTCACGCCGTCCGGGGTGTAGGACCCGGAGTCGACGTTCACCATCTCACGGAGCTCGCGCTCGTAGCGATCGAGGCGCGCGAGGACCGCGTCATGAAGCGTCGACGGGGGCGGCATGGGCGCGTGAGTATACTGCCCGCCATGCCCGAAGGCCCGCAGTCGGGAGCCGATGTCGAGCTGCTCGAGCTGCGCGTGCTGGACGGTCCGAACCGGTTCTTCGCCGTCCCCGCCGTGAAGCTCGAGTTCGGCGCCGAACGCCGGGGCGCGGCCGCCGAGGTGGCGCAGGTCGCCGGCGAGGCAGTCCGGGCAATGCACCGCGCCCTCGACCTCCGGCCCCCGCGCATCACCCGCCGCGACTCGGTCGACGGCATGCGCGCGGTCGTGGCCTTTCCGTGGCGGCGCCGGGCGATCTCCCAGGCGGTCGCGGCCGCCGCTGCGCGCGTCGCGCTCGGGACGTCGACCGAGCGTCGAGAGCTGCGAGGACTGCGGGCGACAGCGGCCGGCCCGCTCTCGACGCTGCCCCGGCCGCGGATCCCGGTCGTGGCGATCACCGGGACGAACGGGAAGAGCACCACGACCCGTCTCGTCGCGCACATCGCGCAACGGGCCGGACTGCGTGTCGGCATGACGAACTCGGACGGGATCTACCTCGACGGGCGACTTGCCGAGGCGGGTGACTGGACCGGCTTCGGCGGGGCGGGGCGGGTCCTGGCCGAAGGCGGGCTGGACGTCGCGGTGCTCGAGACAGCCCGTGGCGGGATCCTGCTGCGCGGGATCGGCTATGCGGCGAACGACGTGGCGGTCGTGACCAACGTGAGCGCGGACCACCTTGGGCTGCAGGGGATCGACACCCTCGAGGAACTGGCGGAGGTGAAGGGGGCGATCGTGCGCATCACCCGGCGATCCGGCTGGACGGTGCTCAACGCCGAGGATCCGCTCGTGTGGGCGATGCGGCGTCAAACGCGAGCCGGCTGGTACGCCTTCTCGCTCGACCCCGACCTGCCGCAGGTGACCGAGGCGCTGGATCGCGGAGGCCGTGCGGCGGTCCTGCGCGACGGCCGGCTGGTCCTTCTGCGTGCGGGTCGACGGCCGGTCAGCCTCGCGCTCGCGGAAGAGCTGCCGGTCACCTTTGCGGGGCTGTCGCGCTACAACGTCGCAAACGCGCTCGCCGCCGCGGCGGCGGCGGACGCGCTCGGTGTGCCGTCGGCGCGGATCTCGAGCGGCCTGCGGAGCTTCGTCCAGGACTCGGACGGGAACCCCGGCCGCCTCAACCTCTACGAGCGCAAGGGCGTGTACGTCCTGGTCGATTTCGCCCATAACCCCGCGGGCCTGGCCGGGCTGCTCGATGTCTGCCGTGCCACCGCGGCGGCGGGGAGCGGGCGCCGCGGTCGCGTGCGCCTGGCGATGGGAACGGCGGGGGACCGGACCGATGACATTCTCCGCGAGCTCGGCGTCCTTGCCGGACGGGGCGCGGACGACCTCCTCATCGCGGAGAAGCTGGGCTATCTCCGCGGCCGCGACCGATCCGGGATGAACGCGCTGCTTCGCGAGGGCGCGGCCGCAGGCGGGTACCGTGGCACGATCGAGGCCGAACCGAATGAGCTGACGGCGCTCCAGCGGTTGCTGGGCCGTGCCCGCCGTGGCGACGTCTGCGCCGTGATGAGCCACGCCGAGCGTGCCGCGATCTTCGCCTGGCTCCCGGCGAACGGGTTCGCGCCGGTCCCGCCCGAGCGTCTGCGACAGATCCTCTCCGGCTAGTCGGGCTCGTCTCCAGGGTCGCCGAGGTCGGTGACCGCGCGCATTCCGGTCCCCGCCGTGCTGGCGGCGCCGTGCTGGCGCCGCTGGAGCTCCTTCCACACTTCATTGGGGTGGTCCACGCAGACCACCAGCAGGTCGCCGTCCCGTCCGCGATCGAGGGCGTGTCGCGTGGCGTCGAGCTCATCGAGGACGATTTCCACCTCGCCGCACCGCGCGCCGTCCGCCATCGCCCCGCGCACGCCGCGCTCGATCAGCGCCGCGGTCTCGCCTCGCGGGCGGCCCCGGGCGTTCGCATCCTCGCGCACCACGATGCTGTCGAAGTGGTGCGCAGCGACGCGGCCGAGCTCCACGATGTCGACGTCGCGCCGGTCGCCGGCGGTCGCGACGACCGCCATGAGCCGGCCGCTGACCAATGGGCGGCTGCCGCCCGCAGTGGGTTGCGCCAGGGCGTTCGCGAACGACCCGAGCGCCTCGAGAGCCGGCGGATTGTGCGCGTAGTCCACGATCACGCGACAGCCATCCAGCTCGAACATGTTCAGCCGACCCGGGGCCATGAAGTAGCTCGTCGTGAAGGTTCGCAGCCCCTGCCGAATGTCATGGAGGTGCGCGCCCGCTGCCCAGGCCGCCGCCGCGGCGGCGAGCGCGTTCTGAACGTTCATCCGGGCTCGACCCTCGAAGGTCGCGGGCAGCAGGTGCGTCCAGACCAGCGGCATGTTCTTCCGCCCGTGGCGAAGGACGATCATCTCGCCGTTTCGTCCCTCCTCGAGCGTGACCGCCCGGCGACCGCGGGACGCCTGACGCCGGATCAGCTCGTTGTCCGGATCCATGCTGAAGTAGATCACCGATCCCGAGCAGTGACGGGCCATGCCGGCCACCAGCGGATCGTCGGCGTTGAGGACGGCCGTCCCCGAGCGGGGCACGGCCTCCACCACGACCTGCTTGACGGCCGCCAGCTGGCGCATGGAGGTGATGCCGCCGAGGCCGAGGTGGTCGCCGCTGATGTTCAGGACCACCGCGACGTCGTTGCGCTGGTAGCCGAGCCCCTCGCGGAGAATGCCGCCGCGCGCGACCTCGAAGACCGCGAAGTCGACCCGCGGGTTCTGCAGCACGGTCGAGGCTGAGCGCGGGCCGCTCATGTCGCCTCGCCGCATGAGCCGGCCGTCGACGAAGATCCCGTCGGTGCTGGTCATGCCGACCTTGCGGCCCATGCCCTTCATGATGTGGGTGACCATCCGCGCGGTCGTCGTCTTGCCGTTCGTGCCGGTGACCGCGACGATCGGGATTCGCGACGGGGATCCGGGCGGGAAGAGCATGTCGAGGACCGGCTTGGCGACGTACTGCGGCTCGCCCTCGGTCGGGATTGGTGTGCATTCGGAAGCCCGGTGCGGCGTTGACCTCCACGACTCCACCGCCGGTCTCCCGCACCGGCACCCCGATGTCCGGGCAGATGACGTCGATGCCCGCGATGTCGAGGCCCACGACCCGCGCCGCCTGCTCGGCCATCTCGGCGTTGTCTGGATGGATCTCCTCGGTCCGGTCGATGCTGATGCCGCCGGTCGACATGTTGCCGGTCCGCTTCAGAAAGACGCGCACGCCGTGGGGCGGGACGTCGCTCAGCTCGTAGTCCCTGCTCGCGCGCATAGGCGATCGACTCTTCGTCGACCTTGATCCGGGTCAGAACCTTCTCGTGGCCGATCCCGCGGCGGGGGTCGGCGTTCGTGATCTCGACGAGCTCCGCAACGGAGTGCTCACCGTCGCCAACGACGTGCGCCGGGACGCGCTGGGCCACGGCCCGCAGCACGCCGTCGATGACCAGGCAGCGATAGTCGTTTCCGGCCAGGAAGCTCTCGACGACCACGCCTCCGCCTCGCGACTCGCCGCGGGCGAAATCGTAGGCGGCGCGGACGCCGGCCTCGTCGCCGAGGTTGAGCCCAACCCCGCGACCGTGGTTGCCATCGAGGGGCTTGACGGCAACCGGAAAGCCGATGGACGCCGCGGCGGCCGCGGCGCTGTCGGCGGAGCGCACGACCTCGGAGTGCGGGACCGGGACTCCGGTGGCCGCCAGCAGCTTGTTCGTCAGCTTCTTGTCCGACGCGATGTCCACTCCGAGCGAGCTGGTCTGGCTGGTCATCGTGGCCCGGATGCGTTGCTGGTGGACGCCATGCCCGAGCTGTACGAGCGACTGCTCGTTGAGCCGGATCCAGGGGATGTCGCGGAGGGCGGCCTCGTCGAGGAGGGCCTGGGTCGAGGGGCCAAAGGCCGCTCGCTCGGCGAGGAGGACGAGCTGCTCGAACGCATCGGCGAAGTCGAATCCCGCTTCGGGGCTGACGAGGTGGTTGACGATCCTGACCGCCAACCGGCCGGCGGCAAGCCCCACGCTCTCCTCGCCGAAGCTGTAGACGACGTGGTAGCGGCCCGGGCTCACCGGTACTCCGCGTCTTGCCGCGCCCCACCTCGGTTCCCGCGTCGCGCTGCAGCTGGAGCGCGATGTGCTCGGCAACGTGCCCGAGCCAGGTCCCCTCCCGCAGCCGCCCCGCGAAGCCGCCCACCTTGCCGGTGCCGCAGGAGTGGTCGGCGAGGCCGGGCAGCAGCTCGAGGAGGCGGTCGACGAAGCCGGGGATCGTGTTCGACGGGAAACTCCTCGAGGACCCCGAGGTCGACGACGAGCTTGATCGCGGGCTCGTAGCTCCAGTAATTCGGGCCGCGGTAGACGCGCGTCTCGACGATCCGCAGCTCCGGCGCGGGCTTCTTCCGGCTGCGCCCGGTCCGAGCCTTTGCGCGCGGCGCTGAGCGGCGTCGGCCCGGGATCTGCGCGGCCGTGCGACCCTGGTCACTCGCTCGCCTCCTCGTGGCGCTGAGCGCGGACCGCCCGGCGTCGTGCGCGCTCGGGCGCCGTGTCGTCTGCGCCCTCGGCCGCGACGCGCCGGATCAGGCGCCTGGTCCGCTCGGAGGCGGACTGCATCTGCCGGAGCTCTCGCTCGCTGGCGGAAACCGGCCGCAGCGGGGCCAGCAGCCGGCGCCTGCGCAGGTCGAATCGGTAGCCGGAGGGGATCGAGTGCAGGATGACGCCGGAGACCATGATCGGCCGGTGACGCTTCACCTCGTAGGCATCGGTCTGCAGGCGCGCGGGATCGAGGATCGTCACCGACCCCTTGCCGAGCACCTCGCCGATGCTCGCCGGGCTGACGAGCAGCGCGGTGTCCTCGTCGATGCCGATCCCGAGCAGCGAGGGCGACTGGGCGATGAGCGCCAGCAGTCGCCCGAGCCGATGGCGCTCCTCGAAATGCTGGTCGACGATCACTCCCGGGCAGCAGCCCGAGCCCGGCGCTCATCTGCGTCATGCGCTGCTTCGGCGTTGCGCCGCTCGTGCCAAACGCGACCATGTGCTCGCTGATGGCCGATGCTCCGGCGCTCGTGCCGGCGACGATCGCCCCGTGCCGATGGCGCTCGGCAATGACTCGACCCGAGTCCGGTCCCGCCGATGACGCTCGAGAGGCGGAGCTGGTTGCCGCCGGTCATGAAGATCGCCGGTCGCGTCGGCGACCGCCGCGACGACGTCGGCCCGTTGGCCTCCTCGCGGGACAACGGCCGGAGCCCACGGACGTCCGGGATGCCGAGCTGGCCGAAGATCGACTGATACAGCTCGGTCGCCTCGTCACCGAGGGACGAGGCGGTCGAGATGACCGCAACCCGGCCCGTCTGCGCCGCCGGCCAGCGCGGCGAAGCGCGTGAGGATCTGGCGATGCCGGAGCTTGTCCTCGGCGCCTCCGATGAGGAGCAGGTGACCGGCACGCGAGGTCGGAGGGCGAGGGCTTGCGACCATCGTGCCCGGCAGCATACCAATGCTGGGTCGCGAGGCCAGCGCTCCGCTAGACTCGATCGGATGGAGGAGCGCGCGGCACCCGAATCGCTGCGAACCGAGATGCGCGACTACTACGCCATCCTCGGCGCCGAGCCCTCGTCGACCGTCGCCGAGCTGCGCGCGGCGTTCCGCGACGCGGTGCTGCGGCACCATCCGGATCGCAGCCCGACCGGCGCCCTGGCGACCCGGCGCACGTCGATCCTCAATCGCGCATGGGGCGAGCTGCGCGACCCCGTGCGCAGGCTCCACTACGACCATGCCCTCGAGGCCGGCTCGGCGGCGCTGCTCCCGTGGCCGCTCGAGCCCCACGAGGCGGCGGTGCCGCCCCGCCGCGTGCGACCGCGACCCGAGGCCGCCGCCACGAGCCGCTGGCACATGCCGCAGTGGCGATCGGTGGCCGGGTTCCGGGTTCCGGCGGACGTCTTCCTGGCGGGCCCCGCGGCCCAGCATGCGTGGATCGTCAGCCATCACGTGGCCGGCGAGGACTGGCGCGACCACAACGAGGTCTACTGGCTGCGCTACGCGGCCGGCTACTACCGCGGACGGAACCTCGTCGACGACTGGGTCGGGGCCCTCGAGCGCCTCGTCGACCTCGACCGCACGTATGAAACGCTCGTGCAGGCCGATCTGCGAGCGGCCTACGTGGCGACCGGGCAGCAGCTCCGCGGCGTCGCCGTCCTCCGGGAGGTCGCCGAGCGGTATCCGGCCGGCACGCTGCAGCGCAGGTGGGTCGACCGCGAGC
This sequence comes from uncultured Chloroflexia bacterium, assembly GCA_963837425.1. Taxonomy (GTDB): domain Bacteria; phylum Chloroflexota; class Limnocylindria; order QHBO01; family QHBO01; genus CAWINH01. The sequence continues at coordinate 672,848 of CAWINH010000002.1, forward strand.
TGCGAGCGCTCCTCGGCGATTTCCGCGACCGCCGCGTTCGCCGCGGCTCGGCCGAGGATCGCGCCGAGGCCGCCGAGCTCCTGCTGAACTACCTCGAGGCGCTCGACATGGAGCCGTCGTTCACCGACGTCCGGGCCGCGATCCTGGCGCACCGCCGCGCCGGCCACCCGGGACGCGCCGCCGAGCTCGCTCGAGCGGGTCGTCAGCCAGCCGCCGGGTGACCCCGCCCGCTGGTTCAGCATCGTGCAGCTCCTCACCGAGGCCGGGCAGCTCGAGCGTGCCTCGCGGCTGCTGGCCGAGATCGCCCGCGGCGATCACCCCGAGGCGCTCGATCGTCGGCGGATCGCGGGCGACCCCGCGCGGCGCATTGCCGCGGCGCGCACGCGGCTGGCACGCGCGCGCGAGCGGGCCGCCGCCGCGTCCGCGGCGTCATGAGCCCCCGACCGATCGACCCGCTCGCGCTCCTCCGCCTGCAGGGCCCGATCGAGCCGTATCCGGTCGAGCCGTCGGACGAGGAGCTCGCGGCGTCGGTGGGCCTCGCGGTCGAGGACCTGATCCGCTTCGACATGAACACCCTCGGTGGCGGGCCGTTGCCCGGCGCGGTGGCGGGCGTGGCGCGCCTTCGACGGCGGGCGCTTCGTCGAGTACGGCGACCAGGGGCTGCGAGCGCTGCGGGCGGCGATCGGCGCGGTGATCGGCGTCAAGCCGCGCCGGGTCATTCCGGGCGCCGGCGCCGATGAGCTGATCCGGCTGCTGACCTCGACCGTGGTCGGGCCGGGCGATGCCGTCCTCGTCCCGGAACCGACGTTCGGGATGTTCGCCGTCGAGGCCAGGCTGGCCGGTGCCTCCGTCGTCACCGTCGAGCGCGCGTTCCCCGGCGAGCGCCAGCCGGTGGGGGCGCTGCGCGGCCGCCGCCGAGGCATCCGGCGCCCGCCTCGTGTGGCTCTGCTCGCCGAACAACCCGACCGGGGATGCCTATCTCCCCGACGAGGTCCTGCGCCTCGCGGACGGGCTCCGGGCGATCGTCGTGGTGGACGCCGTCTACCAGGAGTTCGCCGAGGCGTCGCGGAACCTCGCGCCGGAGTCGTTGAGCCTCGTGGGCCTGCAGGCCGAGGTCCCCAACCTCGTGATCCTGCGCTCGCTGGCCAAGGCCTACGGGCTGGCCGGCGCTCGCGTCGGGTACGTCGTGGCGCAGCCGGAGCTGGCGGACCGCCTGGACGCCTCGCGACTGCCGCTCCCGATCGGCGGGGCCAGCGAGGCGGCCGCGCTCGCCGTGCTGGCCGATCCCGATACCGCCCGTCGGCGCCATCGGCAGATCGCCGCGGAACGCGAGCGCCTGGTCGGGCGCTCGCCGACCGTGCCTGGCTGACGCTGCCATCGGTCACGAACTTCTTCCTCGCGCAACCCCCGGCGCCGCTGGACGCCGGCAGCCTGGCCGCGAGCCGTGCTCCGGGACGGCATCGCGGTGCGGAGCTACCCGGCGGGCCTGCTGCGGGACTGGCTGCGGATCACGGCCCGCAGCGCCGAAGACGATGATCGGCTGCTCGCGGCGTTCGACGCGGCGAGCCGAACGGGCTGACCTCAGGGGGCGGGGATCACCTCGACAGGCCCGAAATTCCCCGCCGCCACCTCTTCGCGGACGCGCTCGGCATCGCCGACGGCGAGGACCAGCAGGTCCTCGGGGCGGATCAGGTCGTTCGCTGCGGCGTGGACCTCATCGGGACCAACCGCCTCGAGCTGCCCGCGATACGTCTGCCAGTAGTCATCGGCCAGGCCGTACACGGCGAGCGGCTCGATCGCACCCGCCACGCCCCCGGTCGTCTCGAAGCGGAGCGGGAAGACGCCGACCAGGAAGTCACGCACCTCGCGCAGCTCGGCCATCGAGCGGCGGCTGCGGCGCGAACCTCGTCCAGCTGGCCCAGCAGCTCGCGAATGGCATCCGCGGTGACCTCGGTCTGCACCGCGGCGGAGGCGCTGAACGGACCCGCAGCGCGGCGGGCGTCGAAGCGGGCATGGGCGCCGTACGTGTAGCCGAGCTCCTCCCGCAGCCGCCGGTTCAGCCGGCTGCCGAACACGCCGCCCAGCAGCGCCCCGAGGACAAGCGCGGGGAAGTACCGCGGATCCATGCGCTCGATGCCCGAGGTGGCCGACGCGGAGCTCGCTCTGCACCGATCCGGGCCGGTCGACGATGACGACCCGGCGGCCGCCGCGCGCCGACGGCGACGAAGGAGCGGTGCCCCGACCCGCTGCCGTCCCAGTCGCCGAAGCGCATCTGCGCGGCGCGCATCACCGCCTCGGTGTCGATCGAAGCCGGCAACCACGAGGTCGCGCGCGGTCGGGGCCCAGCTGCGCGGCATGGAACCGGCGCGACGTCGTCGAGGCTCAGGGCCTCGACGGCCTCGGGCGCCGCCTGCCGACAGCCGCCGGTAGGGCGTCGCCGCATCGAAGAGCTCGCGGAGGAACAGCTCGTCCGCCAGGCGTCCGGGCTCCGAGCGCAGCCTGGAGGATCTCGTTGAGGCGCTCGGCCTTCAGGCGAGCGAACTCGCCCGGGATCGAGGCGTGGGTCGCGGACCATCTCCGCCAGCAGCTCGATGCCGCTCTCGCATGTGCTCCGGGAGCGACTGGAAGGCGGCCCGGGCGGAGTCCCAGCTCGACTCGCTGCTGACCTCGATCCCGAGGCGCTCGGTCGCCTCGGCGAAGGCCGCCGGCGTCGAGCCGTCGCGTGCCGGTGACGAGCAGGCTGGGCGGTCAGCGCCGCGACGCCGGCGTGCGCCTCGTCCTCGCTCGCCGCGCCGGCGTCGACCACCAGGTGGACGTTCGTCATCGTCGCGCCCGGCAACGGGACCATCCAGACCCGCATCCCGTTCGTCAGCTCGCGCCGCTCGAAGTCCGGGAAGCGGTACGGCCGCGGGGCGCCGGACGGGGGCCGCAGGGGATTCGCGAGCGTCCCGGTCACGAGCTCGCCTCGTCACCCGCGGCGGTGTGGCGGCCGCCCTGCCGCTCGGGCAGGTAGGTGAGCGAGAGGCGGTTGTCCGCGCGCAGGACCATCGACATCGCCGACGCGGACGCGTCCCGCGTCGACGGCGAGGTAGCGACTGACCTCGTCGTTGATCCGTTCCGGCTCGTCGAACAGGCAGCGCGTACATCGAGAGCCGATCGGCGCGCTCGCGAGCTCCGCTCGAGGCTCGACTCGACGGCCGCCGCGTGGAGGTTCCGAACCCGCTCCAGCTCGTCGTCACTCGGTCCGTCGGCGCTCAGGCGGTCGACCTCGGCCAGGACGGCCGCCTCGAGGTCCGCCGGGTCGATCCCCGGTCGGGCGGTGGCCCAGATCGTGAACATCGAGGCGCCGCCCACCACCGGGAAGGGGAAGACGGTGACGTCCTGGGCCAGCTGCCGCTCGCGGACGAGGACCCGGTAGAGGCGCGAGGCGCGACCGACGCCGAGGAGGTCGGCCGCGACCGAGAGGTCGTCCCAGGCATCGGTCCCGAAGACCGGCATGCGGTACGCGAGGTAGACGCGGGGCAGCGAGCAGGCGTCGGGCACGGACTCGCGGAGCTCGCCGCCCAGGATCGGCTGGATCGTCATGTCCGGCGCCGGGGGCAGGGACGGATTGGCGGGGATCGGGCCAAAGTGCCGCTCGATCATCGCCAGCGCCGCGGCCGGCTCGAAGTCGCCGGCAACGGTGAGCACCGCGTTGTTCGGCGCGTAGTAGGTGGCGAAGAAGGCTGGAAACGTCCTCGAGGCTCGGCCGCGTCGAGGTCCTCCATCGAGCCGATCGTCGGGATGGTGGTACGGGTGGCCCTCGGGGAAGAGAGCGGCCTGGATCCGCTCGTCCCAGGTGCCGTAGGGCTGGTTGTCGACCGCCCAGCGCCGCTCGTTCTTCACGACCTCGCGCTGGTTGTCCAGCTTCTCCTGGGTCATCGCCGGCAGCAGGCTGGCGAGCCGGTCCGCCTCGAGCCAGAGCGCCGAGCTCCAGCTCGTGGCTGGGGAGCGTCTCGAAGTAGTTCGTGCGGTCCAGCCAGGTCGTGGCGTTCAGCGTGCCGCCGGCGGCCTGCACGAGCGCGAAGTGCTCGCCCTTGGCCACGTGCTCCGACCCCTGGAACATCATGTGCTCGAACAGGTGCGCGAAGCCGGTGCGGCCCGGCTTCTCGTGCTTGCTGCCGACGTCGTACCAGAGGTTCACGGCGACGATGGGTGCGGTCTCGTCCGGCGAGAGGACGACGCGCAGGCCATTCTCGAGCCGGTGGCGCTCGATCGGGACATGAGGCAAGGGACCCCCTGCTCGCTTCAGGACAACGACCGGGCCAGCGAGACCCGGTCGTCGGGTGGCTGCAATGGTGAGCGCCCAGGGATTCGAACCCTGAACCTAGTGATTAAGAGTCACTTGCTCTGCCGTTGAGCTAGGCGCCCGCGACGATGATGCCGGACCCTCACCGCGGGCGTCAACCGCAGCGGGCCGGGCTGCAGGTCAGACGCCGTTCGGTTCGGGTGACTTTCCGTAGCGGTGGTCGAAGAACTTCTGGACGGAGCCGATGTCGGCGGCTGTCGAGGTAGAGGAGCCAGTCCCAGGCGGTGACCGCGATCGGATGGCCGAAGTCCTGCCCGGTCCACGGGCGAGACGATCGCCTTGTAGCGGGTGGTCTGCTGCTGCTGCCGGACCCAGTTCTCGAGTGCGCTGATGCCCGCCGCGTCGAGCTGGCCGGGCTGGTACCAGATGACGATCCCGCCGTGCTCGAGGTTGTGGACCATCTGGTACTCGATCGCCGGGTTGGCGGCGGTGTAGACGCCCCACTGCCCGGGCGTGACCCAGTGCGTGCCGGAGGTGGCCGGGACCGACGAGTAGGGGCCGCCCTCGGCGCCGACCGCCACGTGCTCCCTCCCGTCGTCGACCTGGCGCGTGCCGATGAGTCGCTGCCCCGCCACCCCCGAAGAGGAGCAGGATGACGAGCACGATGACGCCGATCAGCAGCACGCCGCCGATCAGGATCAGGCGCCAATCGATGTCGACGCGCGCTCGCCGAAACGCCGGCCCATCGCCGCATCCGATGCTCGGGACGGCGCTGCACCGCTGCGTTCGTCGCTTTGCCATCAGGCGCGACAGGATACCGGGTCGCGCCGGAGGTCCGCTGCGGCGGCTGGGCGGTGCCTTGCTAGAATCGGGGAACGATGCCGCCACGCCGCGGCGTTCTTCTTCCCGGAGGTGAGATGGCCGACCCTGACGAGCCGCGTCGCGAACGCGCGAGCATTCCCGGGCTTGCCCGGCAGCTGGTCGGCGGGATCATGCAGCTCGCGCGGCTGGAGCTGACCCGTGCGCGCCAGGAGATCGGCGGGATGCTGGCGGAGACCCGCCTGGCGCTCGTCTTGTTCGGGATCGCGGCGGCGCTGGGCTTCCTGGTCCTGGTCACGCTGGACGTGGCGGTGGTGCTGGGCACCGCGGCGCTCTTCGCGGTGATCGCGGACCTGCTGGTGGTGATCGTCATCGTGGCAACCTTCACCGCGGTCGTGGTCCTGTACGTGCTGCTGGGCGCGGGTGGCGTGATGGCCAACCCGCTGGGGGCATTCGCGCTTCATCGTGGTGGCGGTCGCGCTGGCGGTGCCCGCCTATTTCGGCTTCTCGCCGGCCTGGATGGCCGCGCTCTTCGTGCTCTTCGTCGAGATGGCGCTGGCGGGGGTGGCCGTGGTGCGCGGCATCGCTCACGTGCATATCGGCCCGCCGGAGGAAACGATCGCAGCGGTCAAGGAGGACATCGCGTGGGCGAAACGCTTGCTGAGACGCGGCTAGAGGTCGACGCCCAGCGCGAGGAGCTCCAGCGCCGAGTGGATGAGCTCCGGGCGCGGGTCCGTCACGCGCTCGACATTCGGGCGCAGTTCAAGGAGAACCCGGTCGTCTTCGTGGGGGTCGCGGCCGGGACGGCATTCCTGGTCGCGGGTGGCCCGATGCGGGTGGCCCGCCTGGTGCGTCGCCGGCTGCGGCCGAGCACGGCCGAGCAGGCGTACGACGCGCTGCCGAAGTCGATGCAGGCCTGGGTGGACACGATGGCCGGCGGCATGGGGCCGCGTGCCGCCCGGGCCCGCAGGCTCTGGCCGAGGAGCTGCTCGCCTGGCGCTTGCCGCGACGAAGAACAAGAAGGCGCGCAGGCAGCTGGCGAAGGCGATCACCGAGGGCACGCCCGGCCCGGAGCGGGCGATCTGGAAGGCGGTCGAGTCCGGCCTGACGCTGCTGTCAGCGGCGATCGCCCGCCAGGCCGTCGAGCGGTTCGTCAGCGGTCCGCCTGCGCGGCCGCCCACCAATGGGGCGGCACGTCGGGGCCGGGGGCCCGCGCGTACTCGGGATTCTCGACCCTGGCTCGCGCAGGCGCGCATTGAAGCGGCCCGCGCGGGAACCACGCCGGCTGCAGTTCGAGCTGCGGCCGTTCTCTGTCAGGACTGCCGCAAGGGCGAGTGGCGGAACGGCAGACGCGCCGGCTTTAGGAGCCGGTGTCGCAAGACGTGCGAGTTCGAATCTCGCCTCGCCCACCAGCAGACACAGGAGGTGACGTGGTCACCGTCTCGACGAGAGCGGAACCCGGCTCGAGGATGGTCCTCGAGATCGAGGTGCCGCGCGGCGACGTCGACCGGCACTTTGCGACGGCGTACCGCCACGTCGCGGAGCGCACGAAGGTGCCCGGGCTTCCGCCCCGGCAAGGCGCCGCGCCACGTCATCGACCGCTTCGTGGGGCGCGACTCGGTCATCACCGAGGCCATCGACCACCTGGTGGGGGAGAGCTACGACGCTGCCCTGGACCAGACCGACATCATCCCCATCGACCAGCCGACGTCGACATCGACCCGGCGGCGTGGCCGAGGGCAGCACGGTGCGATTCACGGCCACGGTCAGCGTCCGACCCGAGGTGGAGCTGGGCGCATACACCGACTACCCGTTCACGCTCGAGCACCCCGAGGTGACCGATGAGCAGGTGACGCAGGTGATCGAGGAGCTTCGCGGCGAGCAGGCCACGCTGCGCCCGATCGACGAGCGCGCCGCGGCGGAGGGCGACGTCGCCGCGGTGAAGTTCACCGGCACGATCGACGGTGAGCCGTTCGAGGGCGGCTCGGCGGATCGGCTGCCGCTCGTCATCGGCGAGGGGCGGATGGTTCCCGGCTGGGAGGAGCAGCTCGTCGGGATGCGCGATCGACGAGACGAAGGGCTTCGATGTCACCTTCCCCGACGACTACCGGGTCGAGGAGCTGCGCGGCAAGCGCGCCGCACTTCGAGGTGACCCTGCTCGACCTGCGCGAGCGGATCCTGCCCGAGCTGGACGACGAGTTCGCCAGGAGCGTCGCCGAGGTGCAGACCGTCGAGGAGCTTCGCGCCGAGATCCGCGAAGCGCTCGAGCAGCGGGCCGCGGCGAGGCGCGCCATGCCTTCGGCGACCGGATCATCGACTTCGCGACCGCGAACGCGACGGTCGACGTGCCCGAGGTGATGATCGCGAACGAGATCGAGATCATGCGCGACGAGCTGGGCACCCGGCTCGCCCACCAGCGCATCGGCATGGAGCAGTACCTCGAGCTGGCGAAGCAGACGCCCGAGGAGCTGGCCGCCGAGCTGCGCGAGCCGGCCTCGCGGCGGGTCAAGGTGCTCCTCGTCCTGTCGGCGATCGCCGAGAAGGAGGGGATCGACGCCGACGACGCCGAGATCGACGCCGAGATCGCCGACCAGCTCGCGCGCTACGAGGACGAGCCGCGGCTTGCCGAGTACCTCGGCTCGCGGCGAGGGCGCAGCTACCTGCGCATGACGCTTCGCAACCGTAAACTGGTCGACGCGCTCATCGATCGCGCCCTCGGGACCGAGGATCGGCCGCCACAACCACGAAGGAGCCCGAGGAAGCCTGATGCTGGTCCCGATGGTCATCGAGTCGAGCGCCCGCGGCGAGCGGGCCTTCGACATCTACTCCCGCCTCCTCAAGGAGCGGATCATCTTCCTCGGCGACCCGATCGAGGACCACGTCGCGAACCTGGTCATCGCCCAGCTCCTCTACCTCGAGAGCGAGGACCAGGAGAAGGACATCAGCCTCTACATCAACTCGCCCGGCGGGGTGGTCACCAGCGGCCTCGCGATCTACGACACGATGCAGTACCTCAAGGCGCCGGTCAGCACGATCTGCATCGGCCAGGCGGCCAGCATGGGATCCGTGCTGCTGGCGGCCGGCGCGCGCGGCAAGCGTTTCGCGCTGCCGAACAGCCGGATCATGATCCACCAGGGATCGGCGGGGTTCCGCGGCAACACGCCGGACGTGGAGATCCAGGTCCGGGAGGTCATGAACCTCACCGAGCGGCTCATGAAGATCCTCGCCGAGCACACCGGCCAGTCGGCGGAGAAGGTCCGCAAGGACTCGGACCGCGACTACTTCATGAGCGCCGAGGAGGCCAAGGCCTACGGCCTCATCGACGACGTGTTCGTCGGCGACCACGAGTCGTTGATCAGCATGGCACAGGCGGCGGGGGGATCGGTTCCGTCCGCCGGCCGGCAGGCCGAGGTGCAGACCGAGCAGCAGGGCGACGACTCCGCGAAGAAGAAGTAGCGCTCGTCATCCGAGACGCGCCCGCGCCCTCGTGCCGCAGGTACCAGCGTTTGACCGAGGTATCCGATCCCCAGCCGCCGATCGACCCGTCGGCGTGGATGACCCGATGGCACGGCACCACCGGAGTGAGGGGACAGCGGGACATCGCGCCACCCACCGCCCGCGCCGCTCGCGGGCTCCCGACGATCGCCGCCAGGTCGCGATAGCTCGTCGTCCGCCCATAGGGAATCGCGATCGCCGCGTGCCACACGGCCGTGTCGAACGCGGTGCGGCCGGATAGGTCGAGCGCCAGGCGGAAGGCCCGGCGCCGGCCGCTGAAGTACTCGTCGAGCTGCTCGAGCGGCTCGGCCAGCGCATCGGGGTCGAGCCGGCCAGCCAGGTCGGGATGCTCGGCGCGGGTGATCGAGCCGCAACCCGACTGACGTCGCCTCGAGCCAGAGCCGGCCGATCGGGGTCTCGAGGACGGCAATCCGCGCATCGGCCGGCATCGGCTCATCCTAGTCGGGCGGACCATCGATCCATGGCGGTGGAGTGGTTCGCCCGTGCTATCCTCGCCGGGCGCATGACCAGCAAGACCAAGGTGCCGTATCGCTGCTCCTTCTGCGGGAAGAGCCAGGAGCAGGTCCGCAAGCTCATTGCGGGCCAGGGCGTCTACATCTGCGACGAGTGCATCAACCTCT
>CAWINH010000003.1:0-138282 GCA_963837425.1 uncultured Chloroflexia bacterium
TCCGCCGCCCGGTCGGCAGGCCCCGGGACCATCGTAACCTTGCCCCGCCAGAACGGGGGCGGGACGATCATTCCATGCAGGCAGACCCACGGCTGGTGGCCGAGCTCCTCAGCCTGGTCGCGCTCATGGCCGGCACCATTGAGTACTGCGAGATGGTGCGCCGGCGGCGGCTGGCCCGGGCCGAGGCCGCCCTGCGCGCGGAGAGCGCCCGGTGGGGGCTGCTCGGCCTCGTCCGCGTCTTCGCGGTCGACGATTCGGGCGACGCCGAGCGCGGTGCCCCGCCGGGCGGGTCGGCGTAGCGCGCATCCGCTGCGCGTCGGCGCAGGGCCCTGATCAGCCCTCGATGAGGCGCTGGACGTCCTGGATCGAGATGAGAATGACGAGGAAGATGAGGACCATGAACCCGGTCAGGTAGATGAGCGCCTCGCGCTCGGCCGGGAGCCTCCGGCGCCGAAGCCCCTCTATGACCACGACGAGGATCCGCCCGCCGTCGAGCGGCGGGAACGGCAGGACGTTGAGCACCGCGAGGTTGATCGACAGGATGCCGATGAAGATGAGCTGGCTGGCGAGCGGCGCCTGGAGGACGCGGCCCGTCTCCTCAGCGATGCCGATCGGGCCCATTGCCGCCGGAGCCGCCGATGAGAGCCCGAGGAGGCTTCCCACCGCATCGGCCAGTCCGCCGGGAATCTGATACGCGAGGCTGCCCGCTTCGCCGAATCCGGTCGCCACCGCATCGAGCGGGCCGCTGACGGTCGATGGGGTATCGATGATGCGCTCCGGCGTGTAGGTGAACCCGACCGCTCCCAATCCCTGTGCGACCTGGGCGGTGGTCAGCTCACGCGGCGTGACGACGATCGTCAGCGCCTCGCCGGCGCGCTGGACGCCAAGCGTCACGGGCTTTCCGGCCCGCGAGCGCACGTACGCCGTCAGGTCGGCGGACACCTCGAACGTCTTGCCATCGGCCGCGATGATGACGTCGCCCGCCCGGAGGTCCGCCTGCGCGGCAGGGCTGTCCGCCTGGATCGAGGTCACGACCAGCGGCCCATGGCCCTCCGGCACCGGCATCGAGACGGCGAGCGCGAAGACGGCCCCGGCCAGCAGGAAGTTCATGACCACCCCCGCCAGCAGGACCGCGACTCGCACCCAGATCGGCCTCCGGTTGAACGCTCCGGCCATCGCCGCGTCCACGGCCCCTTCGGAGAGGCCGCGGGCGCGCAGCTTGTCCGCCTCCTGGTCGCCATCCTCGCCGAGCATTCTCACGAAGCCGCCGAGCGGGATGAGGTTCAGTGAGTACCGTGTCCCGTGCCACATCACCGAGGCGATGCGCGGCGGGAAGCCGACACCGAACTCCTGGACCGTGATCCCGGCGCGCTTGGCCGCGATGAAATGGCCCAACTCGTGGACGAGCACCAGGATGACGAGCACGGCCAGGAAGGCGGCGATCGTCCCTAGCACGCTCATCAGGCGCTGCCTCCGATACCCAGCGACGCGCTCAGCTCCGCGCGGACTTCCGCGTCCAGGGACCCGATCTCCTCGAGCTCCGGCTCGGTCGCGCTCCCCCAGCGCTCGACGGCGCCAGCGATCATCTCCGCGATGGCGGGGAACCGCAACGTGCCCGCCAGGAAGGCGGCGACCGCGACTTCATCCGCCGCGTTGAGGATCGTGCCCCGGTTGCCGCCGGCATCGGCCGCACTGCGCACGGCGGCATACGCCGGGTACTGCTCGACATCGAGCTCCGCGAAGGTCAGCGCCCCCCAGGCGACGGGGTCGGAGCGTTCCGCCGGCGAGGGGATGCGATCGGGGTACGTCAGCGCATACTGGATCGGCAGGCGCATGTCCGGCAGACCCAGCTGGGCCTTGTACGAGCCGTCCGCGAACTCGACGAGCGAGTGCACCACGCTCTGGGGATGGACCACGGCAGCAATCCTACTGTAGGGAAGCCGGTACAGCCATCTGGCCTCGATCGCCTCGAACGCCTTGTTCACGAGGGTCGCCGAGTCGACCGTGATCTTCGGACCCATCCGCCACGTCGGATGGGCGAGGGCCTCGTCGGGCGTCACCTCCGCGAGCGATGCGCGCGGTCGGTCACGGAACGGTCCCCCGCTGGCGGTCAGCACCAGGCGCGCGACGGCGTCGCGCGGCTCGCCGGCCAGGCACTGCCAGATCGCCGAGTGCTCGGAGTCGATCGGCCGCAGGATCTCGAGCGGATCGCCCCCGGCAGCGTCGAGCGCGGATGCGACGAGGTGCCCCCCGGTGACGAGCGTCTCCTTGTTCGCGAGCGCCACCCGGCGCCGGGCGCGAAGCGCTGCCAGCACGGCCGGCAGCGCAGTCATGCCCGTGGTGGCGACGACCACGATGTCGGCGGACGGACCCGTCGCGAGCTCCTCCAGGCCACCCCCCGCCCAACGGCCGGACGCGAGGCCGGCGGGGCGTTCGAGGGGACACCAGGCCCTCGCCAATGGCCACTCGCCGAGCTGCCGCATGAACTCGTCGGTGGGGTGACCAGCGGCCAGGCCGACGACGTTGAAGCGGTCTCGATGTGCCGATACCACCTCGAGTGTCTGGCGGCCGATCGAGCCGGTGGAGCCCAGCAGGGCGATGCCGGTCACACCGCGGCGCCGCCGAAGAGCAGTGCGTAGCCGAGGAGCACCGGGGCGGCGAAGAGGAAGGAGTCCACCCGATCGAGGATCCCGCCGTGCCCGGGGATCAGGGACCCGGATTCCTTGCGCCCTCCGGCCCGCTTGAGCAGCGACTCGGCGAGGTCACCGGCCTGGGCCGCAAGGCCGACGACCGGTCCCAGGACGAGCGCGTGCCACGCATCGAGCCCGACGAGCCAGGTACCGAGCCCAGCGGCGGCCGTCGCGAGAACGAGGCCACCGGCCAGGCCCTCCACGGTCTTCGACGGACTGATCCGCTCGATGAGGTGATGACGTCCCAGCCAGCGGCCGGTGAGGTACGCCCCCGTGTCGTAGCCCCACACGAGGGCGATCAGGGTCAGCGTCCAGGCCGCACCGGCACGGATCCCGAGGCCGCCGACCTCGGTCGCGGGCGACCCATCGGCCGGACCGAGGTGAGCAACGACCGCGATCATCGGCACCAGGAGCCCCACGTACGCAACGCCGAACGCACTCGTCGCCCAGCTGAGGAACCCGTCGCGCGGGTTGTCGCGCGCGAAGCTGGCGGCCGCCAGGAACAACATGCCGCCGACCAGCGCAAGGACCACGGCACCAGGCGTTGCCGTCGCACGCATGAAATCGCCGAGCGGCCCACCGAATGCCGACGCATTCGCACCCAGAAGTCCGGCCGCCCCAATGCAGAATCCCGCGACCAGCGCCGCGACGACCGGCGGCGCGAACCCCGCGGCGTCGAGGAGGCCGACCAGCTCGAACATCGCGAGGACGATGACGAGCCCCAGCAGGAGTGACAGCCACGGATCGCCGACGATCGCCGCCGCCACGACCACCGGGCCTAGGATCGCGGCGGTCAGGAGTCGGGTTGCGAGCACGCCTCAGGCCCCGAAGCGGCGCTCACGGCGAGCATAGTCGTCGAGCGCGCTGTCGAAATCGTCCGGGGTGAAATCGGGCCAGTACTTCGCACAGAAGACGAGCTCGGCGTAGACCGCCTGCCAGATGAGGAAGTTGCTCGTCCGCTGATCCCCGCCGGTGCGGATCAGGAGGTCGACGTCCGGCTGGCCGACGGTGTACAGGTGCTCGGCAATGCGCGCCTCGTCGAGATCCTCCGCGGTGATCCCCGCCGCGACGAGGGCGCGTACCGCGTCCACCAGCTCCGCGCGCCCCGAGTAGTTGAAGCACACATTCAGGGTCAGCGCCGTCCCGGCTCGCGTCCGCTCCTCGGCGGCGCGGATCGAGCGCTGGACGTCCGTGGGCGCCTCGTGGAGGCGGCCGATGACGTTCACCCGAACCCCCTCGGCGATGAGCTCGTCGGTGTACTGCCGAACCGCGCCGTCGATGAGGCCGAAGAGGCCCGCGACCTCGTCGTCGGGCCTGCTCCAGTTCTCGGTCGAGAAGGTATAGACCGAGAGGGTCCCCACGCCGCGGTCGCGCGCGCGTCGGACAACGGGTCGAATTGCCTCGACGCCCTGGACGTGCCCGGCGATCACCGGCAGCCCGTGCTCCCGCGCCCAGCGACGGTTGCCGTCGGCGATGATCGCCACGTGCCGCGGGCGCGCTGGGCCGGGCAGCGTCAGACCTCCATGACCTCGGCCTCCTTGCGCTCGGCCCGACCATCGATCGCCTCGATGAAGCCGTCGGTCAAGCGTTGGAGGGAATCCAGCTCGCGGCGCTCCTCGTCCTCGGACAGGTCCCCCTCACGGAGCGCCCCTTTCAGGGCATCGGCCGCATCGCGTCGATGATTGCGGATCTCGACCCGCGCCTCCTCGGCGCGCCGGCGAACCTGCTTCACCATCTCGTGGCGTCGCTCCTCGGTGAGCGGCGGCACGTTGAGCCGCACCACGGTCCCGTCGACGTTCGGCACCAGGCCGATGTCGGATCGCGTGATCGCCTTCTCGATGGACGACAGGACGGACCGATCCCACGGCTGAATGACGATGAGGTGGGCGTCGGGCGTGCTGATGCCGGCGATCTGGTTCAGCGGCGTGGGAGTCCCGTAGTAGTCGACCGCGATTCGCTCGACGAGCGCGGTTGAGGCGCGCCCGGTTCGGATGCCGGCGAAATCACGCTCCATGGCCTCGATCCCGCGCTGCATCTTGGGCTCGATGTCGGTCAGTGCCTCATGCGCCATCGGTCACCTCCCCGCCGATCCATGTCCCGATCGACTCTCCGCGCACGGCGCGCACGATGTTGCCCGGCTGCGTCATGTCGAACACGACGATCGGCATCTCGTTGTCCATCGCCAGGCTCACGGCCGTGGCATCCAGGGCACCCAGGCGGCTCGACAGGAGATCCGTATAGCCGATCCGCGCGTAGCGGGTTGCGCCCGGATGGGTCTCCGGGTCGGCATCGTACACCCCGTCCACGCGGGTGGCCTTCAGGATCACTTCGGCGCCGACCTCGACCGCTCGAAGGGTGGCGGCGGTATCCGTCGTGAAGTACGGATTGCCGGTCCCGGCCACCATGATCACCACGCGCCCCTTCTCCAGGTGACGGACGGCGCGTCGCCGAATGTAGGGCTCGCACACCTCGTTGATGGCGATCGCGCTCATGACCCGGGTCGGGCAATCCGCCTGCTCGAGGGCATCCTGCAGGGCGAGCCCGTTCATCACCGTGGCCAGCATCCCGACATAGTCGCCGGTGGCGCGGTCCATGCCGCTCGCGGCCGCCGACAGCCCGCGGAAGATGTTGCCACCGCCGACGACCACGCAGACCTCGACGCCCCCGGCGCGGGAGTCCTGGATCTGACTGGCGATGCTCCGCACGACCTCGGGGTCGATCCCGTACGACCGCTCACCCATGAGCGCCTCGCCCGAGAGCTTCAGCAGCACCCGTCGGTAGCGCCCATCGGTGGCGGCCGCGTTGCTCACGCCGGGCTCTCCTCGTCGGGCATGTCCCCGACCGCCATGCGGGCGAAGCGCGCGACCTTGATGTTCTCGCCGAGCAGGACGATCTTCTCGGTGATCAGGTCGCTGACCCGCTTGTCGGTGTCGCGGTACGGGAGCTCGAGCAGGCAGACGCTCTCGAGCCACTTGTTCAGCCTTCCCTCGACAATGGCCCCAATGCGATCCGCCGGGTGCTGCTCCTGCGCCGCCTCATCGGCGAGGGCCTGGCGCCTGGCCTCCAGGACGTCCGCGGGCACATCCTCTCGCGACACGTACTGCGGGCTCAGCCCGGCGACCTGCATGGCCAGCTCGCGGGCGAGCTCGGTGAAGTCGGGAGTGCGTGCCACGAAATCCGTCTCGCAGTTGACCTCGATCAGCGCCCCGAGCCGCGAGCCGTGGTGGATGTAGCTGGCGACCACCCCTTCGCGCGCCTCGCGTCCGGCCTTCTTCGCCGCCGTCGAGAGGCCGTGCTCGCGCAGCCAGGCGACCGCCTGATCGACGTCGCCCCCACTTTCGACGAGGGCCCGCTTGCAGTCCATCATCCCGGCGCCGGTCTGCTCCCGGAGTCGCTTGACCTCGTCAGCGGTGATCGTCGTCGCCTGGGTCATCGGTTCCTCGCCCTCTTCGCTGAAGAGCGTTCGCTCTGCTCGTCCTCGTCCTCGCGCTCTTCCTCGCTGTCGGGGGCGTCGGCGGCACGCCGGGCGCGGGCACGCCGCTCCTCCTCCTCGTCCTCCTCGGGCTCCGGCTCGAAGACGAGCGCCTCGCCGGCAGCCAGCGCAGCGGTGTAATCCGTGTCCGAGGTGAGGCTCGCCTCGTCCACCGGGGGCAGCGCCTCGGCCTGCTCGAACTCCTCGTCGAGCTGGGCCTGCCGCTGCTCCTGCGCGGCGAGCACCGCGTCGGCAACGAGCGCACAGATCAGCTTCACCGAGCGGATCGCGTCATCGTTCGCGGGGATCACCCAGTCGATGAGGTCCGGATCGCAGTTCGTGTCGGTCATCGCCACGATGGGGATCTCGAGACGCCGCGCCTCCGCGACCGCGATCGATTCCCGGTGGGGATCCACGATGAACAGGGCGCCCGGCAGGCGGCGCATCTTGCGGATGCCGCCGAGCGCGGCGTTCAGCTTCACGATCTCCTCGGAGAGCTTGGTGGCCTCCTTCTTCGTCAGCCGTTCGAACTCACCCGAATCCCGCCGCGCCTCGAGCGCCTCGAGGCGCTGAATGCGGCGCTTGATCGTCGTGTAGTTCGTGAGCATGCCGCCCAGCCAGCGATTGGTCACGTAGTGCTGGCCCGAACGCTCGGCCTCCGCGGCGATGCTCTCCTGCGCCTGCTTCTTCGTTCCCACGAAGAGGACGCTGTCCCCGTGGCGCACGGTCTCCTGCAGGAAGGCGAGGGCGGCGTCCAGCCGTGTCACCGTCTGCGCCAGATCGATGATGTGGATCCCGTTGCGCTCGGTGAAGATGTACTGGCGCATCTTCGGGTTCCAGCGGCGGGTCTGGTGGCCAAAATGGACACCCGCCTCGAGGAGCTGCTTCATCGTGGTGGCAGCCACGTTCGTACCTCCGGTTCGTTACCTCCGCCCACTTCGACTCCGGGCCCACCCGACCGATGGTGTTGCACCTTCGGCGGGCACCGCGGGCCGCGGATCCGCGGGCGTGTGTGATGGGATCTCGGCTCGAATGAGCCGGCCGGCAGTATAGCATGCGCCGCCCGCCCGGCTCCGAATCGCCATCGGACCTCGGCGCCCCACTCAACAGTACCGAAGTACCCCCTCCCCCACCGCTCGTACCTTGACCCCACCGGACCCCAACCTAGCATCCGCCCATGCGTACTCGATCGGCCGCGCTGCTCCTCTGCGCCGCCGTCTCCGTGGTGGGAGTCACCGCCGTCGGCGCCCTGGCCCCGGTTGCTGCCGAGGACCGCGTCATCGTCGTCCAGCCCGGGGATACCCTGAGCGGTATCGCGGTCCGAGTCGGCGTGCCCGTCGAGGTGCTGGTCGCGGTCAACGGGCTCTCGAACCCAGACCACATCGATGTCGGCCAGCGCCTCCGCCTCGAGCCGGCCACGACGACGAGCGCGCCGGCCACGAAGGAGAAGGGTGCCGCTACGCATCGCGTCCGCGCCGGCGAGACGCTCTCCGACATCGCGCTGCAGTACGGCACCTCGGTGGCGGAGCTCACCCGCCTGAACGGGATCGCGGACCCGGCGTACATCCAGGCCGGCGCCGTGCTCACGGTTCCGGCATCCGGGGCGGCTCCTCCGGCGGCGGCGCCTCGCGCAAGCTCGACGAGGCACCGCGTGAAGCCCGGCGAGACGCTCTCCGACATCGCGGCCGAGTACGGCACCTCGGTGGCGGAGCTCGCCCGCCTGAACGGGATCGCGGACCCGGCGTACATCCAGGCCGGCGCCGTGCTCACGGTCCCGGCGGGCGCCTCGCCGGAGGATTCGGCCACGCCGTTGACGTCCCTGCCAGCGTCCATCGCGGACGCCGCGGCGCGACACGAATCCGTGCGACGCCTGATCGTCGCCGATGCGACTCGCCTCGGGGTAGCCCCCTCACTGGCGATGGCCCTCGCCTGGCAGGAATCGGGCTGGCAGACGAACCTCGTCTCCTCCGCGGGAGCGATCGGCGTCATGCAGCTGCTGCCGGCGACCGGCCAGTGGATTGCCGATGACATCCTTCACGAGCGCCTCGACATCAGGTCCACCGGCGACAACGTCCGTGCCGGAATCGCGCTGCTCGGGTTCTACCTCGACCGCTACCGCGGAAACCGGAGCCTCGCGCTGGCGGCGTACTACCAGGGCATGACCAGTGTCGACCGCCACGGCGTGTACGCCGCGTCGTGGCCGTACGTCAACGCGATCCTGGCGCTCGAGGCGCGACTCCGGGGCTGAGCCGTCACCAGGCGTCGACCCCCGGCGTCCGCCGTACGCTCCAGTGCTCGGCGTCTGCCGGCGTCACCTCGACGAGGTCGATCCGTCGGTTCGTGGCACGCACGCCGTGCAGGCTGGCGAAGAGGCCCAGTGACGAGCGCAGGCGCTGCAGCTGCCGGTATGTCAGGCCCTGGGCACCCGTTCCCGCTCGCCCGGTCCGGCGAAGCTTCACCTCGACCGCCACCAGGGTACGCATCGGGTCCTGGCAGACAAGGTCCACCTCTCCGCTGCGCGCGCTCCATCGGGTCGCCAGCACCCGCCAGCCGCAAGCCTCGAGCCAGCGCGCCACCGCAGCCTCGGCCCTGAGGCCAAGGAGGTGTCGAGGATCAGCCATCGGTGACCACGCTATCGCACGGCCCTTACCGCGCCATGCGGACCGGCTTATCGGCCGGAGTTTGCGACGCTCGCCAGGGGGCTCTCGGCCGGCTCCGTCCCGGCTGGCTCCTCGATCGGCACCGGGAGCAACAGCTGCTGCCCGTAGGCCGCCGCCTGCACGCGGGCAAAGCTGCGCCGGTGGAAGGGCGTCAGCCCCTGGGCGTCGATCCCCATTCGGTGCGCCCGCGTCGAGTAGCCGGCGTTGTGATCCCAACCGTACCCCGGGTAGCGCTCGGCGAGCCGATCCATGAGCCGGTCGCGCACGACCTTGGCGACGACGCTGGCGGCCGCGATCGAGTGGCTGTGGGCGTCACCGTCGACGATGGCGGTATACCGGCCCACCCGGTCCTCGAACCCACGGATCCGCAGCCCGTCGATGAGCACATGCTCGCGATCGGGAATCCGCAGGATCGCGCGCTCCATGGCCAGCGTCGTGGCGTGATAGATGTTCAGCCGATCGATCTCGGCCACGCTGGCCGCCCCGATCCCGACGCGCAGGGCCTTGGCACGGATCAGCGGATACAGATGCTCGCGCTGGGCACGGGAGAGGGTCTTCGAGTCACGGACGCCGTGGATCCTTCGGCCGTAGGGGGGCATCACCACCGCGGCGGCCAGCACCGGGCCGCTCAGGCAGGCGACCCCGACCGCGTCGCAGCCGACGACGAGCCGCCGCCCCTGTCGCCAGTGGCGCCATTCGTATCGGAAATGCGGCTCGATCATCCACCCGGATCATCCCACGTCGGGACCGGTGGAGGCGGCGGTCAGCGTCGCTCGCGCAGGGTTGCGGACTTGCCGACCCGCTTGCGGAGAAAGTAGAGCTGGGCCCGGCGCGCGACGCCGTGCCGCACGACCTCGATCTTGTCGACGCGCGGCGCGTGGATCATGAACGTCCGCTCCACGCCCACGCCGCTTGCGATGCGGCGAACGGTGATCTGCTCGTTCAGCCCGCCGCCACGCATCCGCATCACCGTCCCCTCGAAAACCTGGATGCGCTCCCGGTTGCCCTCGACGACCTTCACCGACACCCGGACCGTGTCGCCGGACTCGATCGTCGGGAGGTCGCTGCGCAGCTGCTCGCGCTCGAGCTCGGTGATGACGTTCATGGCTGGGAGCGACCTCGTGGGCGCGGCGGTTGGCCGCGATGGCTTCCGTTCGGCTGCCGGCGCGTCGGGCGCGGGCGTGAAGAACGCGACCGACACGCGGTCGCGGCGGGCCGAGTATATCGTGCGGCCGCGCGGCGTGGCAACCGGCCGATCCTCGGCTAGCCGCCGCCTCGCAGCTCCTTCAGCCACTCCCGATCGGCATCGGTCAGTGGCGCCGACTCGAGCAGATCAGGCCGGCGCTCGAGCGTGCGCCGCAACGCCTCGCGCCGCTGCCAGCGTTCGACCTCACCGTGGTGCCCCGACAGGAGCACGTCGGGCACCGCCTCGCCCGCGAAAACGTCGGGGCGGGTGTACTGCGGATGCTCGAGGATCCCGGCAGCAAACGAATCGTCCTCGTGCGACGCAGCTTCGATGACGCCCGGGAGCAGCCGTCCCACCGCGTCGATGAGGACGAGTGCGGGCAGCTCGCCGCCGGTCAGCACATAGTCGCCGATGCTGACCTCGCGGTCGGCGAGACGCCGCCCGCGCTCATCGATCCCCTCGTAGCGTCCGCAGATGAGCGCGAGGTGGCGCGCCTGGGCCAGGTCGCGAGCCATCCTGTCGCTCAGCCGCTCTCCGGCCGGATCCAGCAGGACGATCAGCGCGCCCGAAGCACGGAGCGGTCGGATGGCGGCCGCCAGCGGCTCGGGGCGGAGAACCATGCCGGCGCCGCCGCCGTACGGATAGTCGTCGACCGACCGGTGGCGGCCGATCCCATGCAGTCGCAGGTCGTGAACGTCGACGCGCAGGATGTTGCGCTCGACTGCTCGACCGATGATCGACGTCTGAAGCGGCACCGTGAACAGCTCGGGAAAGAGCGTCACGACCTCGATGTGCAGCGCCGGGCCGCCCGGATCCGACACGCTCAGCTCACCTCCTCGGCCGCATAGTCGACGACCATGAGCCCCTCGGCAAGATCGATCGACCGCACGACGGAGCGCAGCGCGGGGATGAGCAGCTCGCCGCCGTCCGCCCGAGTGACCGCGTACACCTCGTTCTCGCCGGCCCGGAAGACCTCGGCCACCGTTCCGAGCGGCCCCCCGGCTGGATCGGTGACGCGCAGGCCCACGATCTGGTGCCAGAAGTAGGTTCCCGCGGGGAGCTCACGCGCGTCGACTTCGAGGTGGCGGCCGCGCAGCCGCTGCGCCTCCTCGCGGTTCGTGACGCCCGACAGGCCGATAACCGGGACTCGGCCGCCGGCCTCGAGCGCCTCGACGAGCCGCGGCGCGGGTTCATCCTCGATGAAGAGGCTGGAACCGACCGCCAGCCGCTCAGGCCAGTCGGTCAGCGGTACGACGCGAAGCGCGCCGCGCAGCCCCTTGGCCCCGGTGATGCGGGCGACCGCCAGCCGATCACTCGTTGTCGACGATCTCCAGCTCGATGTGCCGACCCTGGCGCGATCCCATGACCCGCAGAAGGGCGCGGATGGCGTTCGCGATCCGTCCGTCGCGTCCAATGACGCGGCCCATGTCGGACTCGTCGACGGTCAGGAACAGGGTGACGCCATCGCCGTCCTCCTCGACCTCCACCACGACCGCGTCCGGATTGTCGACGAGCGAGCGCGCGACGTACTCGAGGAACTCCTTCACGCGTCGGCCTTGGCCTTGGCCCTGGTGGCCGATGCCCGCGTCCGCTTCACCGGCTTGGGGCTCTCGGGCGGCGCTCCGACGCCGGCCTGCCGCATCAGCTTCTCCACCGTCTCGGACGGCCTTGCCCCCTTCTGCAGCCAGGCGTTCAGCTTCTCGGCATCGAGCTGGACGGTGGCGGGGTCGGTGAGCGGGTCGTAGAAGCCCAGGATCTCGAGCGCTCGCCCATCGCGCGAACGACGCCCGTCGATGGCGACCACGCGGTAGCTGGGCCGCTTCGTCGCGCCCACGCGCGTCAATCGGATTCGTACTGCCAAGAGTCTGTCGTACCTCTGCTTCGTGCTTGCTGCATCCCGCGGGGCTCAGCGCACCGTCAGGACCATGTGGATCTCTGTCGACTCGTCATGGGCCGGCGCGGTGAGCGCCACGCTCGCGACCTGGAGCAGGATATCGCGTTCATCGGCCGGAAGCTGGATCGTCTCGGCGAGCAAGGTCGCGAGCGGGGCAGCGTCGACGTAGAGCTCCGTGCCTCCACGCTCGCCGGTCAGCGCCCAGGCCCGCTGATATCCGTCCGTCGATGCCAGCGAATCGCCGCTCGCGTGAGCGTCGAGCGCGGCCCCCACGTCGTCGGGGGTCGTGCCGATCACGACGACGCCATCCTGCATCGCGTACGAGAGCGCGCCCAGGTCGGGCACGTCCACGGTCGTGATCGCGACGCCGGCCATCTCGCGGGTCGAAGCCGATGCCCCGTGCGCGGTGACCGCGTCGCGCATCCGCGACAATGCCGCGGCGGCGGCATCGGGGTCACTCGGTCGCAGCAGGAGGATCGCACCGGCCCGGTCCGTGCCGAGCCCGCGGGCCGCCGCCGCGGCCTCGCGATCGACGAGCGGCAGCACGTCGGTGTCGAGGTCGATGCCCAACCCCAGCGCCGCGAGGGCACGCAGCTGGGTGATCGCGGTCGACGCGCCGGAGAAGTCCGGGTTCGTTCCAACCTGCTGCTCGAGCGCTCCGATCGATTGAGCCAGCCCGTAGAGGACGACCTCGGCCTCGGTATCGGCGGGCATCCAGTCCGTGAGGCTCGATGGCTCGCTCGAGAGGGCGAACTGCTGACGGCTCAGCTCCGTCGCGCTCCCTGCATCGAACGGTGCGGTCCCCGTTGCACGCAGCGCATTCGGCTCCACGACGACCGCCAGCCCCAGCGTGCTGTATCCGTTCAGGGCGGCGCCGATCGTCCCTGCCCGTCGCAGGTCGAGATAGGCCGCCGCCAGGTGATCCTCGGGGAGCCGACGCATCGCCGCGCGGAAGGACGAATCGGCAGCGAGGGACGGCCGACGCCCGGCATCGGCATCGAGGGCGGCTTCGGCCGCGGCCGGGCTGCTCCCGATCACCAGGAGGTCGTCGAGGAACGCGTAGGCGGCTCCATCGGCCTCGATGACCTCGACCCCGTGGTATTGAGATCGATTCGTGACGCCGTCCCCGAGCATGCGATCGAGCGCTTCACGCGCGGAGACGAGGTCCTTCACCGCGACCAGCAGGATCCCTGAATCGGGCGCCTGCCCGCCATCCTGCAGCGTGACCGCCACCGCGAGCTGACCGCCGAGCCAGGGCCGCACGTTCGCCTCGTAGTCCACGCCGACCTGGCCGAGCAGCCGCTGCGCGATCTCGTGCAGCTTCTCGTCGAGGTTCGCAGTGTCGGCGAAGCCCGGCACCTTCGAGAGGACCTCACCGAGGTTCAGGCGCTGGCCGGTCGACGGCTGCAGATAGACGGTCGCGTAGAGGGCGGCGTCATCGGGCACCGCTCGCGCGGCCCGGTCGGGGGAGGCCGCGAACACGAGGAGATACCCACCGACCACCACCGTCCCGGCCAGGGTCAGCAGCGTGGTCAGCGCAATGACCAGGCGCTGCATTCAGCCCCCGCGGCCGAGCATGCCGCGCAGCCCACCGCCGAGGTTCGGGAGACGGCCGGAGGTGAGCTGCTTCATGAGTCGCTGCATCTCGACGAACTGCTTCAGGAGCCGGTTGACGTCGGCGGTCGTCGTCCCACTGCCGGCCGCAATCCGGCGTCGGCGGCTCGCCTTGATCAGCTCCGGCCGGCGTCGCTCCTCCGGGGTCATCGAGTCGATGATCGCCTCGATTCGCTTCAGCTGTCCCTCGTCGACGGCCTGCTGCGCGGCGCCGGCCAGCTGACCCGCCCCCGGGATCATCTGCACCAGCTGGCCGAGCGGGCCCATCTTCTGCACCTGGCCGAGCTGGCTGCGGAAATCCTCGAGCGTGAAACGCGACTCCATCATCCGCTGCGCGACGCGTTCCGCCTCGTCGCGGTCGACCGTCTCCTGGACGCGCTCCACGAGGGAGAGCACGTCTCCCATGCCGAGGATGCGCTGCGCGAGGCGGTCCGGGTGGAATGGCTCCAGGCCGTCCGTTCGCTCACCGGTTCCCAGGAAGCTGATCGGCAGGCCGGTCACGCTGCGAATCGAGAGCGCCGCCCCGCCGCGCGCATCGCCATCCATCTTCGTCAGGACGAGCCCGGTGACCGGCAGCCTCTCGTGGAACGACTCGGCCACGCGGACCGCCTCCTGGCCGGTCATCGCGTCGACGACGAGCAGCGTCTCGGCCGGCGTGACGGTGCCCACCATCCGCACCAGCTCGTCCATCATCGCCTCGTCCACGTGGAGGCGCCCCGCCGTGTCGAGCAGGACGACGTCGTGGCCACGCTTCTGCGCCTGCTCGAGCCCGGAGCGTGCGACCTCCAGCGCGGGCGTCCTCACCGAGCGACTGTGGACCTCGATCCCGATCTGGTCCCCGAGCTGCACGAGCTGGTCCACGGCGGCGGGCCGATAGACGTCTGCGGCCACGAGGAGCGGCTTCCTCCCCTCCTTGCGCAGGCGCACCGCCAGCTTCGCGGCGGTCGTCGTCTTGCCCGACCCCTGGAGGCCCACCAGCATGATGACCGAGGGTCGCCCCTCGAGGTGGAGGACGTGGCGCTCACCGCCGAGCACCGCAACCAGCTCGTCGTGGACGATCTTCACGACCTGCTGACCCGGATTCAGCCCGTGGAGCAGGTCGGCGCCAGCGGCGCGCGCCTGCACGCGCGCGACGAAGTCCTTGACGACGCGGAAGTTCACGTCCGCCTCGAGCAGCGCGAGACGAATCTCGCGGAGGGCAGCTTCGAGGTCGGCGTCGGTGATCTTCGCCTTGCCACGGAGGCGGCCGGCGACGCCCTGCAGGCGCGACGAGAGAGATTCGAACAAGGCTGTTAGACCGATACGGGGAAGGCGATCAGGCGCGCCAGTCGGGGCGCGCAACGCGGCTGCACATTCTAGGCGTCGGTGCCACGGACGGCAACGCGACCCGAGCCCGGGCCTGGCAGCCTCACCCGGGCGTCAGCAGCCACTCCACGTAGGCGTCGGCATCGAAGGGCGCCAGGCCGTCGAGCTCCTCCCCGAACCCGACGAAGACGATCGGCACACCCAGGCGCGCGACGACCGAGACCGCCACGCCGCCCTTCGCCGTCCCGTCCAGCTTGGTGAGGACGATGCCGGTGACCCCGACCTCGCGACTGAACGCCTCCGCCTGCGCGATCCCGTTCTGGCCGGTCGTCGCGTCGAGCACCAGGAGGACGTGACGGGGCTGCCCCTCCAGCCGCCCGGCGATGACCCGTCTGATCTTTCCGAGCTCCGCCATGAGCTGGCCCCGGTTGTGGAGCCGTCCGGCCGTGTCGACGAGCACAACGTCGGTGCCGCGCGACGTTGCCGCGGCCACCGCGTCGAACGCGACCGCCCCCGGATCCGCGCCAGCTCGTTGGGCGACCACCGGGACGTCAAGCCGTTCGCCCCACAGGCGAAGCTGCTCGATCGCGGCAGCCCGATACGTGTCGGCGGCGGCGAGGATCACCGAGCGTCCCTGTTTCCGCAGTCGGGCCGCGAGCTTCGCGATCGTCGTCGTCTTGCCGGTCCCGTTGACCCCCACCACGAGGACGATCGACGGCGGTGGGCCAGGCTCCCAGGCGGCCCCGCCGGCAGCGGAGAGCCTCGACGAGATCTCGTTCCCGAGGGCGTCCCGGATTGCTGCCGGCCCGCCGCCCGCCTGGACGCGCGCCCCGTCGACGAGGGTCATCGCCATCTCGGCGCCCACGTCCGCGGCGATCAGCGCCTCCTCGAGCTCATCCCAGGTCGCCTCCGAGACGGACGCGCCCATTCCCAGGATCGATCGAAGTCGCGTGCCGAGGCCCCCGGCACGAGGTCGAAGGCCCATCCCGACCGGCCCGCGACCGGGCCGCTCCATCATCAGGCCGGGACCTGTGCAGTGATCTCGTCGGGAAGGTCCGCGAGACGCAGGGAGACGATCCGCGACACGGCGTCATCGGTCATCGTGACGCCGTAGATCGTATCGGCGACCTCGATCGTTGCGCGGTTGTGGGTGATCACGACGAAGTCGATCTGCTCGGCCAGGCGGCGGAGCGCCGTCGCGAATCGGCCGATGTTCGCCTCGTCGAGCGCCGCGTCGACCTCGTCGAGAATGCAGAACGGGACGGGGTTCACGCTGAGCATGGCGAACAGGAGCGCCACCCCGGTGAGGGCGCGCTCCCCGCCGGAGAGCATGGCCAGCCGCTGGAGACGCTTCCCGGGTGGACGCACCACGATCTCGATCCCGCCGGGCGCATCCCCGTCTTCGGCGTCCCCCAGCTTGAGGGACGCCGAGCCACCCGCGAACAGGAGGCGACAGAACTCGTCGAAGCGTTCGCCGATCGCCACGAACGCGGTGTGGAACTGGTCGGTGATCTCACCATCCAGGCGCGCCACGAGCTCCTCCGTGCCCCGGATGGCGGCGGACAAATCGTCGTCCTGCGCGGTGAACTCCTCGAGACGCTCGGCGAGCTCGCGGTGCTCCTCGACCGCGAACGGGTTGACCGAACCGATCTGCCCAAGCGTCCGCCGCACCTTGCGCAGCTCCTGTTCGAGCGCCTCATCCCCGAGCGCGGCGAGGTCGGTTGCCGGCTCCTCGCCCGCGGGCCCGGGCTCGCCGAGCTCCGGCAGCGAATCGAACGCGAGCTCGCGTTCGCGCTGCAGCGCGGCGAGCCCCTCCTCGTGGCGGGAGACCTCGACGGCGGCGAGCTGCGCCGCCTGCTCGAGGGTCGACATCCGGACGGCAACGTTTCCATCGTCCTGCTCAAGGTTGCGCAGCTCGCTCCGTATCCGGTCGCGCTCCAGCTCGGCATCCGTTCTCGCCCCCGTCGCGGCCTCGTCCGCCTCCCGCGCCACGAGGACTCGCGCCCGCTCGGCCTCGAGCTCGGCTTCAGCCTTCGCGAACGTGGCGCGCCGAGCGGGCAGCTCGGCCTCGAGCTGGGCGCGTCGCGCCGCTCGAACGGAGGCGCGCTGACGCCCGCCGGTGACTCGCTGCTCCGCCTCATCCGCGGTCGTGCGCGCGGAGAGCCACGCATCACGAGCCTTGTCGCGCCGCGCCGTGGCCTCTTCGCGCGCCGTGCGGGCCTCAGCTGCGCGACCCTCGAGCTCCTCGAGCGCACTCTTGCGAGACGGCTCCGTGGGCGTCGTCGATCCGGTCACCTCACCCCGCCGTTGCGCAGCTTCCTCCCGTGTGCCGCGCAGGGCCGCCAGGTGCGAGGCCATCCGATCCCGCCGCTCGCGCACATCGGCTGCACGGCCGGCGGCGCTGGCCTGGTCTTGCTCCGCCCGCGCGACGCCCGCGCGGGCTGCGTCCGCGACACGCCCGGCGTCGGCAACCGCGGCGTGCTGCCGGGCGGCCTCGGCGGTCGTCTCCTGCTGGGCAGCCTCCACCTCCGAGAGCGACTCGGCGAGCTCCCGGCGCCGGGCGTGTCGGCGCGCGGCCTCGACGCGCGGCGCCTCCCCACGACCGCGGACGGAGAGCAGCCCACGGCCGTCGGCGACGTCGCCGTGCGCGGTGACCGCCATCCAGCCAACCGGGAGGTCACGCCATCCTCGGAGCAGGGCGTTGATGTCCGGGGCCATCGCGACGCGCCAGAAGAGACGCGGAGCGCGCGGGGCCCCGAGCCATTCGGCCAGCGTCTGCGACGCGCCGACCGCACCGAGCGCCTCGGTTCGCTCAGCCTCCCCGACCGCGGGGGGACCGGCGACCAGCATCCGCGCGGCGCCGCGCGCTTCCGCGAGCCGACCCGCCAGCTCATCATCCCGCCAGAGCAGCGTCTGTTCGAGGTCGCCGCCTATCGCCGCCTCGATGACCGGCCAGGCCTCCGCCGGGACATCGAGCTCGTCGAGCAGCGAGGCCCAGCCCGCCGTGCCGAGCAGCGAGCCGAGCCGGCCGCCATGTTCCGCGCGCTCGTTCAGGGCCTCGAGCTCACCCCGCATGGCTCCGACTCGCTCGGCGAGCTCCGCCGCTCGCCGTCGAGCCTCCGCAGCGAGCGGCTGCGCGGCTCCCAGCGCGGCCATCGCCGCTTCGTTCTGCTGGCGGGCAGTCGCCAACGCCTGCTCGGCGCCCGTCAGCGCTGAGGCCGCGGCGCGATGCGCGACCTCGATCTCCTCCAGCTCTTGCGCAGCGGTCTCGATCTCGGCGTCGACCGACTCGACGCGGGCGTCCAGCGATGCCCGAAGCTCCCCTGCGCGAGCCTCCCTCGCAATGTCGTCGCTGGCGGCCCGTCGCAGGCCGGCGAACTCCTCCTCCGCCGCAAGGCTGGCGGCGTCCGCCTCGCGGAGCGCGTCACTGGCCGACCTCCACTCCGCCTCCGCCTGCGCAGCGCTCTCCAGGATCGGCCTCAGCTCATCGGGCCCGTCGGGCTCGTCGGGGGGTGCCGCACTCAGCTGGCGCAGCTCATCCTCGGCACCCGTCACCGCCTCGCTGAGGTCTGCGAGTCGCGCCTGCAGCGCCTCGAAACGGCTCTCGGCGCGAATCAGGGCCTCGCGCGTCGTTTCACGGGCCTGCACCTCGGCCCGCGCCTGGGCATCGGCCCGCCAATAGCGCTCTTCCACCTCGGCGATTGCGGCTCTCGCGGCCGCCTGGGACGCCCGGTGCTCCTCGAGCCGGGCCTCGGCGGCGGCCGCGGTGCGCCGCGCCTCCCCCAGCGCCGCCCGTCCGCTCTGCTCTCGTCGGCGGTGGGTCTCCCCCACCAGGGCGTGTGCGCGACGGCCCAGCTCATCGTGCTCCTGCTGATGCTGGGCCTGGAGCGCCAACCGCCGAACCTGCGGCTTCAACTCGCCGACCAGGTCGCGAACCCGGGTCAGGTTGTCGCCCGCGCGGGCGAGCCGCGACAGGGCCTCGTTCTTGCGGACCTGGAGGTTCTTCACCCCTGCCGCCTCCTCGAAGAGCTGCCGGCGCTCCTCGGGTCGCAATGACAGCGCCGCGTCGACCGTGCCCTGTCCAACCACCACGAGCTCGTTCGCACCGAGCCGTCCCGAACCCAGCAACTCAACGACATCGCGCAGGCGCGCCCGCGTGCCGTTGATGAGGTACTCGCTCTCGCCGGACCGGTACGCACGCCGCCCGATCGTGACCTCCGCGAAGTCGAGCGGCAACCAGCCGTCGGCGTTCTCCAGGGTCAGGACCGCCTCGGCCATGCCGAGTGGCTTGCGGTGCTGGCTGCCGGCGAAAATGACGTCATCCGCGCGACGGGTGCGCAGGCTTCGGTTCGACTGCTCCCCAAGCACCCAGCGGACCGCATCCGCCATGTTGCTCTTCCCGGATCCGTTTGGCCCAATGACGGCATTCACGCCCGGCTCGAAGACGAACCGCGTCGCATCCGCGAACGTCTTGAACCCGTGCAGCCGCAGCTCGCGGAGCCGGCTCACGGCGCCGAATCCGGCGGGCTTGCGCCTCGTTGGAGGTCGGCGAGTGCCGCCTCAGCGGCTTCCTCCTCGGCGCGCTGGCGGCTCGATCCAACCCCGATCGCCGCGCGACGGCCCCCCAGCGTGACTGCCACCGTGAACGTCTGCTCGTGCGGTGGTCCCTCGGTCTGCATCACCGCATAGTGTGGCTTGGCGTGGAGCTCGCGCTGGCTCCATTCCTGCAACCGGCTCTTCGCGGACTTCAGAGGCGGATCCTCGCCAGGGCCCGACAGCTGCTCGCCGAAGAGATGCCGAAGCCAGGCGATCGTCGCGGCCAGGCCGCTCGACAGGAAGACGGCCCCGGCGACCGCCTCGAAGGTGGCTGCCAGCAGCGACGGGCGCGTCGCCCCGCCCGCGTCGGCCTCACCGCGGCCCAGCAGCAGGTAGCCGTCGAGGCCAAGCTGGAGGGCCATCGTGGCCAGCGCGTCACGGTTGACGAGTGCTGCGCGGCGCGCGGTCAGGAAACCTTCGTCCTCATCCGGGAAGCGCTCGTAGAGGAGGCGGCTGACGGCCAGCCCGATGACGGCGTCGCCAAGGAACTCGAGGCGCTCGTTGTGGCCGGGGACCTCGGTCGGGTTCTCGTTGAAATAGGAGCTGTGGACGAACGCCTGCCGGACGATCTCGGGGTCGGCGAGGGCAATGCCGAGCCGCGCGCTCAGCTCATCGAGCGGCGGGGGTTTCATACCCGCCCCGCGCTACTGCTGATGCTCCTCGATGTACTCGACCGCGTCTGAGACCTTCTGGATCTTCTCGGCGTCCTCGTCCGAGATCTCCATGCCGAACTCCTCTTCGAGGCTCATGATCAGCTCCACCAGGTCGAGCGAGTCGGCGTTGAGATCCTCGACGAACGAGGCCTCGGACGTGACCTCCTCATCGTCGACGCCGAGCTGCTCGACGATGATCTTCTTGAGGCGTTCGAACGTGGTTCCGTCGGTCACCGTATTAGGCTCCTCCACCCGATGATCGTGAGACGCTGCCGAGTACCCCGTTCACGAGGCGCCGCGCAGCGTCCCCGGCATAGATCCGGGCGAGGGAAACGGCATCGGAAATCGCTTCCCCGCTCGGGGTCGCGGCGGAGTATAGCACCTCCCATATTGCGCTCCGCAGGATCGTCCGCTCCACGCGACCGAGCTCGCTGACGGGGATTGCAGGCGCCAGGCGGGCGATCTGCAGGTCGAGGTCCTCCTGGTGGACGAGCACGCCCTCCACGATCGCCGTCGCGTGCCGCACCACCCCTGGGTCCGCCCCGCGTTCCAGCGCCATGCGCCCCAGCGCCGCGCGCGCGCGGCGCGGGCCGAACTCACCTTCGAATAGCGCGAGCATGGCCAGCCGGCGCGCCGAGAGGCCCGGACCTCCGCGTGGCGGCCGTATCCTGACTCGCGGCGGACCGCTCATGCGTCGGGCTGCGGGCGTGGCGCGAGCGGCTCGGTCCCCGTGGCGACCCCCTCCGGGACGCCGCGGCGGGCAAGCGCCGGATGGTCGCGGGTCCATTCGGCGATGAGGTCCGGAACGCGCTCCGACGCGGCGTCCGACGCGGCGCGCATCGCGTGCTCGATCATCCTCGCCTTCGCGCGTCCATGGGTCACGATCGAGACGCCGCGCACCCCGAGCAGCGGGGCCCCGCCGTAGCGCTCGAAATCGAACCGGTGACGGAGGCGGTCGAACCCGGGCTTCAACGCGAGGAGCGCCAGAGGTGCGAGCGGGCCCTGCTGCAGATCCGAGCGCAGCGAGCGGAAGATGTAGCCGGTGAGGCCCTCGAAGAACTTGATCACGACGTTCCCGACGAAGCCGTCGCAGACGACGACGTCGGCGACGTGGGCGGTGAGGTCATTGCCCTCGACGTTGCCAACGAAATGGAGGTCGGCCTCGATCATGCGCGCGTTCGCCTCGCGCGCCACGCCGTTCCCCTTTTCCGGCTCCTCGCCGATGTTCAGGAGGCCGACCCGCGGGTTCGCAACCTTCAGGACGTGCTCCGCGTAGATCGAGCCCATGACCGCGAAGTGGACGAGGTTCGTCGCATCCGAATCCACGTTCGCGCCGACGTCGATCAGCATGATCGGGCCCGTCGCGGTCACGAGGTGCGCCCCAAGCGCCGGTCGATCGATCCCCTCGACCCGCCCGAGTCGGAACACGGCGGCCGCCATGGTGGCGCCCGTGGATCCCGCCGAGACCACCGCATCGGCGGCCCCGTCCCTGACGAGGTCGGTCGCCACCCGAATCGAGGCGCGCCGCTTGACCCGCAGCGCGGCCGCGGGTGACTCCCCCATCCCCACCACCTCGGGGGCGTCCACGAAGCTGACGCTGGCCGGACGGCCGCGCCCGTAGGCGGCCAGCTCGGCCTCGATCTTCGAGATATCGCCGACGATGATCACCTCGTCGGCGTTCGCGGCCGCGTAATCCACGGCGCCGCGTACGACCTCGCGCGGGGCGAAGTCACCGCCCATCGCGTCGACCGCGATGCGCATCAGGCGCGGCTCAGCGCTGGCCCTCGGCCGGCGCGGCCTGCTCGACGGGGATCGCTTCCCGACCGGCGTAGTACCCGCACGTCGGGCAGACGTGGTGGGCCCGCTTCAGCTCGTGGCAGTGCGAGCACTCGACCAGCGGCGGCGTGCCGATGGCCAGGTGCGCGCGACGCTCGCCCTGGCGTGCTTTGGATACCTTTCGCTTGGGAACGCCCACGCGTGACTCCTGGTCTGCTGTCGGTGAGGGGTCTGAAGGGACGCCGCAGTATACGGCAGCGGGTGCCCGCTGGCGAGTGCCTGCTTCGCTGCCGCTACCCGGACGCGTCGTCCTCGTCGAGCAGCGACGCGAGGCTGGCCAGCCGCGGGTCGATCTCGTCGGTCGGGTGGGCGACGTGATCCGCGTCCAACCGGCGACCGCACTCCGCGCAGATCCCGCCACAGTCGGGGCGGCACAGCGGATGCATCGGCTCGGTGAGGGCGAACTCGTCATGCAGCACGGGGCCCAGATCGATCTCGTGGTGCTCGGTGATGAAGAGGACGCCGTCCCCCACCCCGTCGGGATCGACCGGCATTCCCGACTCAGGGTCGACGCCGGGCACGTACTCCTCCGAGACGCGGATCGCAGCCTCTTCCACGAAGGGGTCCAGGCAGCGGGCGCACGTGCGCCGGAGGGCCGCCGACGCCTCGCCACTCACGAGGATCCCACGGTTCGTGCGCTGGAGCCGGAACCGGCCGTTCAGCGGTCCGGCCAACTCGACGTCTGGCCCCAGCGCCACGTAATGGTCGCGGAGCGAAACGGCGCGCGTTGCCCCAGCGGGCCCGGCGAGGAGCCCGGCCACGTTGAAGACCGTCACGGACGCGGGGCTGCCTCGGTGGGCTCTGGCTCGGCTCCCGGCGCCGAGCCGTCGAGCGGCGCCCGGGGGCCGCGATGCCGCTCGTCGAGCATGTCGATCCCGCGCTTGATGCTCGTCAGGGCCTTGATGCACTCCCCCTCCAGTCGTATGAGGACGCCCGCCGCGTACTCGTCCGCGCCGCGCCGAACCTCCGCGGCTTCGCCGTTCGCTGTCTCGAGAATCTCACCGGCACGTTGCTGCGCCATGCGCACGAGCTCGCGCTCCTCGAGCATTTGGGCCGCCTGCTCCTGCGCACGGCCGATCACCGCGTCAGCTTCCTCACGCGCGTGATCGGTGATGCGCCGCGCCTCCTCGGTGATGTGCTTCGCCTGGCGCACCTCGTCCGGAACGGAGATCCGCATCTGGTCGATCAACTCCAGGACCGCGGCCTGGTCGAGCACCACGTTGTTCGTGAGGGGCAGCTTCTTCCCGTTCGCCGCCAGGCTCTCGAGGCGTTCCACGAGGAAGATGATGTCCGTGGCAGGGCCCTCCACGACTACGGGTCGCGGCGATTATAGTCCGGCCGACGCGTGGGTCAGCGAACGCCTATCCGAAGCGTCGGCGGAGAGCGGCCGCAACCGGCTCGGGCACCATTCCGGTCACGTCGCCCCCGAACTGCGCGACCTCCTTGGCCAGGCTGCTCGAGAGATAGCCGAACTCGAGGGCGCTCATGAGGAAGACGGTGTCCACGCCGTCGGACAGCTTCCGGTTCGTGTGCGCCATCTGCAGCTCGGCCTCGAAGTCACTCACCGCACGGAGGCCGCGCACGATGAAGCCGGCGTCCTTCGTCCGCGCGAAGTCGACGGTGAGGCCCTCGAAGGCCGTTACCTCGACATTCGACTCGAACGGCGCGACCGACGCGGTGATCAGCGCCACGCGCTCGTCGGCCGGGAACAGCGGTCGCTTGGCGGTGTTGTTCAGGACGCCGATGATCAATCGGTCGAACAGGGCGGCCGCTCGCTGCGCGACGTCGAGGTGCGCGTTCGTCATGGGGTCGAATGACCCGGGGAAGATCGCGACGCGGCTCATGGCGCCTCCAGTCCATCGGCTCCGGACGCACGCTCGAGGAAGGTCAGCGCCGTCTCGCCGAAGCGTCGATCCCGCCAGCGAACCAGGCCCGCAACCACCGGAAGCTCGGTGCGCCAGAAGTGCTTGACGACGACTGTCGCCGCGGGCGCCAGGTGCGGGAGCAGGCTCTCGAGCGGCGCGAGAATAGCATGCTCCGCGTACGGCGGATCGAGGAAGGCGAGGTCGTAGAGCTGCCCGGGCTCACCCCGCAGCACGCGCCCGACGTCCCCCCTCCGCACCGATGCCGCCGCCTCCAGGCGGCTGCGCCGCAGGTTCTCGCGGATCGCCGCCACGCCCTCGTTCGCACGCTCCACGAACGTGGCCGACGCCGCTCCGCGCGAGAGCGCCTCGATACCGATTGCGCCGCTTCCGGCATAGAGGTCGAGCGCTCGGGCATCGAGCACCCGCTCGCCCAGGATCCCGAACAGCGTCTCTTTCACCCGATCGGTGATCGGCCGGATCCCGGCGCCGCGCGGCAGCACCAGGACGATCCCCCGCGCCGTGCCGGCCACGACGCGCATCAGGCGGCGTCCCCCGCCGCCTCGATGGCGGCAAATTCGGCCTGCATGCGGGCCAGCTCCGGCCGTGCCGCCAACGTCGGATCGTGGGCGACGATGTCGCGGGCCAGCGATCGCGCTCGCTCCGCAAGGCGAAGGTGGCGCGGCTCGAACAGCGATGCCACGCGCAGGGGCGGGAGGCCGGACTGTCGTGTCCCGAGCAGGTTGCCTGCGCCGCGCATCTCGAGGTCCGCCTCCGCGATCGCGAAGCCATCGGTCGACGAACGGACGATGTCGAGCCGGCGCCGCGAGACGTCGTCGACCGCGTCCGAGAGCAGGATGCAGAAGGACCGATGCGGACCCCGGCCCACGCGCCCTCGCAGCTGGTGCAGCTGAGCGAGCCCGAAGCGCTCGGCGTCCTCGATGAGCATCACGCTCGCGTTCGGGATGTCGATCCCGACCTCGATGACGGTCGTCGCCACCAGGAGATCCATCTCCCCGCCGGCGAACGACTGCATCGTCGCGTCCCGCTCGTCCGGGCGCTGCTGACCGTGGACCAGCCCGATCCGCAGGTCGGGCAGCGAGCCCCGCAGCCGCTCGACCTCCGACTCCGCCGACGCCGCGGTGAGCGCCTCGCTGTCGGCGACGAGCGGCACGACGACGAATGACTGGCGCCCCCCGGCAGCCTCCGCCGCGAGAAATGACTCGATCCGATCCAGGCCGCGGCGGTCTCGGATCTCCGTTCGGACCGGTTGGCGGCCCGGCGGCAGCTCGCGGATCGTGCTGATCTCGACGTCGCCGTAGAAGGCCAAGGCCAGGCTCCGTGGAATGGGCGTCGCGGTCAGAGCCAGGGTATGTGGCTCGCGATCGCCTCCCTTCGACTGCAGGGCCGCGCGCTGCGAGACACCGAACCGATGCTGCTCGTCGGTCACCGCCAGGCCCAGGCGCCTGAAGACGACCGCGTCGCTGATGACGGCGTGGGTGCCGATCACGACCTCGGCCTCCCCGGCCTCGATGGCGGCGTGGATCCGATGCCGATCGGACGCGCGCAGCGAGCCGGACAGGAACTCGGCGCGCACGCCGAGGCCCTCGAGGAGCGGCGACAGCCCCGCGTGGTGCTGTCGGGCGAGGATCTCGGTGGGCGCCATGAGCGCGGCCTGCCATCCGGCACGCACCGCGCCGGCCAGCGCCACGGCGGCAACCGCGGTCTTGCCGCTGCCCACGTCACCCTGCAGCAGGCGACGCATCGGGCGTTCACGGCCGAGGTCGGCGACAACCTCCTCGACGGCGGTCCGCTGGTCGCCGGTGAGCGGGAAAGGCAGCGCTCCCACGAGCGCCGCGAGCTCCGATGCGCCGATCTCCACCTTCGGCGCCAGCAGCTCGGCGCGCGCCAGGCGCGCCTGCGCCAGGGTCAGCTGCAGCGCGAGGAGCTCGTCGAACGCCAGGCGGTCGAGGGCACCAACCACGT
This sequence comes from uncultured Chloroflexia bacterium, assembly GCA_963837425.1. Classification (GTDB taxonomy): domain Bacteria; phylum Chloroflexota; class Limnocylindria; order QHBO01; family QHBO01; genus CAWINH01. The sequence goes on from CAWINH010000003.1 coordinate 25,755, forward strand.
CGAGCGCCTCGTGCGGCAGGTGCGCGTCGCGAAGCGCTCTCTGCAGGGGGACGAGATCGCCCCGCTCGACGTCGGTGAGCGGATCGCTCACCGCGGGCAGCGCGCGGACAAGGACCCGCGCCAGCAGCTCGCGGCAACGCCGTGCGGTGACGCCCGCAACGAGGCGGTAGACCGGCACGACGCGGCCGGTGTGCAGCGAGCTGCGCTCGGCCGGCGAGAACTCCGGGGAGGTGAACTGCGGCCGCCACCCGCGCATGGCGACCTTGCCGGAGACGATCACCTCGTCGCCGGCATGCAGCCGCGACTCGATGAAACGCCTCCCGAACCAGATCGCCTCGGCGCTGCCCGTGTCGTCCGCAAGCTGGGCGACGACGCGCTGCGGCCGCCGGCCGAACCCCTTCTCCACCTTCACGTCGGTCACGCGGACCCGTGCCGACTGCTTCTCGTCTGGCAACAGGTCGCCCAGCGAGCGCACGTCGCTGAAGTCGTCGTAGCGGAATGGCAGGTAGAAGAGCGCATGGCGGGGCGTGATCACTCCGAGGCGCTTCAGGACGCCGACGCCGCGCCCCAGCTCGGGCATGACCGCACGCAGCGGCTCGTCGAGGTCTTGCGTGCCGAGGGGCTGAATCGGCGGGGCGGCCCTGCTCATGACCTGCGGCCAGGGTGCGCCACGGCGTCACGGATATCCTCGTACGGCGGGTGCCACGCGTCGGTGAGCTCGGCGCGCACGACAGGCAGGCCCAGCTCGAGCGGCCCGAAACGGCCGGCGTCGATGTCGTCCGCCAGCGCGGCAGCTCGATCTGCGTCGAGATGTGCCGCGTGCAGCCCTCGCAGCTCCGGCTCTGAGAGGCCCCGGCGAAAGTTGCTCTCCACGATCACCCTGCAGCCTGCGGCGAGCAGCGCCTCCGCGACCCGGTAGAGGAATCCGTGGGCGGCGGTCCCCAGCCGGGTCGACCCGGCCACATCCGCCGGCGCTCCTAAGGCATCGGCCAGGCACTCCTTGAGCTCGTCCTTGCTCAGCAGAGGGAGCCGGAGGTCATGGGCCAGGCGTCGGGCGAGGCTCGACTTCCCGCTGGCCGGCGCACCCGAGACGATGACCAGCGCCGGCGCGCTCGATTGCATGCGCCGATCGTAGCGTGCTACGATCCCAGCGATCCGGCGCCGCCGAGAAGTGGTGCGCCGGCTCTTCTGTGAATGGAGCGCCCCGATGGCACGAACCTGCGAGATCTGCGGCAAGCGACCGATGACCGGCTGGAATCCGCAGTCGGTCGGGATGAACCGCAAGCGCGCGCTGCGACGCTGGCTGCCGAACCTGCAGTCGATCGTCATCCAGCGCGAAGGCCGCCCCGTCCGCGTCCTCGCGTGCTCGCGCTGCCGGCGGACCGCGGAGAAGGTCTGAGGGTTCCGACCCCCTAGAGGTCCCGCGCCGAGTCGAGCGTCAGGGTGAACGGCCCATCGTTCACGAGCTCGACGGTCATCTCCGCGCCGAAGCGGCCGGTCGCGACCGTGCAGTTCGATGCACGCAGCCGTTCGACGAAGTGGGCGACGAGCGGCTCGGCGACATCCGGCAGCGCCGCCGCCGTGAAGCCCGGCCGCCGTCCGCGTCGCACGTCCGCGTAGAGCGTGAACTGGCTCACGACCAGCAGATCCCCGGCGACGTCGCCGATCGCCAGGTTCGTCCGCCCGTCGGCGTCCTCGAAGTAGCGCAGGCCATGGAGCTTGTCCGCCATGCGGTCGACGATCTCGGGCGTGTCCCCCGTTCCGATCCCGGTCAGCACGACGGCGCCGCGCCCGATGGCACCGAGCTCCTCGTTCCCGCTGCGGACCACTGCGCGGAGCACGCGCTGAACGACGAGGCGCATGGCGCTCAGCCGCCTGGGGAGGCGGCCGGCTGCGCGCTCGTTGTGGGTCCCGCGTCCTCGCCCGAGATCGGTGGCCCGAGCGCCGCCTGGGTGAATTGCGCCGCCGCGTTCCAGATCATCCATCCGCCGGCCCCGTTGTCGGCCAGCGCCTTCATCTCGGCCTCGATGTCGGTGGCCGTGTACTTCCGCTGGCCGGGCAGCCCGAAGTCCTGGATCCACGGCCGGATGACCATCGGCAAACCGGCGCTCTCGGTGTTCATGAGCTTGAGCGTGTCATTGATGATGTCGTACGGATGATCATTCGGCACCGCGTAGCCGAAGGTGCCGTTCGCGTAGTGGCTCGGATAGACCATAGGGCTGAAGTAGTCGACGTACGGCATGATCACCTCGGGCCGCTGACCGATCCCCTGGTCGTCGGGCGCGATGAAGCTGATCGGGAAGACATCCGCGGAGAAGAAAGCGTGCGTCGTGGCCAGCCGGTCCGAGACGAGGCGGAAGAGACGACGGATGGCAGGCAGCCGGAACGATTGCGTGTTCGGCAGCGTCGTCTCGGCGGTGTTGTAGTCGCCGTCGGAAAAGAACCGCACGTAGTCGAGCTGCACCTCGTCGAAGCCCTTGTCCGCGAGGTCGCCGGCGATCGCTGCTATGTACTCCGCGACGCCCGGCTCGTAGGGATCCAGCCAGATTCCCCCGCGGTAATCGGTCCAGGGCTTGCCGGTCGCGGAGTTCGTCACCGCCAGCTCTGGCTGCGAGGAGCCAAGGGTGTTGTCCTTCATGACCACCATGCGGGCGATCGTGTAGATGCCGCGCTTCTTCAGCTCGGGCAGGAGGGTGGCGAGGTCGAAGATCGCGCGCCCCGTGGCGCCCGACTCCTTCGCCGCCGGGAGGTCGGTCTCGTAGTAGAGCCAACCGCCGGCTTCCTTGACGTCGATCACCATCGCGTTGACGTTCGTGCGGTCAATGAGGGCGAGCAGGTCGTCGAGGCGGCCAGAGCCTTCGAAGACCGCCGACGGCGAGTAGAGAGCGCGCGCGGTGAACGGCTCGAGGGTGACGTCCTGTGTCATCGCCCCGTCGATCGCGATCGTTGCAAGCCGATAGCCCGCCCGCTTGTAGATCAGCGTTCCCTGCTCGGGGGTGCCCGCGAGGGCGTAGCGGCCCTGCGCATCGGTTCGCACCCAGTCCTGCGCGCCGTCCACGAAGACTCGTACTCCGTCGACCGGCGCGCCGGTCGGGTCGGCGACGACGCCGCTCACCACGTTCGGCCGCAGCCGCAGCATCAGGTCACCGTTGTCGGGGACGGCCCCCGTCCCGGGGTCGTACCCGTCGAGGGTGACGGCCACCGCCGTACCGCGCATGGCGGTCACCGTCACGCTGCCGTCGGCGGCCGTGGTCGCCGATGTCGCTCCGACACGCACCGCCGCGCCGGCCAACGGGCCGTCGTTTGTGCGATCCAGCACGACTACCCGGACGTCCCGCGGGGCCTGCGACGTGGGTCTGGGGCTCGCCGAGCCCGGCAGCGGGCCGGAGTTGCCGCAGGCGGTCAGCACGAGCGCGAGGGCGATAAGCAGCCGCCCAGCGCGGGTCAGCCCGAGGCCGCGGACCATTCGCCCGTCTCCTGCCCGGCACCCGCGGCCGCACGCCGCCTCAACTCGTGGACGACCGGCGTGAGGTCGCCCGCGTGCTGGTAGAGACCGCTGCCAACCACGAGCACGTCACCCCCCGCGGCATGGGCGGCGCCGATCGTCTCCCCGTGCACCCCGCCATCCACCCCGATCGGCAGGTCCAGGCCGCGTCGCTCAGCCTCGGCCCGGAGCGTCGCGATCTTGGGCAGGACGTCGGCGAGGAACTCCTGTCCGCCCCATCCGGGATGGACGGTCATGACCAGCACCATGTCGACCGCCTCGAGGTGCGCGTACGCGGCCTCGGCCGGGGTCTCCGGGTTCAGCGCCAGACCTGCGCCGCGGCCCAGCGTGTGAAGCGCCTCGATCACCGCCGCGGGGTCGTCGTCGGCCTCGGCGTGAAAGACGACGAGGTCCGAGCCGGCGTCCGCGAAGGCGCGCGCATAGCGGAGCGGGTTCGAGATCATGAGGTGGCTGTGGAACGGGAGCGCCGATCGGTCGCGGAGCGCCTCGACGACGACCGGGCCCATCGTGATGTTCGCCACGAAATGGCCGTCCATGACGTCGAGATGAATCGAGTCGACACCGCCCCGCGTCGCACGCTCGACCTCCGCCCCGAGCTGCGCGAAGTCGGCGTTCAGCACGCTGGCGCTGATCTGCGGCCGGCGGCTCACCCGACGCTCACCAGGCGCTCGGCCGGCATCGGCCGGCCGGCGAGCTGTGCGTGGAGCTGACCGCACGCGGCTTCGATCTCGCGGCCACGCGTGTCGCGGACGGTGACTGCGATCCCCGCCGCCGCCAGCACGCCCCGGAAGGCGCGCACCCGATCGGGCGGCGATCCGCTCCAGCGGGATCCGGGCGTCGGGTTCAGCGGGATCAGGTTGACGTGGCTGCGCCAGCCGCGGGCCAGCGAGGCCAGCCGCTCGGCAAGCGGAAGGCCATCGTTGACACCGTCGATGAGGACGTACTCGAGGCTCACCCGGCGACCGGTTCGATCCGCGAAGCGCCGGCCGGCGTCGATGACCGAGGCGACCGGCCATTTTGCGTTGATCGGCACGAGCTCGGTCCGCAGCGTGTCGTCCGCTGCGTGAAGGCTGACCGCGAGGTTCACCTGGGGCAGCTCCTCGATCATACGCTCGATCCCGGGGACCACTCCCGAGGTGCTGACGGTGAGATGGCGAGCTCCGACTCCGAGTCGCCGCGGGTCGTTCAGAAGCCGGATCGCATCGAAGACGCGGTCGGCATTGTTCAGCGGCTCGCCCATGCCCATGAACACGATGTTGTAGTGGCCGCTCCCCGCACCGGGGCGCCAGTTCTCGCCGAGGGCAGCCCACGGCGCGCGGTGCCAGTGGAGGACCTGGTCCACGATCTCGGCGGCGGTGAGCTGACGGTCGAACCCGGCCTGGCCGGTGGCGCAGAACGGGCACCCCACCGCGCAGCCCGCCTGGCTGGAGATGCAGATCGTCACGCGCTCGCCGGTCGCCCCACGGGACGGATATCGCATGAGAACCGACTCGATCCGCCCGCCGTCCCCGAGTTCGTGGACGGCCTTGGCGGTCAGCCCGCCATCCGCCTCGAGGACGTGGCTGGCACGGATCGTGGAAAACGCGAAGTCATCGGCCAGTGCTTCGCGCAGGCCGGCTGGCAGGTCGGTGAGGTCCGCGAAGGTCGAGACGTCGGGCCGGTGCACACCGGCCAGGATCTGTCCGGCCCGATACGCGGGCTCGCCGCGGGCTGCGAGCCACGCGGCGAGCGCATCGGGATCAATCCCGCTGATCGCCGGGGGAGACCCGGCGTTGGGCAGCTCAGTCACGGCGGCCCATGATCAGGGTCAGGTAGTAGAGGAACGTGAGGAGCGCCGTCAGCGCGGCGGCGACGTACGTCCAGGCCGCAGCCTTCAGCACGTCGCGCGCACCGACGTGTTGCTCACCGGTCATCCCCAGGCTGGCCACGAAGGCGAGCGCCTTCCCGGAGGCGCCGATCTCTACGGGCAGCGTCACGAACGTGAAGACGACCGCGGCACCAAAGGCGACGAGCCCGACCCAGGCCAGGCCGAGCAGGTTCATCCAGAGGCCCGCAATGATCAGCCACGGCGCGATCCCGGAGCCGAACTGGACCGCCGGGACGATCGCCTGGCGCACCGTCATCCACGCGTCGCCCTCGCGATCCTGGAGCGCGTGACCAACCTCGTGGGCGATCACGGCGGCCGCGGCGACCGAGAGGCGGGTGCTCGGCTGCGCCGGCAGCGCCACCCCACGGCTCGGCGCGTACGAGCCGAGCTGCGGCTGGCCCGAGACGGCGCTGCTCACGCGCAGCACCTTGCCGCGAGGGTCGTAATGATCGGTGAGCTGACCGGGCACCGGCTCGAGCTTCACGTCGCTCAGGCCCTGCCGGTCGAGGAGCCGCCGGGCGAAGTCGAATGCCGAGAGGTTGATGCCGGAGTCGACCTTGCTCCATTTCGCATAGGTCGAACGAACCCGCCAGGCCGCCCAGCCGGTGATAGCGATGCTCGGGAGCAGCACCATCAGCAGGTACGGCAGGATGTTGTAGAGCATGGTTGGTGGTCTTGTGCTACCTCCTTGGAAGCAGTTCGAGTATAGCCCAGCACCGATGAAGCAGCGGTTCGCGGCCCATGAAGATTTCGGCACAGATCGCCGGGCCAAGGAGGCGGCTCAGTCGGGTGGTGAGGCCCCCAGCAGGACGTGGTCTCGGGGAATCCCGCGACGCCAGTCCGACCCGGACATCGGCGGTCGGCCCTCGGGCTGCACGACGTCGAGGACGAGCGCGCCCTTGCCGCACGCCACGCGCGGTGGATCCCCGGGCAGCAGCGCGCCGATCGGCACCTCGCTGACGCCCGGGTCGGGGTGCGCCATCCGGACGTGGAGCCGGCGACCGTCGAGCGTGGTCCACGCGCCGGGCCAGGGTTGCAGGGCCCGAACGCGGCGGTCGAGCTCGTCCGCACCGCTCCCCCACTCGATCCAGCCATCGGCTCGCGTGAAGGGCCGGACGAGCGTCGCGCGATCGGGGTCCTGCTCGACGGCCGGCAGGCGTTCGATTGCCCATCGCTCGAGGAGCGGCGGCACGACCTCCGCAGCGAGCTCCGCGAGTCGGTGCTCCAGCTCCGGAGCGGCCTCCCTCCCCGTGAGCGGGACCGGCCACTGCGCAACGACCGGGCCCGCATCCATCTCCTGGACCATCACCATCAGGGTCACCCCCGCCTCTTCGTCGCCGGCAAGGATCGTCGCCGGCACCGGTGCCGCACCACGGTGGCGCGGGAGCAGCGACGGGTGGACGTTGAGGGGCTGACGACCCGCGACGGCGAGCAGATCGGGAGGCACGAGCCGGCCGTAGGCCGCGAGCAGCATTCCGTCCGGCCCGAACTCGCGCAGCGCCGCACCCGCCTCCGACGAGCGAAGGCGGGCCGGAGTGAGAAGCGGGAGACCTCGGTCCCGGGCCCAGGCCGCCACCGGGGATGGTCGAGTGCGGAGGCCCCGGCCCGCAGGCCGGTCGGGCTGGCTGACCACGAGCAGCTCGTCGCAGATCGCGGGGAGGCGCTCGGCCAGTGGGACCGCGAATTCGCCGGTCGCGAGGAAGGCGACCCGCCCGATGTCGGTCGCCCGCGCCGGGCCGTCAGATGCCGGCGGCAGTCTCTTCCTCCACCTCGCTGGGTCGCTCGCTGACGCGCACCAGCTCCTCGAGCGAGTCGAGATAGTCGATGTAGAGGACCCCGTTCAGGTGGTCGATCTCGTGCTGGAGGGCACGTGCGAAGAGCTCCTGGCCCTTCACCCGGAACTCCTTGCCGTGCCGGTCGCGGGCCTTCACCGTGACCTTCTCGCGGCGCGCCACCTCGGCCACGAACCCGGGGATCGAGAGGCAGCCTTCCCAGTCGACAACGTCGCCGCTGGAGCGGACGATCTGCGGGTTGATGAGCTCGGTCACCTTCTCCTCGAGCTCGATCACCGCGACCTGCAGCGGCACGCCGATCTGGTTGGCGGCCAGGCCGATGCCCGGCGCATCGCGCATCGTCTCGAGCATGTCGTCGAGCAGCCGATGCAGCGACGCGTCGAAGCCGCGCACTCGCTTCGTCTTCTCGCGAAGGATCGGCTCCTCGGCGGTGAGGATAGGGCGGATGGCCATGGCCGTATTCTACCGAGGCCGCCGCGCGCGGCCGGCTACAGGAGCGACTCCGGGTCGACGTCGATCGCGACGCCGGCCGGCACCCTCTCGAGCGCCGCCCGACGATCCTCCTCGCGCACGGCGCGCAGGACGATCTGCTGCCGCCAGCGCCCCGCGCGACGCGCGACGTAGGCCGGCAGCGGCCCGAGCACCTCGACCCCGGCACTCCGCGTCGCGTCCGCAGCCGCACGTCCGCGCGCCTCCGCGCGCTCACGATCCGGGTCGGCGACGATGAGACGGGCGAGATGCGTGTACGGCGGGTAGCCCAGCAGGCGTCGGCGCAGGAGCTCCTCATCGGCGAACCCGTCGACGTCGAGGCGCGCGGCGGCGCGCACCGCGTAGTGGCCCGGGGCGTAGGTCTGGAACAGCACGCGGCCCGGCTGCGGCCCCCGACCGGCACGGCCGGCGACCTGGGCGAGGAGCTGGAACGTCCGTTCCGGGGCCAGGAAATCCGGCAGGTTGAGCGTCACGTCGGCGGCAATCACCGCAGCGAGCGTCACGCTCGGCAGATCGAGCCCCTTGGCCGCCAGCTGGGTGCCGACCAGCACGTCGACGCGACCATCGCGGAAGTCGTCGTAGATGCTCTCGAACCCACGCCTCGCGGCGAGCGCGTCCGAGTCGAGGCGCGCGGTCCGGAGCCGCGGGAAGCGGGTCCGGAGCTCTGCCTCAACGCGCTGCGTCCCGGCGCCAAAATAGCGGATGCGGGCGCTGCCGCACGATGGGCAGCGTTTCGGGGGCTCGGCCGTCCGCCCGCAGTGGTGGCAGCGGAGCCGCTCGCCGCTCGAGTGGTAGACGAACGGCAGGTCGCAATCGGGGCAGCGCAGGCTCTCGCCGCAGTCACGGCACAGGACGAACGTCGCGGCGCCCCGCCGGTTCATGAGCAGGATCGCCTGCTCGGAGCCCACCCGCAGCGCGCCGAGCGCCTCCTCGAGCTCGTGCGAAAAGACCGACCGATTCCCGGCCGCCAGCTCGGCACGGAGGTCCACGACCGCCACCTGCGGCGCGCGCCCCACGCGTCGCTCGCTGAGCTGCGCTCGCTCGGCGAGCCCGCCGCGCAGGCGGGCGATCGAAACGACGTCCGGAGTCGCGGTCGCCTCGACGACCCGCGCACCGATCGAGGCCGCCCGTACGCGGGCCGCCCAGCGCGCGTCGTACCGCGGCGTGCGGTCCGACTTGTAGGCAGCGTCGTGCGCCTCGTCGACGACGATCAGGCGCAGGTCGCGGAGCGGGGCGAAGACGGCGGTGCGCGTCCCGAGCACCACGTCCACCTCGCCGCGCAGGATGCGCCACCACTCATCGTGCCGCTCCCCGGCAGACAGCCCCGAGTGGAGGACGGCGAGGCGCGGACCGACGAGCGCGGACAGGCGGTCTGCGAGCTGCGGCACCCCGGACAGCTCCGGGACCAGCACGATCGCGCGGCCACCGTCGGCGATCGCCTCCTCGACGGCGGCGAGGTAGACGTCCGTCTTGCCCGCCGCGGCCACCCCCTGCAGGAGCAGGTCGCCGCCGGGTGGCAGCCGCCGGATCGCCTCGAGCGCCGCCAGCTGCTCGGCCGCGAGCGCGTTTCGCAGCGGCGCCCCGCGGGGCCGATGCGCGAGCGGGTCCCGCGCCACCGTGCGCCAGCCGAGCTCGGCCGAGCCGCGCGCCGCGAGGCGTCGAGCGGGGGCGAGCAGCCGGCCCGGCTCGACACCGAGCTCGACCGCCAGCTCGGCGAGGGTCCGCTCCTCGTTCCCCAGCGCGGCGAGCAGCGCACGCTGCACCGGCGCGCGACGATCGGGCTCGGGGCCCACTGCGAGCGGGCGAAGGACGCGGACGCGTCGATCGGCGACCTCTGGCGCCCGCAGGGACCAGGTCGGAATCGCTGCGCCGCTGCGCCGCAGACGCGCGAGCCAGCCGTCGCGGCCGCGCTTCGGCGCGTGCCGCAGCAGCTCGGCGTCGGCGATGAGGTCGCCGCGTTCGGCGGCTTCGCGCAACGGCTCGGGCAAGTCGCGGCCGGGCGCCAGCCGCCAGCTCCGCTGAACGCGGGAAGCGAGACCCGGTGGCAGCATGGCGGCCAGCGCCGTTCCGACCGGCGCCCGGTAGTAGGTCGCGATCCCCTCGGCGAGCTCGAGGAGGTCGGGCGTGAGAAGGGGTCCGGAGACGATCGCCTCGACCGCCCGAAGCTCCTCCCCCCCGCGCGCGGGCGGGGCATCGGGCATCCGGTAGCCGAGCGCCAGGCGCCGCCCGTACGGCACGAGGAAGAGCGCGCCAGGCTCGGCGGCGCCGAGCTCCGCCGGCAGGAGGTAGTCGTAGGTCCGTTCGGGGCGGTCCGCCATCGCATCGACCGCCACCCGCACGACCCGATCGCCCTCGGGCATGGGCCTAAACCTGGATGCGTCGCGGAGGCTCGCGGCGTGCCTCGGCCTGGATGATCTCCCAGATCCGGTCTGCCGCGTCGTCCGGGTGCCCTGTCTCGTTGACGATGAGGTAGTCGTAGTCGTCGGTATTCGCCATCCAGCGCTCTGCGTCAGCGCGTCGGCGGGCGAGGCTGGCCGCGTCCTCGGAGCCGCGTCCCTCGAGCCGGGCTGCCAGGTCGTCGATCGAGGGCGGCATGACGAAGATCAGGAGCGCGTCCGGGACCCGCTGCCGGACCGATCGCGCACCCTGCGGGTCGATGGTGAGGATGGCGTCCCTGCCAGCGGAAAGGATCCCCCGCACCTGGGCGATCGGCGTCCCGTACCAGTTCCCGTGCACGTTGGCGGACTCGAGGAGCCCGTCCGTCTCCCGCAGGTGGTCGTACTCCGCCTGGTCCAGGAAGTGGTAGTGAACATGGTCGATCTCCTTCGGCCGACGTCGGCGGGTCGTGGTGGTCACGATCGGCACCACCTGCGGATGGCGGCGCGCCATCTCGGCGACGATCGTGCTCTTCCCCACTCCCGGCGGGCCGGAGACGACGACGAGGATCGGGTTCGGGAATGTCATCCGCTTCTCGGCCATCGGCTCCCCACGCGGGCTCATGTGCTTCCCTCCTCGACCTCGGCGCCGATTCCCTCGGGCAGGCCATCAGCGTGCAGATCCGCGGCCGCCAGCGACCGACGAAGGTCATCGGGCAGCCCGCTCCAGGCGCGCAGCCGGCGCCCGTCCCCTGGTCGGGCCAGCGTCAGGCTCGACGCGTGGAGGAATTGCCTGGTCAGGCCGCCCGGCCCGATGCCGCCCCCGTACCGCACGTCGCCGACGATCGGCAGCCCGAGATACGCGAGATGAGCGCGCAGCTGATGGGTCCTCCCGGTCCGCGGACGGAGCCGCAGCAGGGCATGGCCTCCGGCAGCAGTCAGGACCTCGTACTCGGTCACGGCCTCGCGACCTCCGCCGATGACTGCCATCCGCTGCCGATCGCGCGGGTGCCGGCCGATTGGGGCCTCGATGCGGCCGCGCGGCGCGGGCGCCGTGCCGCGGACCAGGGCGAGGTACTCCTTCCCGATCGTCCGCTCGCCGAACTGGCGCATGAGGCTCGACTGGGCGGCATCCGTCTTCGCCACGACGAGCAGCCCCGAGGTCTCCTTGTCGAGCCGGTGCACGATCCCCGGCCGACCGACGCCCGCGATCGATCCGAGCGACTCACCACGCGCCGCGGCCCGTCCCAGAAGGGCATGGACCAGTGTCCCCGTCGGATGCCCGGCACTGGGGTGGACGACCATCCCCGCCGGCTTGTCCACGATCAGCAGCGACGAATCCTCGTATGCGACCTCGAGCGGTATCTCCTCAGGCGTCAGGCTCGGGTCGGGTGGCGCGCTGAGCTCAACCGCCAGCCGTTCGTCGCCACGCAGGCGGTCGCTCGCCCGCCCCCTTCGCCCGTTCACGAGGGCCCGCCCGTCGGAGATCAGGCGCTGGGCGTGCGCCCGACTGATGCCCGCCAGACCCGCCACGGCCAGGTCCAGGCGACCGGCGACCGCCGGCCCCTCGACGTGCCGCGTCTCGGTCGTCGACGGACTCACCCCGCCCGCCTGCCGCGACGGGGCTCGACGAAGACGATGTACGCGAGCAGCAGGCCCAACCCGACGGTCAGGCTGGCGTCGGCGACGTTCCAGGTCGGAAACCGGGTGTCCCCGAAACCGATCGAGATGAAGTCGGTCACCGTGCCGAGGCGGACCCGGTCGATGAAATTACCGAGCGTGCCGCCCAAAAAGATCCCGAGCAGGACCTGCAGCCAGACGCCACGTCCGCGGAACGCAAGGTGGAAATAGACCACCAGTGCCAGGGCCAGGATCGTGACCACGAAGAAGAGGAGCTGGCTGCCCGGAAACTGAAAGAGGCTGAAGGCGGAGCCGGTGTTCTCCACGCGCCACAGGATGACGAGGTCGCCAACGACCCGGACCCGTTCCCCGAGCGCCAGTCCGGCGGTGACGAGCGCTTTGCTCGCCTGGTCGGCGACCACGACGATCAGCGCCGCCAGGCCCAGGACCGCCGGATCGGCCCAGCCGCGGGTCTGCGGCGCTTCGCTGCTCATGCGGCCGATGGTACGCGATGGCGCCCGTCAGGCGCGGGCGACGAAGAGGCGCAGGTGCGCCCCGTCCAGGTCGACCTCCTCGCTCGCATCCGCGCCGTCGAGCCGAGCGTCGGGCGCGATGGCGATCGAATCGGCCAGCAGCTCGTCTGCCAGCCAGTCCGCGTGCGGCGAGAGTCCCTCGACCACGGCCACGTCGCCGTTGATCGCAACCCGCACCCGATCGCTGATCTCGAAGCCGGCCGCCTTACGCAGGTTCTGCAGCCGGTGCGCGACCTCTCGAGCGATTCCCTCCGCCAGGAGGCCGGGGGTCAGCTCGGTTTCGACGGCGACCAGGAGGTCCCCCTCCTCGGCGATCTCGTGGCCGGGCCGCGCACGAGCGGTGATCCGGAACTCGTCGGCTGCAAGCTGCACGCCACCCACCAGCGCTCCCCCGTCGGCGGTCAGCCGCCAGTCGCCGAATCGCGCCCCTGCCATCACCGCACCGACCGCGGCTCCATGGCGCGGACCGATCACCGGCAGGAGCGGATACAACGTGCGCTCCACCATGTCCGCGGCGTCGTCGAGCAGCTCGAGTTCCTTCACGTTGAGCTCCTCGAGGATCTCGGCGCGCATCTCCGCGGCCACCGCCGGATCCGGGCTCAGGGCGCCCGCCGCGGTGGCCGGCAGCTTCACGCGGACCGCGGGGAGGGGCTGACGAGTCTTCAGGCCGGAACCGGCGCGCGCGGTGCGGCCCAGGGCCACGATCGCGCGAGCCAGCGCGACCGCATCCTCGACCGGGCGGTCCCGTGCGCCGTCGTGCGGCTGGGGGAAGTCGGCGAGATGAACGCTGTCCGTGGCGGCCGCGTCGACCGCCCCCACCAGGTTCTGCCAGATGGCGTCCGCGACGTGCGGGACGAAGGGCGCCAGAAGCCGGGCCAGGTCCACGAGGACCCGGTACAGCGTGGCGTAGGCGGCGCGCTTGTCGGCGTCCAGTTCACCCTTCCAGAAGCGTCGTCGGTTGCGGCGCACGTACCAGTTCGACAGCTCGTCGCCGAACCCCTCGATCGCCCGGCAGGCGCCTGCCGCGTCGTAGCCGTCGAGCGCCACCCCGACCTCGCCGATCACGGCGTCGAGCCGCGACAGGATCCATCTGTCGCCGACCGTGCGCGAGCCATTGGCGCCATCGGGCTGGTCCGGCGTCCAGCCGTCCGTGCGGGCATAGGCCACGAAGAAGGCATACGTGTTCCAGACCGGCAGGAAGAAGCGGCGAACCTCCTCGCGGGCGAGGTGGTAGCCAAAGTTCATGTTCACTGCCGGGTTCGTGGCAGAGAACATCCAGCGCATGACGTCGGCCCCGATCTGCTCCGCCGCGTCGTCGAACCAGATCGCGTTGCCCTTGCTCTTGTGCATCTCCTCGCCGTGCTCGTCGCGCAGCAGTGCGTAGCCGAAGAGGGTCCGCATCGGCGCCTGGCCGGTCATCACCGTGCACTCGGTGAGGAGGGCGTAGAACCAGTTTCGGAACTGGCCCGGAAACGACTCGCTGATCCAGTCCGCCGGATACCAGGCGCCCCAGTAATCGCGGTCCGAGTTCCAGCCCAGCGTCGAGAGGCCGACGATCCCGGCGTCGAGCCACGGGTTGCCCACGTCGCGCGTGCGGCGTGACGTGCCACCGCACGACGGGCACGCCACCTCCACCCCGTCGATCCAGGGCCGGTGCGGTGAGTGCCCGTCGAACTCGTCCCAGCCGGTCACCGCCCGCTGGCGCAGCTCGTCGCGCGATCCGATGATCTCCCAGCCGTCGCAATCGGTGCACTCCCAGATGGGCAGCGCCAACCCGTAGTAGCGCTTCTTGCTGATCATCCAGTCCGACATGTTGCGGAGCCAGTCGAGCTCGCGCTCCTCGAGCCCGATCCCATCCGGCAGCCAGGTGACGGTCCGCGTGGCGTCCGAGAGCAGCTCGCGGAGTGGGTCCATGGCGATGAACCACTCGTCGACGAGTCGGAACACGACCTGCGTCCCGCAGCGCCAACAGACCGGGTAGCTGTGCCGATACTGCTCACGGGCCACGAGCAGCCCCTTCCGCTCGAGATCCTCGCCGACCTCGCGGGCGAAGTCAGCCCCGCCCGGATCGTCCGCGCCCGCATAGCGGCCGGACTGCCAGCCGAACCCGTCACGGAAAACGCCGAACTCGTCGATCGGGTCGATGACCGCCAGGTCGTTCGCTCCCGCCAGCGCGAAGTCCTCCTGCCCGCAGCCGGGGGCGATGTGGACGATACCGGTCCCCTCCTCGTCGCTCACCTCGTCCCAGGCGATGACGCGGTGCTCGACGCCCGCGGCGGCCGGCAGCTCGTCAAAGGGGCCGGCGTACGTCAGCCCCACCAGCTCTGCTCCGCGCGCCGAACGCACGACCGTCGCATTGGGCACGACCCGCTCGCGGGAACCCCCGCTCACCCACCAGCGTCGGCCGTCCCTGCCCTCGACGAGGTCGTACGTCAGCTCCGGGTGGACGGCGGCCGCCACGTTGCTGGACAGGGTCCATGGGGTCGTCGTCCAGACAAGCAGGTCCTCGTCGGAGTGCCCCGGGCTCGTGAGCGGCAGGCGGATTGTCAGCGTGAGGTGGGTCAGCTCGCGATAGCCCTCGGTCGCGAGCTCCTGGTTCGAGAGGCCCGTGCCGCAGCGCGGACACCACGGCATGACGTCGTGACCTCGGTACACGAGGCCGCGCCGATGGCACTCGGCCAGGAAGGCCCAGATCGTGTAGTTGTTCTCGTCCGAGTTCGTGTAATACGAGTGCTCCCAGTCCATCCACATCCCGAGACGGATCGACTGCTCGGTGATCCGATCGGCGAAGCGCTGCGTGCGCGCCTTGCAGTACTCGACGAAGCGGTCGATCCCGTAGCGCTCGATGTCGCGCTTGTTCGTGAAACCGAGCTCCCTCTCCGCCTCGACCTCGATCCACAGGCCCTGGCAGTCGAACCCGTTCTGGTAACGCTGCCGCTCGCCGAGCATCGTGTGATAGCGCTGGTAGAGGTCCTTGTAGGTCCGTCCCCACGCGTGATGGACGCCCATCGGGTTGTTCGCGGTGATCGGCCCGTCGATGAAGCTGTAGCTGCGCCCCGCGTCCGCGTTGCGGGCCAGGTAGCGCTCCATCGTCCGGCGCTCGCGCCAGACGTTGATGACCTCCCGCTCGAGCGCGGGGAGGTCCAGCTTGCTCGAGACCGGCTTGAACACTGCTTCTCCTGCCCCCTGCAACCCGCCCCTCCAACATGAATCCCGCCCCGGAAACGTCCGGGACGGGATGCCTCGTGAGCGTCCCGCGGTACCACCCGCGCTTGGCCGATGCCGCCACGAGGCAGCCGACCCACTTGATGCGCCATTGGTATCGGTTGGCGAATCCGGGAGGCGTTACGCACGGACGTCCCGCTTCGCGCCTCCGGCTCGGGAGAGATGGCTCGCCGCCCATTGCCGCCCGCTTCCACCGTCCGGGCTCGCTGCTGGCTTGTGACTCGACGGGAGTCGTGGCTCCGTCACCGCCGCTCTTGATCGGTTCGCGGATCGTCGCAGCGGGCGGCACCCCTGTCAATGCGGAGTGGAACGGGCCGCAGGCTCAGCCGATCAGGGCCCTGCCGATGAGGGCGAGGGCCGCGAGCGAGGTGATGCTCACCAATCCGAGCAGGCGCGGGAACCAGCGCGCAGCGATCAGGGCGCCGAGCAGGCCGGCGGCTGCGAGCGCCGTCGCGAGCGCTACCGGCCGGAGCGCCGCGTGGGCCGGAAGCGCCCCTGCCAGGCCGGCACCCACCCATAGCCCGCCGGCCGCGAGCGCCGGCAGTCCGGCCAGCACGACGGCTACCGGCCGCGTGGGGCCGAGTCCGCTCGGTTTCGGCTGCTCGCGGGCAGCCGCCGCCACACTCTCCATTTCGGCCGTGGGTGGAGCCGTTGGTCTCACCTCGCCCGCCCCAGCCTGCCGCGCCAGTCGCTCCGCCTCGGCTGCGGCAAGCGCTGCCGCCCGCTCGGCGGCGAGGCGCTCCTCGAGCTGAGCGCGCTCGATCCCGGTCATGAGCCGGACGTCCTGCACGAAGGGGGCCGGCCGCGGCTCCAGGGCCGGAGGCGGCCCGCGCCGAGACGCAGCGGCCGCGCCCCCGCCGGCGGCGTCGAGGCGTTGCTGCACGCGGGCTGCGGCCCCGAGCGCCGCGATCAGCTCGCGCTCGGAGGTGGCCGCGATCGCGAGCCGCCCCTGGTCGGTCGGCACGAGAATCAGGGTCGCGGTGGGTGCCAGACGGACGACCTCGATCCCCTCGCTGCCACGGAGGCGTGCCGGCCCGATCGCCCAGCCCAGGGCGCCGAAACGCGGACGGAGTCTCGCGCTCCCGTCACCGCGGACGAGGACCCGGGTGACCGGCCCCCGCGCCAGCACGTAGCGTCGCGAGCCGCCGATCCAGCGCACGCGCAGGCCCGCGACTTCCACGTCGAGGCGAACGCTGAGCAGGATGATCGCGAGGTACAGGCTGAGAACGCCGAGGACCGCGGCGGCGGCGAGCAGCGCGATCCCGGCCGCGGTGCCGAGCTTGAGCCCGGCTCCAGCCGCCACGCCGGCGGCCGCGAGCAGGAACAGGGGTGCCGCCGCCAGGCGGAGTGGGGCCCGCGCGAGAGGCACCCGTGCAATGGCGATCGTTCGCTCCGGCATGGCGTATTTACCCGCGACCCGACGGCGGGGTGCCATAGCGCCCGTTCAGCGTGCGAGTCCTCGCGTCGATCCCCGGCAGGTTGCTAAAGAAGACCGCGACGAACGGCAGCCCGAGCCAGCCAACGGCACTGAAGCCGCGTCGCATCAGCCCCCAACCCGCCGGCTTGGCCGGGCCGATGCGCCACTCGACCCAGAGCGAAGCCAGCATGAGGACCGCGGCGGCCAGGAGGATCGTCGAGGCGTACAGCGGCAGGTGCCGGCCGAGCTCGGTGCCGCCCGAGCCAGGGTACGGCAGCAGCGGAATGATCGCCCCGAAGACGACGACGAGCGGCGCGATCGCCCATGCTGCATGCTCCCCGATCAGGCCCAGAACCCGCCCGATCCGCGAGCGGAGGGGTATCTCCTCGTGGCGGACGGCACCGTCGATCAGGTACTGGGCGTCGGCGTCGCCCCATGCCCAGCGACGGCCCTGAAGGTAACCGGCGGCGAGCGATCGCCAG
Organism: uncultured Chloroflexia bacterium; assembly: GCA_963837425.1. GTDB lineage: Bacteria > Chloroflexota > Limnocylindria > QHBO01 > QHBO01 > CAWINH01. Next base: position 43,061 of record CAWINH010000003.1, read on the forward strand.
TAGGCGCGGGCGCGCCGCGCATCCCCGGAGATGCCAATGAAGAGCGGCACGACCCGGAATCGATCGCCGTACGAGAAGTAGCCTCGCCAAAAGAGGCGGTCATCCTCGACGTTCGCATCCGTTGCCCAGTAGCCGATCCGGTGCAGGAGCTGCAGCGGCATTGCGTAGCTGCCGAACCCGCGAAGCCGTTCCGGCAGGACGCTCCGCCACATCTGGAGCTGGGTGAGCGCGGCGGCAAACAGGCGGAGGGGCAGGGCCGCCTGCCACAGGCCGTTGTGGAAGTGCGGAATGGGCTGGTAGATGGCGGTCTCCCGCTCCGGCGTCGTGAGGTGGACCCAGGTCAGGTAGCCGAAGTACTGGGGGTGGACGCGGTAGTCGGGGTCGAGTTCGGTGACGAGGACGCGGCGTGGATCCATGCCGCGTCCGCGGACCAGGGTCCGATACAGTCGGCGCCCGCCGAAGGCCATCGCGCTGCGCTTGCCGACGGCGATTCCCGGATCGCCGGGGACCTGGAGGTGAAGGAACTCCGCGAACGCCCGACTGAATTCGGTGCGCAGGGTGTCGACATTGGCCTTGCCCCCCTCGTCCGCCTGCCGGGTGACGATTGCGCACACCTTGCGGGCCGCCGGCCACTCCGCCTCGGCGAGGGCGCGGATCGTCTGGCGCAGGGTGTGAAGCGGCTCGGTATCGGTGGGGATCAGGGCGACGTGCACGAAGTCGGCGGCGGGCGGCGGCTCAGGATCGACGCGGTCGACCGCATCGAGCGCGGCGAGCTCATGTGCGGCGCGCCGCCGCTCCCCGCGGGTGACCGCCAGCCCGTTGAAGCCAAAGGCGCTCCCCGGCCGCGCCGGCAGCCCCGCCAGCTGCCGCAGCAGGATCTCGCGCCGCGCCGGTCGGTCGGTGAGGGTGGCGAGGCGGTCCTCCCATCTGACCTCCGTCACGCGCCGGATTCGCTCGGCGACGACGATCGCCGCCGCGCTGCACCACGCCGAACGGACCAACCAGTACCCTCCGCAGCCGAGGGCGATGTAGGCCACGAGCCATGGGTAGCTGACGCTCAGCCAGATCGGGGCAACGAGGATCCCCCAGCTGAGGGCGCCGGGCATCGTCTCCAGCGGTCGCTGGAGCCATCGCCATCGGTCAGCGTCACGTGCCTCGGACATCTGCCCTCATCTCCGTTCGCGGCCGCGGTCCGAGGCGCGGCCCACGGGTCGCGGCTCAGTAGACCGGGGTCAGCCAGTCCCGGTATGCGTCCACGCGGCCCCGGACCGCGGCGAAGTACAGGTCGTGGAGCTGGCGGGTGATCGGGCCCGGGCGTCCGTCCGCGATCGGGCGCCGGTCGATCTCCACCACCGGAGAGAGCTGCGCCCCCGTTCCGCACAGGAAGACCTCGTCGGCCGCATAGAGCTCGGTCCGATCGATCGACCGCTCCTCGACGGGGATCTCGAGCCGTTCGCGAGCCATCTCCATGATGCGGCCCCTGGTGATCCCCTCGAGGATGTTGTCGGTGACTGGCGGCGTGATGAGCCTGCCGCCTCGGACGATGAACAGGTTCTCCGCGCTGCCCTCGCTGACGTGCCCATCCTGGGCCAGGACGATTGCCTCGTCGAACCCGTTCAGCTGCGCCTCGCTCTTTGCGAGGGCGCCGTTGATGTAGGCGCCGGTGATCTTGCTGCGCGCCGGGATGGCGTTGTCATCGGTCCGTCGCCAGGTCGAGACCTGGGCGTGCACGCCGGCCTCGGTGTCGATGTACTGGCCGAAGGGGACCCCGAAGATCACGAGATCGGCGTCGAGGTTGTGGAGCCTGACGCCGATCGATTCGCTCGACTTGTAGACGATGGGTCGGATGTACACGTCCTCTCGCAGCGCGTCGCGGCGGAGGAGATCGATCGTGATCTTGGCCAGCTCCTCGGGCGCATACGGCACTTCCATGTGGAGGAATCTCGCCGACGACCGCAGCCGCGTGTAGTGCGCGAGCATCTCGAGCGCGTACAGCTGCTCGTCCTCGGGATTCCAGTAGGCGCGGATCCCCTCGAACACGGCGGTGCCGTAGTTGAAGGCGTGGGTCATCACGTTGATGCGAGCATCGGCGAGGGGCACGAGCTCCCCCCGGAAGAACGCCCAGAGGTCCGCGGTCTGATCCGGAACCCGGGCGTTGGCGGGTGTCGCCTGCTTGAGCACGCTAGCCTCCTTGGTGGCCACGCCGCGAAGGCGCAAAGCGACCGCGCAGCGTCCTACGAGTATACGATTCCGCCGGCTCGTACAGTCACGCAAGGCTCGCCGCCGGCACCGGCAGCAGGATCGCCGCGAGCAGGTAGCAGAGGTAGATCGGGCCCCCGATCAGCAGCGTCCAGGCGTCGAGCCTGCCCCGCAGGCGCATGATCCCGAAGATCAGGATCGTCGAGACGAAGGCCGCGCCCGCGGAGGCGAACGCAAGGGCGCTGGCCGCGCCGAACTTCCACTCGGTGAAGCCGATGCCGAGCACGGTTGGCAGGCAGCTCTGGAAGACCATGGCGCCGGTGATGTTCCCCATCGCCAGCGTGTCCTTGCCGTGCCGGACCCAGAGGACGCTGTTGAACTTCTCCGGGAGCTCGGTGGCGATCGGAGCGATGATGAGCGCCAGGATCCTGGGGTCCATCCCGATCCCCGTTGACACGTGCTCGACCGCTCCCACGAAGACCTGCGCGCCAATGACGATCGCCGCCATCGCCACGAAGACCTGCCCGATGATGATCCGCAATCTCGGCGTCCGGTCGGGCCCGTCCGAGCCGCCACCCAGGCCCGGGACCCGTGCGGCGTGCAGCCGGTTCAGCTCGGCGGCGTCCCCGACCTGGCTCTCGTCGGCGAAGTGCGCACGAACGTAGAGGGCGTAGATCACGAGCAGCCCGGCCACGATCGCCCAGTGCAGCGGACTGAGCGCCTCGGGCAGGAATGCGGTCCCGATCGCCACCGCGTAGGCGACCACGAAGACTCCCACGTCACGCCCGAGGATCGAGACGTTGACCCGCATCTCGATCGCCCGGCCACGGCTGCGGCTGAAGGCCAGCACCGCGACGCCGGTCACGAACATCGCGAGGGTGGCGAGCATGAAGGGGGCGCCGAGAATCGCACCGACGCCGATCTCGGCCGATGTGCCGGGCGCATGTCCGGTCAGCGCGGGCCCAATGATCGCGATCACCGGGATCAGCGTCTCGGGCATTGCGGTGGCCACCGCGGCGAGCACGCTGCCCACCGCACCCTCCGCCAGGTTCAGCCTGTGGCCGAACCACTCGATTCCGTTCGTGAACAGCTCCGCGCCGATGAGGATCACGCCCAGCGAGGCGATGAGGATGATGATGTCCATCATTCAGCGCCCGAGCACCGCGGCCACGACGAGGGCCACCAGCAGCACGACCAGGACGGCGAGCGCAACGGCGGCGTAGCGGCGCTCACCTAGCCGGCCGAGCACGCCCGCGGCAGCTGCGACCTGGATGGCCGGGGTCAGCGTCAGCGTGAAGAGCCCGACCCAGGTGACGTCGGCGCGGCGCAGAAGGACGCCGGCGGCGATCACCACCGCGGCCCCTCCCATCCCGGTGCGGAGCACCTCGCTCACCCAGCGTTCGAGCGCGCCCTCGCTCATCGACCGCCGCCGATGGCTCGCAGGCCCATCTCGACTGAGACCCATCCGGTCACGCCCGCCAGCAGGATCGTCAGCCACGCGGCCCGGAGGTATGGCGAGACCCTGGCGCCCACGGTTGCGCCGGCCATCGCGCCGAGGACGACGGGCCCCGCGGTCGCCGGTGCGATGTCGCCGCGGAACAGGTACGCGTAGGCGCCGGCCGCGGCCGTCACGCCGATCATGAAGTTGCTCGTCGCGGCCGCGATGTGCATCGGAGCTCCCATGAGCAGCCGCAGGAGCGGCACCTTGATGATGCCGCCGCCGACGCCGAGCAGCGAGGACGCGACGCCGGCAGACGCGGACGCCGCGAAGGCCAGCGGCAGGCGATGGCGGCGGTAGGCCGGGGCGTTGTCGCCATCGGGGGCCGTGGCGTCCACATCATCGGCGTCGAGCTCCGCGGGCGCTGGCCAGATCGCGCTCCGCAGCAGCGATAGGGCGGTGTAGGCCATCAACGCCGCGAAGAGGCCGGCCAGGACCTCCTCGGCAATCAGTCCGGCGAGCACCCCGCCGGCGGCCGCTCCGATCGCAGTCGCGACCTCCAGGGTGAGACCCAGCCTCACGTCGGCGCGACCGGTCCGCACGTTGTGGGCGGCGGCCCCGGTCGAGCTGGCGACCACCGCCACCAGGCTCGTGCCGATGGCGAGCGTGATCGAGTCGCCCATCACGATCGTGAGGAACGGAACGATCAGGATCCCGCCGCCCAGGCCCAGCACCGCGCCGAGCAGCCCCGCGGCGAGGCCCCCACCGAAGAGAACGAGCTCGATCCCCATGGCGCGAGCCGGCGGGTCGGCCGCCGGCGGTCGCTCGCCTAGGGCCGGAGATGCTGTGGCGCGTACGGCAGCAGCGCGACGTGCCGCGCCCGCTTCAACGCCACGGTCAGCATTCGCTGATGCCGCGCGCAGGTCCCGGTCTTCCGTCGCGGCTCGATCTTGGCGCGCTCGGAAAGGTACCGACGCAACCGGTTCACTTCCTTGTAGTCAATGGACTCCGCCTTGTCGACGCAGAAGTTGCAGACCTTGCGCCGGCGACGGTCTCGGTAGTAGTCCGCCGAGTCGCGGCGGGTTCGTGCTGCACTGGCCATTCGTCTCTCGCAATCCTTGAATCAGAAGGGGATGTCGTCGACGTCGAGCGTCTCGTTGGAAGGTTGCGGCGCCGCGCCGGCCGGCCGGGCCGCCGGCTCCTGGTTCCCGCCGCGGGAGGCATCGGCGTATCCACCCTCGGGGGGCTCGCGGCGCTCGAGCGAGAGCACGCGATCGGCGCGGATCTCGACGCTCGTCCGCTTCTGCCCGTCGTTGCCCTCCCATTCACGGGTCCGGAGCCGCCCTTCCGCGTACACCTTGTTCCCCTTCCGCACTTGCTCGGCGACCCGCTCGGCGGCCTGGTCCCAGACCTCGACCGTGAACCACTGGGTCTCCTTCTGCCACTCGCCGGATGCGTCGCGGTAGTTGTGGTTGACCGCCACCCGCAGGTTCGCGACCGCCTTCCCGCTCGGCGTGTAGCGCAGCTCGGGGTCGGCGCCCAGGTTGCCGATGATCATCATCTTGTTCAGGGTCACGCTTCCGCCCTCCTGCCTCAGGCCTCGACCGCTTGCTGCGGCTCATCTGCCGCGTCTTCAGGCGCCTCTTCCGCCGCGTCTTCAGGCGCCTCTTCCGTGGGCTTCTCGGCGACGCCTTCCTCGGCTTCCTCCGACGGCGGCGACTCGTCTCCGTCACGTTCGTCGCGCGCGGGGACCGCCTCGACAGGCTCATCCTCCGCCGGACCACGCTCCTCGAGGACGATCACGAGGTGCCGAAGGATTTCTTCGCTGATGCGGAGGCCCTGCTCGATCTCGCGCACGGCCGACGGGGCGATGTCGAAGTGGATCAGGAAGTAGCTCGCCTCGCGGAAATGCTGGATCTGGTACGCGAGGCGGCGCTTGCCCCAGGGCGAAACCTTGGTGAGGGCCCCGCCGGCGTTCACGATGGCCCGGGTCACCTTTTCGACCGCCGACTGGAGCTTGTCGTCCTCCAGGTCGGGGCGGAACAGGAGCATGAGTTCGTAGCGGCGCATCTGCCGTCTCCTCCTCTCTATGGGCTTGCGGCGGCGATCGGCTGGCACCGGTTCACCGCGGCAGAAAGGAGCCCGTGAATATGGAAGCCGCCTCCCCGGTTGGAGGCGCCACAGCAGTATAGCCGACCTGCCCGGGGCGCGGGCGGTCGCGGGTCCTATACTCAGCGGAGACCCCTCGAGCCCACGGAAGGACGATGGCTGCCAATCCGATTCTCATCTGCGCGCCGACCGAGGAGCTGCGCACCTCCTTGCAGGAACAGCTCACCGGCGCAGGGTACGTGACCACAACCGTCGCCACGCCCGCCGACGCGGTCGGCGCCCTCCGGGACAAGACGTTCGACCTCGTGCTCGCCGAGGGCCTGGCCGTTTCCGGCAAGCTCGCCGGCCTCCGCAGCGCGTCGCCCGTGCCAACCCCGATCCTGGTCATCGCTCCGGCGGGCGATGTCGAAGCCCGCATTGCGTTCCTCGAGGCGGGGGCGGACGACGTCATCGTCGGCGGATTCGAGGGGCGCGAGCTCGCGGCTCGCGTCGAGGCACTGCTGATCCGGGCCGGCCGGGTCCGACCGGACACGAGCCGCCCGGGAACCCCGTCCGGCGAGATCATCACGTTCTTCTCGCCGAAGGGAGGCGTGGGCACCACGACGCTGGCGGTGAACACCGCCGTTCTGCTGGCGGGCGGCGTCCCCGGCGTCGAGGGGCCGCCGTCGCGGGTGCTGATCGTCGACCTCGACCTCCAGTTCGGCCAGGTCGCGACCCACCTCAACCTCTCCCCGCGCTTCGATCTTGCCGGACTCGCGAACGACGAAGGGGCCCTGAACGACATCGAACAGGCGACGGCCTACCTCACCACGCACGCATCGGGCCTGCAGGTGCTCGCGGCACCACCGAACCCGGATGCCGACTTCCGGGTCACGGTTGACCATCTGGAGCGCGCGATGGCCACCCTCCGTCCGCGATTCGACCAGGTGATCGTCGACTGCGGGTCACGTCTCGACCCGCGCACCCTGTGGATGATGGAGCAGGCCGACACGCACCTGCTCGTGATCTTCCCGGAGATCGCGGCGCTGCGCGCAACCTCCATCCTGCTCGGCTTCCTGGCGGAGACGGCGACTCTTCGCGCGCAGACGCACTTCGTGGTCAACCACATCTTCCCGAAGGAGCTGCTGAAGACGCGCGACGTCGAGCACCTGCTGCGCGCGAAGCCGGCGGCCGAGATCCCGTACACGGACGTCGAGATGATCCGCGCCGTGAACGAGGGCGTCCCGGTCGTTAGCAGCCATCCGGGGTCTCCGGTCGCGCTCGCTCTGCACAAGGTTGCGCAGGCGGTGGTAGGGATCCGGAACGAGGAGCCGGAGTCAGCCAAGACGCGGCGCGGCCTCTTTCGGCGCCGCTGAGCGAGCGCCGGCGGGGAGCTGGTGCCGGAGGAGGGATTCGAACCCCCACGCCCTATGGGCCGCCGGGTTTAAGCCGGCTGCGTCTGCCATTCCGCCACTCCGGCGCTGGGGACGCATTCTACGGGGCTGATCGGCCGCGGAGACGGGTCGCCCACGATCCGGGCGATGGTGGGCGACGCATCCGACGCCTGCAGCGAATCGCCTTGCGAGAGATCTGCCGTTGGGCATTCGAACGACGGTCGCCCACCAAAGGCTAATCCGGTTGCTGGATACGGTCGCCACGGCCCGCACAGGCCCGACGGCCGGCGGGTCTGCCGGGCGGTGCGTATTGACAACATCCGTACCGTATTGGCAGCCGCCGTGCCCTCGGCGCTAGTTGCGAGATAGCGTCATGCGAGGAGGCCATGGACCTTCTGTCCGCCCGCGATGTCACGTTCCTGCTGCCCGTCGCGGTGCTTCTGATCGCCACGATCAGCGTTCTCCGTGGAGCGTTCAGGCGCTAGCCATGTACACGCTGCGCCTCACCTGCGAGCTGTTCTGGGTCGACGCCCGGCTGAACGTGATCAACGGCCGATGGATCGCCTCGGCCGATGCACCGCACGGTCCCACCCTCGGGCTGGCCTGGACGCCAAGGCTGGCCCTGCGCCGGGCGCTCGAACCGTTCGAGGGGGTGATCGACGAGCTGCTCGCCACCGCCCCCGATGAGGTGCTCCGGCACGGCGCCCTGAGCTGAGGGTTGTACCGGGATCTCGACATGCAGGGGCCCCGTCGGGGGGCCAGGGCAGCTGCGACAGTCGTTCAGCCAGCCTGATGCGAGGGCGGGACCGGTGGCTTCGTTGGCGCTCGAGGTGGAAGCGCCGGCGAGATCATGAACCCCGTCAGCGACGCAATGACGCCAAGGGCGCCGAAGCCCGCGATGAGCGCTTCCACCACCGGCAACGGGAGAGTGGTACGGACCTCAGGCCGGGTCGTGAGCAGCGCGAGCAGGCCGCTTCCCGGCGTGAATAGGGTGAGGAGGAGTCCCAGGCTGAAGCCGATGCGGCCACCGGCCCACCCGATTGTCGCGGCTCCCGCTGCGAGGGCGAGCGCTGCGCCGATGTCGAACCAGAAGGCGACGTAGTACGGACCACTCCCGGCCCTGCGCGATCCAGGACCTTGGACCGCTCGCGAGGGCCTCGAGGTTTCAGGCGGTGGAGGCAACGAGGGCGTTACTGCCACACGTGCAGCCGGGTGCCTCCCGCACAAGCCGGCAACCTCTCCCCCATTGCACCTACAGGATACCGCGCACCGGGGGGCTTGCGGCAAGACGGGGGCGGTGCGGTAGAGTCCCCCGCCGGACGTGAAATCCACGGACCTGGAGGCCACAAGCATGCGCGCCCTGCTGGCGACCTGGGGATCGCGAGGGGATATCGAACCGCTCGCGGCACTCGCGCTTCGGCTGCACGAAATCGGTGCGAAGGTCCGCGTATGCGCGCCGCCGGATGAGGAGTTCGCCACGCTCTTCTCACGGGTGGGCGTGACGGTCGTGCCGCTCGGCCCCTCGACGCGCTCGATCGCGGCCCGGCTGAAGGCGCCATCTCCGGACGCCGCCTTCCGGCTTGCGGCCGAGCTCGTCGCAGCGCGGTTCCAGACGCTTCCCGCCGCGGCCGAGGGCTGTGACGTGCTGGTCGCGACCGGCCTCATGCCGGCCGGAGCGCGCTCGGTCGCCGAGATGCTCGGCATCCGCTACGCGCTCGCGACCTTTCACATCTTCGGCCTGCCGTCGCGGCACTTCCCGCCCGCCGCGCGGCCGGGCAAGCAGTCGCCGGCGAGCGAAACCGACAATCGGGTGCTGTGGGAGCAGGATGCCCAACGTGTGAACGCGTTGTACGCCGGGCCGCTCAACCGGCACCGCGCCGCGATCGGCATGCCCCCGGTCGACAACGTCCGGGACTACGTCATCACGGACCGGCCTTGGCTGGCGGCGGATCCGGTCCTCGCCCCATGGAAGGACCTGACCGACCTCGACATCGTGCAGACCGGGGCCTGGATCCTGCCCGACGAGCGCCCGCTCCCGAACGAGCTGGAGGCGTTCCTCGACGCCGGCGAGCCGCCCGTGTACGTGGGCTTCGGCAGCATGGCGATGCGCAGCTCGACGAACCTCGGCCAGGTGGCGGTCGAGGCGGCCCGCGCCCATGGGCGCCGCGTCGTCCTCAGTCGAGGCTGGGCCGACCTGGCTCTGACGAACGACCGGGACAATTTCCTCATCGTCGGCGACGTGAATCACCAGGCGCTGTTCCGGCGCGTGGCAGCCGTCGTGCACCACGGCGGCGCGGGCACGACGACGACCGCCGCACTGGCTGGCGCGCCCCAGGTCGTGGTGCCTCAGATCGTCGACCAGCCGCACTGGGCACGGCGGGTGGCTGAGCTCGGCATCGGCGCGGCGCATGACGGCCCGGTTCCGACCTCGGAATCCCTCGCCAGTGCGCTGGGGACGGCCCTGACCTCCGAGACCCGCGCGCGGGCGATCGCGGTGTCTGCCGAGGTCCGCACCGACGGAGCCGCGATGGCGGCAAGGCGGCTGCTCGCTGAGGACCGCGATCAGTAAGGACTAGCGGAACGCTCCGTGGCCGGCATCGAAGGTGAAGGTGATTCCATCGGCGCTGACGAGGGTCAGGATGTCGCCGACGGCGGCCGTGACTCTGACCGCCCCGGCCCGCTGCGGGGTGAGCAAGGTCATCCCGACCCGGTTCGCGAAACCGGGTGGTGGTCCGGCTTGGACCCATTCGACGAGGCCCTGCTGGGGGTCGTTGGCCACCTCACCGGCACAGAGGCCCAGGCTTCGCTCCGCGCTCTCTGCTTGCTGGGTTCGTGGAGTCCGGACTGGACGCCACACCGCAGGCCGCCAGGAGGAGGGCAAGCGGGACGAACGCTGCACGGCGAACCCAGACCGAGCGCAGTTCCATGCGCATCGGACGATTATCGGCCCGCCGCCGTCACGCGCAGGGTGGCCTCATGAGCGGACGTTGTGTGGAGCGAGCATGGTGACCATGCCCTGGACCGGCACGCCCGGCGTAGCGCTGGAAGCTACCTCGCCACGCGGTACCGGAGGTAGACGACGTTCGAGGCGAACGTGCGGCTCTCGACGAGCTCGAGATCCACCGGGCGCTCGCGCCGCGAAAAGTACGGGATGCCACCGCCCACCAGCACGGGGTACACGATGGGCCGGTACTCGTCGATCAGCCCCAGCGCGGCCGCCTCGGCGGCGAGCGTCGCGCCGCCGATCGCGATCTCGCCGTCCCCCGGCTCGGTACGCAACCGCTCGATCTCCTCGGCCAGGCCGCCGGAGGCCAGGCGGGCATTGCCCTCCACCGCGGAGAGCGTGGTGGAGAAGACGACCTTCGGGAGCGGGTTCCATAACGCGGCCCATTCACGCTCGGCGTCGTCGAGCGACGGATTCTGGTCGGCGGTCTCCCAGTACAGCATCGTCTCGTACAGCTTTCGTCCCATCAGGTGGACGCCGACGCCTCGGATCTCGTCGATGTGGAATCGAAAGACCTCCTCGTCGGGCGCGGTCCAGTCAAAGCCGCCGTCCGGCCCGACGATGTAGCCGTCAAGCGAGACGCCCATCGAATAGGTCACGCTGCGCATCGGACCCTCCTCAGCATCGGGCCGGACCAGGTCGTGGAGGCCCACCAGGACGTTGACACCTCGCAAGGTAGCGCGTCACGGACTTTCGGTGCGGCGCCCGCTGCCGCTGGCGGGTACCAGGTCGCACTTCCGCGTACTACCTGGGTATGGTTGGGCAATGCCTGAGCTGGAGCAGCTGCATGCCGGCCATGCCCCCGCGGTCCTGGCCTTCGAGCTGGCGAACCGCGCGTACTTCGCCGCCTCGGTTTCCGACCGCGGCGATGACTTCTTCGCCCAGTTCACCGATCGGCACCGCGCCTGGCTGGCTGAGCAGGAGGCCGGCATCGGTGCCTTCTACGTGCTCGTCGCTGATGACGGCTCGGTCCTGGGCCGGTTCAACCTCTACGACGTCGAGGACGGCACCGCCACCCTCGGCTACCGGGTCGCGAAGCAGGTCGCTGGCCAGGGCGTGGCGACCGAGTCCGTCCGGGAGTTGTGCCGGATTGCGGCGGAGCGGCACGGCCTGCGCCGACTGCGGGCGGCCACCTCCCACGCCAACGTCGCGTCCCGGAGGGTGTTGACGAAGGCTGGGTTCGTCCCTGTTGGCCCGGCCGGCCCGGCCGATCTTGGCGGCAAGTCAGGGACCTGGTACCAGCGCGACCTCCAGCCATGACCTTGATCTTGCTGGTTGGCCGGCTGCACCGCCGCCACCCGGCCGGTTCGGGCCGGCGTCGATCTATGTCGACCCGTGCCCAGATGGTGGAGGCGACGACCGGAATTGAACCGGTGTAAACGGTTTTGCAGACCGCTCCCTAACCACTCGGGCACGTCGCCACTCGTATCTCGCCCCGGCTGGCTGCCCCGCGAGGATTCGAACCTCGGTTCTCGGATCCAAAGTCCGGTGTCCTACCACTAGACGACGGGGCACTGCTGGAGCGCCCACGAGGCTAGCAGGTCGATGCCGCCAAGGCACAAAAATGGAGCGGAAGACGGGACTCGAACCCGCGACCCTCACCTTGGCAAGGTGATGCTCTACCAACTGAGCCACTTCCGCCCGTTTCGACCATCCGCGCCGCCACGCGCCTGGTGCCGAGGGTCAGAATCGAACTGACGACACCCGCCTCTTCAGGGCGGTGCTCTACCAACTGAGCTACCTCGGCGCCGATCTCCGCTGAGGGTCCCTCAGCTCCTTCCGCGTGGCCGCATCAGGCGCCGAGAAGAATACCGACGCCGAACCACGAGCGTCAACTTCCCGTCGTTGACCCGGGGCTCACCGCTTCAGCCGATTCCGTGGCCACCTCGCGCAGCTTCGCGGCCTGCTCGGCCATTGCGTGTCGGTGGGCCCGATCTCCGGCCCGGTCGTGCTGCCGCTGATCGAGCTCGGCCACGCTGTCACGCCGGCTGTACACGACGAGCACCTCACCCGGGTGGAGACTGGTGTGCGGTCCGGGAACTCCGAGATACGTTCCGTCGGGTCGCTCGATGCCGAGGACGATGACGCCCTCCTGCCGCAGCTTGAGCGTGGCCAGGTCGCGGTCCGCGAGCCAGTCGCCAGGCTCCACGAGAAGCTCGGTGATGAGGTAGTCGCCGCCCACGTGGAGCAGGCCGGCGTAGTCGCGGACCTCGAGGCTGGTCCACCGTTTCAGTGCGGCCATGGTGAGGTGCGTGATCCATCGGTCCACGATTCGGCTGCTGGCCAGACCCCAGAGCCCCAGGAGGCCGACCACCAGGAGCCCGATGCGGAGCCACGGGAGCGCCCCCGACTCCGGCTCGACGAACGCGAGGACGAAACTCGCGATGACGGCAACGATCCCGGCGTTGCCGAAGAGCATGAGCAGCATGATGATCCGGCGCCGGATCGGGTGCCGGACCACCGCCTCCGACTCGGCCGTCGTGAACCCCGACCCCGAGAAGGCGGAGCGCGCCTGAAAGCGTGCCGACTCTCGTGAGAGGCCGGTCGCGGCGAGAGAGATCGTCGCGATCCGGGTAATGAGCAGCGACAGCATGAGCACGACCAGCAGCGAAGCGACGGCGGTCATGTCACTACCTTACCGGGGCCGTCCCAAGTCCGGGACCGCCCCGGGGGCCGAATATTCGCAGCGGAACGCAGTCCGGGCCCGCGCGAGCGAGCACCCGGGGGCCACCCGTCCTCGACCGCCGGCGCACCTTCACCGCCACGCGCATCGAGCGCGGGGATCGGCACCATTCGGGACGCGGAATCGTGCAGATGAGAATGGAGGTAGCGCTACGGCAGATCGGAGCCTGCGAGCGCCGGTGGCTGAGCACGGCCTACGGCTGGTGCGGGTCCGTGGATGGCTATAGCGCTACGGGGATTCACATATGGGCGTTCGATCGCCCTGTGCGCCGTCAGGGTTCGCAAATGGCCACTTCACGCGCGCGGCTGCGGCCCGGTTGACTGCGTCCCGCCGGATGCACCGGGGAGCTGCCCGTACTGCCCGGCGAGGGACTCGAGAACCCGGATCCGCTCCCCGATCGGCGGGTGCGTGTCCCACATGCTCTTCGCCCGCTCCTCGAAGCTCTTGATGGGATTCACGATGTAGAGGTGCTGGGTCGCGCGGTTCGCGACCTCGAGCACCTCCGGGTCGTCGGCGATCGTCCGCAAGGCGCGTGCCAGGCCGAGGGGGTTGCGCGTGAGCTCGACCGCGCTGACGTCGGCGAGCGACTCGCGGCTGCGTGAGACCGCGAGCTGGACGATCCGGCCGATGAGGGGTGCGATGATCGCCAGCAGGATCGCCACCACGAAGAGGATGGCGCCCAGTCCCCCACCTCCCCCGCTTCGGTCTCGACTCCCGCCGCCGCGCCGTCCGCCGCCGAACCAGAACGTGTAGCGCAGGAACCAGTCGGCGAGGAGCGCGATGCTCCCCACGAGCACCCCGACGAGCAGCGTGAAGCGGATGTCGTAGTTGCCGACGTGGCTCATCTCGTGGGCGATGACGCCCTGCAGCTCCTCGCGGTCCATCTTCTCGAGCAGCCCGCTCGTCACGGCGATCGACGCGTGCTTCGGATCGCGCCCGGTCGCGAATGCATTCGGCGCAGTGTCGTTGATCAGGTAGACCTTCGGCATCGGGACGCCGCTCGCAATGCTCATCTCGGTCACGACGTTGACGAGCTGCTTGTCGGCCTCCGGCGGGTTCGCCGCCGGGATTTCGGTCGCGCCGCTCGAGCGCAGCACGAGCTGGTCGCCGCCGAAGTAGGAGCCGACGCTCAGCATCCCGGCCACGAACAGCGCGATGACGACGCCGCCCCAGCCGAAGCCGGTCGAGTAGCCGATCGCGGCGCCGAGCGCGCCGAGCACGAGCCCAACGAAGAAGACGAGGATCCAGGAATTCCGCCGGTTCCTCGCGATCTCCTTGTAGAAGGTCGACGGCGCCGCGCCGGCGGTCATGGCCGGACCCGCACCGACCGCATCGGCTTCACCCGAGGTCTACCCGCGCAGGTTGACGGTGGGAACCTCGGTGTCCGCCTCTTCGATCTGGAAGTAGTCGCGCTCCCGGAAGCCGAACATGCCGGCCACGAGTGCGTTCGGGAACGTCTGCGTGGAGGTGTTGTACTCCCGGACCGTGCTGTTGTAGTGCTGGCGGGCGAACCCGATCTGGTTCTCGGTCGTGGTCAGCTGCTCCTGGAGCGAGAGGACGTTCTGGTTCGACTTGAGGTCGGGATAGTTCTCGACGAGCGCGAACAGCTGGCGCAGTGCACCGGTCAGCAGCCCCTCGGCCTGCGCCGACGCCCCGGCCGCCTGTGGCCCCTTCTCCGCGGCGCTCACCGCCGCACTTCGAGCGTTGATGACCTTCGTCAGGGTCTCCTGCTCGAAGTCCATGTAGCCCTTCACCGAGTTCACGAGGTTCGGGATCAGATCGTGCCGCCGCTTCAGCTGAACGCTGATCTGGTTCCAGGCCTCGTCGACCTGGTTGCGCAGCCGAACGAGGGCGTTGTAGACGAAGATCAGGAACAGCGCGATGACCGCGATGACGATCAGGAGGATCCAGACGGCTGGCATCGCTCGAACTCCAAGCTGGTACAGGTGGGTGGACGTCAATCGTAGCAGGCGACCTGGTGGGCGGTGAGGGACTCGAACCCCCGACCTCCTCGGTGTAAGCGAGGCGCTCTGACCAGCTGAGCTAACCGCCCAGTGAGGAAGGTGGTGCCCAGGCCGGGACTTGAACCCGGATGAGTTGCCTCATACGCCCCTCAAACGTACGCGTATACCAATTCCGCCACCTGGGCATCGCTGCGAGGGTATGGTACCGAGGGAGGGACTTGAACCCACACGACCGTAATGGTCACTAGGTCCTGAACCTAGCGCGTCTGCCTATTCCGCCACCTCGGCACGTGGGGTACCCGGACCGCTCCCGGGCGAGGCGACCGGCATCATAGCATGCCCCCGCGGCAGGCAAGCCGAGCGCCATTGGTGCCTATGCAGTGCCGAAGTTCACGAGGTTGAGCAGGCTGAAGGCCACGAACAGGACCGCGAGCAGGATCGTGAGGCGGAAGAGCGTGCGCTCGATCCCCCGCCGGCTGCGGTAGGCGGTCACCTCGCCGCCGAACGCGCCACCGAGACCCGTCCCGCGCTGCTGCAGGAGGATCGACGCGATCAGGGAGACGGCCAGGATCATCTGGGCCGCGATCAACGGGGTCATGGCGGCGCGCAGTCTACCAGAGGAGGCTCCGGCCGGTCATCTCGGGGCCGGGCTCGATCCCGAGCAGCTCGCACAGCGTCGGCGCCACGTCGGCGAGCGTCCCGTCCCGCAGCCTCGCGTTCCGCCACCCCGCCGCGACCAGCACGAGGGGCACCGGCGAGGTCGTGTGCTTCGTCTGCGGACGCCCCTCTGGGTCTCGCATCTCCTCGATGTTCCCGTGGTCCGCGGTGATCACGAGCGCGCCCCCGACATCGAGGGTCGCTGCGCTCACCGCCCCCAGGCAGCCGTCCACCACCTCCGCGGCGCGGACCGCCGCGTCCCAGACACCGGTGTGGCCGACCATGTCCGGGTTCGCGTAGTTCACGACGATGAAGTCGTACGCGCCGGAGCGGATGCCGGACACGAGGCGCTCGGTGATCTCCGCTGCGCTCATCTCGGGCGCGAGGTCATACGTCGCCACGTCGCGGCGCGACGGCACCAGGATCCGCTCCTCGCCGGGCAGCTCGGCCTCGACCCCGCCATTGAAGAAGTAAGTCACGTGGGCGTACTTCTCGGTCTCGGCGACGTGCAGCTGCCGCAGCCCGGTCCGTGAGAGCAACGCGGCCAGCGAGTCGATCTCGAGCGGCGGGAAGGCGATCGCCACCGGCAGCTCCTCGCGCGCCTGGTATTCGGTGAGGGTCGTCACTCCCACTCCGGGACGGGGCCCGCGCTCGAAGGCGTCAAAGGCGTCCAGCGCGAAGGCCTGGGTCAGCTGGCGAGCCCGGTCGGCGCGGAAATTCAGGTGCACGACCTCGTCGCCGTCGCGCACGCCGGGGTTCGCGGGCAGGACGGTGGGCCTGATGAACTCGTCCGATTCGTCCCGCCCGTAGGCGGCGTGCACCGCCGCCTCCGCGGTCTCCGCCGTCAGCCCGACGGCGCGCACGATCGCCTGCCAGGCAGCCTGCGTGCGCTCCCAGCGCTTGTCGCGATCCATCCCGAAGAAGCGCCCGCTGACCGTCGCCAGCCCGGCAAGGCCGGCCAGCCGCTCCTCGAGTGCTCGGACGAACCCGTCGGCGGAACGAGGCGGGGTGTCGCGTCCATCGGTGAAGGCGTGGAGCAGGACGCGATCCGGGGCCAGCCCGGCCCGATGCGCGAGCTCCGCCATCGCCACCAGGTGCTCGTCCACGGCGTGGACCCCGCCCGGTCCCACCAGGCCCATGAGATGGAGCCGGCCGCCGCCGGCCGCCGCACGGTTCGCGGCCCCGCACAGTGCCTCGTTGTCGAAGAACGAGCCGTCCGCGATGGCCCGATTGATGCGCGGCAGGTCCTGAAGCACCGGGAACCCGGCCCCGAGATTCAGGTGCCCGACCTCGCTGTTACCCATCTGCCCGGCCGGCAGGCCCACCGCCTCCCCGGAGGCTTCGAGGCGGCAGCTCGGCCATTCGGTGCTCAGCCGGCGCCAGACCGGCAGCTCCGCCGCCAGCAGCGCGTTCCGGGCGGGGTCGTCGCTGAGGCCGAACCCATCGAGCACGCAGAGCACGACCGGTCGCGGGCGGGCATCCGCCATCAGGCTCGCTCCTCCGCCGCGGCACGGACGATCCGGGCGAACCCGGCGGCATCGAGGCTGGCGCCCCCCACCAGGGCGCCATCGACGTCCGGCATGACGAACAGCGCATTCGCGTTGTTCGGGGTGCAGCTCCCGCCATAGAGGATCGCGGTCTCGGCCGCACCCTCGGCATCGGCCTCGGCCAGGATGGCCCGGATCTGGGCCGCGGCCAGCTGGGCGTCGTCCGGCGAAGCAGCGTCCCCGGTGCCGATCGCCCACACCGGTTCGTACGCGATCACGAGGCGACTGCCCGCGATCCGATCCAGGCGCGAGATGGCGGCGCGCAGCTGACGGTCGATCACTGCCTCGGCCTGGCCCGCTCGCCGCTCCTCCGCGCGTTCCCCGATCGCCGCAATGGGCACCAGGCCGTGGGCGACCGCCGAGGCGACCTTGGCCGCGACGCCGGCATCGGTCTCGTTGTCGTACTGCCGACGCTCGGAGTGGCCCAGGATCACGTACTCGGCCACCCCGGCCAGCATCAGCGGGCTGATCTCACCGGTGAAGGCTCCCGACTCCTCGGCGCGCATGGTCTGGGCGCCGATGCCGACGGCACCCGCCTCGGTCGAACCCCCACCGAGCGCCTCGGAGACCGCGGTGAGCCAGATCGCCGGCGGGCAGACGACGACGCGCGCCGGCATCCCGTCCGTGGCGTCGCGCACGCTGAGCGCGAGAGTCTGCGCCATGTCGCGGGTTGGTGGGTGCATCTTCCAGTTGCCGGCGACGAGGGGGACGCGGGGGGCGGGCATCGTCAGCTCCTTCGTTTGGCGTGCGCGTGTGCGGCGTCCGCCGAGCGGCGAACCGAATCGTGCTCCTCGGCGTGCAGGTCCGCGGCGAGGACGACGAGCCGGCGCAGCCGGTGGTTCACCGCCGAACGGCTGATCCCGAGCGCGGTGGCCAGCGTATCGAGATCCGCCTCCGGCTGCCGTCGGCGCTGTTGCGCCGTCTCGCGGAGTCCGTCGGCGAGCTGCTGCAGTCGGCCCGCTGCTTCCAGTTCGGCGATCGCCTGCAGCTGCCGGTCGGCCGCGCGCACCGTGCGGCCGAGGTTCGCCTCCTCCGCGTTGAGGAGCCGGTTCAGGCGATTCCGGACGTCGCGCGCGACGCGGCTGCTCTCGAAGTCGAGCAGCGCCCGGTTGGCGCCCGCCATCCGGAGCAGCGTGGCAACGTCCTCCTGCCCCTTCACGTACACGACGTGGCGGCCGCGACGGCGGCTGGTCCCGGACCGCACACCCGCCTCGCGGAGCCGGGCACGCAGCTCCCGGGCGGCCGACGCGCTCCGCAGCGTCAGCTCGAGGTGGGGCCCGGCGGAGAGTGAGGCCACCAGGAGGACGCCACGCAGGAAGGCGCGGCGATCGCACGCCGGCGCTTCCCTCCAGCGCCATCCCGCGACAAGCGCGGGATCCAGCATCACGGCCAGGTGGTGGCGACGGCCCGCGGCACCGGCGGTCGCCCGCACGTGCGACGTTGCCATCCCGAGCGATGCGGCGAGCTGGGTGACAATCCGTGCCGTCGCGTGATCGAGGGTCTTCAGCCCATCCCCGCTTCCCCCGGGGAAAAGAAGTCCCGCCAGCTCCGCCCGCCGGCAGCACGCCCGTGCCGGCTGAATCCGGGCGAGCTCGCCCTTCAGCTCACTGGCGACCAGCACCTTGGTGTCAGCCCGCCGATGCCGTCTCGCGCCGGAGGTGCCGGGTGCGCGGTCGCTCGCCCCGGTCCTCGTGCTGCATGCGAATGAGGGCCGCCGCCAGCTTCGCCGGATCGTGCCGGTGGGCGTTCGCCACGTCCACGAGGTCCTCTTCGACGACCATGACCGGCAGCGTCTCGAGCCGCCGCTCGTCGACCTCGACCGGCTCGGCGAGCCAGCCGATCGGCCGACGCCCGGTCCGGGTGCTGTTCAGGAGCACCGTGTCGATGAGGTCCTCGCCGACGTGCTCGAACAGCGCGGTGACGTGATCGGCGGCCGAGTAGCTGCGCGTCTCTCCCGGCTGGGTCGCGACGTTGCAGACGTACACGCGCAGGCCGGCAGCGGTGGCCAGGGCGTCGCGGATGTCGCTGATGAGCAGGTTGGGGAGGACGCTGCTGTACAGGCTGCCGGGGCCGATGACGAGGAGGTCGGCCTCGAGGATCCGCTCGAGCGCCTCGGGGTTCGCGCGCACGTCGGGGGGCTCGATCGCGACCCGCTCGATCGGCTCGTCGGCGCTCGTGATGGCGGCCTGCCCGTAGAGGCGGCGTCCGGAACGCAATGCCGCGGCGAGGTTCAGCGGCACGGAGGTCGCGGGGAGGACCTGCCCGCGGACCGCCAGCACGCGGTTCGACTCCCGGACGGCCTCCTCGAAATCGCCGGTCACCGCGGTCATCGCCGCGATGAACAGGTTGCCGAACGCGTGGTCGTCGAGGCCCGATCCGGGCGGGAAGCGGTACTGCATCAGCTGGGTCATCAGGGGTTCGGCGTCCGCCAGGGCGGCAATGCAGTTGCGGATATCCCCCGGCGGGGCGATCCCGAGCTGCTGGCGGAGCCTGCCCGAGCTGCCGCCGTCATCGGCGACCGTCACGATGGCGGTGATGTTCGCCGAATAGCCCTTGAGGCCGCGCAGCAGGGTCGAGAGGCCAGTCCCGCCACCGATCGCCACGATCCGCGGCCCGCGCGCGAGGTACCGCTTCGTGTACAGCACCTCGAGCACCGAGTTCCCGCGGGCGACAAATGGCGAGACGATGCTGCGCATCAGGCCCCACACCCCGACCGCCGTGATGAGGACGCCGGCGGCGGCCACGATGCTCGCGCGAATCGGCCGACCGAGGCCGGCGCCGGTGATGACGTAGATGAATGAGTTGTCCGGCAGCCGGCGGTAGAGGTCGACGAGCAGGATCGCCGCTCCGAGACCGAGCACCGTGATCCCGACGAACAGGAGCAGCAGCCAGCGCTTGAGGTGCATCCCCGGGTAGAGCCAGCGCGGGACGCGCGGGCGCCTCATCGTTCGAGCTCCCGGTGGAAGACCGCGACGGCCGTCTCGTCGAGGTCGCGCAGGCGCGTCGCCAGCTCCTCGGCGAGGGCGATCGACCGGTGGTAGCCGCCCGTGCAGCCCAGGGCCAGCGTGAGCCGCGCCTTTCCCTCCGCGCGATAGGCGGGGATCGTGAGCTCCAGCAGCTCCACGACGAGCTCGAGGAAACGGCCGGCGGCGGGCTGACCCATCACGTAGTCACGGACCGGCGGCTGCAGGCCGGAGAGCCGCTTGAGGTCCGGGACGTAGTACGGGTTCGTGAGGAAGCGGACGTCAAAGACGAGATCCGCCTCGAACGGGATCCCGTACTTGAATCCGAAGGTGATGATGTCGACGAGGAGCTCCCCCGCCGCACCGTCGCGCGGAACGAACGAGAAGAGCCGCTCCTTCAGCTGGCCGATCGTCAGGCCGCTCGTATCGATGAGGTGATCGGCAAGCTCGCGCGTGCGCTCCAGCCGACGGCGCTCCTCCTGGATCCCGGCCTGCACCCCGGAGCGGGTCTCGAGCGGATGCCGGTGGCGCGTCTCGCTGAACCTCGACACCAGCGTCGAGTCGCTCGCCTCGAGGTAGAGGATGTCGTATGGCACGCCCCGCGCGGCGAGCTCGCGGCGCGCCCGTTCGATGGCGGGGCCCGGATCGCCCGCGCGGATGTCAAGCACGAGGGCCAGGCGCGCGTATCGCACCGGGTCGGCGTCCCGCAGGGTCAGCAGCCGGTCGAGCAGCTCGGGCGGAAGATTGTCGACACAGTAATAGCCGAGGTCCTCGTAGATCTTCGAGGCCTGGCTCTTGCCTGCTCCGGACAGGCCGCTGATGACGAGCACGTGTCCGCTCGCGGCCGGGTCTCGGGGAGTCGTCTGCGGCCGCGGCCGCGTCCGTCGGGCGCTGGCGGTGGCGCTCTTGCCGGCTGGTGCCATATGCCGCCCTCCGTGACGGTCGGCCCGAGTATAGCCCGAGGTCGTCTCGATCACGCCGTCCCGAACCCGCGCAAAAGGCCGCGAACCGTGGCAGCCGTGCTCGCGCGCAGGGCCGGAAGATCGTAACCGCCCTCGAGCGAGAGCGCGATTCCGGGCAGGCCGAGGCGTCGGCAGAGCTCGCCGATCTTCTCGGCGAGGGTGAGGTACCCGGCCTCGGTGACCTCGAGATGCGCGAGCGGGTCCGCGCGATGCGCGTCGTACCCTGCGGAGACGAGGATCGCGGCCGGCGCAAACGCCTCCACCGCGGGGAGCAGCCGCTCCTCCCAGGCGGCGAGAAATTCGGAGTCGCCGCTCCCCGGAATGAGCGGCACGTTGTGCATCGTTCCCACGCCCGGGCCGCGGCCACGCTCGGCGGCGTCCCCCGAACCCGGGTAGAGCGGCATCTGGTGAGTGGATGCATAGCAGACGTTGGGGTCCTCGTCATAGAGGGCCTGCGTCCCGTCGCCATGGTGCACGTCCCAGTCGATGATCGCCACCCGCTCGGCGACGCTGCCGGCGCGGAGCGCCTCGAGCGCGATCGCCACGTTGTTCAGGAGGCAGAACCCGGCCGGCCGGTTCGCAGCGGCATGGTGGCCGGGGGGGCGCACCGCAGCAAACGCGACGGTTGCCTCGCCCCGGGCGACGCTCTCAGCGGCCTGGACCGCGGCGCCCGCGGCGAGCCGCGCGGCCACCATCGACTCCCGCACGATGAAGGTGTCGCCCCCGATCCATCCCCCGCCCCGGCCCGCCGCCTGGTCGAGCGCGGCCACATAGGCAGCGGGATGCACGCGCTCGATCTCGTCGAGGCCGGCGGGGTCGAGCCGCGGTCGCTCGAGCGTCGCGCCCGCAGCCTCGGCTCCATCGGCCACGCCGGCCGCCGCCGCCTGCAGCCGCTCGGGCCGCTCCGGGTGCCCGGGCGCGGTGTGGGCGGCCATCGCCGGATCGGTGAAGAGCATGACCCGAGCCGACATGGATCAGCGCCGCATGAGGCGAATGACGAGGAGCGATCCCTCGAAGAGGACGTACATGACCGCCGACAGCAGCGACGGTGAGATCGGGTCACCGCCCGGCGTGACGACGACGGCGAAGATCACGATCCCCAGGATGATGAAGCGACGCTGCGCGGCGAGACGCCGGTAGCTCAGGATGCCGACCCGCGCCAGCGCAATGAGCACGATCGGGAACTCCATCACCACACCGAAGGCGAGCATCATCGTCGTCACGAAGCTCACGTAGTCGCCGACGGTGAGGAACGTGGTGATGCTGTTCGGGACCAGGCCGAGGAGGAAGGTCAGCGCGAACGGGATGATGATGTATCCCACCTCCAGGCCGAGCACGAACAGGAGGATCGCCGACAGGAGGAGCGGGACGACCCTCCGCCGCTCGCCGACCGTGAGGCCCGGGCCGACGAAGCGCCAGCCCTGGTAGAGGAGCACCGGCATGCTGATCGCGATCCCCAGGAAGATCCCGATCTTCAGCTTCAGCGCGAAGTACTCGGTGACCGTCAACACGATGAGGTTGTCGCGGTTGGCGGCGGGCAGCGGTGCCTTGAGGACAAGGATGACCGGGTCGGAAAGCAGGAAGCCGATGACCACCCCAACGACGATCGCCGCGATGATGATGATCAGGCGCCGACGGAGCTCCTCGAGATGCTCGAGGAGGCTCATCGTGGTCGCGTTGTCGCTCACCGCGCCGTCATCGCCTCAATCCGGCCGGCGAAGCGGCGGGTGTGTGCGGCCTACTTCGGGTCGGTGGTCTGTGCGCTCGGAGCGCCCTGGGTCGAGCTCGTATCGCTCGGCGCGGCCGGCTGCTGTGGCGGCTGCGCCGGCTGTGGCGGCTGCGCCTGCTGCGGCGGCTGCGCCGGTTCGCCGCGAAGCGAATCCTCGAGCTCATTCGACGCCTTGCGGAACTCGCGGACGCCGCGACCGATGGCACTCCCGATATCCGGCAACTTCCCGGGGCCGAAGATGACGAGCACGATCACCAGAATGAGGATCAGTTCTCCCGGTCCGATGTTCGGCATGCTGTGCGTGAACCTCCTGTGCGGTGCCCTCGACCGTCTGGGTCGTGCCGCGCTACGAATCGAGTCTACCACCGTCACCCCGCAGGAGCCCCGACCATGCCCGGGCCGCCCTCCCCGCCGCCGGTAGCCAGTCGGGCCCCTTCGACGCTCCGGAGATCGCCCGCGAGACATTGACGACCCCGGGCGCAAGCGTCCCGTGGCAGGCCGCGGCCGCGGCCGCGGGGTCGCCGCCCTGTGCGCCGACGCCGGGAACCAGGAATCCCGGGCCTGGCGCGGTCCGGCGCATCCTCGACAGATCGTCGACGTTCGTGGCGCCCACCACCAATCCGATGCGAGCATCGCCCGGCCACTGCGCTGACGCCCATGCCGCGACGCGTTCGTCGACCGGCCGCCCGTCGTCGGTCCGCAGGTCCTGGAACGTGCCGGCGCTCGGGTTGCTCGTGCGGGCCAGGAGGTAGACGACCTTGTCCGGGTACGCGAGGAACGGCTCGACAGCGTCCGCGCCGAGGTAGGACGAGAGGGTGACCGCATCGCCGTCGAGATGACCGAGCAGGGAGGCCGCGTAGCGCTCGGCGGTGGAGCCGATATCCCCTCGCTTCCCGTCCAGGATCAGGAAGTGTCCTCGCGGCACGTCGCCTCGAACGCGTTCGAGGGCCGCCCAGCCCGGAGACCCGAACGCCTCGAAGAATGCGACGTTGATCTTTACCGCGGCCGAGAACGGCGCGGCCGCCTCGAGGACGCCGCGCGCGAACCGCTCGATCCCGCCGACGTCGGGATTGAGCTCCTCCGGGAGGGCATCGGGGTGCGGGTCGATTCCCAGGCACAGGGGTGAACCGCTCTCCGTGATCCGCTGCCGGAGTCGCTCGAGCGGACCCATCGCCACGCTCACCGTGCCACCGGCGACGGATCCACGGCGATCGGCTCCCGGCGCGACGTGCGCCGCCGGGAGAGGAGCGGGCTGGCACCGGCATCGGCGTAGTCCTCGACCCGGATGCGGAGCCGGGGGAGGCCGCCGAAGCGGTCGCGTCCCAGGGTGCCGGCCAGGTCGACGGCCGTTCCCGGCTCGGGAAGCGGGCGGTCCGCGGGGACGCCGAAGGCGATTGCGTCGATCGTCTCCGCGCCGCGCCGCATCCGGAACATGATGTGCTCCCCGCCGTCCCCCACCCGGCGAGCCTCGCCGACGCGCAGCCCAGTGACGGCCAGCATCGGCTCCGGATGGCCGGGACCATACGGCGCAAGCCGCTCGAGCTCGTCGTGCAATCCCCAGCCGATGTGGGCGGCGGGCAGGACGAGGTCGATCCGCAGCCGGCCGGGCCGCTCGAGATCGATGGCGCTGCCCGGCGGGAATGGCCGGCCGAGTCCGGCGAAGGCCGCAGCGAACGGCTCCCACGACTCGGGCAGGAGGCTGAACCCGCCCGCCGCCGCATGGCCGCCCCGCTTCGTGAGGTGGGAGCCACATGCCTCGAGCGCTGCGGCCACGTGAAAGTCAGCCGGTGCGCGCACCGACCCGCGCAGCTCGTCCCCCACCCGTCCCACGATCGCAATCGGGCGTGCCGTCTGCTCGGTGAGCCGGGACGCGATGAGGCCCAGGAGGCCCGGCGGCCACTCGTCGTGCCGCAGCGCCAGCGGTCCGCTGCCGTCGTCGAGGAGCGCGAGCGCCACGGCCACGGCATCCGAGGTGAGCTCCCGCCGCTTGCGGTGCACCGCCTCGAGCGCCTCCGCCAGCCGCTCCGCCTCCTCGACCTCCTCCGCGAGCAGGAGCTCGATCGCGAGGTCCGCATCGGCAATGCGCCCGGCCGCGTTGATGCGGGGTGCGACGCCGAATGCGAGGTCGCGGGCCGTTGGCGCCTCGGGCTGCTCCGCTGCGCGCGCGAGGAGCGCCCGCAGGCCCGGCCGCGAGGTCGTCGCCAGCTCGGAAAGGCCCAGCTGAACGATCGCGCGGCTCTCGCCGGTCATCGGCGCCAGGTCGGCGATCGTGCCGATCGCCGCGACGCCGGCGAGGTCGCTCGCCTCGCGGCCCCGTCTCGTCAGGAGCGCGGCGGCCAGCTTGTAGCTGATCCCCGCGCCGGTGAGGTCCGGATCTGGATAGTCGCAGTCGGGACGATGGGGGTCGACGACCGCCACCGCGCGGGGCAGCTCGCCTGAGGGCAGGTGGTGGTCGGTGATGATGACGTCCATCCCGCGCGAGCGCGCGTGCTCCACCTCGGCGCCGTTCACGATTCCGCAGTCGCAGGTCACGACCAGCGTCACACCGCGCTCCGCGAGGTCGTCGAGCCCGTCCCGGGAGAGGCCGTAGCCGTCCGCCAGCCGCGATGGCACGTGGCGCAGCGGCTGCGCACCGGCGGCACGCAGTGCCAGCACCCAGACGGCCACCGCGGTCATCCCGTCCGCGTCGTAGTCGCCCCAGATCGCGATCCCCTCGCCCTCCTCGATCGCCCGTTCGAGACGGTTGAGCGCGACCTCGGCATCCGCCATGAGCCGCACGTCGTGCAGCGCGTCAGTGCCAGCGACCAGGAAGGGGCCCAGCTCCGCGTCCGTTCGGTGACCGCGACGAGCCAGGAGGGTCGCCACCGGCGGGCTGAACCCGGTGAGGGCCGGGGGGGCGAGCAGTGGCTCGGGGAGGAGCCACTCGAGGCGCGGGGGAATCACCCGGCCATGGTAGACGGCGGCGCTTACCGCCCGCTGATCGTTTGCTTACCGCCCGCCGCGGGCGCTAGCCGACGCCTTCGCCTTGCGGTTCGCGTCCCACTCGTACCAGGCGGCGAGCAGCTGCGACGCATTGAAGATCGATGAGTACGTACCGCTCACGACGCCGATCAGGAGCGCCAGGGTGAAGGTCCGGATCGTGGGCGGCCCGAGGAGCAGGAGCGCGGTCAGCGTCACGATCACCGTGAGGCTGGTGTTGATCGAGCGGCCGAGGGTCTGGAGGATCGAGTGGTTCACGATCGCGCCGAACGGCTCCCCCGCGTGCCGGATCCGGTTCTCGCGGATACGGTCGAAAACGACGATCGTGTCGTGCACGGAGAAGCCGATGACCGTAAGCAGCGCGGTCACGAACAGGGCGTCGAACTCGAGGTCGAAGAAGTAGCCCAGGATCGCAAAGATCCCGACCACCACGATCACGTCGTGGAGCAGCGCCACGATCGCCGCGGTCCCGAAGCGGAGCCCGAATCGGATCCACAGGTAGGCGAGGATGAACAGCTCACCGACGCCGATGAGGATCGCCGAGCTGCGGATCAGGTCGGCGCCGATGATCGCGCCCACCGTCGTGACGCTGTCCGGCCGGCCGTTGGCGGGCTCGCCGAACTGCGCGACGAGCGACTTCTCGATGTCGTCCCACGGCGTTCCCGGCGGGGGCGGAGCGGGAGTGGGGCTCGGCGTGGCGGTCGGGGTCGGGGTCGGCGTGAAGCTGCCGCTCGGCGTTGGCGAGGGCGTCGGGGACGGTGAGGGCTCGGCGTGGGCGTCGCGTTCGGGTCGGGGGTCGGGGTCGGCTCCGGGGTCGGCACCGGCGTCTGCGGCGGGAGCAGGCCCACCGGGTCGGTCCGGATCTCGAGGACGCCGTTCCCGAGGTCCTTCACCGTCGCCTCCGGGTGCCCGAGGTCGACGAGGGCCGCCTGCACGGCCGCCGGGGACGGGTTCGAGGCGTAGCGGATGTCCCAGACCGTGCCGCCGGTGAAGTCGACCGACGGCTTCAGCCCGCCGAGGATGATGAAGATCAGGCCCGGGACGGTGATCAGCGCGCTGAACAGGAAGTACCAGCGCCGCTTGCCGACGATGTCGTACATCGGTCAGCGCTCCACGTGGTAGAGCTCGAGGCGGCGGCCCCAGTCGGTGCGCACGACGTAGCGCAGCATCGTCCGGGTCACCGTCACCGCGCTGAACATCGAGACGAGGACACCGATGATGAGGACGAGCGCGAAGCCGCGGACGACGGTCGTCCCGACCCAGTACAGCCAGGCCGCGATGAGGAGCGAGCTGACGTTCGAGTCGAGGATGCTCGACCAGGCGCGGTTGAACCCGGCCTCGATGGCCGGGACCAGGCTCTTCCCGGCGCGGACCTCCTCCTTCATGCGCTCGAAGATGAGGATGTTCGCATCGACCGCCATCCCGATCGAGAGGATGAACGCGGCCACCCCGGCCAGGGTCAGGGTCACCCCGATGAGCCGGAAGACGGCGTAGACGACGAGCGTGTAGAAGATGAGCGCCATGGCGGCCAGTACCCCCGGCAGCCGGTAGTAGGCGATCATGAAGAGCAGGACCAAGAGGAGGCCGATGCCGCCCGCGACGAGCGCCTGGACGAGGAAGTTCGCCCCGAGCGTCGGCGCCACCTGGTCGACGCCCTCCTCGGCGAGCGAGATCGGGAGGGCGCCGAACTTCAGCGTGTTGTAGAGGTTCGTGCGCTCCGCCTCGGCGGCCGAGCCGGTCCCGGCGCCGACGTCGATCACCGTCTGGCCGGCGCAGATCGCGCTCTGGATCTGCGGCACCGTGATCACCTTCCCGTCGAGCGCGATCGGCCCATCCTGCTGCACGTGCGAGGTCGTGTACGTGCACCACGTTTCCTTGGCCGGGCTGCGGAGGGTGAAGAGGACCGCCAGCTTCCCGCTCTGGGTCGTGGGCGCCACGCTGCTCGGGTCGATGTCACCACCGGTGAACAGGACGCCGAGCGTCCCGTTCGCGATGAGGGCCGAGATGTCCTCGCCGGTCGTCAGTTTCTGGCCGTTCGGGTCGATGAACTGGAGCTGGCCGGTGGAGCCCACGAGCTGGCGCACCTGGTCCTCGTTCGAGACCCCGGGCACCTCGACGACGATCCGTCGCTCCCCGGTCCCACTCACTTCGGTCCGCACCTGGGGCTCCGAGACACCGATGCCGGCGACGCGCTGCTCGATGATGCTCCGCGCCGTATCGAGCTCGGCGTCTGTGACCGTCGTGCCTGTCTGCGCCACGGCCTTGAGCGTGACCCGGATCCCGCCCTGGAGATCGAGCCCGAGCCGCGTCTTCAGCTCCTGGCCCAGGATGTTCGAGGGCAGCCAGGTCAGGCCCAGCGTCTGCCGGGGCAGGTCGATGAAGATCGCCAGCAGGAGGGTGACGAGGATCACCCACGGGGCAATGCG
Organism: uncultured Chloroflexia bacterium; assembly: GCA_963837425.1. Lineage (GTDB taxonomy): Bacteria > Chloroflexota > Limnocylindria > QHBO01 > QHBO01 > CAWINH01. The sequence continues at coordinate 71,094 of CAWINH010000003.1, forward strand.
GCGCCAGGTCATGCTACGGCCAGTCGGTCCTCTCGTACGGGCGCTGCCGTGCCGCGCTGACGGCGCGGTTCGCAGACACCAAACGCGCCGCACACAGGCGGCGGGCCGCCAGAGTATAGGTGCGCGCCGCGGCTGCCCGCAAGGCGCCGGAGAGCGTCAGGCAAGCATCCCCTCGCGCGCCAGGTGGCGCTTCAGCCGCTCGGCCAGCTCGCGCGTGATGCCGGGGGTGCCGGCGACCTCGTCGATGGTCGCCTCGCGGATGCGGCGGACGCTCCCGAACCGCTTGAGGAGTGCCTTCTTGCGCGCCGGGCCAATGCCCTCGACGTCGTCGAAGACGCTGGCCAGCGCCCGCTTGCCGCGCACCATGCGGTGGTACGTGATCGCGAAGCGGTGCGCCTCGTCGCGGATGCGCTGCACGAGGTAGAGCCCCTGGCTCCTGCGCGGCAGGACGATCGGCGCGCTGCGGCCCGGGACGTACAGCTCCTCGAACCGTTTCGCGAGCCCCGCGAGCGGCACGTCCGTGAGCTCGAGCTCGGTGAGGGCTCCCGCCGCCGCCGAGAGCTGACCCTTGCCGCCGTCCACGATGACAAGGTCAGGCAGCGCCCAGCCGGGATCTAAGCGCCGTCGGCCGTCCTCGCGCCCCTCGTCGTCGCCACTCCACTCCCCGGGTGCCTCGTCGGCGCCGACAGCCGCCAGGGAGAGGGCGCCGGTCTCCGCCCGCAGCCGTGCGGCGCGGCTGAATCGGCGGCGGAGCACCTCGGCCATCATCCGGAAGTCGTCCGGCGTCTCACCGGACCGGATCCGGAAGCGGCGGTACTCGCGCGGCTCCGGCCGGCCGTCGATGAAGACGACCATGCTGCCTACCGCGCTCGTGCCCTGGATATTGCTCATGTCGTAGCACTCGATCCGCTCCGGGGGGCGGTCGAGGGCGAGGGCCGTGGCGAGCTCGTCGAGCGCTTCGTCGCGCTTCCCGGCGTCCGCGAGCCACTCGGCCCGCTCCTTGGCGAGCGCCTCGACCGCGTTCTGGGTGGCGAGCGCCACCATCCGCCGCTTCTCGCCACGCGCCGGCACGTGGATCGTGACCCGCGAGCCACGACGCTCGGCGAGGAAGGCGGCGAGGCCGTCGAGGTCCGACGGATCGGCCGGGACGAGGATCTCGCGCGGCGGACGCTCGGTCGCAGCGTAGTACTGCTGGAGGAACGTGCCGAGCACGTCGGCGTCGGTCGCGTCCCGCGCGTTCTCGAGGATGAAGTGCTCGCGGCCGATCATCTTCCCGTTGCGCACGACGAACAGCTGGAGGCACGCCTCCCCCTCCTCCCGGGCCATCCCCACCACGTCGTGCTCGGCGCGGCTGTAGGCGGCCATCTTCTGCTGCTCGATCGTGCGCTCGACGGCGCGCAGCTTGTCGCGCGCCACCGCCGCCTGCTCGAAGCGGAGCGCCTCGGCGTTCGCCTCCATCTCGGTCCGCAGCTCGTCGGCGATCCCCTCCTGCTTCCCGTCGAGGAAATCCACGATGCGGCCGATCGTGGCGCGGTACGGCGCTTTCTCGACGGCGCCGATGCAGGGGCCCTGGCATCGGTTGATGTAGTAGAGGAGGCAGGGTCGTTCGAGAACCCGCTTCCCCTCGGGGATCTCGAGGTTGCAGGTCCGGAACGGGAAGATCTTGCGAAGGAGCTTCAGCGTCTCGTCGACGCTCACCGCGGAGGCGTACGGCCCGAAGTAGCGGCTCCCGTCGCGGGCCAGCTTCCGGGTGCGGACGATCCGTGGGAAGTCCTCGGCGAGGGTCACCTTCACGAACGGGTAGCTCTTGTCGTCGCGGAGCCGGATGTTGAACCGCGGCCGGTGCTCCTTGATGAGGTTCCCCTCGAGGAGGAACGCCTCGCTCACCGTATCGGTGAGGATGTAGTCGACGTCCGCGACCTCCTGGGTCATGCGCAGGATCCGCCCGTCGAGCGCGCCCTTGCTGCCGAAGTAGCTTCGCACCCGGTGGCGGAGCGAATCGGCCTTGCCCACGTACAGCACGCGCCCATCGGCGTTCTTCATGAGGTAGACGCCGGGCGAGGTGGGGAGCTGGCGGAGGATGGCGCGCAGGTGCTGCTCGCGCGCCGGATCGGGGGTCACCCTGTGGATTCTATGCCGATGCGCCCGCGGTCTCAGCCGCTCGGGCTGGCGGTCGGCGACGGGATCGGCTGGGCGAGCTCCGTCTGGAGCCAGGTCTTGATCGGGCCATAGTCGGTGGTCGAGACCTGGCCCTTCGGGATGAGGATGTACTGGCCGATCGTGTTCGTCGTCGCCACGAGCTGCTCGTCGACCTTCATCTCGAGGCGGCGATCGATCCGCAGGTGGCCGCTCAGCAGGAAGAGGTCGATGGCCGACATGTCGGTCCGCATCTGCCCCTTCAGGGCGTCCATCATCTTCAGGGCCGGGCCAAAGGAGCCCGGTCCCCCACTTCCGAGCTTCGTGCGCAGCGCGCTCAGCACGCGCTGCTGACGGACGGAGCGCGCGAAGTCGCTGGACTCGGCCGCCACGCTCGTGTACCGCGAACGGACGTAGTCGAGGGCCAGTGCGCCATCGAGATGGACGGTACCTGCGGCGAAGTGGCCGCCGTCCCAGACATGGGCCTTGAACTTGTCCTCCGACCAGGTGTATGAGAAGGCGGTGGGGTTCGTAATCGTCACCCCGCCGAGCGCATCGACGACCTCTCGAAAGCCGCCAAAGTCGATCGCCAGCCAGTGATCGATCGTCAGACCGGTCACCTGCGAGAGGACGTAGCTCATGAAGCGCCCGCCCTCGTCGATGCCGCCGTTCAGCTGCCCGAGGGCAAACGCCTCGTTGATCTTCGCGTTGTCGGGAATCTCCGGCAGCCCCTCGACCCAGAAGTCGCGCGGGATCGGGATCAGCGTCGTCGTGTCGGTCACAGGATCGATGCTGAGGATCTGAATCGAGTCGGCGAGGTAGGTGCCGCTCGTATGCTCAGGCCCGCCGTAGCCGTAGAGGGCGATGTTCACCCGATCCTTGCCACCCAGCGGCCCGAAGAGATCGAAGCTCGTCGACGCGGCCGACGAGACCGAGGCGTTGAATGCCGCGACCCGCTGCCAGAGGAGCAGACCGCCGCCGATCACAGCGACGAGCAGGATCAGGACCGAGAGGAGCAGCACCCGCCGCACGCGCACCGGCCGGCGGGTGGCCGGCTGCCGAGCGCCCTCGCCCTCGGTTCGTGGCTGCCCCCGATCCAGGCCCCTCTCCTGCGGGTCCTCCGCGCGGGCCGCAACGGCACGCATGCGACGGGTTCGGGTCGATGGGGTCGCCTGGCGACGCGGGCCCGGACGGCGGTTCATGCGGGGGGCTGGAGCATGGGTCTGGGTGGTCCTCCTGTGGCCGTCTGCGGGCCGGCGACAGGATAGCCGCGATCGGCGGCTAGCGTCGCTCCGCCAAATCGCCCCGCTAAGTGACCGCGCATGCCGCGGTAAGCGCCTGTCGTCATCCTTCGCGGATGGCCGGGGTCGCAGAGCTTGCCGAAGGCCTGGTGGCGGGCCTGGATCCGGAGCAGCGCGCTGCCGCGCTTCTCCCGGACGGCCCCGCCCAGATCATCGCACCGGCCGGCAGCGGCAAGACGACGACCCTCATCGCGCGCCTCGGCGTGCTCCTCGCCCGCGGCGTGGCACCGGAACGGATCGGGGTCGTCACGTTCAATCGCGACGCCGCCGCGGAGCTGACCGAGCGGATCGCCCGACGCCTGGCGCCCACGGTGCCGGACACCACGCGGATCGAGGTCCGGACGCTGCACGCCATGGCGCGCCAGGTCCTCCTCGACGCGTCGGAACCGGTGGAGCTCCTCCGGGATCGACTGCCACTGCTGCGGGCGATCCGGCGACGCGCCCTCGAACGAGCACCCGACGAGGAAGGAGCGCCAGGTGACCAGCTCGAACCGCCTGAGCCGGCGGCGCTCGACACCGCGATCTCGGCGTGGAAGGTCGAGGGCCGGGAGATTTCGCCGGCGGGGAGGCCGCTCGCAGACGAGTACGTCCGGCGGCTCTCGGCACGCGGCCAGATCGATTTCGATGACCTGCTCGTACGCGCCCTCGAGCGCCTCGACGCCGACCCGGCACTCCGCCGCCGGTGGCGATCCCGCTTCGCCCATCTCCTCGTGGACGAATTCCAGGACGTCGACGCCGCACAGCTGCGCCTCGTTCGCGAGCTGGCCGAGCCGGAGCGCAACCTGTTCGTGGTCGGCGATGACGACCAGACGATCTACGCATGGCGGCTGGCCGACGTCCGACGGATCCTCGGGTTCGGGGACGCGTATCCCGGCGCCCGCCGGATCCAGCTCGCGACGAACTATCGCTGCCCGCCGGCGGTGATCGAGGTCGCCGCCCGGCTCGTCGCGGTGAACCGCGAGCGCTTCACGAAACGAATCGAGCCCCCGCCCGATCGCCGGGAGGCCGACGATGGTGCCATCGCGGCCGTCTCGACTCGCGCGACGGGTTGGGAGGCGGCGCTCGTGCGGTGGGCGGCGGCTGGCGCACAGGCCGGTGAGACGTTCTGCTTCCTGGCGCGAACCCGGGGCGAGCTCCTCCCGATCCTGCTGGCGCTCGTCCGCGCCGGCGTGCCGCATCGCACCACGGTGACCGGGCCGCTCGATGCCGAACGTGTGCGCGACCTGCTGGCGGCCGCCGCCGACCTTCCGCCCCGCGCCCCCCCGTTCGCGGAGCTCTTGCGGCTGCGGGTGACCCGTGGCTGGCGGCGCGCGGACGCGAACGACGAGATCGGCGACGAGGAGCACGCTGCGCTCGATGCGCTTCTCGGCTGGGCGGCCGGCTTCGGTGAGCTCGGCATCTTCCTCGCCGCGGCGGCCGCCATGGCGAGGCGCGTCGCGGCGCTCCGCCGTCCGGATGCCGGCGTCGAGCTCGTCACGGTGCACGGCGCGAAGGGCCGGGAATGGCAGACCGTCGTCGTGCTCGGCATGGAGGAGGATCGGATGCCGAATCGGCGATCGCTGGCCGAAGCCACGGATCCGGCCCGGGCGCTCGAGGAGGAGCGACGCCTCGCGTACGTCGCCGTGACCCGCGCGACGCGGCGCCTGGTGCTCGCCGTGAATCCCGACCGCCCCTCCCCGTTCCTGGGGGAGATGGGCCTGCTGCCTAGAGCCCGACCTCGGGGGCAACCGCGCTGAGATGGCGGACCATGTTCGCGACGTGCTCGTCGAACTCGAGGTCGATCTCGGTGGCGCCGGCCAGCAGCATCTCGCGCGGGACGGCGCGAGCGAACGCCCTGTCCTTCATGCGCTTCCGGACGTTCGCGGGCTCGACATCGGCCATCCGCTTCGACGGTCGCATGAGCGCCACGGCCACGAGGAAGCCGGCGAGCTCGTCGCACGCATAGACGAGGTGGTCGAGGCGGCTCGTCCGAGCAACGCCCAGGGCGTCGTTGTGGGCTCGGACCGCGTGCACCACCTCGGCGGGATACCCGCGTCGTGCGAGCTCGTCGGCACCGATGGCGCCGTGCGTCGCCGGATCGGGGTGCCGCTCGTAGTCGAGGTCGTGGAGGAGGCCGGCCAGCCCCCAGCGCTCGACGGTGGCGTCGTCCAGCCCGTCGCCGGCCGCATAGCCGCGCACTCCCGCCTCCACCAGCAGGCCGTGCTTGCGGAGCGACTGGTTCTCGTTCCATTCGTGGAGCAGGGCGAGCGCCTCGGACCGCGCCGGGGTGACGTCGTCGTTCATGCGGCGATCCCGCGACCGTCGCCCGACGGATCCCAGGACACGATCCCGATCCGGTCCGGCTCCTCGGGGAGCCCGACGCCGTCCGCGTCGGTTATCAGGCGCGACCGCACCTCTGCCGTCAGTGTCCCGTCGGCGGGGCTGCCCTCCGGGATCCACAGCTGGTGCCGGAGCATTCCGAGCAGGGTCGCCTCGTCCGGCCAGCGGCGTCGCGGGACCTCCACCCGGGTCACGACGGGTCGGCGGCCGCGTGCCGCAACGAGCTCGAGGAGCTCGGGCAGCGCCGGCAGGCTGGCGCGTCGCTCCCCGTGAATGAGCGGCCAGAACGGATCCGCGTATCCGGCAGGAGGTCGCTCCATGAAGACCGCGACGCAGGCGCGGCCGGCGGCCGCGTCCATCGCGTCGAGGAACGGACCGATCAGCTCCACGTCGTAGCCGACGTGCGCAATGAGGGAGACCTCCGCGTGCGGGATCTCTCCGGCCGGCGGCCATCGGTCCTCGATGATCCGCACGTTCGCGATCTCGTGCTCCGCCATTCCCGCCCGAAGCGCCGCGGCCATGGCCGGTGACGGCTCGACCGCCAGCACCTCGCGCGCCGCGAGCGCGAGCGGCAGCGCATAGCGACCTGCGCCGGCGCCGATGTCGAGCCACGCCTCACCGGTGCGAACCATCCCGACCAGAGCATCGCGGACCGGGTCACCGGCGCGGCGCGGGTCGGCCACGAATCGGGTGCTGACCGGCGCATAGAAGTCGGAGGCCTCCTTGACCTGGCTGCAGCGCTCGACCTGCTCCCGGTTCGCGCGCACGCGCGCGCCCCACGCGTCCGCGAGGGCCACAGGATCCGAGGTGGCGGTTCGGTTCACGCTCGACATGATAGGGCTGCCTCAGCATAGGGCCGCCTCAGCTCGCGACGGCCGCCTCAGCTCGCGGAGCGCGGCGTCGGGGGGCCGCTCGCCGCTGGCCACTCGCGAGCGCCGCACGCAGGTAGGTCCCGGTGTGGGAGGTGCGGTCGCGGGCCACCTGCTCCGGCGTGCCGGCGGCGATCACCGCCCCGCCGGCGTCTCCGCCCTCCGGCCCGAGATCGATGATCCAGTCGGCCGACTTGATGACGTCGAGGTTGTGCTCGATGACGACGACCGTGTTGCCCGCGTCGACGAGGCGCCCCAGCACGTCGAGCAGGCGCGCCACGTCGTCGAAGTGAAGGCCGGTCGTCGGCTCGTCGAGGATGTACAGCGTGCGGCCGGTGGCGCGCTTCGACAGCTCCGTGGCGAGCTTCACGCGCTGCGCCTCCCCGCCCGACAGGGTCGTCGCCGGCTGACCGAGATGGATGTAGCCCATCCCGACGTCGTGGAGGGTCTGGAGACGGTTGCGGATCGAGGGCACCACGCTGAAGAAGCCGAGCGCCTCGTCCACCGTCATCTCCAGGATCTCCGCCACGTTGCGGCCCTTGTAGTGGATCTCGAGCGTCTCGCGGTTGTAGCGCTTCCCCTTGCAGACCTCGCATGCGACGTACACATCGGGCAGGAAGTGCATCTCGATCTGGACGATCCCGGCGCCCTCGCAGGCCTCGCAGCGCCCGCCCTTCACGTTGAAGCTGAAGCGCCCGGGCTTGTATCCGCGCAGGCGCGCCTCGGGAACCGCGGCCATCAGCTCGCGGAGCGGCGTCCAGAGGCCGGTGTAGGTCGCCGGGTTCGAGCGCGGGGTGCGGCCGATCGGTGACTGGTCGATCTGGATCACCTTGTCGATCTGCTCGATGCCGTCGATCGCGTCATGGGCCCCGGGTCGTTCCCGGGATCCCCAGATGCGAGCGGCGAGCGCCGGGTACAGGATCTGGCTGACGAGGCTCGATTTGCCGGAACCGCTGACGCCGGTGACGGTCACGAATCGGCCGAGCGGGAACCCGACGTCGATGCTGCGCAGGTTGTTCTCGCGTGCCCCGCGCACCGTCAGCCAGCCGCCTGAGCCCGTCCGTCGGCTCGCGGGCACCGGCACCGAGCGATCGCCGCGCAGGTAGTCGGCGGTGATCGAGCGCTCGTTTGCGAGCAGCTCATCGAGTGGGCCGGAATGGATGAGCTCGCCCCCGTGCTCGCCGGCGCCGGGGCCGATGTCGAGGACCCAGTCCGCGGAGCGGATCGTCTCCTCGTCATGCTCGACGACGATCAGCGTGTTGCCGAGGTCGCGAAGCCGCATGAGCGTTGCGATCAGGCGGTCGTTGTCCCGCTGATGGAGCCCGATCGACGGCTCGTCGAGGATGTAGAGCACGCCCATCAGGCTCGAGCCGATCTGGGTCGCCAGCCGGATCCGCTGCGCCTCGCCACCGGAGAGGGTGCCGCTGGCGCGGTCGAGGGTGAGGTAGTCGAGCCCCACGTCCACGAGGAACCCGAGCCGCCCCCGGATCTCCTTGAGCACCTGGCGCGCGATCTGGTTCTCGCGCGGGCTGAGCCGATCCGGCAGCTCCCCGTACCAGGCCAGCGCATCGGTCACCGACAGGCGGGTCGTGTCGATCACGTTCCGATCCGCGACCGTCACCGCGAGCGACTCGGGCTTCAGGCGCATCCCGTTGCACGAGGGGCAGGGGCGGGTCGTCATGTACCGCTCGATCTCGGCCTTGATCATCTCCGAACCGGTCTCGCGGTACCGTCGCTGGAGGTTCGGAACGACGCCCTCGAAGCTCGTCCGGAACGTGTGGACGTTGCCGTTCCGGGCTCGATAGCGAACCTCGACCCGTTCCCCGCGATTGCCGTACAGGAGGATCTGGCGCGAGTCGTCCGAGAGCTCGGAGACCGGGAGGTCGGTCCGGAAGCCGTAGTGCTCGGCGACCGCTTCGAGGATCTTCGCGAACCACGACTCGGTCGTCGCCATCCGACGCCAGGGCAGGATGGCGCCATCCCGCACCGACAGCGTCGGGTTCGGCAGGACGAGGTCCGGGTCGATCTCGAGACGGCTCCCGAGCCCGGTGCAGTCCGGGCAGGCGCCGTGCGGGGAGTTGAAGCTGAAGTTCCGCGGCGCCGGCTCCTCGAACGACCCGCCGTGCTCGGGACAGGCGAACCGCTCGCTGAAGAGCCGGTCACGCTCCCGCTCCGGCGCGTCCGGCAGGTGGAGGAGCAGGGTGCCGTCGCTGAGCCGGAGCGCGGTCTCGATCGAATCGGCCATCCGCGAGGCGTCCGGGCGCGGGGTCGCGTCATCATCGGCGCCTCGCACGACGAGCCGATCGACGACGACCTCGATGCTGTGCTTGAACTTCTTGTCGAGGCTGATCTCGTCGTCGAGGTCCCGAAGCTCGCCATCCACCCGGACGCGAACGAAACCGGCCTGCTTCGCCCCGGCCAGCAGCTTCTCATGCTCGCCCTTCCGATCCCGGACGAGCGGCGCGAGCAGCATGAGCCGGGTCCCTTCCGGCAGCTCGTAGAGCTGGTCCACGATCTGTTCCACCGTCTGCCGGGTGATCTCCCGGCCGCAGATCGGGCAGTGCATGTGCCCGATCCGGGCAAACAGGAGCCGCAGGTAGTCGTAGATCTCGGTGACCGTGCCGACCGTGGAGCGAGGGTTCCGCGACGCGCCCTTCTGATCGATGCTGATCGCCGGGGAGAGCCCGTCGATCTGGTCGACGTCCGGCTTCTCCATCTGGCCCAGGAACTGCCGCGCGTACGCGCTCAGCGACTCGACGTACCGGCGCTGCCCCTCGGCGTAGATCGTGTCGAAGGCCAGGCTCGACTTGCCGCTGCCCGACAGCCCGGTGATCACGATCAGGCGGTCACGCGGCATCTCCACGTCGAGGTTCTTGAGGTTGTGCTCGCGCGCGCCGCGCACGACGATCTTGTCGAAGGGCATCGGCTCCCGATTCTATCAGAGATATGCGAACGTCCGTTCGGTTTCCGGGGGAGAGTTCCGGTGGTCCGATCTGTCCGCGGGACCGCGTGCCCCGCGAAGCGGCCACCACGTGGCTGATCGTGCTCGGGTTCGCCGCGTCCGCGTGACGAGTGCCGCGAAAGACCCGTACTGCCGCGTGTCGTTCAGCGTATCTGGCCCGTGTAATCGGTCACGACGAACGTTTCTCGGCAGCGCTCCGCCAGCTGCGGCGCACAGTCGGCGGCCGCTGGGTCGTCGAAGTGGCCAACGAAGACGAGCTGCTCGAGGCGCAGGTTGGGGCCGCCCGGCCCGGCCCGCGACGGGAATGGCTTCCCGTTCGGCGCCGCCAGGCGGAGCCCCGCAAGCTCGAGCTGCGCCTGGGACACGTCGAGCGCCGGCTGGTCGGGCATGAGGACCCGCAACGGGCACTCGCGCTCGAGCCAGGCAGCCGGCCGTTGCGGATCTCCGGTGTCCCCGACGCAGTCACCGGCGAGCTCCGCATACCAGCCCACGACGCGGACCTCGGTGGTTCCGAATCGTTCCGAGGGCGGGGTGCCGGTCAGGACGTCCTCGACCTGGTAGATCCGGAGCTCCGGGTTGAGCCCACCCAGCGAACCAATGGTCAGCAGCCCGAAGACGAGCAGACCGAGGGCGACGACGATCGCGAGGCCGATGCGGACCTCCCGCCTCACGTCCCGGGGTCCTCGAGCCCCCGCCATGCGATCGCGAGGAGGCCGATCCCGCGCCGCCAGAGCTCCACCCGCGCGGCGTCATTCAGCCAGGTCGAGGCACCCGACGGGTGCGGGAGCGCGAGGATCTCGGCCCGCGGCGCCCGCTCCCAGCGCAGGCTGCGCCCAACGAGTCCATCGAGCCGCGCATCGGGACCGAACGCGTAGCGGTGGGCGAGGCCGCCGACCAGCACGACGAGCAGCGGGTCAACGAGCCTCACCTCCTCGTCGAGGATCGGGGCCCAGCGCCGCACATCGGCGCGCGATGGCGGCGAGTCGACCGACGCTCCGGGACGCCGGCCCGGGTAGCACTTCCCCACTGACGTCACGTATATCCGCTCACGGAAGTCATCGACGCCGATGCCCGCCAGCTCGAGCCAGCCGACGAGCCGCTTGCCGGCGTCATGCGCGAACGGCAGACCGGTCTCGATCTCGCGCCAGCCGGGTGCCTGGCCGATGAGCATCGCTCGCTCATTGCCATCTCCGGACAGGACCGGCTTCCGACCGTCCGGGCAGCCGGGCATCGCGTCCTGGAGCGCTCGCAGCCGGCTGCGGGCCGGGGCGCGGCGTGGGGCAGGCAGCGGCCACGGGCCGGCGTGGCGCGCGCGTTTCGGCGCGGCGGCCGCCCGGCGGTCATTCGCGGCGGCGTTCAGGTGTCGTCGCCCCGCAGGGCGTCCGCGAGCCGCAGGTCGTCGGCGATCGCAAGGCGAAGGATGCGACGCACGCCGTCGGACCCGGGGCCGGCCGCACTCAGCGCATCGGTGAGGCGGTCGCGCGCCGCGTAGAGCCGGTCGAGCGGATCGACCGCGGCCGGCGTGTCCTCGCCCGTCAGCTCGCGAACGAAGCGCTCGTCCCGGGCGCTGATCGCGGCCAGGGCCGCCTCCGGCGGATCGGGCGCTTGATCCAGCGCATCGGCGAGCTCCTCGCGGGCCAGCTCGAGCCAGGTCAGGTAGGCGCCGAACTCGTCGTCCGTGGGTGGCAGCTCGTCGAGCGAGAATGAGGCTCGTCGGAGGCCTGTCTCGTCACGGGAGGCGGCGGCGCGCTCGACCTCGTACCAGTTGTCTCCGACGAAGGTCGGAGACGGCTCGCCCCGGTCGCGCAGCCAGGCGGTGAACCTCGCCACGCGCCGAGGGATGGCCGCGACCGCCTCCTCATCGGTGGAGCCGAAGGCGGCACAGCCCGGCAGCTCGGCGGCGTAGGCCGCCACCGCGTCGTCCGGATCGAGCCCGGTCTCCACGAAGATCGCGTGCGGGAGGGTACCGGCCATCAGCCGCGGGTCACGGCCGCCTGCTCCGCGGAGGGCGGCGGCGGGATCCGGCGGCCACGATGTTCGGCCGCGCCGCGACCGAGAAGACGTCTCCGCGGGGACGGCGTCGCTCACCCTCCCGCGCCCACTCCCCGTCCTCGGCTGCGGCCGCGTACACCTCGGCGGGGATGCTGCCCGGCGCCGCGGCGAGCTCCTCGCGAAGCCGTCGCAGCTGGAGGATCTCGTCGCGCAGGGCGGCGGCGCGCTCGAATTCGAGGTTGCGGGCGGCCTCCTTCATCTGCGCCTCGAGGCGGCCCATCATCGCCGCCAGCTCCTCCGGCTCCTTGCCCTCGAGCTCGAGCCCTGCCCGCTCCTCGGCAACCTTGCGCAGGCCCTCGTGAAGGTCGCGAATCGCCTTCGTGATCGTCTCCGGCACGACGCCGTGCTCCTCGTTGTAGGCGAGCTGCTTCGCGCGCCGCCGATCCGTCTCGTCGATCGCCGCCTGCATCGAATCGGTCACTCGATCGGCGTACATGATCACCCGGCCACCGACGTTGCGTGCGGCCCGGCCGATGACCTGGATGAGAGAGCCACCCGAGCGCAGGAATCCCTCCTTGTCGGCATCCAGGATCGCCACCAGGGTCACCTCCGGCAGGTCGAGGCCCTCCCTGAGCAGGTTGATGCCGACGAGGACGTCGAACACGCCGAGCCGCAGGTCGCGGAGGATCTCCACGCGTTCGAGGGTATCGACCTCGCTGTGCAGCCACTGGACCTTGATCCCGAGCTCGGCGAGGTAATCGGCGAGGTCCTCGGCCATCTTCTTCGTGAGCGTCGTGACCAGCACGCGCTCGTGCCTTGCCACGGTCTCGCGGATCTCGGCCAGCAGGTCGTCGATCTGGCCGCCCGTCGGGCGCACACTGATCTGGGGGTCCACGACCCCGGTCGGCCGGATGAACTGCTCCGCCACCCGCTGCGCGCGCTGCGTCTCGTACGGACCCGGTGTCGCGCTCATGTAGATCACCTGGTTCAGGTGATCCTCGAACTCCTCGAAGGTGAGCGGCCGGTTGTCGAGGGCCGATGGCAGTCGGAACCCGAAGTCGACGAGGATCTCCTTGCGGGTCCGGTCGTTCTTGTACATCCCATGGACCTGGGGGATCGTGATGTGGCTCTCGTCGACGATGAGCAGGAAGTCGGTCGGGAAGTAGTCGATCAGCGTCCACGGCCGGCTGCCCGCTTCGCGCCGTGCCAGGTGGCGTGAGTAGTTCTCGATCCCCGAGCAATACCCGACCTCGCGCATCATCTCGAGGTCGAACTGGGTCCGCTGGCGGAGGCGGGCCGCCTCGAGCTCGCGGCCCTGGGTGGCCAGCCACGAGGTCCGCTCCTCCATCTCGGCATCGATGTCGTCGATGGCGGCCACGAGCTTGTCGCGCGGGGTCACGTAGTGCGATGCCGGATAGATGTTCACGTCGCGGCGTTCCGCGAGCACCTCCCCGGTGAGCGGGTCCACCTCGGTGATCCGCTCCACCTCGTCTCCGAAGAACTCGGCGCGGACGACGTAGTCCGCGGAGACCGGTTCGAACTCGAGGACGTCGCCGCGCACCCGGAAGCGGGAGCGGGCCAGCTGCGCGTCGTTGCGCTGGTACTGGAGGTCGACGAGGTGGCGCAGCACTCCGTCGCGGCGGTAGTGGCCGCCGACCTTGAGGTTGAGCACGGTCGCGCCGTAATCGATCGGTGCGCCGATCCCGTAGATGCACGACACCGAGGCGACGATGATCACGTCTCGCCGCTCGAAGAGGGCCCGGGTCGCGTTGTGCCGCAGCCGGTCGATCTCGTCGTTCCGGGACGAGTCCTTCTCGATGTAGGTATCGGACCGCGGGAGGTAGGCCTCGGGCTGGTAGTAGTCGTAGTAGCTGACGAAGTACTCCACGGCGTTCTCCGGAAAGAACTCGCGGAACTCCTGGTACAGCTGCGCAGCGAGCGTCTTGTTGTGGGCCATGACCAGCGTCGGTCGCTGAACCGCCTCGATGACGCGCGCGGCGCTGAAGGTCTTGCCGGTGCCCGTGGCGCCGAGCAGGACCTGGTGCCGCAGGCCCTCCTTGACGCCATCCGTGAGCGCTGCTATCGCGCCCGGCTGGTCGCCGGTGGCCTGGTACGGAGCGTGAACGGTGAAGTCGGGCATCGGCGGATGGATTCTACCGAACCTCCATCGGTACCGATGCACGGGGGTCCGAGCGGCCTATTCAGTTCCGGCTCAGTGCTTCCTACGCTTGGCACATCCATGGCGACCTCCGCGTTTCGGCAGCGACGCGAGCGCCCGGCCCGAGGGGGGGCTGGGCGCCGCGTGCTGTCGATCGCGCGCCGCGACGAGCGTGGCCAGGCGCTCGTCGAATTCGCTGCGGTGCTGCTTCCCGTTCTCCTCATCGTGAGCGGCATCATCCAGTTCGGCCTCCTGTTCGGCGCGAACGTCACGCTCACGAACGCGGCCCGCGAGGCGGGACGCTCGGGAACGATCTACGTCTACGACCGCTCGCACACGAAGTACTGGAACGACGCCGCGCGGTGTGCGGAGATGATCGATGCCGCGACCCAGGCGTTCGGGTTCCTCTCGTCGGCGAGCCCCTACTTCACGTATTCGCTGTCGGGCGGCTCCTGCCCGACGCCGACCGGCGACGTCCAGACGAACGGCGACGTCGCGATCTCGTACTGCGACCACGTGCTGACGCCCGATGGCGACTGCCCGGAGTCCGGTGATCCCGACACGACCTGTGTGCCGGACACCAGGGAGGGATGCCTGGTGCGGGTGACGCTCACGTACCGGACCGACATCATCGTCCCCTTCCTCGGAGCGCTGCTCAGCACGGATGGCAGCGGGCGCTTCGTCGAGCGCGCGACGGCCACGATGGTCGTGAACTGATGCGCGCCCGTGCGCCGAGCGGCGATCCACACGGCCAGGTGCTCGTCCTGTTCGCGATCCTCATCACGGTCCTGCTCGCCGCCGCCGGCCTCTCGATCGACATCGGCCGGCAGGTCGCCGAACGCCGACACATCCAGACCGCGGCGGACGCTGGCGCCCTCGCCGCCTGCCGGGCCCTCATCGACGGCGCCTCCGACGCGGCGGCGGCCACCGAGGCGAGGACCGTGGCCCGGATCAACATCGAGAGCTCACCGAGCGGCACGGCGGCGCTGATCGCGCCGGACTCGTCCCGTGTCTACGAGGACGGGCACGCGGGCGACCCGGCGTACCTCGTCTCCGGGGTACTGGTCAGTGGCACGAGCGTCCGGGTCGCGATCTCGTCCTCGGTGGAGACGACGCTTGCTCGCCTGGTCGGCGTTCCGACCCTCGAGACGAACGCGCGTGCCCATTGCCAGCTCCAGGGCGGCCCGGCGGTGCCGATCGTGGCACGCCGCTACGACGGCGCGCCCGGGCCGGGCAGTGGGTTCACCGACTTCCTGGCCACCGCGGCGACGAGCGGATCGGGCCAGGTCGACACGCTCAACGTCCTCGGTTACGACACGCGAACGCCGGCAAGCGAGACCTCGCCCGGGCCGGAGTTCGACCTGTACGGGCCGCACGCGAAGGCCTCGAACGACTCGGCATTCCGCGGATTCGTGGCGCTCGACGTCCGGAACTTCGAGGCGACGACCTCGCGCATCTACTACAACGGGGTCGCGCCCGGCACGAACGTCCAGACCCTGAAGAACATGGAGGGCGACTACATCCTGACCGGCTATCCGGGCCCGATGTTTCCGCCGATCACCCAGCCCGCCGACCCGAACGACCAGGTCGCGATCATGGAGGGCAACGACACCTCGATGGTCGTCCACAACTTCGACGACATTTACCAGGCCGGCGACCGAGTCATTCTCGCCGTGTACAGCGGGACGGTCATGCAGATCCCCGACTTCGCCCTCACGCCTCCGACCGCGATCACCCTCCCGAGCACCACTGCGTCACCCCAGACCGGCCCGAACTTCACGGTGACGCGCAATGACGCGTTCACGAGCACGGTGACCCTCCACCTTCGCGGGGATACCGGCGCGGACGCCCTGCATCCGGAGCTCGACATCGTGCCGAACCCGTCGGTGACCCCGCCGCTCGCCGGCCACATGGATGAGCCGACCTGGTCGACGAACATCTTCATCCCGGCCAAGAACGGGACGCGGGTCACGATGCAGTCGATCAGCACGACGAGCGTGCCGGCCGGCATCTACACCGTCTGGCTCGAGGGTCAGTCCGGGAACCCCTACTTCCAGACGCGCCGGGTGCCGGTGCCGGTGGTCGTGGGCGGCGCAGCCCGTGACTTCAGCCTCGCCAACTCAACGACGAGCGGCGACGTCGCGTCAATCGGAGGCAGCGTCAACCTCCCGATCTACGTTTCAACGACGAACGCGAGCGGCACGAAGTGGTCACAGGGCGGATCCGGCGACTACTCGACCCCGGTCGCGCTCTCGGTCGACGCCTCATCGTTCACCGACTGCTCGCTGAACGCGGCGGTCATCGGGCCCGGCCAGCTCACCCTGTCGGCGCCGTCGGTGAGTCCCAGCTCCAGCGGCCAGGGCGCCCTTTCGACCCTGACCATCAGCAGCGTCGGCCTCGCCCCCGGCTGCTACCGGTTCAACCTCCGCGCCTTCGGGAAGAACGGCGACAACCAGCCGGTCGTCCACATCCAGCCGATCACGTTCACCGTCGCGACCACCGCGAGCGACGGGAGCTACGTCGACGTCATCGGCTTCGCCGTCTTCGAGGTGACGAACGTCAGCGCGAACTCGATCTCTGGACGGGCGGTCAGCCCGGTGGCCGCAGACCCGAGCGACGCATCCCTGCGGCGCGCCCAGAACGCGCGCCTCATTCCCTGGTAACCAGCTCCGAGGAGAACTCTCGCCGTGGAACTCGAGTACACCGACCGAAACCGCAAGCGCTCCAAGCTCTACATCGCCGTGGGCCTCATCATCGCCCTGGCCGTTGGCGGGATGGTCTTCGTCGCGCTCCAGGCGAGTGGGCTCTCTTCGCGCCAGGCCGTCGAGATGCGTCAGGTGGTCGTCGCCGCGCGCGACATCCCGACCCGCAAGCCGATCGAGGAGGGCGACCTCAAGATGCGGACCGTGGCGGCCGATCCGACGAACGCGGACGCCTTCACCCGCATCGACCAGGTCCTCGGGCACGTCTCCGGCGTCCCGATCGCCACCGACCAGCTGGTCACCACGAACATGCTCGCCTCAAACACCGCGGGCCAGGCCTTCTCGATCCTCGAGCCCGGCCAGGCCTTCGATCCGAGCGGCCCCGACCTGCGGGCCGTGTCGGTCAGCGTTCCAGACGAGCGCGCGGTGGCCGGCACGCTGGTGCCCGGCCAACGGGTGGACCTCATCGTCACGATGGCCATCAACCCGCAGATCGGGCAGACCGCCGACCAGACCCAGGCCCAGGCGACGCCGGCCGCCTACATCCCCGGGCCATCGACGAAGGTGACGCTGCAGTCGCTCACCATCCTGGCCCGCAACGGCAGCCTCTACATCCTGCGCACCGACCTGGCGACGGCCGAGAAGGTAGCGGAGCTGGCCGCCGCCGGCGGCGAGTTCACGATGGCGCTGCGGCCGGACCAGGACGACCGGACCGCCACCACAAAGGGATCGACGATCGACACGCTCATCGACGAGTACGGCTTCCCCGTGCCAAAGCCGCCGGACTTCGTTGGCGGGGCGGGGAACGCCAGCCCCTGATCGAGGGCAACGTCAGGTCATGAGGGCGGCGTAGGCCGCCTCCACCTGGCGTCGCGTCTCGCCGATCGGCGCGGAGCCGTCGATCACGACGTCACCGGCCGCCACCTTCACGGCCTGCGGCGACTGGTTGGCGAGGCGGGCACGCGCGTCCGCCTCGCTCATTCCGCGGGCGGTGGTGAGGCGTGACAGCGCGTCCGCCTCGTCGCAGCGGACGACCCAGATCGTGTCGCACCGATCGAGGAGCGGCGATTCGAGGAGCTTGATCGCCTCGATGCAGGCGGCGGCCACGCCGGCGGCCTCGAGCTCGGCCAGCCGGGCACGGACCGCGTTGCGGACGAGCGGATGCAGGATCGCCTCGAGGTCGTGGAGGGCGGCGGGATCGCTGAAGACGACACCGGCCAGCCTGCCGGCCTCGGTCGTCCCAAAGCGACGCTCGATCCGATGCCGCGCCTCCGCGTCGTTGTTGCGGATCTCGCGCGCGACCGCGTCGAGGTCGAGGATCGCGACGTCGTGCTCGCGCAGCATCCCGGCCACGGTGCTCTTCCCGCAGCCGAGGTTGCCCGTCAGGCCAATGACTCTCACGAGGCGACGGCCCCGGCCGTCACCGGCGTCGGCTGGCAGCGCGGGCAGAAGTGTGTGCTGCGCTGGCCGACGACGATCCGCCGCACCTCGCCGCCACACCGCGGGCACGGTTCGCCGGTGCGCTGGTAGACCGCGAGCTGCTCCGCGTTGGCGCCCGGTTCCCCGTCGGCGCCGACGTAGTCCGAGAAGCTCGCGCCCCGGTTCGCAATCCCCTGCCGGAGGACGGTTCGAATGGCCCGATGCAGGCGCCGCACCTCGTCCTGCGTGAGCGTGTCCGCCCGGCGCAGCGGGTTGAGCCGCGCGCGCCACAGCGCCTCGTCCGCGTAGATGTTCCCCACCCCGGCGATGAACGACTGGTCGAGCAGGAGGCTCTTCAGGCGGGCGCTCCTGCCGCGCAGCCGATCGGCGAGCCGGGCGATCGTGAACGTGCTCGTCAGCGGCTCCGGCCCGTGGCGACCAAAGACGTCCCCGACCCGATACGGAGCTCCCGGCTCGGCGACGCGCCGGCGGGCGGCAGCATGGCCCCGGAGCCCGCCACCCTCCCACAAGCCGATCCTCCCGAACTTGCGCGCGTCGCGGAAGCGAAGCTCGCGCCCGTCGGCGAGCTGGAAGACGACACGTGCATGGACGTCGGGCGCCGCCCCCGGCGCGGCAACGATGAGCGCACCCGTCATCCGCAGCGCGACCGTCAGGACCCGCCCGTCCGCGAGGTGGATGAGGACGCTCTTCGCCCGTCGCCCGACGCGGCCGATCCGCGCACCGCGCAGCTCGGCGACGAACCGCGCCGCGGGCTCGGGGTGCGCGATCGTTCGCTCCCACCGCACCTCGACGTCGGTGATCGTCGCGCCCGCCACCCAGCGCTGCAGGTCGCGGGCGACCGTCTCGACCTCTGGGAGCTCGGGCATGACTCAGCCGGCGGCCTCGAGGAGCCCCGACTCGTCGAGCTCGGGCTCCGCCGCGCCGGTCCGTGGCACGCGACGCCACGACCCATCCGCATCGGCCTCGAGGTGGTCCATCTGCTCCCAGTCGCTGCCGACCTTCAGGTCCACGGTGAGCGGGACGTCGAGCGGCAGCGCGCCCTCCATGACGTCGCGGGCGAGGGTGGCGAGCGCCGGCAGCTCGGAGTCATCGGTCTCGAACACGAGCTCGTCATGCACCTGCAGCAGCATCTGCGACCTCAGACCCCGCTTTTCGAGCTCATCGTCCATCCGGACCATCGCGATCTTGATGCCGTCCGCCGCGGTCCCCTGGATCGGCATGTTGATTGCCATCCGCTCGCCCGCCGCGCGGAGCGCGCTGTTGCGGGCGGTGAGCTCCGGCAGGTAGCGGCGCCGGCCGAGGAGGGTCGTCACGAAGCCCCGGTCGCGGGCCAGGATCTTCATCTCCACGATGTAGCGCCGGATCCCCTCGTAGGCCGCGAAGTAGTCGGCAATGAAGTGCTGAGCGTCCTCGCGCGGGATGTGGAGCCGCTCGGCGAGGCCGAAGTCGCTCATCCCGTACGCGACCCCGAAGTTCACCATCTTCGCCATGCTCCGCTGCTCGGCCGTCACCGCCTCGGGGTCGATGCCCAGCACGCGGGCGGCGGTCGAGCGATGGATGTCCTCGTGCGCGGCGAAAGCGGCCTTCAGGCCAGGGTCACCGGACACGTGGGCAAGGATCCGAAGCTCGACCTGGGAGTAGTCCGCCGCGAGAAGCAGCCGGCCGGGCGGAGCGACGAACGCGCGGCGGATGCGGCGGCCGAGCGCGGTCCGTATCGGGATGTTCTGGAGGTTGGGATCGATGCTCGACAGGCGCCCGGTGGCGGCGACCGCCTGCTGGTACGTCGTGTGCAGCCGGCCGTCGGCCCCGACGAGCGCCGGGAGCGCGTCGACGTACGTGGACTTCAGCTTCGAGACCTGGCGATGCTCGAGGATGAGAGCCACGACCTCGTGCTGCGCCTTCAGCTCCTCGAGGACCGATGCGTCGGTCGAGCGCCCGGTGCGGGTCCGCTTCGTGGCCGGCAGCTCCAGCTCGTCGAAGAGCACCGTCTCGAGCTGTCGCGGTGAGCCGATGTTGAACTCGTGGCCAACGAGCCCGAAGATCCGCGACTCGAGCCCCGCCAGCTGTGCGCCGAACTCCTCGCTCATGGCGGCGAGCGCGTCGCGATCGATCGTGATGCCGGCCAGCTCCATTCGGGCCAGGACCGGCAGCAGCGGCATCTCCACCTCGGTGTAGAGCCCCGACAGTCCGGCCTCCGCGAGCTCCTGCCCGAGTCCGGGATTTGCCAGGAGCGCGGTGAGCGCCTCGGCCGCCGCGCGACGGGCGGTCGGTACCTCCTCGGCTCCCGTCTCCATGCTCACCGGCGGCGGCGGGAGCGTCGCTCCGAACCGGTTTGCGGCCAGGTCGTCGAGCGCCTGCGCCCGCAGCGCGGGGTTCACCATGTACGAGGCCACGAGGGTGTCGTCCGCGGTGCCCGGCAGCTGAACCCCACGGACGGCCAGCATGACGAGCAGCTGCTTGAGGTCGTGGCCGATCCGCGTGACGTCATCCCGCGCGAACCATGCCGGGAGCTCGCCGCCGGCCTCAACCCACGGCAGGTACCACGTCGTCCCGTCGCGCCCGGCGAGGGCGATCCCCCGCAGCTCGCGCTCGAGCGGCCGTCCGGGGGCGGCTGCCCAGCCGATGCCGACCGCGTCGGCGTGGGCGGTCAGCCAGGCCTCGAGATCGCGGCGATCGGCGCCGCTTCGCATGATGCGCGGATCCGCGTGCTCAATGGCGCCGGCCGGGTCGACGCCGGGGTCGGGCGCGACTCGCGGGGCGTCGGCGGCCACCTCCGATGGCCCCGCGGCGCCCAGCAGGTCGAGCGACAGCTGGAGCCCGCCCTTCGTGTCGAGCTCCGGATTGTCGTGGCCGGTCGGGGCAATGCTCGACGGCGGCAGCCGGTCGATGAGGCTGCGGAACTCGAGCTCGCGGAAGCGTTGCGCCACGGCGCGCCGGTCGTAGTGGCCGGTCCGTGCCTCGTCGAGGTGGAGCTCAACCGGCAGGTCGAGGACGATCCGGCCGATCTGCCTCGAGAGGAACGCGGACTCCCGGTGCTCGGCGAGGCGCTCGCGCAGCTTGCCCTTCACCTCGTCGAGGTGCTCGTAGAGCGCGTCGAGCGTGCCGAACTGCTGGAGGAGGCTGACGGCGGTCTTCTCCCCCACCCCCGGGACGCCGGGAATGTTGTCGGAGGTGTCGCCTTTCAGCGCCTTGTAGTCGAGCATCTGGTCGGGCCGAAGCCCGTATCGGTCCATCACCTTGGCTGGGTCGTAGATCACCGTCGCCGCGACCCCCATCCGGGTCGTGAGCAGCCGGACGTGATCGTTCACGATCTGCAGCCCATCGAGGTCGCCGGAGACAATGTACGTGTCGACGTCCGCGGCGGTCGCCTCCTGGGCGAGGGTGCCAATCACGTCATCCGCCTCGTAGCCGGACAGCTCGCGGATGGGCATGCCCATCATCTCGCAGATCTCCCGGACGATCGGGAACTGCGCGCGGAGGTCGTCGGGCATCGAAGGGCGACCGGCCTTGTACTCCGGGTAGGCGTCGAAGCGAAACTGCGGCTTGCCGAGGTCGAAGCTGACGATCGCGTAGTCGGGCTTCAGGTCCTGCATGCCCCGCAGCACGATCTGGAGGAAGCCGAACGCTGCGTTCACGAGCGTCCCCTCCGAGGTCGTCAGCGGCGGCAGCGCGAAATAGCCGCGATAGACGAGGCTTGGGCCGTCGATGAGCATGAGGATCGGTCGTCGGTCGGCCATGGCGCCCCCTGAGTCTAGACCGATGGCCACGCCCCGACTGACGCTAGAATCGACCGATGGCCGAGCGCCCCACTCCCGATCCGTACACGGTGCTGGGGGTGCCACGCACCGCGTCGGCGCTCCAGGTGGCGCGCGCCTACCGGCGTCTCGCGAAGCAGTTCCATCCCGACCTGAACCCGGAGCACGACGTCTCCGAGCGGATGCGCCGGGTCAACGACGCGTGGCACACGTTGTCGTCGAGCGTGCGACGCGCCGAATTCGACCGCCAGCACCCCGCCGCCGGCACGAATCGCTCCGGGCACTGGGCCGGGAACCGGCCTCGCCCGGTCACCCCCGCCGCGGAGAACGCCGCTCGCTGGGCGAGCTGGCGGGCGAGCGCCGACGAGACCCGCGCCGCGCCGCGGACCCGACGTCAGCCGGGTGAGGTGCCGATTCCACCGACCCGCCGCCCACCGCCCCTCGTGCCCGCGGCGCGCACGTTCCGCGATTCGGGGTGGGCGGCGCTCCTCGCGGCCCTCGCCTTCCTCGCCATCCTCGTCGCCGCCGTCCTCGTCGGGCGGCTCGCGTAGCGCAGCGCCGCTCAGCCCGCCCGCGGCACGAGCACGAAGCGAAGGGTCAGCGCCGCCCCGATCAGCAGCAGGCCGCCGAGCAGCAGGATCAACGAGGTGCCGTCCCCGGCGGCCAGGCCGCCCGTCGTCGACACCGCCGCCGGTTGCCGGCTCGCAGCGGCGTGCTCGCTGGCCGGCGAGGAAGGCGTCGGGCTCGCCGAGCTCGACGGCGCCTGGGTGGCGGTCGCCGACTCGGGGCCGGCCACCGATGGAGCCCGCGACCCGGAAGCCGCTCCGAAATCCTGCCCCGGGCTGGCCGCCGCCGGACGTGGTTGCGTGGCCTGGCTGGCCGCATCACGGAGGTTGCCGGCGGCCGTGAATGCCGGCGAGGAGGCGGCGCCGCTCCCCAGGCCAATGCCACCGACGACGACCATCACGGCACCGACCGCCAGCGCCGGCGCGAACGCGCGTCGCACCCACCCCGCTGCGCGCCGCGGTTCGGGGACCGGCGGGAGGAGCTGCAGGGGCCGCGACGGAACGAGGTCGGGGAGTTCGCCGAGCGCCGCCGTCAGGCGCGCGAGCTCGTGGACGGTTCGTGCGCACTTCGGGCAGCCGTCGACATGCGCGCGCAGCGACGCATCGGCCAGGGCTTCGGGATCTGCGCCCGACAGCGCCGAGAGACGCTCGTCGTTGGGGTGGTTGAGCTCATTCATCGTCATCGGTCCAGACGTCATCCTCCCTCGAACAGTTCCCGCTGATCGGCGAGCAGCTCGCGGAGCCGGAGGCGACCGCGGTGGAGCCGGGACTTCACCGTGCCGAGCGCCACGGCGGTCGTTGCCGCCACCTCACCGTAGTCGAGGCCATACACGTCGCAGAGGACGACTACCGCACGCTGGTCCTCGGGTAGCTGCTGGAGGGCATCCTCGAGGTGCCGATAGAGGTCGGCCCGCGTGGCCTCCACCACCGGATCCGGCGCCCGGGTGTCCGGCAGCTCGACCTCACCCGCGTCGGGATCCGGAAGCGGGCTCGTCGGACGGCGCTGCGCCCGGCGCAGGAGGTCGTAGCTCGCGTTCGCCGTGATCCGCAGCAGCCACGACCGGAAGACGCCGCCGCGAAATCGCCCAATGGCGTCGTACGCGTGGACGAAGGCGTCCTGGGTCGCGTCGGCTGCGGCATCTGCGTCCCCGAGCAGGCGCCAGGCGAGCCCGTAGCACGCGGATTGGTAGTGCTCCATGAGGCTCGCGAACGCCACGCGATCTCCGGCGACGGCGCGCGCCACCACGGCCGGCTCGTCATCGAGCGGCGGGGTCCGGCGGCCGGGGGAGCTCGGGGTGGGCGGCGCCATCGGCTTCCTATAATCACATTCCCGCTGCCAGAGTGGCGGAATCGGCTGACGCGAACGCTCCGGGTCCTCGATGAAACGATCCACGATCGCCCTGCGGGCGCCCCCGCGGCTCTCGGCCGCGCATGTGAACTTGCGCCGCGCGCTTGTCCTGCCCATTGTCGGCACCATCGTCGTTGCCTGCGGACTTGTCTCCTCGCCGTCGCTCCGGCCCTCGGCCCTGCCATCGCCGCTGCCGACCCCGTCAACCGCAGCGCCGGAGGTCCCCGGCTGGTTCGCCTTCACGGTTGTGGGCGGCGATCTGTTCGCCGAGCGTGGCGATGGGTCGGACCGTCACCGGCTGACGACATCCGGCGATGGAGTCGACATCAGTCCGAGTTGGGCACCTGGCGCGTCGCGACTCGCGTATCGGCACTCGACGGGCGCCGGCGGAGGACTCGGGGAAACCGACACGATTCGGATCGTGCAGGCTGATGGGAGCGACCGCCACGACCTCGTTGCAGGGAGCTTTCCCGCCTGGTCGCCGAATGGCGAATGGATCGCCTTCAGGGGAAACGTCGGGGTCGACCTGGCCCTGATCCGGCCGGACGGCACCCGGCTGACCCGGCTGGGGGCCGCGAACGCGGAGTGCCCGGTCTGGTCACCGGACGGCGCGCGGATCCTCTACTGCCGTAATGCGGACGTCGGAGGGCAGGTCACGGACAACTGGGAGGTGTGGGTCATGGACCGAGACGGCTCCCATCAACGCCAACTCACCAATGATCCCGCCCGAGACTATCCGCTTGCCTGGTCTCCGGACGGATCGAGGATCGTCTTCTTCTCGGATCGACTTGGCCAGGGCGCCAGCTTCCTCATGGACGCCGATGGGTCCCACGTCAGCCGCGTCGCCGCGTCAACCGGCCTCTCCTCGGTCAACGTCTGGCTCCCGGATGGCCGCTTCGTGATCTCCTCAGCCGGGGAGGGCATGCCCAGCTGGTTTCTGCTCGATTCGATGGGCACGCGTGAACCGCTTCCGCAACTCGACGGTGGCTTCACGCCGATCGGGTGGATCGCCGCTCCGTAGCCGCCCGCGACTCCCAAGCCATCCGCAGAATCGCCGCTAACGATCAAATGCGTGGCTCCGTCGGGACTCGAGTGGGCGGCGCCATGGGCTTCCTATAATCACATTCCCGCTGCCGGAGTGGCGGAATCGGCAGACGCGTCGGTCTCAAACACCGATGAGCGCAAGCTCGTGTGAGTTCAAATCTCACCTCCGGCACCATCGGCCCCGCCGAACATGCCCCGTCCCCGAAAGATCGTGCAAAATGCGCTATCCGAGCCGGCCCCGGCCGTAGCAAAATGCACCAAACCGCGCCAAACCGCACCGGCGGGTTGGCGAGCAGACATTCGGAGGGGCTCAACGGATGACGATGGCACCCGTCTCCCCCCGCACGACCTGCGTGGAGTGCGGGGATCTCATCTCCGATTCCCACGCCTGGGTCGTCGACTGGTGGCATCCACCGATGCTGCAGACCCAGTTTCGCCATGTCGTCTGCGACTCGAACAAGCGCATGGTGGGACTGAGCATTCGCCGACGACCCTCCAAGACGGGGAAGTCGCCGGGAGACTGAACTGCGGGAGCTGACCGTGCTCGCCGCAAAGACCATGGACGGCGGCGGCGGTTCGTACTACGCTCGCCGCCATGGAGCAACCACGATCGCTGGACCTCGCCTTCGGGTGGGCTGAATCGCCCACCGATCATCTGTGGCACTTCGGAGAGGCCGCGAACGCCGAGGGCAGCGCGTCGAGCGCACCGACCTTCCACGCGCGGTGCGGGCAGATGTATCTCCCGTCGAAGCAGGTGGCTGAGCAGCCGCCGGCCGATGCAGCAATCTGCGAGGACTGCCGCCCCGCCAGCTAGCCTGGCGCCAGGTCAGGGTCCCGGGCACGCCATTGCCGCTCGGTCGCGTCGTCAGCAGGCGGCAATCTCAGGTGCTCCCAAGAATCAGGGGCCATGATCCGGGCCGATGAACGCAGAAGCTTCCGTGACCCTGCCCGCCGCGTCGCGAACGACGCGGCGGCGGGTCGCCACCGCTCATGACGCCGCGTGGATCCGCCCGGCGCTCCTCACGCTCCTGGGGCTCACCGCCGTCCTCTACCTCTGGGACCTCGGCGCCTCCGGGTGGGCGAACGCCTACTATTCCGCCGCGGTACAGGCCGGGTCAAAGGACTGGCTGGCCATGCTCTTCGGCTCGTTCGACGCCTCGAACGCGATCACCGTGGACAAGACGCCGGCCGCGCTGTGGGTCATGGATCTCAGCGTGCGGATCTTCGGATTCAGCTCGTGGAGCGTGCTCGTGCCGCAGGCGCTCGAGGGCGTGGCCGCGGTCTGGCTCCTGTTCGCCACCGTGCGACGCCAGTTCGGGGCGGCGGCAGGCCTGATCGCGGGCGCGGTGCTCGCGCTCACCCCCATCGCCACGCTCATGTTCCGCTTCAACAACCCCGACGCCCTGCTCGTCCTCCTGCTCGTCGCCTCCGCCTACGCGACGACCAGGGCGGTTGAGCACGCCTCGACGCGCTGGCTCGTCCTGGGCGGGGCGCTCATCGGCTTCGCCTTCCTGGCAAAGATGCTGCAGGCCTTCGTCGTCATCCCGGTCTTCGCCGGCGTCTACCTGCTGGCCGCTCCGACGAGCCTGCGCCGCAGGCTCTGGCAGGTCGGGGCCGCGGCAGTGGCGGTGATCGTCTCCGCCGGCTGGTTCGTGGCCCTCGTGGAGCTGTGGCCGGCCGGCTCGAGGCCGTACATCGGCGGCTCGCAGACGAACAGCATCATCGACCTCATGTTCGGTTACAACGGCTTCGGACGGATCACGGGCGACGAGATCGGCCGTGTCGGCGGCGGCGGGCCCTTCAGCCAGGGCAACGGCATCCTCCGCCTGTTCGGGAACGAGCTGGCGAGCCAGGTCAGCTGGCTCCTTCCGGCCGCGCTCGTCGCGTTCGTGGGACTGCTGTGGCTCACCAGGCACGCGAGCCGCACGAGCCCGATGCGTGCGCAGGTCCTCCTGTGGGGCGGTTGGCTGCTTGTCACCGGCGGGATCTTCAGCCTCATGGAGGGGATCTTCCACGGCTACTACACCGTTGCGCTGGCGCCCGCGATCGGTGCGCTCGTCGGCATGGGCGCCGTCATCGGGTGGCGGCATCGCGATGACATGCGGATGCGTGGTGTCCTGGCGGCGACGATCGGCGGCTCGGCAATCTGGGCAGCGGTGATCCTCGGGCGCAGCCCGGCCTTCGACCCGTGGCTCATGCCGGTCGTCCTCGGCGGCGGGGCGCTCGTCGCCGTGGCGCTCGTGGCGCTCGAGGCCGGCGCCGCCCGGTGGGCAAGCATCGCGGTCGGGTCTGCATCTGTGATCTTGCTCCTGCTGGCTCCCGGCGTCGCGTCGCTGGCCACCGCCGCGGAGGCGCACACCGGGGCAATTCCAACGGCGGAGCCAAACGCGCAGGCGGGCGGTGGGCAGGGCGTCGGGTTCCGTGGCGGTCCGGGAACGGTCGGCGCCATCGGCCCCTTCGGCGGTGGCACCCCGTTCGGCGGCTTCCCGTTCGGCGGCCAGTTCGGCAACCCCTTCGCCGGCCAGGGGATCCGCGGGCCCCAGGGCGCGCTCGGGCGCGGCAGCATCGGCGGCCTGCTTGATGCGGGCCAGACCAACCCCGAGCTGGTGGCCGCGTTGCGGGCCGGTGCGGACGGCTACCGCTGGGTGGCCGCCACGACCGGGTCGAACAACGCCGCGGGACTGGCTCTCTCGAGTGGTGAGACTGTGATGTCGATCGGCGGATTCAACGGCACCGACCCATCACCGACCCTCGAACAGTTCCAGGCCTACGTGGCGGCCGGTGAGATCCACTACTACGTGGCCGGCGCGGACGCGGCCGGCTTCCGCGGTGCGCAGGGCGGATCGCGTGATACGTCGGATATCGCGGCCTGGGTGACGGAACGCTTCACCGCCACCACGATCGGCGGCGTGACGGTCTACGACCTGACCCAGTAGGAGGCGACGGTTGAGAGGCGACGGTCGTCGCCGTCAGCCCTGCCCGGCCGCCCGGCGATCGGCGAGCGTGACCCGCACGAGCCCGTAGAGGTGCGCGGACTCGTCCAGGCGAGCCTGGATCCGGCGGTCGCGGCCGCGGCGGGACATGAGCCTTCCGTACAGGATGGCCGCGTCCAGCAGGCCCACGAGAACGAGTGCCGCGCTGAGCTGATCAGGCATGCCGTTACTGTGGCTCGGCGACCAGCGGTCGCACATGGGCCTTTGGTACCGGCGGCCCGCATGCTAGGCTGACCGGCGCGCCGGGAGAACCGGTGCGGGCAGCGAGACAGCGGATCGTCAGGAGGGCTCACCGCCAGCATGAGCGGCGACACGGTGCAGTGCTACAACTGCGGGTACTCGAACCCTTCCTGGGCCCAGGTCTGCCGGTCCTGCGGCGTGCCGCTGCGACCCGGCGCTCCCGCGCCGAGCGGCCCGGTCCCCACCGACACGAATTCGCTGATCTCGATGGGTGCCGCCGTCGGCGCCATCGTGCTGGCGGTCATCCTGGGCCTGTTCGTATCCGGCCTCGTTCCCGAGGCGCCCGTCGCAGTCGCGACGAGCACCCCCAGCCCCTCCCCGAGCTTCACGCCACTCTTCACCGCGACGCCGCAGGAGAGCGTCGCCGAGAGCGTCGCGCCGAGTGCGGAGCCCACCCCGAAGCTCATCGGGACCCTGACGTTCGGCACCGCGGTGAATGGCAACACTCGCGAGATCACGAATCCAACCGATTCGTTCAAGCCCGGCGATCGGTTCTGCCACTCGATCAGCCTGACCCAGACGTTCGGGGTGAAAACGATCAACGAGGAGGTCGTGACGGTCGCGGCCGACGGCACCGAAACGGTGGTCCAGTCGCGCGACAAGGGCGGGCTCGGGGTGGACTCGGCCAGCAAGATCGCCGGCTTCTGCTCCGGGGCGTCGATCGACACGCTGATCAGCGGCTGGGGCGTCGGCGACCACGTCCTCCGCGACTACATCGGGACCTTGCTGATCGCCGAGGGGCACTTCACCCTCTCGAACTGAGCCGCGCCGCCTCCCCGGCCCCCGCGCCGCGCTCCGCAATTTCGGCCCAGGCATCGGCGTAGAGGCGAGCCCGGATCGGCAGATAGCCCGGATACGCAGCCCGCGCATCGGCCACCGTGCGGGCATGGAGCGTGACGAGCGCCAGGCGATCGGTCGACTCGACGAGGACCTGGCCCGTGGGATCCACCGCCACCGACGGGCCGCCGATGAGGACCCCATCCTCCGGGTCGGGGCGGTTCACGGACACGACGTAGCAGCAGCCGGTGAGCGCGATCGCGCGGAACACGGTCTTCCAGCGCTGATAGGTGCGTTCCTCGGTGGAACGCGGAGCGAAGATCGCGGCGGTCCCCTGGGCCCCGAGCAGGAGCGATCCCTGTGGGCGGTTGATGTCGCTGCACAGCTGGAGTCCGACCGGCAGCCCGAACGCGTCGATGCGCCGCGGCGGCTCCGTCCCCGGTTCGTAGTGGCTCGTCTCCCAGAAGCCGGGCTCCTCGGGGAGATGGAGCTTCTCGTAGGTGGCCACAAGCTCCCCGGAGCGGTCGAAGACGAGCCCGCGGCTCGTGCGGCGTCCCGTCACTGGATCTCGGTGGATGATGCCGCCCACCAGCCCGATGCCGGCGCCGGCGGCAGCCTTGGCCTGCGCCTCCGTGCGCGCGCCGCGCATCGGCTCGGCGTCGGCGTCGACCGCGACCTTCGTGGCCGGGCGCCAGGGGTTCAGCGGAAGCTCGGGGAGGACCGCAACGTCGGCACCGCGCTCGACCGCCTCGTTGAGCCGATCCTGCAGGCGGGCCTCGCCGTCCGGCTGCCAGAAGACCTCGGAGATGAGGGCCACCGTCAGGTGGCCATCGGTCCGCGTCGGCATCGTCATGCCCGGCAGTCTAGCGGCGTCGAACGGGTACCGCGGAGTGCGCTCGCCTCCCGACCGGAACGCGCCTAGGGCGCCTGGCTGCGGCAGCCGCGCAATCGAGGATGGGTGACCGTTCATGCGCTCAGCACAGGAGCGTAATCCCGGCCGGGAGCCTTCCCGCGGCCGCTCCAGGCGCATCGCCACGCTCGCGGCGTCTTGCGACGCGGCCGCCTGCCCCGATACGGTGCAGGGCAACCGCGAATGATCAGTCGGTCAGTCGCCGGAAGTGCACGTGCGGCTCTCGAGGGGATCGTCAGGAACGAGGGTGCGGTGGTATCGTTCCCAATTCCTCACAATGTTGCATGGCGCCGGCGCACGCAAGACTCGCAGCCGCGCCGGACACGGACAGGAGCGAGACGATGATGGTCAGATCGTCATGGAGATCGATGGCGGCCCTCTGTGCGGTGGTGGTTCTCGCCGCGTGCAGCGCAGCGTCACCATCCGCGAGCACCCCGGCCAGCCAGGCAGCGAGCATGGCCCCATCCACGGCCGCGTCGATGGCCGAGTCGATGGCCCCATCCACGGCCGCGTCGATGGCGCCGGTCGCCACGGTTCCGAGCGATGAGCTCGACTTCGCGGGGAAGCTCGTGGTCTGCATCGACATTCCGTACCCGCCCCAGGAGTTCTTCGACGACCAGGGCAACCCCACCGGGTCCGACGTGGACATCGCCGCGGAGATCGCGAATCGGCTGGGGCTTGAGTTCCAGGTCGAGAACTCTGTGTTCGACACGATCATCGCCGCCGTCACGAGCGGGAAGTGCGACATCATCGTCAGCGCTCAAAATCTGACCGCCGATCGGCTCACTCAGGTAAACATGATCCCGTACTTCAAGGCCGGGCAGGCCTTCGTGGTGGCCAAGGGCAACCCGGACGGGATCACACAGCCGACCGATCTGTGCGGCAAGTCGGTTGCCGCCGAGACCGGCACCACCGAGGCTGACTACGTCCAGGGCAGCGGTGATTACACGGGCGCTGGCCTCGACAAGCAGTGCACGGACGCGGGACTTCAGGCCGTTGACCTGCAGCAGTTCGACAAGGACACCGACGCGTTGCTGGCCCTCTCGAGCGGGCAGGTGTCCGCGTACTTCGCCGACTCGCCCACAGCCGGGTACTACACTGTCCAGCAGCCGGATCAGTTCGAGCTGTCGGGCGTGACCGTGGAGATCGCCAACGAGGGGATCAGCGTTCCGAAGGACAGGCCAGGTCTGTCGGACGCGGTGGTCACCGCGCTGACGTCTATGATCTCCGACGGCACCTACGCCGACATCCTCAAGAAGTACGGCCTCGAGGATGGCGCGGTGGACCCGGCCGACGTGAAGGTGGTGACCAAGTAGCGCGCATCTGACGAATGTTGGCCATGACGCAGCTCCATGCGTCCACGCGCTCACGAACCCGGTCGGCCGCGCGGCTGGCCGGGTTCGTGCTCGTGTCCCTGCTGCTCGCAGGCTGCAGCCAGACCCGATCCAGCTACCAGTACCGTTGGGACATCTTCGTCAATTCGATCTTCCGGCCGGACAGCCTGATCATCAGCGGGGTCTGGCTAACACTCTGGATCTCGGTCGTCAGCCAGGTGATTGGCGTTATCCTTGGCGGCCTTGGCGCGGTGGGGCGGCTCTCCAGGTCCAGGCCGCTGCGATGGCTTTCACTCTTCTATGTTTGGTTCTTCCGCGGGACGCCCCTGCTCGTGCAGATCTCATTCATCTACTTCGGGCTGGGGGTGGCCGGGGTCTATGGTTGGCCGCCGATTGAGATCGGCCCGGTCAGGGTTGCTGGGGCAGTGCAGGCCGGAATCGTGGCGCTCGGTGTGAATGAGGGTGCCTACATGACCGAGATCGTCCGCGCCGGCATCCTGGCCATCGATCCGGGCCAAATGGAAGCAGCAAGGTCCTTGGGCATGACGTTCCGCAAGGCGATGACTCGGATCGTCCTGCCGCAGGCCGCGCGGGTCATCGTGCCGCCGCTCGGCAACGAGTTCAACAACATGCTGAAGACCACGTCGCTCCT
Source organism: uncultured Chloroflexia bacterium (assembly GCA_963837425.1). GTDB lineage: Bacteria > Chloroflexota > Limnocylindria > QHBO01 > QHBO01 > CAWINH01. The sequence goes on from CAWINH010000003.1 coordinate 102,592, forward strand.
CGTGATCCTTGGCTCGGTTCCGGAGCTCTACGTCACCTTCTCGCGCAAGAACGCGAGCGGCCCGACCGTCTTCCATCCGTTCGAACTCTTCCTGGCGGCCGCAGTCTGGTACCTGCTGCTGACCACGATCTGGAGCATCATCCAGGGCAGGATCGAGCGGCGCCTCGGTCGCGGCTACGGGAGCGGAGGCGAAGAGACGCGCGGGCTGCGGGCTAGGCTGTTGGGACTGTCTCGGAGCCGTGATGGCGAGACCGCCGCACTCGGCGGCCCGCCGATGGGGACGGGCGGCCGATGAGCGGAGCGACCCCCGGTGCTGCTGGGAACCACACGCCTCACGACCTCCTCGCCGCGATCGGCGGCGTTCCGCGGCCGCCAACCGACGTGGTGGTCGACGCCCGAGACGTGAACAAGTTCTTCGGCCGTCTCCACGTGCTGAAGGGGATCAGCATGCAGGTGAAGCGCCAGGAGGTCGTCGTCGTCATCGGCGCATCGGGCTCCGGCAAGACGACCTTCATTCGCTGCATCAACCACCTCGAGAAGATCCAGTCGGGGAGGATCTTCGTGAACGGCCACCTCATCGGCTACCGCGAGGTCGGCGGAAAGCTCGTCGAGGACCGTGAGCGGAACATCTCCGCCCAGCGTCAGGAGATCGGCATGGTCTTCCAGCGCTTCAACCTCTTCCCCCACCTCACCGCGCTCGGAAACATCACCGAGGCACCGGTCCATGTTCGCGGCACGGACGAGGACGAGGCGCGAACGATTGCCCTGGCGCTGCTTGAGCGGGTCGGGCTGGCCGACAAGGCCGATGCGTACCCGTCACAGCTGTCGGGTGGGCAGCAGCAGCGGGTGGCGATCGCGCGCGCCCTCGCCATGAAGCCCGCGCTCATGCTCTTCGATGAGCCGACGAGCGCCCTCGACCCGGAGATGATCGGCGAGGTGCTCGACGTCATGAAGGAGCTCGCAAGGGAAGGGATGACGATGATCGTCGTCAGCCACGAGATGGGCTTCGCCCGCGAGGTCGCTGACCGGGTGGTCTTCGTGGACGACGGGCTGATCGTCGAAGAGGGCGAACCCTCCGACGTGTTCGACCGCCCCCAGCACGCACGGACGCAGTCGTTCCTGTCGAAAATCCTGTGACCCGGCGCACCACCAGTCGCAACGTCTCGCGGCCGCCGCGCGTCCTGTGAGGCAACAGGACGCCACTCAGGAAGGGAACGCCATGGTCATCCGATGGTGCGGACACTGCGAGAACGAGATCGAGGTGCCCGATGAACGTCGAGTGGCGTGTCCGGTATGCGGCCTGGACCCCAACGTCCCGCCGCGAGCCCTCCAGGACGCATTAGCGGGGTTCCTTACGGATACCGCGCGTACCGAAGCGGAGCGTGTTGGCCCGAACCCGTACTCTCAGTCGGGCCGCTTCACGCCGTAGACCTGGGCGCGGGGCAGGCGCGCCACCTCATCCTCGGCGCGGACCCGCTTCGTCGCGGGGCGATACGCGGGCGGCGTGTCCTGCGGGTGCCCGCCCTCACGGTCGATGAGCCAGCGAAGGCCGCCCTCGGCGAGGATCGCGCCGCCGGCCGGGCTGGGCTCCACGAACGGCAGAACGACCATGCGCCGCTTCCCGAGGCGCTCGACGGCGAGCTGCATGTCGAGCGGGTCGACACCGAGCTTCTCCGCGAGCGGCGCGAGATCCCTGAACTCGCTGGCCGTTTCCCGCAGGTAGCGGAGGATCGCGGCGTCCAGTTCGTCGCCGCCCGGCGGCTTCCGCTTCGTGGGGCTCACAGTGTCATTCCGCTCACGGCCGGCAGGATAGCAGCCCCCCGCTCAGGAACCGGCGGCGACCGGACGCAGCTCGACGGCCAGCGCGAGGCCGGATGCCTGTCGAAGCCGCTCCGCCAGCCGGTCGTCCCAGGCCACGCGTTCCGGCAGCCGCACCTGCCGCGTAGCGCCGGCGACCGGGATGTTGATGACCACCGGCAGCGAGCCGGGGCGGCCGCGGATCACCGCGGTGAGCGACTCGATCGCCGGCAGCAGGCGGTCCATGGCCACCTCCGCCTCGAAGCCAATCGAGAGCGTTCCTGCCTCGGCAGGCGAGGCAGGCAGCGGGACCGCATCGCGCGGGACGGCTGCCGCATCGTCATCGCGGTCCTGTGCGCGGTCATCCCCGCGCTCCTCCGCCGCGACCGGGACCGCCACCGGCGGGTCGGCCTGGACCGAGAGGGGTGCGGCGGCGCCCCGCGGGCGCGCGACCGGGACCACCGGCGGGGTGGCGGCCTCGCCGACCGGAGGTCCATCCCCATTCCCGTTCCCGTTGCCATTGCCGTTCCGCGGACCGTTCCACGCGCCACGACCACGGGCGCGGAACACGCGGTCCCGTTCCGCGCTGAATGCGACCGGGCCCAGCTGCCGGGCGTCGTCCCAGGCGTGGACCGTCTCGCACAGCAGCTGCGAGCCCTCGTCGCGATGGTCGACGCGCCCGGTCACGAGGACGACGGAGTCATCGGCCCAGGCGTTCGCCGTCTCGGCGAACACCTTCGGAAAGACGACGACCTCGATGCTGCCCTGGAGGTCCTCGAGCGTCGCAACGAGCATCGTGGAGCCCGCGCGGGTGATGATCCGCCGCGAGCCCTGGATGATCCCGCCCAGGGTGACCTTCGACTGGTCGGCCTCTTCGGCGAGCTCTCCGGTGTAGGCGGTCACGTACTCGGGCAGCTGATCCGCGATCTCTCCGAGCGGGTGCTCGGTGAGGTAGAGGCCCAGCAGCTCCTTCTCCCAGCGCAGCCGCTCGCGGCTCGAGACCTCGTCCGGCTCGCCGCCTGGCCCCGAACCCGCCTCGGTGGACGCCTCAGCTGGGAGCGCGAACAGGTCGAAGAGCGTCCCCTGCCCGGCGGCCACGTCACGCTGATGGCGCGCCCCGGCCTCGAGCGCGGAATCGAGCGATTCGAGCAGCGACGCCTGGCCGGCGACGGATGCCATGGCTCCGCCCTTGATGAGCGACTCGACGACCCGCTTGTTCACGGTGTGCAGGTCGACGCGTCGGCAGAGGTCGTCGAGCGACGCGAACGGCCCCGCCTCGATCGTCTCCGGCACATACGCGCCCTCGGCGGACGGCGCGCGGCCTTCGCGCGCCGCGACGATTGCCTCGATGGCTCCCTCTCCGACATTCTTGATCGCGATGAGGCCAAAGCGGATCGCCGAGGTCCCATCGGCATCGGTCTCGACCGCGAAGAGGGTCTGCGAGCGCCCGATGTCCGGCGGCCTCACCTCGATCCCCAGCCGACGGCATTCGGCGACGGCAGCGGCCACCTTCTCGGCGCGCTCCCGGAAGCCGTTCAGGACGGCGGTCATGAACTCGACCGGGTAGTTCGCCTTCAGGTACGCGGTCTGGTACGCAATGAGCCCGTAGCAGGCGGCGTGGGCCTTGTTGAACCCGTAGCGGGCGAACGGCTCGAAGGCGGCGAAGACCTGGTCGACGATCGACGGCGAGACCCCCTTCTTCTTCGCGCCGGCCTTGAACTTCGCCTCGTGCTCGTGAAGGACCGATTCCTTCTTCTTGCGGATCGCGTAGCACAGGTTGTCCGCCTCGGGGCCGGTGTAGTCGGCCATGGCGATCGCGGCGGCCATGATGTCTTCCTGGTAGACGAAGATCCCGTACGTGTTTCGCAGCGCGGGCTCGAGCGACGGGTGCAGGTAGGTGACCGGCTCCTCGCCGTGCTTGCGCCGGATGTACGAGGGGATGTTCGCCATCGGCCCCGGGCGGAAGAGTGCGACCATCGCCGCGAGGTCGTTGACCTCTGTGGGCCGCAGCTCCTTCACGTAGCGGCGCATCCCCGAACCCTCGAGCTGGAAGACGCCGGTCGTCTCCCCGGTCGAGAGCAGGTCGAACGTCTTCGCGTCGTCGAGCGGCAGGTTGTCGACGTCGATCTCGACGCCGCGGTGCTCCCGGATCAGCTGGACCGCCTCGGCGAGGATCGTGAGATTGATGAGGCCCAGGAAGTCGAACTTCAGGAGCCCGAGCGCCTCGCAGGCGTGCATCTCGAACTGGGTCATCGTCGTCTTGCCGTCCGTCGCACGCTGGAGCGGCATGATCTCGGTCAGCGGCTCGCGGCTGATGACGATCCCGGCGGCGTGGGTCGAGGCGTGGCGCGCCACGCCCTCGAGCTGTTTCGCGACGCCGATGAGCTTGTCGACCCGGTCGTCGGAGGCAATCAGCTCGCGGAGCTGCGGCGAGGTGTCCACGGCCCGCTCGAGGCTGATGTTCAGCTCGTTCGGCACCGCCTTCGCGACGCGATCCGCCTCCGCGTAGGTGAGACCCATGGCGCGGCCGGTATCCCGGATGGCGGCCTTCGCGCCGAGCGTCCCGAAGGTGATGATCTGCGCGACCCGATCGTCGCCGTACTTGCGGGTGACGTAGGCGATCACCTCGTCGCGGCGGCTGTCCTGGAAGTCGACGTCGATGTCCGGCATCGTCACCCGGTCCGGGTTCAGGAAGCGCTCGAAGGGCAGGCCGTACTGGAGCGGGTCGACCGGCGTGATGCCGAGGCTGTACGTCACGATCGAGCCCGGCGCGCTCCCCCGGCAGGTGGTCATGATCCCCTGCTCCTTCGCGAATCGGGTGAAGTCGGCCACGATGAGGAAGTACGCGGAGTACCCCATCCGGTCGATGATCCCCAGCTCGTACTCGAGCCGGTGCCGGATCTCATCGGTGACCTGGGGGTATCGGGCCGCAAGTCCGCGCTCGCACTCCTTTCGCAGCCACGAGGCGGCGGTCTCGCCATCGGGCACCGGGAAGTGCGGGAGGCGCAGCTCGTCGAAGCTCAGGCGGAGGTCCACCATCTCCGCCACTCGGAGGGTGTTGTCCATCGCGTCGACCAGCTCGCCACGGAAGAGGCGGCGCATCTCATCGGGCGACTTCAGGTAGAACTCGTTCGTCTCGAACCGCAGGCGCCCCGGCGTGTCGAGGTTCGACCCCGTGCCGATGCAGAGAAGCAGGTCGTGCGCCTCGTGCTGCTCCGGGTGGGTGTAGTGGGTGTCGTTCGTGGCGAGCATTGGGATCTGCATGTCGCGCGCCAGCTCCACGAGCTGCGGATGGAGGCGGGTCTGCTCCGGCACTCCGTGGTCCTGGACCTCGATGAAGAAGTTTTCCCGTCCGAGGATGGACCGATAGTCGTCCGCAGCCTGCCGCGCGCCGGCCTCGTCCCCGACCGCCAGCTTGCGCAGGACCTCCCCACCCAGGCAGGCGCTCGTGCCGATGAGGCCATCCGCGTGCTGCGCCAGGAGCTCCTTGTCGATCCGCGGCTTGTAGTAGTAGCCATCGAGGTGCGCAGCGGTCGTCAGGGCCAGCAGGTTCCGGTAGCCGACCTCGTTCTTGGCGAGGAGAAGCATGTGGTGGTAGTCGGCGTCCTGCTTCCCCTCCTTGTCCGTCATCCGTCGCTGGGCGACGTACTGCTCGATCCCGATGATCGGCTTGATGCCGGCGGCGGTCGCCGCGGAGTAGAACTCGATGGCCCCGTACATCGCCCCGTGGTCGGTCACCGCCAGCGCCGGCATCCCGAGATCCGCGGCGCGTCGCGTCAGCTCACCAATGCGCGAGAGACCGTCGAGCAGGCTGAACTCCGAGTGGACGTGGAGGTGAACAAAGCCGTTCGTGGGAGAGTCGGATGGCACGCCCCGATGGTACCCAGACCGAGCGTCTCGCGGCGGCTCCAGCCGTCAACTGGCCGCCGCCGGTATGGCATTACCTCCCTCGCCGACCTTGTCCCGGTGAACATGGCCGCACGCACTGATCTCAGGCAGCGCCCGGACCGGCGCTCACCCGCCGAGGTCACCGGCCCCATGCCGGGCCTGCGGGTTCCGGACCACGCGATAGTCGACGAGCAGATGGCCGGTCGGCGAGGTATCGCTTCGGATCGATTCGAGCTGAATCGATGGCAGGCCATCGAGGAGTCGTCGTCCGCGGCCGGCGATCCTCGGCGCTATCACGAGCCTGAGTTCGTCGACGGCATCGGCGGCGAGCAGCGCCTGCGCGACCGAGATACTCGCGTGGACACCGACATCGCCCCCGCGCTGCTGCTTGAGATCACGGACGAATTCGATGAGCGGGCCGTCGACCACCGTCGCATTGGCCCAATCTCGGTCAAGGGGTGTCGATGTCGCAACATACTTCGTGACGCCGTTGATGAATGCCGCGAATGGCTGGATCTGGCTGCTCGGCCAGAACTCCGCCCATTCGGCGTAGCTGCGGCGACCGAGGATGACCGCGTCCTGGGTCGCGATCATGGCGGCCAGGTTCGCGTCCATCGCGTCGTCCCAGTCGGCGAAGAAGCTATCCGGGTCCTCGGCGACCCCGTCGAGCGACAACAACTCGTACACGACGATCTTTCGCATCCTGCACCTGACTGTTTCCACCCCTGAGGGGCATCGGGCGGGCTCAACCCTCCACCGGTCAGCCCTCGGGCGGCCCCATCGGGGACATCAGCTGGAAGTAGTTGTCGTCCGGGTCGGCGAGCGTCGCGATCCAGGCGTCCGGGTACTCCTCGAAGTTGTACGGCTCCCGGACCACGATCGCCCCGGCGGCATGCATCCGCTCGAATTCGCCCCGTACGTCCGCGGTCTCGATGTTCCAGATGAGCCGGCCGGGTGCGGCATTGCCGCCGTGCACCTCGCTGTGCGAGCCGACGCTGATCCACCCCGAACCAACCTGCCAGGTGGTGTAGCCGCCATCCGCCATGGCGGGCTCGCCGAGCAGCCGGGTGTAGTACTCAACCAGGCGCTCGGGCTGCTCCGACCCGATGAGAATGCTGTTGAAGTCCATCTCGTCCTCCTAGGCGGCGTCGGCCGCTCGCTCCAGCTCCGCGATCTCGATCTTGCCCATCTTCAGCATGGCCTCCATGGCCCGCCGCGCGCGATCCGGATCCGGATCGCCCGTCAGCTCGTTCAGCCGCCGGGGCACGATCTGCCACGAGACGCCGTAGCGATCCTTCAGCCAGCCACACGGCCCGGGCTCGCCTCCGTTCGCCGTCAGCGCATCCCACAGCCGATCCGTCTCAGCCTGATCCTCCGTTTCGATCACGAACGAGATCGATTCGTTGAACGAGAAGTCGGCCGGCCCCCCGGCCAAGATCAGGAACCTCTCGCCGGCCAGCGTGAACTGGACGGTCAGCACCATGCCCGCCGGGCCGCTCGGGGTGTCGGCGGGAGCGCGCCACACGTGGTCGACGTGGCTGTTCGGGAGCAGGCTCGCGTAGAACGTCGCCGCTTCCTCCGCATCCTTCTCGAACCAGAGGCACGGATAGGGCTTTGCCTTCGCCATGATCATCCCCTTCTTCGTCACGGGTGGTGGAACGTGTGCGGTCCGTGCACGGACGGCCGCACGGCGAGAACTCGCCCCAATTGTCAGCCACGGACGCTTCCGTGGCGCCGATGCCTCATGGGCGCAATTCAGAGCCGATATTTCTCCCCCGGCGGCTGCTTCGTCGGTTCGGCGTCCGTCGCAGGGCGTTTCCAGAAGCAAGCGTCCTCCGCTGAGAGGTATTCGAAGACGCGGCTGTCCGTGACCGGTCTCCGCTTGACAGCCTCATTATACAACCGTATGGTTGTACCAATGCAAGCGCATCTCGACCACGATCGCATCTTCGGGGCTCTCGGCGACGCCACCCGGCGCGACATCGTGCGCCGCGCGATCGACGGTCAGGAGGGGGTCGCTGAGCTGGCAAGCCACTACGTGATCAGCTTCGCCGCGGTGCAGAAGCACGTCGCGATCCTGGAGCGGGCGGGGCTCGTCACGAAACACCGGTCCGGCCGCCGCAAGATCGTCCGCACGAACCTCGCGGCACTGAACGTGGCGCGCAGCCTCCTCGACCGCTACGAGGAGCTGTGGCGCGCCCGAATCGACCGCATGACCGACCTCATCAACCACAACCAGGAGACCGACGCATGACCGTCACCGGTATCACGAAGGACCCACGAGCGCTGACGATGACCCTCACCGCCGAGTTCGGCGCCGCGCCGGACCGGGTCTGGCAGCTGTGGGCCGATCCGCGCCAGCTCGAGCGCTGGTGGGGCCCTCCCGCCTACCCCGCCACCTTCACGTCGCACGACCTGCGCGAGGGTGGTCGCGTGGAATATCACATGACCGGCCCCGAGGGCGACCAGCCAAAGGGCTACTGGCTCGTCGACGAGGTGCAGCCACCCCATCGGCTCGTCTTCCGCGACGGCTTCTTGAACGACGACGGGACGCCGAACGACGAGCTGCCAACGACGACCGGGCAGGTCACCATCGAGGAGATCGGCAGCGGCACGACCCGCATGTCGATCGAGACCACCTTCCCAAGCACCGAGGCGCTCGAGCAGATGCTCGCGATGGGCATGGAGGAGGGCCTGCGGCAGGCGGTCGGCCAGATCGACGCGCTCCTCGAGGAGGCAGCATAGCCATGGAGCTCACGGCGACGACGTTCATCTCCCTCGACGGTGTTTGCCAGGGCCCGGGCGGCCCCACCGAAGATCCCTCGGACGGGTTCGAGCGCGGGGGCTGGCTGGCGCCCCATTTCGATGAGGGCTGTGGCACCTTCATCACCGAGGTCTTCGAGCGGGCCGATGCATTCCTGCTCGGCCGCAGGACCTACGAGATCTTCGCGGGTTTCTGGCCGAAGCAGACGGATCCGAATGACCCGGTCGCGAGTCTGCTCAACAGCCTGCCGAAATACGTGCCCTCGACGACGCTCGCCAAGCCCGACTGGGCGGGCACCGAGGTGCTGACCGGTGACGTCGCGGCCCGTATCCGGGAGCTGAAGGCCAAGCCGGGTCGCGAGCTCCAGGTCCACGGCAGCGGACAGCTCGTCCGGTTCCTCCTGGATCAGGGCCTGCTCGACGAGCTGAACCTGCTCGTCTTCCCGGTGATCGTGGGACAGGGACGACGGCTCTTTCCGGAGGACGGCAGCGCCCTCGGCCTTTCCCTCGAATCGTCGCGGACGACCGGGTCGGGCGTCACGATCTCCGTCTATCGTCCCACCGGGCCGGCCGAGTTCGGCTCGGTGGAGTCCTGATGCACACGGGAGCGAATCGTCCAGATGGCTGAGATGACGACACATACCCTCGACACTCCGGGGGCCACCCTCACGTACGACGTGCGGCGCAACGACGCGAGCAGCCTGCCGCCGCTATTGATCATCGGTTCGCCAATGGGGGCCGCCGGGTTCGTGACCCTCGCCGGCCACTTCACCGATCGCACGGTGATCACCTACGACCCACGCGGCGTCGAGCGGAGCACGAAGGCCGACCCGAGCAGCGAGTCGACCCCGGACGAGCACGCCGACGACCTGCATCGGCTGATCGAGACGCTCGAGGTCGGGCCGGTGGACATCTTCGCGAGCAGCGGCGGCGCGGTGAACGCGCTCGCCCTCGTGGCCCCCCACGCGGACGACGTCCGAACGCTCGTCGCCCACGAGCCGCCGGCATCGTCCGCATTGCCTGACCGGGACGTCGTGCTCGCCGTGTGCCAGGACATCCAGGACACGTACGCGCGCAGTGGCTTCGGGCCGGCCATGGCGAAGTTCATCGGGCTCGTCAGCTTCGCGGGTCCCCTGCCCGCGGACTACCTCGAGCGGCCGGCGCCGGATCCGGCGGCGTTCCACCTCCCGACCGCGGACGATGGGAACCGGACCGATCCGCTCCTCCACCAGAACATCGTGACCTGCAACGCGTACGAGCACGACTTCGACGCGCTGCAGGCCGCTTCAACCCGGATCGTGATGGCCGTCAGCGAGGACTCCCCGACCACCATCGCCGGGCGCGGCGCAACCGTCGTCGCCGAGCGGCTGGGCCGGGAGCCGGTCACGTTTCCCGGCGGCCACGACGGGTTCCTGGGCGGCGAGTACGGGGGCATGGGCAAGCCCGATGCCTTCGCCGCGAGGCTCCACGAGGTTCTCGGGTAGCGTCAACCGCTCACGCCTCGCGCCACAGGTCGATCTGCGGCAGGCCGGCGATGCCGAGCGTCTGTGACAGCTCCCCGCAGTGGTACGCGTCGTGGCTGAAGAGCCGCTGGAGGATCGAGCTGCGGGTATGCACCTCGCGAGCACCCCCCGACTCGCGCCGGAACACATCGGCCATGGACTCCGACGGCCACTCCGCCAGGCAACGCTCGACGATGCGCCACGTCGAGTCGAGGCCCATGACCAGCTCATCGGCCCCTCGAGGGTGGTCGGGCTCATCCTCCCAGCCGTGGTTCGCGGCATCCGTGAACGGCGTCGACTCCGCCCCGGGCTCCCCGATGACGTCGCAGAGCCAGTAGACGCGCACCCCGGCGGTGTGGCCGACGGTCGCCCAGATCGGCCACCGCTCGGGCGATGGGCGGATCGCGAGCTGCTCGTCGGTCATCGCAGCCACGACGCTGCGCAGCCGGCCGTTGTACTGGGGCCACATGTCGTAGAAGGGTCGAATCGCCGAGGCGCTCATGGTGCTCACGATACTCGGCAAATCCTGCCGCGGCTGTCAGGTACATGGCTCACGATGGGCCGATGAGCGAGAATCATGCAATGAATCCGGCACCCATCATCCTGGTCCCCGGCTTTTGGCTCGGTGCCTGGGCGTGGGACGAGGTGGCCGCCATCCTGCGCGCCGAGGGCCACGATGTCACCGCCTTGACCCTCCCCGGCCTCGAGTCGGTCGAGAGCGATCGCTCAGCGATCACCCTGCGGGACCACGTCGATGCGATCTGCGCGGCGGTCGAGGCAGCCGGTCGCCCGGTCGTGCTCGCGGTCCACAGCGCCACCGGCTTTTCGGGCTACGCCGCAAGCGACCGGATCCCGGAACGCATCGCGGCCATGGTCTACGTCGACACGGCGCCCGGCAAGGGCGCGCTGGACCCCGACTTCGACGCGGTCGAGAAGCCGATGATCTGGGACGAGCTGAGTGCCGAGGAGAACCTCGCCGGGCTCACCGAGGCGCAGCTCAAGGCGTTCCGGGAGCGCGCGATCCCCGAGCCTGGCGCGATCCTGCGCGAGGCCGCAGAGCTGACGAACGACGCGCGGCGTGACATCCCGAGCACGTTCATCTGCACCGGCTACAGTGCCGAGCAGTACCGGGAATACGCCACCCAGGGCTACCCGTTCCTGGCGGGCATCCCCGAGCTGCGAAACGTCACCTGGATCGACCTGCCGACGAGCCACTGGCCGATGTGGTCGCGGCCCGCCGAGCTGGCTGCGATCATCGGCAAGACCGCACACGCGCACACCGGAGGCGGTGCATGACGACCTCGCTCCTGGGCGACGCCTTCGCCCATCACCTGTGGGCCACCGAGCGGCTCATCGGCGAGTGCGCAGCGCTCACTCCCGACCAGCTGGGTACGACGGTGCCGGGCACGTACGGCGCCATCATTTCCACCCTTCGCCACCTCGTCAGCTCGGACCGCTGGTACCTGTCGCACTTCCCGAGCGGCGAGGGCCTCGCCCCAATCGACGATGAGGCGGCGACGAGCCTCGACGAGCTGCGGGTCGCAATGGCGGCCAACGGGACAGCGTGGACCGAGCTCCTCGGCGGGGAGATCGACCCCGACGCCGATGTCGTCCAGATGGACGAGGGCTGGGAGATCCACTCACCGGTCGGCGTGCGACTGGCCCAGGTCGTCCACCACGGGACGGATCACCGCAGCCAGGTGTGCACCGCGCTCACCAGCCTGGGGATCACGCCACCCGAGATCGATGTGTGGGCCTACGCCCGCGCGACCGGACGCGAACGGGCCATTCCCCCGTCCCCGGGATGAGCTAGCTCTGGAAGGGGACCGGCAGCATCTCGTAGATGTCGATCGCGTAGCTGCCCTTCCCTTCGCTGAGGAACGGGTGACCGGAGGCCAGCCCCTGCGCCTCGGCAAGGTCGTCGGCCTCCACGATCGAGTACCCGCTCAGCGCGACCGGATCACCCCTCGAGCCGTCGTCCACGACGGACGCTCCCGGACCGAACGGTGTCCCCACGTCAACGAGCGACGCCCCAACCTTCTCCATCCAGGACGCCCAACCCGACAGGACCGCGGCGGCCTGCTCCTCGGTCATCTCACCGAGGTCCGTTGCCTGGCCCTTGTAGATCAACATGAACTTCGACACTCGATCGTCTCCGAAAGTGATTTAGCGGGGACTATAGCGCTACGGCATCGGCATTTCAAGACAGGCTAAAATAGATCCATGGATCCACTCCAGGTCATCGCCGAGCCGAATCGGCGTCGCATCCTCGGGCTGGTATGGGATCGCGAGCTCTCCGCCTCGGAGATCGCAGACCAGTTCGACAGCACGTTCGGGGCGGTGTCGCAGCATTTGGCAGTCCTTCGTGAGGCCCATTTCATCTCGCTGCGACGTGACGGGAATCGCCGCTTCTACCAGGCCAACCGGCAGGCCCTCGAGGCGATGTGGCGAGACACGCTGCGAAGCCTGTCCGACACGATCGAAGAGGACCGCCGGTGAATGAGATCGTCGTGGTTCAGCGGATCAATGCCCCGCCGTCGACGGTGTACGCGTACCTCACCGATGCATCGAGATGGACGCGATGGCAGGGGGCGCGGGCCACCCTCGATGCCCGCGTGGGCGGGATCTTCTCGATGCTGATGGGAAATGGGATGGAAGCTCGCGGACAATTCGTGGAGCTCGTCCCCGACCGCCGCGTCGTGTTCAGCTGGGGATGGGTCGACCGGCCGGGCATCCCCCCGGGTTCGACCAGCGTGGAGATCGACCTGAGCCCGGATGGCAACGACACCGTTCTGGTCCTCACCCACCGGCTGGTCCCGGATGACGAGACGGCCGCACAGCGCATTGGCTGGACCCACTACCTGCCGCGCCTTGCGCTCGTGGCGGCCGGCGCGGATCCGGGCCCGGATCCGGGCCCCGGCTGAATGCGAGCAGCGGCACCCCTCGGCGGGGAGCGGAACAACGATGTGGCGGCTACGCTACGAGCATGACGAGGAGATCCATCACCGAGCTGATGGTGCTGCCCTCGACCCAGGGCGGGGCGCTCGGCGCCTGCTGCTCGCTGGACACGGCGGAGCTCGAAGAGAGGGTGGCGGCGTGGCGCACCCTTCGCGACCGGGCCGCGAGCGTCGAATCGCTCGACAACGGGGTGCGCCTCCACCTTCGGCCGGATGAGCGCATGGATGAGGTGGCCCGCCTCGTGGCGCTCGAGTCGGAATGCTGCGGCTTCTATCGGTTCACGATCGAGGTTTCCGGCCGGGAGCGTTCCGTTGCGGTCGACGCGGGGCCGGGCGGCGGCGAGGCGGTGGCCGCGCTCCTCGGGCTCGGCTGATCCCCCGCTGACGAGAGGCCACCCTCGCCCGGGGGCTGGCGGTAGCCATATTGGGCCATATCGGTCCCTCGCCACGGGCGCCACCATCGGCTGGTCATGCATGCCGACATCCGGCCGCGGCCGCGACTGGCTTCGGTCGCACTCCCACGTGTCTGGCACGTGCTGGTCGTGGCACTTGGCGCCGCGCTGCTGGTTGCCGCCCTGGCGACCATCAACCTCGGCCGCCTGACGCTGGTCTGGGGTCATGTCCAGGTCGTCCTCGCCTCGCTGGCGGCGCTCGTCATCACCTGGTACGGATCCGTCCGCGCGGCGGATCCCGAGGACGCCCCGTTCCTTCGCAACATCACGTATGGGGCGATCGCCTGGCTCGGCATCCAGGTGAGCTGGCTGCTCATGGCCATCGGGTGGGAAGCACCGCCGCTGCTCACCGGCGGACTGCTTGCCATGCTCGGGGTCGTGGTCCTGCGCTGCTGGGTGCTCGTCCTGCGCGGCCGTTTCACGACCATCGAGTCGGTTGCGGTCTACCTCGATTCGGCGGCCGTCTTCCTCTCACTGGGCGCGGCGGCCACGCTCGTCCTCGGCCCATCGGCGCTACGCACCCCGGGACACGAGGAAGTGCTCCTCATCGCGGTCATGCTCGCGGCGGCCACCGGCGCGCTCCTGGTCCTGTACCTCGCCATCACGCCGGTCCGCGCCATGTCGGGATGGACCGCCTGTCTCGGTGGCCTGCTCCTCGTGGGTCTCGGGATGATGTGGCGCGCCGTGAACGCCCCCGTCGGGTGGCACCCCGCGGACCTGGTGAGCGCGACCGGCATCGTGGTCTGCGCCTACGGGGCGTCCACCACCACTCAGAAGGCCGACCACGACCCGGCATTCTTGCGGCTCACCTCGCGGGTTCGCTCGATGCTGCCGCTGAGCGCGATCGCCGTGACCCCGCTGCTGCTGGTCACGAACGAGCTCCTGCTGCCGATGAACGGCCAGCGGGTCGGACTGGCGGTCGACGTGGCGCTGGCGCTGGTCCTGATGGTCACCGCGGTGCGGCAGACGCTCCTGCTCCGCGAACGCGACCGCGGCGTTCGCGACGCCACCGATGCCGCCGAACGCGAGCGCACGCTGGCCGCCACGCTCGAGACGAGTGAGCGGCGGTTCCGCTCGCTCGTGCAGAACTCGTCCGACGTGTTCCTGATCCTTGATGGCGACGGCACGATCGCCTACCAGTCGCCCGCTGTGCAGCGGGTCCTTGGATACCCACAGAACGAGGACTGGGTCCGGGACATCTACGACTACGTCCACCCCGACGACGCGGGATTCCTGAAGGCTGCGATCGTGGAGCTCATCGAGCACCCCGGGGCACAGCGCACCGTTGAGATGCGAATCCGTCACGCGGACGGCTCATGGCGAACCGCGGAGGCGACAGGCACGAACATGATGAGCGAGCCCGCAGTGCGGGGCGTGGTCGTCAACTACCGGGACATCACCGAGCGCAAGCTTCTCGAGGAGCAGCTCACCCACGAGGCGTTCCACGACCCGCTGACCGGCCTCGCGAACCGCGCCCTGTTCATCGACCGCGTGGACCACGCTCTGGCACGCCGCACCGCCCCCGGTCGCCTCGCCGTCCTGTTCATGGACCTTGACGACTTCAAGACGATCAACGACAGCCTGGGGCACGCGGCGGGCGACCTCGTGCTCGTGGCGGTCGCGGAGCGGCTTCGTGGTTGCCTGCGGCCGGAGGACACCGTCTCGCGATTGGGCGGCGACGAGTTCGCGATCCTCCTCGAGGACGCCGAACCGCAACTTCCCGAGCGCGTCGCCGAGCGCATGCTCGAGACGCTCCGGCTGCCGTTCGAGGTTGGCGGCAAGCAGGTGCACCTCGCCGCCAGCGTGGGCATCGCATTCGGGAGCATCGAGACACGCAGCGCCAACGACGTCCTCCGCAACGCCGACGTCGCGATGTACACCGCGAAGAGCCGTGGGAAGGGCCGCGCCGAGCTCTTCGAGGCCAGCATGCACGCGGCGGTGCTGACCCGCCTGGAGCTGAAGGCCGATCTCGAGCGCGCGATCGAGCGGAGCGAGTTCCGGCTCCGCTTCCAGCCCGTGTTCGACCTGCGGACCGACAGGCTCGCAGCATTCGAGGCGCTGCTGCGATGGTCCCACCCGACCCGCGGCGAAGTATTGCCGGGAGAGTTCGTGCCCCTCGCCGAGGAGACCGGGCTCATCGTGCCCATTGGCCGATGGGTCCTGGCCGAAGCCTGCCTCCAGGCGCGCGGATGGCTCGACGCCGGGGCACGCGAGCTGGACATCAGCGTGAACCTCTCCGCCCGTCAGCTTCGCGAGCCGCGGCTGGTCGAGACGGTCCGCGAGGCTCTGGCGGGGAGCAATCTGCCCCCCGAGCGGCTCATCCTGGAGCTCACCGAGTCGAGCCTGATGCAGGACGACGAGGGTCGCCTGCAGTCGCTGCGCGACCTCGGCGTGCGGCTGGCCCTCGACGACTTCGGCACCGGCTACTCATCCCTCTCGTACCTCGCCCGCTTCCCGATCGGCATCCTGAAGATCGACCAGAGCTTCGTCGCCCAGCTCGGTGGTGAGAAGGAGGATTCAGCCCTCGTTCGCTCGGTGATCCAGCTCGCCGGTGCCATGAACATGGTGACCGTCGCCGAAGGCATCGAGCGCCACGCTCAGCTCGAGCGGGTCCGGGACCTCGGGTGTGACTTCGCCCAGGGATTCCTGCTGGCATCGCCGATGGATGCCGGGGAAGCCCGAACCTTCACGGCGTCGGGCGCCACGCTCCCCTCCGTCGTCGAGCAGCTCCGATGATTGACACCAGCCCGTACCTCCCGATTGCCGAGCAGCTCGGGGTCACCGACCTCCTTGTGCTCGAGGCGCGGGACGGGGAGCTGCTCCTCGTCGGCGGGTCCGGGCGCGGCGCGGGGTGGGCCGGCACGGTTCGAGTCCATCTTGCCGACGAGCCGTCGGCAGTGCGGGCCCGCGTGGGCGGTCGTCCGCTCCGGCTCTCGGGGGCGGAGCCGATGCGGATCATCGGGCCCTACTGGGCAACGCACGCGGTCCTCGTTCCGGTTGGTGAGGACCACCTCGTGGTGGCCGGGTCAGCCGTTCCCATTCGCCCGGCGGATGGCGAACTGCTGCGGCACGCCGCCGAGGCCGTCGCCGCGGTCGACGGCATTCCGAGCGCGAAGCTCCTCGCGGATGAGCTCGAGGTCGTCCACGCGGTGCGCCAGCTCATCGAGTTCCGGCCCGAGACGGTCTCCGCCACCGCGCGGCACGTCGCGGACATCGCCGCCGCCGCGCTCGGCTGCGAGATGGCCGCGGTCATGGTCCGGGCGCCCTTCGGGCAGGTCGTGGAGATGGCGGGCGGAGATGATCGTTGCACGGATCCGCGGTTCTGCGCCGAGCTGGCGCAGCTCGCGAAGCGCGTTGCCGGCGGACCGATCGTCGAGCAGGACGTTCCCGACGACGGCCGGCTGGGGCGGTCGGCCGGGCTCGTGGCCCGCTACACCCTCGGCATCGGCCGCTACGAGCAGCTCGGCGTGTTGGTCGTCGGGCACGCCATGGAACGCCCGCGCGGTTTCACCGACCTGTGCCAGCGCGTGGGACGCGCCCTGGCCGATGCGGCCGAGGTCCTCATCGAGCAGGCGATCGCTCGCGAGGAGCTCGCCGCCGAGCGCGACCGCTTCGCCCGCGAGTCACGCACCGATCCGCTCACCGGCCTCGCGAACCGCATCGCCTGGGAGGAGGCACTCGAGGCGGAGCAGGAGCGTCGAGGTCGCTATCGACGGCCGGTCGCGCTGATGAGCGTCGACGTCGACGATCTGAAGGCGACGAACGACAGCCACGGACACGACGCCGGGGACGAGCTGCTGCGGGCGGCCGCGCAGATCCTGCGCGCCTCGCTGCGGTCGTCGGACCTCGTCGCGCGGGTCGGAGGCGACGAGTTCAACGTCCTGCTCCCGGAGACCGAGGGCGCCACCGTGGAGGAGATCGTCCGGCGTCTCGGCGAAACCTGCGCCGAGTGGCGTGGCGCGCGCGAGGAGCTCCGGCTCTCGCTCTCGATCGGCTGGGCCGTGCCCGCTGCATTCGGCGACCTCCGCGAGGCGCTGCGCACCGCGGACCATCGGATGTACGAGGCCAAGCTCGCGCGCTGAGGGCGGTCTACCTCGCGACACGGAAGAACGTGTTGCTCGCTGTCACCATCGTCCTCCCCGGCCGACCGAATCTGCGAGATCATGGGGTTCGGCGTCCCTGCCCGGCGCCGCGGATTCGCATACAGAGTGCCCGCCGGGGAGTGACAGCGCACAGATGAGCGATCGGGATCCATACAAAGTCCTGCAGGTCGACCGCGAGGCCGTCCCCGAAGTCGTCACCGCCGCCTATCGTGCCCTCGCGCGCCGCCTCCACCCCGATCGCGACGCGAGCGGGGTCGCCGAGGTCCGGATGGCCGAGCTGAATCGGGCCTATGCCGTCCTCCGAAATCCCGCGCGCCGCAGGGAGCATGACAAGGCAGCGGCGGAGGATGCCGCCGCGCAGCGTGTCGCGGTGGGTCCGGGCGAGACGCCGGCTGCCCCGCCACCGCGCGGCCGCTTCGAGGGCCGACATGATGAGGGCGACCCGGGAGAGGCGAAGCTGGACTTCGGGCGCTACACCGGCTGGTCGTTGCGGGAGATCGCCCGGCACGATCCCGACTACCTCCGATGGCTTGGCCGACATTCGTCGGGGATCCGCTTCCGGCGCGCCATCGCCGAGATCCTCCCGGAGGCTGCTGGCGAGGGTGCCGCCGCCCCGAGCCGCCGCTGACTAGCCGAGGCGCCGCCGCAGCTCGTCGTGCACGAGCCGCGCCTCGGCCCGCCCGGCGGTCCGCTTCATGACCTGGCCGACCAGGAAGCCGTAGATCTGCTGCTTGCCCGCGCGATACTCGGCGACCTGGGCCGGGAACTCGGCGAGCACCGCGTCGACCTCATCGCCGATGAGGCTCGCATCACTGAGCTGGCCCAGCCCCTCCCGGGCGATGACCGCGCGAGGTGACTCGCCGGTGGCGAAGCTCGCGGCCAGGACCTCCTTCGCATTCGTGGTCGAGACCCGTCCGGCCTCGACCTCCGCGATCAGCTCGGCCAGCCCGGCGGGCCGCAGCGCGACATCGGTGGCCCGCAGCCCGTCTGCCGCGTGCTGGTTCAGGAGCCGGCTGAATTCGCCGGTGACCCAGTTCGCGGCGCTCTTGGCACTGACCCCGGCGTCGATGACCGCCTCGAAATAGTCGGAGAGCGCAACGTCGGACGTCAGCACGCCGGCGTCGTACGGCGAGAGCCCGAGCTCGGCCACGTACCGCGCGCGACGCACGGCGGGGAGCATCGGGAGGTTGGCCCGCAACTCCGTCACCCACGCCGGGTCCGGACGGAGGGGCGGGAGGTCGGGCTCGGGGAAGTAGCGATAGTCGTTCGCCTCCTCCTTCGTTCGCTGGCTGATCGTGCGGCCGGCGTCCTCGTCCCAGCCGCGCGTCTCCTGGACGAGCGGCTCGCCGCGCTCGAGCGCCTCCGCGTGCCGCTCGACCTCGTACTCCATCGCACGCTCGAGCGAGCGGAAGCTGTTCAGGTTCTTCACCTCGACCTTGGTGCCGAACCTCTCCGAGCCGTACGGGCGAAGGCTGACGTTGCCCTCGATCCGCATCGACCCGGTCTCCATGTCGCCGTCCGAGGCGCCGACGTAGCGCAGGATGTCGCGCAGGGTCTCACCGTATGCGCGCGCCTGGGCCGGCGATCGGACGTCCGGCTCGGTGACGATCTCCATGAGCGGCACCCCGGCGCGGTTGAAGTCCACGAGCGTGTGACCGCGGCCGCCATGCTGCAGCCGGGCGGTGTCCTCCTCGAGGTGCGCCCGCGTGATCCCGATCACCACCTCGCGCTCCTCGGCCGCCACCGGCACCGCCAGGCGGCCGCTCGAGCAGAGCGGGAGCGCGTACTGGCTGATCTGGTAGCCCTTCGGCAGGTCGGGGTAGAAATAGTTCTTGCGCTCGAAGCGGACCGCCTCGGTCTCGACGTGGCACTCGAGGGCGAGTCCGGTCACGATCACGAGCTCGACGGCACGCCGATTGATGACGGGGAGAGTGCCGGGCATCCCGAGGCAGACCGGGCAGACGCGGGTGTTCGGCTCATCGGGCTCACCCGGCGGTGGAGCGGTCGGGCAGCCGCAGAACATCTTCGATTCGGTGCGCAGCTGCGCGTGGACCTCGATCCCGATCACCGTCTCGTAGCGCGTGCCCACCGCCATGGGCCCGATTGTAAGGCGCTATCCTCTGGACCGATGAAGATCGGCGAGTGGGAGACCCTGGGCCGTTCCCGCGCCCTCCTCCAGCGCCAGCTCGGCGAGCTGGGCGCCGCGGAGTACGCGGCCCACGTGACCCTGAACGTCGACAACGGCCGCCTGCGGGTCCTGGTCGCGACCGACATCGGCCTCCTCGACTACGCGTACGCTCCCGCCGGTGCCGATCCGGAGGGCCCCTGGATGCTGCGCGGCCAGCTCTACCGCTGGACGAGCGTCAAGGGACTCAGGCTGCAGACCGATGCGCAGCTCGATGAGGAGACCGGGGAGACGCGCTCGATCTGGCGGGTCGTCGCCGAGGAACCGAAGTTCGAGCTCAGCGCCGACTCGAGCGGCGATCCGGATCGATCGCCGACGTCCCTCCTCCCATTCGCGAGGGCCTGCATCCAGAACGCGGGCTGAGCCCGCCATCACCCGTGCGGGTGATGCTCCACGAAGTGCTCGATGCGGGTCATGGCCTCGACGATCTGCTCGTAAGCGGTCGCGTAGCAGGCCCGGACGTGCCCGGCGCCCGACGGCCCGAACGCGCTCCCCGGGACGACCGCCACGTGCTCCTCGGCGAGGAGCTCCCGTGCGAACGTCTCGTCGTCGAGACCGGTCGCGGCGGTCACGTTCGGGAAGCAGTAGAACGCGCCGCGCGGCTCGAAGCAGTCGAGCCCGATCTCGTTGAAGCGCCGCGTCATCAGCTGCCGCCGGCGGTCGTACTCCTCGCGCATCTCGCGCACGAACGGCGCGCCGACCTCGAGCGCGGCGATTGCCGCGTGCTGGGCCGCGGTCGGCGCACACATGATCGCGTACTGATGAACCTTGGCGATGCCCGACATGATCCCGGACGGAGCAGCCACGTAACCGATCCGCCAGCCGGTCATCGCGTAGCTCTTCGAGAAGCCGCCGATGAGGACCGTCCGCTCACGCATTCCGGGCAACGAGGAGAACGCAACGTGCCGGTGCCCACCGTAGACGAGCTGCTCGTAGATCTCGTCGGTGATGACCAGGAGATCATTCTGGTCCGCGATGGCCGCGATCCCGGCCAGCTCGTCGGCGTCGAGGACGGCGCCGGTCGGGTTGTTCGGATAGCCAAGGAAGATCGCCTTCGTTCGCGGCGTGACGGCCTCCGCGACCATCTCCGGGGTCAGGCGGAAGTCGGTGGCCGCGGTGGTCGCCACGGCGACGGGCACGCCGCCGGCCATCGCGATCCCCGGGGCATAGGCCACGAAGCACGGCTCGTGGTAGATCACTTCGTCGCCCGGGTTGCAGACGGCCCGCAGCGTGGCGTCGACCGCCTCGGAGGCACCGACCGTGATGACCAGCTCGGTCCGCGGGTCATAGGTGATCCCGTGGCGGCGCTCGAGATCGAGGGCAATGAGCTGGCGCAGCTCGATCATGCCGCCGTTCGCGGTGTAGTGCGTCTCCCCGGCGTCGAGGCTGTCGATCGCGGCCTGGGTGATCGGCTCAGGCGTCGTGAAGTCGGGTTCGCCGATCGTCAGGCTGATCACGTCGCGCATCTCGGCCAGCATGTCGAAGAAGCGGCGGATCCCCGAGGGTTGCATGGCACGGATCGCCAGAGACAGGAACCGCTCGGGAGCGGGGTCCGGGACGCTGACCTCGCCGCGCGGCACCGCGGCCGGCTCGATGCTCATGGGTGGCTAGTGTAGCCGCGCTCGGTCCCGGTAGTCTTGTGCCGTGCACGGCGTCGAGATCGTCCTGGCGCTCCTCATGCTGGTCGCGCTGCTCGCCGTCGTCTCGCGACGGATCGGGATCCCCTACCCGATCCTGATGACGATCGGGGGCCTGGCCCTTGGGCTGGCCCTGCGGCTGATCCCGGGCCGTCCCCACGTCGAGCTCGCGCCCGACATCGTGTTCCTCGTATTCCTGCCGCCCATCCTCTTCTCGGCCGCGTACTTCACCTCGCTCCGCGAGCTCCGCGCCCTCGCGCGCCCCATCGGTTTGCTCGCCTTCGGCCTCGTCCTGGCCACGACCGGCGCGGTGGCCGTCGTGACGCACGCCCTGGCGCCGGGCATCGGCTGGCCGGCGGCCTTCGTGCTGGGCGCCATCGTCTCGCCACCGGACGCGGTGGCGGCCACCGCGATCGCCCAGCGCCTGGGGCTGCCGCGTCGTGTGGTGGCGATCCTCGAGGGCGAGAGCCTGGTGAACGATGCGACCGCACTGGTGGCCTACCGGCTGGCGGTGGTGGCAGCCGCCAGTGGGACCTTCTCGCTCGGCACCGCGGCGGTCACCTTCGTCGTGGTCTCGGCGGGGGGCGTGGCCATCGGCCTCGTCGTCGGCCTGATCCTCGTGGAGCTCGCGAAGCGCCTCCACGATCCGCCGGTCGAGGTCCTCGTCTCGCTGCTCGGCCCGTTCGCCGCCTGGCTGCCGGCCGAGACGGTCGGGGTCTCCGGCGTCCTCGCCGTCGTCACCGCCGGCCTGATGCTGGGCCGGGCGGCCCCGCGCATCCTGGGCTCCGACACGCGCGTCCTCGGCTCGGCGGTGTGGAAGATGGCCGTATTCGTCCTGAACGGGCTCGTCTTCATCCTCATCGGGCTCCAGCTGCCCACGATCCTCGACGCGATCGCCAGCGATCGCACGGCCGGCCAGCTGGCCGTCATGGCCCTCGCGGTCAGCGGCACGGTGATCGCGGTCCGGCTGCTGTGGGTCTTCCCCGGCGCCTACCTCCCGGGTCTGCTCTCGCGCCGGGTTCGCGAGCGCGAGCGGCTGCCGAGCCCGCGCGCGGTGGTCGTCATCGGCTGGGCCGGCCTGCGTGGCGTCGTCTCACTCGCCGCGGCGTTGGCCCTCCCGCACCTGACCGATTCCCGCGCACCACTGCCCGGCCGCGACCTGCTCATCTTCCTGACGTTCGCCGTCATCCTCGCCACCCTCGTCGGACAGGGCCTCACCCTCCCGCTCCTCATACGGCGTCTCGGGATCGGTGACGACGGGTCGGCCGCCCACGAGGAGGCGCACGCCCGCGAGGCGGCGGTCGATGCCGCCCTCGCGCGGCTCGACGAGCTCGCCACCGAGTGGCCGGGCCACCTCGAGCTCATCGACCGGATGCGACGCGACCAGGCGCACTCGGCGGAGCACCTCGAGCATGACCACGAGGCCGGCGAGGGACCGCCGCTCGACCAGGAGATGATCGAGCACGCCGCGATCCGCAAGGCGGTGATCGATGCGGAGCGCGTGACGGTCATCGACCTCCGGGACCGGGGGGTCATCGGCGACGAGGTCCTGCGCCGCGTGGAACGCGACCTCGACCTCGAGGAGCTGCGCTCCGGAGGCTGACGCCGCCGCCGCTACGTTGGATGGAAGGCTCGCTCCCCCGCCTCGATCCGGATCTGGAGGCGGTTCGCCGGTGGGGGCAGCGGGCAGGTGGCGTACGGCGAGAAGACGCACGGCGGGTTGAAGGCGAGGTTGAAGTCGGCGACCACGCTGCCGTCGGCTGCCACCGGGTCGGTGTACAGGTATCGCCCGCCCCCGTAGCTGCCGTTGCCGTTCGTCTCGTCACCGAAGATCAGCCACAGGCTGCCATCCGGCCCGGCGGGCAGCGCGGCGAGCTGCAGGCTCCGACCGCCATGCTCAAAATGCATGTGTCCGGCGACCCTCTCTCGTGCGACGAGCCCCGTGACGTCCACGATCTCGACCTCTTCGGGTCCGGCATCCGTCACCCGCGCCGTCACGCGCCACGATGGGTCGACAGGGTAGTGCTCCATGCCGCGGAAGCCGGCGATGGCCACCGCATCGGGGTCCCGGACGCGGAGCGCAACCCGGTCGCCGCGGCGGATCAGGTGGATCCGCAGTCGACCGGCCTCGAACGTGGTCGGCTCGCCCTCGACGTCGTCGCGGAGCGAGGTGACCTCCGCCGGCTCGCCGTCAATGGTGACCTGCGGGTCCTCGGGGCGCAGCCGCACCTCACCGTCCCGAAGCTCGACGACGCCGGCCCGCGGCGGGACGCCTGCACCGCTGAGCACGATATCGTTCGAGGGGTCGGCCCCGAACCGATTCGCGCCGGCGTGGAGCCACCACAGGCCGGCCAGGCTCAGCCAGCCGTACGAATCGCGGAGGCGTTCGTCACGAGCCGCCCACGAGGCGTGGATCGCGGCCTCGTGGTCAGATGCGCTCATCCCGCCGGGATGAAGAGGAGATACGGGGCGGTACCCGGCCCGATCTGCATCCACGTCGCGGGTCCGCCCGTCACCGGGTTGTGGGCGACCTGCCGGCCCACCCCCGTCGTGCCATCGAGCGCCACCGCCACCGGGCCCTCTCCCCAGCGTGCAAGGCAGGCCGCGACATAGCCTTCGGTGCTCGGCTGGGCGAGGAAGAGCATGCTGCGACCGAGGGCGAGCCCGCGGCACCGCGCGCCGAGCACCGCATCTTCCCCGGCGTCGCGCCAGGGCCCGGCGAGTGCCGGCTCGAGGTCCGCGGCGGCACGCTCCGCGTCGAGCGTGGCGAGGAACAGGGCACGCGGCGCCTCGGTCCAGTCGTCGACCGCCCGGGGGAACAGGCCCGCACGGGCCGCGTCGTCCGGGACGTCGAGCATCTGCACCGGCGCTCCGCGGAGGCCCCACCACAGGATTCGCGGCGTGTCGCCGGGCTCGGCGTAGAGCCACTGCGGGAAGAGCTGCGCACCACCCTCCCGCAGGACGCGATTCAGCGGTCCCTGCTCGGGAACAGCGATCCGCACGTGGCTGACCTCGGGCATGCGGTCAGTCTAGAGCGCGCGGAGAGCGTCAGCCCGCGGGAAGCTCGGTCAGCTCGAGGATGTTCCCCTCCGAATCGGCGAACCAGGCGGCCCGGTACCCGTCCACCGAGAGCAGGCCGTTCGTCGTCTTCATCTCGCCGAAGTCGTAGTCCTCGAAGGCGACGCCCCGGGAGCGCAGCTCGTCCATGAGCGCCTCGATCCCGGTGACCTCCCATCCTCCGACGGTGTTCCTGGCGGTCCCCGCCGCGTCGGTCTGGTACAGGTAGAACCAGGTCCTGCCGGACCGATACCAGAGGCCCGAGCCACCCATCTCCTCGCGCTCGGGCACGAGCCCGAGCTTCGCCTCGTACCAGGCGCGCGCCCGGCCGATGTCAGACGCGGCCAGCCTGGCCGACATCGGGAAGTCCCGCAGCATCACCCATCCTCCAAGCCGGCGACCGATTCGGCGCCGATCGGGTGCAGCGTGCGAGGAGCGAGGTCGAACGTCAACCCCGAACCGCGGTCAATTCCGGGCGGTCGGAGGCCGGAGCGCGCCGAAACCCGCCGCTCGCTCGTAGGCATCGGCGACCCGCAGCACCGTCGCCTCGTCGAAGGCGCGGCCGATGACCTGCAGGCCGACCGGCAGACCATCGGCCAGCCCGCACGGCACGCTCACGCCGGGCAGCCCGGCGATGTTGACCGGCAGGGTGCAGGCGTCGTTCAGGTACATGAGCAGCGGGTCGGCGACCTTGGCGCCGATCTCGAACGCGACGCTCGGCGAGGTCGGCGCCAGGAGGGCATCGACATCGGCAAGGACGGAGTCGAACTCCGCCTTGATCAGCGTCCGGACCTGCTGCGCCTTCACGTAGTACGCGTCGTAGTAGCCGGCCGAGAGGGCATACGTGCCGAGCATGATCCGGCGCTTCACCTCCGGCCCGAAGCCCGACCCCCGCGTGGCCAGGTAGTTCTCGAGCAGATCGTCGGCGCCGGCGCTGATGCCGTACTTCACGCCGTCGTAGCGCGCGAGGTTGGCCGATGCCTCCGCCGGAGCAATGATGTAGTACGTCGCCAGCCCCACCTCGGTCGACGGCAGCGACACCTCGACGATCTCCGCACCGAGCACCTCGAGCACACCGATCGCCTCTCGGACCGCCGTCTCGACCCCGGGCTCCATGCCCGCCACGAAGTATTCCCGCGGGACGCCGAGGCGCATGCCGCGGACATCTCCGCCGAGGGTGGCCGCGTAATCGGGGACCGCCACGTCGACCGAAGTCGAGTCGCGGGGATCGTGGCCGGCGAGCGCGCCGAGCACGACGGCGCAATCCGCCACCGATCGGGTGAGGGGGCCGCCCTGGTCGAGGCTCGACGCGAAGGCGACCATCCCGTATCTGCTTACCCGTCCATACGTCGGCTTGAGGCCGACCGTCCCGCACAGCGATGCTGGCTGCCGGATGCTGCCCCCGGTGTCGGTGCCGAGCGCAAAGAAGGCCTCTCCCGCGGCCACCGCGGCCGCCGACCCACCCGAGCTGCCGCCCGGCACCAGTGACTCGTTCCAGGGGTTGTGCACCGCTCCGTAGGCACTGTTCTCGTTGCTGGATCCCATGGCGAACTCGTCGCAGTTCGTCTTGCCCAGCAGGATCGCGCCTGCGGCCGCCAGGCGGAGCTCCGCGTCAGACGCGTAGGGCGAGAGGTACCCGGCGAGGATCCGCGAGCCGGCCGTCGTCGGCAGTCCCCCGTCCGGCTTTCCGTCGTCTGCGAGGGCCCGGGTCGCGAAGATGTCCTTCAGCGCGTACGGGATCCCGAGCAGCGGGCGATCGTCCCCGGCGGCCAGGGCCGCGTCCGCGGCATCGGCGGCCGCGAGGGCTCGCTCCGCACCGATGGCAAGGAACGTGTTGAGCCGGGTCGCGTCGCGCTCGATGCGCGTCAGGCACGCCTCGCTGAGCTCCCGCGAGGTGACCTCCCGAGCGCGGAGCAGCCCACCGACCTCGCCAATCGTCCGGTCCGCAAGTGGCAGGAGCCCGGTCTCCATCGTTTCCTACCGACCCTCCTCGAGCACGACCGGCACCCGGACGTGGTCGCCGTCCCGCAGCGGTGCGTTGGCGAGCGCCGCCTCGCGGCCGAGACCGGGCCGCGCGACGTCATCGCGCATGACGTTCTCGAGTGCGATGACCTGAGCGGTGGGACCCACCGCGCTCGTGTCGACAGACTGCAGCTGGCCGATCGCCTCGAGGATCCGGTTGAGCTGCTCGGCAATCCGATCGACCTCGGCGTCGGTCAGACCCAGACGCGCGAGGCTCGCGACGTGCTCGACATCGGCCCTCGTGATCATGGGCCGATGGTAGCGCCTCGGGCGCATGGACCGGCACGCGCGTGAAACAATCGGCCGGTGATCGGGCATCCCGTCGTCACCACGCACCGGATCGCCGGAGGCCGGATCGAGGTCCTGCGACTGGAGGGCGGGCCGGGAGTTCCCCTGCTCGTCCTCGGCGGCGTGGAGACTGGCCTGCGGACACTGGCCGGCACCGAGCACGTCCTCCTCCGACGCTGGGAGCAGCGGCTGGCGCGGCGCAGCGTGATCGTGTGCGGACGTCCGATCGCCGACGATCCGGCCGACACCGAGCTCCTCATGCACCCTCGGGTCATGGCCGACGCGGTCGCGATCGTCCTCGCGGGGGTGCCGCACCCGGTCGCGGTGGAGGCCGAGTCCGGCGGCGGGCGGATCTCGCTGTGGCTCACCGTCGATCATCCCGAGCTCGTCGCGCGCCTGGTGCTCGCCTCGGTGGCCTCCGAGACGCCGGCGGGTTCGCCGATGGCGGCGCGCATGGCCCAGTGGATCGAGCTCGCGGAGGCGGACTCGTGGGGCCACTTCTTCGGACGGATGGCACTGCAGATGCGTCCCGTGGATCGGGGGGCGGCCGGCGCGGCATCGTTCGAGGCGGCCGCACGGCTTCGGCCGCGGCCGTCCACCCCGGAGCGATTCATCGGAGAGCTGAAGGCGACTCTCGAGGAGAGCTCATTCGTGACGGCGCGGCTCGGTGAGATTCGGGTCCCGACCCTCGTCCTGGCCGGTGGCCGGGACCAGGTCGTTCCCCCCGAGGTGACCCGGCGGGTGGCGGACCTGATCCCCAGAGCGCGGTTTGAGCTCGATCCGGCGTGTGGGCACACGGTTCGCACCTCGTTCGCCGGCTACGCGGAGCTCGTCGAGTCGTTCCTGGCCGACGGAGACAGCTGATCGAGGCTGGCGCCGGCAGGCGACTCAATCCGGATCGAGATCGGCGAAGGAGCTGCTGTCTCCCGACATGAGGCGACGGGTCACGGACTCCGTCGTGGCGAGCGACTGGCGCCAGAGGCCGCCACCCACGCTGAGTCGCCGGACGCCGAGCTTGCGGCACTCGCGCAGCGACGGCGCCCCGGGGCGAAGGAGGATGTTCACCGGCCCGTCGACCCTGCGCACGAATCTGCCGATGCTCGCCGCGTCGTCCAGGGCGATCGGGTAGACGCAGTCGGCACCCGCGGCCAGGTAGGCTCGGGCGCGAGCGATCGCGTCCTCGAGACGCTCCGCGAGCTCGCCCGAGCCGCGCAGGAAGCAGTCGATCCGGGCGTTGATGACGATCGGCACGCCCGCCCCCTTCGCGGCGCGGCGGACCGCGGCGATGCGCTCGGCACCGGCCTCGAGCCCGGAGAGGACCGGCGCGGGACCGGAACGATCCGTGTCTTCGAGGTTCAGCCCGGCGGCACCCGCGCGCAGCAGCTCGTCCACGAGCACGACCGGCGCCAGCCCGTAGCCGCTCTCCAGGTCGGCGGTCACGGGCGCGTGCACCGCCCCCGCGATGCGCAGGACCATGAGGAGCATCTCCTCGGCCGGGATCGCCTCGCCGTCCGGGTATCCGAATGCGGCCGCCACGCCGCTCGAGCTGGTGGCAATCGCCTGCGCGCCGCCCCGCTCGACGGCGAGGGCGCTTCCGACATCCCAGGCGTTGGGGAGCACGAGTGGCCGTCGCGCGTGGTGGAGCGCCCGCAGCCGGTTGGCGAGCTCGACCAGGGCCTCGCGATGGATGGGTGGCATTCCGCTCAGGCCTCTCCCGTTTCAAGCAGGCGGCGGAACGCAGCCTCGTCCAGGACCCGGACCCCCAGCCGCTCCGCCTTGAGCAGCTTACTGCCCGCCGACGTGCCGGCGACCACGAAGTCCGTCTTCTTCGAAACCGATCCGGCCGGGTGGCCGCCGGCCGCCCGGACCGCCTCTTCGGCCTCTTGGCGGCTGAACGCGGCCAGCGTCCCGGTCACGACCACCGTGCGACCGCCGAGTGGGCCTTCGCCAGGCTTGGCTGCGTTCGCGCCCGCCGCCGGCGCTTCGGCCAGCACGCCGGCGTCCAGCAGGTGATCGAGCGTGTCGCGAGTCTGCTCGTCGCGGAAGTAGCGGGCGATCTCCTCGGCCACCACCTTGCCGATCCCGAAGACCTCCGTCAGCTCCTCGGCGTCGGCGCCGCGCAGGCGGGCGGCGACGCGACGGGTCCACGCTGCCTCGGACTCGCTCGCCTCGCGCGGTACCTCGGACCGCAACCAGTTCGCGAGGTCAACGGCCGTCTGCTCGCCGACGTGCCGGATCCCGAGCGCGTTCACGATCCGGGCCAGCGGGCGACGGCGCGCACCTTCGATCGCGGCCGCGAGATTCTCCGCCGACTTGCGCGCGAAGCGCTCGAGGCCCTCGAGCGTCTCGACGTCGAGGCGGTAGAGGTCCGCCGGCTCGTTCAGCAGCCCGCGCTCGACGAGCTGGGTGACCACCGCGTAGCCGGCGCCCTCCACGTCCATCCCTCCCCGCCCGGTGAAGTGCAGGAGGCCTCCGAGGCGCTGCGCCGGGCACCACGGGTTCGGGCAGCGCCAGACCACCTCACCCTCCTCGCGAACCGCCCTGGTTCCGCACGCCGGGCAGTGGGTTGGCATCTCCCAGATCGTCTCCGATCCGTCCCGCGCCTCGACGACCGCACTCACCACCTCGGGGATCACGTCCCCGGCGCGCTGGAGGACGATCGTGTCCCCGACGCGAAGGTCGCGGCGACGGATCTCGTCGATGTTGTGCAGGGTCGCGTTGCGAACGGTCGTACCGCCCACGAAGACCGGGGTGACGTGGGCAACCGGGGTGAGCGCCCCGGTGCGCCCGACGTAGACCTCGATTGCCTCCAGCCGCGTTGTCACCTGCTGGGCAGGGAACTTGTAGGCGGTCGCCCAGCGCGGGGCACGGGCGACGAATCCGAGCTGCTGCTGGAGGCCGATGTCATCCACCTTCACGACGATGCCGTCCGTGTCGTAGTCGAGCTCCCGTCGGGCGTCCGCCCACTCGTCCACGAAGTCGACGACCGCGTCGATCCCCTGCACCCGACGCGTGGCCGGATTCACGGGTATTCCGAGCCCGCGGACGATCTCGAGCGACTCCGAGTGGCTGGCGACGCCATCGATCCCGCCCGCCTGGTAGCACCAGACCGAGAGGCGCCGGCCGGCGGTAACCGCCGGGTCCTTCTGGCGCACGGAGCCGGCCGCCGTGTTGCGCGCGTTCGCGTACGTCGGCCGGCCCTCGAGCTCCAGCTGTTCGTTGAGGGCCGCAAATGCGCCGCGCGGCATGTAGATCTCGCCCCGGACCTCGAGCCGGCCGCCGGGCGGGTCGGCACGCAGCCGCAGCGGGATGGCTCGCACCGTGCGCAGGTTCGGCGTCACGTCCTCGCCGGTCATTCCGTCGCCGCGGGTCGCCCCGCGCACGAAGCGCCGCCCCTCGTACCGAAGGCTGATCGCCAGGCCGTCGATCTTCAGCTCGCAGACGTACGTCACCCCCGGGGCGTCTTCGGCGAGGCCCAGCCCCCTCCGGACGCGGGCATCGAACTCCCGGAGTTCGTCGTGGCCGAAGACGTTGCCGAGCGACAGCATCGGCACCTCGTGACGTACCTCCGCGAAGGCCGTGGATGGTGCCGCGCCGACCCGCTGGGTCGGCGAATCCGGGCTCGCGAGCTCGGGATGAGCCGTCTCGAGGTCGACGAGCTCACGGAGCAGGAGGTCGTACTGGCGGTCCTCGATCGTCGGCGCGTCGAGGACGTGGTAGCGGTAGTTCGCATCGTCGAGCAGGGCGCGCAGCTCCTCGACACGCCGGCCCGGGTCGCCACTCATGCGCGAAGCTCGCGGGCGTGCTCGTCGTAATGCTCGGGTCCATCGACCCGCACCTGCTCCTCGAGCGTTCCGCCATCGGGCAGGACGACGTCGAGCAGCGCCGGATCGATGGTCCGGAGCCGGGACAGGAGCGCCTCGGCCGCCGCGGCCTCCCGCGACCGAACTTCGCGGAGCGGCGTCCCTCTCGCGATGCGCGCCACGGTCGCGTTCCGCGCGTCGACGTCGTCGTTCTCGGCGTCGGCATCGAAGGCCTCCGCCTCGCCTCGAGCGACGCGGTGAATCGCCTCCGTGCTGTGGCCGGCCCAGTAGCCGAGGTGCGCCACGAGCTCGCGAGCACCCCACTCGCCGACGAGCCGCGCGGCAGCGCGTCGCTCGGGCGGCAGGTGGACGAACGCGTCCCAGAAGGCCGCCCGTGCGGTCTCGAATGCATCGGCCAGCCGGCGGGCGCGCTCGACGCTCACACGGGGTCCCCGGGCTCGTCAGCCTCCGGCTCGTCAGCCTCCGGTTCGCCGGTGAACCAGGCCCGGATATCGGCGGCGTGCTCGCGGTAGTGATCGGCGCCGTCGTCGCGGATCACCTCGCCCAGGCTGTCGCCGTAGGCCACCCGCTCCTCGAGCCACGCGGCATCGGCCTCGCCCAGGGCCGCTCGCAGGCGTCGGGCGGCATCCTCCTCACGCCTCCGGAGCTCGGTCATCGGCGTCCCGGCGATCGCCCTCGCAATCGACGCGTTGCGCTCGTCCACGTCGAGCCCGGCTTCGTCGAAGTCGTCCGCTCTCCCGCTCGCGGCCGCCTCGAGCGCGGCAGTCGCGTGCTCGCTCCATGCCGCCAGGTGCCCCACCAGGACGCGCGCGCTCCAATCGCCCACCAGGCCGGGGGCGTCGATGAGCCCGGGGTCGACGTCCGCGAGCACGGACAGGAACTCGGCACGGGCTGAGTCGAAATCGTCGATCAGCCGCTGCATCGCACGACCGGGCCCCGCACTCACGCCCGCTCGAGCCCCGCGTACGCTGCGACCAGTCGCTTCACCCCCTGGCCCACGAAGGCCACCGTCACCTCCTCGTCGCCCTTCACCCACTGGCTGCTGACGACGATCCCTTCGCCGAAGCGCCGATGCAGCACCCGATCGCCGGCGCGCCAGGCGAGGTCCTCGCCGGCGCCCACTTCCGGCGGCTCACCCGAACCTCCGACCGCGAACCCGCCCTGACCGAGGTCGAGCTCGGCACCCTCCTTGTACCGCGTGCCTGCAACGCGCTCGCGGGCGGCGTCCAGGCGCCGGCCCACCGGCGGGGCGGGCGGGACCGACATGTCCGGCAGCGAGACCGGGCGAAGCGGTTCGTTGATCCGGTCACGACGTGGAGCCCGATACCCTCCCGGCAGCCAGCGGTCGTCATCGGTGCCCCGCCGCTCCCATCGCTCGCCCCCTCGACGGAACCCGGCCTCCTGATCGGCCTCGAGCAGCTCCTCCGGCAGCTCGGCGAGGAAGCGGCTGGGCTCCGCGGCGGCACCCACCCCCCAGGTCGAGCGGTGCCTCGCGTTCACGAGGTAGAGACGGTCCTTGGCCCTGGTCATGCCGACGTACGCCAGCCGGCGCTCCTCCTCGAGCTCGGACTCGTCCTCGAGGGCGCGCTGGTGCGGCAGCAGGCCCTCCTCCATCCCCACGATGAAGACGACCGGGAACTCGAGCCCCTTCGCAGCATGGAGCGTGATCAGGGTGACCCGGTCCGGTGCGTCCTCGAGCGTGTCCTGGTCGCTGACGAGCGCCACCTCCTCGAGGAAGCGGGCGAGCCCCTCCGGAACGGCCAGCTCGTCGAATTCGGCCGCGTGGTTCCGCAGCTCGAGCAGGTTTGTCCAGCGATCCTCCCCGTCATCGGTGCCGTCCTGGATCGCGGCCTGCAACCCGGCCCGCTCGAACGCAGCGTCGAACACCGCCGAGGGCGGCTCGGAGGCGGCCGTTGCCATCAGGCCACGCGCCAGCTCGGCGAAGCCGGCGAGAGCGGTCCGAGCTCGTGGCGACAGGTTCGGGTTGTCGCCGGCAGCCTCGACCGCCTCCCACAGCGTCGCGTCGCGCGACTCGGCCCACGCGCGCAGCTCCTCGAGGGTCTTCGCGCCGATCCCCCGCGCGGGCACGTTGACGACTCGCTCGAGCGCAACGCGATCGGCCGGGTTCCGCGCCAGGCGGACGTAGGCCAGCGCGTCCTTCACCTCCCGCCGCTCGTAGAAGCGGGTGCCGCCCACGAGCTGGTACGGGATCCCGAAACGCATGCACGCCTCCTCGAGGACCCGGCTCTGGGCGTTGATCCGGTAGCAGACGGCGATCTCGCCGTAGCGGAGCGCACCGTCCGCGTCCTCGGCGCGGCGGGTGAGGAGCCCACTGAGGCCAGTTCTCCCCCCGCCGACCAGGCGCTCGACCTGTCTGGCGACGAACTCGGCCTCCTCGTACTCGTTGTAGGCATCGAAGACCCGGATCTGGGCCCCCGTCCCGCGATCGGTCCACAGCTTCTTCTCCTTGCGCCCGGTGTTGCGGCTGACGACGGCGTGCGCTGCGTCGAGGATCGTCTGCGTGGACCGGTAGTTCTGCTCGAGCTTCACGACCTTCGCCTTCGGGTAGTCGCGCTCGAAATCGAGGATGTTCCGGAGGTCGGCGCCGCGCCACGAGTAGATGCTCTGGTCGTCGTCGCCGACGACGGCCAGGTTCTGGTGCTTCGCCGCGAGCAGCGCACAGATCTGGTACTGGGCCCGATTCGTGTCCTGGTACTCGTCGACGAGGATCTGCTGCCAGCGGCCCTGGTAGCGGGCGAGCACGTCCGGGTGCTGCTCGAACAAGAGGACGACGCGCATGAGAAGGTCGTCGAAGTCGACCGCGTCGTCGGAGGCGAGCTGCCGCTGGTAGGCGTCGTAGACGCGCGCCGCGGTCTCGTCGTAGAAGTTCGCCGCCTGGCGCGCGGCTGTCGCGACGTCGGCCAGCTCGTCCTTGCGCTGCCCGATCCAGGCCAGCATCCCGGCCGGGGCGAACCGCTTCTCGTCGAGGTCCAGGCCACGGAGAATGAGCTTCACGAGCGCCACCTGGTCCGCCCGGTCGTAGATCGTGAATGATCGGGTCAGGCCCATCGCCTCGCCGTCCCGGCGCAGGATGCGGGCGCAGATGGCGTGGAAGGTACCGATCGTCGCCTCCCGCGCCGCCTCCGGGCCGATCAGCGCGGCGATCCGCTCACGCATCTCGTTCGCCGCCTTGTTCGTGAAGGTGACCGCCAGGATCTGCCACGGCTTTGTGCCGGTGGCCACGAGGTGAGCGACCCGATGTGCGAGGACCCGCGTCTTCCCGCTGCCCGCGCCGGCGAGGATCAGCAGCGGTCCGCCGGGCTGTCGCACCGCCTCGGCCTGCGAGGGGTTCAGCCGGGCCAGGATCTCATCTGCCGGACGCGCGGCGGTGGGAGCGGGTGTCTTGGGGGACATCGGGCCGATTGTAGCCCGCGGTCGCCGCCGCTTTGCACCCACGGCCTTGCCGTTGCAGCAGCTCGGCGCGCATGATGCAGTCATGCCAGCCGATGCGTCGCCGTGCGTCTTCTGCGGGCTGCCGATCCAGCCCGGAGACTCGGTCGCGGGTCGTGAGCCGATGGCGGCGCACGCCGCCTGCGCTGACGCGGCGCTCGCCGACGATTCGCACTGGGACGCGATCAGCGCGGCGGGCGGCGAGGAGAACGATGCGCCGGCGTCGGAGGCGGGCACGACCCGCGGCGGATGCCTGGGAGCAGCCGTCCTGACGCTCGTGCTCGGCCTGCTGCTCGTCGCCTAGTCCTGCTCGTCGCCCAGTCGCGAACGAAGACCGGCTGCGGTTGCACCGGCGGGTGCGGCGCGTCGCTGGAATCGACAAACGGACGAGGGTCCCGGCCAAGGCCGGGACCCTCGCATCGGTCCGGGGAAGCTCGGACTAGTAGTCCATGCCGCCCGGCGGCATGCCGGGAGCGGCCTTCTCCTTCTCGGGGATGTCGGTGATCACCGTCTCGGTGGTCAGCAGCAGCCCGGCGACGCTGGCCGCGTTCTCGAGCGCGGAGCGCGTCACCTTGGCCGGGTCGATGATGCCGGCCAGGAACATGTCGGTGTACTCGCCCTCCCGGCGTCGTATCCGTGACCCGGCTTCATCTTGCGAACCGCCTCGACGACGACAGAGCCCTCCAGTCCCGCGTTGTACGCGATCTGGCGCAGCGGCTCCTCGAGCGCTCGACGCAGGATGTTCACGCCGGTCGCCTCATCACCGAGCGCCTCGACCTTATCGAGCGCCGGCACGGCGTGAACGAGAACCGAGCCGCCACCGGCGACCATCCCCTCCTCCACGCCCGCGGATGCGCGGCGGAGAGCGCATCCTCGATGCGGTGCTTCTTCTCCTTGAGCTCGACCTCCGTGGCTGCAGCGACCTTCAGGATCGCCACGCCACCCGAGAGCTTGGCTAGGCGCTCCTGGAGCTTCTCGCGATCGAAGTCGCTCGTCGTGTCCTCGATCTGGAGCTTGATCTGCGACTTGCGCGCCTCGATGGCGTTGTGGTCACCCTTGCCCTCCACGATCGTGGTGGTGTCCTTGGTGGCCGTCACGCGGCGCGCCTCACCCAGATCCTCGAGTTGCACGCTGTCCAGCTTGCGGCCGACCTCCTCGCTGATGACACGCCCGCCGGTCAGGGTGGCGATGTCCTCGAGCATGGCCTTGCGGCGATCTCCGAAGCCGGGAGCCTTGATTGCCAGCACGTTGATCGTGCCGCGCATCTTGTTGACGACCAGAGTCGGCAGGGCCTCCCCTTCGACGTCCTCCGCCACGATCAGGCAGCGGCATGGCCGGTGCTGACCACCTTCTCGAGCGTGGGGCAGGATGTCGGCCACCGCGCTGATCTTCTTGTCGCTGACGAGGATGTAGGGGGTTCTCGAGCGAGGCCTCGAGCTTGCCGCCGTCCGCTGAAGGCCACGAAGTAGGCGCTCAGGTAACCGCGGTCGAGCTGCATGCCCTCCACGTACTCGATGTCGAGCTTGAGCCCCTGGCCCTCTTCGACGGTGACCACGCCGTCCTTGCCAACCTTGTCCATCACCTCGGCGATCATTCCGGCCGATCTCGGTGTCACGAGCGCTGATGGCCGCAATGTGGGCGAATCGTCCTTGGTCTGGTACCGGCTTGGTGAGGCGCTTGATCTCGTAAACCAGCGCCGCCACGCCGCGCTCGATGCCCTTCTTCAGGCCCATCGGGTTCGCGCCGGCGGTGACGTTCTTCAGGCC
>CAWINH010000004.1:0-121911 GCA_963837425.1 uncultured Chloroflexia bacterium
CGCGGTGTTCAGCAGCAGCCGGTCGATGACGATCCCGGCGTTGCCCCCCGGCGGCTCGTAGTAGCCATCCAGGCGCAGCTCGTCGTCGGACCAGCTCAGCCGGCCGGCGAAGATCGGGAACAGCGGGGTCAGGCCCGCGGCTCGCCACGAGATCGCGACGGTGAGCGTGCCTGCCTCCTCGACGAGCGGGCCGATATCCACGAAGGCCGCCTTCGTGAACGTGACCCGCGGCGTCAGATCGGACACGCGCAGCTCGAGATCCAGGAGATAACGGTCGTCGGGGCCCGCATCGGAGGCGACCGGATCGCCGAGCCACGCATGACGCCCCGCTCCGAGGAGGTCCCGCGCCCGGGCCCGGCTGGATGGAGCGGACACCGAGACGCGCAGCCGGCTGGGGCCGGCGGGGAGCTCGTCGATTCCTTCACGAGTGTCGGATGCGGTCATGCGCTGGAGGGTGCCCGATGGCCGGGGTGCCGGGTCAGGGCCGAATGGCCCGAGCCCGGATGCCGTGCGGCCTTCAGTCGAGAACGGCACGGCCCAGCAGCAGCGGCATCCCCAGCCGCGAGTCGTAGCGCGGCCGGAGCCGTTCGAGGTTGTACATCGAGTCGATATCGATCCTGCGCGCGCCGAGGGCCTGCTCGGGCAGCGGCGACTCGGCGTACTTCCCGTCGCGGATCGCCACCATGCGCCCCGTCGTCCCCTCCGCGATGAGGTCGACCGCGATGTTCGCGAACGTCGTCGCCACCATCTGGTCCAGCGCGTCGGGATCGCCGCTGCGCAGGTCGTAGGTGAGGTCGGAGTGCACCGTCTCGACCTCGGTCATGCGGTGCAGCTCCTCCGCCAGGGCGAAGCCGATGTCCGCCTTGCGGCGATGCCCGTAGGCATCGGCGTCGCCGTACTCCTCGAGGTTCGCGCCGTGCCAGACCGCCCCCTCCGAGGCGATGACCAGCGCGTAGCCGCTCGGGTTGTTGCGACGATCCTCGAGCATGAGCTCCGCGAGGTGCTCGAGCTCGAAGGTTGCCTCCGGGATCACGCAGCGGCTGCTCGTGACGTAGGCCGAGTACCAGGCGCTGTATCCGGCGTTCCGGCCGAAGATCCGAAAGACCCCGATCCGTTCATGGCTGCCGAGGGTCGTTCGCTGTCGATTGATCAGCTCCTTGGCGCGGGTCACGGCGGTCGAGAAGCCGATGCAGTACTCGGTGCCATGCACGTCGTTGTCCATCGTCTTGGGGATCGCCACCAGCGGGAACCCCTCCGCTCCGAGCCGCGCGGCGTAGGACAGGGTGTCGTCGCCGCCGATCGGGACGAGATGCGTGAGCCCCAGTCGCTCGATGTTCTCGAGGACGACCGGCGTGAGGTCGTAGGACCCGTCGTCGCTGCGCATGCCGGCCCGCCGATCCGCGGCGATCGTTGGCGGAAGCTCGTGCTCCGGCATCGCCGACGGGTTCGTCCGCGAGCTGTGGAGGATCGTGCCGCCGGTGCGGTCGATCGTCCGGGTGTTCCGCCGGCTGAGGCCCACGGTGAACGGGGAATCCTGTCCCGCATCCGGTGGCAGGTGGGTCAGTCCCTGCCAGCCGCGGCGAATCCCCACCACCTCCCACCCGAGCTCGGTGGCTCGATACACGACGCTCTTGATGACGGAATTCAGGCCGGGGACGTCGCCCCCGCCGGTGAGGATGCCAATGCGTGTCATGACCCGCCCATCATGCCGAAAGCGTGCGGTGTCGCGCCGAGCCATCCAGCCAACGGGGTGGCGCTGGAGGCCAAAATCGGGCATAATCTATGGCCCCACCCGCGGATTTCGCCGCCTGAGCACAGGAGCGACATGGCTACGCACGTCAACAACCGCCGCTACGTAACCTGGCGCCTTCCGGACCGACAGTTCTCGAAGGTGCACCTGCAGCAAGATGCCGAGATGACGATCTGCGGCAAGACGCTGCCACGGGCAACCGGTGCACCGCAACCGCCCATCCCAGCCGCGGCCATGTGCCCGGAGTGCGCGGCCAGCGAGGCCTGACCGCCCGGCCGCCAGGCACCGTGTGCGGCCGTTTCGCCCAGCCCCGCTCGCCTGAGGAGCTGGCGCGGATCTTCCGCGCCCGCCCCGTCGGGGAGCTGGACGGGGCGCAGTTCAATGTCGCGCCCACCGACCCCGTGGCGGCCGTCGTCGAGCACCACGCCGATCGCGTCGTCGACCGTTTCGCCTGGGGACTGGTCCCCTTCTTCGCCGATGGACCGCGGAACGCGGCACGCCTGATCAACGCCCGGTCGGAGACCGTCGAGAGCTCGCCCGCCTTCCGTGACGCCTTTCGGCGCCACCGCTGCATCGTCCCCGCCGATGCCTTCTACGAGTGGCGCCGTCACCGCGACCCGGCGAGCGGCAGGGTGCGACGTTCCGAACCGTTCGCGATCCGGCGCCGGGACGGCCGACCGCTCGCCTTCGCGGGCCTGTGGGCCGCCTGGCGCGACCCGCAGACCGCCGCGCGGCTGTACACCTGCACGATCCTGACCACCGAGCCGAACGAGCTGGTGCGAGCCGTCCACGACCGGATGCCGGTCGTCCTCGATGCCGCGGACTGGGATACCTGGCTCAGCGAGGACTCGGCGGCGCTCGACCTCCGTCCGCTCCTCCGTCCGGCTCCGGCGGACCCGCTCGAGATGTACCCGGTCTCCCCGGCGGTGAACGACGTCCGCAGCGAGGGGCCGCAGCTGCTCGAGCCGATCAGCCGCTGGGCGGATTCACCGTGATCCTGCGCCTGCCGCCTGGCGGGCTGCTGATCCTGGTGGGTCCCGGGGGAGCCGGCAAGTCGACGTTTGCCGCGCGCCACTTCGGTCCGACCCAGGTCCTCTCGTCGGACGCGATGCGCGCCATGGTCGCCGACGATGCGAACGACCAGTCCGCGACGGAAGCCGCCTTCGCGCTGCTGCACAGCGTGCTGGGCATGCGGCTCGCCGGCGGCCGCCTTTCTGTGGTGGATGCCACGAACCTCGAGGGCTGGGCTCGGCGCCCACTCGTCGCGGCGGCGCGGCGCCATGGCCGCCCTGCGGCGGCGCTCATCCTCGCGCTGCCGGTCGACGTCTGCCTCGAGCGTAACGCGGCACGCTCCGATCGGCGGCTGCCCGCGGCGACGATCCGGCGTCAGCATCGGCGCATGCTGGCCTCGGTCGGCATGCTGGCCGGCGAGGGGTTCGACCCGGTCTGGACCGTCAGCGATACGCGCGAGCTCGATGCTGCGCGGGTCGAGATCGCCTAGAGCGCGTCCGTGGTGGCCAGCGCCACGTCGCGGAGGTAGTGGTCGTCGCGCGCCCACGCCCGGGCCAGGATGACGTGGAACGTGGCACGCGCCCTCCCATGGGGCAGGTCGATGCTCGGCAGCCAGACGCGCGGCGCATCCACCACGAACGAATGGCTGTCGAGCGCACCACCGAACGAGCCCGCATCCGACTCCAGCCGGCCCCGGGCGGCAAGGATCTCCTCGTGGCGCCCGCCCGGCACCGTGGCCTCCACCGCCACCCGCAGTTCGAGCCGCACCTCCTGGAGCTGGAGCGGCTCGGCGGTCTGGACGGTGAAGGCGCCTCGAAAGGCAGCCTGCAGGTTGACGGGCACCGGCTCGAGTCGAAT
The DNA here is from genome assembly GCA_963837425.1 of uncultured Chloroflexia bacterium. GTDB lineage: Bacteria > Chloroflexota > Limnocylindria > QHBO01 > QHBO01 > CAWINH01. The sequence goes on from CAWINH010000004.1 coordinate 3,620, forward strand.
CTGGGCCGGGAGCGCGTCGAGGTTGGCGGGCGCCTCCTCGTACAGCCCGTACATCCCGGTCTCCACCACGCCGGCGCGCAGCAGTGCCATCGGCTGCGCCAGGTGGATGGCGAACGTTGCCGTGTCGTCGACCGCGAGCTTGCGGTCCACCGTGGCCTGCAGCGTCCAGTCGCAGCGAAGCTCCTCCGCCTCGAACGATGCCGGCCCCAGCGACGGCACCTCGATCTCGAACGACCAGCTCTCCGGCTGCCCGGCGACGAGACGGGTCTCGCCGGCGAGCTGCCACTCGGCCCGATGCAGCTCCGCTTCGCCGGTGCGGGTCACCGTCCGCGACGAGGTGACGCCCTGGCCCGTGGTCGTCGCCTCGCGAGTGTCGTACCGCCAGCGCTCGGTGCAGCGCAGCCGGGCGCGAACGCTCCGCGCGGTGACGTCTCGCGCCGGGTGGTAGGTGAGGGTGGCACGCGCCGTCTTGCCCGGCAGCAGGACGCCGGGATCCAGGGTAAGCGACCAGGCGTCGGACATGACGGAACCCCACCTGCGGCGCTGCCGGCGGGCAGCGAAATGTCCCGAAGGAACGGCGCCCAACTCGGCGGTGCGAGACCACCGGGCCGGTACCGGAACGCTTGATGCAATCTCGTGAACCGGTGCGCTGCCCCTTCGGGACGAACCAAGCATAGGGTGGGCCACCCACGCCGATCAACCCCCTTTATCCCCGACTTGGTGGCTTCGACCGGCAGTTGTCAACATGCCGTCCACGATCGCGACCGTGGGTGACTGGCCGAAAGACCGGCCCCGGCGTGGCATGATCCGCGGACATGTCGGAGGAGCGGCGCCCCGATCCGCGTCCCCGCATCCCGATCGCCCTGCACGCGCTGGCCGCCGGGTTCCGCAACCGCGCCATCCGCCGCGTGCTGGTCGCCTTCGTCGGGTTCTCCCTGGCCGAGTGGGCGAGCTGGATCGCGATCCTGGTGTACGCCTATCGGCAGGGCGGCACGACCGAGACCGGCATCGTGGCGCTGGTCCAGCTCGCCCCCTCCATCCTGGTGGCGCCGGTTGCGGCGTCGATGGGCGACCGTGTCCGCCGCGAGACGGCGCTGCGCATCAGCTACCTGGCGCAGGCCTGTTCCATGGGCGCCACGGCGGTCCTCCTGCTGCTGGGCGCGCCGACCCTGCTGATCTACGCGTCGGCGGTGGTCGCCGCCACCAGCGTCACGCTGACCCGGCCGATCCAGGCAGCCATCCTGCCCTCGCTGGCCCGCACGCCGGCTGAGCTCACCGCCGCGAACGTCGCAACCGGCGCGGTCGAGACACTCTCCATGCTCGTGGGGCCGGCCCTGGCCGGTGTCGCCCTGGCCGCGTCCGACGCCGGCGTCGTGTTCGCGGGGTCTGCCGCGCTGACCCTGTCCGGGGCGCTCCTGACGCTCGGGATCCGGGCCCAGCCGCACGCATACGTCGGCGATACCCACGAGGACGAGCAGGCGCAGGCATCGGGATTGCGTGGCGCGGTGGCCGGCACGCTGGCCAGCCTGCGCATGCTCGCCGCCGAGGAGCGGCCACGACTGGTGGTGATGCTGATCGGCGGCGCGTCGATCCTGTGGGGCGCGTTGGACGTGCTGCTCGTCGTGCTGGCGATCGGGGTGCTGGGGGTCGGCGAAGCCGGCGTCGGGTACCTCAACGCCGCGATGGGCGCGGGTGGGATCCTCGGCGCGGCTGCCACGGTCCTCCTCATCGGCCGGCATCGACTGGCCGGGCCGCTCGTGGCAGGGCTCCTGCTCTGGGCTGTCCCGCTGGCCCTCGTTGGCATCCTGCCCTCAACCCTTGCGGCCTGCCTGCTGCTGGGTCTGGCCGGCATCGGGCGCGTGGTGGTCGACGTCGCCGGACGCACCCTCCTCCAGCGCGTAGCGCCCGAACGCATGCTGGCCAGGGTCTTCGGGGTGCTCGAGGGGATCGACATGGCATCGCTGGCCATCGGCTCGGCCGCCGCACCGCTGCTCGTTGCGCTCTTCGGCCCGGGTGGCGCCTTCGGGACGGCCGGGCTGGCTCTGGCCGCGCTCACGGCGCTCAGCTGGCCGCGGCTGGCGCGCGCCGATGCCGCCGGCACCGCCCGCCCGCGGGAGGTCTCGCTGCTGCGCGGGATCCCGATGTTCGAGCCGCTCTCCCCGCCGGCCATCGAGCGCCTCGCGGCGAGCCTGCTTCCGGTCGAGGCTGCCGCGGGAAGCGAGGTCATCACGCAGGGCGAGCACGGCGATCGGTACTTCATCATCACCCGCGGCCGGGTCCGTGTCAGCATCGACGGCCGCGTGGTCCGCGAGCTGGGCCACGGCGACGGGTTCGGCGAGATTGCGCTCCTGCGCAACGTTCCGCGCACGGCGACCGTGACCGCCCTGGAGGAAGTGCATCTCGCTGCGCTGGAACGCCGCACCTTCCTTGAAGCGGTCACCGGCCAGCCGGTCAGTGCCGCCCGCGCGGACGCCCTGGCCACCGAGCGACTGGACGTGAACGCGAATGCGAGCAGATGACCCCGCTGGTACGCTCCGTGTCGCTGGTTCGGCCCGAGCGCAGGTGAGGTTCGCAGATGGAGAAGGGCGCGGCGCCCTGGAGCAAGTCCCCGCCGGACCTGGTTGAGCGGTTCAGCCGGACGTTGGCCGGGTTCCCGACCGCCGAGGTGCGCCAGATGTTCGGCTACCCGGCGGCCTTTGCGAACGGCTACATGTTCACCAGCCTCTTCGAGGACCGATGGATCGTCCGCCTGCCCCCGGACGGGCTCGACGAGCTCACGGCGCTCGGCGGGCAGGAGTTCTCGCCGATGCCCGGGCGGCCGATGCGCGGCTACCTGGCCATGCCCGAGGCGCTGACCACGGACGCCGATGCACTCGCACCCTGGCTCGAGCGAGCGCTCGCGCACGTCCAGGGCATGCCGCCCAAGAAGAAGGGTCGCTGACCTCACGTCCGGGCGACACGGGACGTTTCATTCGGATGACTGGCTCGCGACGACCCCGCAGCCCTGAGGGCACGGCCTACCTGGCGCTGACCGGGATGGCGCTCGGCTTCGGCGGCACCTGGGTCGCGGGCAGCTGGGCGGCGGATGCGGCCCCGGCATTCACCCTCGCGGCCGCGCGATTCGCGCTCGCCTCGATCCTGCTCATCGCCTGGACGCGATTCGGCCGCCGGCGGCTGGCACCGGTCCGGCGCGCCGACCTGCCGCTGATCGTGGGCCTGGGGCTGACCGCGATCGCAGGCTACAACTGGCTCTTCCTGACCGGGCTGACGCTCGCGCCGGCGACCGACGGGGCGCTGATCGTCCCGGGCCTGGCGCCGGTCGCCACGACCGTGCTGGCCATCGCGTTCCTGCGCGAGCGGGTCGGCGCGCGCGCAGCCGCCGGACTCGTGCTGGCGATCGGCGGGCTCGTGATCGTCATCGGCCCATCCGGCGGTGCAGAGGGGACGAGGCTGAGCGGCGACCTCATGTTCGTTGCCGGCGCCGGGCTGTGGGGGATCTACTCGGTTCTCGCCCGGGTCGCCAGCTCCCGCTTCGATCCGGTGAGTGCAACGCTGTACGGCACCCTGACCGGGACCGCCGTGCTCGTGCCGCTGGCGATCGCCGAGGGCGGTCTCCCCGAGCTGCTGCGGGCCCCGCCGACCGGGTGGATCGGACTCGCCTACCTCGCGGTCCTGGGAACCGTCGTGGCCTTCGTGCTGCTCCAGGTCGGCGTCGCACGGATCGGCGCCGCCCGCGCCAGCGCGTTCGCACTGCTCATCCCGATCATCGGCGTGCTCAGCTCGGCGCTCATCCTCGGTGAGCCGCTCCGCTGGGCGACCGCCGTCGGTGGAGCCGCGGTCCTCGTTGGCCTGTGGCTCGTGCAGCGACAGCCGCGCGTCGAGGCGGTGCTAGAGCCAGCCGCGTCGTCGGAAATAGAGCACGAGGGCCACGAGAATGACCGCCATCCCGACCAGGATCACCCAGAACGCCGCGGACGAGTGCTCGCCGGGGACCGGGACGTTCATTCCCTGGATCGAGGCGATGAGCGTGAGCGGCAGGAGGATGACGCTCACCGCGGTGAGCACCCGCAGCGCGCCGTTGAGCCGGTGCGAAAGGACCGACTCGTTCGATGACTCGAGCGCCTCGACGATCTCCTTGAAGTTCTCGAGGACGTCCCATATGCGCTCGGAAGCATCGGTCAGGTCGTCGAAGTAGACGTCCAGCTCCTCGCCGAAATGGCGCAGCTTCGCGCGTTCCAGGGCGCGGAACACGGCGCGTTGGGGACGGATGATGGCGCGGAAGTTGATGATCTCCTGCTTCGTGTTGCTGATGTCGCGCACGATCTCGCTCGATCGGCCCTCGAAGATGCCGTCCTCGAGCCGACGCAGCTTGCGACCCAGCTGCCCGAGCATGGGGAAGCCGGCATCCACGCAGCGGTCGAGGATCTCGTACAGGAGGCGGCCGGAGCCGCCGGCCAACAGGGCCTCGCGCCAGTCCGCCTGCTCCCGCGCGCGCTCCCACATCGCCGGCAGCGGCACGATCGCCTCCTCGGGGAGGGTGATGACGTAGTCCGGCCCGACGAAGACGTCGACCTCGACCGGGTTCAGGCGCCCGTTCTCCTTGTCGAAGCGCGGGAATTGCACCACCAGGAACAGGTAGTCGTCGTAGACGTCGAGCTTGGGGCGCTGGTTGATGCTCGCGACGTCCTCGAGGTCGAGGGGGTGGAAGCTGAAGTTCTCCGCGAGCCATGCGACGTCGGCGGCGCCTGGCGACTCGACGTGGTACCAGCGCAGGCCGTTGGCCTCGATCATCTCGACCCGCGGCACGTCGACCGTCGGCTCACCCCCGTCGCTGGAGTGCCGGCGCCGCAACGGGCCGAGCAGCCGGGGGCGCAGGAGGCGCGGGAACTCCCTCACCCGTCAAGCGTAGCGCCGGGGATGTTCTCGAGCATGAGCATCCGGAACGTCAGCGCGCCCCCCTCCCGCTCTTCCATGCGGACCGGCATCCCGGGCAGCGACTTCGCAAACCAGAAGCTCCGCTCGGTGTCACCCTCGCGCACGAGATAGTGCCAGCACGGGTAGCTGCCCCCGGGCAGGTCGACCGTCCCGGTCTCGATCGTGGTTGCCTCCTCGGGGAAGGACGCGTGCTCCTGGAACCCGATCCAGGTCACTCGCTGCACCGAGGCCGGCTCGAGAGGCGTCCCACTGAGCGAGAAGCGCCGCGCTTCCTGGAGAGCACCCTCCGCATCGGCCTCGAGGAAGCGGTTGACGCGGATGAACGGCTCAGCGTCGGCGGGTTCGACGCGCAGCCGGATCGTCCGCTGCGGCTGGCATCCGGCGCGGATCTCCTCCGCGCTGAATGGCGTTGGCGCGTGATCCGGCTGCAGCCGATGCGTCTCGTCGGGCAGACTGGTCTGCATGCCTGCGCAGTTTGCCATTCTCCACACCGGCTACGTCCGCGACGAGCACGTGGCCGGCACGGTGTCACTGGTCATCGACGGTGACGCCCTCATCGTGGTCGACCCCGGCATGGTCGTCGACCGCTCGCTCATCCTCGATCCGCTCCGTGCCCTGGGCCACGCGCCCACGGACGTCACTCACGTGGTGATCACCCACCATCACCCCGACCATACCTGCAACGTGGCGCTCTTCTCGAACGCGGAGCTCGTCGACTTCTGGGCGCGCTACCGCGGCGACGAGTGGCTTGACCATGCGGGTGACGGTGCGCGGGTGAGCGAGCACGCTCGCCTGATCCTCACGCCCGGCCATACGAACCAGGATCTGACCCTGCTCGTCGAGACCGACGAGGGGGTCATCGCCTGCAGCCACGCGTGGTGGCATGCGGACCGCACCCCGGAGGTCGATCCACTGGCTGATGACCAGCGCGCGCTCGAGGTGAGCCGGCTTCGAATCCTGGCCGAAGCCGACATCGTCGTCCCCGGCCACGGCGCCGCATTCCCCACGAACCGCGCTCAGGCCGCTGCCAGGTAGCGGCCCAGCACGAAGCTCCAACCCTCGTCGTAGCTGGCCGCCACGCGGGCCGCGTCCGCACCCCGCGACTCCCAGCCGGTGTGCCGCAGGTCGACCCGCGTCCCACCCTCGGAGGTGGCCGCGAACCGCACTTCGACGTGCGTTGCCAGCTCGGGCTCGTTTCCGGGGTACCAGCTCATCTCGAAGCGTGAGCCCGGCTGCCACTTGCGGACGACGCCCCACTCCCCGCGGCGCCCGTCAGTGGTCACCTCGTAGACCCTCCCGTCCACGCGCGGCTCGACGACGATGCCCGTCGCCTCCGCGCCGAAGATCGAATGGGTTCGCAGCGGCCACCAGCCGCCCATACCCTCGGTGAACAACCGAAACGCGGCCTCGGGCGGAAGCGCCACGCTCACCGTGCTGCGGACCGCCAGTCCTTCGTCAGTCTTCTCAGCCACGCGTCGTCTCCTTCATCTCCTCCTCCGCCGCGGCCGCGAAGCGCTCGAGCGCGTGCGCCCAGAAGCGGTCCCAGTACTCGCGCATTGCGGCGATTCCGGCGGGTTCGAGGGTGTAGATCCGTCGGGTTCCCTCCCGTCGATCCACCACCAGCCCGGCCGCCTTCAGGACGCGGAGGTGCTGGCTGACCGCGGGTCGGCTGACCGGCAGCGTCGCGGCGAGCTCGCCCACCGCGGCCGGGCCATCCGCAAGTTGCTCGAAGATCCGCCGACGCGTCCCGTCCCCGAGCGCATCCATCGCCATTGCGTAAGCATTCACTTACCGTAAGTTATTACTTACGGACTCCCATGTCAAGGCTCACAGCACCGGACCCCGGTCGGCGAGCGGGACGGCCTGCGGATGCGATGGAGGTGCGTCCGGTATTCGGCGCGCCGCAAGGAGCCCAATGGCGGCAGCCACGATCATCGCGAGGTTGGCGAGCACGATGCCGGGCGCGAGCCCCGGTCCGGCCGCCACCGCGGCGACCGTCGCGCCGGCGACCCCGGTGCCGACCGCGATCCCGAGCGTGACGGCGAGCTCGATCGCGACCGAAGCCGCGCCCTCCGCGCCGCGCGCGGCGGTCTCGATGACGACCAGCGTCGCAGTCGAATACGCGAGGCCCATGCCGAGTCCGGCAATCCCCCACGCCACGGCGGCGAGCCAGATCGGCGCCACTGCGCTGAGCGGGACCGAGGTCTCGAGCCCGATCCCCACCATCACCAGCCCGAAGCCGGTCACCACCAGCCACTGGCGCCAGCCACGCGCCGCCAGGCGTGCCTGGATCCATGAACCGGCAGCCCAGGTGATCGCGGCGCTCGTCAGCGCCAGGCCGCCGAGGATCGGTCCGCCACCACGCACGGATGCCACGGCCAGCGGCACGAACGCCTCGGCACCAAGGAAGGCCACGCTGACGAGGCCCAGCGCCGCGATCGCCGCCCCGCGCCCGGGACGCGCGAGAAGGCTCCCCTCCGGGAGGAGCCGGCTGAGAGCGCTGGTCGCCACGGCGAGGCCGATCACACCCAGCCCCGCGGCGATGGGGAGCGCTTGGGTGGGGGCCGCGAGCACGAGAGCGCTGCCGATCGCCAGCTGGAGAGCATCGCGCACGCGGGCAGTCGTGGCGTCCTCCATTCCGGCGTTCATCGCAGCCGCCGTCTCAGCAGCCTTCGCGTGCAGGCGGCCGAGGGGCAGAAACAGGACGGCGGCCGCCAGGGGTACCAGTGGCGCCAATCCGCCGAACACCCAGCGCCAGCCGAACGCCTCGGTCACGATCCCCGCGATCAATGGCCCGATCAGGCCGGGGAGCACCCAGGCCGAGGAGAGGACCGCGATCATCCGCGGCTGCTCTGTCGGCGCGTAGCCACGGGCAACGGCAACGTAGATCAGCGCTCCGATGGCGCCCGACCCGAGGCCCTGTACCGCGCGACCGGCGGCGACGGCCTGCATGCTCGAGGCGGTTGCCGCCACGACGAGACCGCCGGCATTGAGGACGACCGCCACGCCGAATGGGCGCAACGGCCCTCGGCGGTCACTCTCGATGCCGGCAACCACGATGCCGACCAGGCTCGTCAGCCAGTAGCCGGAGAAGGTCCAGCCATAGAGCGTCAGACCCCCGAGCTCATCGAGGGCGGCGGGCAGCACCGTCGGGACCGCCAGGCCTTCGAAGGCGATAGCGGTGGCGAGAAGGGTGAGCCCCGCGGTGAGAAGCCGTCCGGGGCCGCGACGAGCGGGCGCGAGCTCCATTGGTTCGCGCATGGTATGGGCCGATGACCCTGCCATGTGGCCCGTGCCGGTCGGGCCAAGGGCCTACGGTCACCCGGAAACGGCCCGCTCACCGTGTGTCGGGTGGCAGGCCGCTTTGATGACCGTTGGCCCGCGGGACTTGTTGCCAGCCGCGGCATCATTGAGCGCGTACAGATACGTACCCAAGCGCCGGCGACATTCGGCGGCGTCACGAGAGAAGGAGGCAAGATCTCTTGTCCACGTTACGGGGCTACGTGACATGGATCGCGGCCGTGGCGGCCGTCATCGTCCTGTGGCTGCAGGTGCCGGACACCTGGGACTTCGCAAAGGCGATCTACCTGCCGCCCGACTTCTGGCTGAACAGCGTCCTGACCTGGGTCTTCTGGATCCTGGCCATCGCGGTGATCGTGCTCCTCTTTGCCGATCGCCACGAACCCGACGCGGCCGTCGTGGAGGTCGAGGGACCGGCGTTCGCGCGATACCTCTTCTCGAACACGCGCGCCGGCCTGTTCTGGCTGCCGATCCGCCTCTTCCTGGGAGCCAGCTGGTTCGAGGCCGGGTTCCACAAGCTGACCGGGACGGGTTGGCTGGACGGTGGCTCTGCGCTGGCCGGCTACTGGACCCGCGCGGTGACGATTCCCGATTCGGGGAGCCCACCAATCGCCTACGACTGGTATCGGGATTTCATCAACTTCTTGCTCAACGGCCACCACGAGGGCTGGTTCTCTTACATCATCGTGTTCGGCGAGCTGGCCGTCGGCATTGGCCTGATATTCGGGATCCTCACCGGGCTCGCCGCGTTCGGCGGGGCGCTGATGAACATGTCGTTCCTGCTCTCGGGCTCCGGCTCGAGCAACCCGATCCTGTTCACCGCCGCCATCGGGATCATCCTGGCCTGGCGCGTCGCCGGCTACTACGGCGTCGACCGCTACCTCCTGCCGATGCTCGGCACGCCGTGGCGGGCGCCGGTCCAGACCATGGGTCCCGCGGGAAGTACAGCCTGATCGGCTGATCCCTGCGGGGCGCCACCGCAGCCGGGACGGAACCTGCCCCGTCCCGGCTGTTGCGTGCCGTTCGTGACCGCCGGCCCGGTACGAAGGGGACGTGTGGCCGTTTCGGCGCGGCGCTCCCGGTCCGAGGCTGGGGTCACGCCGGGCTCCATCGGCACCGGCCACAAGCAGGAGAGAGACCCATGGTGACCAAGGACTACCCTCGGGTCGGGAACCTGATGAGCGTGGATCCGGTGGTGATCGATGCCGAGGCCCCGATCACGGAGGCGGAGCTGCTCCTGAAGAGCTACCGGATCAGCGGGCTGCCGGTGGTCGAGGACGGCGGGCTGGTGGGTGTCATCAGCCAGACCGACCTGCTGAACGCCCGGTCGAGCGAGCTGATCGGCGCGAACTGGGCACGTGTTCGGGTGCGGCATCTCATGAGCCGCCCGGCGGTGACCGTCCACGTCTCGACCACGGTCACTCGTGCAGCCCACCTCATGCTCGATGAGCACATCCATCGCGTGGTGGTGATCGATGACGGCGGCGTCCCGATCGGGGTGCTCACGACGAGCGACCTGCTCCACGTGATCCTCGAGAGCGCCTCACCGATCCTCGAGGGCGGGGACGCAACGAGCTAGCGCGCGATTCCTTCATCGGGCCGTCACCTCATCGTCATGTGACGGGCGTAGACTCGCCGCATGTTCTTCAACCTTGGGCGCAAGTCCCACATGCCCGATGCGGCCGAGGTGCTCCCCGGCCGATCCGGGGCGATTCCGACCGCAGAGCGCCACGCTGTGAACGGCCAGCCGCTGCACGGCCCTTACCCGGCGGGCAGCGAGATCGCGGACTTCGCGCTCGGCTGCTTCTGGGGCGCCGAGAAGCTCTTCTGGGAGCTTCCCGGGGTGATCGTCACGGCGGTCGGCTACCAGGGCGGATCGACGCCCAACCCGACCTACAAGGAGGCATGCACTGGCCGAACCGGCCACGCCGAGTCGGTCCGGGTCGTCTACGACCCCGCCCTGATCAGCTACGAGCAGCTGCTCAAGGCGTTCTGGGAGGACCACGACCCAACGCAGGGCCACCGGCAGGGCAACGACGTGGGGACCCAGTATCGGTCCGCCATCTACACCCATACCGATGCGCAGCTGGCTGCCGCCGAGGCGTCGCGGGCGATGTACCAGGCCGAGCTGTCGAAGGCCGGGTACGGGACGATCACCACCGAGATCCGCCCCGCCCCCGAGTTCTATTTCGCCGAGGACTACCACCAGCAATACCTCGCGAAGAATCCACACGGCTATTGTCCTGTCCATGCGACCGGAGTGACGCTCGGCCCGATCGAGCGAATGCAGCAGGTCTAGGCGAGTTCGTGAGCTCGCTCGCGAAGCGGTCGCTTCGCTGACGACATTCATCAGTGCCCTGGCGCGGGCCCCTAGGGGAACCGGATGATGGCGTCGGCCAACGCCCGAGGAGCTGGAGCAGGTCTGGGCGGTGGCGTTCCGGAGGCTTGCGGAGGTTGCCCGAGCGATGAGGTGGTGCGGATCATGACCTACGAGGAGCTGATTGCGCTCGCAAGGAGCCTCGAGGGGCGGGAGCTGAAGACGGTCACCGGGCGAACGTTCACGGTCCGCGTCTCTTCGGTCGAGCATTGCCCGTACTTCACTCCCTCGTCGAGCGGATACCCACAGACCGACGGCCGGAAGGCCGCCGAGCGATTCGTGGCCCGCTACAACCAGATCCAAAGCCTGCGGCCAGGCGACTATTCCCGGGTTACGCGCAACGCCTCGTATTACGTCGGGTTGTTGCGGGCCGCCGAGGGGGCGGCCGAGCCCCCGGGTGAAGCTCATCGGGCCGGTCGAGTGGCTGGAACAGGCGCGGATTAACAAGAGCTTTGCACCCGGTTCACTCGGACAACGAGACGCGACTCTAACCTCGGTCCCTGGCTCTCCCTCCTGCACGGATGGCTGAGGGGCGGATCGCCGGCCGTCCTGGACGATGCGTCCCTCAGCGCGTCCGCTTCGCGGGCGGCGAACCTTCCGACCAAAGCGCTGGCCGGGCCGTGGGGTGACCGCAACATAGTTGCAACGCAGGTGCCGAATGCTTGGGCGGGTGCGTGACGGCCGGCGGTGGACACTCGTGGCACTGCAAGCAGAGATGAGGTGCGCCATGAGTGTGGAAGAACAGCACACCGTTACCGAGCGCCGATATGTCCCCGACCACGCTGCCACCGACCTGGACGCCCAGGTCGTCTCGCGGCACGAGGTGGTCACGACGAGGCCCACGGCCGTGGAGTTCGCGCGAAGGCTCCTGGTTCTCGTCTTCGGCCTTGTCCAGCTGGTCATTGCCCTTCGCATCGTCCTCCTCCTGGTGGGGGCGCGCGAGAGCTCGCTGGTCGTCGGCTGGGTGATGGCCGTAAGCGGGGTGCTGGTCGCCCCGTTTGCGGGCATCCTGCAGACGAACGTGGTCCACGCCGATGGATCCGTCTTTGACCTGGCCGCAGTCGCGGCGCTCATCGGCTGGACGATCCTCGAGGCGGTGGCGGTGGCCGCAGTCGGCATCTTCGGCTCGCGGTCGTAGGCGCCGCCCGACCGGGGGGCTCTCGAGCTGTCACGCGATTGCAATGCGCCCGACAAAATCGAGGGTCCCCCTCTTGCGACGGTCCGCCTAGGCTCACGCTCTTCACTTGAGGAGACGGAACGATGGCTACCACGCTACCGGTTCGCTATCTGAACCGACTCAGTCGGACGGGCCTGACGGCCGAAGACCTCCGGGATCTGCCCACCGACCCGGCGGGGATCGACGCGGTGGACATGATGGGCGAGGAGATAGGAACAATCGAGGACGCGCTCATCGATCCGGTGACGCTGCAGGCCCCGTTCCTCGTCCTGGTGGGTGGCGGCATTCTCGGGATCGGTCGCCACGAGCGGCTCATTCCGCGAGCCGCGGTCATCCGATTCAACTCCGCGCTCGTGGTCGTCGACCGCATACGCGACCTCATCCTGAGCACCCCCGATTTCCGGGACGACATGGATCGCGACGAGTTCGAGAACCATTACCTGGCGGTGTCGGACCTCTACGGGGTCGGTTCCGACTGGCAGGGGGAGACCGGGGGTATCGGAGCGACGCCGCGCCCGGCAACATTCGAGGCGGATGACCGCTCGGACGATGCGTCGGATGAGGGCCATCGGGTGCACCGCGACCATCCCCACGTGCACACGCCGGGATGTGGCCACGAGACGCGCCCGCACGACGGGCATGACGATTTCGAGCATGACGGTCACTGGCACGCGAAGCACGGGGCCCACTACGACGAGCACGAGCCGTGAGGAACGCGACACCGGCCTGCAGCCACTCGATTCCCGGACCGTGCTGGGGACGCGGATGGGACGAGATCGCGACACGGTCGCACGAGCTGATCGAGGCCTGGGCCCGATTGCGGGGCGCGGTCCCGATTGCCGACCGAGATGGCAGCCCAGGCCTGTCACTCTCGTTCATCGAGGATGGCGGGGTCGCGACCGGCGCGATCAGCTGGCAGGCGTGGTTCGAGCTCTTCGACCGCGGTCGACTCGTGTTCGTCTGCCACAACCTCGCCGCGGATGGGCGTCCGAGCAGTGACTTCCACCTGAACGAGGCGCACCCCCCGGTTGGTGGCGCCGCCTAGCGGCCGACGGCGGGGAGCTCCTCCAACTCCTCGCCGTCGACCGCTCCCCGCGGAAGCGAGAAGCCGAACTCCGCCCCCCCGTTCTCCCTCGGCCGAGCCCAGATCCTGCCGCCCATCGCGGTCACCAGGCCTCGGCACACGAAGAGGCCGATCCCGCCGCCCGCGACACGGCCGGCGGTGGACGGCGATCGGTAGTACAGGTCGAAGAGCCGCTCCGAATCGGAGCCGTCGAGGCCGGCTCCCCGGTCGAGGACGGTGATCGCCACCTCGTTCGCATCCGCGGCCCCGGCGACGGTCACGAGACCCGGGCCGCCGTACTTCGCGGCATTCGAGAGCAGGTTGCGAAGCACCTGCTCGACGTAGGTTCGTTCCCCGGTCACCACCGGCAACCCGGGCGGGAGATCGGTCTCGAACTCGATGGTCGACCAGCGGCGCGCCTCCTGGGCGACGACCGCCGGCACGATGCGCTGGAGGAGGAGCGGCTCGCCGTTGATCTCTATGCCGTGTTCCATCCGGCTCAGGGCCACGAGGTCCTCGACGATGCGATACAGCCGATCCGCCTCGATCTCGATGTCGGCCAGGACGTCCGGCAGATCGACGTCCGGGGCGGGATGCCGGAGGACCTTCGAATAGCCGTAGATCGTGGTGATCGGCGTCCGCAGCTCGTGAGAAAGGACGTCGACGAACGCCTGCCGGGCGCTCTCCGCCGCGCGCTGGCGGGTCACGTCGCGGACCATGACGATCGTCGAGCGCCCGTGCTCGTCGGCCACGCCCTGGGCGAACGAGGTGGGGTAGGTCGACCACTCGAGCCAGCGCCCATCCGCGAGCTGGATCAGCTGCCCCGAGGTCGCGAGGTCGAGTCCCGGAAGTGCGCCCGGTTCGAGTTCCAGCCGCCGCGCAATCGCCCCGTAGTCGCCGAGATCGCTGCCCACGAGCCGCCTGGCGGCCTCGTTCGCCAGCTGGACGGTCCCCTTGCCGTCGACCACCAGCACGCCCTCCCGGATCCCCTCCAGGACGGCGGAGAGCTCCGCCGCTCGCAGCCGCTCGTCGCGGGCGATCTTCGCCAGCCTGGCCTGGGCCCGCAGCTCGTCGCTGACGTCCCTCGCGGCGAGAATCATCGTCGCGGCGCCCTCGCGAAGCCGAATGCATTGCCCGAACGTCGACACCGGAACCTCCCCACCGTCGCGCCGGAGCATCGTGCCGCTGCTCGTTGCCGACTCGTGCTCCCCGGTCAGGAGCGGACGGATCTGCTGGCGGAAGTTCTCCTCGCTCACGCCGCGCTGGAGGTCGAGGATCGAAACTCCGATGAGGTCGCCGGGCTCGGCGCCGACGAGCGCGGCGCCGCCCCGATTCACGTAGGTCAGCGCCAGTGACACGGGGTCGTACATGAAGACCGCATCGAGTGAAGCGTCCACGGTGGCCTTGAAGCGCGTGACCGCGCCGTGGAGTGAGGCCTGTTCGACGGCGGCGCCCACCCGGCCGGCAAGGTTCTCGGCGACGGCGGCATCATCGGGCCCGAAGCGCATCGGGTTCGCCGAACCGAGGGTGATGACCCCCACCACCTCTTCGCGCGCGGCGATCGGGACGATCAGGAGCGCGCCGATGCCCAGCAGGTCCAGGAGCTCGAGCGCGCGGGGACTGTCGATCCGCGCCTTCCACCCGGTGTCGTCCGCCAGCACCGTGGCTCCGCCCTCCGCCTCCAATGGGCCTGCCAGCCAGGCGCCGAGAGTCGTGGGGGCAAGCCAGACGAGCTCGCGGAGGTGACTGACGCCGGCGGCGGTGGGATGGCTGGCGGCGTGGATCGGCTCGGCGTCAGCGGACAGCTCGACGACGCACCAGCTCGCAATGGACGGGACCGCCAGCCGGGCAATGGCCTCGATGGTCGCCTCGGTGTCCATCGTGGAGGTCAGGATCTGGCTGGCGTGGGCGAGCCACACCAGGCCGGCCTGGCTTCGCTCGAGACGGTTGGTGATGCGTCCCTGCTCTTCATACGCCACGGCCCGATCGAGCGCGAGGGCCGACAGGTCGCCCAGCCTGACCATGAGGTCGCGCGTCTCCGGATCGAACTCGCGTGCCGTCGGGAAATCGAGGACGAGGACGCCGATCGTTCGATCCTCGACGACAAGCGGGATGGTCGCCGACGCTCCTCCGTCGAGGGCGAGCCCGGACATCACGCGTGGCGCGCTTCCGTACGTCGCGTCCCATGCCGCCCGGCTCTCGATGAGGATCGGCCCGCGGGTGCGCAGCGCGTCGGCGATGTGCGAGGGGCCGTCAAGCGGGTAGCTCCACATCGTCCGAGTGTTCGGATCCCCGACGTGCGCTGCGATGAGCTCGACGGACGTCCAGTCGGAGGAGACGCTGCCGACCGCCCCGGCGCTCGCACCGAGCGCGGCCAGGCCGCGATCCAGGATCGCCTGGGCGATCTCCGCCGGGGTCGCGGCCTCGGCGAGGTTGGCGGTGACGGTCTGGAGCCGCTCGAGCTCCGACCGGCTACGCTCGGCACGCTGCCGCGAATCCCGCTCGGCACGCAGGAGGCGCTCCTTCTCCGACGTCGCCTGGTGCTCCGCGAAGCTCGCGCGACGCAGGGACGAGGTCACGGCCGAGACGAGGACGCCGTCGAACAGGAAGAGCGCCAGTCGGAGCAGCTGACCCGACGAGGAGATGAGCGGAATCCCGATCGGCGGGAAGAGCAGCGT
The DNA here is from genome assembly GCA_963837425.1 of uncultured Chloroflexia bacterium. Lineage (GTDB taxonomy): Bacteria > Chloroflexota > Limnocylindria > QHBO01 > QHBO01 > CAWINH01. Next base: position 19,150 of record CAWINH010000004.1, read on the forward strand.
GGCCTCGAGCACCGCCGATGCGAACGTCGCCAGCAACCCTGGGCCCAGCCCCCCGCGCCAGGCGCTGAGCCCGACGATCGCGAGGTAGACGAGGTAGCCGACGCTGCCGGGGAGGAGGCGGTCCATCAGCAGGGTGACCGCGGCAGCGGCTGCCGCAGCCACGAGCGCGAACAGGTAGGCGAGCCGGGTCCGCATCGGCGACAGGCCCTCGGTGTGGCCCAGCCACCGCGGGCGAAGGACGCGACGCCATCCGCGTGTCACGCCACGCCGGCCCCCATCCGGCATCGCGCAGTGCTCGGCGCCGCGAGTCCATCCATGTGCGGCCTCGAAGGGTACGCTCCTATCCCTGCGGGACGGGCACGTCGAGCAGGTAGCCGATCCCCTGGAAGGTCCGGATGCGTCCCGGCTCTCCGGGAGGCGCGCCGAGCTTGCGGCGAAGGCGGCTGATCCAGACGCGAAGGTATTGCAGGTCGTCGCGGTATTCGGGACCCCACACCTTGGTGAGGAGCTCAGTGTGCAGCACGACGCGGCCGGCGTTGGCGGTGAGGTGCTGGAGCAGCAGCCACTCGGTCCGCGTCAGCGGCACGATGGCGCCGTCGCGCCGGACCATGCGCCGTTCGAGGTCGATCTCGAAATCGTCGAATCGCACGACGCCCAGGTTCGAGACGGCGCCGTCGCTGCGGCGCAGGACCGAGCGCACCCGCGCCGCGAGCTCGTCGGGGTGGAACGGCTTCGCGACATAGTCGTCCGCTCCGAGATCCAGGCCCTGCGCCCTTTCGGATGTCGAGGCCTTTGCGGTGAGGAGGATGACCGGGACCGGGCGTCGCTCGCGGAGCTCCCGCATGACCTCGATGCCGTCGAGGTCGGGCATGACGATATCGAGCAGGACGAGGTCGGGCCGATACTGCTCGGCTTTCGCGATCGCGTCGGCCCCACCGCCGGCCTGGATCACCCGGAACCCCTCGTTGCGCAGCGTGAGCGACACGAGCTTCGTGATCCGTGGCTCATCGTCGGCGACGAGCACCAGCGGTTCGGTTCGCACCTTCTCTGCACCTCCTGCTGCGGCAAGACTCACCGTGCGCCGGGCGAGGTGGCGCCGGCCATGGCGGGGCGTTGCAGATCCATTACAAATGTATTGCATTTTGGCGACGTATGGGGGCGCCGGCAGAAGGCTCCCCCCACGACGACTGCCCGCGCCCCCGTACGGCGGCGAGACGACTTCGATCCGCCTCGCGTTATTGCGACGGGCTGGCGGACATCATCGGTGCCTCCGAGACCGATGCGGCCGCATTCGACGGCGATCCGCCGCCGGTCGTACAGGCAGCGAGTCCCAGGGTGCCGAGGATGAGCGCGACCGCAAGGAGGCGCTTGACGTTGCGCATTCTCGTTCCTCCACGTACGGAAGGGTTGGCGGCGGGCTGCGTCGCGCCGACCCGCTCGAGAACACGCTAGGTCGCTGCCCACTACGGTCGCCTCACCCCGAGGGCGGAACACCTCTCGGAAAGGTTGCAGCCGGGGAGACCCTCGCTATCTGGCTATCCGCCCGGCGGGGGGCTGTATCCCCGTTCGGCGATCTCCGCTGCACGGCCGCGATAGACATCCACGCTCGGCGCGGTCCTGGCCCGGAAGCCGTCGACCATCCGGTTGTACATCGAGAACGCCGCCGCGATGAGCACGGCAAGCTGAACGTCGCCATCGGTCGCACCCGATGCCTTGGCCGCCTCGACGTCCTCAGCGGTCAGGTCGCACGCTTCTCCGCGCACGGTCCGTGCGATCTCGAGCAGGGCGCGCATCTTCTCGCCGAGCGCATCGAACGACCCGGACTTGAGCTGGTCGAGAACCGGGACGAGCTCTGCTCCTCCGCTCCGCTCGAGCAGGGCGGTGGCGTGCGCGCCGTGCGAGTCCATGCAGAAGAAGCAGTCGTTCGCCGCCGAAACGGCGGTCGCGATCATCTCTCGCTCGGCGCGAGTCAGCGTCGCTCCCGGAAAGTCGTGGACCAGCAGCTCGTCCGCGAGCCCGCGCAGATGCGTGCCAAGTCCCGGCGTCAACCGGATCGCGGCCGTGATCCCCGGGGAATCCGGCAACCCACCGACGATGGGCTCCTGTCCGGCTCGGCGGAGCCGCTCTTCGTCTCGTGTCATGTGCACCATCTCCCAATCGCGCGACGCAGGGTTCGCCGGGTCAGTATGCGCGCGCCCGCACCTTCCGCGCAGGTGCGCCAAAACCGTCGACGGCCGGCGCCCGGGTGGTGCATGATCCGCATGGTTCTCTCCAGCACGTTGGCCAATCATGGACGTTCTGCTGGTCGGGTTCATCGCCGGGTTCATCTTCGGTGGCTGGCGCAGTGGCTTCCTGCGCAGGCTCATCGGCATCGGCTTCATGGTGCTCTCGTTCGTCGTGAGCGCGTACTTCCGATACCCGGTGGGCGCCCTCGCCACCGCCTTCTTCCCCGATGTCCCCGCCGACTACGCAAACCTCGTCGGGTACACGATCGCCTTTCCCGTCGTCCTTGGCGCGCTCCACCTCGGCAGCCGGACGATGCTGAGCCGGATCTCCGTGCAGGGGATCACGAAGGAGGCCGACCAGGCCCTTGGCGCGCTCTTCGGCGGGATCGAGGCGATCCTCATTCTCTCGGCCGCGGTCGTCATCCTCGACGCGTACTTCGGGACGAACTCGACGCTCACCGCGACCGTCGGTCCCGGCGCGCTCAAGTCGTTCACCGAGGCGCTGAACGACTCGACAACGGTGCACCTCCTTCGCGGCGCGAGCGTGCCGGTCGTCCTGACGATCCTCGGCCCGTTCCTGCCGAGTGACGTCTCGACGCTGCTCCCGACCGGGATCCCCGGCCTCCCCAGCAACCTGCCGTTCCCGAGCCCCTAGCGGCGGCCTCGAGGCGCAGGCCCGGGGCGCCGCCCTCAGGCACGAGATGTGACGACCGGCACTGGTCGTTGGCGGCGCGCGCCGCGACGCTTGCGCGCGTGACGGGGACGGGGGCCGACCCGGAGGTTGTCGCGATCCGCGGTGACGTCCGCTATGAGCGGGTCGTCTTCTTCTCCGACGCGGTATTCGCCATCGCCGCAACCCTGCTCTTCATCGATCTCCGGGTTCCCGAGGTGGCGGATCCGGCCGCCTTCGACGCGGCGCTGCGAGCGTCATTCGGCAGCATCAGCCCGTTCGTCGCAGTGGCCATCGGCTTCGCGGTGGTGGGCTCGTACTGGATGAGCCATCGGGCCATCTTCGCGCTCATCGCACGGACCAATGGCCTCGTGATCTGGGCGAATCTCCACTTCCTCTTCTGGGTCGCGATCCAGCCATACTTCACCGCTGCCCTCGCCGAGCACGCGACGACGACGACGGTCGTCGCATACGCGGGGTGCCAGGTGCTGGCGGGTCTCGCGCAGCTGGGGCTCTGGGCGGCGGCACGTCGTGACCCGGCGCTGCTGATCACCTCGGTCAGCCCCCGGAAGGTGCGCTACGTGACCGTCCAACTCCTGCGCGCGCCGGTCGCCTTCGCCGTCTCGATCCCGGTGGCCTTCGTCATCGGCCCGGTGGCCGGCATGGTGACCTGGGGCCTGATCGTCGCGTTCGCGACGGCCATCCACGTCGCGTTCCGCGACCTGCAGCGCTGGACGGCCGACCACCCGATGCCCGAAGCTCAGCGCGCGGCGCGCGAGGACTAGGCGGTCATCAGGCGGATCAGCTCGCCGGCCAGCGCGAGCGACTCGGTCGACATCAGCGTCGGGTTGCGGAGGATGAAGCCCGTGAACCCCGCGTCGAGGTATGGCTGCAGGAGCTCGGCCGCCTGGGGCGGCGTTGCCGCCCGGCTGCGCGCCCGGAAATCCGGGGACAGCCGCGACAGGACCGCGTCGGCGTCACGCTCGTCCTCGACGAGCACGACCGGGGCCATCACCGTCTTCAGGACGGTGGACGGGTCGCGCCCCTCGGCCGCGCAGTGGCGTTCGAAGACCTCCTGCTTGTGCTTGAGCACATCGAGTGTCCCGAACCAGTTCGCGATGTCCGCGTAGCGCGCGACGAGGCGCAGCGTCCGTCGCTCGCCGCTGCCGCCGATGAGGATCGGGGGGCCGCCGGCCTGGATGGGACGCGGCCGATTCAGCGCCCGTTCGATCCGGTAGTAGCGCCCCGCGAACGTCGGCCGCTCCTCGGTGAACATGAGCTTGCAGATCTGGAGCGCCTCGTCCAGCCGATCGATCCGCGCGCCGATCGCCGGGAACTCGAAGCCGTAGCCGCGGTGCTCGTCCTCGTTCCAGGCGGCACCCAGGCCCAGGACCGCTCGACCGTTCGAGATCGTGTCCAGGGTGGTGACCGTCTTCGCCAGCAGGGCGGGGTTGCGATACGTGACACCGGAAACCATCGTCCCCAGCTTCACGCGCCCGGTGCGGGCGGCGAGCGCCGAGAGGACCGCGTATGCCTCGAGCATCGGCTCCTCCTCCGGCCCAACGCCCGGGATCTGGTAGAAGTGATCCATGACCGTCACGAGGTCGAAGCCGGCCGCCTCGGCGGCGGCGACGAGGCTGACGAGGTGCTCGAACCGATCCTCGGCGGCGATCCCCGGAAAGCTGAAGCTCGGCATGTGGTACCCAAAGAAGGGAGGGGTGCTCACGGGTGCGCCTCCTGCGCTGAAGGGTGCGATGAGAATGCAGGGTAGCGCGACGGCGGGCCTACCATGGACCGATGACCAGCGTCCGGCCGGCATCCGAAGATGACCTCCCGGCGATTGCCCGCCAGTACGCCGACCTCCATCGCGAGCAATGGACCGCCAGCCCGCAGCTGCGTCCGGATGGAGACCGCGAGCCGGACTGGCTCGGCGAGGTCCGGGCCGCTCTCGATGACCCGGCCACCCACCTCGTGGTGGCTGAGACCGACGGCCAGCTGATCGGGACGGTTCGGGTCGAGTTCGCCGAGCGGCCGTTCTTCCGGATCGCCGAGGTCCATCGGCTCTACGTCCGGCCGGAGTGGCGGCGCCGCGGCGTGGCCAGCGAGCTGATGCGAGTCGCGGAGACGACCGCGCGCGATGGGGGCGCGGCCGAGGTCCGGCTCACCGTCCTGGCCGGCAACGAGCCCGCCATGCAGTTCTACGACGTCCGGGACTACCGCCATTTCGCGACCCGCCTCGCGAAGCGCCTCGGTTGACGTTGCGGGCGTCTGCCGCGATGCTTCGCGCCACCACGGCGATGGAGCTCGCCGCGAACCGCCGATCACAAGGCTGATGGCTCCTGCAGATCGTTTCGAACCGAGTCAGGAGTGCATCCATGGGCCATCTGTTGCTGATCGGCATTGGCGGCTTTGCGGGAGCCGCCACCCGCTATCTCGTTGACGGGCGGGTGACCGCCTGGGCCGGCACCACGCTTCCCTGGGGGACGCTGGCGGTGAACGTCTCCGGGTCGTTCGCGCTGGGGCTTCTCTTCGCCCTGATCACCGAGCGGGCCGCCCTGTCGGCCGACCTGCGCGGGCCGCTGATGATCGGCTTCATCGGCTCGTTCACCACCTTCTCGACCCTGACCCTCGAGACCTGGCGCATGATCGAGGACGGGGCATGGGTCTACGCTGGCGTCAACATCGGCGGCTCCCTGCTGCTCGGGCTGGGGGCAATCGTCGGCGGGATTGCGCTGGGGAGGGCGATCTGATGAAGCTCGAGGGAACCGGACTCCTGCTCCGTATCTACCTCGGCGAGAGCGATCACTGGCACGGAAAGCCGCTCTACCAGGCGATCGTCGAGCGCATGCGCGAGCAGGGACTGGCCGGCTCCACCGTCCTGCGCGGGATCGAGGGGTTCGGCGCCAAACAGCACCTCCACACGAGCCGCATCCTGCGCCTTTCCGAGGACCTGCCGATCCTCATCGAGGCAGTCGACGCGGAGGACAAGATCCGCGCGATTCTGCCCGAGATCGACGAGATGCTCGGGGATGGGCTGATCACCCTCGAGCGCGTCGAGGTGCTCGCCTATCGGGCCGGGAAGCGATCCGGCAACTGACGGTTCGCGGTCAGGTCGTCTGATCGGCGCGCTCCCACCAGGCGAACGTCGCCACGGCTCCGAGCAGTGCCACCGCCACCGCGAGGGCAACACTGACGAGGCCCGCGGTCTCTCCTCCTGGCCCGGCAATCCCCGTCAGGAGTGCGGGGACCGCCCACGGGAACCAGGCTCCCCAGCCGAGCACCGCCAGGATCTGGGCCAGCGCCACGGTGAGCACCGCCCAGGCGAGTGGCGGCAGGTAGCCGCGCCCGGCGCTCGCGATGAACGCGGTCGTCGTCTGGAGGGCCACCGTCAGGAGCGCAACCCACACGATTGTCCCGATGCCGGCTCCCGCAACCGCGGCCGTCCAGCCCGGCAGGCCGACCCAGGCGCCGATGACGAGGCCGAGCACGAGCACCCAGGCGGAGATCGCCAGGCACCAGATGCCGGCAGCCGCCAGCTTCGCCGCCACGATCGTCCGGCGCGGTGTCGCCACGGCCAGCAGCCCGCGGACCGTGCGATCCGCGAATTCGCGGCCGAAGACCCAGGCGGTCAGGAACGCGAACAGGATCGCGCCGCCCACGGCCCCGGCCTGTCCGAGCAGCCCCAGGAATGTCGGCCAGTCGGCAGTACCCGCCGTCAGCTGAGCCTTCGCACCGATGAGGCCGAGCCGCCGAGCGGTCTCCGGATCCTTGAGGATCACCATGAACAGGCCGCCGACGAGGGGGGCGATCGAGAACCCGGCGGCGACGGCCCACGGGACCCGCGAGCGGCGCGCCTTCAGCAGCTCGGTCGAGATCGCCATTCCGAAGAGCCTCATTGCGATCCTCGCCGGGTGCCGTCGGTCAGGCGCATGAAGTGGTCCTCGAGCGTCTCGCGCGCAACGGCCAGCCGGGTCGGCGGCGCTCCGGCCTCCACGAGGAGCCGCGCGATCTCCTCCGGCGCCTCCAGAGCGCGGGGCTCGCGGAGCTCGAAGGTCGTCTCGCGGCCGTCGTCACCCAGGATCGGGTTCCGAGGCTCGAAGCCGTGCTCCCGCAGGGTGCTGATGGCCTGGTCGACATCACGCGTGCCGACCTCGAGGCGCCGATCCCGGTGTTGGTCGAGCGCCTCGCTGTCGAGCTCCTCGATGAGGCGTCCGGCGTGGACGATGCCAATGCGGGTCGCCAGCCGGTCCACCTCGGCGAGGATGTGACTCGACATGAAGATCGTCACCCCCCGCTGCGCGGCGAGCTCGCGGAGCAGCTCCCGCACCTCGATGACGCCCGCCGGATCGAGCCCGTTGGCAGGCTCGTCGAGCACGAGCAGGTCCGGCTTGCCGAGCAGTGCGCGCGCGAGCGCCAGGCGCTGCAGGTTGCCGAGCGAGAGGGAACGCGCGCGCCGATCTGCGTAGGCGCCGAGGTTCAGCCGCTCGATCAACCCGGCCACCGCATCACGATCGCCGACGCCCGCGAGACGGCGACCCACCTCGAGGTTCTCGCGCACGGAGAGGTCGGGGTATGCCGTTGCGCTCTCCACGAGGTGGCCGACCCTGCCCCACAACGTGGTGGCCCCGGCGCGGACCCGGATGCCGAACAGCTCCGCTTCCCCGGCGGTCGGTCGGATCATGCCCAGCAGCATCCGGATCGTCGTCGACTTGCCGGCGCCGTTCAGCCCCAGAAAGGCATAGATCTCCCCGCGCGCCACCCGGAGGTCGACCCGATCGACGGCGAGCACGCCGTCGCCGGATCCGCTCGCGTAGCGCTTCGTGAGGCCGCGGGTCGCGACCGCCAGCTCAGCCACGCACCGCGGCGTCGAGAGCGCGGCGCGCCTGTGCCAGGTGGAACCGGTCGTGGCCCGCGATCAGCGTGAAGGTGAGCGCGTAGCTTTCCCGGCCACGTTCGACGTGGATGCCGACCCGGTCGCGCTGCTCCACCGGCGTCCGGGCCCAGAGTGCGAGGTTCGCCTCTCGCAATGCCTCGAACAGGGCGATGAGCTCCGCGGGGTCCTCGACCGGCACGTGGAGGCGGTCGACCCACAGGTCCTGGTCGTAGCCCGCGAGCGGCGGTTCGTCATGGGCGACGATCCAACGGTAGCGCGCCGAGCTGACGAGCTCAGCGTCCACGATGTGCGCGATGCACTCGAGCGCCGACCATTCTGCGACGGCGGGACGACGGCGCAGGTCCGCCCCGCCCTCCACGACGAGGGCGCGGATCAGGCTCGGCGTCGCGGCCTGCACATCGGCGGGGTCGTCGGAACCCACGAGCCCGATGAGGAGCTCCTGGTAGGCGCGCGGCTCGGCGATCGGGTCCGGGCTGGGCCCCGTTCCGGGTGGCACCTCCGAACAATACCCGCCCGACGATGGTCGGTGCGGCGTCGGGCGGGGTCGTCGGCCGCGGCGACGTCGGGTATCGTCCTCCGGTGATGGACCCCGCACGGCAGTTCGACTTCTGGCTCGGCAGCTGGGAGGTCCGCGAGCCCTCCGGCGAGCTGGCGGGCACGAACCGCATCGAGCTGATCATGGCCGATCACGTGCTCCTCGAGCACTGGGAGGGAGCCGGGGGCGTGCGCGGGACCTCCTTCAGCATGTATGCAGCCGATCGCGGCGTGTGGCATCAGACCTGGGTCGACACGAACGGAACCCTCCTCCTGCTGGACGGCGGCTTCAACGACGGAGCCATGGTGCTGGAGGGCACGACGCCCTCGCGTGAGGGTCCCGGGGCGGAGGTCCGCCACCGGATCAGCTGGTCGGTGATCGACGGGGATCGGGACCGTGTCCGCCAGTACTGGGAGTCGTCGAAGGACGGGGGGGCAACCTGGGACTCGGTCTTCGACGGTCGCTACACGCGTGCTGGCTGACGGACGGCCACGGCGGCCGGGTAGCATGCGGTCACCGTGCCTGATCCAACCCCCTCACTGAGCGCCCGCGACGCGGAGACCGCACGAGCGCTTCGCGATCGGTATGGCCACCTCCGCGATGTCGTCCGGGAGATGGAGCGGCAGGTCCCGTATGCGGCGGCCCTCGTCTGTGGCCGCCAGGGCATCAGCATCAACCTGCGCGACGCGGAGCAGAGTGCGGCCCGCCTCGACCCCGCAGAAGGGATCGTGCTCACCGTGTCGAATGGCTACGGACTCGAGGAGGCCTCCACCGATGCGCTCGACGCCGGGAGCATCCGGACGCTCGCCGACGAGCTCGTCCAGCGCTCCCGGGCGTACCGCCCCGGGGCCGGCGAGCGGCCAATCGAGCTGACGCCGAGTCCCGGCGCAGACGCGGACTACGCGACCCGCGTGGAGGAGGATCCGGACGCGGTATCGCTTCCGGACAAGCTCGTGCGCTGGGAGGGCCTCCGGCGACAGCTTCGTGGCCAGGACCATCGGGCGGTGCAGGCGATCTGTACCTACGGCGAGCAGTCGCAGCAGCTCGTCTTCGTCGATCGCGGCCGGATGGTCACCCAGCAGCTCCATCGCGTGCTCCTCACCATGGTGCTCTTCGTCACCGACGGGACCGACCAGCGCTACCACTTCCTGCAGCGCGCGGCGACCGGCGGGCTCGAACACCTCAGGGTGGAGCCGGCCGAGCTCGCGCATCTGGCGGAGACGGCGGTCGAGCTCCTCTCCGCGACGCCGATCGAGCCGGGTACCTACGACGTCGTCGCGGATTCGGTGACCACCGGGACGATCGCCCACGAGGCGTTCGGCCATGGCGTCGAGACCGACATGTTCCTCAAGGGCCGGGCGAGGGCCGCCGAGTTCGTCGGCCGCAGGGTCGGCTCGGACCTCGTGAACATCCTCGACGACCCCACCGTCCCGGCCGCGTACGGCAGCTACTTCGTCGACGACGAGGGCCAGGTCGCGACACCCACCCAGATCATCCGGGAAGGGGTCTTCGAGCGTGGCCTCACCGACCTCTACTCCGCGACCCGCCTCGGCATCGCGCGATCGGCGAACGGCCGCCGGGAAGGCGTGAATCACAAGGCGTACGCGCGGATGTCGAACACGTTCTTCGCGCCCGGCGCGAGCACCCGGGACGAGCTGCTTGGCTCGCTCGATCACGGGTTCCTGCTCGGCGACGCCATGAACGGGATGGAGGACCCCAAGGGCTGGGGGATGCAGATCTGGGCGCAGTACGCACGCGAGTATCGCGGCGGGCGCCCAACCGGCCGGATCTTCGCCCCGGTGGCGATCACCGGCTACGTCCCCGACGTCCTGGCAGGCGTCACGATGGTGTCGAGCGACTTCGCGCTGCAGGCGGGCACCTGCGGCAAGGGGTGGAAAGAGTACGTTCCGGTTGGCTCGGGAGGTCCTCACCTGCGCACCCGCTGCCGGCTGGGCTAGGTTCGATGGACCGTCGCCTCATCAATGGGCTTCGCAGCCATCCAGGGGTTCACGAGTGGACGGCCCGCGAGCTTCGCAGCGAGGCCCTGCAGACCTACCTCATCGGCACCGATGTCGAAAACGTGCGTGAGGATGCACGCGTCGCGTACCGGGTCGAGATCTTCAACGACCACCTCGTCGACGGCGAGCCGCGCCGCGGCAGGGTGGTGCTGCCGATGACGATGGCCGATCTCGACCGCCTTCACGAGGTCCTCGACTCAGCGGTCACCATGGCCGGGCTGGTCCACAACCCGCCCTGGCGGCTGCCCGACGCCGCGCCCGTGGCGGAGGTGCCGCTCGCCGATCCGCAGCTCGTCACCCGGGACGGCATGCTGCAAGCCAGCCGCGAGGCTGCCGACCTCATCCGCGAACGCATGGCCGCCGAGCGGGCGGGGGGCGTCCGGCTGTCGGCCGCCGAGCTGTTCCTGGACCGTGTCGACGAGGAGCTGGAGACGAGCCGGGGCGTGGTCGCGACGGGCACCCTCACTCATGTCCTGCTCGAGGCGACCCTCCTCGCTCGCCACGGCGATCGGGACGCGGAGCACTTCAGCCAGGCGGAGGCGCGGCGGCTCGAGGACGTGGAGCTGTCGAGGATCCTGGAGCATGGTGCGCAGCTGGCGCGCGACCGCGCCCGTGCCGGACCCCCGCGAACGCGGCTCGGTCCCGTTCTCGTCGACGAATCGGCGCTCGGGCAGCTCATGGGCGACAGCGTGGTCGGCGGCCTCGGAGCATTTCTGAACCAGTCCGATGCAGCGGCCGAGTACGCGAGGATCTCCCGCTTCGCGCTTGGCGAGCCGGTCTTCCTCGGGGGGCAGTACAACGGTGACCGATTCGACGCGCGGGCCAACGCGACCCACCCGTTCGGTGTCCGCAGCTATCGCGTCGACGACGACGGCGTTCCCGCGCGCGATGTGTCGATCATCGAGGACGGGGTGCTCGTCGCGCGGCCGGCGACCGCGCGCTACGCGGAGTACCTCGACATCCCGGTGACCGGGCGCGCGGGCATGCTGGAGGTGGCACCCGGCCCGATGTCGCTCGCCGAGCTGCGAAGCTCCGACGAGCCGATGTACCGCATCGTCGCGTTCTCTTCGGCCAACGTCGACGCCCTCTCGGGCGATTTCGGGATGGAGATCCGCCTCGGTTACGAAGTTGGTCCGGGCGGGGAACGGCCGGTGAGCGGTGGCTCGGTGACGGGCAACATCTTCGAGGCCATGGGATCGGCTCGCTTCGCGCGCGAGACGACGATGTTCGCCGCCTACGCGGGCCCGGCGGCGATCCGATTCGCCGCCCTGCAGGTGGCAGGCGAGGACTAGCCGAGCCGGGCCTTGAACCGGGTGATGCGCCCCCACGACTCGTCGATCCGCGTCGCGGAGATCTCCCCGTTCGCCACCATTCCGGCAATGAGGTCGATCGTGTCGGCAACGATCCCCTCCTCGTAGACGAGCTGATTCGCGATCGTCAACACGTCGATGCCCGCGTTGATCGCGAGCCGGACCGCCTCGGGATACCCGAACGCGTCGCGGATGGCACCCATCTGCATGTCGTCGCTGATGACGAGGCCGTCCCAGCCAAGGCGCTCGCGGAGGATGCCGGTGATCGTTGCGCGGGACAGGGTCGCGGGGTAGTCAGGGTCGAGATTCGCGTTGAAGACGTGTGCGGTCAGGACTGCATCGGCCCGGCCGTCGGAGATCAGGTCGGCGAACGGCCGGAGCTCGGTATCGGTCCAGGTGTCGGTGACGTCCACGACTCCGAGATGCGTATCGCCCGTCGAGCTCCCGTGCCCCGGGAAGTGCTTGAGTGTTGAGAGCACCCCGGCGTCGTGCAGCCCGTCGATGAAGGCACCGGCCTGCGCGGTCACGACCGCCGGATCGGCCGAGAAGCTGCGGCCCAGCGACCCGATGATCGGGTTGTCCGGGTTGACGTTCACGTCGACGACCGGCGCCAGGTCGAGGCCGATGCCCTCCATGGCCAAGGTCACCCCGATAGCACGCCCCGCCTGCCTGGTGGCGGCGAGGTCCTCGCGGGCACCGAGGTCGGCGGCAGACGAGGTGGCGGGGAATCCGTTGCCCGGGTTGAGCCGGGCCACGAGGCCGCCCTCCTCGTCGACGGCCACCAGCAGCGGCTGGCCGGCCGGCGACCCCGGCGCGGGGGCGCGCAGTGCCTCGACCAGGCCGCGAAGCTGCGCGGGCGAGGAGACATTGCGGACGGTGCCGGTCAGCTGGTCGCGGCTGTAGAGGAGGACGCCGCCGAGCCCCAGCTCGCCGACCGCCGAGATCGTGCCGGCCGCGGCCTGGGCGGTTGCACCGCGGAACCCGACCAGCAGCATCTGCGCGATCTTCGCGCGCAGCGACGGGCCAGCCGGCGACGGGGTCGGGGTCGGGGTCGGATTCGGGGTCGGCGGCAGGGTGGGGCTCGAAGTCGGCGATGCGCCTGTCGTCGCCGTCGGGCTGGGCGTGGGGCTGATGGAAACGCCGCACGCGGCGAGGATGGCGAGGCCGGTCGTGGATGCGAGCCCGGCGAGGAACCGGCGCCGGGAGAGGATCGTCACGCCTCAGGATCGCATCCCGAGGCGGATGCTGCTTGGGCCCTAGCGCTCGTACGGGAGCCCGCGCTCCACGGCGGCCCAGCCGGCGGTCAGCAGCCGCATCGCGACCGCCGGCTCGCGGGCGGGCGGATGGTCGGGCGCAATGAGTGAGCCCGCCATGCCGGGCAGCAACGGCGAGAGCCCGAACGAGGCGGCGATCAGGTCATCGCCGGCATAAGGCCCGCTCGTGATCCGGTACAGGGTTTCCTGGTCCACGGTGTCGTAGTGGACCCAGTACGGGTCGGTGCTCGTGATGCGCTGGAGCTCGGTCCCGCCACGAAGGCGACGCGTCTCGGGGGTATCGGGCAAGAGGGGAGAGCCCGCGTACCAGACGTTCTGCGCACGGTGCTCGCGCTGCAGGGACTCGTTCCAGCTCTCCCACCAGCTCATTCGACGCGGCTCGGTGACGTCGAGCGCTATGTCGGCCAGCAGGACGAAGGCGTGCGGGTCATGCTCGGTCTCAAGGCAGCGCTCGTCGCAACGCGGGAGCATCAGTCGCGGCAGCTGGCTGATCGTCAGTCGCGAGCTGAGCCAGACCGAAGAGGTGGCCGCAGCCGGCCGGAGGATCTCCGGGTCGATGAGCGCCACGACCTGCTCCCCCTCGCGCATGCGCTCGACCGCGACCGAGAAGGCCCGGTAGGTGTCCTCCGGGTCGCCGGTGGGTCGCGCGCCCTCAACCGCGTGTGTCATGCACCGATAAGAACCAGTCGGAGGGCGACTTGGCAAGTACCCCTAACCGCACCAGACCGCACCACACGGCCCAATCCACCCCGATCCGCCCAGTTGCTGTGGGCTACACGCACCAGTACTTGAGTACCGGACCTCACCGCACCGCCCGGACCTCCTGAAAGGGCCTGCTACTCTGCAGCGCATGAAGGGCGATCGGGTCGAGGCGGTGGTCGACACCGGCCAGGGAACCCAGACGTTCGTGATCGAGGCGACGCGGGCCGGCCGACGCCTCGAGGTGACGACGAGTCGCGGGGTCGTCGAGGTCAGCGAGGTGACGCGCTCGGGAACGCCGGTGCGCACCGGCCGGTTCATGGCGAGCCGCCTCGTGGCCCTCGTGGAGCATCCGGCCCACGAGGCCCGCTCCCAGGTCGAGGTCTCGACCCGGCATCGGATCACGAGCGGCGAAGCGGACTAGCGCGCCGCCAGCGACCGCTCCCTGTGCGCGCGCTCTGCCAGCGCGCGCTCCGCGCGCCGCCAGCCGAGGACGACCGGCACGGTCGCCGCGAAGGCAACCGCGACCAGAAGCCAGGCGCCGCGGTATCCGCCGAGCTGATCGACGAGCCATCCGAAGACGACCGGGCTGCCCACGAAGCCGACATAGAAGGCGAACGTCACCGATCCCGAGGCGCGGCCCGCGCGGCGCGAGCCCGAGGCGGTGATGACCGCCAGCATCCCGACCGAGTTCCAGGTGATGGCCGAGGCCGCGAACACGGCCGCCGCCACGAACGCGAGCCAGGCGCCGACCGATTCGACCGCGATGACGAGCGCGATCGCCACCACGGCGCCGAGGCCGAGGATCAGCAGCGGGGCGCTGAACGAGCGCATGCGCTCGCTCGCCCAGGCCCACAGCACCCTGGAGAAGATGCCGACCAGGCCGATGGTGGCGACCACTGCCCCGGCCAGCGCGGTACTCGCGCCGGCGCGTTCGACGAGGTAGAGCGGCAGGTAGGCGTTCACCGCCGAGACGCCGCTCCCCATGAGGAAGGCGTAGGCCATCAGCCATCGAATGGCGTGCATCGAGGTTCCCACGCCCGACCCGGGCTCCTGACCCACGGGTTCGTGATGGACCGGGTCCGCGGGAATGACGAGCAATGCCCCGATGACGGCGAGGGCCGGCACGAGCGCGCTCCATGCCAGCGCCGCCCGCCAGCCCAGCGCCGCGGCCAGCGGGGTCAGGAGCAGCCCGGTGAGGAACGCGCCCAGCTGGACCCCGGCCTGCTTGCCGCCCATCGTCAGGCCGCGGCCGCCGCGGCGGACGTGCTCCGCAATGAGCTTGTTCGTGACCGGGTTGCCGGTGGCCAGCGCCAGGCCGCCGAAGGCCGCGCCGGCCAGCACCACGCCGAAGGTGGGAGCCCGCGCGATGACCAGCACAGCGCTGATCGTGACCACGAACGCGGCGAGCATCACCCGTCGGCCACCAAGCCGGTCCGTGGCACGGCCCGCCAGCAGCGATAGCGGGCCACCCACCAGGAACAGCACGGTCGTCATCAACCCCAGCTGAGCACGGCTCAGGTGAAACTCCGCGCGCAGGTCCGGCCCCAGCACCCCGAAGACGTAGCCGAGGTACGTCCCGCTCGTCATCGCCAGCGCCAGGATTCCGGTGAATGCCAGGCGCCAGCGCAGCGGGCGCGGCGGGGGGGCGGTGTCGGTCACCGGCCGAGCCTAGCCGAAGCCGGGGCGTCCTCGATGCGGGATCAGGCGACGGTGCGTCGCAGGGTAGCACCCGCCGCGGCCAGCACCACGACCACAAAGGCCGCGAGCACTCCGGTGTCGAGCAGCACCTGCGACGAGGCCAGCGTCTGTCCCTCGAGCATCACGGCTCGCAGCGCGTCGACCGCGTACGTCAGCGGCAGGACGTTCGACACGACCTGCAGCCAACCCGGCTCGGCCGAGACCGGAACGATGAGCCCGGAGAGGAGGATCTGGGGCGCGACGACCAGCGGAATGAACTGCACGGCCTGGAACTCGCTCCGTGCGAAGGTGGACAGGAAGATGCCCAGGTTGATGGCGGCCAGCGCCAGCAGCACCTCGATCCCGAACACGAGCCACAGGCTGCCGGCGTTGTAGAGGCCCAGCAGCCAGGTGCTGAACGCGAGCACCTCGGCCGCCTGGACGAGGGCGACGGCGGTGAAACCAAGCATGTAGCCAAGGACGATCTCGGAGCGGCGCAGAGGGCTGGCGAGCAACCGCTCGAGCGTCCCCAGCGAGCGCTCGCGGAGGAACGAGATCGAGGTCACCACGTAGACGAGGAAGAAGACGACGAGGCCGATGAAGGGGCCGCCCAGCAGGTCGAGGGCCCCCAGGTCGGCGCGGCCGTACAGGTAGCTGGTCTGGATGTCGAGGGTCGGGAGCGTGAAGACGCCAGTCGGGATCAGCGAGGTCAGCGCTCCCGGCAGGGCCTGGCTGAGCGCCGCGCCGATGCGTGCTGCCGCTGCCTGGTCGGTCCCGCGCAACCGCAGCTCGGGCTGCAACGCCCCGCCGGCCAGCGCCTGCTGGGTCAGGTCCTGGGGAAGGATCAGGTACCCGTCGATCTCCCCCGCCTTGAGAGCGGCCTCGGCGGCGTCACTCGACATCTCCCGCAGGTCGACCTGCTCCGAGCCGCGCAGACCGGTCGTGATGGCAGCCCCCACCGGACCCGCGTCGAGGTTGACGATCCCGAGCGAGGCCGGCTGCATCTCCCCGGAGAAGAGGAGGGAGAAGAGGCCGAGCATGACGACCGGGGTGACGAGCAGGAGGGCGAGCGTGCGTCGGTCGTGACGGAACTGCTGGAGCAGCCGGCGGGTGATCGCGAACGTTCGGTGCAGGCTCATTCCGAACCTCCCGCCAGGCGCAGGAACGCGTCCTCGAGGCGCTCGCTGCCCGCGCGATGGCGCAGGTCGTCGGCCGTGCCCTCCGCGATCATGCGGCCGGCACGGATCAGTCCGAGTCGATCGCAGCGCTCGGCCTCGTCCATCACGTGGCTCGAGATGACGATCGTGGCGCCGTCGGCGGCCATCCGTCGCAGGCCGTCCCACAGCTCGGCGCGCAGCTGCGGGTCGACCCCCACCGTCGGCTCGTCGAGCAGCAGCAGGCGCGGGCCGTGCACGAGGCTGCAGGCCAGCGATAGGCGGGTGCGCATGCCGCCCGACAGCGTGGCGGCCACCGATCGGCGCCGATCGCTGAGGTGGACGAAGCGGAGGGCGGCGTCGACGTCGCCACCGCCGTGGATCGCGGCGAAGAACCGCAGGTTCTCCTCCGCGGTCAGGTCCTCGTACAGCGCGGGCGCCTGGGTCATGTACCCGATCTCGGACAGGACGGAGGAGTCTGGCATGCGATGGTCGAGAACGCGCACCTCGCCCGACTCGTGGTGGAGCAGGCCGACCAGCGAGCGGATGAGCGTGGTCTTGCCCGAGCCGTTCGGGCCCAGCAGCCCGTAGACCTGGCCGGTCGGCACCTCGAGGCTGATGCCGTCGAGGGCGGTGATCGCACCGAACCGCTTCGTGAGGTCGCGGACCCGGATCGCGGCCGCGGGCGTGCTGCCAATCATCTCAGACCGCCACGTCGCGCCGGCGGAAGGCGGGGATGGCCAGGCCCACGAACACGACCGCCGCCGCGAGCAGGATGAGCCCATCGGCCACCTGCCAGCCGTTCACCAACGGCTTGCCCCCGTTGTAGAAGTAGAAGGGCGAAATGTGCTGCGCCCAGGCGATGGCGTCGACCGACGGGGCCAGGTTGTTCGCCAGGTAGCCGGCCACCGCCAGTGCTCCAACCACGCCAAGCGCCACCGAGCGCCTGCCGGTCGCGGCGCCGATGAGTAGCGCCAGGGTCCCGTACAGGAGCCCCAGGAGCACGAGCTGGACCGTGGCGGCGGCCAGGAGGTGCGGGCCGATCTCCGTGAACTGCGCGGGCCCGGCGGCGATCACCATCGCCAGCCACAGCGCGACGCCGGCCACGAGGAGGGCCACGACCATTGCGGCAGCGCGCTGGACGACGACCTGCCAGCGCTCCACCGGATGCGAGAGCAGGACGTCGAGCCGGCCCGCCTCTTCCTCGCCGGCGATCGCCCGGCCGCCGAGCATCGCACCGTAGATGATCACGAGCACCGGTCCCAGCAGGCCGTAGGTCGTAGCTCCCAGGTAGCCGGCCGGGCTGCTGATGTCCGTGAAGCCGAGCGCCTCCATGACCCCCGCCGGGTAGGCATCCAGGAACTGCTTCAGCTCCGGGGTGTCCATCGTGGGCCAGAAGGCCGCGTACATGACACCGATCGCGGCGACCGCCAGCGCCCAGAGCACGATCCCGCGCCGCTGGTCCCAGATCGTCTTGCTGAACACGCTACGCAGCATCGGGGGCCTCGGCATCCGCGTAGTAGGTGAAGAACAGCTCCTCGAGATCGGGCTCCTCGACCACCAGGCTCGCCACCGGGTAGCGCGCGATCATCTTGATAAGGGGGTCCGCGCGGCCGGCAAGGCGGCAGCGGAGGACGCCGTCGCGGGCTTCGACCTCCAGCACACCGGGGAGCTCGCGGAAGGCCTCGGTCGAGACGGGCTCGTCGAACTGGACCTCCACCCGCCGCACCGCGCGGCTGCGGAGCGATGCCACATCCTCGACCGCCACCATGCGTCCGTCCCGCACGATCCCCACCCGGTTCGCGATCTGCTGCACCTCCGAGAGCACGTGCGACGACATGAAGACGGTCTGTCCCGAGCCGCGCGCCTCCCGAGCGAGGTCGAGAAAGCGCTGCTGCATGATCGGGTCGAGACCACCGGTCGGCTCGTCGAGAATCAGCAGCTCCGGCTCGTGCATGAAGGCCTGCACGATCCCGATCTTCTGGCGGTTCCCCTTCGAGAGGCTCCCGATTCGCGTTGTGAGGTCGAGCTCGAACCGGTCGGCCAGGGAGCGGATGCGGTCGGCCGCGACGCCGCCGCGCAGGTAGCCGAGGTGGGTGAGCAGCTCTCGCGACGACTGGCCACCGTCCACGACGAAGTCGCCCGCCAGGTAGCCGATCCGGCGCCGGAGCGCCGCACCGCCGACGCGCGGCTCCTGGCCGAGCACCCGGATCGTCCCCGAGGTCGGATGGAGCAGGTCCAGGAGGAGCCGGATCGTCGTCGTCTTGCCGGCGCCGTTCGGCCCCAGGAAGCCGTACACCTCGCCGGCCTGGACCTCGAGGTCCAGGCCGTCCAGGCCGCGTCGTCGACCATAGAACTTGCGAAGGCCATCGGTTTGGATGACATCGGCCATGCAGCCGTCACCCTACATGAGCAACCTCGCTCGCTCCAAGGCCATTCGACCCGATCAGGCCGATCGTTGATAGCTGCGAAACGTCGCCGTCGCGATCGCCACCGCGACGACGGCGACGACGAGGAGACCGCCGAGGCGCGGCAGGATCAGGGACCAGTCGGGACTCGCGGCGAGCGCCTCGCGGCCGGCCTCGACCGCCCAGTTCACCGGGTTGAAGCGGGCCACGCTCGCGATCCAGCCGGGGACCAGGGCGAGCGGCATGAACGCCGCCGACAGGAACGTGAGCGGCAGGACCATGAGCGTGGAGATCCCGATCACCGACTCCCGCTGGCGGAGCGTGAGCGCCGCGGCGTCCGACAACGATGCCGTCGTGAATGCGAGCAGGATCGCGCACACGACGAGGACGCCGAAGCCGAGCGGGCCGCTTGCGAAGTGCGCACCGAGCAGCCACGCCAGGCCGCCGATGATCAGCGACTGGATCGTGAGGCTGATCGCCTCGTACGCGGTTCGGCCCACGATCAGGCTGGACCGATGGATGGGAGCCACCAGGAAGCGATCCATGATCGAGCGGTCGATGTCCTCGATGATCCCCATCCCGCTCCAGCTCGAAGAGAAGAGCGCGGTCATCAGGACCACCCCGGGAACGAGGTAGTCGAGGTAGCTGGCGGCCCCGGTGAAGCCCGGGATCTCCGCCACGCTCTTGAACAGCGCGCCAAAGAGAAGCAGCCAGATCACGGGCTGCACGATCGTGACCAGCACGAACCACGGCTGGCGGTAGAGCGCCCGCGCATGGCGCTGGGTCATGGACAGGGACTGGGCAATGGCGGTCATGCGTAGGACTCCCCGGTGGCTGCGTAGGTCCGGCCGGTATGCCGGAGGTAGACGTCGTCGAGGGATGGGCGTGAAACGGTGACCGAGGCGACCGCGATGCCCGCGGCATCGAGAGCTGAGATGAGGGCCGGCACCACGGAGGCGCCGTGCGTGGCGCGGGCGCGCAGCATCCGACCGTCGACCGACGGCTCGGAAAGGCCGTGGACCCCCGCCAGGGAGCCGGTCACCCGACCATTGCTGTCGGGTTGGGCAAGCTCGACGCTGATCGCGTCGCCGTGGAGCTCCGCCTTCAGTTCGTCGGGCGTGCCGGTTGCGACCACCCGCCCGCGGTCGACGATCGCCAAGCGGCGTGCCAGCCGGTCCGCCTCCTCGAGGTAGTGCGTCGTCAGGAGGATCGTCAGCCCGTCCTCGCGAGTCAGGCGCGCGATCTCCTCCCACAGCTCCGCGCGGGCTTCGGGGTCGAGCCCCGTCGTCGGCTCATCGAGGAAGAGCGCCCGCGGCCGATGCACGAGGCCCATCGCCACGTCGAGCTTCCGCTGCATGCCGCCCGAGTAGGTGCGCACCAGGCGATCGGCTGCATCGGTCAGGCCGAAGCGCCTGAAGAGCCCGTCGACGCGCTCGCGAAGCGCCGGCCCGCGCATCCCGTGGATCCGCGCCTGGAGGCCGAGGTTCTCACGCCCGGTGGCCTCCGGGTCGACCGCCGCCCGCTGGCCCACCGATCCGATGGCGCGACGCACCGCCTCCGGGTCGGCGAGCACGTCGATCCCGGCGACGACCGCGCTGCCGGCGTCCGGCCGCGACAGGGTCGTCAGGACCTTGACCGCGGTCGTCTTCCCCGCCCCGTTCGGGCCGAGGAGACCGAAGACGGTCCCGGTTTCCACCGCAAAGCTCATGCCGTCGAGAGCCACCACGTCGCCGGGGTAGCGCTTCACCAGCCCCTGTGCGACGATCGCCCCAACATCGCCCTGCATTGTTGATCTCCTAACTCGCTTAGATGCTAAACTACTTGCATTCTTAGCCACTGGAGGGATCCGTGTCAAGCACCGAGCGCGCCGGGGCCTGGCGTCAGCTCCTGACGCAGGCGGTCGTTCTCCATGAGGCGATCGCGGAGCGGCTCGGCGTCAACGCGACGGACCTCAAGTGCCTCGAACTCGCGAGTGGCGAAGACTCCCTCACCCCGACCCGTCTCGCGGAGCTGGCGGGCCTCACCACCGGCGCGGTCACAGGCGTCCTCGATCGCCTCGAACGGGCCGGGATCGCTCGGCGCGAGCCGGATGCCGCGGATCGCCGCAGCGTCGTGGTTCGCATCGATCCGACGCGGGCGGCGGAGCTCGCCGCTCTCTACCGTCCCCTGCTCGACGCGCTCGCCAAGCTGACGGCCGGGCTGCCGGCCACGACCCGTGACGCGGTCGAGCGGACCGTGCTGGCAGCCTCGGAGACGGCCGCCGCGGAGACCGGACGCCTGCGGATCGCGGCTCGTGGCGGGATGGTCGGCGACACGTACGTGGCGCCGCTGGCCGGGGCCACGCGCGGCCGGCTCATCTTCGGCTCAGGAGCACCGCGCCTGACGCTGAACGCCCAGGCGCTCGGACAGCAGGCGCGGATGGTCATGGAGACGAGCGCCTCGCGGCTGACCCTTGGTGGAGGAGCGGGCCCCGATGAGCTGATTCGTGCCCACTTCGACGGACCCGCCCCCGAGGTCCGGGTCAGCGACGGTGTGGCGACTCTCCGCTATCGGCGTCGCGCGCTCGACTTCAAGAGCCGCGGCGCTTCGGTCGAGCTCAACCCGACGATTCCGTGGACGCTCCAGGTCGATGGCGGCGTTACCGATCTCGTCGCGGATCTCCGGGGCCTGCGGCTGGGAGGGCTGGAGCTCCACGGCGGGGCAAACCACCTGCGCCTCCAGCTTCCGGCGCCGGACGGCACCGTGCGCCTCGTGGTGACCGGCGGCGCGAACCGCGCGCGCTTCGAGCGACCGGCGGGGACGGCGGCCAGCCTGCGCGTGCGCGGCGGCGTCTCGCACCTCCGCTTTGATGATCAGCGCCTGGATTCGGTGAGCGGCACGCTCACGATGCGCTCCGATGACTTTGCCGGGGCGGCCGAGCGCTACGAGATCGACCTGTCGGGAGGCGCCTCGCACCTGACCGCCAGCCGCGGCTGACGCGACTCGGACGACCGGACACCAGCGAGCGGGCCGTTCGGCCCTTGCCGCCCGAGGCACGGCAGCGCAGCCTCGGGGTGAGATGGTCGTCGCCGTGGCTTCATGGCAGCCCCTCGACATCGCCAGCGAGCGCTGCAAGGGGTGCGAGCTTTGCATCAGCGCCTGCCCCAAGGACTGCCTGGCGCTGGACCGCACCCGCGTCAACGTGCTCGGCTATCACCCGATTCAGCTCACCGACGCCGCCGCCTGCACGAGCTGCGCCTTCTGCGCGCGGGTCTGCCCGGACACGGTGTTCACCATCTATGCACTGCCGAAGGTGAGGTCAGCGTCGTGACCGTCGCGATCGAGCCCGATCTCGCCCGGCGGCGCCGCGTGCTCATGAAGGGCAACGAGGCGATCGCCGAGGCCGCCATCCAGGCCGGGTGCGACGCGTACTTCGGCTATCCGATCACTCCGCAGGCGGAGCTGCTCGAGTGGATGGCGCGCCGCATGCCGGAGCTCGGGCGCGTCTTCGTCCAGGCCGAGAGCGAGCTGGGCGCCATCAACATGGCGCTCGGCGCCGCCGCGACCGGGGCGCGCGTGCTCGTCAGCTCGTCGAGCCCGGGGATCAGCCTCATGGCCGAAGCGATGAGCTACATGGCCGGCTCGGAAACGCCGGTGGTCCTCGTCAATGTCATGCGTGGGGGCCCGGGGCTGGGCAGCATCGGCCCATCGCAGAGCGATTACTTCCAGGCGGTGAAGGGCCATGGTCACGGCGACTACCGGGTGCCGGTCCTGGCGCCCGCCTCGATCAGCGAGGCGGTCGACCTGATCCCGACCGCCTTCGAGCTGGCGGAGCGCTATCGGACGCCGGTCATCGTCCTCGCCGACGGGATCCTGGGCCAGGCCATGGAACCGGTCTCCCTCTCGTTCCGGACGCCGGAGCGGGAGGCATTCGACTGGGCCCTGACCGGCGCGATCGACCGACCGCCACGCGTCCTGCGCTCGCTCCACCTTCAGCCCGAGGAGCTCGAGCGCCACAACGACCACCTCCAGGCGAAGTACCGCGAGATCGCGGCGCGTGAGGTCCGCTGGGAGGGTGAGCAGCTCAATGACGCCGAGCTCGTGATCGTCGCCTACGGTACCGCCGCGCGCGTGGCACGCACCGCTGTGACCCGGGCGCGCAACGACGGGATCAGGGTTGGGCTGTTCCGGCCGATCAGCCTGTGGCCCTATCCCGAGGATGAGCTGCGAGCGCTCTCGAACGGGGTCTGGGGTGCGCTCGTCGTGGAGCTGTCGGCGGGCCAGATGGTGGAGGACGCGAGGCTGGCGATCGAGGGCCGCTGCCCGGTCGCCTTCCTGGGGCACACCGGCGGCGTGGTCCCCACCCCGGCCGAGATCGTCGCCGAGCTGCATCGGCTCGACGGGTGGACGCGGAAGGGAGGCCGCCGATGAGCGGAGCCTCCGCCCCGGTCGCGGAGCGCGGACGCCTGGTCTACCGGCGCCCGGACCTGCTGACCGAGAAGTCCACGCACTACTGCCCCGGCTGCGGGCACGGGATCATCCATCGCCTGCTGGCCGAGGTGCTCACCGACCTCGAGGTGGCCCCCCGCACGATCGCGGTTGCCCCGGTTGGCTGCGCCGTCTTCGCCTACGACTACCTCGCCGTCGACTGGGTCGAGGCGCCCCATGGAAGGGCGCCGGCCGTCGCCACCGGCATCCGCCGCGTGCGGCCGGAGGCGTTCGTCGTCACCTACCAGGGGGACGGCGACCTGGCCGCCATCGGCACCGCGGAGATCATCCATTGCGCGGCGCGCGGCGAGCTGATCAGCGGCATCTTCGTGAACAACGGGATCTACGGCATGACCGGCGGCCAGATGGCGCCCACCACGCTGCTCGGCCAGCGGACGACCTCGTCCCCTGCCGGCCGCGACCCGCGGCTGGCAGGCTATCCGATCCTCATCACCGAGATGCTCGCCCAGCTCCCGGGCGTGGCCTATGCGGCGCGCGGCTCGGTGGCCGACCCGGCCTCGATCGGCAAGACGAAGGCCATGATCCGCCGCGCCTGCGAGGCCCAGCTGAACGGTGAGGGGTTCGCGATCGTCGAGGTCCTCTCCAACTGCCCGGTCGGCTGGGGGATGACCGCCCCGGAATCGATGGCGCACCTGGCGCAGGTGGCCGAGACGTACCCGCTTGGCGTTCTCGTCGACCGGAAGCAGGGCTGAGAAGTGGAGCGCTCCGTCATCTTCGCCGGATTCGGGGGCCAGGGGCTCCTGTTTGCCGGTCAGATCCTGGCACGCGCAGCGATTCGCGATGGCCTCGAGACCTTCTGGATCCCGTCCTACGGGCCGGAGATGCGCGGCGGGACCGCGTCATGCACGGTGATTGTCAGCGAGGAGACGATCGGTTCACCGACCGTCGATCGGGTGGACGCCGCGGTGGTCATGAACCCGCCTTCGCTCGCGAAGTTCGGGCCCCGCGTCGCGGATGGCGGCCTGCTCATCGTGAACACCTCGCTGATCGGCGAGCAGACGGCGGCACGCCCGGAGATCGACGAGCTTCGGTTGCCGTGCACGGAGCTCGCTTCACGAGGCGGCGACGACAGCCTCGTCAGCGTCGTGGCCCTCGGCGCGCTCGTCGGCCGGCTCGGCATCGTGACGCCCGAGACGGTCGAGCGCGTGCTGCGCGAGGTGGTCGGCGAGAAGCGGCCCGAGGTCCTTGACGCAGACCTCGGCGTATTTCGGGCCGGCCTCGAGGCGGGCACCCGGGTTCCCGAGACCGTCGCCGGCTGACCCTCGGGCGACCTTTGTGGTCGTCACACGAGCGGCCAGTACTCCTCGCTGTGGATCGCGTCGGCAGGGACGCCCTGCGCGGCCAGCCCGGCCCCTATCCCTGACACGACGGCCGGGTTGCCGCACAGGTACGCCACCGTCCGGGTCGGAGCGCAGGCGACCTCACGCAGGAGATCGGGCAACAGGTTCGTGAGACGCCCGGCGCGTCCCGACCAGCCCTCGTTCGCGACATCGTCCGGCCGAGACACCGCGGGCAGATAGCGGAACCTGTCCGCGGTGCCCGCCCAGGTCTCGAGGCGCTCTTCGAACGCGAGCTCGCGGCGGTGCGCGACACCGTGGAACACCGCGATCGCTGGCGGCTGCGGCCTCCTCGAGAGCTCGCCGATCATGGCGACCACGGGAGCGATGCCGGTCCCGGTGGCCACCAGCAGGTGGTCCCTGTGGTCATCTGGTCTGAGCCGGAACAGGCCCTTCGCCGGGCCCAGGTGGACTCGCGCTCCGTCCCGGACGTTCCAGAGACGGGACGTGAGCTCTCCGCCGCGCACGTGGCGAATGAGCAGCTCGATCTCCGGGTCGGCGGGGCCGCTGGCGGGCGAGTAGGGACGTTGGACCAGGCGACCGCCGACGCGCACGCCCAGCGAGAGGTACTGGCCGGCCGCGAAGTGGACGGGGGCGTCGGGCCTGATCCATAGGCTCATGATCGCTTCGGTGAGGTCGCGGCGGCGAACGATCGTGGCGTTCGGCTCGACCGGGCGTCGCACCGACGCACTCGGCAGCGGACGAGCCGGCAGCGCACGCCGTGGCGGTGCGAGCTCTCGGAGGGTCACCGCCTAGGCCGATGCAAGCTCGTCGACTGCCCGGCGGGCAGCATCAGCGTCGCGGTACCAGGCCGCGTCGACCCACGCGAAGTCGGTCCACGCGTCCGGGAGCTGGTCCGACCGGAAGATCGCGTCGTTCGGACAGACCCCGGCGCAGGCCCCGCAGTCGATGCAGACGTCGGGGTCGACGTACAGCTTGCGATCGGGCGCCTCGGACGTGATGCAGTCGACCGGGCAGACATCGATGCAGGAGCGTTCGTTGTGGTCGATGCACGGCTGGGCGATGACGTACGCCATGGGTGATCACCTCGCGCTGGAGGGCGGTTTATCCAGTACGAGGCAGGCGAGGGTCCGAACGGGTTCAGGTCAGGCGGCCTCTGCCAGGGCCGGCATCTCGGTCGGCACGCGAGCGCGGGCCGCGAGTCGAGCCTCCGTCGGTGCGGCAATCCAGGCGACGAGCAGGAGCCCAAAGCTGACGAGTGCGGCGAGGACCATGAGAATCACCTCCTTTCGTGGGGTCAGTGCCCGTAGGCGATTTCACCGTGCTGCGCGAGGTCGAGTCCGGCCTCCTCGGCCTCGCTCGGGACGCGGATCCGCACGACGAGGTTGACGACGAACAGGATCGCGGCGGTCATCACCGCCGAGTAGAGGGCGGTGGCCGCGACTCCGACGGCCTGGATGACGAACTGCCCGGCATTGCCCAAAAGGAGCCCGTCGACGCCGGCGGGATTGACGGCCACGGTCGCGAATATGCCGGTGGCCAGCGCGCCGAACGCGCCCCCCACGCCATGCACGGCGAACACGTCGAGTGCGTCATCGACCCGCGAGCGCAGGCGAAGGGTCGAGGCTCCGTAGCAGACGACCGCCACCCCAAAGCCGATGAGGACGGCGGCGGCGGGGGTCACGAACCCGGCGGCCGGAGTGATCGCCACCAGGCCGGCGACGCAGCCGACCGCTGCACCGAGGACCGATGGGCTGCCCTTGTGCAGCCAGCTGATCGTGACCCAGGTGATCGCGGCCATGGCGGCCGCGGTGTTGGTGGTGACGAACGCATTCGCCGCAAGGCCGTCCGCCGCGAGCGCCGACCCGGCGTTGAAGCCGAACCAGCCGAACCAGAGGAGGCCGGCGCCGAGCACGGTCATCGTCACGTCGTGCGGCTCGGTCGCGTGCTCGCCGTCGGTGAGCCCCAGCCGGCGACCGATGAACAAGGCCGCGACGAGGGCCGCGACTCCGCTTGAGAGATGGACGACGGTACCGCCGGCGAAGTCGAGGACGCCGAGCCCGGCCAGCCAGCCGTTCGGCGACCAGACCCAGTGCGCGATTGGCGCGTACACCAGGGTCGACCAGGCGACGGCGAACAGCACGAACGCCTTGAACCGCTTCCGCTCGGCGAAGGCTCCGGTGATCAGCGCCGGAGTGATGATCGCGAACATCATCTGAAACGCCATGAACGCCAGGTGCGGGACCGTCGTCGCGTACGTGTCGCTCGGCGCGCCGGTCACGCCGTTCAGACCCAGCCACTCGAGTCCCCCGATCAGGCCCTGTCCCGTGTCCGGCCCGAAGGCCAGGGTGTAGCCCCACAGCACCCAGGTCACGCTCACCAGGCCGAGGATGAAGAAGCTGTGCATGATCGTGGACAGGACGTTCTTGCGACGCACGAGCCCGCCGTAGAAGAGAGCGAGGCCCGGCGTCATCAGCATCACGAGCGCGCTCGAGACGAGCACCCAGGCGGTGTCTCCGGCGTTGATCTCCTGCATCGGCTCGGTGGCTACCCCTGCAACGAGTTGTGCAGTCAGCCTATGGACCGATGCCGTGGCGCAACTACCCCGTGGCCCGCAGGTCGCTGCACGAACTGTTGTGCGACCTGCACAATCACCTTGGACGCGAGGTCAGGATCGGGTCAGGAACAGCTGCAGCTCCAGCGTCCCGTGATCGTCCACCGAGAGGACCGCGAATGAGCTTGGCGGCTCCATCGCGTAGTCGGCAAAGGCGATCTCAAGCGACCCGGTCAGCGTGGTGACCCCCGACTCGAGCCGGGCGGTGAGCGGGATCCCGACGCTCTTCGTCTGGCCGTGGAGGGTCAGGTCGCCGGTGGCGGTCAGCTGGACCTGGCTGCCGGTGGCGGCATCGGCCGGCAGCACGATCGGCTCCGTCAGGCTGAACGTGGCGGTCGGGAACTCGTCGGTCTGGAGGCCCTGGCGCCGCAGCTGGCCGTCGCGGCGGTCATCGTCGCTCTGGAGGGTCGAGAGGTCCGCGCTGATCTCGGCCGCGGTCAGCGTGGTGCCCTCGATCGTCACCGTGCCGGAGACGTTCGGCGTCCGCCCCACCGCGGTGTTGCCACCGATCGAGGCGAGCTGCTCCTGGACGCGGTAGCCGACGAACGAGTCGGAGAAGTCGCTGAACGAGCCGATCGAGGTATCGACCGTCCACGTCCCGCTGATATCGCCGGCCGCGATGGAACCGACCGCGCTCGAGCCGGCACTGGAGGGAAGCGGCAGCACTGATGCGCCCACCGCCGCCGGGCCTGACGGTCGCAGGAAGACGTACCACAGTCCGTACCCGCCGCCCGCCACGACACCGGTCAGCGCCAGCGCGGCGGCGATCCGAATGTTCATCTTCATGGCGGCGCAGGCTAGCGCAGTTCGATGGGTAGCTTCATTGAAGGACGGTGGGGGCGACAGGTCACACCACGGGCAGCAGGCGACGAAGCACCGCGGCCCCATTGGCGGAGGCTGCATCCAGGAATCGGGCGAAGAGCTCCGGCGAGGGCTGCTCCTCGCCGGCAAGGTCGGACAACGCGCGGATGACGAGGAACCCGATGCCGAAGGCGTCGCAGACCTGCGCGAGCGCCGCGCCCTCCATCTCGACGGCCGCGCCGCCAAGGCTCGCACGGAGGCGCTGGCGGAAGGCCGGCGCGTTCACGAAGACGTCGCCGGTCAGGATCGTTCCGGCCAGGATCCGGGGCGACCTCCCTGCGACCGGCTGGAGCTCGAGGCCGTGCAGGGCCACGAGGGCGCGCGTCAGGAGGTCGGCATCGGGCTCGAAGCCAAGGCGATCCGTCGGGTTGAAGAAGGGCAGGTGCGCCGCCTGGTAGACCGCCAGGCCATCCGCCTCGGCGACACCGGCGTCGTGCTGGACGAGGCGATCGGCGACGACGACGTCTCCGACACCAAGCTCCGGATCCAGTCCGCCGGCCACCCCGGTGAAGAGCACGGCGCGGGGTGCGGTCGCCGTCACGAGCGCCGTGCAGGCGAGCGCCATCGCCACCTTGCCGATGCCGGACTCGGCAAGGGCGACCGGGTGCCCATCCAGCGTCCCCCGCCAGGCCACGAGGCCCGCTCCGAGCTCGATCGCCTCGGCTCCGTCCAGCGCGCTCTTGAGCAGCGCGAGCTCCTGCGGGAGCGCGGAGAAGATGGCGATCGGGCGATCCACGCCGCCATTCTGCACACCGATCGCGTCACAATGGGCGCGTGAACCTTCGAACCATCCTCCGTCGCCTGCGAACGTTCGAGCGGCGCTGGATCCCGCCACGCCCCGAGCGCGACGCGCACGAGGCGACGGTCCGTTCCCGTCTCCAGGAAGATGCCCGGGAACGGAGCCCGGACGACGGCACCGATCCCGATCCCGCGGAGGTCGTCGCTACGGACCCGCCCTCGGCGTGACGCCGGTGATCACAAAGCGGCGGGCGCAATCGTCCCGGAGCCGCTGAGCCGAGACGGACCACGCCTCGCGGGCGGTTCCCGTATAGCGGCACTCGGTCGAAGCCGGATCGTCGAAGTGCCCCGTCAGCTCGACCCGGGCACCTTCCCAGGCCGTATCCCACACGAGGTCCGGGCCCGCCACGATGTCGAGGAAGTACCAGGGTTCGGAGTCGATCGGCGCGATCGTCACGCGACGGAGGCCGGGATCCGCGAGCCATGCAGGCGCATACCCGGTCTCCGGCTCCCACTGGCAGTCCGTGCAGGGCACGATCCAGGCCGGGAACGTGAGCGGGGAGTTGCCAAAGCAGTACGTCGCGAACCCCGGGTCGATCTGGAGGAAATCGAGGGCATCCCGTGGCGGGGGCGGACACGCGGTCGGCTGGGGAGGGCTCTCGGGGAGGAGGGAAGGGATCTCGGCCGCGGTCCAGCCGGACGCGCCCAGAGTCCAGAGGTCGGCGGTGCGCCGCCCCAGGATCGTGCGCTGACCCTCGACCAGCAACCCAGCAGGACCGATGGCTCCGACGGTCGGCGACGTCGGGAAGGCTCCGTCCGGCAGGCCGAGCTCCGTCCAGGTCACGCCGTCGCGAGTTTCCCAACCCTTGACGGCGCCATTGCCCTCGTCCCACAGGAACGCGGCGGTGCTCCCGCCCCCGCCGACCAGCAGGCTCACCGAGCGCGGACCGAAGACCGCCGCATCCGCCCGGTGCCAGGTCAGGTTGCCGGTGGATACGACGCCGGTCCAGGTCCGCACCCGCCCGGTCTGCGGGTCGTTGTCCATGCCCACCAGACCGGCAGCCGTGGCAGCGACCCGCGCGAAGCTGCCCTGCGGACCCCCGTCGACTCGCGGCCAGGTCAGGCCGTTCGCGCTGAACGCCGCGGCGATCGTCTCGTCGTCGGGAGGATCCCCGCCGACGGTCCACACGTAGAACCCGAACGGCGTGCCGACCATCCGGAGGTCCGTCGCGACGCCCGTGTCCAGGGGCCGGACCTCGGTCCATGTCTCGCCGTTCGCGGAGAAGAACAGGTCGACCTCGGGAGACTGGCCGGACATCGACAGCAGGTAGCCGGCATCGGTTGCGACGAGGTCCCTGGGCCATAGGTCCAGGGCGCCCTGCAGCCCGCCGAGAACGGTCCAGTCGGTACCATTCGATGACTGCCACAGCTCGAATTGCGGTTGAAATTGTGCGCCCTGCTGCGGCGAGAATCCGATGGCCAGCCAGCCGGCCGGACCCGAAGCGGCGGACGCGATCCACGTGACGTCAGGCGCGAGATTGGCGGGCTTCCAGTCTGTGCCGTTCCGGCTGAAGGCGAGCCACGGCGCACCGGAGGTGCCGCGCTGGTCCTCGCCGAACCCAAGAAAGCCGCCGCCCCCGGGAAGGATGCCGTACAGGATCCGCTGCTGCTCGGACTGCTGCAGCGGGTACTGCTCCACCGTCCCTGCCGTCCCATCCCCGATAGCCACCCAGCCGCTGGGCGCCGGGTCAAGGACCCAGACCCACCCCGGGACCGGGCCCGGCACGGTGTCCGCGTACGTCTGGGTGAGCGCAACGCCGCCCGCCGGAATATCGCCCACGACCTCCGCGCCGGCGGCCGGCTGGTTCCGAACCGGAGTCGCCTTCGTGACGCGAAGCCAACCCTGGATGTTCGGGACAGAGGTCTGGCCGGAGGGCGTGGCTGCGGGGACGAGGGTCAGCCGTCGCGGCATCGCGGGAGTGGCCGACGCGGTTGGCTGCCCCGTGGCGTGCGGAGTCGCACCCACCGTTGCTCCCGGGGTCGTGTGCGGCGTCGGCTCCGCGACCGCCACCTCGTCCGGGAGGAGATTCCTGACCGCGATCCCCAATCCGCCGAGCAGCACGAGCACGGCGAGCACGAGCAGCACCCGGTCGCTGCCCGACGTGGGCGTGCGCGGCCCTTGCTCTACCTCTGGCTCGAAGCGGTCCCGCCCGTTCATCATCCGCTGCGACTGACAGTATCAGGTTGTCAACGCCCGGCAAACGGGCGAGTATTTCAGCCGCGCGCGCGCCGTCGCCGTCGTCGCCCGCCGAGGACGGCCAGCACAATCGCGCTGACCAGCCCGCCGGCGATCGCCAGCGAGGCGAGCGGACCGAACAACACGCGGGCTCCTTCATCCGCCTCGAGATGCGGCGTCACCGCGAAGATCGTCAGCCCGCCGCGCGTGATCCGGATCCGCGGCGCGATGGCGAGGCCGCTCCCGGCCTGCTCCATCGTCACGCTGCCCGCTGACACGATCGCCCCGGCGCCGCCCTGCCTGACGTGCGTGTCTCCCCCGGCCACGATCATGCCGGCACCTCCCCGCCGCAGATCCATGGCGCCACCGGCAAAGATGCTGCGCGTGACCCCGCGGTCAAGCTTCACGTCATCGCCCGCGAGCACCGCGCCCACTGCGGCGTTCCTCAGCTCGACGTCCACGCCGCGGACCAGGCCCGCCAGGTGCGGGCCCCCGCCGCGACGCTCGATTGCCACAGGCTCCTGCACCGGGGTCGCCTCGGACGCCTCCGGCATCGTCTCGATTGTCATCTCGCTCACCTCGCTCCGTGATGGGTGATTCCGGCCCTCAGCCTGCCCGTGCGAGGCGCGGCTGCCAAGAGCCGTTGGGCCCGACCTCGGCGGATGGAGGCGTTGTCATCGCGACGGATAATTCATCGACGATCTCGGTGTGGAGGAGAGGAGAAGGGAGAATGAGCTTCGACGCGTTCGGCAGCCTGAACTGGCTCGCCATCATCGTGGGTGCGGTCGCCTACTTCGCCATCGGCGCCGCCTGGTTCTCGCCCGTCGGGTTCGGTCGTGCCTGGCAGCGCTCCATCGGCTGGGACCCGGAGCGGACGCCGCCGCAGATGCAGGCGACGACCTACGTGATCCCGCTGGTCGCGTTCCTCGTCATGGGGATCGCGATTGGCCTGCTCACGGACGCCACCGGTACGGATACCCTCGGCGGGGGCATCGTCCTGGGGCTGGTCGTGGCCATCGGGCTGGCCGTGATGCACACCGCGGTGGACGCGACCTTCGACCCGAACAAGCCGCAGCCCTGGCTCTGGCTCGTCATCAACGGCGGCTACCACGCCGTGGGACTCATGATCCTGGCGATCCTGCTGGCGGTGTGGCACTGAGCTCGGGGACTGCCCGTGGGCGAGCCGTGATCGACGAGCGCGCTGAGCGCCTGCTGGCACTCCTCGAGCGACTCGGCGCGGAGCTGCGCACCGCGGGCGACGAGCGATGGGCCGACTGGCTGGCGCGCGATGCGCAGCTGGTCCGCGCCGGCGATGCCGAGGGGCTGCGGCACTTCCTGTCGGCGTTCGGCGGTGCGGGGAGCTTGCTCGACGCCCATCCGAGCGCTGACCTGACGAAGGCGTATCGGCTCGCGCGCGATCTCCGGCGCGACCTCGATCGAGAAGCGGACGCTCCGACCTGACCCGCCCTCGGTGGATGGATAATTCTCAGCCGCTGATCGCAATGCGGCAGCCCATCGAGCTTCGGGAGGCGAGACCTCGTTACCTCGCAGCCACTGAGAGGAAGCGAGGTGTCACGAGCCCTTGACCGCCGATTCGTCGCAGAGCTCTCAGGCACTGAGCATTACGCGCGGACGCGGTGCAGGAGTGACGGCCGCGGGCTCAGTCGGCGACCGCTCCGCCCCAGACCGTGTCGCCGAACGAGAACGCGAGGTGTGTGACCTCGGCGTCCGCGGCAGCGCCGTGCCAGTGCTCCTCGCCCGGCGGCGCGTAGACGAGGTCTCCGGGGCCGATCTCGTCGTGGCCGCCCTGGCGGGTGCCGACCCGGCCACGCCCGGCGAGCACGTAGAGGACCTGGCCGTCGGCGTGGGAGTGCCAGTGCGTTCGCGCTCCGGGTTCGAAGCTGACCGCGAGGATGCGGCACGCCGGGGCGGAAAACGCGCCGAGGTCGCGCCGCCGCGCCGTACCGTTGAAATTCGCCGCCTCCATGCCCTCGAAGGGCGCTGAAGCCGACCGGGTGATCTGCACGTGCCTGCCTCCAATCCTCGACCGATCGCCCGGTAGACTTCGGGGACGCCGCACGTCCCGACCGGGTCAGTCGCATGGTACGGCGGGACGGCAGGGAGGGCCGGTGACCGAAGCGCGCAGCATCCCGTGGCGACGCGTCGGGGAGTGGCTGGCGCTGGCGAACGCCGCCAGCCTGCTCGTCTGGCTCGGGGTCTTCATGAACTGGGTGATCCCGACATTCGGATTCTTCGACATTGAGCTGGTCGGCACCTCGACGCTGGCCTGGCCGTTCCTCATCCTGGCGGCCAGCGCGCTCGCGCTGTTCGGCGCGGACCGTGGCTTGACCCGGGTGCTCGCCTGGGCGGCGGCGCTCCTCATCGGCGCCGTGCTCGTGGACGAGACGATCGGCGCGCTGCGGGACGGGAACGTATCTGCCTACGGCTTGCGACTCGGCGCACTGATGGGCGCGCAGCTGCTGATTGCGCTGGGTGCCGCATTCGCCAGCCAGCGCGGAGCGGCTGCCGGCCAGCGAGCGGCTGCGGGCTAGCGAGCGGCTGCCCGCGCCTCCCCCATTTCCAGATCCTCGGTGGCGGCCTCGATGCCGCCGCGCAACGCGCCGAGCGCGTCGTAGACCGCCTCGACGTCGACCTCCGCGTCGTCCAGGCGAGCGAGCAGCTGACGATAGGATGCAGTGAAGACCGGGATGGCGGCCTGCAGCGCCTCGCGCCCCGCATCGGTGAGTGCCAGCAGTCGCGCACGTCGGTCACGCGGGTGCGGCGTGCGCTCGATATGTCCCGCCTCGATGAGCGGCGCCATGACGGTGGCGAGCGAGGTGACGGGCATGCCGAGATCCCGCGCGGCCTGCGAGAGCGTTCGCAGCCCGTTCGCGTACAGGTAGCTGTAGATCGCGTACTCCTCGCCGCTGAACGTCGTCCCGGCCAGGGCCAGCCGCATGAATCGCCGTGCGGATTGGCTCGTCAGGTACAGCTGGTAGAGCAGCGTGAGTCGCCGGGGAGCGCCATCGAGCATGCGGAAAGGGGGCCCCTTGCTATTATTCCGGATCCGTAATAGAAAGTACGGATCCGTTCTATTAAGCCACACCCGGGAGGTTCCATGCGAGGCCCCACACGCGCGTTCCCTGTTGGTGTCGCACTGGTGCTGGTCCTGGGCGCCTGTTCCGGTGTCACGAGCCCCACTCCATCCGCGGCTGCACCTTCGGTGGCCACCTCCGTCGCGCCGACCGCCGAGCCCACACCGCAGCCTCCCTCGCTCAGCTTCACCTGGCCGCAGGGTTCGGACCCGGTTGCAACCCGGACGCTCGCGGGACTCGATGAGCAGTACATCAACCCAGGGGCGATGATCGAAGACGGCGGGCAGATCCACATGTTCGCGAACGTCTTCACGACGTGGCCGGGCCACGTCGACGTCGTGCACCTCGTCTCGTCCGACGCCGTCTCGTGGACCCTCGTGAATCCGGACCCGGTGCTCACCAGCGACGACGTCCCGTTCGCCGACCCCGGCGCGGATGTCTCGACCGGCTACCTGGCCCCTGACGGGACGTGGGTGCTCATCATCGAGAGCGTCAGCACCACGAACCCGTGGGTCATCGGCCGCGCCACGGCGCCCGATCCAAACGGCCCGTGGACGGTCGAGGCTGCGCCGATGCTCGAGCCTGGCGCTCCAGGCTCCTTCGACGCCGGCGGCCTCCACTGGCCGGACGTGGTGGCCACCACGGACGGATACGCGATGTACTACACCGGCTTCGACCAGCCGGGGGGCACCGGCGCCATCGGCATGGCTACCTCGTCGGACGGCGTCAGCTGGACCCGGCAGCCCGATCCGGTGCTCTCCGCGGAGGCGGCCTGGGAGCTCGGTTCGCTCGACCGACCGCGAGTGGCCCAGACGCCCTCGGGCCTGGCCATGGTCTACGCCGGCCTGCAGCTCACCGATCGCGGGCTGGCGTGGTCGGACGACGGCATCAGCTGGACCAGGGACGGCGAGACGCCGGTGATCAGCCAGGCCACGTTCCCGATCACGGGGAGTTCCTGGGACGCGGCCCTCATCTACCGGGACGACCTCCTCCAGTACTTCCTCGAGATCGGCAACACCGGCGGGGTGGGTACGAACGTGTACCGCGCGGTAAGCCCGCTCCCGGGGTCCTGATCGAGGAGCATCCGGGCTCGATGCACTAGCATCGGGCCTCATGACCGGTGCCGGCGACGCGTTCCTTGGCGAGCTGCGGCAACGCCTGCCGGGACTGAAGCTCCTCGTCGACGAGGTCGACCGCGAGTCGTACCGGCGTGACGAGGCCGCGCATTACGCGGCGGGCCTGCCGCTGGCCGTGGCAATGCCGGCGAGCACCGCCGAGGTGGTGGAGATCGCGCGCACCGCGCACGCGCACCGGGTGCCGATCGTGCCACGCGGCGCCGGGACGGGGCTGACCGGCGCGGCCGCCGGAATCGACGGCGCGTTGACGGTGGCGTTCACCCGCATGAATCGCATCCTCGAGATCGACACCGCCAACCTGTTGACCGTCGTGCAGCCGGGGGTCCTCAACGCGGACCTGAAGGCCGCGGTAGCCCGCCACGACCTCTATTACCCGCCCGACCCCGCGAGCTACGAGATCTGCAGCATCGGCGGCAACCTGAACACGAACGCCGGCGGGCTGTGCTGCGTGAAGTACGGCGTTACCCGCGATTACGTGCTGGGCCTCGAGGTGGTCCTGGCCGATGGCACCCTGCTGCGCACGGGCGGGCGCAATCGCAAGGACGTGGCCGGCTACTCCCTTACTCATCTGTTCGTGGGCTCGCAGGGGACGCTGGGCCTCATCACCGAGGCGACGCTGCGGCTCCGGCCGGCGCCGCCCCCGAAGGCGACGATGCTCGCCTTCTTCCCGACCGTGGAGGCGGCCGGGCGTTCCGTGGCCCGGATGGCCGCCGAGGGCCTGGACCCGTGCACCCTGGAGCTGATGGACCGCACCACGATCGCAGCCGTGGACGATTGGCACACCCTCGGGCTCGACCGCGAGGCGGGCGCCCTTCTCCTCATCGAGTCCGACCTGCCGGGTGTCGCGGCCGACGAGGAGCTGGCCAGGGCGGGGACCGCCTGCGAGGCCGAGGGCGCCGGCGAGATCGTGCGCGCCGCGGATCGCGCCGAGGCCGACTGGCTGCGCGACGTGCGCCGCAATGCGTACCGCGCGCTGGAGCGGGTCGGCGTGGCGCGCATGGAGGACGTCGGGGCGCCTCGTTCGCGGCTCCCAGAGCTGCTGGCGGCCATCGAGCGGATCGTGGCCGCCCACGGGCTGCGCTGCGGGACGTTCGGCCACATCGGGGACGGAAACCTGCACCCGACCTTCGTATGGGAGCACGGCGATGCCGAGACGCCGGCACGGGTTCAGGTCGCCTGCGAGGAGATCTACGCCGCGGCCATCGGGCTGGGCGGCACGATCACCGGGGAGCATGGCATCGGCGCCACCCGCCGCGCCTACCTCGAGGGGCAGGTGGGCAGCGATGCGGTGGCGGTCATGCGCGCCGTGAAGGGCGCCCTCGATCCGCTCGGCATCCTCAACCCGGGCCGCGTCCTCCCGGCCTGAACCGGCATGACCACGCTCATCGCCCTCGTCGGCTTCTCGTTCGTGACCTCGGTGACGCCGGGACCGAACAACGTCCTGCTCTGGGCGTCCGGGATCCGGTTCGGCTTCCGGCGAACGCTCCCCCACGTGCTCGGCTCGTCGGTGGGGATCGGCGTCATGGCGCTGGCGGTGGCAGCCGGCATCGGCCTCCTCATCACCGCCGTTCCCGGGCTCGAGCTCGCACTGAAGGCCGGCGGCACGCTCTACCTCCTCTACCTCGCGTACCAGGTCGCGGGCAGCCACGGGATGCGCCAGGCGGATGTCGCCCGGCCGATGACGATCGCCCAGGCAGCCGCATTCCAGTACATCAACCCGAAGGCCTGGTTCTTCGCGCTGAGCGCGGTCTCCGCGTTCCGTCCCCCCGAGCTCGAAGTCGTGACCGGCAGCGTCGCGGTCGCCGCCACGATGATGGTCGTCATCCTGCCCGCCGCGAGCGTGTGGGCGGCCGGGGGCCACGCGCTCGGGCAACTGGTGGCCAGCCAGCGCGCCAGCCGGACGGTGAGCCTGGTGCTCGCCTTGCTGCTGGTGGCGACCGTCGCCTGGATCTGGATCTAGCGCCGACGGGGCATCACGCCGCTCGGCGCGGCAGGCTGCACGTCACGCTCGTCCCCTTCCCGGGCTCGCTGCTGATCCCGACGGAGCCGCCGTGCGCGGTGACGAGATCCTTCACGATCGCCAGGCCCAGCCCGGCACCCGCCGCCTCACCGGAGCGCCAGAACCGATCGAACGCGTGCGCCACCGCATCCGCGCTCATCCCCGCGCCGGTGTCGCGCACGACGATCGTCGTGCGATCCGATGTCTCCCCGATCTCGACGACCACCGCTCCGCCGCCGGGCGTGTGTCGCAGCGCATTGGCCACCAGGTTGGCAAGGACCTCATGAATCCGATGCGGGTCGATCTCGAGCTCGACGGGGCCGGCCGGGGCGCGGACCTCGAGGTGGAGACCAGCCGCGTCAGCCTGCGCGCCAAACCCGGCGACGACCTCCCTCGCCAGCGCGACGATGTCCGACAGCTCGCGGTTCAGGACGAGGGCGCCGGCCTCCGCAAGGGAGAGCGTCCGCAGGTCGTCAATCAGGCGCTCGAGCTGCCGGGCCTCGGCGCGAATCCGCTCGAGGTGGTCGGCATCCGCAGGGTAGATCCCGTCGAGCATGCCCTCCACGGTGCCGGCGATCACCGTCAGCGGGGTCCGAAGCTCGTGGCTGACCTCCGCGAACAGCGTGCGGCGCACCTCCTCGGTGCGTGCCAGCCGGGCGCTCATCGCGTTGAACGAGCGGGCCAGCGCGCGCGCCTCGGGTGAGCCGCGCTCGACGACCTGGATCCCCAGCTCGCCGGCCTCGACCCGTCCGGACGCCTCGATCAGCTCGCCGATCGGCGCCGCGGCGGCCCGCGCCGAGCGCAGCGCCCAGCGAGCCACGATCACGAACCCGAGGAAGACGATCAGCGCGCCCGCGGCACCGAGCGAGCTCGCGCCAATGAGACGGCCGAGGAGCCAGACGAACCCTGCCGCCAGCAACCCGACCGTCAGCGCCAGCGCCAGCGCCGCGAGCGCCACCCGCCGGGCGAAGCGTCGCCGCGTCGTGCGCCAGGCCTCCGGTGGCGGTGGCCACGCCTCGCCCTCCGGCCACCACGGGGGCCGGCGGCCACCGCCCGGCGGTCCCCAGCGCCAGGGTCCACGCCGGCGTGAGCCGTGTCGGTCGCGCCAGTCGTCGGACCCCGGCGGCATCGGCCTAGTCCGCCAACCGGTAGCCGACGCCGTACACCGTCTGCAGGTAGCGGGGCGCGCGAGGCGAGGGCTCGAGCTTGCGGCGAATGTTCTTCACGTGGGCGTCGATCGCGCGCTCGTAGGACTCGAATGCGACGCCGTGGATTGCGTCGAGGAGCTGCGAGCGGGTGAAGACGCGCCCCGGCTGGCGTGCCATGGCCGCCAGCAGCGCGAACTCGGTCGCGGTCAGCTCCACCGGCTCTCCGCCGCGCGTCAGCCGCATCCGCGGCAGGTCGAGCACAAGGTCGCCGGCCCGCAGCGTCTCCGACTCCCCGGCACCCGCCCGACGCCTGAGCACGGCCCGCACGCGGGCCACGAGCTCGCGCGGGCTGAACGGCTTCGTGACGTAGTCGTCCGCGCCCAGCTCGAGGCCAATGAGCTTGTCCGTCTCGTCATCCCGCGCGGTGAGCATGATGATCGGCAGGTCGCCGGATCGCCGGAGCGAGCGCGTCACGTCCAGGCCGTCGATCCCCGGCAGCCCGAGGTCCAGGATCACGAGGTCCGGCGGCTCGGTACGGGCCCGCATCAGCGCCTCCTCGCCGCTTCGGGCGGTTCGTACGCCGAAGCCGGCGCGCTCGAGGTAGTCGGCGACGAGCCGAACGATCTTCGGCTCGTCGTCCACGATGAGGACGGTCGCCATGCTGGCGGCATCCTACGGCCGGCTCACGTGCCGGCGCGCTCGCCCCCGTCACCCGCGTCGCGGCGATGGAGCTCCCGATGCCAGTCCTCGACCGTCCCGTGGCGGCCGGCCCAGCCACCGCCCTGGCCCCAGCCCCCGCGACCACGCCATCGGCCCCACCCGAAGGCGGCGCGGAACAGCGCGAAGATCAGGAAGATCCCCAGGATCGGGAAGATGATCCCGAAGAACCCGAATCCGAAGCCCCAGGGCCCGTGCCAGAACGGGCCGTACCCGTAGCCGTAGCCGTACGGTACGACCGGCACCGGCTGCCCGGACGCGACCGCCGACTGCACCTGCTCGTTGAGCCCGCTCGACACCCCGGCGTTGTAGACCCCCACGCCGATGGCGACCACCACCCCGACCAGGAGCAGGATCGCCAGCACGCGGAAGACGCTTCCTCCGTTCACGTTCACACCTCGTTTTCTGTGGATGCAGCCCGTTCATCGGGACCTGCGCCCACGAGAGTGCGACGCGAATGCGCTCGAACTGTGAACGCGAGGTGCGAACGGTGGGGACGCGCTAGGCCCAGCCGCGGAGTCGGCCGACGAGGTGGTACGTGGCCGGGACCACGAGTAGCGTCAGGAAGGTGGAGCTGAGCAGGCCGCCGATGACCACCGTCCCCAGTTCCGCGGCGATGATCGAGCCCTCGTTGAAGCCGGCCGCCAGCGGCACGAGCGCCAGGATGGTGGCGATCGCGGTCATCAGGATCGGCCGCACCCGGGTGTGCCCGCCGCGGATGATCGCCTCGCGGAGCGGCATCCCCTCGCGCCGGTGCCGCTCGACGAGGTCGAGGAGGACGATCGCGTTCGTGACGACGATCCCGATCAGCATCAGGAACCCGATCAGGCTGCTGACCCCGATCGCGCGCCCCGTGAGCAGCAGGGCGGGGAACGCGCCGATCGTGGCCAGCGGGAGGCTGAACAGGATGATGAACGGCGTGAGCAGCGAGTTGAAGGCGAGTACCAGCATCACATAGACGAGGATGACCGCCACTCCCATCGCAGCGAACAGCCCGCCGAATGCCTCCGCCTGCTGCTGGGTCACCCCGCCGACGTCGACCGATGCGCCCGGCGGCAGGGCGCCGGAGGCATCGAGCCGCTTGAGCTCCGCGGAGACCGCGGCCGAGACGGCGCCGGTGTCCTTGCCCACGATCTCGCCGCTGATCGTGGCCGACGGCGCAGCGTTGACCCGAGTGATCGTGGGTCGCACCTGCTGCTGGGTGACGGTGGCCACGTCGCCCACCGTCGTCCCGACACCGACCGGCAACGCCCGCAGGGCATCGACCGATGCGACCGAGGCGGGGTCGAAGCGGAGGAGCACATCGACCGGGGCGCTCGCGTCGGCCGGCTGGATGGTCGTGACCTTCGTCGGGGTCAGCGCGCTGCGGACCACGGCACCCACCTGCGCGGCGCTCACGCCGCGCGCGGTCGCGCGGGCCGGATCCACGACCACGTCGACCTGTGGCGCCGCAGCCACGAGGTCGCTCGTCACGTTCGCGAGCCCGTGGATCCCCGCCAGGCCCCCGATCACGGTGGCGGTTGCCTGCTCGACCGCGTCGCTGTCCGCCGCACTCACCACCAGGGAGAGCCCGCTGCTGGCACCGGGGCCGTTCGCCTGCTGTACCTTCGCATCCCAGCCATCGGTCTGCACCGGGCCGAGCGCCGCGTCGAGTCGGGTCGCCTCGGCAGCCAGATCCGCGGACGGATCCAGGCGAACGTAGAGGGTGGCGGAGTTCGCCGCCCGCCCCTGCGTCGCGGCGATCAGCGTGTTGAAGCCCGTGTCGCCCTCGGGCGGGACGGTGGTCTGGACCAGGCGCACCTCGGAGTCGGCCAGGAGGATCTGCTCGACCTGTGCAGCTCGGTCGACGACCGCCTGCGACGAGGTCCCCGGCGGCGGCGAGAGGCTGACCGAGAGGAGCTTCTCCGACCCCGAGTTGATGAACTGGGTGGGGAGCAGGGGCACGATGAAGAGCGAGCCGATGAACAGGGCGAATGCACCGAGGACCACGCCGAGCGAGCGCAGGCGCGAGCCGACGACGAAGCGGATCGTCGGATCGTAGACGCGGACCCAGATCGACCGCCTGGGCTCGCCCTGCGCGTCAACCTCGCCATGCGGCGCCCGCACCAGGAAGAAGGCGAGGACGGGGATCACCGTCAGCGCCACGATCAGGGAAGCGACGAGCGCGAACGTCACGGTGAGGGCGAACGGCAGGAAGAACTGGCTCACCAGGCCGCCGGCGAAGCCGAGGGGCAGGAAGACGGCGACCGTGGTCAGGGTGCTGGAGGTGATCGCCACCGCCACCTCCGATGGGCCGTGGATCGCCGCGGCCAGGCGATCCTCCCCGAGAGCACGGTGCCGGTACGTGTTCTCGAGGACGACGATCGAATCGTCGACGACGCGACCGACCGCGACCGCGAGGCCGCCGAGGGTGAGGATGTTGATCGTGATGCCGAACACCTGCATGAGGACGAGCGCGATCAGCAGCGAGAGCGGGATGCTGAAGGCGGCCACGACCGTCGAGCGCAGGCTGAACAGGAACAGGAAGATCGTGAGGACCGCGAACAGCGCTCCGAGTCCGCCCTCTCGCAGGAGGCCGTCGCGCGACGCGATGATGAAGTCGGACTGATCGGAGACGACGTCGATCTTCAGGCCAATGCCGCTGCGCGCCACGATCTCGTCGAGGGCGGCGGTGACCGCCTGCGAGACCTCGACCGTGTTCGCCGCGGTCGTCTTGCTGACCGACAGCCCGAGTGCCGGCGTTCCGTTGATCCGGCCGTAGCCGGTCGTCGCCACCTGCGCGGTCTCGACGTCCGCCACGTCACCCAGCGTCACCGGGGCCGGTGACGCCCCCGAGGTGTCGACGCCGACCACGACCCCGCGCAGCTCGTCGACCGACGTGATCTCCCCGGTCACGGTCACCGGGACCAGCTCGTCGCCGGACGAGAGCTGGCCGGCGGGGAAGGTGACGTTCGCGGCCCCGAGCGCGGCGCCGATCTGCTGCACGCCCACGCCGGTCCGTGCCAATGCCACCGGATCCAGGGTGATCGTGACCTGCTCGGCCAGGCCGCCAGTGACGTCCACGCTCGCCACCCCCGAGATCCCTTCCAGCTCGGGGACGATCTGGCTGTTCGCCACCTGGCCGAGGTCGGTGAGCGAGGCACCCGGCGCGGAGATCGAGGCAATGACCACCGGCGAGGCGTTGATGTCGAGCTGCCGCACAGCAGGGTCCACGCCGGCGGGCAGCGTCAGGCCGCCAATCGCCTTTTCCATGTCCGAGGTGGCCTGGTCGATATCGGTCCCGTAGGTGAACTGCGCAATGACGAAGCCGATGGAGTTTGCCGATGTCGAGCTCACCTGGTCGATGCCGGGGATCGACTCCACCGCGCGCTCGATGGGCTCCACGACCTGGGTCGCCACGTCGTCGGCGGCCGCACCCGGATACGGAGCCAGCACCGTCGTCACCGGAAAGGAGACGTCGGGCAGCAGCTCCTGCTTCAGGTTCGTCCAGGCGACGATGCCGCCGCCGAACAGGGCTGCGGCCAGCAGCAGGGTCACCGACCGGCGATTGACGGCGAGGTGGGAGAGAAAGCTCATGGGGTGGTGTCCTCGTTCATGTCGCCCGCTGCATCGGCAAGCAGGCAGATGGCTCGTTCCACGATCGCGATGTCGTCGCTGGTCGGGATGCGCAGGAGCAGCTCCCGCATCCGGCCCCGCCCCAGCTCCGAGAGGTCCTCGAGCTGCGCGAGGGCGGTGGGGGTGGCGGTGACCAATACCTGCCGGCGGTCGACGGGATCCTCGCTGCGTTCGAGGAGGTCCATCCCGACCAGCCGATCCACGACCTCGCTCGTGGTCGATACCGCCGTCCCAAGTCGCACGGCCAGCGCGCCAACGTGAATCGGGCCCGCGGAGGCGACGAGGTAGACCGCCTTGAGCTGGGCGAGCGTCAGGCTCAGCTCGACGACCTCGGGTGCATGGAGCACGGTGATGCGCTCGTGAAAGCGGTCGAACGCGTCCATCACGCGCCCGACAGCTCGCTCCTTGCTCGCTGACAAACTCGTTCGGTTACCCCGGATAATTCGGAAGTGCCGAACAGTATAGCGAAGCTCCGCGACGTAGACTGCGGGACGTGGTCGTGCGATCGCGAGCCCTTGCGCTGCTCCTCGCCGGGCTGCTGGCGGGTTGCGCGGGCCAGGCGACGACGATCCCCGGTTCCCCATCGGCCACCCCCGGCGCATCGGCGTTCACGGGAGGGACGCCCCGCAGCACGGTCGCCGCGTCGGCGACGCCCGAGCCGAGCCCGCCGGACCTCTCCGCCCGACCGCTCGTCTGGTTCGCGCCGCTCCCGCCGCTGCCGACGAACGCGGGGCGCCCCTACATCGGCTCCGAGGACTTCATGAGCCTCTTCACCCCCGGCGCGGACTGGCAGCTGGCCGCCTCGCGGGTGGGCGTCTTCAAGCTGTATGGAGAGTGGGTTGCCGATGCGAGTGATCAGGACCTGCGGGCCGTGGTGACGGATATCGGCCGGCGCGGCATGGTGCTGGCGGTGGAGATGGGGCCGCTCGACGCCACGCCCGATTGTGGCGGTGGGGTCGAGAGCTTCGGCGGGCTGAACGCCGCGGTCTGGATCGGCCAGCGCCTCCGAGGGGCCGGCGGCACGCTCGCGGTGATCGCCCTCGACGAGCCGTACTACTTCGCGCATGTCTACGATGGCCCCGGCGCCTGTCACTGGCCGGTGGCCACCGTGGCCGCTGCCGTCGCCCATTTCATCGCGACGATGCGCAACCTGTACCCGGCGCTCATCGTCGGCGACATCGAGCCCACTCCCACGCCGGTCACCGCCGATGACCTGGCGAGCTGGCTGGATGCCTACGCGGCGGCCGTCGGAGAGCCACCTGCGTTCCTCCACCTCGACATCGACTGGGCTCGGAGCGGCTGGCCGGCGCTCGGCATGGCCGTCCAGGC
Source organism: uncultured Chloroflexia bacterium (assembly GCA_963837425.1). Classification (GTDB taxonomy): domain Bacteria; phylum Chloroflexota; class Limnocylindria; order QHBO01; family QHBO01; genus CAWINH01. The sequence continues at coordinate 63,291 of CAWINH010000004.1, forward strand.
TGCGGGCTCGGCGCGCGGCGTGCCCGTCGGCATGATCTACAACGGAGGCTCGTCCACATCGGACGCGCAGTGGCTGTCCCTCGCCGGGCGTCGGGTGCTGACCTACGAGGCCGATGCCGGCGCGCAGCCCGACCACGTCATCTTCCAGTCCTGGATGGACAAGCCTGACCACGTTCTGCCCGAGAGCGATCCGTTGAGCTTTGCGGCGCTCGTGAACCGCTATTTCGACGATCGCGCCGGGCTCGGCGAGGTGGCGGGCGGCCCAGTCAACCTGGCCCTCCGGAAGCCAGCGACCGCCAGCTCGTCGATCTCGGGCTCGACCCCGGACCGGGCGGTGGATGGCGACTCGGACACGCTGTGGAGCGCCGGCACCGGGCCGCCGGGCTGGATTCAGATCGACCTCGGCGGCGTACAGCAGGTCGCCGAGATCCGGCTCCAGGTCTCGCAGTACCCGACAGGACCGACGCACCACACCGTCAGCTGCCTGCCGGCGGCGGGAGCCCAGCCCACGCGCACGTTCACGCTCGACGGCACGACGGCCGATCTCGACGTCCTGACCGTGACGCCCGATGCGTCGCTCAGCTGCCGGATCATCAGGGTCGCGACCTCGGCGAGCCCCTCGTGGGTCGCGTGGCGCGAGATCGAGGTCCTGGGTCCGCAGGCCTAGGGCCGCGGTCCTAGATCGGCGCCCGCCGCCCGATCAGCCGCCGATGCCCGTAGCGGGTGTTGGCGAGCGCCACACCGGCGATGATCAGCACCATACCGGCCAGGACCGGCAGCCCCAGCTCCTCGCCGCGCACCGCCACCCCGAGGATCGCACCGACCACCGGCAGGACATACGCGACCATCGAGGTCCGCGTCGCACCCCATCGGCCGAGCAGGAAGAAGAACGCGAGGAACGCGAGCCCGGAGCCGATGAGGCCCAGCCACACGACGGAGAGCACCGTTGATGCCTCGACCCGGGTCGAGAGCGGGTCACCAAACGCGAGCGCCAGGACCAGGGTGATGACGAAGGCGAAGCCGACCTCCATGAAGGCGCTCGTCAGCGGCGCGAGGTTCGGCACCGTGCGCCGGGCGTAGACGCCGGCCGCGCCGTAGGAGACCGCGGAGCCGACCAGCGCCAGCTCCCCCGGCAGGCTCCCGCCCAGGCCGTTCGCGAAGCTCGGGCTGGTGAGGGCCACGACGCCGATGAAGCCGAGGGCCAGGCCGGCCAATCTGTTGATGGTGATCGGCTCGTCGACGAGCACCATCGCCGCGAAGACGATCGCGAAGAGCGGCACGGTGCCGTTCAGGATGGCGGCCAGCGCCGAGTCGATGCTCTCCTCGCCCCAGGTGATGAGCGAGAAGGGGATGACGATGCCGAGCATCGCCACGATGACCATGTGCCCGTAGATCCGCCGCTCGTGCGGCATCCGCTGATGGGCGACGCGCATGACGATGGCGAGCACCGCGGCACCGATCGCCAGCCGGCCGGCGACCAGGGTGAAGGGGGTGAGCGTTTCGACCCCGATCTTGATGAAGAGGTAGCTGCTGCCCCACGCGACGCCGAGCGCGAGGAACACCAGCCACTCGACCGGCGTCGCGCGTCTGGGCATGCCGGGGAGACTACCGGGATTTCCTGCCATCTGCCGTCATGAACGCCGCGGCCGGCACCGGCGTGAGGACAGAGTGGCCGGAGACAACGTCGACGGCACTATCTCTCAGCCAGTGGTTCGTACGCCGCCGATTGCGCGGGCTCCGCGTGGGAAGCTCAACTATCTCTCAGCCGCTGAGAGGCAGGGCCGTCTCGAGCCCGCCGTTCCGGTCGCCTGGAGCGCAAGAACCACCCCGTGAGAGGTAGCTCCAGGTGCCCAACGGCGACGTCGAGGGCTACGTGGTCCTCATCGGCCTGGTGGCGCGATCCAGGGCGCTGTCGTGCTGACCCGCACGATCGCAACGGCGCCGCCCACCGCGTAGGTTCTCTCAGCGGGTGGCAGCGGCAAAGCGGAACCACTGGCTGGCGTACGCCTGGTTGAGCGGCACACCGTCTCCGGCGCCAAGAGCAAGCAGCCCGTCAGGCAGAACCCATAGCGCCGTGTCGTGCGGGTTGGGGAGCAACTGCTGCTCCAAGCCAAGGTAGCTCACGTCGAGGGACGGGCCGCTGACCGCGAGGGCGGTCCAGTGGAAGCCGTCGACTGACGCCCAGGCGGTCGGGTCCTGGCCAACCCATGTCTGGCGGAGGCCCAACCCGATCATGGTGGTGCCGTCGGAGGCGAGCATTCCCATCGGAGGCAGATCTGCCCCCATCGCTCCCGCGAGTTCCCAGGAGCTCCCGTCCGCGGACGCCCACGCAGTGACGACCGCGCCGGCCGCGTAATCGACCGACGGGTAGAGCTCGGACCCGCTGTTGATGCCGACCGCGAACAGGCCATTTGAACCGACCAGCAGCTGAGTCAGGACGCCGCCCCGCACCCGGTCGGCCTGGACGGCTGCCTCGGTCCAGGCAACGCCATCGGGGGATGTCCAGGCTGCAGCGCGGCCGGCACCCGTCACGAGCTGCATGCCGGCGTTGCTGTCGGGCTGCCCGTCACGGCCCACGATCACGTAACCGCCGCGGTAGGCCGCCAAATCCCGAACGATCGCCTGCTCCTCAGCCGGCAGATCAACACGCTCCCAGACGCGGCCATCCGTCGAATGGACGACCACGGAATCTCCGACACCACTCGGCTGCACGTTCTCGAGCCCGATGGCGACGAGCCCCGAGCGGCCTGATGCGACGTCCACCAGCTGCGGGCTCCCTGACGGCCAGAACGCACGCCAGGAGGGACTCTCCATCTCGGTCCAGGCGACGCCATCGGTTGAACTCCAGATCCGCTGTTGGCCAACCGCGACCAGGCCGTCCGGCGTTGACAGGAGGTATTCGGGGCACATGTAGAAGGCGAACTGGTCGCCGGAGGAGAACCGCGCGGTGATGGTCCAGTTAACACCGTCATCAGAGCGCAAGAAGGTTGCCTCCTCGCACTGGAACCCGTGGCTGATAGATCCCGCGGCGACGAATCCGCCATTCCACGGCAGGATCGCGTTGAGATACGTGCTCGTCCCCTTCTGGCTCGTGTAGACGGGCGGCTGGTACGGGAAGGGTTCGAATGGATCGGTCCACCCGATACCGCTCCACGACGAGAGCACCGGAGTCGGTCCTGGCGTCGGGACGGGAGTCATCGTCGGTTCCGCGCTCGACGTTGCCTCAGCGCTGGCGCTCGCGCCCAAGCTGGCGGTGGGAACGGGCGTTGCGCTCGGCTCCGGGCTGCCGCTCGGCGACTGCCCCACCAGCTGGCGCGGGACGAAGATGATCGCCAGCGCCGCGATGGCCACCACGACCACGGTGGCCGCGGCCAGCCGCAGGGGCGGCGAGAACCAGAGCATGCGCGCCGGCGCGTGCTCGGTGACATCGGTCAAGCGGTATCGCAGCGACACGGGAGCCTCCTTGCCGGCGATCTCGCGGAGGACGACGGTCAGGTCCTGCTTAAAGCGCTCGTCGTTCATCGGTCCGTCCTCCCCGGGTCGCGCGACGCGGCGTCGTAGGCGGCGCGCAGCTCGCCCAGCCCGTAGTGCAGGCGGGATTTCACCGTCCCGGCCGGGGTGCCCATATGCTCGGCGATCTCCTCGACGGTGAGCCCCTCGAGGTAATGCAATGCGACGACCGCCCGATGCTCCGGCGTGAGCTCCGCCAACGCCTGGTACAGCGCGGTGCGCTCGACCGATTCGGTCACCGCATCGGCCTCCACCGGCGGGTCCCAGGTCAGGACCGAGGTGGGCCGATGCTGCCGCAGGCGGTCGCGGCAGACGTTGACGACGATGCGCGTGAACCAGGCGTCGAACTTCGCCGGATCGCGGAGCGAGGCGACGTACTGCCAGGCGCGCGTGGCGGCATCGAGGACAGCGTCCTCGGCGTCGTCGCGGCTGCCGAGGATCACCGTCGCAAGGCGGAAGCTGCGATCGAGGGAGCCGTCGAGCAGGCGCGAGAAGGCGTCCGAACGCTCACCTGGCGTCCCACGCAGCTCGGCCCTAAGCGCCTCGGCCACCGACTCCCTCCCGATCACGCGGCTGATCACATCCGATATGACCGTCGTGCCACGTCGATCGTTCAATTTGCGCGTCGCGATGTCGAGTGCCGGACGGACCATCCGGATGGCCCACCGCGGTCGGTACCTGCGTCGGTCGCGCCGCGAGCAGCGCCTTTACCTCTCAGTGGCTGAGCGTTCCGTCGCCGCGCGGCTCGCAACCATGCCCTGGCGGCTGCGCTGGGCCGGTACCTCTCACGTGCTGAGAGGTACCTCGAGTCTCGGGTGCCGTCCGGGGTCACCGGGCGCGCAAGCGCCGCCTGGTGAGAAATAGCACCCGCTGAGCGCTGAGCCCGGCGGCAGGCAAGCGCTCCCGCCGACGCGCAACTAGAGCGCCGTGAGCCAGTCCCAGACCGTGCCCTGGAAGATCGCCCGCTGCGGGACGCTCGACCAGAGGAGGTAGCGCCTGCCGTCGGGTGCCACGCCGGTGAGCGTCACCTGCGCCCACGACACGTCCGGGCGGGTCGCGAAGCGGAGCGTCCCGGTGACCGCCGCCCCGTCGCGGGTGGCGGGTGCGGTGACGAATGGGCCGGCCTGGCCGGGCCGCAGCCGCCAATCACTCTGCGGAGGCTCGGCGGCCCACGCCTCGAGGCGCAGTCCGCTGAACTGGGCCGCGGCGGCTTCGCTGGTGGCGGTTACGTCGACCATGAAGGTTCCGGGCGAAGATGGGCCGGAACTGGCTTCGTCGAAGGTCATGGGGGTCGCGCTCTCGCCGTTCCACCACAGCGGGGTGCCCATCTCATCCGCGAAGGCCTGCTCGTCCCACTGGAACGAGGCCGCGAGTCCTGGCTCGGTGGAGGCACGCGCGAGCGAAATCGCCCCGAAGGCGAGGATGCCGGGGATGAGAAGCAGAACTAGGGACCAGGTCACGCGACTCATGCGCAGGCCGTCGAGGCGCGTCCCGAGACCGAAGGCGACGGGCACCGCCGCCAGGCCGATCACGCTCGCCCAGTTCAGCTCCTGGCGCAGGACGATCAGAACGAGCCAGGCCACGATCGCCCCGCCTGCCAGCAGGACGCCGAGCCGCACCTCCCGCCCCGTGCTCCAGCCGACGCGGGCGACGGCCCGGACCGCGGCCGCGCCACCCAGCAGCGCACCCACGTTGAGCGTGACGGCCGTCAGCAGGGTGTTCCATCCCCCATCCCAGGACAGGGCCACCGTCAGGCCGAGCAGGCCCGCGACGGCATCGCTCGCGTATCCGCCGAAAACGAAGGCGAGCAGCACGAAGAGCCAGCCAAGCAAGAAGCCGTAGAAGCCCTCCCTCGCTGCCGCGACCGCTCCTGCACCGGCCGCCAGCAGGAGGCGCGACCGGGGCCGATGCGCGCGAGAGAGATCGTGCGCCAGCTTGGCCGGGGGACCCAGGCGTCGGATCGCCTCCCGCTCGGCGTCCATGGGTGCGGCGCCCGACGCTTCCAGCTCTGCCGCAACGTCATCGAGGTGATCGGAGAGCTCGTGGAGCACCTCGTCGCGCATCGGGCCAGGCAGGGTCAGGCCCGCCGCCACGTTTGCGAGGAATCGGTCGCGCTCTTCCATCAATCCGCGCTCCCCGCCACGTGGGATACGACCCGCACGAAGCCGGCCCACTCGGCGCGCTGGCTGGCGAGCAGCCGTTCGCCAGCCGCTGTGATCCGGTAATAACGTCGACGGGGACCGCGTTCGCCGGGGCGCCACTGGGCGGCCAGCGCTCCCTCGCGTTCCAGGCGGTGCAGCGCCGGGTACAGCGCTCCCTCGCTCGGGGTCAGCGCCTCGTCCGAACGCTCCCGGATCCGCTGGGCGATCTCGTACCCGTACAGCTCCCCGTCCTCGAGAACGCTCAGCACCAGGAACGGCACCGTGCCCTTCATGAGCTGCGAGCGAAGCATCGGCGGTGTAGTACCTCAGTTACCGAGGTACGTCAAGAGCCATTCGACGCGGGTGCCTTCAGGTAGACCGCCCGCTCGTCCGCGCCGGGGGTGTCCGAGCCGAGGAGGACCGGTCCGAGGCCCGGGACATCGGCGACCCCGCTCAGCGTGCCATCGAAGCCGGCGATCGTCCCCGCGACCTCCCAGCGCAGCCCATCCGGCGACGAGAAGAGCGCGGCTCCGCCGTCAAGATCGCCGACGCCCAGCCATCCGTCCGCGGTCGCGGCGACCTCTCGAATCAGCCCGCAGCAACGAGGCGCGAGGCCAAGGCTCCACGTGATCCCGTCGGTTGAGGTCCAGACCGCCGGGACGCGGATCCCGGTCGCGTCGTCCCACGTCGCTCCGGCGGCCACGACGAGCCCGTTGGCCATTGCGACGTCGAGGATCTCCGCATCGGTCATGCCGTCCACGAATGCCGCCTTCCATTGCGAGCCGTCGGGCGTGGTCCAGGTGCGCCCCTCGCGAGGCTGGTCCGCCGTGCCGACCACGACGAGCCGGCCCCCTACGACCACGGCTCCGGCCGCGAAATCGCCGCTCAGGCCGCGCGCCGTCCACCCCCCATCGGTGCCCGGCAGCCAGACCGTCGCCTGCCCCTCGCCCTCTCCCGGACTGCCGAGCGACCCGGTCACGATTGGGCGACCCTGCCATTCGCCAACGCCGATGGCGACCCCGGCCTCGTTGGACGGGACCAGGTGCGCATCGGTCCAGGCCGTGCCATCGGGAGACGTCCACAGCACCGGCGTGCCGAAGTCGACGCTCGTGGTATTCCCCAGGGCGAGGTAGCCGGACGCCGTCCGGACCAGGCGCTGGAGCACGCTGGCCGCCGGCGGCAGGCCGCCGACCGCCTCCCACGTCGTCCCGTTCGCGCTGCGCCAGATTGCCGGCGTCCCGAGCTCGGTGCGACCGACGGCGAGGTAGCCGTCCGCGGTCCCGACGAGGGCCTCCACGGAGCCGACGGGCGCCACGCCGACCTTCGTCCAACCCCCCAGCACCGCGGGCGTGGCTGCCGGCGTCGTCGAGGCGACCGGCGTCGGCGTCGGCTCCTGGCTCGACGTCGGCTGGTAGAGGATGACGGTGCAGCCAACGACAGCGAGCAGCAGGACGAGCACCGCGCCGCCGCGCCCGGTCCGCGTGGCGTCGAGCACGGGCGCTCCGGTGAGGATCCGCCTGGTCCTGCGGCGCGTCATCCCACGACGATACTCGCGGTGCGGCCCGGTGCGCACATTGATTGCGTGTGCAACAATGGGTGCTATGGATTACGAAGCGTTCACGCAGGCCCTGATCGCCGACATGCGCGCCCATGGCGGGCAGGTGACCCAGGGTGGAATGGCGGGTCGCCCGGTGATGCTCCTCACCACAACCGGTGCCCGGAGTGGCGAGCCGCGAATGGCCATCGTCAACTACACCCGCGACGGAGATCGGTACGTCATCGCGGGCAGCAAGGGCGGTGCGCCGAAGGACCCGCACTGGGTCCACAACCTTCGCGCCCACCCCGAGGCGACGGTCGAGGCCGGCGGCGAAATGTTCCAGGCCCGCGGCAAGATCACAGATGGAGCGGAGCGAGACCGGCTCTGGGACCAGCACGTGGCGGAACTGCCGTGGTTCGGGGAATACCCGGACAAGACGGACCGCGTGATCCCGATGATCGCCCTCGATCGCATCGGCTAGCCCGTCGCTTGCGCACCCAGCTCACGAGGCCGATGCTTGTCGCCCATCCCGACACGAGGCACTCCCGTCCGATGACCACCGTCGTCCCGCAGCGCGATCGCCTGCAGCAGAGCATCGCGCCGTTCCTCTCCTTCTTCTCTGGCTCGTTCTCCCGGCTCAACAGCGAGCCCGACGTCGCGAACTTCGCGGTTGGCAACCCGCAGGAGATGCCGCTTCCCGGGTATGTCGATGCGCTCGCACGCCACCTCGTTCCCGGCGACAAGGACTGGTTCGCGTACAAGCTGTCGGAGCCCGATTCGCAGCGCACCGTGGCCGCCACGCTGACCCGACGGACCGGAATGCGCTGGGATCCGGCCGACGTCGCGATGACGAACGGGGGCTTCGCCGCCCTGGCCGTTGCGACCCGGACCCTGGTCGAGCCCGGCGACGAGGTGGTCTTCCTCTCCCCGCCGTGGTTCTTCTACGAGATGCTGATCCTGGCCGCGGGTGGCGAACCGGTGCGCGTGAAGCTCGAACCGCCGGCCTTCGACCTCGACATCGATCGGATCTCCGCCGCCATCGGGCCTCGAACGCGGGCGGTACTCGTGAACTCGCCGCACAACCCGTCAGGCCGCATCTACCCGCCCGAGGCGCTGCGAGCCCTCGCCGACGCCCTGACCGATGCCTCGGCGCGCATCGGCCACCCGATCTGGATCATCTCGGACGAGCCGTACAACCGGATCGTCTTCGACCGCCGCGAGTTCCACAGCCCGGCCGAGTTCTACGCGCACACGATCATCACCTACTCGTACGGGAAGACCCTGCTCGCGCCGGGGCAGCGCATCGGGTACCTGACCGTGCCGCCCAACCTGCCGGAGCGCGCCGAGATCAGGGATCGGATCCTCCTCCAGCAGCTCGTCACGGGATACGCGTTCCCGAACGCCCTGCTCCAGCACGCGCTGCCCGACCTCGAGCGGCTTTCGATCGATATCGGCGCGCTCCAGGCCCGACGCGACAGGCTCGTGCCGGCACTGCGCGAGATGGGCTACGAGGCCAGCATGCCGGAGGGCACCTTCTACACGATGGCTCGCTCCCCGCTCGCCGACGACGTCGCGTTCGGCGAGATCCTGGCTCGCCATCGGGTGCTCGTGCTGCCCGGCGCCGTCGTCGAGGTGCCCGGCTGGTTCCGGGTCAGCCTGACCGCCTCCGACGAGATGGTCGAGCGCGGGATCCCGCGCTTCGCGGCAGCCCTCGCGGAGGCACGCGGCTAGCGCGCTTCTCCTAGCCGCCCAGCTGCAGGCGCGCGAGCCACAGCTCGGACCCGCCCGCTGTGAGCGACTCGACGAGCATCTGCGGCGAGGCGGATCCATCCGCGGCAACGGCGGCCGTGTGGATCCCGTTGCTGCCGGGGATGGCGCCCGCGTCGACGAGCGGAGCCGGGCTGGCGCAGGTCCAGGTGACCCCGTCGTCGCTCCGCCCCAGGCCGATGCTCACCCCGATCTCCTGCCCCGCGGTTCCCCCGTATACGAGGCGATAGCCGTCCCCGGGTGCGGCGATCAGCCGCGGCTGTCCCAGCGCCCCGTCGTCGAATGCGCCGCAGAACCCGGGCGACGCCACGGGCGCATCGCGCGGCGTCCACGTCATGCCGTCGTCCGAGGTCGCCACGCCGATGGCCGACGTCTCGGCGTTGCGCGCGCCCGAGTAGGCCATCAGCCAGCCCGCATCGGTCTGGATCACGCTCGGAAAGACGAGCCCGGCAGTGTCCCAGGTGCCCGACGGGCCGGGGGCCAGGATCGGATCGCGGTCCGCGGTCCATGGGCCGGCGGGTCCCGGGGCGCTTGCGCGCCAGATCTCCGATCGGGAATCGCCCGCGGCCGGTACGCCCCACAGGTACATGACCCAATCTCCGTCCTCGGCGAGGACGCTCGTGGGAATTGGGCCGGGCGGGCTGAACGACACCCCGAGCTGCGCGTCGAGGCCGCTGTCGCGCGCCTCCCAGGAGATCCCGTCCGGTGAGGTGAGGTGGAAGACGCGCTGGTCGCCGCTGGTCCTGCCGAACGCGACGACCCACGCGTGGATCGTCCCGTCCTGGACGGCGACCGCCCCCGGCAGCACGCTGAGATAGCCACCCAGGACGTCGGCCTGGAAGACGGGCGCTCCGCCGACGATCGATGCCGATGCCGCCGACGGCGTCGCGGCCACGCTGACGCTCGCCCCGGGCGTGGCGCTCCCCAGTGGCGTCGCGCTCGGACCCGGCGATGACGGACTGCAGCCGGCCACCGCCACCGCCAGGGCGAACATCACAGCCGGCCTCAGGATCCGCTCAACCATCATGGTGGATCATGCGTCGAGACCGAATCGCGGCGCCAGACGTGAGCGCCTCAAGGCGCCTCGGCGCTCAGAACGGCCAGCCGCGCCCGAAGGGCAGCCGCCGATGCGCGCTCGCGCCGAGCGCCGCCGCCGCAACCGCGGGCTCCATGAACTCCGGATGGGGTGGCATGGGCGGCGGGGCGCCGTCGTTCGTGAGGAACGAGGCGTAGCGCCCGATCGCCGCGTCCGTCAGCAGGTACCCGTGATTCTCGAGCACGAAGCGCTCTCCCTCTTCGAATCGGTCCAGGTCGGTGCGCACCTCGGAGATCAGGCCAGTGACCAGCTCGCGGGGATAACCGGCCAGGCCGGTCTCGTAGTTCTCGATCTCGGTGCCGATGCCCCAGTACGTCCCGCGCAGGACACCTGCCACGAAGTTGCTGATGAGCCAGCGCTTGCGCACCGCGCCCGCCTGGTTGCCCTGGATCTCGATGTATCGGCTCAGCCGCCAGAGGAGCCCCCGGTCACTGCCGGCGTCGAACGTCGAGCCTCCATCGGAGACAAGAACGACCGCGTGGTTCTTCCAGACCGGCTCCAGGCCCAGGTTGTCGTAGAGGCCGCCGTCGCTGAGCCGCAGCCCGCTGATCCGGTCGTTCCGGGCCTTGCCGGACGGATCGTCGCCCACGCTCAGGGCGGCCGCGGCCAGGCCCATCGGCTGTGGGTTGAAGAACGGCGGGAAGCAGGATGATGCGGCCGCTGCGCGTGCGACGGTCCATCCCTCGGGCGTCGTCGCGTAGCCGGCCTGGTAATCGCCGACCCCGTCCCGACTGAACGTCCAGTTCACGCCATACGTCATGTCGGTTGCGCACAGCACGAAGCGTGGGCGCTGCGGGAGCGCCCCGAGCCGCTGCTGCGTCAGGTGCGCGAAGTACTCGCGCTCGAGGGCGGCGACCGCCGCGCTGCCGCGGAACAGGTTCCACGGAGCCAGGCCCGTGATCAGCGGCCAGGTCCGAATGTTCCGGCTGCAGAACGCGTGGAATGGATTGGCCACCGCCGCGTCGAAGTCAGCGAAGACCTGACCCTCTTCGGGCCAGGCCGATCCCATCGTCGTTGCGAGGTGCGCGGCGAGAATGCTGCCGCCGGACACCGAGGTGATGGTGTTGACCGCGCCGAGCGCACCGAGCTCGTTCAGGCGCCGCACGGCGCCTAGGTGGAAGAGCGCCGCGCGGTAGCCGCCGCCCGAGAGGCAGAGCGCCACTCCCTTGCGCCCGGTGGCCGGCGTGTACGAGCGGAGTGCGGCATTTGATGCCGGAGCCTGGGAAGGTAGGGCATCCGGCCGGATGCCCTCCGCCGGTGTCGGCGCCGCGCGCTCCTCGAGCGAATGCGTGGTCAGTGCCCCGTCCTCCCGTCGAGCCTGCGTTGTCATAGCCCGATGTCAAGCATGACTTGTCGGCGCCACCTGATGCTACGCTCCGCTGCGCACGCGTGTGCCCGCCGCTGCACAGGGGGTGTCCGATGCCCGCGCTCGCTGGCCGCCTGCCGGCCATCATCGTCGGAGTCCTCATCGTCGCCTGCGCCGGCCCTGGGCCGAGTGGCGCAGTCGCTCCGAGTCCAACGCCAGTGCCCACGACCCGGTCGGTTCCGAGCGCCGTGCCGTCAGCAAGCGCCAGCCAGAGCCCGAGCCCGACGCCGGGCGGGACGCCGCAGCTGGGGCTGGCGCCGCTTGGCCCCACGACGACGGCCCAGGTCGTGGACGTCGTGGACGGCGACACGATCAAGGTCGAGATCGGCGGCGCTGTCTTCACCGTGCGCTACATCGGGATGGACACCCCCGAGACGGTAAAGCCCAACACCCCCGTCCAATGGATGGGCCCGGAGGCCTCCGCCGCGAACAAGGAGCTCGTGGCCGGTCAGCAGGTTGTCCTCGAGAAGGACGTCTCCGAGGTGGACCGATACGGACGCCTCCTCCGCGACGTGTGGCTCCAGCGACCGGACGGCTGGCTGTTCGTGAATGCCGAGCTCGTGCGGCTGGGGTTCGCGAGCGTCGCAACCTTCCCGCCCGATGTTGCCTACATTGACGTCCTGCTGGAGGCCCAGCGCGAGGCCCGCGCCGCCGGGGTGGGGCTGTGGAGCGCGACCCCACCACCGAGCGCTGCCGGGAGCGCGGGCGAGGGCGGCTGCGATCCGGCGTACCCGACCGTCTGCATCCCGCCGCCACCACCGGACCTCGACTGCGCCGACATCACCGATCGCAACTTCGAGGTGCTGCCCCCGGATCCGCACCACTTCGACGGCGACCACGACGGCATCGGCTGCGAATCCTGACCTCGACCTACAGCTCGCCGGACTCCATCATCGCCTTCAGCGTTTCGAGGTCCTTCTGGAATGCGGACCGGTAGAAGCGACCCAGCAGCGGGCCGGCGAAACGGAGCAGGCGCGGAAGCCGGAACGTCACGGTCCATATCAGGCGGGTTCCGCCAAAGGTCTTCACGAAATCGATGACGGTGTCCGTCATCACGCCCCCGCCCACGGTCCGCACCACCATCCTGCGGTTCGGCTCAAAGCCGATCATCTCGGCCTCGTTCGTCATCGTCCGCCCGGCAACCGTCTTGACCACCGCCCGGCGCCGGGAGCCGAGCCCCAGCGGACCCGCGGTGAGCAGCTCCTCCTCGATGGCGCTCTCCGACCAGCGAGGGACGTTGCGAACGTCGCTGAGCACGGCGAAGACGTCCTCCACCGGCCGCATGATCGTCAACGCCAGCTCCACCGTGGTCATTTCGAGCCGATGCTACCCTCGCGGGCAATGACCGACCATCGCTGGCTGGTCCGCGGGGCCAACCTGCGGACGGTGCTGCCCACCGCAGTCGCACTCGCCCTTTTCGGCTACGTCGTCGACATCGCCAGCCATGGCGACCTCGCCGGGGACCTGGGGAGCATCCTTGCCCGTATCGGCCTGGCCGCCGGCATCCTCGCAATCCCCTACTTCGCGCTCCGCGCGTTGACCTGGCACCTGCTTCTCGACCAGGTTGGCGTGGCCGCACCCGTGCGCCGGACGGTCGCCGCGTTCTGTGCGGGTGAGCTCACGAAGAGCCTGCCCGGTGGCGTGTACCTCGAGACGTACGTGCTGGCCCGCCTCGAGCGCCTGCGAGAGCCGGAGATCGTGGACGTCGCGGTGGCGACGACCGGGATGGACGTCACGGTCGGGACTGTCTCGTTCCTCACGGCCATGGCGATCGGGCTGCCCGGCCGCGGCTGGTTCCGGCTGATGCTGATCGCGATCGCCGGGGCGTGGGTCGTCGGATTCGCGCTGATCTGGCTCGTGATCTCATGGTGGCGCCCGCAGGAGCGCCCGTCGGCCGCGGGGTGGGCGCGGACCCTGGGGCGGATCCTCGTCGAGGCGGCGCGGGCTGCCTCGCGCCTCGTCAGGCCGGCCGCGATCCGGCCGCTCGCCACCACCACCGCCTACCTTGGCCTCTCCGTGGCCATCCTGTGGATGGTGCTCAGCGCGCTGGACATGGCCGGGATCGGCCTGGTGGCCGCAGTCAGCGTGGTCGCAATCACCAGCCTCGCGAACGATCTGCTCCCGATTCCCACCGAGCTGGGGCTCACCGAGATCACCGGCGTCGGCGTCCTGGGCGCGTACGGCGTCGAGGCGTCCACCGCGGCGATCGTGATGCTCGGCTACCGGGTCGTGACCACCGGCGCGCTGACGATCGTGGTCCTGGCGGTGATGGGCTACCTGCGCTCCGCCTACGCGGGAGGCGCCGAAGCGGAGTTCGCGGTCACCCAGCGACGCTAATGGCGAATGAAGGCACGCCCTTGCGCCCTCACGGCGCCCTGTTGCGCTGAATCGTCAGCCAGCGACCGCGAGGGCGACGGAGCAAGGCCTGATTGGCTCCCTCTTCGCCGTTGTCGTCGCTGAGCGACCGTGGTCGAGGTCGTGCCGTTCGGCTCTTGCTGGCCTGGGCCTGCTCGCGGACGATCCACGCGGCCGCCACGACGCGGCCTCCCACTCGGACATGAAGGTGGAGACACCAATGACTGCACCCGCCGTCGCCCGGACACGCCGGGCCGACATTCCGCGCCCCGAGATGCACCTCGCCGGCAAGGTTGCCGTTGCCTTCCTCGTCCTGCTCGGCGTCGGGGCGCTGGCCGGCGGCATCGCGCTCGTCGCGAAGCCGGACGGCAGCGTCATGGGCTTCGACGCGGCGATCCTGGCGGGGAGCCCGTTCAGCGACTTCCTGTTCCCGGGCCTGATTCTCGGAGGACTCTTCGGCATCGGCTCATTGGCGGTCGCCGCCCTTGGCCTGCGCCATGCGTACCTGGCGCCCTTCGGAGCCTTCGCCATCGGCATCGGGCAGATGGTCTGGATCGTCGTGGAGCTGGCGATCATCAAGGAGTTCAGCTTCCTGCACCCGACGATGTTCGGGATTGGCCTGGTCATCGCCGTGGCGGCGTATATCTGGGGGCGGCCTACGCTCTTCGCCCGGCTGGGGACCTTGCGGGCCGCCTGAGCGCAAGTCAAACTCCGCCCTGACCGAGCCCGTGATCCGGGCTCGCAGAGGAGGTGGGGGATGCGCGACATCTCTGCGCTCGCGGCCGCCGTCCTTGCGGGTCTGGCCGCGATCGTCTCCAGCCAGGACGGCTCAAGTGATCTCGTTCCGTTCTACGTGGGCCTGACCTTCCTGGGCGGCATCGTGGCCTGGTCGGTTCCCCCGCCCGCAGCTGGGATCCGCCGCTGGGCAGGGACGGCGTCCGCCCTCCTCTGGATCCTCGCCGCGATCTGGGCCGGCGCGCTCCTGCTCGGGGTGGCCGGAGCCAGCTCCCGGCCGCCACCCGTGCCGGATCAGACATACCTCGGCATCCCGGCGACCACCTATCGGGTGCTGGGGCTGTTCGGCGGGGCACTCCTGTCGGGCGCCGCGGCGCTCGTGCCAGAGCGCCGCCGCTAGCCGAAGAAGCGGTTGATCGCCTCGGTATCGTCGCTGAACGCCCAGCGCTCGGTGATCTTGCCGTCCTTCATGTGGTAGATCTCCGCGGTCCGGTACGTCAGCGTCTTGTCGCCTCGCTTGGCCGTCGTCGTCACCATGGCGACCGCGTGGTCGTCGTTGGCGACGATGTCATGCGTCTTCATCTCCACGAACTCGTAGTCGGGCGGCCCACCGCCCATGAGCGCGGCCTTGCCGTGGATCGGCTCGTCCTTCCCGATCTCGTGCCATTCGACGTCGTCCGCCAGGAGCTTCCCGAACTCCTCGAACGAGTCGGTGGCATCGGTCTCGCGCAGGAGCTTCGCGTTCGGATGCTCATCCATATCTCACCTCACCTGCCTATGCCCGGCGCTGACCCAGCACCTGAAGTCCGCCCGCGGCGACAAGCGCCACGACGCCCACGATGATCAGGGCGAGATTTCCTCCCGCGAACAGGCCCAGAACGACCAGCAGAATCCCGATGATCACCAGGGCCGCGGCTGCCATGCCAGGTCCCATCCGCCCACCTCTGTGCGCAATGTCAGCGCGGGCCGCCGTAATCGGGGACCTCGGCGCTGACTGCGCGCGAGTATGGATGCGCCGCTCTTCCGCAACAAGCCCGCGCCGCCTCGCGACGAAGACCGATGCGATGCCTGGCTCAACCGGATGCTCGTGAACCTCCGCCGATTAAGCCTTCATCGCCCTTGCAATCACCTTCGTAGCGCGTCGGCCGCGGTGAAGAAGCGCCGTGCCGAGACGAGCTGGATGAGCGCTGCGAGGACCGCAAAGACGGGGCCGGAGATCATGGGAGGGGGCGGTGGCTGACTCGCATCGGTCCCGGCCACGGCGTAGAACACGAAGACGCCGAATGCCCAGGCCGGGAGCATCCAGGCGGTCCACCACGCCCACTGCCGGTTCCTTCGATAGCCGAATACCAGCACGGCGGTTGAGACGAGCCCGAATCCGACCATCGTCAACCCGTTGAACCGGGTGAAGAGATCGAAGAGCCGATACGCGTCGGCGCTTTCACCCTCGAGCTGGGACAGGGTCTTCCCGCTCAGCCCGAGCGCAATCCCGGGGTCGGCCGGCGCCCCGGTCGTCACGTCGCTCGCGCCGAAAAGGACGAGGATCACGGCCATCGCCAGCAGCCCCCACCACGCATGTCGCTCAAGCCACTTCACGCTGCGTCGCGCTCCCGGCAACTCGTGGGTGGAGCCTGACACCCGGACCGACCCGTCGGCATGGGGCAAGGGTCCTCGGCGGATCGGGATTTGCAGGGAGCTCCCGTGGCCCCCGAGCACGACACCTGGCCTGGCCGGGCTCGCCGGCCTGGGATGGATGGGCGTTCATCACCGCAGTTCCCCCCTCCGAGTCGTGGGTCAGGAATCCTGCCCGCGAGGCTGAGCATCCCCCTCCCGCCGAAGCGCACTGCTACGCTCTCCATCCCGGAGGCGAGAGGACTGGACCAATGAAGGCGATCGTGCATGACCGCTACGGGCCGCCGGAGGTCCTCCGGCTCGAGGAGGTCGAACGGCCGGTCCCCGCCGACGACGAGGTGCTGGTCAGGATCCACGCCACGACGGTGAGCCGCACCGACTGCGGCCTGCGTGCCGCGGACCCGTTCTTCACCCGCCTGATCACCGGGGTGCGCCGCCCCAGGCAGCGGATCCTCGGCATGGAGTTCTCCGGGGAGGTGGAGGCCATCGGCGGATCCGTGAGGGACTTCGCGGTGGGTGACCGCGTCTTCGGTGCGCGTGGGTCCGGAGCGCACGCCGAGTTCCTCGCCATCCGCGAGAGCGCTCCCGTGGCCCGCATGCCGGCGAACATGAGCTTCGAGGAGGCCGCCGCGGTCTGCGATGGGGCGAGCCTCGCCCTCCCCTGTCTCCGCGGCGGCAATGTTGGCGAGGGAACGAGCATCCTCGTCCACGGTGCGTCCGGCGCCATCGGCACCGCGGCGGTCCAGCTGGCCAGCGCCTTCGGGGCCGATGTCACCGCAGTCTGTGGCCCGAAGGCGGTCGAGCTGGTGCGCTCGCTCGGTGCCGGCGAGGTGATCGACTACACGGCCCAGGACTTCACCCGGAACGGCCGCCGGTACGACGTCATCTTCGATGCGGTGGGGAAGCACTCGTTTCGGCGCTCGCGGCGCTCGCTGAAGCGGGGCGGCATCTTCGTCGAGACCGACCTCGGGTTCGGGTGGCACGTCCCGTGGCTCATCCTCCTCACCCGGTTCATCGGCGACAAGCACGTGAAGATGGGGATCCCGCACTTCACGAAGCAGGACGTGCTGCTGGTCAGGGAGCTCATCGAGGCGGGGAAGTTCCGGGCGGTCATCGACCGTCGCTACCCGATGGAGGAGGTCGTCGAGGCGACCCGCTACGTCGAGACCGGCCGGAAGATCGGAAACGTGGTGCTCACGATCTGACCCGCGGCGTCGGCGGCTCCGCGTCGGCGGCTCCGCGTCGGCGGCTCCGCGTCGGCGGCGGTCATCCAGCGACGGTAAGAGCGAAGGAAGGCGCCGTCCTGCGCCGTATGGTCACCCAGCGACCACGGCAGCGATCGAGGAGGGCCGCAGAGACCGGTTCTTCGCCGATGTCGTCACTGAGCGACCGTGGCAGGGAGCGATCGTGGCAGTGGACCATGGCAGGGAGCGACCGTGGCACTGGACCGTGGCAGCGAGCGACCGTGGCAGCGAGCGACGGATCCCGGCCCGTCAGCGAAGGGAGGCGCGCTTGCGCTCCAGCCCGTCGAGGACGAGGTCCAGCGCGAACTCGAATTCGAACTGGTCGTCGCAGCCGGATCCGACCACCGACGCCTCGTCGTGGGTTATCTGCTCGATGATCTCGGTGATGTGCGGGTACTCGTCCCGCAGCTGCCTGGCCATGACCGCGGCCATCTCCGGGTTGGCCGCAGCGTCGCCGTCGTCGTAGAGCTCCTGTGAAAAGCCGAGCACCCGGCTGCCCAAAACGTGGAACGCGTGGTGCATCAGGTCGACCGAGAACCCGCCCCCGCGGAAGATCCCGCCCAGCGAATCCATGTACTTCATCATCACCGGGCTGGCCTGAGTGCGCGATGTAATGACAGCCGATGCCCACGGGTGCGTCAGCATCACGCGCCGTGCCGACAGGATCGTCCGGCGCATGGCCGCCTTCCACTCCCCCCCGGTCGACGGCGGGTCGACCTCGGCGAGGATGGCATCCACCATCCCGTCGAGGAGCGCCTCCTTGCTCGCCACGTGGTTGTAGAGGGACATCGCCTCGACGCCCAGCTCCTGTCCGAGCCGGCGCATGCTCAGCGCGTCGATCCCCTCTCTGTCGGCGAGCTCGATAGCCGCATCCAGGACCCGCTTCGTGCTGAGCGGCTCCCGGTGCCCGGTTGCCGGTTCGATTCGCGTGGCCATGGGCTGATCCGCCTTTCCCCCGAACTCTAGCGTACACAGTAAGTCCTTGACAGACTTACGCCGTACGCCTTAGCCTTACGCCATAAGTTTACACTGTACGTATCGGAGGGTGAGAGGAAGGCCATGAATCCAACTCGAAGGATCGCGGTTGCGGCCGGCCTGCTGTTCGTGCTCGGGACGTTCGCAGCTCTCGCGGCGGCGGTATTCGCCCCGGTCCTGACCGCTCCCGAGCTCCTGGACAAGGTTGCCGTGGACCAATCCGGGGTGGCCGCGGGCGCGCTCGTCT
Source organism: uncultured Chloroflexia bacterium (assembly GCA_963837425.1). GTDB lineage: Bacteria > Chloroflexota > Limnocylindria > QHBO01 > QHBO01 > CAWINH01. The sequence continues at coordinate 81,896 of CAWINH010000004.1, forward strand.
ACCTCGTTGCGGCGTTCGCGAGCGTCGGCATCGCGATCGTGCTCTACCCGGTCCTCCGCGCAGTGAACGTGGGCCTGGCCATCGGATCGGTCGTCTTCAGGACCCTGGAGTCTGCGATGTACATCCTGGCCGCGGTGAGCCTGCTCTCCGTCATCACCCTCGGCTCACTGGTCGGCTCGGCAGACGCCACGGATCGTTCGGCACTGCAGGCGGCTGCCGATCTGCTGGTGAGCCTCCGTGATCACGCCACGCTCGCGGGGGTGTTCGCATTCTCGCTCGGCGCGGGCCTGTACTACGTCGCGTTCTTTGGGGCACGCCTCATTCCGCGGTGGCTGTCCGGCTGGGGGATTGCCGGAGTCGCGCTGATGGCCGCGGCCTGCGTCCTCTCCCTGTTCGCCGATCAGCCGGTGACCGGCTACCTGCCCCTCATCGGGCCGATCGCCGTGCAGGAGATGGTTCTCGCGGTCTGGCTGATCGGCAGGGGCTTCGGTCCTTCACCGTCACGGGCCGCCGCACGCGTGCCGGCCGAGCTTCCGGCGTAGGTCCTCCACGCCCCATCCATTCAGAAAGGTGGAACCAGGCATGTCACCTCGAAACCTCGCTCGACTCACCGGAGTCCTCTATCTCCTCGTCGCGATCTTCGGCGGCTTCGCCCAGATGGTGGCCCGATCGAGCGTCCTCGTCAGCGGCGACGCGGCGGCCACCGCGGACAACATCCGAGCCTCCGAGGCGATGTTCCGATTCGGCTTCGTGGCCGATGTCGTGAACGTCGTCTGCTTCCTGGGCGTCGGCCTCCTCCTCTACGTGATCCTGGCCCCGGTCAGCCGGAGCTGGTCTCGCGCATTCCTGGCCCTGAACGCGGTCGCCGTGGCGATCATGGGCGTCGACCTCGTGAACCACGCGGGCGCCCTGATCGTGGCCACCGACCCCTCGTACGCGAGCAGTCTCGGAGCAGATGGAGCCGATGCGCTCGCCGCCCTGTTCCTCGAGATCCATCGCTACGGCTATCTCGTCGCCGAGGTCTTCTTCGGCCTGTGGCTGGCGCCGCTGGGGGTCGTCGTCTATCGGTCCGGCTACTTCCCGCGGGTGCTGGGGGTTGGCCTCGTCATCGGCGCCTTCGGCTACCTCGCGTCATTCGCAATCACCGTGGCGTCACCGGGTTTCGAGTCAGGCATCGCGCTGGCGCTCGCGATCCCCGGCGGCCTCGCCGAGGTCGCCTTCCTGCTCTGGCTGCTCGTGCGCGGCGCGGACGTCGCGCCGGCGGCCACGCGCATGAGTCGTGCCGCGCGGCTGAGCGCCGAGGTGGCGTCATGACCACCGGAGCGACGGTTCGCAAGGCGCCGCTGCCGCCGCGCTGGGTGATCCGCAGCGCGTGGGTCATCCATCGGGCGCTGTTCAACCTCACCGGCGGGCGGTTCGGCCTGAAGCGGCCGACAGCCAGGCAATGGGGCATGATGCGGCTGCACACGATCGGGCGGCACAGCGGGCGCGAGCGGGTGGCGATTCTCGCCTATTTCGAGGATGGCCCGAATCTCGTGACCCTGGCGATGAACGGCTGGGGCGACCCGGAGCCCGCCTGGTGGCTCAACCTCCAGGCGAACCCGGACGCTAGCCTGGAGCTCCCCGCGGAACCGCGCGCCGTCCGCGCACGAGCCGCGACTCCCGAGGAGCGGCCACGGCTGTGGGCGGAGTGGGGCACCTACAACGGCCCGAACTTCGAGGGGTTTGCCGCGCGCCGGTCCCGGGAGACGGCGGTGGTCATCTTCGAGCCTCGATGAGCCAGCGCGGCGCGGCGGGCTATAGCCATCTCGCTGGGCTTGACCGTTTGGTGTTGACCGCTCGGGCTTGACCGTTCGGGCTTGACCGTTCGGGCTTGACCGTTCAACCGCGCATGGCCTGCACGTTGGGCGGTGCGAAGGCGCAGCCTGGGCTGGGCGTGGAGCCTGGCTGAGCGTGATCCTGGCCGGCGCGCGACCCACACCGACCGGTTGAGGAGGTTGGCGCTCCGTCCACGCGCGGTTGAGCAGTCGGAGCCGCGGACCCTCGGATCCTCGACCGAGCACGAGTCGGCGGCTGGCCGTGCGTCGCTGACTCCCCGGTCGCGTTGGTGGCGGTCAGCCAGCGACGGTAATGGCGAAGGAGGTCACCGTCCTGCGCCGAATCGTCAGCGAGCGACGACGAGGGCGACGGAGGAGGGCAGTGAAGGCCGCCCCTTCGCCGTTGTCGTCACGGAGCGACCGTGGCACGGAGCGACCGTGGCACGGAGCGACCGTGGCTCGGAGCTTGGCGTGGCTCGGAGCTTGGCGTGGCACGGACCCGTTCGAGTCTGGGCGCCGATTCGCCCGCGAGCGCGCGGGCCACGAGCTCGGCATCGGCCCGAGCTCGGCATCGGCCTCGAGCTCGGCATCGGCCCCGGAGGCCCCGATCGCCTCGAGCAGCAGGTTGTTCAGTCCGTCGCTAGATCTAGCCCGCGGTAGTGAGCACGGCTGCCATCAGGATCGACATCGGCAGGCGCCGATTGAGTGGTTGGAAGTGGATCACCAGGATTCCCTCCTCGCGGTTGAGCCCGATCCTGCGACCCCCATGCCACGATTCCCAGCCCGGGCTCGCAGGCGTGCGGCCCACGGGACCAACCGGACCGCGTGACTGCCGTTCGGCCCTCGCAGTTCCCACCGATCGGCACCGGCATCCGTGTCACGCCCGACGCACCATTTCGCGTATGAGCGCTTCACACCGATCGCCGACCTGGAGCGGCCTGCTTACGAGGCCGGCCGCCCGCGTCATCCCCGCCGGACAGCGCGGGACCGCGCTGTGGCTCATCAAGGCCATTCACACCGTTCTCTTCGCCTCGATCGGCGGGGCAATCATCCTCTTCGTGTGGGACGGGCTCCGTGGGCGCCCGCGACGGCGGACGGCCTACGCGCTGGGTGTGGCCCTCGGCGAGGCGGGTGTCTACCTGAGCAACAACCAGGTTTGCCCCCTGACACCCCTGGCCGAGGAGCTCGGGGCGGAGCGTGGGTCGGTGGTCGACATCTTCCTGCCCGATGCGGTCGCGCGCCGCATCCCGGTCGTGAGCACCACGGTGCTCCTCGCAGGCATCGCGCTCAACGTGCGCGCGCTGGTCCGCCGCCGCGGTGCTACGCTCGGCGAGTAGCAGGTGACGGGACGGGGATCGCCATGTCGAACGCCGAGGCTCCGGGCCCGGAGCAGGCGGCCCGCGCAACTAGCGGTGAGCCGATGCCCAGCCTCCCCGCCGGGGCCAGGCTGGCGCCCGGCGAACGTCCGCTGCTCAGCGCGCGCTTCAGGTACGGCACCCTGGCATTCCACCTTCACACCGAGCTGGTCCTGACCGATCGGCGCCTCTACGCCACGCACCCGAACACGCTGCTGGGACTCGTCGGCATCGGCGTCTCCAGGGGCGCGGTGCCTGTCGAGCGCATCGCAAGTATCGGCTCAAGCTCCCACCTGTCGATCCCGGCGATCCTGCTCACTGCCGTGGCCGGGTGGCTCGCGATCATCGGCTTCTCGACCCCGGACCAGGCGGCGTACGGCGCCATCTGGCTCGTCTTCGCGGCCGTCCTCGCCCTGTGGGTCCCGCGGCAGTCCATCCGGGTTCGAACCGGGGGCGGAGGCGTCGTCGATCTCTGGGTCTCGATCCTCGAGCGCGGGCGCGCAACCGAGTTCGCGGATCGCCTTTCCGAGGCGATCATCAACGTGCGCGCCGGATCGCCACGCTCGCCCGGCGTTCCCGAGCCGTTCCCCGGCGCCAGGCCGGAGGACTCGATTGAGGCCATGACCCAGCTCAATCGGCTCCGCGAGCTCGAGCTGATCAGCCCGGAGGAGTTCGATGCGAAGCGGACGGAGATCATCCGGCGCCTCTGAGCCGGTCAGCGGCCATCCGGCCCACGCCGCCGACGAGTGATACCGTTGCCTCCTGACCAGCAGCGGGAGGTTGGCGTGGCCGTGGGTGAAGCGTCCGCCAGCGTGCTCGCCGCCGCGGAGGAGGCCAACCTCGAGCTGATCCGCTTCCTGTACGTCGACCACGGCGGCGTGATCCGCGGCAAGGCAACCTCGCGCGCCACCCTCGGCGACCGGATGGAGACCGGCATCGGCCTCACCGTGGCCATGCAGGCCATGAACATGCTGGACTCACTCCAGCCGGTACCCGGGCTCGGCCCGGTTGGCGAGATCCGGCTGGTGCCGGATCCGGAGACGTTCGTGGTCCTCCCCTACGCGCCCGGCGTCGGGGCGATGATGTCGGACATGGTCCGCCTCGACGGCGAGCCCTGGGAGGCCTGCCCGCGGACGTTCCTGAAGCGGGCGATCACCGCCGCGGCCGGGGAGAGCCTCGAGCTCGTCGCTTCATTCGAGCCTGAATTCACCCTGGCCCGCCGAGAGACCGGCCCGGATGGAACGGAACGGCTGGCACCGATCGACGAGAGCCTGTGCTTCTCGACCACCGGGTTTGCCGCCGCCCACGACTACACGATCGACTTCGTGCGGGCGCTGAACGCCCAGGGGCTCGAGGTCGAGGAGTACTACCCCGAGCTGGGTCACGGCCAGCAGGAGCTCTCGATCCACCACGCCCCGGCGCTGGCCGCGGCGGATCGCCAGGCCCTCTACCGCGAGACGGCCCGCGGCGTCGCCTGGCGCCACGGCCTGTGGGCCAGCCTGGCGCCGAAGCCCATCGCCGACCAGGCGGGAAACGGCGCGCACGTTCACTTCTCGCTGTGGACGAAGGAACCCGATGCGCGCAACGCCTTCTACGATCCGACCGACCGCCACGGCCTGTCGGAGACGGGCTATCACTTCATCGGCGGCGTGCTCGCCCATCTTCCGGGCCTGCTGGCGCTGACCTGCGCCAGCGTGAACAGCTACCGACGCCTGCAGCCGATGCGCTGGTCGAGCGCCTACCTCTGCTACGGGATGGACAACCGCGAGGCCGCGGTGAGGATTGCCTCGCCAATGCGTGACCGCGCCGAGGCGTCGACGAACCTGGAGCTCAAGGCGTCCGATTCCACCGGGAACCCCTACCTCGCGCTCGGCGGCCTGCTCCTGGCCGGGCTGGACGGAATTCGGCGGCGGGTCGACCCCGGCGATCCCCTTGACGTCGATCCGGGAACCCTTTCCGAGGAGGAGCGCGGCCGACGCGGCATCGCGCGGTTCCCGACCTCGCTCGCCGCGGCCCTCGATGCGCTCGAGCGCGACGAGCTGCTGATGGAGGCACTCGGGGCGGTGCGCAGCGCGGCATACCTGGCCGTGAAGCGCTCCGAGGTGGCCGCCTTCGGCGAACAGTCGGCGGAATTCGAGTGCTTCCAGCACGCCTTGCGCTTCTGAGGTAGGCACGATGACCGACGTCCAGGACCAGGCCCCGATGCGACCTGAGGCGCTCGCGCTCGCGCGCCACCTGGAGGGAGCGCCGCTCGTCGACGGGCATTGCCACTCCATCGTCCGGGGATGGCGCAAGGTGGGGGCCGCCGCTCCCCGGTGGCGACGCTGCTTCACGGAGGCGACGCGGCCCGACTCTCTGGCCGGTGACGTGCCCGCCATGCGTGGTTACCGCGAGTTCCTGCGCGCGTTCGCCGGCTACCTGGGCGACGGCGACGGAGCCCAAGACGAGCCGGCTATCGCCGCGGAGCGCGACCAGCGTGCGGGCGAGGACGGCTATCTTCCCGGGCTGATGGCGAACGCGGGGATTGCGACGCTCCTCGTCGACACCGGCTACGGCGCGAGCTCCGTGCTTTCGGCTGCCACGCTGGAGAAGCAGGCGGGCGTACGAGTCGGCACGATCGTCCGGGTGGAGCAGCTTGCCGAGCGGGTGCTGGCCGATCGGCGCGCCTCCGCCAAGCCCGCGCGGTTCTCGAATGCCATTGGCCAGGCCATCACCGATGCGCTGGCCGCGGGGGCGGTCGGCATGAAGACGATCGCCGCCTACCGGGCCGGGCTCGACCTGCCCGCACCCTCGGTGCAGCGGACGCGACGCGCCCTCGAGGATCGTGCGGCCCAGGCGCGCCGCCTCGACGACCCTGCGCTCGTGGCACTCGTCGTCCGCACCGCCGCTGAGATCGGGCAGGCGCGCGGCGTCCCGCTCCAGATCCATACCGGCTTTGGGGATGGCGACCTCCACCTGCCGGCATCGGACCCCAGCCTCCTGCGGCCGCTGCTGCGGGATCCAGGGCTCGAGGCCTGCCCGATCGTCCTCCTCCACTGTCATCCATTCGTGGCGCAGGCCGCGTACCTGGCCAGCGTCTTTCCGAACGTGCACCTGGACCTCTCGCTGGCGATTCCGCTGCTCGGCGCATCGGGGGCGCGGAGGGCGGTGGCAGCGGCGCTCGAGCTCTCCCCGACTTCGAAGCTCCTGGCCGGCACCGACGGGCATTCGTACCCGGAGATGCACTGGCGCGGTGCAACGCTGTGGCGCGAGACGCTGGCAACGACGCTGGGTGCGGACGTCGCCGAGGACCGGATGACGATGGACGAGGCGACCTCGGTCGGTGGCGCCATCCTGGCGGGGAACGCGCAGCGGCTGTATCGGCTGTGAAGAAGGAGTTCGGTCCGAACCAGACGCAGGTCGATGAGCTGCTGGCGCGCCTCAAGACCGTGGATCAGCCCCAGGCGCTCTTCCTGGCCGGGTTCGCCGGGGACGACCCGGAGCGACTGCAGGCCCGACACGCGGTGAGCGAGGCTGCGCGGCGAGGCGGCCGCGAGAACGAGCTGCGGACGGCGCAGCACGAGGTCAGCCGCTGGGTGGACTCCTGGTTCACCGGCGGACCTGTGATCACGGGATACGGGCGCGACATCACCCCGGCGCAGGCGATGGTCGACGCGGCGCCGATGGTTCTCGACGCGATCGGCGCCCTGGTCGTACGCGACCTCATCTCGCCCGATGAGGTGGAGGTCCTCATCGGCCCGTGGCGCGAGCTCGTGCCGTCCTGAGCCGTCGCTGGCGACGGGATCGGGCCATCCGGCGTGTGCACCACGCGGCTGACCCGGCTCATAGGGGCTCCTCGAACAGACCTGTGGTGCCCCGACCCGCTGGCCTCTCCCGACTGCTCAACCGGGCATCCCCGGCACGCTACCCGACTCGAAGCAGCTGAAGGGGCACCGCTCGGGTCGCCGCTGAGCGTGGCGCGGCGGGGATTTGGAGGTGGTTTTGCCCCTTGCGCGACCTAAGGCTCCGCTGAAGAGCGGTTGACCAGTCGCCGCGCCCGCGGGAGTCGGTGCCCCACCGCGCGGCAGTGCTCCCTGAGGCCGGCCGCGTCGCGGCCGGATCGGCTCAGTGCTGGAGCGCCGTCAGCGCCTGCCGGAACTCGGCCTCGCTCAGCTCGCCCTGCGCGAACCGCATCCGGAGGATGTCCTCGGGCTTCGTTCTGTGACCCGGTGCGCCAACCTCACGCCGAGCGAAATCGCCAGGGCCAGCACCACGACCGGGACCAGCACGTACAACGCCACGAGCAAAATCGCCAGGACGCTTCCCGCCAGATCAGGCATCGGACTCACCCCACAACCTACGAGCGCATGACCTCGTGGAGAGCTTGCATCGGCCCCTCGGGTCCGTCAACGGCCATTCGGCCGGTTCGTCTCCGGGCCCGGCACCTGCGCTAGGCGGATCCGTCCAGGAGCTCGAGGACCGGCGCCACGGCTTCCAGGGAGGCCGGCGTGTTCGGCCACAGCATGAGCTCGATGCGGGTGACGCCCATCTGAGCGAACGTCCGGAGCGTCGCGGCGACCTCCGCCGCCGACCCGGTGATCGGGACGCCGAGCCCGATCTCCTCGGCCTCGTGGACGTCGAGCAGCTCCACGATGACACCGATCGAGCGACCGAGGCTCGCCGGGTCACGGCCGCGCTCCGCACAGATGGCGTCCAGCTGCGCGATGACCGGCTCAAAGGCCTCGGGCAGGCTGCTCTCCCGTGCGAAGTCGCTCCAGATGTCGGCGTACTGGACTGCCAGGCCCAGGGTCCGCGGCTGATGGGCCCCCAGCATGATCGGGATGCGGCCCGGTCGCGGACCGCGGGGACGCTGTTCGAGCTTCACCGCCCGGTGGTACTCGCCGGAGAAATCCGCGCGCCCCTCCCGCAGGAGCGGGACGATGATCTGCAGCGCCTCCTCGTAGCGGCCGATCGTGTGGTCGAGCGGATACCCGAACGTCTCGCCCTGCTTGCCGGCATGCCCGGATCCGAACCCGAACAGGAAGCGGCCGCCGCTGATCTCATCGAGCGTCTCCACCGCCTTGGCGACGAGGCCCGGATTGCGATGCAGGGCGGACAGCACCCAGGTCCCGATCTCGATCCGCGTCGTGCTGGCCGCCACCGCGCCGGCCATGGACAGGCACTCCCAGAATCCGCGCGGCCCCGGCCATTCCTCGAAGTCCCAGAGCAGCTCGTCCGCGACCCAGACCGTGTCGAACCCGAGCTCCTCGGCGCGGAGCGCCATGCTCCGCATCCTCTCCCACGACGGCGTCTCGCCGCTCGTCGGCGCCTCGAGCTGCGGGAGGACCACGCCAATCTGCATCGGGCGAGCCATGAGTCTGAGCACCTCCGTTGGGCGACCCCTCCGCGATAACCGTACCCCTGCCTGTCCACGCACTCCGCCCACCGTGGTTGCGCGTCGGTTGCGCGACCGTACAACCGCGCATGACCGGCACGCTAACCGTGTTGAGCGCACTCGGCATGCGCCCGTTGCGCCGCTCCTGAGCGTGGAATGAGGCGACCCTCCCCTCGTCCGGAGCGGCGGGCTCGCGTAACGCTCCGGGGAAGCGCGGTTGAACAGTCGACGCCGCGAGAGAGGGCACGGGCTCGCGTAACGCTCCGGGGAAGCGCATTTGAACAGTCGACGCCCGCGAGAGAGGCGCCCGCGAGAGAGGCGCCGGCGAACGAGGCGCGCTAGGCGAGCTCGATCGAGCGCTTGGCGAGGCCGTACCAGAAGCCGTCGATCTTCGTCTCCGGCGGCGCATCGGCCCGGGTGGCGGCTCCAAGGGCGACGAAGATCGGGGCGAAGTGCTCGGTCGTGGGATGCGCGTACGGCATGCCGGGAGCTCGCTCGCGGAACGCCATCAGCTCGTCGACGTCGCCGCGAGCCAGCGCCTCGGCCGCCCACTGGTCGAACTCCGACGACCACGCCGGCGCACCGGGCTTCCCGCGCATGTATTCGTGGACCCACGGCAGGCCGTGAGTGAGGAATCCGGAGCCGATGATCAGCACTCCCTCGTCGCGCAGCGGCGCAAGACGCTGGCCGAGCGCGAAGAGGTGCTGCGGGTCGAGATCGGGCATGGACATCTGGAGGACCGGGATGTCGGCGTCGGGATACATCGCCATCAGGGGGACCCACGCCCCGTGGTCGAGGCCGCGGTTCGGCATCTGCATGACCGGCTCGCCGTCCGGCATGAGCGAGACGACCTTCTCCGCCAGCTCGGGCGCGCCCGGTGAGTCGTAGCGCATCCGGTAGTAGTGCTCCGGGAACCCGTAGAAGTCGTAGACGAGCGGCACCGGCGTCGTTGCCGCAACGGTCACGGGCGCCGACTCCCAGTGGGCGCTGACGATGAGGATCTCCCTCGGCCGTGGCAGCGCATTTGTCCAGGCACGGAACTGGTCCATCCATGCTGGCTCCTCGAGCAGCGGCGGCGCGCCGTGCCCCAGGTAGAGGGTCGGCATCGGCCCCGTTTGCGCAATGGTCGTTGTCTCGTCGGGCACGCCCTGGTTCCTCATCGGCCTTGGTAGTTGTCTGAGCAACTAGTCTACCACGACCTTGGGACCAGTTCGCCCCCGACTACGCCCGACCCTCGCGGGACGAGCTCCTGGCGCATTTCGCCCGCATCGGCCTCACCGGTCCGTACTGGCGGCTCTGACGCTTCACCCGCCCGCGCTGGATCGGTTCATCCAGCGGCCGATCGCGCGAGGACCGGCGCGCGACAGCCAGGCGCGCTCCACGAACCCCTCGAGTTCGGAGCGGCTCATCTCGCGGAGCCGCGATGCGCGGACGAGGACGGATGGATGCCCCTCGAAGTGCGACGTCGTGAAGAAGGGCAGGGACGCATCGGCCAGGATCGCCTCCTTCTCGAGCTCGGACTCGACCCAGAAGACGATGACGTCGGGGTATCGTTCCCCGGTCTCCGGATCGACCGCGTCCGGCCGCGGGGTGCGGAAGAAGAGGAAGCTGCGACGGCTGACCTGGTAGACCGCCGGCTCTCGATCGGCACGGGTGACGCCCGGCAGCGAGGCAGCGATCTCATGGATGTCCTCCACGGTCGCTGGACGCGCGGCGTCGTTTGCCTCAGATCCGCCTGACCCCATACGCCGATGCTACCAATCGTTGAGAGATGCACCAGCTCAGCGCGTGGTCGTCGCCCGCGACCGCGGAGCCGCCGACTGTTCAACCGCTCATGAGCGGCACGCAATCCGGCTCAAGGTGTCCGGTCCGGCACGCAATCCAGCCCAACTGAGCGTGGAAGCCGATGCAAGCGCGTGGCGTAAACCGCTGTCGGCCGGATAAGGCTCCTGGGAAGCGCGGTTGGCGACTCAGTGGGCGTCGCGCGCAGCGTCGCCGCGATAACGCTCCTGGGATGGGCGGTTGGCGAGTCGGAGGCGCGGCGCGGAGGCCTCAGTACTGCTGCCGTCGGCGGATCCGCCGACGGGTCGTGATCTTGCGTTCCGAGCGGGGGATGATGCTCACCGTGCCGTCCACCTCGAGGACGGCGGCATCCACGTCGGACAGGGCCGAGACCCCGTGCTCGCGAGCCGCCTGCTCCAGGTCGGCCAGGTCAACCTCCTCTCGGGCAAGGTGCTCGCTGAGCACCTTGCCGCCGCTCACCAGCAGGACCGGCTCGCCCTCCGCGGCGTGCTCGAAGCCCGGAAGCCGGCGACGCGCCAGGGCGAGGAGGCGGTTGACGGAGAGGAGCGTGACGGCCGCGATCGCCCCGCCGATGAGCGAGGTGTCGCTCCCGACCATCGCGTTCTGGAGGGCGTTGGCGATCAGGAGCACGACCACCAGGTCGAAGGGCGTCAGCTGGCCGAGCTGACGCCGGCCGAAGATCCGGAAGCCAATGAGCAGCACGCCGTACGCGACGGCCGTCCGAACGATGATCTCCCACCACGGAATGCCCAGGTCGAACACCGGTTACGCTCGCCAGGACCGATAGCGTGGCGGCCAGTCGTTCGCGCTCTCGCGCTCACCGAGCAGGACGTGCTCGACCTCGAGCTCGTAGAGCGGGTAGGCATCCGAGACCGTGAAGAACCAGCTGCCGGCCGCTGTCGAGCGGACGGCCTCATCGGTGACCAGGCTGGCCTGTCCGCGGATGAGAAGCTCGTGCGGGTGCGCCGGATCCTGGTGGGCGTGGAGCGCGTAGTGCGGATCCGCCTCGAGATCACGCGCCTTCGCGGAACGATCCTGGACGAAGACGAGGAGCCGGCCATCCACGACGCCCACGTTGAGCGGGTGGATGCGCGGCGTGCCGTCGGCGGCCACCGTCGCCAGGAATCCCTCGCCGTCGCCGCGCTGGTAGAGGAGCTCGCGGCCGCGCGTCGCCATTTCCGGCTCGGCCGCCGCGAACTCCGCCCAGGTTGCCATCTGCGCCAATGGTACGGCTCAGCGATCGACGGTGACGTAGACCGGCTCGGGCTGCCCCGGGACCGCCTCCTGACCCAGGGTTGCGCTCTCGCCCGCGTGCAGGACGCGGGGCACCGCGAACGCGGCCACCGACCCGATCGCCACGAAGAGCGCACCCACCAGCACCGCGGGCTGGAGGCCGTCCACGAAGGCCTGCGGACTGACGTAGCTGCCCGCACCACTGAAGACGGAGGCGAGCACGGCCACGCCGAACACCCCGCCCACCTCGCGGATCGCGTTGTTGGCGCCCGATGCCTGCCCTTCCTCGTGCGGACGCACCGCGCTGAGCACGACGTTGGCGACCGGCGCGAAGAAGAGGCCCATCCCCACCCCGGAGATCACGAAGGGCAGCACCAGCTGGACGTACGGGACGGTCGGCGACGAGACCAGGCCCAGCCAGGCCAGGCCCGTGGCCTGCAGCGCGAGGCCGGTGCCCATCAGCCATCGGCCTCCAATCCGGTCCGACAGCGCGCCGGCGATTGGCGCCACGAAGATCGGCGCAATCGTCCAGGGGAGGACACGGAGGCCCGCGCCGAACGGCGAGTAGCCCTGCACGATCTGGAGGAACTGGGTGAGCAGGAAGATGGACCCGAACATCCCGAAGTACATGAGCAGCGAAGCCAGGTTCGCGAGCGAGAAGGCCCTGCTGCGGAAGAAGCGGAGCGGCAGCATGGGGGCTGGTGCACGTCGCTCCCAGAGCGCGAAGGCGACCAAGAGCACGAGGCCGATGCCGACCGAGGCCAGCACCCCGGCGCTGGTCCAGCCGTCAGGGTTGCCGCGGATGAGGCCCCACACCAGGGCCAGCAGGCCGCCGCTGGCCAGTCCCAGGCCGGGCAGGTCCAGCCGGTTGGACGCGCCCCGGCTCTCCGTCAGGCGCAGCCGCGCGACGGGGAGAAGCGCGATCCCGATCGGCACGTTGACCCAGAAGATCCAGTGCCAGTTCAGGCCTTCGGCAATGGCTCCACCGACCACCGGCCCCAGGGCCACCGCCAGCCCACCCACCGCGCCCCAGGCGCCGAGCGCCAGCCCACGGCGGTCCGCCGGGACGGCGGCGCTCAGCAGGGTGAGCGTCAACGGCACGACCATGGCTGCCCCGGCACCCTGCACGGCGCGAGCCGCGATGAGGACCTCGATGCTGCCCGACAGCGCGGCAGCAGCGGAGGCGCCGGTGAAGATCGCGAGGCCGAACACGAACATGCGCCGCCGGCCGAGGCGGTCACCGAGCGCGGCACCGGTCAGCAGCAGGACCGCGAAGGTCAGGGTGTAGGCGTTGATCGTCCACTCGAGGCCCTGCAGCGAGGCTCCGAGGTCCGCCCGGATGACGGGCAGGGCGGTGGTCACGACGAGGTTGTCGAGGGTCACCATCAGGAGGGCGACCGAGGTGACGGCGAAGGTCCACAACGTGGTGGCGCGGGATGACATCGGGGAGGTTCCTTTCGCAGATCTGATGTCGGAGATACAGGTAGTGATTGATAACTACCAACCAGCGTCAAAAAAAGAAGGAGGGAACGGGTGGGTCAGTCGGGTTGGCCCATGCACCCCTCCTGGATCAGGGCCGCCCATGGCTCGTTCGAGTCGAGCACCTGCATGGACGCCATGACGTTGAGCAGCATGCCCTTGCTCACGAAGTGGGCGAGCTCGTGGGGCGCAGCGCCGGTCACCTCCTGGAAGTAGGCCACCAGCCGGGCGAAGCCGGCCTGCACCGCGCGGCGCACCTCGGGATCGTCACAGGCGGTATACGCCTGCATCTGCATCCGCAGCTTCCGGCGGTCGCGGATCATCTCGACGTACGCCTCCCCCATCCGCTGCTGCGCGTCGCCGGGACCGTCCGCCTCTACCGCCTGGCGAAAGACGTCGAAGGTCTGCTCGAAGCAACGCTCGACGGCGGCCAGGAAGAGGTGCTTCTTGGTGCCGAACAGCCGGAACAGGTACGGCTGCGAGATCCCGACCGCCTGGGCTATCGCCTCGGTGGAGGTGCCCGAGAGACCGCTCTCGGCAAAGGCCGTGAAGGCCGCCTCGAGGATCTCCTCGCGTCGTTCATCCGCGGTGTGGCGTTCCGTCCTGGTGGGCGTTGCGAGCGCATTCATGGCGAGTAAGTTAGTACTCACTCACAACGGTGTCAAGCCCGCGGCTGCTCTCCCCGCGGCTGGTCTCCCAGAGCCAGTGCGTCGTGAGCTAGCCTGCGACGAGCCACCCCGCGATGTCATCGGGCGATGGGATCCGGCCAGCGCTGACGACGGTCCCGTCAATGACCAGCCCCGGCGTGCTCATCACCCCGTGGGCAAGGATCGCGCGGTAGTCGGTGACCTCGACGATCTCCGCCTCCACGCCGGCGATGACCAACGCCGCCCGGGCGTTGGCTTCCAGCTTGTGGCAGTTCGGGCAGCCGGACCCGAGCACTTCGATTCGCTTCATGGAACGGACCTCCTCACAGGCCAAGGGCGTTGAAGCCGAGGCCGACGCCGAGGATGCCCACGACGACGACCGCGGCGAAGATTGCAATCAGCTGCGGGCGGATGACCCGCCGCAGGATGATGAACTCGGGCAGGCTGATGGCGACCACGGCCATCATGAAGGCCAGGATCGTGCCGAGCGGCATCCCCTTCTCGAGCAGCGCCTCGACGATCGGGATGGTGCCCGCCGCGTTCGAGTAGAGCGGAACGGCGAGGGCAATGACCATCGGGACGGCGAGCGGATTGTCGGGCCCGCCAATGGCGACTACCAGGTCGGTTGGCGCGTAGCCGTGAATGAAGGCGCCGATCGCGATCCCGGCCAGCACGAACGGGGCGACCCTCAGCACGAGGGCGCGCGTGGAGGCCCAGGCGTCACGCAGGCGGTGCTCGATCGTGGGGGTCACGCCCCCCGAGGTTGCCCCGCCCCTCGCGCGGATCTCGAGGACCCACGGCTCAATCCAGCGATCGAGCGGAAGGCGTCCGAGGATGAGGCCGCCCATGATCGCCACCGCCAGCCCGGCGCCCATGTAGAGCAGCGCAATCCCGGGGCCGAAGAGGCCCCAGAGGAGGACGAGCGCGACCTCGTTCACCATCGGCGAGCTGATGAGGAAGGCGAACGTGACGCCCTGCGGGATGCCGGCCTCCATGAAGCCGATGAAGAGCGGCACCGCCGAGCAGCTGCAGAAGGGGGTGATGACCCCGAAGCCGGCGGCCGCAACCGTCCCCGCCAGCGTTCCACGGCCAGCCAGGGCGGCCCGGACCCGCTCCGGCGGAAAGTAGCTGCGGACGAACGTCACGACCGTGACGATGCCGCCAAGGAGCAGGAGCACCTTTGGCACGTCGTACGCGAAGAAGGCGACGGCCTCCCCGAGGTGCGTGCCGGGCTCCAGGCGCAGCACGTCGAAGGCGAGCCAGTTGGCCGCCGGAAGGTTGATGAACCAGGCGACGAGCCATCCCGCGCCGGCGAGGACCGCCGCGAACCAGAGCGGGATCCGCGTGGGCCGCAGGACCCCGACGTGACCCGTCGTCATGGGCCAGGCTCCTGCGCAAGCAGAACGCGGAGCTCGCCAAGCGCCGACGCGCACATGGCTTCGTCGCGCTCGTAGTACACCCAGCGGGCATCGGCCCCGTGCCGGCTGGCACGGACGAGACCGGCCTCCCGCAGCCTCGCGAGGTGGTTGCTGACGTTGTTCTCACGCTCGCCAGTCGCGGCGGCCATCTCACACACGCAGTGCGGTCCGCCCTTGAGCAGGGCGAGGATGCCGGCGCGCGTAGCGTCCGCGAGGAGGGCTGCGACGGCCGCCGGGTGCGCGACGTCCGGGGCGCGGAGCCCGGGCCGTGGCGACGGGATGACCGGGAGCTCGAGGCGCGCGATCGGCTGCCGTCTGATTCTGCTCGTCGGGGTGACCATCTCAGCCAGAACTGTCTCATTGCGCGCTGAGATGATCACACTGCCGAACGGCCCCATCCGCCGGGCCGATTGTCCCGAGCCCTGGCCTCGGCGCGCGCAGGTCGAGGTCGAGTGCATGGCCCACGGCATGGCCCCCTCGAACGTACGGGTGGTGTCTGGGACCGTACTTCCCGTATGTTCGGGCCGGCCCGAACCGTACAGAGGGAAATGTGAGCGACAGGAGCCGACGTCTCGCGATTGCCGGCGCGTTGCTGTCTGTCGTCGTGCTGGCGGCCTGCGGCGACGCGGCCGCCGCCGCGACCCCGCAGCCGACGCCCACGCCCATCCCCACCCCCGCCGGCGGGGAGCACCTCTTCACCGTGGGCGATCCACAGGTCGCCCTGACGCTGACCCTGCCGCCCGGGTGGGAGGCCAATGCATCGTCGGCGCGCCGGACCGCCTCCGACGGCAGCGAGCTCGAGATCTCCGTCTGGATCCCCAGCGCGGTCTACGCCGACCCGTGCCACTGGGACGGAACCGATGTCGAGGTCGGGCCCGACGTCACGGACCTCGTTTTGGCGCTCGCCGGCCAGCCGATGCGCCAGGCGCGGGACGCCACCGTGCAGATCGCCGGCGTCGATGCGCACCGCCTGTTCATGAGCGTGCCGAAGTCGCTCGACCTCACGACCTGCGACGGCGGTGAGTTCCGGAGCTGGATCGGCTGCCGGACCCGGCGACGCCAGGGTGCAATCGGGTCCCGGCCAGACGGACGAGGTCTACGTGTTCGAGGTCCTGGACAGCGCCGTGGTGCTCGACGCGTCCTACTTCGACGCCAGCACCGCCGAGCTGGCCGAGATCCACCGCATCATCCAGTCACTCCAGCTCCCGCCGGAGCCCTCCGCCGCGCCAACGTCGAGCTAGCCGCGCGCCGGCCGCTCCCGGCGGAGCAGGAGGAACGCGGCCAGCGCCAGGAAACTGCCGGCGACGGCCGGGATGATGAGGACGGCGAATGCGAGGCGGTTGGCCCCGCTCGATTCCGCCATCGCATACCCCCAGAACGCGGCCGACCCGAGACCGGCAACCGCCGCGAGCGGAAGAAGCGCGGCTGGCGGGCGTCCCCTGTGGAGGGCGACAACCCCGCTCGCCTCACGAGGCCGCGCACCAGCAAGCGCGCGTCAGGCGACGGGCACCTTCTCGGTCAGCTCCCGCCCGATCTCCCCGGCCCAGGCCTCGATCGCGTCCCACTCCCGGTAATCGCCCGCCGGCAAGATCTTCTTCGCGCCGGGCATCATGCGAACCAGCCGTTCCCCCATCGACTTCGGCGCATCATTCGGATCGAAGGCGCCAAGGAAGACGCGGTGGTCGCGCGGATGGATCGCGTCCGACAGGGCAGCAATCTTCTTGCGGCCACCACTGCCGGGGCCGTCCTCCGGACCCAGGGCGCTCGTCAACGGATCCTCCTGTTCGGCGGTCTTCGACGAATGCGGCAACGGGCCGCTGCTGAACAGCCAGACCGGCTCCGTCGCGAGCGTCGACTGGTGGCGGTCGAGGAACTCGATCGCCTCTTTCAACCAGCTTCCGATATAGACGCCGCTCCCGATGACATACGCATCGAAACCGGCGGGGTCGGGCTGAGTCGCCGCGTCGACGACGACGGCATCGGCGCCTGCGCTTCGCAGGGTTTCGCCGATGCGTTCGGCAATCCCGGCCGTGCCGCCGTGTCGGCTGGCGTAGACAACCTGCACGCTGGGCATCTGAAGGCCTCCCTGATGGAGACCGCGGCGCACTCCCGCGGCCATCTCCTGGGGTGGATCCTCGAGGCTGGCTGATGAGATGCCAAGAGCCCAATGGCATGAACGACGTCGCGCAGCGCCGAGGGCGGCCCGCTGGCGCGACGGTGCGGGGAGCGGCCCACGCCTGCAGCGACGCCGGACTCTTCAACCGCGCATGACCGGCGCCTTAACGAGGTCGGTGGGGTCGGCGTGGCGCGCAGGGCGGCGATCCTGAGCGTGGCGCGGGCAGGATTGGGGGCCTCTCAGCCCCTCGAACCCGGATAACGCTCCGGGGAAGCGCGCTTGAGGAATTGGAGCGTCGGCACCCAGAGCGCGTCGGCACCCAGAGAGCGTCGGCACCCAGAGCGCGGGAGCGGCATCACGCAGTGGGAATGCGTGCGAACCGTCAGCCTACTGGGGCACCGGCGCCGTGAACCAGTCCGGCGCCTGTGCCATCAGCGGCGGATCGCCGTACAGCTGGAGCGAGCCATCGGCAAGTGCCGAGCGCCAGTCGCGGGTGCCACGGGCCAGCGGCAGGAGGCCGGCGAGGGCCGCCTCCAGGTAGACGTACCGATCCTCAGGGAGTCCGGGGTCCTGGATGCACAGCGACGGCTCGGCCCCGTGCTCCATCACGAGCCAGAAGCGCGGGCGCGTCGTGCCCTGCACCGCGATGTCCAGCACGACGGGCCGCGACGGCAGCCGGTCGACGTCGACGCGGTCCGCCAGCCACCGAACGACGATGTCCGGGTCCAGCTCCACCATGCCCGGATCCTCCGGAACGAAGCGTTCCGACCAGCCGCGCAACTCCTGCAGGACCGGCGCCAGCTCGCGACCGGCGTACGTGAGCCGATAGCTCCCGTGGCCACCGGGCTCCGCATCGGCCCTTTCAACGAGGCCAAGGCGGCGGAGCTTGCGCAGGCGCGAGGCGAGCACCGAGCGGCTGATGCCCGAGGCGCCGTCGAGCAGGTCGCTGAAGGTGCGCGGGCCCTGGAGCAGCATCTCGCGGATGATGACGAAGCTCCAGCGGTCGCCGAGATGCTCAACCGCCTTCGTGAAGGAGCAGTAGTCGCCCATGGACCTGATTCTCCCATCTGCTCCAAGCCGGACGCCAAGTACGAGATTGAAACTTCCCGTCCCGGGCGGCGCGGGGTAGCGTGCCGCCATGACCTTGCCGAACCATATCCCGACCCTCATCGTCGGAGCGGGCCACGCTGGCCTGACGATGAGCAACCTGTTGACGCGAGCCGGGCGCGACCACCTCGTCGTGGATCGCCGACCGAGCCTGGGCGGTGGCTGGCAGGACCGCTGGGACGCCTTCCGCCTCGTGACCCCCAACTGGATAACCTCGACCCTGGGCCAGCGCTATGACGGGACCGATCCGGACGGCTTCATGCCGCGCGACGAGATCGTCCGGCGCGTCGCCGATTTCGCAACGCTGATCAGCGCACCGGTGGCGCTCGAAACCGAGGTCCTTCGCGTCACGCCGCGCGACGGGTGGTGCCTTCCGGGTCGAGACGAGCGATGGGGAGCTGGAGGCGGACCAGGTCGTCGTTGCGACCGGCAGCTACCACACCCCACGCGTCCCTCCCATGGCGGCAGGCCTGCCACCGAGCATCCAGCAGCTCCACGCCCACGAGTACCGCAATGAGTCGCACCTGCCGCCCGGAGCGGTGCTGGTGGTGGGCGCTGGGCAGACCGGAATCCAGCTCGCCGAGGAGCTGACCGATGCCGGCCGCCGCGTCTTCCTGGCGGTGGGCAGCAACGGATGGGCACCGCGGCGCTATCGGGGCCGGGACTTCTTCTGGTGGCTGCGCGCCCTTGCGCTGGACGGCGCCCAGTACGGCGTCCCGCTGCCCACCGTGGAGACGCTGCCGGACCCGGCCATGCGGCTGATGGGAACCCCGCAGCTCACCGGCCACCACGGGGGTCGCGACGTGAGCCTGCGGCGCATGGCGGCCGAGACACCGGTGACCCTCCTCGGCCACATCCAGGGCATCGACGGCGGGCGCCTGGCCATCGCTCCGGATCTCGGGGTGCGGCTGGCCCGCTCGGAGGGATTCTTCGACCAGTTCGCGCGCGAGCTCATCGACACGTACATCCAGCGAGCCGGCATCGACGCGCCGGCCGCGACCTTCGAGCGATATGCCCACGACCCGCCGGAGCGGACCGAACTGGACCTCGCCGCAGAGGGGATCTCGACCGTGCTGTGGACGACCGGCTACGCCATGGACCACTCCTGGATCAACGCGCCGATCGCGGACGCGCAGGGGATCCCGCGCCAGCGCCGCGGGGTGAGCGAGATTCCGGGACTCTTCTTCATCGGGCTGCTCTGGCAGTCCAGCCAGGCATCGGCGACCCTCATAGGGCCAACCCTGGACGGCCCGCATCTCGCGGAGGAGATGGGGGTAGCTTCAGCCTCCCTGCCAAGCTGATCACGCTCGTCGTCTCGCCCGTGGTCCACGCCTGCAGCGACGTCGACTGTTCAACCGCGCATGACCGGCACCTTAACGAGGTCGGCGAGGCTCAAGGGGTTCCGGCGGCGGCGGCGCTGAGCGTGGCGCAGGCGGGATCCGGCGTCACTCAGCCACCCGGACTCCGATAACGCTCCGGGGAAGCGCGGTTGGAGAGTCGGCCGCCACGAACGCTCGTCGCCGGTTGGTCCACGCACCCGGCGACGCTCGACTGTTCAACCGCGCATGACCGGCACCCTAGCGAGGTCGGTGGGGTCGGTGTGGCGCGCAGGGCGGCGGCGCTGAGCGTGGCGCTGGCCGGATTGGGCGCCCTCCAGGCCGATGAATGCGGATAACGCTCCGCGGAAGCGCGGTTGGAGCGTCGGAGCGCCTGGCGCGGGCGCCGGGCCACCTTCCCCTGCGCGCGCTGCCCAGGTGTAGAGTCGCCAGATGCCAAACGCGGGTTCGCCGGGCGAGCCGATTGAGCACACCGAGCACTACGACAACGGCGGAGTGAAGCCCAGCGGCTTCCACCTCGACGGCGAGATGCACGGCGCCTGGTCCTTCTACCGTCGCGACGGCTCGCTCATGCGCGCCGGCGAGTTCGACTGGGGTCGCCAGATCGGTACCTGGCGCACCTTCGACCGCGGCGGCACCGTCGTGAAAGAGACCTCCTTCGGCTGAGGCCGGCCATGGGTGACTCGACACCGCCACCGTTCGAGGCTCTCGACTTCATCTACATGCCGAGCCGTGACGCGGCGGCGGACGTCCGCTACTTCAGCGATGTCCTCGGCGCCCGCATTGTCTTCGCCGTCGAAGGCATGGGGACCCGCGTGGCGATGCTCGAGCTCACGTCCTCGCCGCCGGCGATCCTGCTGGCGGAGCATCTCGATGGGGACCACCCGGTCCTCGTCTATCGGGTGGCGGACCTGGCAGGCGCCATGGCCGACCTCGAGTCGCGGGGATGGCAGCGTGGCGCCCAGCTCGAGATCCCCCACGGCCCCATCTGCTCGTTCGTGGTGCCCGGCGGACAGCGGCTCGCGATCTATGAGCTCACCCGACCGGAGGCGAGCGACCACTTCGCGGGCCGCCGCGACTTCGGAGACTGACGCCGCCTGCGCCGACCTCACCCGCCGGCCTCCCCGCTTTGTATGCGGCCACCCAGCTTGGTTCCCGATGCTACGCTGCCACGCAGCACGCCTGAAAACCCGCTTCCGGGAGGCCTGAGTTGGGGGGATTCCCACTGCTCCAATCCGCTCCTGCTGCTCGTCCGTGCCGCGCACTGGATGAGCGAGGCCTTCGACGACATATGCCACTCATAGCACCCGCCCGGATCCTGCCGGCCATCGTCATCGGGTGGATTGCCAGCGGCGTGCTGGCCAGCTGGCTCGCGGGCGAGCGCGGCCGCAGGTGTGGGACGGACCTCATCGCAGCCGAAGCCGATGAAGCCGAAGCCGATGAGGACTCCGGGTGAGGCCGGGCCTGGTCCGCTTCGGCGCGGAGGTCGCGTCATGAGCGACGACGTGGTGGTCCGCCGCGCGACGCCGCTCGACGTCGATGCCATCGTCGAGGTCCACGCTCGATCCTGGCCGGCCACGTACCGTGGGCTGCTGCCGGCCGAGCTGATCGCCGAAGTCGTTGCGCAGCGCATGGACCGAGCCGATCGGATCCGCGATCTCATCAACGACCCCGGCGCCGACGGCCGGGTGTGGGTTGCCGCCCGAGGGGCGCAGGTCATCGGCATGGCGATCTGGGGACCGGGCCAGGATGAAGACGCTGGCGCAGGTGTCGCCGAGCTTGGAGCGCTCTACCTTGACCCGGACTTTGTCGGCCGCGGGATCGGCCTTCGGGTGATCGAACGGGTGCAGGCCGACATGGCCGGTGCCGGCTTCACGGAGGCAACGCTCTGGGTTCTCGAGCGCAATGACCGTGCGCGTCGCTTCTACGAGCGCTGTGGATGGGCGGCTGACACTGGTCGCAAGGTCGACGAGCGCCCCGCCGGCACGCTCTTCGAGATGCGCTACCGGCGTCAGCTCGGACCTCCACCGACCGCTGCGTGAGGCAGAGGTTCCCCGTCATGTGCGCCGGGACGCGATACGTGGAATCACGCATTGGGCAGCCGGGGAGTCACGGATAGTGGGACGCGCCACGGGCGGCGAGGATGGGCGCGGGGGCAGATTGGCCCGCAGACTCGCGGAGGTTGCGTCGTCATCATCGGAGGGAGGGACGCCCGAATGACCGATGCGGTCCTCGAGGCCCGGCAGCTGACCAAGCGCTATCGGCGGGGCGTGACCGCGCTGGCAGGGATTGACCTGGAGCTCCCCGCCGGCGGGATCACGGCCCTGGTCGGACCGAATGCGGCGGGCAAGTCGACGCTGATCAAGACCTGGGTCGGGTTCGAGAAGCCGACGCGCGGGTCGGTCCGGGTGATGGGCGTCGACCCCTGGCACGACCGCTCCGCCGCCCTGGCCCAAATCGGGTACATCCCCCAGTCGCCGTCCCTGTACGACGGCCTCTCGGTGGACGACCACCTGGACCTGGCCGTTCAGCTGCGCCCGGGCTTCGACCGCGCCTATGCGCAGCAGCGGCTCGGACAGCTCGACATTCCGGTCGGACGGGGGGCCCGAACGCTCTCGGGCGGCCAGCAGGCACAGGTTGCACTGGCCCTCGCGCTTGGCACCCGGGCGCCGATCCTGCTGCTCGACGAGCCGCTCGCCTCGCTCGACCCGCTCGCCCGGCGCGAATTCCTCCACGTCCTGACCAATGCGGTCCGTGACGACGGCGCCACGGCCCTCCTGTCCAGCCACATCGTCACCGATGTCGAACAGGCCTGCGACCGCCTGATCGTGCTCGGGATTGGTCGCGTGCTGCTCCACGAAACGGTCGCGTCGGCCCTGGCGGGGCATGCCGTCAGCGGAGAGGAGCGCCTCGACGCCATCGGCTCATTTGCCGCGGGGGACGGCTCGCGGATCTACCTCGTGCGCGGCGATGGCGACCGCTCCGCCACGCTCGAGGAGGTCGTGCTCGGGTACCTCGCCTCCGGTCGATCGACCGCCGCGGCCGCGTGATCGGGCAGCTCCGCCTGGCTCTGCGTCTCCAGCGCTGGGACATCGCCTTCGTCACGATCCTCTGCCTGGGCCTCTCGGCTGCTGCGTTCTGGCTGGCGGCGGACATGCGTTCGCTCCACACCGGCTGCGGAACCGCCGCCGCCACGCGGGCGTGCGACTTCGTCTTCCCGTTCCAGAACTCGCACGGGCAGAAGGTGCAGACCATCCAGATGGTCACGGGCTTCGTGCCGTACCTGGCCGGGCTCTTCCTGGGCGTGCCCGTTGTCGCGCGCGAGGTGGAGCAGCGGACGGCGCCCATTGCCTGGTCGCTCGCCGGCTCGCGGCTCCGCTGGCTGACCTGGCGCCTCGCCCCATTGCTCCTGCTGTCGCTCGTCCCGATCACCGTCCTGGCCGTGGCGTCCGATCAGATGGCGCGCGCCTACTTCCCGAACAGCGACATCGGTTTCGTGCAGTACGAGGCTCGCGGCCTGCCGCTCGTCATGCGCACCGTCCTGATCCTCGTCTCGGGCGTGGCGATCGGCGCGGTGCTCGGCCGCGTCCTGCCCGCGCTCATCGTCGGCATCGGCTTATCGCTGGCCGTGTCGGCGGTCCTCGCCATGGCCCTGCCCCACTGGGTCCCGTCGACTGAGCTGACCGCCGCCGAGTCGGTGATCTCCGGCGCAGTCGGGAACCTCAACACCGACCTGCGGTTCCGCCTGCCGAACGGAGAGCTCATCGACAACCAGGCCGCCGAGGACCTGATCTACGCGGCGAACGAGGCCAGCCCGGAGGCTCCGCCGGACCCGTCCACGTTGCCCCGGGAGGTCTTCATTGGCATTGCAGCCAGCCGATACCCCGAGGTGCTCATTCGTGAAACCGCGGTGCTCGGCGCCGCCATCATCGGCGTCGGGGCGTTTGGCGCCTTCGTCGTCGGGCGCAGGCGGCCGGAGTGATGACCTTCCTGCGTCTGGGGTGGCGCCTAGGCCGATGGGAGGTCGCAGCCCTGATCGGCGGGTCGCTCCTGTTCGCCGCACTCGTCGGCGTCGTCGCTTGGCAGACGTCGGTGACCAATGCCGGGCTCCAGGACTGCTACGCCACGGCCTCACGCGCGGCGTCGTGCCAATCGCTGACGGAGTGGGGCAACTTCCTGACCGGCGTCGGTCCCACCCTCGAGGGCGCAACCACCGTGTTGCCGTTCATCGTCGGCATCCTGCTCGGCGCCCCGCTCGTGTCGCGCGAGATCGAGAAGCGCACCGCATCCATCGCCTGGTCGCTCTCGCTGTCCCGCATTCGCTGGCTCACGTGGCGGGCGGCGCCGCTCCTCGTCGCGATCGCCGTCGCGCTGCTGCTCGTGGGCCAGGCGAGCGAGGGGCTGATCCGGGCCACGCCCCCGGGCAGGCTGGGCTTCCCGTTCTTCGCCATGCACGGGCCGCTCGTCGCGGCGCGCGGCGTGGCGATCTTCTGCATCGGCACGCTGACTGGTCTGGCGATGGGCCGGATGCTGCCCGCGATCATCATGACCGGCGTACTGGCCATTGCCGTCCTCGTGGCCCTCACGCTCGGCCGCGACCAGCTCATGCGCGCCGAGGCGGCCTGGGTCCCGGCGAATGCCTACGACTTTGCCGGCGTACTCATCTACGACTCGGCCTTCCGGGACGACTCGACCGGGGCGGTGGTGACCTTCGACGAGGCGTACCGCGAGTACCCCGACGTGTTCGGGCCGCAGGGGAGCGGAATCCCACCCGGCATGAGCCAGCTCTACCTCGCGACCCCGCCCGAGCTCTATCCGGTCTTCGTCGCCCGTGAAATCGGCGCGCTGCTCGTTCTCAGCGTCCTGGTCTCCGGCGCGGCGCTCTGGATCGTGAGGTCTCGGCGCCCCGAGCTCGGGTAGCGCCTCAACCGCACGTGCCCGCGCTCGCGTCTCGCGCTCGCGGCCCGCTCGACTGCTCAACCGCGCATGACCGGCACCTAAACGCGCTCTCGGCCCGCTGACTGCTCAACCGCGCATGACCGGCACCTAAACGCGCTCTCGGCCCGCTGACTGCTCAGCCGCGCATGACCGGCACCCAAACGCGCTCGGTGGTGGCCGCCGGGCGCTGACGGCTGCGCCGCTGAGCGTGGGGCGAGCTCAATCCGACGCTCCCCGACCCCATGGACGCGGATAACGCTCCGGGGAAGCGCGGTTGACGGGTGGACGCCATAGGCGGGACGCTCTCGGCCCCCTGACTGCTCAACCGCGCATGACCGGCACCTAAAGGTGCTCGGTGGTGGCCGCCGGGCGCTGACGGCTGCGCCGCTGAGCGTGGGGCGAGCTCAATCCGACGCTCCCCGACCCCATGGACGTGGATAACGCTCCGGGGAAGCGCGGTTGACGGGTGGACGCCATTCCTACCCGGGTCGCCAGCCCTCAGGGTCGAGGCCGCCCGGGATCGGCGCATCGGGATCGTACGGCTCGCGGGTGAAGACGAATGAGCCGATGTCGAGGTGGGTCAACCGCCCGGCGGCATCATGCACGGGCCGCAGGGTCTCGCCCGCGAAGTAGCCGTCCAGGCCGATCCAGGTCCCGTCGTCCGCCGGGCGGAACTGCGCGTTGCGGCTGCCGGCCGCCGGCAGCGGGCGCAGCGCGAAGTAGCGGTCCGCCTCGAGCGTGAGCGAGTAGCCGGCGGGTCCCCAGTACCAGGGGCCCACGAGCTCGAGGAGCTCTGCGTCGAGCTCAGGCATCGGTCGCCAGGGGGCCGGGATCCGCGGCTCCCGATCGGCCACGATGCCCACCAGCTCGGCGGCCAGCCCGCCGATCGGGAGTCCGCTCGTCGTGTTGGCCAGGACGACCGCGCCGGCGTCGTCCTGGACGCTGACCCACAGGGCGCACAGGAAGCCCGGCATCGAGCCGGTGTGCCCGGCGAGCACGCGCTGCGGGGCCCGCAGGATCTGCATCCCCAGCCCGTAGCTCGACTCCCAGTTCTCGGTCTCTGGCGCCGAGCGCGGGGTGCGCATTTCGGCCACGGTATCGGCCGGGAGGACGCCATCGGCTCCGCCCGCAAGCAGGCTGGCGAAGCGGCACAGGTCCTCGACGGTCGACCACAGCTGGCCGGCGGGCGCCATCCGGCCGGTCTCCTGGACGATCTCGGTCTGGACCACGTCCGCCCAGGGATGGACGGCGGTGCCCTGCGCGTGCGGGGGAACGGGCAGGTACGAGGTGCGCGCCATCTCCAGCGGGTCAAGAACCTCTCGTTGCAGGACGTCCCGCCACGGTTCGCCGCGAAGGCACTCCACCACGGCACCGAGCAGCCCGAAGCCGGGGTTCGAGTAGTGGAACCGCTGCCCGGGCGAATGCTTGAGCTCCGGATCGATGATGTCCGCCAGCTCGGGCCGCACCTCGCCGGGCGTGCGCTCCCACCACGGCGCCGGCGTCTCGCTGGCCAACCCCGCGGTGTGGGACAGCAGCTGGGCAATGGTCACCCCGCGGATCGGCGCATCGGCCAGGTGGTCTTCCAGTCGGTCATCGAGGCCCAGGCGGCCCTCGTCGCGGAGGCGCATGACGAGGACGGCCACGAACGTCTTCGTCAATGAGCCGATGCGGAACTGCGTGTCGGTCGTCGTCTCGATCGCGTGCGTCCACACCCCCTCCCCACCGCGCACCACCGCTCCCGCCATGGACGGCGCGCGTCCGTCACGCTGCCCGGTGGCGAGGCGATGGCGCAGTGCGCGCTCGGTCTCGGGAAAGAGCATGGGCCGATTCTAGGTGGGCGCGGATGCAACAATGCGGGCATGGCCGTGCGCACCGTCATCGACCGTGGGCCCAAGGGCAAGCGGGTCGTGGCCTTCAGCCTGGACTGGCCTGGCTGGAGCCGCGGCGCGAAGACCGCGGACGAGGCCGTTGCGACGCTCGAGGCCTACCGGGAGCGCTATCGGCCCATCGCGGATCTCGCAGAGATGGCCGACGAGTTCGATGCGGCCGGGCCGCTCGAGGTCGTCGAGGACAAGGTCGGCACCGGCTCGACCGATTTCTGGGGCATCTCGTTCTCCCCATCCTCGACCGAGCAGGACCCGATGGACGAGGCGGTGCTCAAGCGGAGGGTTACGCTGCTGCGGGCAGCCTGGGCGTTCTTCGACGGCGTGGCCGCTCGGGTATCGGCAGAGATGCGCCGCGGGCCGCGCGGCGGCGGCCGGAGCCGCGACGAGATCATCCGCCACGTCATCCGCGTCGAGAGCGAGGACTTCGCGCGGAAGGTGGGGCTGCGCCTCCCCGAGGGCGGAGCGCTCGAGCCCGGGGCGCTCGCCCCGTATCGGGAGGAGTACGTGGCGGGGATGCACGCCTACAACGCCGGAGAGGTCAAGCCAATGCGGTCCTGGACGCTCGCCTTCCTCGTCCGCCACTCGGCCTACCACACCCTCGACCACGCGTGGGAGATGGAGGACAAGGACCTCTCCGCGTAGCACGCGCCAGGCGCCAGGGTGAAGGATTCGGGCACCGCGGGCGCCATACTCATCAACGCGACAGGTGGTCGCGCGGATCGAGGCAGGGCGACGATGACATCGGATCTCGTGCGTCAGGCGCAGGAGGGAGACCCGGCGGCTTTCGAGCAGCTGATCCGCGCCGCCTACGATCGCCTCTTCGCATCGGCCTACCGGATCCTCCGCGACCCGGATGCGGCCGAGGACGCCGTCCAGGACGCCATCGTGCGCTGCTGGCGCGACCTCCGCGGCCTCCGAGATCCGGATCGGTTCGAGGCCTGGCTGTATCGGCTCCTCGTGAACGCCAGCCGCGACCATGCGCGTGGCCTGCGAAGGGCGCTCCGCGACAGCGAGGAGCTGCCACCGGAGATGCCCGCGGGCACGGATGACTACGCCGCGCTTGCGGAGCACGAAGCGCTCGAGCGGGCGTTCCGCGGGCTGGCCGTGGACCACAGGATCGTGCTGGTGCTCGCGCACTACCTCGGGTATTCGGCGCCGGAGATCGCCACGATCGTCGGCGTTCCGACCGGCACGGTCTACTCCCGCCTCCATTACGCGACGCGTGCCATGCGCGCTGCGCTCGCTCCCGATGACCAGCGTTCCCCCGTAGCCGTGGAGTCCTCACGATGACCCGAGACGACGACGCACGCCTCGTCGACTGGATCGCCTCCGGCCCGCACCACGGCCGGGATGCGGGCGTCGGTGCGGCCCTTGCCGCCGCGCGAGCACTCAGCCAGCGGCCCGCCTGGCAGGTGCGTCTCACCGGCGGCACGATCGCGGCGCAGCCGGAGAGTGCGCTCGTCCGCTACGCGATGATCGTGCTCGCCGCCGTGCTGCTGACCGGCCTGCTGATCGGTGGCCTGGTCGCGGGCGGGCTGCTGCCGCCGCACCCGGCCCCGTCCATCCTGGCCATCGAGGCGAGCGCGTCACCCGCTCAGTCGCAGAGCCTCCCCGCGCCTCACGCCACCGGGCTCGTCGCCTACACCGTCACCACGTGCGGTGACAGCACCTCCGCCTCACCCCTCCACCGCTGCTCGACCACGGGCTGGCTGGCCGTCAATGACGGTAGCCGCGCACGCCAGCTTCTGGGTGTCCCGATGGGGTGGTCGGCTGACGGCTCGAGGCTTCTCCTCCAGGGTGGCACCGGCCTGATCCTGGCCGATGCGACCGGATCCCCGCTCGCAGCCTTCACCATCTTCGATTCCTGCACGAAGGACAGCTCCTGCGCCGAGGGGGAGCAGTTCCTGTGCGCATTCCCCTGCACCCTGGCCGACGGCTTCGCCCTGTCACCCGATGGAAGCGAGGTCGCATTCGTCCGTGGCTACGCGAACGACGAGAACGCCACCGTGCTCGCCGTCCTGGACCTCGGCAGCGGCACCGTAACCGAGCTCGCCAGCACCCGGACCACGAACCCGCCAACCCAGGAACACTGCTCCGAGGTCTCCACCTGTCAAGGCGACGACGAAACGCCC
This sequence comes from uncultured Chloroflexia bacterium, assembly GCA_963837425.1. GTDB lineage: Bacteria > Chloroflexota > Limnocylindria > QHBO01 > QHBO01 > CAWINH01. Next base: position 110,538 of record CAWINH010000004.1, read on the forward strand.
CGCTGGTCGCCGGGTGGGAACCGGATCGCCTTTGCGCGGCAGACGATGTCACCCGAGGCCGGGACGAGCTGGACGGTCGCCGCGATCTACGTGGTGGACCCGGACGGCGGCAACCTGCGCCGCGTGACGCCCATCGGCTTCAGCGCCTTCGACCCCGGCTGGTCTCCCGACGGTTCGCTCCTTGTCTTCACGGGCTCGGCGGATCAGATCGTGGCGAACGCCGACGTGTGGACCATCGACCTGGGCGGCAGCTCCGTGAAGGCCCTGACCAATGACGCGATCTCGGCCTGGCCGAACTGGACCGCGGATGGACGCGTGGCCTTCATCCGGCAGGCCGGCGGCCCCGCACCCACGGCCTGGATCGCCCATGCCGACGGCGGCAATCAGGCCCGCCTGCGCACCTCCCTCGCTGAGCTGACGGCAGCAGGCTGCCGGGTCTGCGTCTTCCCCTCGGCGCAGGCCAACGACAGGCTCGAAACCGCCTACTGGCAGCCATCCAGTCCCTGAGCGATCCGTTGAAGGAGAGATGACCATGCTTCGGAACCTGACTGCAGTGGCGTGCCTCCTGGTGCTGGCCGCCTGCGGCGCCGGCAGCGGATCGCCACAACCGTCGTCCACCGCCGAGCCGCCGTCAGCCAGCCTCTCGCCCTCGGTGGCTGCATCGCCGACGGCGTCCCGTTGCCCGGACGCGCCCATCGGTTCGGCGAACAAGTGCCTTGGCCCTCTCGAGGCGGGCACGTACACCACCCAGGTGTTTGAGCCGATGCTGACCTATGCCGTGCCCGGCGGCTGGGCGAACATCGAGGATCTCCCCGGTCAGGTGGTGCTGTTGCCCCCGGGCGCCACCCACGCCGGCGTCGACCCGGGGACGAGCGACTACCTCGGCATCTACACCTCGATCGCGGCGCCCCTCAAGGACTGCTCGAGCCAGCCCGATCCCGGCGTCGGGCCCGGCGTTGCCGGATACCTCACTTGGATCGCCAGCCATCCCGCGCTCGACGCCTCCGATCCGCAGCCCGTCACGGTCTCGGGCTTGACCGGGAGCCTCGTCGACGTCGCGCTGGGAGCCGACGCGACCGACGTGTGCAGCGATCCGGGCGCTGGCATCGATCGGTTCGTTGAGGTCGCCATCGGGCTCCCTCCGTCGGAGTTTTCGGCGGGGGCGTTTGCCGGCATTACCTACCGCCTCGAGCTGTTTGACGTGAACGAGCGGATCCTGGCGATCCTGGTCAGCGATACGACGGACGGCGGCAGCAACGAGGCTGACTGGAACGCTGCCGCCCAGGGCGTTATCGACACCTTTTCGTTCGCCGTTCCCTGACCCGTCACGGGTGGTTGCCCGAACGAGCCGAGACTCGTCGACCGTGGTACAGGGACTACAGGCACGGCACAGACCTCGCGCAGACGACCCGGACGTGGTGCCTACGGGGCTTTGACGGGGATCTGGTCGGCGAATCCTGCCTCGATCAGGGTGCTCCCGCCATCCAGCACGCCGACCACGAGCATGTCGTACGGCGGTCCCTGGGGCTTCGTCAGGGGCACTGTGCCGGTTCCTCGATTCAGCGCCGCCGGCGGACGAGGACGAAGACGAGGAACGCCGCTGCGGCAAGCCCCGCGAGCGGGATGAAGAAGAAGCCCAGGGCGATATTGTCCATCAAGTACCTCCTCCTAGCCCGATTTCACGCTGACGCCAAGCAACAACACCACCGGAACGAGGAGCAGGAGAACAACGACGAACGAGGCGAACGCCTTCTCTCGCGTGGTCCACACCGTCGAGACCCAGACGAAGACGAGCCCAAGCAGGGGGCCGATGACCGGCAGCAGGAACGCTCCCACGGTGAGGAGCAGCAGCGCGACGATCTCGACCGCTCCGATGGCCCGCCGATCCGCGGTGCCGACCCCGGCGCCAGGAGGCAGGACAGTCCGCCCCTCGCCCTGGACCTCGGCGGCGACGATCTCCTCGGGTCGCCCGAGCCGCTCGAGGAGGTTGCGGACGGTCACCTCGTCTGTGTGGCCGGCATCGGTCAGCGCGGCATCGATGTGCTCGCGGACCTCGCCGAGCAGCTCCCGGCGGCGGTCGTCACTCAGCGGCCAGGCCGCCGCCTCGAGGCGGCCGAGATAGTCGCTGACCAGTGCGTCAGGCCCCATGGCCAACCCCTCCTCTCGCCGCCGGATCGAGAAGATCATCGACGGCGCTGCGGAATCGAACCCAGTCGGCTTCGAAGGCGCCCAGCGCCCGCTTGCCTCGGTCGGTGATTCGGTAGTAGCGACGTGGCGGACCGGCCACGGACTCCCGCCAGGTGGTCGTCACCCATTCCTGGCCGCGGAGCCGCGAGAGGAGCGGGTAGATCGTTCCCTCACTGGTCAGCAGCTGTCCGGCCGACAGCTCCCGCACGATGTCGAATCCGTACGACTCCCCCGTCTGCAGGATTGCCAGCACGCAGAACTCCAGGACGCCCCGCCGCAGCTCCGTGAGCGAGTCCCGTGTCTCGCTGGCTACCATGCCTCACATTGTAGCCGATCCGTCAACCGGTGCCACCCGCTTCCCGCTGGTGGCGACCTCGGCGACGGCGTAGATTGGGCACATGTGGGGGCGCGGGATCGTTGTGCTGCTGGCGCTGGTGCTGGCCGCGTGCGTGACATCCGCCTCGTCGTCCGTGCTGCCAACCCCAGACGAACACGTCCAGGTTCGAGACGAGACCGGCTGGATGCTGTCGTACGGCTTCAACCCGACGAGCGCACGCGAATCGCCATCCAACGAGGATCCTCTCCGCACCCGGCTCTTCAACCCGGTCGGGACCATGAACCAGCTCGTCCTGGTCTGGTTCACGGGGGTCTGCCTCTACGATCGCTCGGTAACGCTCTCCGCCGTGGACGATCGTCTGCGGATCGATCTTTACCGAGGGACGCCAACCTCATCGGCCGCCGAATGCCCGGCGGAAGGCAGGCTCTACACGTTGGGATGGACGTTCGACCGGGACGTACCGGTCGCGAGCGTCGACCTCCGAGGTGCGCGGCGGGGACTAGCCGCGAGGCGGCGAGGTGGTCGTCCAAGCCAGGCGTATGCTGCGGACATGCGGGGGCGCGGGGCGATCATTCTGCTGGGGCTGGCGTTGGCCGCCTGCGCGGGATCGGCTCCGACTCCGGCCATCCCGTCCGAACCAAGCATCGGCCTCGGCTCGAGCGTTGCAAGTGGCCCTTCCACCCCGCCCAGGCAGCCGGAGCTGGATAGCGCTCCCCACGGGCGCACATGACAAGTCGGTGCCCTGAAAGCGCGATCGAAGGCTCAAGCGCGCACACCAGGAGCGCTAAGCGCCTTGGCGGCGGCTACAGCGCCTGCATCGGCCTCCATTCGAGCGTGGATGACGCCCCGCGGGAGCCCACCCGGGCGGCTGGAGCTGGATAGCGCTCCCCACACACGCGCATGACAAGTCGGTGGCACGTCGGGGCCTACCGCCCGGTCGCCTTCGCCCGGGATCCGAGATGATGCCCGCCGCCGGCGCGTCGTAGATCTCGGTCAGCAGGCTGGCTGCCTCGTAGAAGGCGCGCGGCCCGCGCGTGTCGCTCATCCGCGAACGACCTCGACGGCCACGCCTGCCGAAGGTTCCGCTCCCCTTCTGAAAGTATGCCGAGAAGGTCGAGATCCCGACCTCCAAAGCTGAAGTCGTGACGCATTCTCCGCCGGCGGCGGATCGGTGCTGCTACTCCTTGTTCCTGGAGATCTTGCTCAGGCCCCAGAAGAACACGCCAGTCCCGATCCCCGCCAGGAAAACGACCAGGCCCAATCCGACAGGCGTGCCCCACATGTTCGGCGACCAGAGTCCTTCCATGGTTGCCCTTCCTCCTTCTGCCCGGGTTGCATGGTGAGCGCTCGCCGCTGAGTGCCCGGGTTGCCAAGATTATCAGCGCCGGCAGGCGAATTGCCGCGTGCCGCGCACCCGCCGCAGCGAGATGGTGCGCTCCACAGGATTGGCTGACCTTCTGGCATGAGTTCTTCGACTGGAGCTCCTCTGACGCGACCGCCGCTTGCGTCATGTATTTCTCATGTTTGCCAACAGCCATTCCCCCGCGAACTTGATATCGAGCCGCTACACTCTCGCCAGGATGCGGACGAAGGCCGAGACCGGGACACGGAAAGCGCCGATTGATCCCCTGCCGGGGAACCGGATCCGCGAGGCGCGGCGCCGTCGCGGGTGGACCCAGGTGCAGCTCGCCGGGGACCGCTACACGGCGAGCTACATCAGCGCCCTCGAGAAGGGGGCGACCCGCGCCTCCATGGCCGCACTCGGGTACCTGGCGCAGCGGCTCAACATGCCGGTCGACGCGTTCGTGCGCGACGAGCTGCCGGCCTGGGAGCGGATGGAGGCGGATCTGCTCCTCGCCTCCGCGCAGTACCCCGCTGCGGTCGATGCGTACACCAACCTCCTGGATCGGCCCCTGCCCGAGGTCGAACGAGCGTTGGTGCTGCGGGGGCGTGCCGAGGCGTACTGCTACCTCCACCGGGGAGGAGATGCTCTGGCGGATGCCTCGGCCGCCCGCCCGATCCTGGCGGGCGCCGATCGCCGGATGGATGCCGCATACGCGACCTACTGGCTGGCGTACGCCCACTACCAGCTCGACAACACCGATGAAGCGCGGGGCCTGATCCAGCAGGTGCTCGCTGAGGTCCGGGCCGGGCTATCGGTCCAGGCGGATTTCCACCTCCGCCTGCTGACCGCGTTGGCCAACATTGATGGGGTGGAAGGTCGATACCGCCAGGCGCTGTCCTACCTCGAGGAAGGGCGGCACCTGGCGGACGTCCTCGACGATCGGCGTCGGGCGACCTTCCTGTTCTCGCTTGCGCAGGCGGCTGCGCAGGCCGGTGACCACGAGGCGGCGCTGCGCTCCGGATCCGCGGCGCTCACCCTCTACCAGGCGGCCGATGCCGAGCGCGACGTCGCCTCGCTCCGCAACTCGCTGGCGCTCACCCACCTCGAGCTGGGCAACTCGGCGCGCGCACGCGCCTTCGCGACCCAGGCCCAGCGCGACGTCGAGCGGCTCGGCGACGACCGGATGCGCGCCCACGTGCTCGACACCCGGGCCCGCATCGCCATGGGCTCCGGCGAAACGACCGAAGCCATCCGCCTCGCCACCGAAGCCCTGGACCTCGGCACCAGCATCGACTACCCAAGGGTCCAGGCCGATGCGCTCCTCACTCGCGCCCGCGCCCACCGCCAATCAAACGACTCCCCCGCCGCCGAGGCCGATTTCGCGGGCGCGGCAACCGTCCTCCGCGCTCAGCACTCTCCCGCACGGCTGCGCGTCGTTCTCAAGGAGTGGGCCGAGCTCCTCGTCGCCCAGGAGCGCCACTCCGAAGCAGTCGTCCTCCTCACGGAGGCAGTCTCCGAAGCGACCGCATGACGACCAACAGTACTAGTTGCGTTTGTTGCGTTTATGACATACTGTGCGGGCAGTGGAACACACCAGGAGATGGCCCCGATGACCGCCACGTTGACACGCGAGCCGATCGCCGCCAAGCGTCGTGAAGATCCGGCCCTGCGCGAGATTGAGGAAGAGCTGAAGAGTGGCAGGCTGGCGCTGACGACCTCGACTGGCGAGCAACTCGACCTGCCCGAGTCGCTTCTCGCCCTTCTCGAACAAGGGGTCCATGAATTGCTGCGCGGCAATCGCGTATCCCTCGTTCCGATCGGCCGTCTGCTGACCACGCAGCAGGCGGCAGAGATGCTGAACATGTCCCGGCCTTATCTCATCCGTCTCCTCGAGAATCGCGATCTTCCGTTCGAGATGGTGGGTACGCACCGCAGGCTTCGTGTCAAAGACGTCCTTGCCTACCGCCGCAAGCGCTCAGAGGAACGGCGTGCGATCTTCCGTGAGTTGAGCAACGACGCAGACGAGCTTGGGATCTACGCGGATTGACCGATGGCCTACGCCGCTGTACTCGATGCCGATGTGCTGCATCCGCATGATCACGTGCGATCTGCTGATGCGCCTCGGCGAGCGGCGGTTGTTCCGAATCGTATGGAGCAGAGGGATCCTGGATGAACTCTGCAAGAGCTTGATCGACCGCGGTGTACCCCCGGACCGAGTCGAATACCGCATTCGATCCATGGAGGCCGCCTTCCCGGAGGCCATGGCCGAGGAGATTGAAACCCACCTCTCGAGCGTGCCGACCGAGGTGGATGCCGGAGACCAGCATGTCGTTGCCGCAGCGCTTGCCGGAAGAGCGGATGCGATCGTCACGCGCAACGTCCGCCACTTCCCAAGTGCGGCATTGGCTCCACTGCACATCGACGTCCAGGACCTTGACTCGTTCCTGTTGAACCAGCTGACTCTCGATCGAGAAACGGTGATGCAGGTGCTCGCTGCCATGGAGGAGGACAGGAACCGCCCGCCTCAAACGGTTCCCGAGCTTCTGCAAGCGCTCGAAGGCTTGGCACCGGATTTCGCCGCCGCCGCGCGCGAGGAGCTCCTGCCATGAGCGACCCCGACGCGCAATGAAGCTCTACGCCGGGACCACCGAGCAATTCAGGGCCGATGCGCAGCAGCACCGGATCGCGGAAAAGCTGCGCGCCGAGTACACCACCCAGATCGGGCACCGACCGCCGGCGAGCGAGGTCGCGAGCTGGCAGAACTCCCTCACCGCGCTGGCCCTCCTCGTCGACCAGGCGGAGCTGAACGACCACGGCGTCATCCTCGAGTACCAGCTCGGCAACACCAGCGCGATTCGGTAAGCGGAGGAGAGAACCATGTCACAGTGGCCAGGTTGGGTCGTCGGCATCGTCATAGGTGTCGTCTTGATGTTCATCGCGCACTGGGCCATTGGCCAGGCGCCTGACACGGTCGACAAGCTCGTCGCCGATGTAACGCTCGTTCGGGAATTCATCGGCGCGGTGGGCGTCGCGATCGGATTGGGCTCGTTGAGCTTCAAGGCTGCAAACGTGGGCTCCTCAACATGGACGTGAAGACGGTCGCCGGGCCGGGAGTCCTCTCCATCGCGAGCGGACTGCTCCTCGTCTGAATGAGGCCGAGGCAGCGGAGGTTGCAGACCCGACCCCGGCCGATGCAGAGGTGTTCTCGACCTTCGTCAGAGAGCCGTCCAGGTCACCGGTGCCCTGGGTGGCGCGACCGCCAACCGCTCCTCGACTTCATTGTCCTTGCTGGCCAGCCACGTCTTCAGGAATCCGGTCCGGTCGGCGCTCGATTTCGAGGATCTCGAACGACCGGACTGTGATGCCCCACTTCTTCTCGACCTGGGCGAACTCGGCGCGAATGTCCTCGACGAGTCGCTCACGTTCAAGAAGGAGATCCGCCCAGGCCTTACGCGACACGACAGCTCTGATGGCCGTGCGCATCAGGACGGGGGTAAAGCGGGACAGAACGGGAGCCATCGCCCTCGCGACCTCCTCGTTCGTCACCTGCCAGGTCATCGTGGCGCGCACCTCAGCCGTCACGCCGTCCACGGTGACGGCCGCGGGCTCGGTGAGGCGTTCGTCGTGCGACCGCAGGTCGACCCAGGGTCGGCCGAATCCGTAGGCCGAGACAAGCCGCCGCAGGTAATCCACGCCACAGGATCAGTCGAGGCTCGCGGGCAAGTCAAGGCGACCGCGGGGCAGCGGAGCATTCTGCTCATCCCATTCCACCACCTGGTTCGGGCGTCACAAAACGTCGGACGAGCCCGCTTCCATCTGGACGCGCGGTGCATCTGTCATGGGAGCTGCCTGAACGCGGCATAGCGCTCTCGGAGACGCTCACGATCGGGGCGCAGTGTCGTTGCGCGCGGCAGCAGAATCTGGGAACCGTGCATTTCCTTGAGACCGTGGAGCAGCATCGGGCCATCCTTTTCGTCCAGGACTGACTGGCGGATCTCAATGCGGTAGTCCGGCCTTACGGCAAGGAAGTGCCGATCAAACGCGGCATGGTGCAGCTTGCAGAGCGAGAGCCCGTTCGAGATGACCGGCTCGCCCTCGGGCAGCGCGTCGGCGGTGATGTGGGCAGCGTCGAGTAACTCCTCATGGCGGAGGCGGCAAAGCGCGCACTGCGTCCGATATGCCTCAAGCACCCGCTCGCGGAATGCCTGCTGGTGCAGCCGGCGTCGCACGACGGAGGTCACATAGGCCCGGCGGATTCATCGCGCTCCTCCGAGATGCTCGCCACCGGCGCCACTGATGCGACAAGCTGCTCGTCATCCACCGCGACATCAAAGAAGAGATCCTGGCGACGATCCCCGACGATGAACACCGGCCAGACCGGCATGTACTTGCCAGGCGCCAGGCCGTAGAAGTAGATGAGCGGCAGACGGTTGGCCATGGCGGTTCGCAAGCCGCGGTTGTCCGTATGGTCCGCGTTCGTTCCACGGTACGCATAGCGAGCAACCCGAGGCCATGCTGTCTGCATATGGCCCGTGCGGGACTGTGGTGATCAGAGCGGCGCGCTCCGCAGGATGGCCGGCTTGAAGATTCCTTGCGGACCCAAGAGCGGGACCCGTACGCCGTCGAAGGTGAACCCGCTGCCAGCAGCCTCCGTGGCAGCACCTCGCCATGCACCTCGACCTGCGCGCGAAGCCACTGGAACGCCGCCAGTCGCACGCGCCGATCCAACTCCAGATCGAACATCAGCCGCGGAACACGGTGTCGCCGTGCCATTCGAGATATTCGCGCGACGGTGGCGCGTTCGGGGCAATGGCAGCCGGAGCGCAGCGCCATCCATCGCGTAATAGTCGCGGCCGTTCTCCCACTCCTCGCGGATCCGCCGGCTTACGCGAAAGTCAAACGATGGCGTGACGGTGACATAGCCGGCATCGAACAGGGCGTGGAGGTCCTTCCGCAGCAGCAGGCCGTTCTCGACTCGATGTGGACCCATCGCCGCGTACGGGCGAACGTGTGCGGCATCGAGCACGGGAGCGTGCGTTCGCCCGTGATCGCGCACCGACGCTGGTAGGCGTCGAGCACCTCGACGCGAAACGCACCCTGGCCAAGCCGCGGCGCTACGAGGATCGGCTGGCCATATCGGTCCCTCTGCGATCGCGTGCTCTGTCTGTGGTGCGGCCGCCCCAGCAGAGCCTGTACCCGCAGCCAGACCTCTCGACCGACACCGACCTCAGTGTCGTACCTCTTCCCCTGGACGATGTTCGGCGCCCAGCCTGCGGGCGCGGGATCCAGTCCCGCTCCGCGAGGAAGAACGGCTGCACCAGCACCAGGCACCCGACCTGGTCAGCGTAGGCATCGATTTTCCGGTGCCGATACCGGCCGATACGAGCCAGCATCTCCTCCCGCGACGCCGCACCGTTCTCCTCGCCGAACGTCTCCCAGGCGAGGATCGCCGGCAGCGCCGTGTAATGCGCGAAGAACCCGCCACCCACGATTGCGCCACCGTGCGATGCGTGGAGCTTGAAGAGGAACGGCGCGCCCGGCTCGAGTTCGACCGGTCGTCGAGTCCCGCTCGGCTGCCAGAAGTTGACCTCGTCGAGCGGCTGCCGATCACGCAGGAACCCGAACCAATCCCAGTCCGTGATCCCGATCCAATACCGCACCTGGCCCCTCCGTCTAGACCGGAAGGTCGAATCCTAGTTGTGCCCGATGCTACGCTTGCCCGCAAGCGCAACTGCCCGCGCTCCTCACCGGGGGTGACGCCAGTGCCCGAGTTCGCACCCGCGCTCGCATCAGGCCGTCGTCGACACGTGTCGTGACCGGCGGCTTCTGTCCGCAATGCGGAAACACGCGCCATTCCGCAACTCGCCACTGCCCCCATTGCGGCTTCGATTTCTGGCGTGCTGCCGCAGGTGAGGCGCAGACCACGCCGGAAGCAGCAGGACAGGAGCCGCGACCATCCTCCCGCCCCGGCCGCGCCGTGTGGATTGCCGGCGCCGTCGTGGCCGTCGCCGCCCTCTTGATTGGTGGTTTCGTCGTGCTCCGCGGCGAAGCAGACCAGATCCTCAATAACGTAAACAACGATCTGGCCAGCTCCGGCGCGACTCTGGCCAGTGCACGACCGGCAATCGTTCCGCTGAATTGCCCGAGCACGGTGACCGACCTGGTCGACGCCTTGCGAGATCTCGACTCACGTCTCGGCGTTGGGCTGAACTTCCAGAGCTACAGCCAGAAGGTCGGCGACGTGAAGGTTGCGTACGATCGGATCGAGGTCGACAAGATCAGCGCCGGCTGCTTGCAACGGGTGGCAGTTCCTGCCGAGAACGCGTTGAACGCCTATCTCGATGCCTACAACACCTGGAATGACTGCGTTGCCGACGTCAATTGCACGAACGAGTCGATTACGTCGGAGCTTCAAAGTAAATGGGCCGCCGCCACCGCCGACGTCGACCAGGCCGTGAAGGCGTTGGAGGAGTAGGTGGCATCAGGCTTCTGCCCCGAGTGCGGACACCAGCGGCAAGGCGAACTCCGCTTCTGTGCCAATTGCGGGTTCGACTTTGTGCGTATCCGGACTGGCGCTACAGGGTCGACGCAGCCAGCGCCGCCGCCACCGATGGCAGGGACAGCTGCGGCTGAGCGAGCGACGAGCCAGCTGCCGATGATCGCGGGCATCGCCTGGCTCATCGGGGCGGCCGCGATTGCGTACCTTGCGTTCCTTCAGCTGCAGTACGGATCGCTTGGGTTCGCGGACTCAGCCGACGCAACCAGCCTGGCACTGTTCAACGGCATCGCCGCCGCGATCACCGTGTACATCGGCGCCCGCGCAATCCTGTCGCCAACGAAGCAGCGGCTGCTCGGCGGGGTGATCTGGGCCGTCATCAACGTTGGCTGGGGCGCCTACCAGGTCAGCCAGGGCGTCACCCACGAGGCGTTCATCCTCTCGCTCGTGGCATTCGGCGTCGCAGGCATCGTCTCGTTCGTTGCGTGGATCAACATGACCGGACGCCTGAGCGAATGAAGCTTTACGCCGGGACCACCGAGCAATTCAGGGCCGATGCGCAGACAGCACCGGATCGCGGAGAAGCTGCGCGCCGAGTACACGACCCAGATCGGGCACAAGCCGGCGCCCGAGCGAGGTGGCGAGCTGGCAGAACTCCCTCATCGCGCTGGCCCTCCTCGTCGACCAGGCCGAGCTGAACGACCACGGCGTCATCCTCGAGTACCAGCTCGGCAACACCAGCCGCCGCCTGGACGCCATGCTCACCGGCCACGCCGCGACGAGCGCCGAGAACGCGGTCGTGGTGGAGCTCAAGCAGTGGAGCGGCGCCAACATCGGTCCGTCAAACGCGGACAACTGCGTGGAGCTCTACGTCGGCAAGCAGGTGCGGCGCGTGCTCCACCCATCGGTCCAGGTGGGCGGATACCAGCAGTGGCTGCTCGACAACCACTCGGTCTTCTACGAGGCCGATGCCGTGGCGCTGACCGCGGTCAGCTTCCTCCACAACTTC
>CAWINH010000005.1:0-426978 GCA_963837425.1 uncultured Chloroflexia bacterium
ATGGCGACCTCGGCGAAATAGGGGGCGCCGAAGCGCCGCTCACCGAGTCCCGCCTCCTCGATCGTCGTCGCGAGGTGGCGGGCCTGGGTCATCGACAGCTCGGCGACCTCCCGGAGTCCATCGGGCCCGACCGAGGTCAGGTAGGCGGTCGCCGCGAGGGCGCACAGGGCCTGGTTCGTGCAGATGTTGCTCGCGGCCCGCTCGCGCCGGATGTGTTGCTCGCGGGCCTGGAGGGTGAGCACGTAGCCACGCCGGCCCGCCGCGTCCCGTGTGGCGCCCACGAGGCGTCCGGGCATCTGGCGCACCGACGCCATGCGCGCCGCCATGATTCCGAGGTACGGGCCACCGAACGAGACCGGGATCCCGAGCGGCTGTCCCTCGGCGGCCACGATGTCGGCGTCATAGGCTCCCGGCGGAGCCAGGACTGCGAGTGAGATCGGCTCCACCACCGCAACCAGCTGGGCGCCAACGCCGTGGGCCGCGCGAGCCAGCTCGGCCATCGGCTCGATCCCCCCGAAGAAGTTCGGCTGCTGAGCGATGAGGCAGGCCACCTGCTCGTCGAGGGCGGCGTTCGCCGCCTCGGGTCCGGTGAGGCCGCTGCCGCCCGGGCCCAGGTCGGCGGGCACCTCGATGACCTCGACGCCGGGGCCGTCGCAGTAGGTGCGGAGGACCGCGCGGACCTGCGGGTCGACGGCCACGGACACCGCGATCCGGTGACGACCCGTGAGTCGACAGGCCATGAGCGCCGCCTCCGCCGTGGCCGTTGCGCCGTCGTAATGGCTGGCGCTGGCGACCTCCATCTCCGTCAGCTCGCAGATCAGGGACTGGAATTCGTAGATGCTCTGCAGCGTGCCCTGGCTGACCTCCGGCTGGTACGGCGTGTAGGCCGTGGCGAACTCGCTGCGGCCGATGACCTCGTCGACGACCGACGGCACGAGATGCCGGTATGCACCCGCGCCGAGGAACGAGACGGCAGGGATCCGGTTCCGGCTCGCGAGGCGGCTCAGCTCGGCGCGCACCTCCTGCTCGCTGAGGGCCGGCGGCACGGCGAGGCGCGTCGCGCGTACCGACTCGGGCACGTCGGCGAACAGGTCATCGATGCCGGCCACCCCGATCGCGGCCAGCATCCGGCTCCGCTCCGGATCGGTGTGGGGCGAGTAGGTCATCAGCCGGCGGTGAGCTCCGCGTACGAGGCCGCATCGAGGAGGCTGTCGAGCTCGCCCGGGTCGGCGAGCTCGAGGCGCAGGATCCAGCCCTCCCCGAACGGGTCGGAGTTCAGGAGCTCCGGTCGGTCGGCGAGGGCCGCGTTGACCTCGGTCACGGTGCCGGAGACCGGGGCGTAGAGATCGCTCACCGCCTTCACGCTCTCGACGACCCCGCAGCTCCCGAACTGGGACAACGCGGTTCCCGGCTCCGGCGCTTCGACAAAGACAATGTCGCCGAGCTCATCGGCGGCGAAGCTCGTGATGCCGATCGTCGCCTGCAACCCGTCGGTCCGCACCCATTCGTGTTCCTTCGAGTAGCGGAGGTCGTCTGGATACATCGGGCTGTGGACTCCTTGGCTGCTCGAACGCTCGCGGGGCGCCCGGCTAGGCGGCGACCGGGTGCGGGCGCTTGTAGAACGGCAACTTTACCTGCTCCGCGGCGCAGGGTCGGCCTCGGACGACCACCTCGACCATGGCACCGACCTCGGCGGCGCCAACCGGGAGATAGGCCATCGCGATCCGCTCGTGGAGGGTCGGCGACGCGCTGCCGCTCGTCACGATTCCGACCTCCGTACCGTCGACGCGCACCGGGTAGCCGTGCCGAGCGATCGCGTTGTCGCGCATGATGAGGCCGACGAGCTTCCGCCGCGGCCCCGCCTGCTGGACGGCGGCCAGCGCGGCGCGTCCCATGAACTCGCCCTTGTCGAGCTTCACGACGCGCCCGAGGTTGGCCTCGTACGGATTCGTCCCGCGGTCGAGCTCGTTGCCATACAGCGGCATCCCCGCCTCGAGCCGCAGCGTGTCACGGCTGCCGAGGCCGCAGGCGCGGATCCCGAGCGACTCCCCGGCCTCCAGCAACGTATCCCACAGGCGGGCGGCGCGGCGCGCCTCGCAGAACAGCTCGAAGCCGTCCTCGCCGGTGTAGCCGGTCCGCGCGACCATGCACTCGACGCCGCCAAACTCACCGCGGGTGGATCGGTAGTAGCCGAGGGCGGTGAGGTCGAGCTCGGTGAGGCGGGTGAGGAGCTCCGCGGCGCGCGGCCCCTGCGGAGCGAGCAGCGCGGTCCGGTCCGAGTGATCCTCCACCGCGGCGTCGAAGTCGCCATGACCCCGGAGCGTATCGAGCTGTTCGAGGACCGCATCGCGGTTCGCCGCGTTGCAGACGATGAGGAAGCCCTCGTCCGCCCGGTACACGATGAGGTCGTCGATGATTCCACCGTCCGCGGCGCACAGCATCGAGTACTGCGCCTGGCCGGCCTCGAGGCGCGCGGGGTCGCTCACGACGGCGTAGCGGGTGAAGGCGAGGGCCTCGGGCCCGCGGATCAGGACCTCGCCCATGTGCGAGAGGTCGAAGAGCCCGACCGAGGTGCGGACGGTCTCGTGCTCTTCGAGGATGGACCGGTACTGGACGGGCATCTCGTACCCGGCGAACGGGACCATCCGCGCGCCGAGCGCGAGGTGCGCGGCGTGGAGCGGCGTCTCCCGCAGCGGGCCGTCCGCAGCGCTCATCCGGTCGCCTCGCCCGCCGCGGGCGACGGCTCGGCGCGGAGCGGCCCGATCAGCCCGGCCGCCTGCTCCACGACGCTCCGCTCGGTGGCGTGGGTCATCACCGCCAGGGCCTCATCGATCTGCAGCCAGCGGACCTCGTCGAACTCGTGGTCGTGGTCGTCGAGCGAGCCGCCGAGGGGCTTCATGAGGAAGAAGTGGACGGTCTTGCGGAATCGCGTGCGGCCGCGGACGAACGTGTAGAAGATCGAGCGGATCGGCCGTTCGACCGCCACCCGCAGCCCGGTCTCCTCACGAGTTTCGCGGAGCGCGGTCTCCTCGAGCGTCTCGCCCGCATCCGGCGTCCCCTTGGGCAGCGCCCAGAGCGCGGGAGATCGTCGATGGACGAGCACGATCTCGGCGCGTCCACCCCGGTTGCGGTGGACGACACCCCCTGCCGAGGTTGCCCGTGCGCTGCGCAGGCCGGCCACGGGCGCGGCTACGCGCGGCGAGCGCGCTGGAGCCCGAGCGGCAGGGCCGTGCGGCGATGGAGGACGCGGGCAGCGCCGCCGACGGCCGGGAAGTGGAACTGGGCGGTCCCCGAACGCAGCGCGGCGATCGTCGGACGGGTGTGTCGGTTGAGCCGCGGCCGGTGATAGGTGGTCGTCGGGTGCGGCAACCCCATCCGCGCGGGGGGGACCCGGCGTCGAACGGCGCCGAAGTCGATGGACGGGTGTGAGAGGAAGCGAACGGTGAGGCTCACTCGCATGCGCGGCATTGTACGCGGCGCCCCGGGTCGCGCAACCGATTCTCGGCAACGGTGGCGACCGCGGTCAACGCCGTTCGTCAAGCAGGTCGCGATACAGCGCCTCCACCTCGCCGATCCGGCGTGCGAGATCGAACCGCTCCGCCTCGCCGGCCGCGCCTTCAGCCAGTCGTCCGCGCAGCGCTCGATCCGCGACGAGGCGGCCGATGGCCGCCGCCAGCCGTAGCATCCCTTCGACGGCGGGCTCCGGGTTGACGATGATCCCGTTCACGTCGTCGACCACCGCGTCCTCGACGCCCGGGCCGCGAAGAGCGACGACCGGCAGCCCGCAGCCGGCCGCCTCGGCGAGCACGAGCCCCTGCGTCTCAGTCTGTGACGCGAACGCGAACAGGTCCGCGCCCGCCGCCAGGCCCAGCGCCTCGGGATGCGGCAGCGCCCCGGCAAGGTGGACGCGGCCCGCGAGGTCGGCCTGCACGACCCGGTCGCGGAGCCATCCGAACGCCGGCCCGTCGCCAACGAGCATGAGGCGCGCACGCGCCTGGACGGCGGCCGCGCGGGCGAAGGCCTCGACGAGGAGCCTGACGTTCTTCTCTTCCGCGAGACGCCCAACCGAGACGACCACCACGGCGTCGGGTGGCCAGCCGGCAAGGCGACGCGGATCTGCAACCCGCAGCGCGCGGATGCCGGCGAGGTCGACGCCGGTCGGGATCATGCGCACCAGCGGCCTGCCCCGCGGGCCGAGGCGCGCGCGGATCTCCGTGGCCAGCGCGCTGCCCGGCGCGATGACCGCCGAGCAGCCGGTCCACCAGCGTTGCAGGTAGGCCTCGACCACGGCGGCACCCGGCGCCGCCGCCCACCCGAGGTAGTGGGAGTAGTCGCCGAATCGCGTGTGGTGAGTGAAGACCAGCGGGGCCCTCGCGCGCCGCGCAGTGCGGCGGGCCATGAGCCCGCTGACGAATGGCGACTGGGCGTGGACGATGTCCGGCATGAACGCCGCCGCCGTGCGCAGCGCCGCAGAGCGGACCGGCCAGGGCATTCGGTACCCGCGCGGGACGCGGCCCGGCGCCTGGTAGGACGGCAGCCACGCGACGCGGGGCGCCGGACCCGGCGCTCCGGCGACCGGCATGGCGTCGCGATCGAGTGGTGCCGGAGCCACGAGCAGGACGTCGTGGCCGGCGCGGCCCAGGCCGTGCGCCAGCGCCTCCGTCGAGATCGTCACCCCCGACAGGTACGGCAGGTACGTTTCGGCGAAGAGGGCGACCCGCAGGGCCCCCTCGCTCATCGTGACCGCTCCCCGACGTGCAGGGTCGTCATCCCGCCGGTCAGCCAGCGCCAGCGGACGTCGACGAGGCCGGCACCTGCCATCAGGTCGGCGACCGCTTCAGGCGCCGGGTAGCTGTCGAGACTCGCCGGGAGGTAGGCGTACGCCGCCCCGCCGCCGGCGAGCCGTCCCAATAGCGGTACGACGCGCCGGAACCAGGTGGCGTGCACGAGTCGCGGCAGCAAAGCCCGAGGAGTCGCGATCTCGAGCACCACGACACGCCCGCCCGGCGCAGTCACCCTGGTCATCTCCGCGACCGCGAGCGCGTAGTCGGGCAGGTTCCGGAGCCCGAAGCCGATCAGGACCGCATCCACGCTCCCCGCCTCGATCGGAAGCCGCAGGGCGTCCGCCTCCTGCCACGAGATGCCGGCCGCACCCGGCGCGCGGTGAACTGCGCGGGCCAGCTCGAGCATCCGGGGCGCGGCATCGATCGCCTCGACGTGGCCGGTAGGCCCCACGACCTCGGCCGCCGCGCGTGCCAGCATGCCGGTGCCACATGCGACATCCAGGACTCGCAGGCCCGGCCGCAGGCCGGCCGCATCGAGGGCGGCGCGGCGCCAGCGCGCATCGAGGCCGGAGGTCATCACCGTGTTCAGCGCGTCGTAGCGCCTCGCGATCCGATCGAACATCGCGCGGACCTCGTCGGGCGGCGTCGGGTTGCCGGTTGGCGATGACCTCATGGCGCGCCACCGGCAGCGGCCACGGCACCGGGGATCGCGCGCTCCGGGTCGCGGACGTGGGGAACGAAGAGCAGGCCGCCCATGAGAACCGCGCCCACCAGGCCGGCGGCGACCATCGTCGCGCCGGGCCCGAGCGCGCCGGCGATCGGCCCGGTGAGGGCGAAGGAGAGCGGGACCAGCCCGGTCGAAAGCAGCCAGTCGAGGCTCGAGACGCGGCCGAGCAGCCCGCGCGGCACGAGCTGCTGCAGCAGCGTGGTCCAGATGATCTGGCCAACTTCAAACAGGGCGGCGGTCGCGAATCCAATGAGGACCGCCTGCCAGAGGTCGTTCATGAGGCCATATCCGGCGAGGAGCGCGACGCCGCCGCTCCAGGCCGCGTACATGACCGTGATCCGTCGCCGTGGCAGCCCGAGCTGGCCGACCCCGATGGCGGCCAGGATCGAACCCACGCCGCTGATCGCATAGATCAGACCGAGCGCCTCGGGCCCGAGCAGGAGCCGATTCTTCACGAGGAACGGCAGCAGCACCTGCATCGGCCCAATGAAGGCCAGGAGGCTGAACATGGCGGCCACCAGCGTCGCCCAGCACCAGGGATTGGCCCGAACGAAGGTGAGGCCCTCACCGACCTCGTGAAGTGTCTGCCGCAGGCCGTGGGCCACGACCGCGCGGCCCGGTCGCGTGGCGATCCCGGCCAGGGCCACCGCGGACACCAGGAACGAGGCGCCGTCGATGAGGAAGGCGATTCCCGCGCCGAGCAGGGCAATGACGAAGCCGGCGATCGCCGGCCCCGCAAGGCGCACCATCAACGGTCGCAGGAGGCCCTGGAGCGCGTTCGCCTGCGGCAGCTGCGCCTCCGGGAGGAGGTCCGGGACGATGGCGGTCGAGGCCGGGTTGAAGAAGGCGTCGCCGAGGCCCACGAAGGCGATGAGCGCCATGACGTGCCAGAGCTCGAGCGCGCCGCCGACCGACAGGACGCCGAGCAGGCCGACGGCCGCGGCTCGGACGAGATCCGCGCCGATCATCAGCCAGCGCCGGTCGTAGCGGTCGCTGAAGACGCCGCCGAGCAGCAGGGTCGCGATCAGGGGGACCGTCCAGGCGACTCCCACCAGGGACAGCGCGGTCGGCACGTTGCTGATCTCGTAGACCTGCCAGGCCAGGGCAATCGAGAAGAACCCGTCGCCGAGCAGCGACACCATGGCGGCGAGCATCAGCAGCGCGTAGTCGCGCTGGGCGAACGGCTCGAGGAGGCGGATCGCACGGAGGCGGGCGCGCACCCGCGCCGGGAGCCTGGGCATCGGTCAGCTCATGGGTGTCTGGGTGGTGGGCGATACTGGATTCGAACCAGTGACCTCACGGATGTGAACCGTGCGCTCTAACCAGCTGAGCCAATCGCCCACGCGGGGACGCGAAGTATAGCCGTGGGTCGCGCCGGCGTTCAATCGGTCCCCACGGAGCGCTAGCCGGCCAGGCGTGCCAGGCGACGACGGAGCTCCTCGTCGCTGACGCCGGTCACCTCAACCCACTTCCGGCGGCCACGCGTGCCCCCCACGAGCTCGAGCCGACCGGGAGCCAAACCGAGCGCTGCGGCCACCAGGCGCAGCACGGCGCGGTTGGCGTCGCCGTCGACCGGCGGCCGTGTCACACGTACCCGAAGGACGTCATTCGACCACGGCCCGACGGTATCGGCCGCGGCCCGAGGAGTGACCGCCAGCGCCACGCGCACATTCGGCCTCAGTGCGGCAGGCCGACGATGACCCGGGTGACGAGGCCGAGCAGCAGCATCGCAACCAGCGGCGACCAGTCGATGCCCGCGGTGGGTGGCAGGACGCGGCGGATCGGGGCCAGGAACGGCTCGGTCATCTGGTAGATGAAGGCGACCAGCCCCCCGCCGCCGGAGGGGGCGACCCAGCTGATCACGACCCGCGCGATGATGAGGATCCAGAGCACGGAGGAGAGGAGGAAGAGGAAGTTGTAGAGAACCGCCGTCATGGTGGCTCGAGGATACCGCAGGCTTGCGTCCGCCTCGGTCAGCCGATGGGCGGCGACGGGCGCGGTCCGAAGATCGCAGTCCCCACGCGGACGAGGGTGGCGCCCTCCGCCACCGCCGCCTCGGCGTCCGCGGTCATCCCCATCGAGAGCACGGGGAGCGCTACGCCGGACGCGTCCTGCAGCCGGTCGCGGAGGTCGCGGAGCGCGGCGAACGTCGCCCGAGCCTCGCCGTCAGGCGCCCCGTAGCGGGCGATCGTCATCAGCCCGGCGACCTCGACGGCATGCGCGCCGGCCAGGGCACTGAGCACGATGGGGTCGTTTGGCGCCAGTTCGTCGCGCTCAAAGCCCGATTGCTGCGGCTCCCCGGTGAGGTTCACCTGGAGAAGGAGCCGGGGATGGCGGCCATCGTCGTGGGCGATGCGCTCAACGCGCGCGAGCAGGTCCAGCGAATCAACCGAGTGGATCGTCGAGAACAGCGCGAGCGCGCGTCGGGCCTTGTTCGACTGGAGGTGGCCAATGAGGTGCCAGTCCGCGTCGGGCATGGCCGCGACCTTTGGCTCGGCCTCCTGGACCCGGTTCTCGCCGAACACGCTGATCCCCACCGCTCGCGCGACCTGCACGACGGGCAGGCCGAACCCCTTCGTGACCGCGACGATCTCAACCTCGGCGGGGTCGCGGCCGGCACGCGTCGCCGCCTGCCGCAGACGGTCGACGAGGCGCTCGTATCGCTCGCGGACGAGCGTCGGCGTCACCGCCGGTTCCTGAATGGGCTGCACGTTCCAGAGGGTACGTCAGCGCCCCGGCCTTGACCGGGGCGCATCGGTGCCCGTGTCCGCCCTCAGTCGTTCTTGCGGCGGAGGAAGGACGGGATGTCGAGATCCGCATCTGCGTACGAAGGCGCGTCGGCGGATGGGCGCACCGGGACCGGCTGGCGCTCGGTCACCCGCGGCTCGCCCGTCTCCGGCTGATCGCCCACCGCGAACGGGGACGGCTCGGGGAGCTGCTCCTCGAGGGACTGCCGCTGCGCCCGCTCCCGCTCGATCTCGGCGAGGATCTCGCGGCTCCGCTCGTCGAGGCTGGACTCGATGCCGGTCGCCGCACCCGCCCCGGAGCTCGTCACTGCCCGGGCCGGGGGCCGCGGCTTGTGATTCGCGTCGAATCCGGTCGCGATCACGGTCACCTTCACCTCGTCGCGCATCCGATCGTCGATGACCGTACCGAAGATGATGTTCGCCTCGGGATCGGCGGCCTCCTTGATGACCTCCGCCGCCTCGTTGACCTCGAACAGACCGAGGTCGCTGCCGCCGGTAACGTTGAAGAGGATCCCGCGCGCCCCGGTGATGTTCACCTCGAGCAGCGGGCTCATGACGGCGGCACGGGCCGCCTCCACCGCGCGCGACTCGCCGGTGCCGATGCCGATGCCCATCATGCTCGAGCCGGCGTCGCGCATGATCGTCTTCACGTCGGCGAAGTCGAGGTTGATGAGGCCCGGAACGGTGATCAGGTCGCTGATTCCCTGCACGCCCTGGCGCAGGACGTCGTCGACGACGCGGAAGGCGTCGAGAATCGAGGTCTTCTTGTCGACGACCTCGCGGAGCCGATCGTTCGGGATCGTGATCAGCGTGTCGCACTTGTCCTTGAGCAGTTCGGAGAACTGCTCGGCCACGAGCTTGCGGCGGACGCCCTCGAAGCTGAACGGCTTCGTGATCACGCCCACCGTCAGCGCGCCGAGGTCCTTCGCGATCTCGGCGATGACCGGCGCGGCTCCGGACCCGGTTCCGCCGCCCATCCCCGCGGTGATGAAGATCATGTCGGCGTCCTTGAGCGCCTCGTAGATCTTCTCGGAGTCCTCCTCGGCCGCCCGCTGGCCGACCTGCGGATCGGCGCCGGCGCCGAGTCCCCGGGTCAGCTTGTCGCCGACGCGGATCTTGTGGGGTGCGTCGCTCTGCAGAAGCGCCTGGGCATCGGTGTTCACGGCGATGAACTCGACGCCCATCATCTCGGCGCGGATCATCCGGTTGACGGCGTTGCTGCCGCCACCTCCGACGCCAATGACCTTTATCAATGCGAAGTGTTCTGCGTCGGACCGGAGCGGCATCGGGTGCGTTCTCCCTGCGCGGTAGGGTGGGTGTTGGCTTGGCAACCCGTCTCGCCGCGGGTTTGACCGATTCTACCGATGCTGCCGATCTCGTGCCGGGGGTTTTTCCACATCCGGGCCGCGAGTTATCCACATCGGCGAAATCGACGGTGGATACGGGCCCCAAACACTCCACAAGGGCCGAGGGACCCTAGCCCGGGAATAGCCCCCGGATCCAGTCCGCCACGCGCCCGCCGATGTTCCCCAGCCCGGGCCCGGCCGCGTAGGTCAGCGGTTCCTCGCCGGCATGATGCGCGCCCCACAGGAGCAGTCCGATGGGCGTGGCGAAGGCCGGGTTCCCGATCTGGTCCATGAGGCCCCCCACTCCCTGCGGTGATCCGATGCGCACCGGCATCTGGAAGACCTCACGCGCGAGCTCCGCGGCCCCGCCGAGCCGCGCGCCGCCGCCGGTGAGCACGACGCCCGCCGGCAGCATGCCGGAGTGGCCGGAGCGCTTGATCTCCTCGGCGATCAGCGAGTAGATCTCGCTCATCCGGGCCTCGATGATCTCGCACAGCTTGCGGCGCTGGATCGTCTGCCCGCCACCGTCGCCGAGCACCGCGACGTTCAGCAGCTCCTCGGGCTGGACGGCGTGGAGGTCGGCACTGCCGTGCTTGATCTTGATCTCTTCGGCGAGGTTCAGGCTCGTCCGCAGGCCGATCGCGACGTCGTTCGTGACGTTGATGGCACCGACCGGCAGGACCGCCGAGTGGAACACGGCGCCATCGGTGAAGATCGCGATGTCGGTCGTGCCGCCCCCGATGTCGGCGACGAGCACGCCGAGCTCCTTCTCGGTGTCGGTCAAGGTCGCCTCGGCAGCTGCCAGCGAGCTGATGACGAGCTCGTCGAGCTGGATGTTCGCGCTCGTGATGCACTTGCTCAGGTTCTGGACCGATGTCGCCGCCCCGAACACGATGTGGGTCTCGACCTCAAGGCGCACGGCGCTCATCCCGAGGGGGTCCTTGATCCCCTCCTGGCCATCCACGATGTAGCCTCGCGGCACGACGTGGAGCATCTCCCGGTTCGACGGGGTCTGGACTGCCTTGGCCGCGTCCATCGCGCGCGCCACGTCCTCGCGGCCGACCTCCCGCTTGTGCCCGGACACCGCCACCACGCCGCGGCTGTTCTGGCTCGTGATGTGGCTGCCGCCAACCGCTACGAATGCGGAGCCGATCTTGTAGCCGGAGAGGCGCTCCGCCTTCTCGATGCTCGTTGCGATCGACGCCGTGGTCTGGTCGATGTTCGCGACCATCCCCTTCTTCATCCCGACCGAGGGGGCGATCCCATAGCCGATGATGTTCACGTCGTCCGACCGCCCCACCTCGCCGATGAGGGTGGTCACCTTCGTCGTCCCGACGTCGATGCCGACCAGGACTGTTTCCCTGTCCACGCTACCTCCGGTGGCCGAACCGCACCACGCGCGGCCGAGCCCTGCCCGGGCTCTCGACGCCCGAGCCTACAGGAAGTGGCGGCGAATGAGCGCCACGTTTTGGAAGATGCGCAGGCCGAACGCGAAGAGCGCCACGAGGTAGAGGTCGATCCCCAGTCGATCGCCGACCCAGGTCAGCGCGACCGCCACGAGCGCGTTCGTGATGAAGCCCGAGAGGAAGACCCGGTTGTCGTAGTGGGCGTCGAGCTCCGCGCGGATCGCGCCCAGCACCGAGTCGAGGCCGGCGAGGATGCCGACCGCGCTGTAGCGCGCGAGGTCCGGGCTGATGTTGACGTTCAACGCCAGTCCCAGCACGACGCCGAACAGGAGTCCGATGAGAGGGAGCCACATGCGGGCAGGTACCGCTGCTGCCGGTCTCGGCCGTCGCACGTTGTCGCGGGGCGGCCACTACGGCTTCCAATATACCTTCCCCGGATTCCGGACATCCACCCACGAGATGCCGGCTTCGTCCTCATTGGCGAACAGGGTGCGGAGCGCCGTCAGCTGGGCGTCGAAGCGGGCGTCCTCATCGGCCGGGGTCTCCTGTGGATCGAGGCCGAAGAAGCCGAAGGCCACCGACCAGGCCGGGCTGCCGGAGGTGAGCAGGAACCCGTACTCATCCACGACCCGCACTGCGGCGTGAGTTCCCCTGGAGCCAATCAGCGCCGGATCGATCCCGAGCAGCCGATCTGCGATATGCAGCTCCTCCGGATCGATCGTGTCGCCGACCGTCAGCTCGCGGCTCGCCGAACGCGCGTCGTCGATGCGCGGCAGCGCCGCGAGGTCCTTGTCGAGCGTCGCGTCGAGCGGCAGCTCGGCCATGATCGAGCCGTCGCCGGCGCCGATCAGCAGGCTGGCTCCCGTCTCCCACAGGAAGGCGGGCGTCTTCTCCGTGATCGCGACCTTGAGCTCGTTGGGCAGCACAGCATCCACCCCGACGCTCGCGACCGTCGGAAGTCGGCTCAGCTCATCCCGCAGGGCGGCGGTGTCCAGCGTCAGCAGCGGGCTGTGGCGCACCGGAGCCATGAGCGCGTCGAGCCGATCCTGCGAGGTATACGTTCCGCCGGCGATCGCTACGCGGTCGACCCGCAGCCACGGTCCGGCGACCGCCAGCAGCGCGGCGCCAACGAACGCCGCGAGCAGAACGACGGCTGCCAGACGACCGCGGCCCGGCAGCCGGACGCCGAGCCGAGGTCGGAACCGGGTGCCGGCGCGGCGAGCGTGGCCGCCGCGTCGCCGCGAGGCACCGGAGCCGCTCACGATGGAACCTCGTCGTCCCGCGATCCCGGAGTGCGGCCCACGCGAGCCTGCTCGAGGCCGAGCTCGATGAGCCTGCTGATCAGCTCGCCAAAGGCCAACCCCGCGAGCTCAGCCTGCTTCGGATACATGCTGGTCGCGGTGAAGCCGGGCAAGGTGTTCATCTCGGACAGATAGACCGCGCCCGGCGGCAGCAGGAAGTCGACGCGCGCCAGCCCCGAGCAGTCGACGGCGCGATACGCGGCCAGCGCAAGCTCCTTGAGGCGAGCCGCGAGCGCCGGCTCGATCTCCGCGCGGGGCAGGACGTCGGCGAGGCCGTCGATGTACTTCGCCTCGTAGTCGTACCACTCATGGTGGCTCCGCACCTCGCCGGGCTCGAACGCGACCGGTGCGTCGTTGCCGAGGACGCCGACCTCGAGCTCACGGCTGTCCGCCAGGTAGCACTCGACGATGACCTTGCTGTCGTAGCCGAACGCCTCGTCGAGCGCGTCGGACAGCGCTCCGGCATCGTGGACCAGGGTCATGCCCACGCTGCTCCCGAGACGTGCCGGCTTGACGATGACCGGCGTGCCCAGCCCCGCGACGACCTCGCGCAGGACCCGCTCGGGCGCATCGGCCCAGTCCGATCGCCGGAACCAGCGATAGTCGGTGACCGGCAGGCCGTGCCCGCGCATGAGGTCCTTGAAGACCACCTTGTCCATCGCCACCGCGCTGGCCATGACGCCCGCGCCGGTATACGGGATGCCGGCCAGCTCGAGGAACCCCTGCAGCGTGCCGTCCTCGCCGAACGGGCCGTGGACGACCAGGAAGGCGACGTCGATGGCATCCGCGAGGGACCGGAGCGCGGCTCGCGGGGTCAGCGCGCCCCGTTCGCCCCCGACGGGAATCGGCAGGCTGCCGTGCGAGCGCAGGAGGGCGGCCGTGTCCCGCGGGCTGCCGAGACCCAGCTGGGCGGCGAGGGTCGCGGTCCCGAGCTCGCCAACCGGCCCGCCGGGCAGGTGCCAGCCCCCTTCCCGATCGATGTAGATGAGATACGGCTCGTAGCGCTCACGATCGATGGCACGCAGGACCGACTCCGCCGAGCCCACGCTCACCTCGTGCTCCGCGGAGCGGCCGCCGGCGAAGATCCCGACCCGCAGACGCCGGCTCACTCCGCCTCCTGGGCCCAGTCCCCGACGAACTCGATCTCGTATTCGAGGGCGACGCCGAGGCGGGCGTTGACGGTGGCCCGCACCTCGTCGCCGAGGCGTCGAACATCGGCGGCGCGGCCGCCCCGATCGGTGACGATGAAGTTCGCGTGCAACGGGCTGACCATCGCGGTGCCGACCCGCCGGCCCTTGAGGCCGGCGGCGTCCACGAGGCGGCCGGCGTGATCGCCCGCCGGGTTGCGGAACACGCTCCCGGCATTCTGGTCGGCAAGCGGCTGCGTCGCCCGACGCTGGGCCTGGTGCTCGGCGACCCGCCGCGCGATCTGGGCCGTGTCGTCGGGGAGGAGGCGCAGCATCGCCCCGAGGATCACCTCGCTCCCGCCCTTGAAGCGAGACTCGCGATACGCGAATTCGCAGGCGGCGGCGCCGAGCTCGACGACCGCGTCGGTGGCCGGATCCCAGACCGTCGCATTGGCAAGCACCCCCGCGATGTCGCCGCCATGGGCTCCGGCGTTCGCCCACACCGCTCCGCCGAGCGTGCCGGGAATGCTGATCCCGAACTCGAGGCCGCCGAGCCCCGCGGCGGTCGCGCGCTTCACGAGCAACGCCATTGGAACTCCCGCATCGCCACCCAGGCATGGTGGCTCCAGGACGACATCGCGGGCACGGTTGCGGATCACGAGGCCGCGGATCCCCGCATCGGCGACAACGAGGTCGCTCCCGTTCCCGAGCACGAACCATGGCACGCCCGCCTCGCTCGCGATCCGGAGGGTGGCGAGCAGCGACGCGCGATCGGTCGGCACCGCGAGGCGGTCGGCCGGTCCGCCGACCCGCAGCGTCGTGTAGCGCGCCAGGGGGAGGTCGCGCTGCAACGCGATCCCGCGGGCGCCGGCCAGCGAATCCAGGCGCTCGAGGGCCTCGCGGCGGCCCGCGGCGGCGTCGCCGGTCATGCCGCCTCCGCCTCGCGGTGCCCGGCTCCGCCCATGACGAGGAGCTCGTCCGCGAGCCTGCGCGCCGCGTCGGGGCGTCCAAGCCTCGTGGCCGCCTCGGCGATCGGCCGCCGTCGGTCATCGTCGCGCAGCGCGCGGAGCTCATCGGCAAGCCGCGGCCCGTCGAGCGCCTCGTCGGCGACCACGAGCGCTGCGCCCTCGCTCGCCAGCCACTCGGCGTTCGCGCGCTGATGGCCGCCGGCATGCGGATACGGGACCAGGATCGACGCGACGCCGACGGCGCAGATCTCGGCACAGGTGGACGAGCCGGCGCGCCCGACCACGAGGTCGGCGGCGACGAGGGCATCGGCCATCCGGTCGGTGAGGAAGCCGATCGGCCGGTAGCGGCCCCGGACGTCCGCCGGCAGCCGCTCCTGGAGCGCCGTGGCCACGGGCAGCCCCGCCGCCCCGGTGAGGTGGAGGATGCGCCATCGGGTCACGAGCTCCGGCAGCGACGACTCGAGCGCGGCGCTGATCCTGGCCACCGCCTGCGACCCGCCGAAGATCAGCAGGAGACGGTCATCGGGCCCGGTGTCGAACGAGGCGCGCGCGGCCGCTCGATCGATGCCGGCGAACGAGCGGACGGGCGTGCCCGAGACGAACGATCGCTCCCCGAATGTGTCCGCGGTGGGCGGGAAGGAGACGGCGACCCGCGTCGCCCAGCGCCCGACCGCCGCGGTCGCCCTGCCGGGGATCACGTTCCCCTCCCAGAGCAGGCTCGGGATGCCGCGGGCGCGCGCGGCGAGCACCAGCGGGATGCCGAGGTAGCCCCCGGTCGTGAAGACGGCGCTCGGTCGCAGGCGCCCAAGCAGGGCCCACGCCTGCGGTACCGACGCGGCGAGGCGGACGGGGTCGAGCACGAGATGGACGTCGCGGCCCGCACTGCGCAGGGATCGCACCACGAGCTGGTGGTAGGGCAGCCCGGTGCCGGCCACCAGCTGCCGCTCGAGCCCGCGGACGCCGCCGACGTAGGCGACCTCAAGCTCGGGCCGAGCGTCGCGCAGGGCGCGTGCGACGGCCAGCGCGGGGTACACGTGCCCGCCCGTCCCGCCGCCCGATACCACGAAGCGCATCGAGCACCGATCCTGTCTCTGAGGTCTCGCGCGAGATCGACAGGAGGAAGCCGACCGCGACGAGGTTGATGGTGAGTGCCGACCCGCCGTAGCTGATGAACGGCAACGGGATGCCGGTGACCGGCAGGAGGGCCGTGACGACCGCCATGTTCACGCAGGCCTGGACCACGATCCAGGTCGTGAGGCCGGCGGCGAGGAGCCCGGAGAAGGTGTCCGGCGCGTGAATCGCGATCCGGTAGCCCTGGTAGGCGATGACGAGGAATCCAATCAGGACGGCCAGGGTGCCGATCAGGCCCCACTCCTCGCCGATGATCGCGAAGATGAAGTCGGTCGACGGGGCCGGCAGGTAGAGGTACTTCTGCTTGCTGGCGCCGAGCCCCAGGCCGGCCACGCCGCCGAGGGCCAGCGCCATGAGCCCCTGGATCGCGTTGTAGCCGGCGCCGAGCGGGTCCCGGAAAGGATCGAGGAAGCTCTGCACGCGCTGGAGCTGGTACGGCGTGCTGCTGACCATGAGCAGGACCGCGCCCGCGACCGCGGTCCCGATGGCGCCCAGGTAGACGAGGTTGGCGCCCGCCATGAAGAAGATGGCGAGGGCGCTGATCGCGTACACGCCCGCCGTCCCGAGATCGGGTTCGGCGGCGATGAGCAGGAAGCCCGGCGCCACGAGCAGGCCAAACGGGACGAGGCCGTTCCAGAAGCTGCGCGCGGCACGACCCCGCCGGTCGAGCCAGTGCGCGAGGTAGAGGCAGATCGCGAGCTTCGCAAGCTCCGCGGGCTGGAACGAGCCGATCCCCGGCACCACGATCCAGCGCCTCGATCCGGATACCTCGCTCCCGACTCCGGGCAGCAGGACGACGACGAGGAGCAGGAGGGTGACGATGTAGGCCGGGATGGCCAGGTAGCGGAGCAACCGAAAATCGAGGCGGCTGACCCCGAGCATCGCCGCCAGCCCGAGCAATGCCCAGATCGCCTGCTGCATGCCCTGCGCCGCCGGATCGGCGGTCGCCAGGTAGGAGCGGACGCTCGATGCGGAGTAGACCATCACCACGCCCATCGCCACCAGGGCGATGACGGCGACGAGGAGGCCGTAGCTGACGCGGTGGCGCTCTCTGCGGACGCCGGTCGGTGACGCGCTCCGTCCCCTGGCGATCGCGGCCGTGGCGGTCACGCCCCCGCCCCCAGGGCGGAGACCGCGGCACGGAATTGGTCGCCACGATCCGCGTAGTCGACGAACATGTCGAAGCTCGTCGCCGCCGGGGCGAGCAGGACGACGTCGCCCCGATCGGCGAGCGCGGCGGCTCGCTCCACGGCCTCCGCCATCGTCGCGGCGCGGATGACCGGCACGCGGCCCGCGATGCCGCGTTCGAGCTCGGCGGCCGTCTCCCCGATGAGCACCACGCCGCGGCAGCGCTTCGCGGCCTCATCGACCAGCTCCCGGTAGTCGAGGCCCTTGCCCTCGCCGCCGGCGATGAGCACGATCGGCTCGGAAAAGGCCCGCAGCGCCGCGATCGTGGCCAGCGGAATCGTGGCCTGTGAGTCATTCACCCAGCGGACGCCGTTGCGCACGCCAATCGTCTCGAGCCGATGCGGCACGCCGGCGAAGGCACGGATCGCCCGCGCGATCGCGGGTGGATCTGCGCCGGCCAGGCGCCCGGCGAGGGCGGCAGCCAGCACGTTGGCGAGCATGTGCCGCCCCGGCAGCGGGACGTCGGCGACCGGCATCAGGGGAACCCCGGCGAGCAGGATCCGCTCGCGGTCGAGGCCGGCCTCCGGGGCCGGGGCGTCGAGACCGTACCAGTGCTGGTCTCCGCCGAGCCAGCGGCCGAGAGCGCGGCATCCCTCGTCATCGGCGTTGAGCACGACCGGGCCGCCGCGCTCCGTCGTCAGCTCCGCGAGACGGGCCTTCACCGCGCGGTACGCCTCCACCGAGCCGTGGCGATCGAGGTGATCGGCGGCGATGTTCGTGTACACCGCCAGGTCGGCCCCGCGCGAGATCGTCGGGAGCTGGAGCTCGGACAGCTCGAGCACGGCCCAGTCCGCCGCCGTCAGTCGGTTGACCTCCTCGAGCAGCGGGGTCCCGATATTGCCTCCCACGGCGTGCGGCATGCCCGCCGAATCGAGGATGGCGCCGATCAGCGCGGTGGTCGTCGTCTTCCCCTTCGTGCCGGTGATCGCCAGCACCCGCGCGCTCGTCAGGCGCAGGAACAGATCGACCTCGCTGACGACCGCGATGCCCGATACCTCGGCATCGGCGATCGCGCGCCGCAGCCACGCGTCGGTGGTCGGGAAGCGCGCCGAGATCGATGGGCTGGTGATCACCAGCTCCGCGCCGGCCAGCAGCGCGACGACCCGCTCCGGAGCTGCGCCGAGCTCGAGGGCGACGGGAAGGTCCCCGAGCCTCGCGACCTGCTCGCCAAGCTCGGACGCCGGGCGGCGATCGTAGGCGGTCACCACGGCGCCGGCGGCGGCCAGCGCCCGTGCGGCGGCGACGCCGGAGCGGGCGAGGCCGAGGATAAGCACGCGGCGGCCGGCGGCGGCGGCCAGCGACTCGAACGAGGCGGTCATCGTGGCCATCGGCTACTGGAGCCCATTCGTCGCGTACAGGAACAGGGTGTAGCCGAGCAGGCCCGCCAGCGCGCTGACGATCCAGAAGCGGAGCGTGATCTTCTCCTCGGCCCAGCCAACGAGCTCGAAGTGGTGCTGGAGCGGCGCCATTCGAAAGATCCGACGCCCCCGCAGCCGGAACGAGACGACCTGGAGCACGACGCTCATGATCACGGCGAAGAACACGATGCCGATGACCGCCAGCAGCAGCAGCTGGCCGGTGATCGTGGCGACCACGGCCAGGGTGGCACCCATCGAGAGCGCGCCCGAGTCACCCATGAACAGCTGCGCGGGATGGACGTTGAACCACAGGAAGCCCATCAGGCCGCCCACGATCAGTGCGCAGAAGATCGCGAGGTTCGGCTGCGCGAGCTTGAGCCCGGGCACCTCGACGAGCGCGATCAGGAGGTACGCGACGAAGCTGAAGATGAGGACGCCACCGGCCAGCCCGTCGAGCCCGTCGGTCAGGTTCACCGCATTGCTGACGCCCACGATGACGAAGGCCACGAAGCCGATGAAGAGGGGGACGCCAATCCCCACCTGCCCGGCCAGCGGGATGTTCAGCAGGGTGATGTCGAAGTGGCGCTGGATGTAGAACGCGGCGACCAGCGCGACGGCCGTCTGCCAGACGAGCTTGAAGCGGCCACGCACGCCGACCCCGCTGTTGATGTTCACGAAGTCGTCGATCGCCCCGAGGATCCCGACCGCCACCAGCGCGAGCATCGGGCTCAGGGTGAACGTGTCCTCGATCCGCATCGCCATCGCCAGAAACATGACGACCCCGACGATCAGCATCCCGCCCATCGTCGGCGTGCCCGCCTTCACCGTGTGCGTCTCGGGCCCGTCGGTGCGGATCTGCTTGCCGTACCCGAGTCGCTGGAGGAGGCCGATGTACAGCGGCCCCAGGAGGACGACCCCCGCGAACGAGAGCAGGAGCGCGAGCAGGATGCTGAGGAGGGTCATCCGGCCACTCCGGTCAGCACCGCCACCAGCCGGTCGAGCGCGATGCCGCGGCTGGCCTTCACGAGCAGCAGGTCGCCCGCGCCGGGGAGCAGCTCTCGTTCGACCACGGCGGCCGCCCCCTCCGCGTCGTCCGCGGTCGCGACGCGCGCGAGGCCGGCCGACCGGGCAGCCTCGGCGATCCACCGCGCGCGCGGGCCCACGGCGACGAGCGCATCGACGACGCGGGCTGCGCGGGCGCCGAGCTCGCGGTGGAGCCGCTCCTCGTCGGGACCGAGCTCGAGCATGTCGCCAAGCACGGCATAGCGGCGCCCGCTGCGCAGCGGCGTCTCCTCGAGGAAGTCGAGCGCCGCCCCCATCGAGATCGGCGAGGCGTTGTACGTGTCGTCGATCAACGTGGCACCCGAGACGGTCTCGGTGATCTCCATCCGGTGGGGCGCCCTGCTTCCGGCAGCCAGCGCCGCCTCTACCTCGTCGAGCGGCACACCCATCCACTCGCCGACGGCTGCGGCGGCGAGTGCGTGCGGGACGAGGTGGCGGCCGGGGGTGCCGGCCCGCAGGCGGCGTCGGCCCCAGGGCGCGACGAGGGTGAAGACGGTGCCTGCGCTCCCTTCGGGGACGACATCCACGGCGCGCACGTCGGCCGCGCTCTCGACCCCGAAGGTCCGGACGGCGGCAGGCGTCACCTCGCGCATGGCGGCGACCCGAGCGTCATCGGCGTTGAGGACCGCGAGGCCGTCGCGAGGGAGCGCAGCTGGGAGCTCGGACTTGGCACGGGCAATGGCCTCGATGCTGCCTGCTCGCTCGAGGTGGGTCGGATGCACGGCGAGGACCACGCCGACCTCAGGGACCGCGATCTCCGCCAGGCGCGCGATCTCACCCTCGGTGTACATGCTCATCTCCAGCACCGCCATCTCGTGCCCCGAGTCCATCCTCAGCAGCGTCATCGGCAGGCCTGTCTCGCTGTTCAGGTTCCCCTCGTTGCGGAGCGTGACATGGGTTCGAGCGAGCACATCGGCGACCATCTCCTTGGCGATCGTCTTGCCGGTCGACCCGGTGATTCCCACGACTCGCGTGGCGAACCGCGATCGCCACCACGCGGCGACCTCCTGGAGCGCGGTGAGGCTGTCGGCGACACGAACGGCGGCCACGTCGCGCTCAGGCGGCAGCTCGAGGGGCCGCTCGAGGAGCAGCGCGCTCGCGCCGGCCCGGACGGCGGCGGCGACGAACGCGTGGCCGTCGGTCCGCTCCCCACGGAGCGCGACGAAGAGGCATCCGGGGACGACGTGCCGGGAGTCCACCGCGGCAGTGCTGAACGAGGTGACGGTCGTCGGGGCGAGGAGGTGGCCGCCGGTGGCAGCCAGGAGGTCATCCAGGCGAATCGACGGAGGCACGCGGTTACCTGAGCTTGCTGCGGCCGAGTCTAGCAGTCTCACTTGGCGGCCACCTGCGGGAGCGGCCGATCCGGGGGGATGGCGAGGTAGTCGAGGATCTGGGGCGCGAGGTCCTTGAAGATCTGGTCCGGTCGCTCGGCCATCTCGTACAGGCCCCAGACGGCAGGCCGATGGATGAGGATGAGGGTGACCAGCTGCGGGTTGCTGGCCGGCATGATCGAGATGAACGACGAGTCGATCCAGTCATTGATATACGTGTACTTGGTCTGATACTCGTACACGGGGTTGCCGTGGGCATCGGTCCCGGTCTGCACCCGCTGCCGAACCGGCCCCGCGATCTGGGCGGTGCCGGTCTTGCCGGCGATCGAGTAGCCGGGGATCGTGGCCGGTTGCGCGATGCCGTTGTCTACCGCATCGGTCAGCAGACCGAGCACCGTGTGGGCCGTCTCCGGCCGCATGATCCGCTCACCCGGGGGCTGCTGGTTGTCGTGGTAGGTACCGTCGGGAGTGGTCCAACCGGCGACGACGTGCGGCGTCACAAGGGTGCCGCCGTTCGCGATCGCCGCGTAGCCGGCCATCAGCTGGAGCGCGGTGACCGACAGCCCCTGTCCAAACGCGTTCTGCGCTGCGGTGAGGTCGCCGGACCCGTTCGGACCATCCGGATTCCACACGACGCCCGGCTCCTCGCCCGAGATGTCGACGCCGGTCAACGATCCGAAGCCGAACCGCCGGAACGCGTCGTACAGCCGCTCCCGCCCGAGCGTCAGCCCGATCTTGGCCGCCCCGACATTGTTCGACAGCTTCAGCACGTCTCCGGCGGTGAGCTCACCATGGCCATACGGGTACCAGTAGCGATCGGCATTCTGAATACGGACGCCGGCGAGACGCAGATTGTTGTTGTCCACGAAGGTGTCGCTGGTCGTGATCGCCCCGGCATCGAGCGCGGCCGAGATCGTGAAGGCCTTCATCACCGATCCCGGCTCGTACTGGTGTGCGACTGCCGGATTGCTGAAGAGCGACGTGTCCGTGCTCGCGTAGTCGTTGTTGTTGAACGAGGGGAAGGTGGCCAGCGCCTTGATCGCCCCGGTCCGGACGTCCATCACGATGCCGGTCACGCCCTTGGCCTGGTTCTTCTGGTAGGTCTCCCACATTCGCGCCTCGAGCAGATGCTGCAGGCCGGCGTCGATCGTGAGCGTCAGGTCGGATCCGTTCACCGGCTCGCGCAGCTGGACGATCGAATCGGCGATCTGGCGACCGGCGACGTCCTCCTCGGCTGCCACTTCGCCGGGCAGGCCGCCTAGCAGCGCGTTCTCCGCTCCCTCGACCCCGTATTGCCCGACGCCGTCGACGTTGACGAAGCCCATGACCTGGGCTGCCAGCGTCGTGTCGGGCTCGATGCCGGCGACGGGGTACACGCGCTCGGTCTCCGGCAGCATCCCGATCCCGTCGAGAGCGAGCGTCTTCACCCGATCGGCGACCGATGGGTCCACCCGTCGCTCGAGCCAGACCCAGTCCGCCGACGAGCCCAGCCGATCGCGAAGGTCAGTGACCGGCATCCCGAGGACAGGGGCCAGGAGGGCGGCCGTGCTCTCGACGTCGGTCACCTTGGGAGGCAGGGCGAAGACCGACTGGGCCTGGACCGACGTTGCGAGCAGAACCCCGTTCGCGTCGGTGATCTCACCCCGCTCGGCCGGGATCTCCTGGTTCTGCGCCAGCTGCCGCAGCGCCATCGCCGCCAGCCGGTCGCGCTCCACGACGTGCCACTGCGCCAGCCGCCCGCCAATTAGCACGGCCATCAGGATGGCCGCGATCAGCAGCAGCAGGGCGCGGGCACGACTGTCGGTCCTGGCGAGCATGTGCTACTCCGTCGGTCTCGCCCGGGCACGGGCTCGACCGCTGGCCTGGCTAGGAGGGTGGATCGGTCGATGTGGGCGCGAAGGTGACGTTCTTCTGGGGGATCGGTCCCAGGTGCAGCCAGTCGGCGGCCCGTTGCTGGATCACCGCCGGCGACTGCGCCTCGCCGATCTGGAGGATCAGCTGCTGTTGCTCCGCCCGCAGCTCGGCGACCTGTGTCTGGAGCGAGTCGATCTCATAGCCGGTCGCGGCGACGTGGCTCGACTGGCTCAGGTAGAAGAGGGCCAGGGCTACGGCCGCCGCAATGGCGACCAGCAGGCCCGATACGCTCGTCACCTCGCGTCGGCGACGATCGGCGCCCGAGCGGCGAGTTCGGCGCACCCCCTGCTTGGGGCGAACGCGGGGCCGACGCGGAAGGAGGCGCAGGCCTCCAGCCGGACGAGCGCCAATCACCGCCATCGATTCGCTCCCCGTTCCATCTGCGCGATCAGGCGGCGCGGCCGCGTTCGGGGAGCCGGATGCTCCACGAGGTCGGGGCCTCGAAGTCGAGGCTCTCCTCGACCTCGGTCGCCGTCACCCCATCCGAGAGCCAGTACTGGTGCTGGCGATCCTGCAGCTGCCGCCGCTCGCGAAGGTCACGTTGGCGCGCGCTGTACATGCGGCGCCGGCTGGCCTGGTGGCGGGACCGTCCTCTGCTCATGGGTGTGGCCCTCCTCTGGCTCATGCGCTCGCCGGGGCGAGCTTGGCTGCGACGCGCAGACGTGCGCTGCGCGCTCGACGATTCCGCCGAATCTCATCTGCGGTGGCGGTGATGACGTGCTTGTTCAGTCGGCGGAGCTGCGCTCGATGGCCGCAGGTGCAGGCCGGAGGGAGCGGCTGCTCGATGCAGTCGCGGCTCTCGCGAGCCATGAAGCCCTTCACGAGGCGGTCCTCGCCGGAGTGGTAGCTGATCACCGCCAGACGGCCGCCCGGCCGCAGCGCGGCCAGTGCGCCGCGCAGGCCCGCATCGAGGGCCTCGACCTCGTGGTTGACGGCCATGCGCAGCGCCTGGAAGGTCCGGGTCGCCGGGTGGATGCGCCCGGCGTCGACGCCGCGAGCCGGGGCAGCAGACGCCACGATCGCCGCGAGATCGGCGGCGGTCATGAGCCGGCCCTCCGCACGCGCCGCCAGGATCGCCTTCGAGATGCGGCCCGCACGGCGCTCGTCACCAAGCGACGCGAGGAGCGCGGCGAGCTCTCGCTCCGTCGATCGATCGATGAGCTCGAGGGCGGACGGTCCGACGGCTTCATCGAATCTCATGTCCAGCGGGCCGCGCGCCGCGAAGCTGAAGCCCCGCGACGCGTCAGCCAGCTGGTTGGAGGAGAGGCCGAGATCGAAGAGGACGGCATCGAGCGGGACGAAACCCGCATCGGATGCGACCTCGAGGACCTCGCTGAAATTGGCCTGGCGCAGGACGACCCGGTCGCCGTACCGCGCCAGGGCGCGGGATGCCCCCGAGATGGCCGCCCGATCGGCATCGATGCCGAGCAGACGGCCATCCGGAGACGTGGTCTCCAGGAGTCGCTCGGCGTGCCCTCCGCCCCCGACCGTGCAGTCCGCGACGGAGCTGCCGGGGCCAAGGTCGAGAGAGGCGAGAACCTCGTCGACCATGACCGGCAGGTGCCCTTCTCCCATTCGCGAACGCACCTCTCTGGTCGGATGGCGGGCCGATCGGCCCGGAGACGCATGAATGGCGAGGAGGTGACGTGCGTCATTGCGTCGCCTCCTCAGATCCCGAGATCGGCGAGGTGTTCGGCCAGCGCCTCGGGCTCGTCCTCGATCTGGGCCCGATACGGCTGCCAGGCGGCCGGCGACCACAGCTCGAGGCGGTTGAGCGCGCCGACGACGATCACCTCGCCCTCGCTGATCCCCGCGTAGTCGCGGAGATACCCGGGGACGAGCACCCTGCCCTGGCGGTCGAGCTCCACGTCGACCGCACCGGAGGACATGAACCGCGCGAACTCGCGCGCCCGCGGGTTCGTGATCGGCAGGCCGCGGAGCTTCCCCGCCAGCTCCTCCCATTCCTCGTGGGGAAAGAGCCCCAGGCAGCGATCCAGCCAGCGGGCCAGCGTCGCGCCCGATGCCAGCCGCCCGCGAAAGCGTGCCGGCACGGCCACGCGACCACGATCGTCGAGCGTGTGCCGGAACTCGCCGGTGAGGAAGGAGGCCCGTTCCACGGTTCTGTACCATTGCTCCCCATTTGACCCCATTTTGGGCCACAGGGCGCCATTCTACAGGGCACACGCCCACCGTCAAGGGGAATTCGCGCAAGTCCGTTCGAGGGTGCTTCGTGGCGGGGGGCCTAGCGCCGTGGCGGCGAAGCCGCGAGACTGCCGCTCAGTACTCGGAGGGGTCGATCTCCTGGAACGTCGGGTCGCCCGACGCGGTCTCGAAGGTCTGGTAGATCGTGAAGCCCTCGCTCAGCGCCCGGCTGTACCCGTAGCCCTCGTAGCCACCGACCAGCGTGCGCCAGTAGATGACTCCGTTCAGCCTCGATCCGTTCGACCGGCGCCGCGGACACGTGGTAGAAGTCCGCGGTTGCGTCGCCCATCACCGTGCCGTCGGGTTCGAGCCGTATGACCGGCCAGTGCCCGGGCAGCACGAACACGGCGTACCCCGTGGGGGTGTCGCCCGGGTGCGGGGTGGGGAGGGGCGGGATCGTGGCGCCCACCGACGGCAGCGGGATCGGCGTGGGCACCGGCGTTGGCTTCTGAGATGGCTGGGGCGTCCCGCTGGGCTCGACCGAGGGCGGCGGGGACGGGGAGGCGCTCGGCGTGGTGCAGGGGTCGGGAGCGCAGTCGGCGTCGCGGTCGAGATCGCCACGCCGTTTCCTCCCCCAAGCAGGAGAAAGGCCGCCGCCCCCCCACCCCCGAGGGCCAGGAGGAGGACGAGCGCCAGGGCACCGATCAGGCGTCGGCCGCCGCGCGAGGCCGGGGGTGGTGTGACTGCCACGGGCGCCGCGGCCTGCGGGTGGCGTAGGGCCTCCAGCTCTTCGGTTGGAATGACGAGGACGCCGCGCAGGTAGCGCGGGCAGTTGCCGTACCCCCGTTGCAGGCAGACCTTCGTCTGCTGTTCGGCGGAGAGCTCGGCAGGGTCCCCAAACGCGTAGCAGCGATGGTCGCCGCTCACGCCGTCCCGGTACTCGGCGCGCGACTCGGCGAGCCCCAGGAACGGGCAGACGCTGTCCGGTCGCTTCGCCAGCTCGGCGAGCAGCGCGCGGCGCTCTGCCTCCTGCGCTTCGTCCGCCTGCCTTCGTCTCCCGAACACTTGGCCTGAGTCTAGCGCGGCCGTCGGCGGTGGGCGGGAGCGGGGCGCTGGTACGAACGCCTCATTGAGCGCGCCGATCGTCCATCGCTAGGCTGTGGTCGCAGATGGCCATCGAGCAGATCAGCGACGAGGGCCGGATGCCGACCCCGCGCGGCGGTCGGATCCGTCGCTGCCGGGTGCGCCACGTCACGATCCTCCCGGGGCGAACCGGAGCCGAGGTCGCCGTCGACTGTCTCCTCGGCGGCCCCGAGCACCCGCTGCCGCTCGGCACCATGGACGAGGCGCGGCTCATCTGCAACGCGTGCACCGCCACAACGGTCTGGCGTGCGGACGAGGACTGAGGCCCCTGGAGCGCGGCCTGTAAGCCGAGTTCTGTCCCGGTCCCGATTCGCATCGGGACCATGGACGGCCATCCATCTGTGCGACCTACCCGAGGGCTGAGCGAGCAGCCTCGACGCCCTCCTATTCGGTCTTGCTCCGGCTCGAGCTTGCCGCGTTTCACTCCCCCACCTTGCGGTGCGGGCATCGTCACTGTGGCGCTGGTCCTCGCCTCACGGCGGACGGGCGTTACCCGCGAGCCTGCTCTATGGAGCTCGGACTTTCCTCGGACGCCGCCTTTCGGCGATCGCGCCCGCGGCCGTCCGGCCGCCTCCAGGGATGCGTATTGTAGGTTCAGTCGCGGAGGTCGTCGATCGCCACATTGCTGAGGCGGTCCGCCTCCTTGTTCAGCTCGCGTGGCACATGGGCCACCGTGTAGCCCGAGAGCTGGCCGAGCATGGCCATCACCCGCGAATGGATCGGCCGCAGGTCCGGGTGCTTGACCCGATAGCGTCCGGTGATCTGGCGCGCGACCAGCTCGGAGTCCATGCGCAGGTCCACGTGCGTGGCACCCAGGCGAAGCGCCTCGCCGAGCGCGGCCTCGACCGCGGTCCACTCGGCGAAGTTGTTCGTCCGCTCGCCGAGGAAGCGCGCCAGCTCCACGACGACGGCCCCCGAATCGGCGTCGACCAGGACGGCGCCGAGCCCGGACGGACCCGGGTTGCCCCGGGCGGCACCGTCGGTATGGATCAGCAGCCTCAACCGACGCCCCCCCGCTCGATCTCGCGCGTCACCTCGAAGATCGCCCTCGTGATCTCGATCCCGCGCGGGCAAGCCTCGACGCAGTTGAAGATCGTGCGGCAGCGCCACACGCCGTCGGCATCGGCCATGATCTGCAGCCGCTCCTCGTGGGCGTGGTCACGCGAGTCGAAGATGAAGCGATGGGCGTTCACGATCGCGGCCGGGCCAACGTAGCCCGGGTTCGTCCAGAACGAGGGGCAGGCGGTCGTGCAGGCGCCGCACAGGATGCACTTGCTGGTGTCGTCGAACCGCGCCCGCTCCTCCTGGGACTGGCGCCGCTCCAGTCCGTCGCCGGGCGGCGGCTCGTCGTTGACGAGGAAAGGCATCACCGAGCGGTACGAGTCGAAGAACGGCTCGAGATCGATGAGCAGGTCCTTGATGACCGGCAGCCCACGCAGCGGTTCGACCGTGATCTTCGCCCCGGCGTCCTTGACGAGCGTTTCGCATGCCAGCCGGTTGCGACCGTTGATCAGCATCGCGTCGCTGCCGCAGACACCGTGCGCACAGGAGCGCCGGAAGGTGAGCGTCCCATCCTGGTACCACTTCACGTGGTGCAGTAGGTCGAGGACCCGATCGTTCGGCTCCGCCTCGACCGCGTACTCCTCCCAGTGCGGGGCGGAATCGGTCTCCGGGTTGAAGCGACGGATCCGTAGCTCGACGTCCATCAGTAGACCCGCGGTTTCGGCTCGAACTTCGTGACGGTCACCGGCTTGTACGCCAATCGCGGGGTCCCGCCCTGCGGGTCGCGATAGGCGAGCGTGTGCGTGAGCCAGTTCGCGTCGTCCCGCTCCGGGAAATCCTCTCGGGCGTGAGCTCCGCGGCTCTCCGGGCGGGCCAGCGCGGACTCGACCATGGCCTCTGCGCAGTCGAGCAGGAATCCGAGCTCCAGCGCGTCGCCCAGGTCCGTGTTGTAGCGCCGTCCCTTGTCCTGGACGCAAACGGTGGCCGCCCGGTCCCGCAGGGCACGGACGTCGTCACGGCACTCGGTCAGCAGCTCGCGGGTGCGGTAGACGCCGCACTTGTCGAACATCGCCTCCTGCAGCGCGGTCCGGATTGCCGCGGGGCGCTCTCCACCATCGCGGGCCAGCAGGTCATGAACGACCGCCGCCACGCCCGCTTCGGCGCCGGAGTCCGCCTCGGGGGGCGGGAGCTCCCGCAGCTCCTCCGCCATCTTCACGCCGGCCCGGCGGCCGAAGACGAGGATGTCGAGCAGCGAGTTTGTCCCGAGCCGGTTGCCGCCGTGGACGCTGACGCACGCGCACTCGCCGGCGGCGTAGAACCCGGGGACAACCGCCTGTCGCTCCCCGTTCCACTCGCCCAGCACGCGGCCGTCGACGTCGGTCGGGATGCCGCCCATCGCGTAGTGGGCGGTGGGCTGCACCGGCACCAGGTCGGTGAGCGGGTCCAGCCCGAAATAGGTGCGGATGAAGCCGCTCATGTCAGGGAGCTTCGTGTTGAGGACCTCGGCGCCCAGGTGCCGGACGTCGAGGTGGACGTAGTCCTTGCCCCCGATCCCCCGCCCCTCCGCGATCTCGAGATAGATGCTGCGGCTCACGACGTCCCGGCTGGCGAGGTCCTTCATCGTCGGCGCGTAGCGCTCCATGAAGCGCTCGCCCGCATCGTTGAGGAGGATCCCGCCCTCGCCGCGCATGGCCTCCGAGAGCAGGAAGCCGAGCTTGTACATCCCGGTCGGATGGAACTGGAAGAACTCCATGTCCTGCAGCGGCAGGCCGCGCCGCCAGGCGACTGCCATCCCGTCCCCGGTCAGGGTGTGCGCATTCGAGGTGACCTTGAAGACCTTGCCGTAGCCGCCGGTCGCGAACAGGACGGCCTTCGCACGGAACGAATGGAGCTCACCGTTCGCCAGCTGCATGGCCACCACTCCGCTGACCCGCCCACCGGGACCGCCGGGCATCTGGAGGTCGAGGACGGTGAACTCGTCGTAGAAGGCGACCTCGTGCTTGATGCACTGCTGGTAGAGCGTCTGCAGGATCGCGTGCCCGGTGCGGTCCGCGGCGAAGCACGAGCGGCGGACCGGGCCCTCCCCGTAGTTGCGGGTGTGGCCGCCGAAGCGACGCTGGTCGATCAGCCCGGCCTCGGTCCGGTTGAACGGCAGCCCGAGGTGCTCGAGGTTGATGATCGTCTCGGGCGCGTCACGGCACATCACCTCGGCGGCATCCTGGTCCACGAGATAGTCCCCGCCCTTCACCGTGTCGAACCAGTGCCACTCCCAGTGGTCCTCCTCCGTGTTGCCGAGCGCGGCACACACGCCTCCCTGTGCCGCGCCGGTGTGGGATCGCGAGGGATACAGCTTGCTGATGACGCCGATGCGGCCCTGCGGGCCGAGGTCCTTCTTGAGCTCCAGCGCGGCGTACAGCCCGGCGCCGCCGGCGCCGACGACCACCGCGTCGAGCTCGTGCACGCGCATCGGCAGATGGGATGGGCGGGAGAGCTGGATCGTCATTTGAACGGGTTGAACCCTGCCGCGGCGTTCGGATCAAACGTGACGATCACGAGGATCCCGAGCATCAGCCAGACGAATGTCAGGGCGCCAAGCACGATGAGGATCAGGTTCCGCACCCCGCCGCGCGCGACGTAGTCGCCAATGATGATGCGGGCCCCGTTCGCGCCGTGGATGAGGGCCAGGAGCAGGAGGAGCAGGTCGTAGATCCGCCAGAAGGGAGTGCCCCATCGGCTCGTCACGAATGCGAAGTTGATCTCTTGCCCGGTGAGCTCCACCAGGACGTGCATGATGAACATGTGGCCGAGCGCAAGGAGGACGAGGGCCACACCCGAGAGGCGCATGAAGTACCACATGAACCGCTCGAAGCCCGGCCGGCCGGGGCGGAGCTGGGCGGCACGCGACGGGTTCGGGCGCAGCGGGTCGCCCTCGACCGGCCAGATCCGACGTCCGACGGCCATCAGCCGCCGCCCCAGGGTGCGTACGGCGCCAGCATGAGGATCCCGAGCGGGAACATGCTCAGCACCGTGGCGGCGACGACGCCGTAGGTGATTGGCCGGTACCAGCTGGTCGTGGAGGGCCAGAAGTCCATGACCACCACCCGCAGCCCGTTCAGCGAGTGATAGACGAGCGCCGCCATGAGGAGGATCTCTCCGAGGCGAACCGGCAGGTTGCGGAACAGGGTCTGGGTGAAGTTGTAGACGTCCGGCCCGAACGCCAGGGTCGCGTTCTCGACGATGTGCATGAACAGGTAGAGCAGGACGCCGATCCCCGAGAGCCGGTGTCCGAGCCAGGCCAGCTGGGCCCAGCTGATCCGGTAGCCGAGCAGCGTCACGAGATGTCCATCACTCCTTGTCGCGCGCCGAACGCGGCCGCACGTGCCGCGGCCGGGTTCTCGATTCTAGCGCGAGCGGTCCCGCCCTAGCCGGCCCGCACCCGCTGCGCAACCGCCTTGCCGAACTCGCGGGTTCCGGCGGTTCCGCCAAGGTCGTAGGTCACCGTCTCATGCTCGGCGATCACTCCCCGGACGGCCTCCTCGAGGAGGCTCGCCGCCTCGCTCTCACCGAGATGTCGGAGCATGAGGGCGCCGGACAGGAGAAGGGCGGTGGGGTTCGCCTTGTTCTGACCCGCGTACTTCGGCGCCGACCCGTGGACCGGCTCGAAGACCGCGGCCCGCTCACCGATGTTCGCCCCGGGCGCCACGCCGAGACCGCCGACGAGGCCGGCGCACAGGTCGCTGACGATATCGCCATAGAGGTTCGGAAGAACCAGCACGTCGTAGAGGGTCGGCTTCTGGACGAGCTGCATGCACATGTTGTCGACGATGCGATCCTCGAACTCGACGCGCCCAGAGTAGTCGGCCGCAACCTGCTGACAGCTCTCCAGGAAGAGGCCGTCCGAGAGCTTCATGATGTTCGCCTTGTGGACGGCGGTCACCTTGCGGCGGCCGTTGGCCACCGCGTACTCGAACGCGTAGCGCGCTATCCGCTGGCTCGCCGCACGGGTGATGATCTTGATGCTCTCCGCAGCGTCGGGCCCGACCCGGTGCTCGATGCCCGCGTATAGGTCCTCGGTGTTCTCCCGCACGATGATCAGGTCGACGTCCGTGTAGCGCGTCTCGACGCCGGCCATGCTGTGCGCCGGTCGCACGTTCGCGTACAGCTCGAGCGCCTGGCGCAGGCCAACGTTCACGCTGCGGAACCCCGATCCGACGGGTGTCGTGATGGGGCCCTTGAGGGCGACCCCGGTGCGGCGGATGCTCTCGACGACCCGGTCCGGCAGTGGGGTCCCCTCGGTGGCGATCGTCGCCTCCCCGGCCGACTGCACATCCCACTCGAATCCGATGCCGGTCGCCTCGAGGACGTTGACGGCGGCCTCCGCCAGCTCGGGGCCGATCCCGTCGCCGGGGATGAGAGTCACGGTGTAGTTCACCGACCAAGTGTACGGAACCTGCCGCCCCGTGGCTGCGGGTGCGCCGCTACAATCGCAGCGTCCCCGACACGCCCCTCGCGAGTCGTCGCGCGCCGCAGGAGGTTGGATGAAGCTCCAGGAGTACCGGTCCAAGGAGATCCTCGCTCGCCATGGCGTGCCGCTGCTGGCCGGCGAGGTCGCCACCACCCCGGCCGAGGCGCGGGCGGTCGCCGAGCGGATCGGCACGCCGGTGGTCGTGAAGGCACAGGTCCTCGTTGGCGGCCGCGGCAAGGCCGGCGGCGTGAAGCTGGCCGCGACGCCGGAGGAGGCGGAGCAGCGTGCCGGCGAGATCATCGGCCTCGACATCAAGGGCGTCACCGTGCGCACCCTGCTCGTGGCACCGGCAGCCGAGATCGCCCACGAGTACTACCTGGGCCTGATCCTGGATCGCGCGGCGAAGGCGGTGACGATCATCGCCAGTGCCGAGGGCGGCGTCGAGATCGAGGAGACGGCGCGCACGAACCCCGATGCGATCGCGCGCCTGACGATCGATCCCCTGCTCGGCCTCCAGCGCTTCCAGGTGGGGCGCATCGGATTCTTCCTCGAGATCCCCGCCGACCTGCGCGCCGCGTTCGCGGACACGCTGCGGGGCCTCTACGCCGCATTCATGGAGGCCGATGCCGACCTGGCCGAGATCAACCCGATGGTGGTGACGACCGACGGCCGGCTCCTCGCGCTCGACGCGAAGATCGTCCTCGATGACTCGGCGCTCTTCCGCCACCCCGACCTCGAGGCAATGCGCGACCTTGCCGAGGAGGAGCCGGCGGAGACCGCTGCGCGCGACGCCGGCATCAGCTTCATCAAGCTCGACGGCTCGATCGGCTGCATGGTCAACGGCGCGGGCCTGGCGATGACGACGATGGATCTCGTGAAGCTGGCCGGAGGGGAGCCGGCGAACTTCCTGGACATCGGCGGC
Source organism: uncultured Chloroflexia bacterium (assembly GCA_963837425.1). GTDB lineage: Bacteria > Chloroflexota > Limnocylindria > QHBO01 > QHBO01 > CAWINH01. The sequence goes on from CAWINH010000005.1 coordinate 32,065, forward strand.
GGGGCGAAGGCGGACAAGGTGAGCGCCGCGTTCCGGATCATTCTCGAGGATCCGCACGTGCGGGCCATCCTCATCAACATCTTCGGTGGCATCACCCGCGGCGACGAGGTAGCGCACGGCATCGTCGAGGCGCGAGCCGGGATGCAGCGTGAGGTGCCCATGGTCGTTCGCATCGTCGGCACGAACGCGGCAGAGGCGGCGGAGATCCTCGAGAAGGCGAGCCTGATCACCGCCGACTCGCTCGACGATGCGGCGGCGAAGGCGGTCGCCGCGGCCGGAGGTGGCTCGTGAGCATCCTCGTGAACGACGACACGCGGCTCCTCGTCCAGGGCATCACCGGACGCGAGGGCGAGTTCCACTCGACCGCCATGCTCGAGTACGGGACGAACATCGTGGCCGGCGTCACGCCCGGCAAGGGCGGACAGCAGGCCCTGGACGGCAGGGTGCCGGTCTTCAACACCGTCGTCGACGCGGTCGCCAGGACGGGTGCCAACGCGAGCTGCATCTTCGTCCCGGCGCCGTACGCCCCCGACGCGATGCTCGAGTCCGCCGACGCGGGGGTTCCCCTGGTCGTGTGCATCACCGAGGGGATCCCGGCGCTCGACATGCTCCGCGTGTACTGGGCGCTGCGGCGCAAGGGGGTGCGCCTCATCGGGCCGAACTGCCCCGGCCTCACCTCACCCGGGCAGGCGAAGGTGGGGATCATCCCGGGCGACATCCATGCAACCGGGTCGGTGGGACTCGTCTCCCGTTCGGGGACGCTGACCTACGAGGTGGTGCAGGCCATGACCGATGCCGGCATTGGGCAGTCGACCTGCGTCGGCATCGGCGGTGATCCGGTGGTCGGCACGAGCTTCATCGACGTCCTCGACCTCTTCAACCGCGACGAGGATACCGAGGCGATCGTGATGATCGGCGAGATCGGCGGGGACGAGGAGGAGAAGGCGGCCGACTTCGCACGGCGCGAGATCCGCAAGCCGATGGTCGCGTTCGTCGCCGGCCGGACCGCCCCGCCGGGACGGCGCATGGGCCACGCCGGCGCCATCATCTCGGGTGGTGCCGGGACCGCCGAGTCGAAGCGCGCGGCCCTCGAGGCCGCCGGCATTGGAGTCGCCGACTCGCCATCGCAGATCCCGGAGCTGCTGCGCGCCGCAGGGGTCGGCGCCTAGCCGGAGACGGCCTCCCACTCGTCGCGGAGGATCGCCATGAGGACACTGTCCTCGAGCCCGTTCCTCCCGCGCCAAGCGCGGCGCATGACGCCCTCCTCACGGAATCCGAGCTTGCGGTAAGAGCGGATCGCCCGTTCATTGCCGGCAAAGACCGTCAGGTAGACCCGTTCGAGTCCCAGGGTGCGAAACGCGAACGAGAGGAGCGCGCGCTGCGCGTCCGTCCCCCACCCCGCACCGAGGTGGTCGCGATCCATGAAGATCGCGAGCTCCGCGTTGCCAGCGAACAGGTTGACCTCCTTGAGCCAGGTGGTCCCGATGAACCGATCGTCGCCGAGCTCGCAGACGGCGAAGAAATAGCCCTCCGCCCGCCGGTTCTGCTCGCCGATCCGCTGCAGCCACCCCCGGGCCTGCTCGATGGAGAACGGCATCGCGTAGCCCGCCATGCCTCCGACCTCGGTGTCGTTGACGCCGGCCACGTAGGGCGGAAGGTCCCGCTCCTCGAGCGGGCGCAGCCAGATCCGTTCGCCGCGCAGCAGCGGCCGTTCGGGAATCGGCGGCGGCCCCTGATCAGTGGTCATCGTGTCTCCTCGAGCAGCTCCCACAGGACACCGTTCAGGGTCCGGGGATGGATGAACGCGACCAAACCATGCGCTCCCCGCCTTGGCTCGCTGTCGATGAGCTCCGCCTCCGACGCAGCGAGGGATGCAAGGTCGGCTGGCAGATCGTCGCTCACCAGGCATACGTGGTGGAGTCCCTCGCCGCGTCCCTCGAGGAAGCGGGCCACGCCACTCACCGCATCGATCGGCTCGATCAGCTCCAGCCGGGCTGCGGGTGGCGGGCCGCTGTTCAGGAAGCAGAGCCGCACGCCCTGCTCCGCGAAGTCGAGGGGCGGCGCCTCGGCCCGCCACCCGAAGAGCGCCTCATAGCGAGGCAGCGAGTCGTCGATGGATCTGACCACGACTGCCACGTGGTGGATGAGGTGGTCGCTCACGGCCGGTATTCGCCCCATGCCGCGCGCAGCGCGTCGCTGATCTCGCCGAGCGTCACCCGCGCCTCGACGCAGGAGCGGATGCGCGGCAGCAGGTTCTCGGTGCCGCGCGCCGCGCCGCCGAGGGCCGCGAGGCTGGCGGAAGCCGTACCCGGGTCGCGGGCCTCCCGCGTCGCCCGGGTCCGGGCGATCTGGCGCCGCTCGGCCTCCGGGTCAATCCGCTGCGGCGCGGGCGCCTGCGCGGCTCCCTCCTCGGCGAATGCGTTGAGCCCCACGACGACCCGCTCACCGGTCTCGACCGCACGCTGGAACTCGTAGGCGGCGCGGGCGATCTCGTCCGGCTGGTAGCCGGCCGCCAGCGCCGCGAGCGTTCCGCCCCGGCGGTCGATCTCGGCCAGCAGCGCCGTCGCGCGTCGCTCGAGGTCGTCGGTCAGCGACTCGAGGTAGTACGAGCCGCCGAGCGGGTCGACGGGCGCCGCGGAGCCGGACTCGTAAGCCAACACTTGTTGAGTTCGGAGGGCGAGGCGAGCCGTCTCCGGCGTGGGCAGGCCCAGCGCCTCGTCGAGCGCGTTCGTGTGCAGGCTCTGCGCCCCGCCGAGGACCGCCGACAGCGCCTGCACGGTCGTTCGCACGACGTTCGTCTCCGGCTGCTGCGCCGTGAGCGTCGAACCCCCGGTCTGGACGTGCATCCGCATCGCCATCGAGCGCGGGTCCGCCGCGCCGAAGCGATCGCGCGCCACGAGCGCCCAGATGCGGCGCGCCACGCGGAACTTCGCGACCTCCTCGAACAGGTCGTTGTGCGCGGCGAAGAAGAACGAGAGGCGGGGCGCAAACTCGTCGAAGTCGAGCCCGGCCCGCAGTGCCGACTCCGCGTACGCGATCCCGTTCGCGATCGTGAAGGCGACTTCCTGGACCGCGGTGGCTCCCGCCTCCCGCATGTGGTAGCCGCTGATGCTGATCGTGTTCCAGGCGGGGAGCTCCGCGCGGCAGTAGGCGAAGGTATCGGTGACGAGGCGCATGGAGGGCTCCGGCGGGAAGATATAGGTCCCGCGCGCGATGTACTCCTTGAGGATGTCGTTCTGGATCGTCCCGCGCAGGCGGCGGAGGTCGGCACCCTGCGAGCGAGCCACCGTCTCGTAGAGGGTCAGCAGGATGGCCGCCGTGGCGTTGATCGTCATGCTCGTGCTGACGTCGTCGAGCCGGATCCCGTCGAGCAGCTCCTCCATGTCTGTGATCGTGTCGATCGGCACGCCGACGCGCCCCACCTCCCCGGCCGCCATTGGCGCGTCCGAGTCGTAGCCCATCTGGGTGGGCAGATCGAAGGCAACGGAGAGGCCTGTCTGGCCCTGGTCGAGGAGATATCGGAAGCGCTCGTTCGTCTCGGCCGCCGAGCCGAACCCCGCGTACTGGCGCATCGTCCACAACCGGCCGCGGTACCCGCTGGCGTGGACGCCTCGAGTGAAGGGGAACGTGCCGGGTTCACCGAGGCGCGCATCGAGGTCGGCAGCGGCAACCTCGGCAGGGCCGTAGGCGTCCCGGATCTCGATCCCGGAGGTGGTGGCCCGCGGCGGCCGGACGGCTTGCTCCGGATCCTTCATGCCGCCCGATTGTACCGATGCCGGCGCATCGGACGGCGGCGGGCCGACGTGCCACACTTGGGCTCCCATGCGGACCGAGGCCTACGCGCTGCTCGGCGTCTTCACCGCCGTCTCGATCGCCGCCGGCGTGCTCGCCTGGCGACTGATCGTCCCGGAGTGGCGCTGGGGCGCCGTGATTCCCGCGGCGGCCGCGTTCGGCGCGCTCTACCTCGTGGGGCACCGCCTCGGGTGGACCTTCGGCCCGAGCGTGCGCCTGTTCGGCTATGACGTCGCCCTCGCGTGGGAGGTGCTGCTGGCCGTCGGGGTGGCGCTCCTCGCGGCCGGCGCGGCGCGGCTGGCGGGCAACCTGCTGCGCGGCTGACCTAGCCCAGGCGGAGGAGCAGCGCGCCGGTGGCGACCGTCTGACCCGGAGCGACCGCCACCTCGAGGACCGTCGCGTCACGGGGGGCCCGCACCTCGTTCTGCATCTTCATGGCCTCGATCGTGAGCAGCCTATCCCCCGAGGCCACTCGCCTCCCGACCTCGACCTCGATGGCCACCACCAGGCCCGGCAGGGTCGCGACGATCTCGATGGGTCCGTGGTGGGCGGCGGCCGCCGACTCGGCCTCGGCCAGCATGCGCTCGCGCCACGTCCGTGCCGTGACACCGATCCGTCGCCCGCCGATCGTCACGCTCCAGTCGCTGCCGGCGCCCTCGACGACGGCGGTCAGCCGCCGGCCCGTCGGGGACGTGAGGTAGGCAACTCGTCCATCGTCCGTGGACCAGGCGATCTCCCAACCGATCTCCTCGGCGACGATGAGGTCCCCGACACGCAGCTCCAGGTCGGTCACCGCTCGAGGGTCCGTCGTACCGCCGACTGCCGAGCCCGGACGCTCCACGGACGCTCGGGCGCGGCTCCCGCGGACGTGACGCTGCCGCCACGCTCCGACCGCCGCCGCGCCGCCGCCGCCAGGGTTGCCGCGGCAACCGCGTCGACCTCAGGGAGATCCGGCCCGTCGCCCCAGCGGTCGGCGATCAGCCCCGTGTCGTAGTCGCCGGCCACGAAGCGCGGCTCCTCGACGAGCCAGCGCAGGAAGGAGAGGTCGGTCTGCACCCCGCCGATCACCGTCTCGTCCATGGCGCGCCGCAGCCGGGCGAGCGCGGCCGGTCGGTCCGCGGCGTGGACGAGGATCTTGGCCAGCAGCGGGTCGTACTCCGATGGCAGCCGGCTGTCCCGCTCGACGCCGGCGTCGACCCTCACCCCGGGGCCGTCCGGCATCCGCCAGGCGGTGACCTCGCCGGGCACCGGGCGGAAGCCGTCATGCGGGTCCTCGGCGTAGACGCGGACCTCGATCGCGTGGCCCCGCGGCACGGCGCCGAGCACCGACGGCGAGAGCCGCTCCCCGGCGGCAACCCGCAGCTGCCAGGCGACGATGTCGATCCCGGTGACCAGCTCGGTGACCCCATGTTCCACCTGGAGCCGGGCGTTCATCTCGAGGAAGTAGTGATGGCCGGCGTCGTCGAGGAGGAACTCCATCGTGGCGGCGTTGCCGAGAGGAACGTGACTCGCGAGCGTGCGGGCGCTCTCGAAGAGGCGCTCGCGGACCTCCGCGGTGATGGCTGGCGACGGGCTCTCCTCGACGAGCTTCTGGTGGCGTCGCTGGACGGAGCAGTCGCGCTCGCCGAGGACCGCGACGTTTCCGTACCGGTCGCCGAGCAGTTGCACCTCGACGTGGCGCGCCGGGCTGACGAGCCGTTCGACGTAGATCGTGCCGTCCCCGAACGCGGCGGCCGCCTCGCGCTGCGCGGATGCCACCGCGGCAGCCAGGTCCTCGTCCCGATCCACTCGACGCATCCCCCGTCCGCCGCCGCCGGCGGCTGCCTTCAGCATGGCCGGCAGGCCGATCTCGGCCAGGCCGCGGGTGGGATCCGCGACGTCAAGCGCGACTGTCAGCCCCGGGACGATCGGCACCCCGGCTGCGACCGCCGTCCGCCGCGCCTCGAGCTTGTCTCCGAGCGCGGCGATCGTCGCCGAAGGTGGACCGATGAAGACGATCCCTGCATCGGTGACCGCCTGCGCGAAGTCCGCGTTCTCGCTGAGGAACCCGTAGCCGGGATGGATGGCATCCACTCCGGCTCGTCGCGCCGCACCCAGGACCGCGCCGATCGAGAGATAGGAATCGGCCGCCGGCGATGACCCAATGCGCTCCGCCATGTCCGCCGCGCGGACGTGCATGGCGCCCGCATCGGCGTCCGAATAGATCGCGACCGACTCGACGCCCAGCTCCGTACAGGCGCGGATCACGCGGAGAGCGATCTCTCCCCGATTCGCGACCAGGACCCGACGGAACGGAGGCCGCTGCCCGTCTTTGCGCAAAGACGGCGCCGCCTCAGAGCGGGATGTTGCCATGCTTCTTGGCGGGAACCGATTGCCGCTTGCCCTCGAGAAGCGCGAGCGCCGCGACGACGCGGGCGCGCGATTCCGACGGCAGGATCACCTCGTCGACGTAGCCACGCGCCGCGGCGACGTAGGGGTTCGCAAAGCGCTCCTCGTACTCGCTCACGAGGCGCGCCCGTTCCGCATCCGGGTCTTCGGCGGATGCGATCCGGTCACGGAAGACGATGTTCACCGCGCCCTCGACGCCCATCACCGCGATCTCCGCCGTCGGCCATGCGAAGTTGAGGTCGCCGCGGATGTGCTTGCTGCTCATGACGTCGTAGGCGCCGCCGTACGCCTTGCGGGTGATGATCGTGATCTTCGGCACCGTCGCCTCGCTGTAGGCATACAGCAGCTTTGCGCCGTGCCGAATGATCCCGCGATGCTCCTGGTCGACGCCCGGCAGAAAGCCCGGCACATCCACGAGGGTGACGAGCGGAATGTTGAAGCAGTCGCAGAAGCGAACGAAGCGTGCCGCCTTGTCCGATGCATCGATGTCGAGAACGCCGGCCAGGATCTCCGGTTGCTGAGCGACGATCCCCACGCTGCGGCCCTCGACCCTTGCGAACCCGCACACGATGTTGCGGGCGAAGCGCTCGTGGACTTCCACGAACGAGGCTGCGTCCACGATGCCGCCGATCACCCGGTGGATGTCGTAGGAGTGCTGCGGCGAATCGGGGACGATGACATCCATGTCCTCCGGCGCAACGTCGGGCGGCTGCCACTCCCCCATTCGCGGCGCGGGATCGATATTGTTCTGCGGCAGGTAGCCGGTTAGGCGACGCGCAAGGTCGAGCGCCTGCGGTTCGCTTGCGGCCAGGAACTGCGCGACGCCGCTCACCTCGTTGTGAACCCGCGCCCCGCCGAGACCCTCGAAGTCGATCTCCTCGTGCGTCACAGTCTTCACAACGTTCGGGCCGGTGACGAACATGTAGCTGCTGCCCTCGACCATGATCGTGAAATCCGTGATCGCCGGGGAGTAGACCGCGCCGCCGGCGCACGGTCCGAGGATCAGCGAGATCTGTGGCACGACCCCGGATGCCAGGGTGTTGCGCAGGAAGATCTCCGCGTAGCCGCCGAGACTCACCACGCCCTCCTGGATCCGCGCGCCGCCGGAGTCCGAGAGCCCGATGATCGGCGCACCATTCTCCACGGCCAGATCCATGACCTTGACGATCTTCTCGGCGTGCGCCTCGGACAACGAGCCGCCGAAAACCGTGAAGTCCTGGCTGTAGACGAACACCGTCCGTCCGTCGATGGTGCCGAATCCGCTCACGACGCCATCGCCCGGATAGCGCTCCGCGTCGAGGCCAAAGTCCGTTGCGCGGTGGGTGACCAGTGCGTCCAGCTCCTGAAACGATCCGGAGTCAAGCAACAACTCGAGGCGCTCGCGGGCGGTCAGCTTTCCGCGCTCATGCTGGAGATCGATGCGGCCCTGGCCGCCGCCGAGCAACGCTTGCTCGCGCAACTCGCGCAGCCGTGCGAGCTTATCGGCCGTGGACACGGCAACCTCCACGGAATCTGTGGTGGGCCCAGCAGGGATCGAACCTGCGACCAGCCGGTTATGAGCCGGATGCTCTAACCACTGAGCTATGGGCCCTGGGGACGGTGGACAACTTCGAGTATAGAGGCTCGTCTTTGCACAAAGACATCGACATTTTCGAACGTTGTGGATAACTCGGGTGCCTCATCCAACGGCCGGCCGGTATCATCGCGGGGCGTCGCTGTCGACGGCGGCGACACCCCGAGCCGCACGAAGGTGATCCGTTGACAAAGGTAATCTCGATCGCAAACCAGAAAGGCGGCGTCGGAAAGACGACCACCTCCATCAACCTGGCGGGCGCGCTCGCCGAGCTTGGGTATCGCGTCGCATGCATCGACATGGACCCCCAGGCGAACCTCACCGTCGGGCTCGGCATCTCGCTTTCGGAGGTTCGCCTCTCGATGTCCGACGTCCTGTCCGAGGACCGGGCCTCGCTCGACGACATCGTTCGCGCAACCGAGATGCCGGGTCTGTCGGTCGCGCCCGCGACACTCGAGCTCGCGTCGACCGAGGTGGAGCTGTTCACCGCCATCGGTCGCGAGATGGTCCTGCGGGACGCGCTCGACGGCTGGGCGGATCGTCAGTTCGACATCGTCATCATCGACTGTCCTCCGACGCTTGGCCTGCTCACGATCAACTCTCTCGTCGCCAGCTCGCGCGTGATCATCCCGGTCCAGACCCAGTACTACGCGATCAAGGGCCTCACGGCGCTGATCAAGGTCATCAACACCATCAAGCTGAAGCTGAACCACGACCTGGAAATCCTCGGACTGCTGGCCACCTTCTACGACGGTCGAACGGTTCTCGCGCGCGAGATGCTGGAGAACCTCCGGGGGCTCGGCGATCATCGGGTCTTCAACACGATGATCAAGCAGACGGTGAAGCTTGGAGAGGCTCCCCTGACCGGAAAGCCGGTCACCGAGTACGCATCAAATTCGGCGGCGGCGCATGCCTTCCGCGAGCTCGCACGGGAGGTCATTGAACTTGGCTAGCAAGCGACCCGCGTTCCGCGAGAACATCCACCGCCTCTTCGACGAGGCCCAGGCCGCCGAGCTGGGACCCGGGGTCGTTTCCCTGATCGAGTCGCGCGCGACCCGGGCGCAGATCCGGGAGATCGCAGTCGGAAGGATCCTCCCCAACCCCGCGCAGCCCCGGCTTTCGTACGAGGAGGAATCGCTCACCGAACTGGCCGATTCGATTCGCGAGCACGGCGTGCTGCAGCCGATCCTCGTGCGGCCGGTCGGATCGCAGTTCGAGCTGATCGCCGGCGAGCGCCGCTGGCGCGCCTCGCGCCTGGCGGGCCGCGACGCGATCCCGGCCATCGTCGCCGAGTTCGACGCGGAGACGGCGCTCGAGGTGTCGATCATCGAGAACCTCCAGCGCGAAGACGTCACGCCACTCGAGGAAGCCGCGATGTTCGGCAAGATGACGGACCTCGGCTACTCCGTGCGTCAGCTGGCCCAGAAGATCGGAAAGGACAAGGGCTACGTCGAGAATCGCATCCGGCTCAACGACGCGCCACCCGAGATTCGCGAGCTCGTGTCCCTGCGCAAAGACACCCTCAGCCACGCGTACGAGCTGATGAAGGTCACGGACGAGCGACTCCGGCGCCGGCTCGCGAAGAAGGTTGCGGCCGGTGAGCTGACGCTGTCGAAGCTGCGAGTCGCAACCGGCGGCAACGGCGAAGAGCCGGGGGAGGGTGAGCCGCCGCGACGCCGCGCCCGGACGACCGCCGGTCACGTCGCGGTCGCGCGCGCCGCCCGCGCCACGGATGACGCGCTCATGGACAATCGGGGACGCCTCGCCTCGGCCGTCGACGAGCTCGTGGACCTCCTCCGTCAGCCGGACGTCATCGACGAGATCCCGGACACGAACCGCGACAACCTGGCGCGCTACCTGACGGTGACGAAGCTCAAGCTCGAGAACGCAATCGCCATCATCCGCGCCACCCGCGAGGCGTAGCTCCGCCTCACACGGCAGCGGGGTTCACGGGGTGTAGGACATCACCTCTCGGTGGTCGACGAGGAAGTCGACGAGCCTGCCACGCGCCTCGGGGTCGGTGCGACGCAGGCCGGCCACGGCCTTAGGCAGCTCGAAGATCGGCGCCGCAAGATCCCCCGCCGTGTCGACACCGATCACGTGGTCCGGGCCGCCGCCCACCAGGAAGGCGCGCTGGAAGCCGCGCACATCGAGCGCCGCCGCCCGATTGAAGGCGGCGATCGCGGTGCCGACTCCCCGTCGCTTGGCGAAGTCGATGAACAGGTCGGCGGCCCAGATGTCGATCTGATCGTCCGACTGCTGCGTGACCATCTCGCGATAGGCCTTCCCGTCGTCGCTCGCGTTCACCGTCTCCTCCGCAGGTCTCTCACCCCGCGATGATAGGCGAACGGGCGGCTGCGCCGGAGCCCGCCATGAAGCCCGGCGGTTCGGCTATTCTGCCGGCCATGGTCAGCCGCGCTTCCGACCCTCGGACCGAGGACACGATCGCCTTCGAGCTGTTGCGAACCGCCCGCGGTGCGCAGGATCCCGAAGTGGTCGGGCGCGCCACGTTCCGGGACGGCACCTCGACGGTCGACGCGCCGGACGGGGTCCGCATCGCGGTCGTGGAGCTGCTCGAGCGAGCCTTCGTCGATCGCGTCGAGGCCGATGAGCGCCCGCGCGGATATCGGCGCAGCGGCCAGCGGTCGGTCGAGATGCTGGTTCCGGGCATGCCAGAGCACTTCGTCGCGAGGCTGCGTGGCCTGTGGCTCCCCTACCCGGATGGATCCGTGGTCACCGCCCGGGCCGCGTCGCTGGCAGCCCCGGAACGCCCGCGCCACCCGGCGGTCGCCGACATCGGCGAGAGCGGCCCCTCGGTCGTCGATCCCATGGTGCGGCGTGCGACGCTCGGCCAGGTGGCCGAGATCCTCCACGTCGGCCCGCTCGTCCGGGACAACCGTCCGGAGACCGGTGTCCGCCCGCCGAGCGAACGCAGGGACGTGACGCGCACCGATTGCGGCTGGCTCGTTTGATCTCCAGAAGGCGCAGAGTTACCTAGGTTCTCACCCGGGCGTCCCCGTTCGACCGAGCGCGGCGGCCGCGTCGGCTATCATCGTATCCATGACGCTGAGGAAGTTCCTGATCCTCCCCATCGGCATCTGGGTGACGGCCGCCGCCTACTGGTTCTTCAGCTATGACCCGGCGGGCAGCGTGATGCTCACCGTCTTCGGCGGCGCCATGGTCGTCATGGGCTGGATCCTGGTACCGACGGCCAACAATGTCGGACCCACGGCGCCGGTCGACCCGGAGTTCGAAGAGCCCGGTCGCTGAGCGACGGCCGCGGAGCGCGGGGGCCGCGGAGCGTGGCCTAGAGCGCTGGTACGAGCGCGGGCGCCGGACAATGAAAGACCCGGGCGACGGTGGCTGCCCTAGCGGGTTGCCCCACTAACACCGTGCCCGGTTCACCCAGTACTAACGTCCCATCCGTCGATTCGTTAGTGGTACTGCCGCCCGCGGCGGCCCGCGAGGTCAGCGGATGCCCGTGTCGTACGCGAAGGACAGCACCGGGCCCGGATCCGAACCCGTCACCGTGACATCCTGCGACGGCGGGGTCCCGAGCAGTCCAGTCACCGGCTGTGGTTCGACCGCGTAGCTGCCGGGTGCCAGGTCGACGCTGAAGCGACCCGCGCCATCGGTCGTCACTCGCGCCACCTCGCCGCCCCCCGAGCCGAGGATGATGAGCGTGGCACCGACCACCGGCCGATCGGCGCATGCCGGATCCGGCGACGCGCGCTCCACGGGGCAGACCGGGCCGGAGGTGACGATTCCGGAAATGCCGCCTCCCGCAAGCGGGTCTCCCACCTCGTGGACGAGCGCCAGCGTCCCGTCCCGCCCGACGGTGTAGGTCCACAGGTGCTCGCTGATGCAGCCGGCCGGGCAGTCTCCCCAGCCGATGAGGACCTCGATCTGCCAGCCACCGGTCGTCGGGGTCAGCTGGTACCACGAAGCCTGGCCGACGAGCCCGGGATCCCGCGCCTCGATCGCCGAGAACCGGGGATCGGCGGAGAGCACGAGCCGGATCGCATCGGCGCGGCTGATCGAGGCGGACTGGGCCGGGGTCCCGCGCGAGCAGGCGGCGAGCAGCAGCGCAGCCCCCAGCGCAAGGATCATGCTCCATCGGTGCATGTGGGAAGGACGCTCGACGGACGCCGGAAGGTTCCGCCTCACGGGCTCGTCGCCGGCAGGAGCGAGACCGGGGCAAGGTATTCGCCGACGAGCACCCGGTCCCACGTGCGGCCCGTCCGTCGTCGCTCGCCCCAGGTCGTGTATCGGTAGCGGTACCGTCGAGCGCGGATTGCTCCGGGCGGCCGACCCGGGAACGGGTTGTGACGCAGCAGTCCCACGACCGCCGGGTCGTTTCGGAGCAAACCCTCGACGAAGGCCCCGAACCACCGCTCACCGTAGGACGGTGAGAGCGGCAGAAACCACATGAGCCAGTCGAGGCGCAGGTGGTAGGGGGCAATCTGCGGGGGCCGGCGGCGTGGGTCGCCGGGCTTCGCCTTGAACCCGTATTCGAGCCAGCTGGCGCCGACGCCCGGCTGGCTGGCTCCGGTTCCCTCCAGGACGACCTCCTCGCGGGATCGCGTGACGCTGCCGAACGCACCGTACGCGTTCACGATGTGCAGCGCGTTGAACGCGTAGTTCATGAGCTGGCGCCGGCCGAGGAGGTTGCGCACCGGCCAGTAGCTCAGCACACCGACGAGCAGGGTCACCCCCACCACGGCGAGCTCGAACCAGGTCGGCGCGGCGGAAGCTCCTGCCGGCGCGATGGGCAGCGCGGCATGGAGCACCGGGTCCGGCAGTGCCGCGAAGAGGATGACGATCGTGAGCCAGTTCAGCCACGCGTAATTGCCGCTGACGACGAGGTAGAGCTGGGTGGCGATCATCGTGCCGGCCGCGACGGCGGCGATCGGCTGCGGCGCGAAGAGCCCGATCGGCATGAGCAGCTGCGCCGCGTGATTGCCGAGGACCTCGACCGAGTGCAGTCGCCGAGGGAGGTGGTGGAAGTACCAGCTCAGGGGGTTCGGCATCGGCTGCGTCTCGTGGTGGTAGTCGAGGCAGCGCAGGGTGCGCCAGCAGCGGTCGCCGCGCAGCTTGATGAGCCCGGCTCCGAACTCGACCCGGAATGCGAGCCACCGAAACCCGACGAGCACCAGCGGCGGCGGCGGCGTGGCGTCATTGCCGAGGAAGACGGCGAGGAACCCCGCCTCGCAGAGGAGGCTCTCCCAGCCGAAGGCGTAGAACGTCTGACCGATGTTGACGATCGATAGGTACCCGATCCACAGCGCCGCCCAGGCGGCCATCGTCACCGGGAGCGGCGCGGCCTGCGGGAGCCCGAGCACGAGCGACCCCGCGACGATGACGCCCGCCCAGCTGACGGCGACCAGAGCACGATCCGAGTAGTGGAGGTGGAAGAGGCTCGGCGCGCTGCGGAAGCGCGTCGCCCGCAGGAACTGCGGGGCGGGCAGCAGGCCGTGCTCCCCGAGCAGAGCCGGAAACTGGCGCAGGGCGACCACGAAGGCCACGAGGTAGGTCCCCGCCAGGCCTCGCTCGAGGAGGAGGCGGCCGATCGAGTAGTCGGGCGCAGAGAGCCAATCGCCGAGCATGCGCACGGTATTGTGAGGCCCACGATGCCCACGCAGCAGCCCCGCCCCGGCGACGAGCAGTACGTCCCGTCGGCATCGGACCGGACAGACGGCGTCGTTCTCGTCCTGAAGCGAGACGATGCCTTCGCGGCATTCGACCGATTCGGAGACATCGAGCCGGGGCAGCCGCGGGAGGCCGGGATCTACGATCACGACACCCGGTTCCTCTCGCGCAGCTCCCTCCGGCTGGCGGGAATCCGCCCGGTCCTGCTCGGATCAGGTCTGAGACGCGACGGCGAGATGCTCACGGTCGACCTCATGAGCCCCGAGCTTCCGGACCCCGCCGGGCATCTCATCCCGCGCGGAACGATCCACCTCCGTCGCACGAAGCTGCTCTGGGACGGGGCCTGCTTCGAGCGCCTGCAGCTCCACAACTACGGGCGGACGGTCGTGGAGCTCTCCCTCACGATCGACCTCGATGCCGACTTCGCCGATCTGTTCGAGGTCCGCGGCCTGATGCGGGAGCACCACGGTCGGCACCTGCCGCCGATCCTGACCCGGGACGGCCTCCGCTACGCATATGAGGGGCTCGACGGGGTGAGGCGCGAGACCGCAATCACCTTCGATCCGCCGCCGGAGGGGCTCCGAGCCGGGCAGGCGAGGTGGAACGTCCGCGCCGATGCTGGGTCCGAGACGACCTGCGAGATGACGATTCGGTGCGAACGATCGAGCGGCGGGGGCCGGGTCGACGAGCCACGGCGGGGCGGCTCCGGTCGATTCGACGAGGCCGTCACCCGACTCGAGATCGCGCTTCGCGGGGAACGGGAGGCGGAGCCACGAATCGTGACCTCCGACCAGCGCTTCAACACGTGGCTGGCGCGCTCGCTCGACGACCTGCGGCTCCTGCGCACCGAGACGCCATACGGGCCCTACCCGTACGCGGGCATCCCGTGGTTCAGCGCCCCATTCGGCCGCGACGGGATCATCACCGCCCTCGAAGCGCTGTGGATCGATCCCGGGCTGGCGCGGGGCGTCCTCGCCTACCTCGCTGCCACCCAGGCCACGCGCGACGATCCGGACACCGAGGCGGAGCCAGGGAAGATCCTTCACGAGGCCCGCGCCGGGGAGATGGCGATGACCGGGGAGGTGCCGTTCGCTCGCTATTACGGATCCACGGACGCGACTCCCCTCTTCGTCATGCTGGCGGGCGCATATCTCCGAGCGACCGGCGACCTCGCCTTTGCAGCCGAGATCTGGCCCAACGTCAGGCGGGCGCTGGCGTGGATGGAGCACTTCGGAGACGCCGACGGCGACGGCTTCCTCGAGTACGGGCGGCGCTCGTCGCGAGGGCTCCCGCACCAGGGCTGGCGCGACGCCCACGATGCGGTCTTTCACGCCGACGGCTCACTGGCCGCCGGGCCGATCGCCCTCGCCGAGCTGCAGGGCTATGCGTACGCGGCGCGCCTCTCGGCTGCCGGGCTCGCGCGCTCGCTGGACGAGGCCGCCTACGCCGAAGAGCTCGAGGCCGCGGCGGAGACGCTCCGGCTCAGCTTCGATTCGACCTTCTGGTGCGAGGAGCTAGGCAGCTACGCGATGGCGCTCGACGGCGAGGAGCGTCCGTGCCGGGTGCGGGCGTCAAACGCCGGTCACTGCCTGTACTCCGGCATCGCGAGCGACGAGCACGCCGCGAGGCTGTCGGAGACGCTCATGGACCCCTCCTCGTTCTCGGGCTGGGGCATCCGGACCGTGGCCGCCGGCCAGGCCCGGTACAGCCCAATCGCGTATCACAACGGCTCGGTCTGGCCACACGATTCCGCAATCGTGGCCGCGGGCCTGGCCCGATACGGGATGCGCCGCGACGCCGCCCGCATCCTGGGCGGCCTCTTCGAGGCCGCGGGTCATTTCCCTGGTTCCCGGCTCCCGGAGCTCTTCTGCGGGTTCGATCGCCAGACCGGCGAGCCCCCGATTGCCTACCCGGTCGCCTGCTCCCCGCAGGCCTGGGCCGCGGCCGCGCCGTTCCTCCTCCTCCAGGCCTGCCTGGGCCTTGAGGCAAGCGGCGCCGATCGACGAGTGACCTTCGATCGGCCGCACCTGCCCGACGGCCTGACCTGGATCAGGATCGAGCGGCTGCGGGTCGGTGACACCCGCATCGACGTCGAGCTTCGCGGCCACGGAGAGGACGTCACCGTGGACCTTCAGCAGGACGGGACCTAGACACACATCGCCTTACTTCTAGACATCTGGCCCACCTGATCCGATACTTCATCGGTATGGCAGGGAGAGTGAAGCCTCCCGTCCCCGAGCTGCGGGTCGGGCAGGCCGCCGAGATGCTCGGCGTATCGGTCGAAACCCTCAGGCGCTGGGAGGATGAGGGGCGCCTGCGCATGAGGCGATCGGCCGGCGGTCAGCGGCTCGTCGAGATCGGCGAGGTCGCGCGCCTCCTGAACGAACGACGGCGCACTGGCGCCGACCGGTCGATCGTCGCCCAGTCGGCGCGCAACCGCTTCCCGGGAATCGTGACGCGGATCGAGCGCTCCGGGGTGGCCGCCGTTGTCGAGGTGCTCGCGGGCCCGCATCGGCTGGTGAGTCTGATCACCTCCGAGGCCGTCGAGGAACTCGGCCTGGAGGTTGGCGACGCGGCGGTCTGCGTCGTGAAGGCGACGAACGTGATCGTCGAGGTTCCGTCGCCTGCTGAGCGCGGAGGGTGAGGCGTCAGGCCGCGGCGGCTGCGGCCCTCCTCGCCCTCGCCGGCTGCGCCGCAACGTCGCAGGTGCCGACGTCTCGAAACCTTTCCGTCTTCGCGGCCGCCTCGCTCGGAAGCGTCCTCTCCGCCGTCGAAGTCGGATTTCGCACGAACCACCCGGCGCTCACCTTCACCACCTCGACCGGCTCCTCTGCCGCCGTCGCGACGCAGATCGAACAGGGAGCGCCCGCGGACGTCTTCCTCTCCGCCGATGAATCGAGCGCGCAGCGGCTCATCGACGATCACCTGGCGGAGGGCAGGTCGGTCGCCTTCGCCACGAACCATCTCGTCGTCATCGCGCCGGCCGGCAATCCCGCCGGGATCTCCACACCGGCGGACCTGGCCCGTCCGGGCCTCAAGGTTGTCGCGGCCGGAGACGCGGTACCGATTACCCGGTACGCCACGCAGGTCATCGACGCCCTTGCCCGCCTGCCGGGCTACCCGGTGGGCTTCGCGGCGTCGTACCGGGCCAACGTCGTGTCGGAAGAGGACGACGTGTCGGGCATCCTGACGAAGGTGTCGCTCGGCGAGGCGGACGCCGGCATCGTGTACGCGACGGATGCGGCGAGTGCCGCGGGCGAGATCGTCGAGATCAAGCTGCCGGAGGCGGCGGATGTGGTTGCCGTTTACGCCGGGGTCGCCCTGAAGGACGCGACCGACCCCGGGCTGGCCGCCGGCCTGCTGTCCTGGCTTATCGGTCCCGATGGCCGGGAAGTACTCTCCGGCTTCGGGTTCGGGCCCCCGCCGTGAGCGGCGTCGCCTCTTGGCGGTGGCGGGCGATGGTGGCCGCCGCCGCCGGCTTCGCGGCCTTTCTCGGGCTGCCGATCGCCGCGCTGGTCGTGCGCGCGGCCGTCGAGGGGAGCCTGGGTCACGCGCTCGTTGCCGGGCCGGTCGTCGATGCCCTGCTGCTCAGCCTGGCGACGACCGCGCTCAGCCTCGTCATCACGACCGCGGCGGGCCTCCCACTCGCCGTGCTGCTGGCGCGGCGACGGTTTCGTGGCGCCTGGCTGCTCGAGGGAATCATCGACCTGCCGATCGTCCTCCCTCCCGCGGTCGCGGGCCTGGCACTCCTGCTCCTGCTCGGCCGCACCGGCCCGCTCGGCTCGGCGCTCGGCGCTGCCGGCCTCGAGATTCCGTTCACGACGGCCGCGGTCGTCCTCGCCCAGGTCTTCGTCTCAGCGCCGTTCTTCGTCAGGTCGGCGCGGACCGGCATTGCCGCGGTGGATCGCAATCTCGAGGATGCCGCGCGCGTCGACGGCGCGACCGACGCGCAGGTGTTCCGGGCGGTGACCGTCCCGCTGGCGGCCCCGGCCCTGGCGGCGGGGATGGTCATGAGTTGGGCACGCGCACTCGGGGAGTTCGGGGCCACGATCATGTTTGCCGGGAGCATCCAGGGGCGAACCCAGACGCTGCCGCTCGTCGTGTACGGCGAGTTCCAATCCGGCGACCTCGATGCGGCCGTGGCCGCCGGGGCGATCCTCGTCCTCGCCGCCTTCGGCGTTCTCATCGCCGTCCGCGCTCTCCACTGGCGCCGCGCGCTCGATATGCGCACCGAGCTCTGAGGGCGTTCTCAACCCCCTTCGGCCGGACGGAAAACGTGCCGTTCGACCCTGTCGGGCCGCTCGGGCGGGCGCCCATGCTGCCGGGGTCCGAAGGAGGCAATGCGCAATGACACGTGTGCTGGTGGTCCATCACGACGTCGATGTCGCGGACATCGAGGTCGACGAGCTGCGCCGCGCCGGATTCGAGGTGGACCAATGCGGCGGTCCGCACGGGGGTGGCACCTGTCCGGTGCTGAACGGCCAGCCCTGCTGGCAGGTGGACGAAGCCGATGTGCTCGTCTACGACATGTGGGCATCGGGCGAGAGCAGCCGCTCACTCATCGAGGAGATCCGTGAGTTCCACCCTGGCAAACCGCTGGTCGTGACCTCGCCGGGGATGGTCCTGGACTGGATCGAGACCGAGGGAACGCACGGCGTGACCCCGGTCCTCGGCGCCCCCACCCGCGAGGACCTCGTGGCGGCGGTGCGCGCGGCGGTGAAGGCGGCGAGCGAGACCCCACCGGCCGAGCCCGAAGGCCAGTCCTCGGTCAAGGGGCGCGCGGCACCCACTCATCCCCGCTGGTGACGGCCGCGGCGCCGTCCGCGCACCGGTCATAGCGGCAGGAGTGCCGCGACGACTCCGGCCACGACGCCGATCGCCAGGCTGGCAAGCGCAATCCGATTCGACTTCGCCCGATCGCGAGCTCGAGCCTCGGCATCCTCGACGCGCTTTGTCTCCCCGAGGGCCCCAAAGTTGAAGACGCCCCGTGCGCCGTACGCGGCACAGAACTTCAACCAGGCCTGCAGGTACCCCGCAGCTGCGACGGCCACCGGCACGGCTACGAAGAGCCGCAGGAGGGGCGGTGCGCCAAGCCCGACCTCGATCCCCAGGAGGGCCACCGTCAGCGCCACTCCCACGTGTCCGGCGAGGCGTCGGCCTCGGATCTCGGCGGGACCGATATTGCAGGCCCCCGGTCGATATTCGCCGCGAGAGGCCGGGACGCGGGGTGTCTGCCCCGCGGTGAAGGTTGCGTGTGCCATGGGGAGCTCCTCGTCGACATTATCGCGCGGGCGGACCGCTGCGTATCATGGGCCACCGCCATGGCAGCCCGACACGCTCCCCAACCGCCGCTCGCGCCGCTGACGTGACCGGCCGGACGCTCACCTTCCGCGGCGCCAGCTACCCCGTCGTCCTGCCGACGATCCGCGATCCACGCCTCCACGTCGCAGCGGTCATCATCACGATCCACGTCCTCGGCCAGGTCGGGCTGCACTTCGCGGTCAGCGTGCCGCAGATCCTCGCCGCGATCGGTGCCTGCGCGATCATCGAGCTCGCCATCACGTTCCGCCAGACCCGCTCCGTCGTGTGGCCGGCCAGCGCGATGCTGACCGGCAGCGGGGTCGCCCTCATCCTGCGGGTCGTCGGAACGCGCCCCGATGATCACTGGACGTTCGATGCCTGGTACCTCTTCGCGATCATCGCGGCCCTCTCGCTGCTCACGAAGTACGTCGTCCGCTACCGCGGGTCGCACGTCTTCAACCCGTCGAACATCGGGCTGGTCGTCGCCTTCCTCGTCCTTGGCAGCTCGCGGATCGAGCCGCTCGACTTCTGGTGGGCCCCGCTCAATGGCTGGATGATCGCAGCGTACGCAGTCATCCTGGTCGGCGGGGTGCTCATCACCCGACGGCTGCACCTGCTGCCGCTGGCGATCGCCTACTGGGTCACGCTGGCGATCGGCATCGGGGTCCTCGCCGGCTCCGGCCACTGCATGACCGCGCGCTGGGCGTTCGCGCCGGTGTGCGGCGTCGACTTCTGGCGCGTCCTCGTCAGCTCCCCGGAGGTGCTGATCTTCCTCTTCTTCATGATCACCGACCCGCGCACGGCGCCCACCGGGCGGGTTGCTCGCATCGTTTTTGGTGTGCTGGTGGGGATCGTCACCGCGCTCCTGATCGCCCCGCAGACGAACGAGTTCGGCGCCAAGGTGGGCCTCCTCTCCGGCCTCGTTGTCGTCTGCGCCGGACGCCCGCTCCTCGACCGATTCTTCCCTGAGCCAAGGACTGCGGCCGATGACCTTCGCGAGTTCACGCGACGCCTGTTCACCGGGGGTCCCGCTGCCGTTCGGTCCCTGCGCGCCGCCGCGCGGATCGGCCTCGCGCTCGTCGCGACCCTCGTGATCGGGGTCGGCATTGTCGCAGCCGGGATCCCGGCCCGGGGGCTCGTGCTCCCCGATCCTTCGGAGGTTCTCAGCCGCGTCGCCTACCAGGTCGATCCGTCGACGCTGCCGAAGGTCACCGTGCAGCAGGAGGTCGCGGACTGGGACCACGAGGTCGCCGGGCCCGAGATGCAGGGGATCGTGCTGACCCTCGCCGAGAACCTCGAGCTCGAGAGCCAGGCCCTGTTCCACAAGGATGCTGCGATCCTCACCGCCGTCGACCACGGCGACCGCCTGGCCGAGATGCAGGATCGGCTTGCCAAGGCGATAGCGAGCGGGACGGTGGTCATCGACCGCTACCGCTTCGACACCCTGAACGTGAAGCTGCTCGTGCCGTTCGGGATGCAGACCGGCCTCAGCCTGGGGTTCGTGGCACAGGGCACGGTGACCGAAGAGACGTACGGCGCGGACGGCAGGCTGCAGGCGCAGCACTCCACTCCCTTCTCCCTGACATTCGCCATGCGCCGGGCGACCGGCGCGCGCTGGCTCAACGTGGGCGTCCTGCCCACCAAGAACGGCCCCTGACCCGCTCTCCCCCCAGGGGCGATCAGTCCGGCACTGGCGGACGTCGCGCAATCAGCTGCGCGCGCCACTCGCGCAGGCGACCGATGTGCTCCGCGTAGTGGTCCGCCCCCGATTTGCGCACCCACCAGGCAGCTTCCCCGGAGGGCACCGGCAGGTGGTACCAGGTCTCGAGCATCTTCGTCCGGCCCGCGTTGGCCTGGACCCACGCCACGTCCCAGGGGTGCCCGGCCATCGCCTCGAGGAAGACTGCGTTCAGCCCATCGATGTCCGCCGGCCGACCCTCGTACGTGCCGACGCCGAGGCGTTCAAACTGGACCTCAGCCTCCGCCAGCCACGTCCCGAGGTGGGCGACGAGGTCCCGCACCGTCCAGTCCGGATCCGTGTAGTAGCCGGGTTCCAGGCACTCGTCAGGGGTGAGCGAACGAACGAGATCGACGATCTCGGACCAGCCGATGCGCTCCGCCTCGATCGACGCTGCGTGCGGGTGTTTACGAAGACCGCGGGGGGGTGCGCGCCGCTCGGTCACTTCTTGCCCGCGAAGTCGCCCTCGAGCGGGAGCCCGGCGTCCTCCCAGTCGAGCAGTCCTCCCGAGTAACGCCGGACGTTCCGGTATCCCCGCCGCACGAGATCGCGGTACATCGCGACGCTCGACAGGCAGTCGACGTTCGAGCAGTACACGACGATCTCATCGTCCGGCTGGAGCGCCGCGTACAGCTCCGCCGGGGTGTCGAAATGGAGCGAGCCGGGGATGTGCTTCGCGTCGTACGCCCATCGGTTGAGGGCCATCACCAGCCGGAAGTCGTCGCCGCGCTTGATCTTTGCCTCAAGCTCCTCACGGGAGATCGTGCGGATGGGGTCTCGACCCAGGGCGGCGCTGGCATGCGGCTGGTCGGCGGTCACTGCGCGCCCATGGTACGCCCTGCGGACGGACCAGCCGTCGAGCCGCCGAAGGGTAT
Organism: uncultured Chloroflexia bacterium; assembly: GCA_963837425.1. Lineage (GTDB taxonomy): Bacteria > Chloroflexota > Limnocylindria > QHBO01 > QHBO01 > CAWINH01. Next base: position 53,381 of record CAWINH010000005.1, read on the forward strand.
GCTTCGACGATGTTCCGGATGGCCGTCGGTCATAGCGACGACCTCGACCTCAGGGGCGCGCTCGACGAGGTGTTCGCTGAGTGCGACGCCGGCCTGGCCGGCGCGAGGCCCACGGCCGGCCTGCTGATGAGCGCCTGGGAGTTCGACCATCGAGCGCTCATTGACGCGGTGCTCGCCCGCTACCCGGGGATCGAGCTGGCCGGATCGAGCAGTGCTGGTGATCGCCGAGACGGCGCTCCAGATGGTCGAGGCGGTTGAGGCGCGGGACGAGCCAAAGGCTGATTGGCGCATCCGGATCGGCCTCCATGCCGGCCCGGTGGTGGCCGGGGTGATCGGCACCACGAAGTTCGCCTACGACGTTTGGGGCGACACGGTCAACGTCGCCGCGCGGCTCGAGGCCGCGTCGGAGCCGAACCGGATCCACGTTTCAGGGACACTGGCGTCGCAGCTGGACGGTCCTTTCCGCTTCGCGCCACGCGGCGAGGTGGAGCTCAAGGGCAAGGGCCTCGTCGAGAGCTGCTACCTGCTCGGTCGGCGTGAGGGCTGACCTGGCTGCGGCCAGTTCGCGTCGGCCCCACGATGCCGGCCGCTTTCAGGGCGTTGCACCGGTCCGCCTGGCGGACGCTCACGGCACGTCCCCGCCGTAAGCAGCCTCAGCCTCGGCCTCCGCCTCCGCCGGGGGCGCCAGCAGACCACGCGCAACTCGGACCACCAGACCCACGAGCACCTCGCGCGGGCAGTCAGGATGATCCATGGACCACAGTGCGAGCCCGGCCATCGCGCTGCGCAGCAGCTCCGCGGCAGGTGTGCGCTCGACCGGCGCAAGGGCGCCGCCGGCCATCGAGCCAACGGCCGCGGCGATCAGGCCGCGCGCGCTCTCCTGGGCTTTCGTTCGGGCAGCCGCGATCTCCGCATCGCCCGTGCTGTCGCGAAAGATCATCCGCCAGGCCTCGGGACGTTCTTCCACGCCTCTGAACCAGGCCTCGACCGCCCGCGGGAGACTTGACGGCATTGCGCCGGCGACCGCACTTGCCGCTCTCCGTTGCTCCTCGCGGTGCCGATCGAGGATTCCCAGGTAGAGCGCCTTCTTCGAAGGGTAGTGCCGGTACAGGATCGGTTTGGTCACGCCAGCCGCGACGGCCACGTCGTCCAGGCGCGTGGCGGCATAGCCGTGTGCGGCGAACAGGCGGGCCGCGGCCGCCTCCACCAGGGCCTTGCGGCGAGCCGACGGGAGCCGAGGCGTCGATGGCAGACTCACGGTTACCGCATGGTAACATCACGGCGATGTTACCCGTGAGTAACACGAACGAGCATCAGACACAAGGCGGAGGTCCGGTGGCACGCGAGCCCGAGGAGAACAGAGCACACACCAATACACACGCGAGCGCTCCCCGCCGCCCGCGGTTGCGGCTCGGGGGGTGGCGCCGCTGGCTGGTGGGCATCGTGGTCGTACTCGTGGCACTGGTCGTCGCGACCGCCAGGGTCTACGTCGGCACGCTCTCCGAACCGCCGCTCGCACTGCCGACGACCGCCGCGAGCACGCCCGTCGGGCCGACTCGAGGGCAGCTGGAGGGTCGCGCATGGATCGGTGGCCGGCTTCCGTATCGAGCAGACGGTCTTGTTCATGACCGGGGATGTCGTGGGCCGGACCAGCGACATCACCGGCACGCTCATAGCCTCCGGAGGCGTGATCACCAGCGCCCGGTTCGAAATCGATCTCACGACAGTCATGTCAGGCGGCAGAAACCAGCCCCAATTCGCCCTCAGCCTGGACACCAAGGACCATCCGAAGGCGACGTTTGCGCTGGCCGGACCGGTCGGGATCCCTACTCAGTTCGCCGCGGGCGCCACCTCCAGCGCGACCGTCACGGGCTTGCTCGCAATGCGCGGGACGAGCCACGAGGTGGCGGTCACGATCTCGGGCCGTCGGAATGGGTCGACGATGCAGGTCCTGGGCTCGATTCCGATCGCGCTAGCTGACTGGGGGATCGAAGGACCTGTGGGATACGGCCCACTCGCGTCGGTCGCTGACGAGGGCACAGCCGAGTTCCTCCTCGTTTTGGAGCACGAGTGACGAACTCGTGACATGGCCAAGTATCGAGATTGTCGAACGGGCTGAGCACCTCGGTCGCCGTGCGGCTGATCGAATCGCTCACGACTCTCATCCAAGTTGGTTCGTGAACGAATTCCGGCTCGTGGTGTCGGATCGGGCCAGATGCGTTCGTAGTTGGGGTGAGAAGCCGGCCACGAGGGGCGGCCCACAGGGAAAAGATCCCAACGAGAAAGGAACGGACGCCATGAAGCTGACGACCACCGCACAGGTCTCCGTTGACGGAGTGATGCAGGGGCCCGGCGGGCCGGAGGAGGACGGGCGCGGCCGCTTCGAGCGCGGCGGATGGGCCCACTTCGACAGCGAGGCCGGTTCAGTGATGGACGAAATCTTCGAGCGCGCCGACACGTTCCTGCTCGGCCGCCGGACCTACGAGATCTTCGCCGGATCCTGGGGAACGTGGGACGATCCGGGCGACAGCCCGATCTGGACGGCGCTGCACACGCGGCCCAAGCTCGTCGCATCGAGCACACTCGGCGACCCGCATTGGACGGGGACGAGCGTCATTTCCGGTGACCTCGCGGCCGCCGTCCGCGAGCTGAAGGCCGCGCCGGGAGGCGAGCTCCAGGTCCACGGCAGCGGCGCCCTGTTCCGGTGGCTCCTCGACAATGACCTCGTTGACGAGATGAACCTGTTCATCTTCCCCGTGGTCGTCGGCCAGGGCACGCGGCTGTTCCCGGACAACGGCCCGGACAAGGCGCTCGAGCTCGTCGAATCGCGGGCAACACCCGGCGGCGTGACCATCCAGGTCTACAGGCCCACCCCGCGACGGCAGGACGGAACGGAGCTGTCGGGGGCGTGAGCTTCCAGGGCTTTCGCCGTCCTGGTGGCCGTGGCATTCCGCGACGGGGCCACGGACACCGGGGCGACCGACGAGCCGGGGGCCATCACCCGAACGGCGCTGCGTCCCGCCGATGCGCTTCCCCTCGCGCTGGCGCCGGTGGATCTTGCGGGGCGTTACAGCGCTCTTCACCAGCCATATACCGTGGATGAAAGCGTGGAGCCGCCGGAACGTTGGGAACCGGATGGATTCCGTGGTCAGCAGGCCCGAGAACCGTGCTACCTCTAGGCAGCTTGGCTCCGGCGGGCCGGAGCCGGCCACTTACTGCGTTCTCGCGGCGAAAGTGCGAGCGAAATCTCGCTGCCCCGTCCCGTCCGCTTGCGGGAGTGGCTGAAGTTCGCACTCGTCGAGTGCGCCAGGTGCCACCACGTCGTCGAGCGCCGCTCGCCCGTGCAGCGGAACTGCCCAGACTGCCGAGGGGTCCTGAAACGAGACCGGAGTCGCACTGCTGCCAGTCGTTCTAGACACACGTTGAGGTAAGGAGGTTTGCCTCAGCTCCCTCTACCATGACCGATGACGATCCCGAAGATGCCTGATGGGGGCAGGGCCGGCTCGCGGGCCGACGTTGTCCGGGTGGGTCACTAGCTGATCGTCCGGAGGGCCGGCCACATGACGGACCACGGCTGGCGGAGCCCGGTGCAGACCGTGACCGCCTCACCCTGCTCCCCGTTCGGGATCCCGAGCCCGTTGTCGATGGTCGCGACGTCGCGGCAGCCAGTGAAGTAGTCGCCGTAATCGGTCGGTCGCCAGTCGCCGACGTGGATCACGACGGTGCGATCGTCAGGCGGTGGTCCCCATGACCAGTAGCTGTTGTGGCCCGAGTAGACGGGGGGCAGTCCGGTGCCGAGCAGGATCAGCGGGCTCGCCTCGCTGTAGTCGTTGGTCAGGATCACGGCACGGGCGCGCTCATCTGCGGGAAGAGCCGCCACCACTCCCTCGACCGTCGCGACGAACTGCGGCCAGCCGACCTGGTTGGCGGTGTCCTGGACGGTTGCCGGGAGCGAGGTGGTGGCGTAGGTGGCAACCGGCAGGATCGGCAGGGTGAGCAGCGCAATCAGCGAGACGGAGAGCACGGCGGCCACGGTGAAGCCGGCGGCCCTTAGGCGGGGGTGGCCGCGGGCCAGCCAGCGATCGAGCAGGACGCCGCCGGCCGCCATGCACGCGGACACGGTGCCGATCGCGTAGTAGGCCTTGCCGCCCATGGCGAACACGAGCATCAACGCGACGACGGCGGCCATCCCGATCGCGCGCCACGGCGCAGCGGCTTTCGCGAGCAGCATCCAGGCCAGACCGGCGACGCTGACCGGGAACAGCAGCGGCCCGGTGAACAGCCACAGCAGCGGCACGACCTGTGCGCGGTTGTCGGCGGCGTAGCCGGAGATCTGGGAGGCCATGGTGAGCTGCGGCCAGCCGTTCGCCGCCTGCCAGGCCAGATTCGGTGCCCACAGAAGGAGCGCAATCCCGATCGCCCCCCACGCCCAGGGCGAACGCACGACATCCCAGCGCCGGGCGAGGACCAGGCCCACCGCAAGGCCTGCGCCCAGGAACAGGAGGGTGTCCTTGTTCTCGAGGCCGATCCCGGTCGCCACGCCCACGGCCAGCCACAGGCGCCGGTCGCCGCCGGCGAGGAGCTTGACCAGCAGCCAAAGCACGATCGCCCAGGCGAGCAGGTCGGGCTCCGTGGTTGTGTCCAGGTGGCCTGCGCCAAGGTAGCCGGAGAGGGCCGCCGTAATCGCCGCCAGGAGCTGGGCCCGTCGGGACCCGCCCAGTTCGCGGGCCATGAGCGCGATAAGGACGACGATCGTCGCCATCTCGAGGGCGGGAAGGACTCGCACCGCGGTGGGTGAGATGCCGAGCAGGGCCACCGACGCGGCGGACAGCAGCGGGGTCAGCGGCGGCTGGTCGACGTAGCCGAAGGCCGGGTGCTGGCCGGAGACGACGAAGTACATCTCGTCGCCGTGGAACCCGTACTGCCCCGACACAGCGAGCAAGATGACGGCCATGACGCCTGCCACCAGAAGCACCGGCCAAGGGACGGGGAGCGTCGGTCCAGGTCGGTTCGAGGTCCTGGCTGCAGTCACGGTCGAGCCACCTCTAGATGCTGGGGCCGCGTCCGAGCCCGTGACGTCATCGACTGGCCCAACACTACGAGGGCTCGTCCGCCAGGTTCGCGGCATTGGCGCGCAGGTAGCGCTGCTGTCGGAGGTTCCGGACGCGTTTGGCCGCCTCCTCATACACCGTTCGGGCCGCTTCGCGATCGCCCGCCATCTCGAGGAGATGGGCGCGCACCGCCAGCGGATGATGGTCCCCGGGCAGCCTGCCCTCTGCCTGGAGCGTACCCAGCCGATCGAGGCCGGCGCGCGGTCCGCGGACCATGGCCAGCGCGACCGCGTGGTTGAGCGCGACGACGGGCGTGTCGGAGATCTGCAGCAAGGCCTCGTAGAGGGTCAGGATCTGGGGCCAGTCGGTGGCATCGGCGCTCGACGCCCGGTCGTGCTCGGCGGCGATGGCGGCCTGCAGCTGGTAGGGGCCGACCGGGCCACGCGCCATCGCGGCGCGGACGAGCGCGACTCCCTCGGCGATGGCGGAGGCATCCCACCGGCTGCGATCCTGGTCGGCCATCGGGACGAGTTCGCCCGACGGCCCGGAGCGCGCCGGGCGCCGGGCGTCGGTCAGCAGCATGAGCGCCAGGAGCCCAGCCACCTCGGCCTCCTCGGGCAGCTGGGCGCGGACCATGCGTGCCAGCCGGATACCCTCGGCCGCGAGGTCGACACGCTGCAGCTCGGGGCCGGCGGTGCTGAGGTAGCCCTCGTTGAAGATGAGGTACAGCACATGGAGCACGACCGCGAGGCGTTCGCGGCGCTGGGCAGCGGCCGGCATGGCGAATGGCACGCCGCTCTCGCGGATGGCCTGCTTGGCGCGGCTGATGCGCCGGGTCATGGTGTCCTCCGGGACAAGGAAGGCACGCGCAATCTCCGCGCTGGACAGGCCGCCCACCGCCCGTAGCGCAAGGCAGATCTGCGATGCGGAGGTGAGCGCCGGATGACAGCACAGGAAGAGGAGGATCAGCGTATCGTCGCGATCCGAAGGAGCCCGATCGGCGGCCGGCGCCAGCCAGTCCTCGGGCAAGGTCCAGCGGGCCACCTCTTCCTCCCGTACCCGGCGCGCCTGCTCGCGGCGGAGGAGGTCCGTGAGCCGGCGCGCGGCGACGGTGATGAGCCAGCTGCGCGGGTCGTCTGGAAGGCCGTCGGCCGGCCACTGGGTGGCGGCCGCCAGCAGGGCCTCTTGGGTGGCATCCTCGGCGGTGTCGAGGTTGCCGTAGCGGCGGACGAGCGCACCGAGGACCTGCGGCGCGAGGGTGCGCAGCAGGTCCTCGAGGTCACGGCCGACGATGGCCACGGGTCAGTCCAAGAGCTCGGCGCGGAACTCGACGATGGGCCGGATGTCGGCGTAGGCGCGTTCCTGAACCGCGGCTGGACCTGGGACCTTCGCCAGGCGGGCGGCGATCTCGGTGGCCCGATCAAAGCTCTCGCACTCGACGATCCAGTAGCCGGCCAACACCTCCTGCGTCTCCGCGTAAGGCCCATCGGTCACCACCGGCAGGCCCTCCTCGAGGGCGATCCGGCGGGCGTGGACCGGGGCGTCGAGGCCGCGAGTCTCGACCAGCTCACCCGAAGCCTCGAGCTCGGCGTTGAAGCCCTCCATGAACGAGCCCATCGCCGCGAAGTCCTCGGCCGACCAGGCCGGCGCATCGCCGTCCTTGCCGGCCATCGCGTCGTAATCCTGCTGGGAGCCATAGGTGAAGATCATGTACTTCATCGCAGTGTCTCCTTGTCGCTATCGGGTGCCTGGTACTCGGCGAGACGAACCGCGACGAGTCTCGCCACGAGGTCCGCCGGCAGCGGCCCATCCGGCCTGAAGTTGATCGTCCCCTTCCAGACCCGGTAGTTCGCCAGTTCGTCGGCGCACGTCTGCACCGGCGCGCGGCCAGCGTAGAAGGAACAGAACCGCTGCGTCGCGCTGAAGCCCATGAAGTACCGCTCGCCGAGCTTGAACGCCGGCCGCCCATAGCTGATCGCCTCTGTGGCGGCGGGGGCGGCGGCGGCGACCTGGGCCCGGAGCCGGCTGAGCACCGCACGCTGCTCGTCGGGAACGCCCGCCAGATAGTCGTCGATCATGGTTGCTGTCATCGGATTCTCCTTGGTTTGGTCAGGAAGCTGTATTCGCATGGGTTCTCGTCTCCGGCTCGGCGCCGGCGATCGGCTGGGCCGCCTCGCCATCGATGAAGGATCTACTCACCTTCGCGTCTCCTTGTTGTCGGCACCGCAATCGCGCCGTTCATGGGAGACGTCGAAGCTGGGGGAGGATTCCGGACATCGACGCGGTGCTGCGGCACATGGCCCGCCCTGCGGTGGTTCGAGTCGCCCGCTCGAGCCTGCGGCCTTCTTCACCGCCCGCTTGCCCCTACGGCTGGGGTCGCGCCCGACCCGCTGGTGCCAGCCTGCGCTATGCGCCCCTCATCCTGGTCGCCGAGCTTGTCATGGCTTCGGCGCAGGACTGAACGGAACACCCGCGATCTACAGAGCTCAGCAGGGCCCCCGCAGGCAGACACCGGGGTGACCTCGGCCATGTCGAGCACCTCGAACCAGATCGGCGCCTCGATCGGCACCGCGGCGCCGAGCACGATCGCCGCCATCGCCACGCATCCGTCCTGGCGGCGCATCTGAGCGTGGCGAGCACGACTGCCCTGGTCCAACGGTCTTGCTTCGGCAACGGCCGCTGGCGCCGTCGTGTTGCTGGGTGGCGGACTGCTGGTCGGCGTCCTCGTGGATGCAGACCCACGCCGTGAGCAGGCGCGCTGAGCCGCCATCGACTCTCGATGGTCACCGGCGACACCAGCGCCGTGAGGAGCCGCAGAACGTCCCTTTAACGAATTGGTGGGCAGGGAGTCTGGAAGGCCACAAACGCCGACGGTGTTGACCGCTCGGATTCAGTAACAGAGTGGCTCCGGCGGTAGGACTCGAACCTACGACCAAGCGGTTAACAGCCGCCCGCTCTACCAACTGAGCTACGCCGGAACGCGCGCCGACCCCTCGCCGGAGGCCGGGGAACGCCGCGGATGATACCCGCGCCGGCGTGGCCGGTCAAAGAACTGCCGCCGCCGCCCTGGTCGGTTTGTGTTGTTGTCGCACAAACGTGTGGTAGGCTCTTGACACACGAAAATTCCCGGTGCGGCACAGGAGGCTGCAGGGTGGATAGCGAGTTCTTCACCGAGATCGCGGGGCCGATCCGGTTCGCCGGGCTGGACTCCACGGATCCGTTCTCCTTCAAGGTGTACGACCCCGATCGCGAGGTGCTCGGCCAGCGGATGGAAGACCACCTCCGCGTCGCCGTCTGCCTCTGGCACTCGTTCAACTGGCCCGGATCGGACGTCTTCGGCATGGGGACCTTCGACCGCCCCTGGCTGGATCCCTCGCTCGAGCCGATGGCGGCGGCGCGCCAGAAGGTGGCGGTCGCGTTCGAATTCCTCAGCAAGCTGGGCGCCCCGTACTTCTGCTTCCACGACCGGGACGTATCACCCGAGGGCCGGAACTTCGCCGAGACGCGTGACAACCTCGAGGGGATCGTTGCCGAGATCGAGCGTCACATGGCGCGAACGGGTCGCAAGCTGCTGTGGGGCACCGCGAACCTCTTCAGCCACCCGCGCTACGCGGCAGGCGCTGCGACGAACCCGGACCCCGAGGTCTTCGCCTACGCCGCGGCCCAGGTGAAGCTCATGCTCGAGGCGACGCATCGGCTGGGCGGAGAGAACTACGTGCTGTGGGGCGGCCGCGAGGGCTACGAGACGCTCCTGAACACCGACCTCGCCCACGAGGGCGAGCAGCTCGCCCGCTTCCTCACCCTCGTCGCCGAGCACAAGCACCACATCGGCTTCACTGGCACCCTCCTCATCGAGCCGAAGCCGCAGGAGCCGACGAAGCACCAGTACGACTACGACGTCGCCACCGTTCTCGGCTTTCTGACACGGCACGACCTCGCGGGTGAGTATCGGGTCAACATCGAGGTCAACCATGCCACCCTGGCCGGGCACAGCTTCCATCACGAGGTCGTCACCGCCTTGGCCGGCGGGATCTTCGGCAGCATCGACGTCAATCGGGGGGATTACCAGAACGGCTGGGACACCGACCAGTTCCCGAACTCGGTCGACGAGCTGTCGCTCGCTCTCTACGAGATCCTGCGCGCCGGCGGCTTCACGACCGGCGGCTTCAACTTCGACACGAAGCTCAGGCGCCAGAGCCTGGCCCGCGGCGATCTGTTCCACGCCCACATCGGCGGGATGGACACCCTGGCCCGCGCGTTGCTCGTGGCGGCGGACATGCTCACCGCGGGCGACCTGCAGCGGCTCCGTGACGAGCGCTATGCCGGCTGGTCGGAACAGCTGGGGACGGCGATCATGGCCGGGCAGCGCTCGCTCGCGGAGCTCGAGGACGAGGTCGTGTCCGGCGGCCTCGAGCCCCGTCCTGCCTCCGGGCAGCAGGAGCGGCTCGAGAACCTCGTGAATCAGCGCATCTGGGCGGTCGAGCGGGACGCCTGAGGCGGTGGCCTTCGTCCTGGGCATCGACGTCTCGACCACCGCCACGAAGGCCGTCCTCGTCGACCCTGCCGGAGTCGTCGTCGGGATCGGCACCGCCGAGTACGGCGTCAGCGTGCCGCAACCCGGTTGGAGCGAGCAGGACCCTCAGCTGTGGTGGCACGGCACCTGCCGGGCGATCGGCGAGGCCCTCGCCGCGAGCGGATCCAGCCCCGGCGACATCGTCGCCATTGGCCTCACCGGGCAGATGCACGGCGCCGTCCTCCTCGATGAGGCCGGGGAGGTGCTACGGCCGGCGATCCTGTGGAACGATCAGCGGACCGCCGCCGAGTGCGACATCATCCGCGAGCGCATCGGCTTCGAGCGGCTGGTGGCGACCACCGGCAACGACGCGCTCACCGGCTTCACCGCCCCGAAACTCGTATGGGTCCAGCGCCACGAGCCGGAGATCTGGGAGCGGGTCGCCCATGTCCTCCTGCCCAAGGATTACCTCAGGTACCGGCTGACCGGCGAGTTCGCGACGGACAAGGCCGATGGCTCCGGGACCCAGCTCTTCGACCTTGCGGCCCGGGACTGGTCCCCGACGATCCTGTCCGCCCTCGAGATCGACCCGGCGGTGCTGCCAACGACCCATGAGGGACCCGAGCTGACGGGCTCGCTGACCAGCGAAGCGGCGGCGGCGACCGGGCTGACGCGCGGCGCGGCCATCGTCGCCGGCGGCGGGGATCAGGCGGCAAACGCGGTGGGCGTCGGAGCCGTGACGCCGGGGGTCACCGCCCTGTCGCTCGGCACCTCGGGCGTCGTGTTCGCGACGACCGACCAGCCGATCTTCGAACCGCGCGGTCGTGTCCACGCCTTCTGCCACGCCGTCCCGGCTCGATGGCACATGATGTCGGTGATGCTCTCCGCGGCCGGCAGCCTGCGCTGGTTCCGTGATGCGCTTGCCCCGGGGGAAGCCTACGGAGACCTCGCCGCGACTGCGGACGGAGTCGAGGCGGCGAGCGACGGCCTGTTCTTCCTGCCCTACCTCAGCGGCGAGCGCAGCCCGTACCCCGACCCCCAGGCGCGCGGTGCGTTCGTGGGGCTGACCGCAAGCCACGATCGTCGGCACCTGGTCCGCGCGGTCCTTGAGGGCGTGGCCTTTGGGCTCCGCGACGGCCTCGACCTCATGGTCGCGGCGGGAATGCCCCGGCCGGCTGAGATTCGCGCCTCGGGAGGTGGCCTGGCCAGCCCCACGTGGGCGCAGATCCTGGCCGACGTCCTCGATGCGGAGCTCGTCACGCCGTCGACCACAGAGGGCGCGGCGTTCGGGGCTGCAACATTGGCGGCCGTGGGGATCGGCTGGTTTGACGACGTGCCCAGCGCCACCCAGGCGCTGGTCAGAACGAGTCCGGCTGCCGCACCCGGCCCCGCCCGCGCCTCATACGCGGACGCACATGCGACGTTCCGCGAGCTCTACCCGGCCCTGGCGCCGACCTTCCATCGGGCCGTATGACCGCCCTCCCCGGCTAGCGGTGCAGGGCCGCCCGGCCCTCCGCGACGACGTCATCCTGCAGAGCGCCCATGATGATCATGGCCAGGACCTCGTCCGGCGTCACGTCGTCGCGCCGGACGGTCCGAACCAGCATGCCGTGATACATGACGCTGATCCGGTCCGACAGGTCGAAGACGTCGTGGATGTCGTGGCTCACGAGGAAGATGCCGATCCCCTCCGACTTCAGCTGCCGGATCAGGTCCCGGACCTGCTCCGTCTCGGCGGGCCCTAGCGCGGCCGTCGGCTCGTCCATGATGAGGATACGAGCGTTGAAGTACACCGCCCGCGCGATCGCCACGGACTGCCGCTGACCTCCGGAGAGCGATACGACCGGCGCCTTGAAGCTCGCGAAGTTCGGGTTGAGCCGGCTCATGACCTTGCGCGTCTCCGACTCCATGGCGCTGTCGTCCAGCCCGCCGATCAGGCTCGAGATCTCGCGGCCCAGGAACATGTTCGAGGCGGCGTCGATGTTGTCGGCGAGGGCCAGCGTCTGGTAGATCGTCTCAATGCCGAGGAGCTGCGCATCGCGGGGATTCGAGATCGAGACCCGTTCGCCCTTGATCCGGATCACCCCGGAGTCGGCCCGGTGGGCTCCGGACAGCACGCGCATCAGGGTCGTCTTGCCGGCCCCGTTGTGGCCCACCAGCCCCACGACCTCGCCGGCCATGAGGTTCACGCTCACGCCATCGACCGCGTGCACGCCACCGAAGGCGACGTGAATGTCCTCCATCTCGACGAGCGGCGCCGTGGTGGCTTCCGCACCTGCGGTCATGGTTTGCTCCTCCTCTTCGCTCAGCGGACGGCCCGGCGGCGCGTGTACGCGTCGAACGCGACCGCAGCGATCAGCACGATGCCGGCCGCCACGTTCTGCCCCGGCGAGTTCACGTGCAGGAATGACAGGCCGTATTTCAGCGAGGTCATGACGAACGCGCCGAGCACCGCTCCGGGAATCGTGCCGATGCCACCGGCGAACGACGTCCCGCCGACGACCGCGGCAGCGATGACGTACAGCTCGTAGTTGATGCCGACGTCGAGGGTTGCCCCGTTCAGCCGCGCGGACGCCACCGCCGCGGACAGCGCGCAGAGGACGCCCATGAGGATGAAGGTCTTCATGATCGTCCAGCGCGTGTTGATGCCGGCCAGCTCGGCCGCGTCCGGGTTTCCGCCGAACGCGTAAACATACCGCCCGAAGCTGCGCCGGGTGGCGAGCCAGGTCATGACCAGGGTCACACCCACAAGCAGCATGAGCGGCAGCGGGAAGCCGGCCGAGATCTTCAGGCCACCGGCAGGCTCGGTGATGTTGTGGTCGACCGCATATTGGTGCGCCGGGCCGGCCGGCCAGTAGTTGCCGTTGGCGAAGTACGCGAGCCAGATGATCGTGGCGCAGGCGAGCACGCCGAGCGTGACCTCCGCCCAGATCGGGCGGAGGGGGAAGCCGAATCGCCGCCGCTGGCGGCGGCCGTTCGCGAGCAGGGCAATGACGGCGACGCAGCCGATGATCCCGACCACCCAGGTCAGGGTGCCCCCGACCGAGCCCTCCGCTCCACCGTTGAGAAGCTGGAACGTCGGATCGAGCCCGAATACGCCGGCCCCGTTGGAGAGGTACCAGACCGCGCCGCGGATGGAGAGCAGACCGCCAAGGGTCACGACGAACGACGGGACGCCGATGTAGGCAACGATGAACCCCTGGACCGCGCCGAATGCGGCGCCGATCGCGATCCCGATGCCGAGCGCGATGAGCCAGCGGAAGGGGAAGTCGGGACCCATGCCCAGGACGTTGGGAAGCCAGTCGGTCATGAGCAGGGCGTAGCTCATCGCGATGAAGCCGGTGAGCGACCCGACCGACAGGTCGATGTTCCGCGACACGATGACGAGGACCATGCCGGTGGCGATGATCGCCACACTCGTTGCCTGGATCGCCAGCGTGGCCATGTTGTTCGACTGGAAGAGGTCGCCGCCGCTCAGGATGTTGAAGCCGCCGATGATGACGGCGAGCGCCACGAGCATGCCGAAGAGACGGAGGTCGATCTCCGTCTGCGCGAAGAGTCGACGCAGCCGAGCGAGCACCGATGGCTGCAATCTGCCTGGGGCCGGTGCCGTATCGGCCACGTTGGTCACGACAGCTCTCCTCGTGCGGAGTTAGAGGGCCTGCGCCCCCGGATCGTCCGGGGGCGCAGGAAAGGCTAGCTCACAAGACTCCTGCGACGGCGCTCATAGGCCGCAGGCCGCTGCGCCGGGATCCGAAGCGGTGACACCGTTGCAGATGTCGTCCTTCGTCACCCACCAGCCGGCCGACATGACCTTGTCGAGCGTGTCGGCGGTGACCGGCGTCGGCTGCAGGATCAGCGACTTCACCGTGTTGTTCCCCGGCGTCATGAAGTCCGTGGGGCTGTTACCGGCGAGCGGCGCCACCGACGAATCGATGTTGATCGAGATGTCGGACATCGCCTTGCCGGCGCACAGGTCGAGCGCCGCCTGGCCCGCGGCCTTGCCGAGCTCGTTCGCGTTCTTCCAGACGTCAACGTACTGCTTGCCCAGCGCGACGTTGTTCAGGTTGGCCTTGTCGCCGTCCTGGCCGCTCAGGGGCGGGTATCCGTAGCTCTTGGCGGTGAGCGCAGCCACGACGCCGAGCGCCGTGCTGTCGTTCTCGGCCAGGATCGCGTCGATCGGGGTGTTCGCCGCGACCGCGCTGTCGATGATCGCCTCCATGTTGGCCTGGGCCGTCTCGGTCGCCCACGCGTCGGTGTACGTCCCGTCCGCGGGCCCGATGATCTTGATGTCACCGGACGCCACCTTGTCCTTCAGGCCGGCATTGTCCCAGCCGGTCGGCAGGAAGGTCGACGCATTCGGGTCGCCCGGGTCGCCCTTGATGAGGACGTAGCTGCCGGTCGGCACCTTGTCGAGGACCGCCTTGGCCTCGGCCTCGCCAACCTTCACGTTGTCGAACGTGATGTACAGGACGCTCGGATCCTCGATCAGCCGGTCGTAGGCAATGACCGGGATGTTGGCGTCCTTGGCCTTCTGCAGGGTTGGCAGGATCGCAGTCGTGTCCTGCGCGAGCAGGATCAGGACGTCGGCGCCCTGCGAGATGAGGGTCGTGACGTCGGTCGCCTGCTGCTCACTGCTGAGGTTCGCGTCGGCATCGATGTACTTGCCACCCGCGTCCTCGACCACCTTCTTGATGTTCGGCTTGTCAGCCGCCGCCCAGCGCGGCTGCTGGAAGTTGTTCCAGGAGACTGCGACCGTGCAGCTGGCCGCGGTGCCCCCCGATGGACTGGGCGAGCCGCCTGCGCAGCCTGCCACCACAATGGCGACGGTCCCCAACAGGGCCGCCAGCCTTCTAATCCCCATGGTGTCCTTCTCTCCTCCTGCTGAATATGTTCAGCGCATTTCCAATGGCGTGCACGCAGTAGGCTACATACTTGTCAAGCCCCCCTCCCCCCCAATTCGGCATGCCCGACGCGCGCTGATGTGCTCCCGCGCCTCCTTGCTCGTCATGCCATCGCCGCCTGGACCGGACGGTCACCCTGCTGGAACCATTCGGCGGGATCGCGGAGCAACGGCTCGAACCCGAGCTCCGCGGCGCCGAGCAGGGGCGCGTCGCTGCCGAGCGCGGCCGGAACGACCTCAACGAGCTGGCGGGGGGCCCCGAGGGCGCGGCGGTCCAGGGCTTCGTCCACCGTCCTCGCCACGAAGGGATGGATCCTGCCGAAGAGGCCGCCGAGGACGACGAGCCGGGGATTGAAGATGTTGACCAGTCCGGAAAGACCAATGCCGAGCCACCGTCCGACCTCCTCGAGCGCCGCGAGGTCCCGCTGCGAGCCGCCCTCCGCCGCTGCCAGCACGGCTCCGACCCCGTGGCGTCCTCCGTCCGGATCCCGCCCTGCCCTCGTGAGCAGCGCGTGCTCGCCGATCTCGGTCTCCCAGCAGCCGATCGAGCCGCATCGGCAGGCCGCGCCGTCGGCATTCACCGGCAGGTGCCCCACCTCGCCGGCGTACCCCTCGGACCCCGCGAGCGGCCGTCCGTCGACGATGATGCCTCCACCGACGCCGACCTCGCCCGAGATGTAGACGACGTCGTCAACGCCAACGGCCGCCCCGCGTCGATGCTCGGCGAGAGCCCCGAGGTCGGCCTCGTTCGCGACCGAGACGCCGACGCCCACGCCGAGCGCCCGAGCCAGTGCCTCCCCCAACGGAGCGTCGCGCCAGCCGAGGTTGGGCGCGAACCGCACCAGGCCGTCGGATTGCCGAACCAGGCCGACGACGCCGACGCTGACCGCCACAAGCGCACCGGGGCCTTCGACGCGCGCCAACGCCGGGACGGCGAGCTCCATGAGGTCTCCGACGATCTGGTCCAGCGACAGGTGCCCCCGGGGTCGGTCGACGCGGCGCCGCTCCAGCACGGTCCCGCCGATGCCGACGAGGGCGACCGCGAGCGAGTCGACGGCGATCTCGAGGGCCAGGACGACGGCGCGCT
The DNA here is from genome assembly GCA_963837425.1 of uncultured Chloroflexia bacterium. Classification (GTDB taxonomy): domain Bacteria; phylum Chloroflexota; class Limnocylindria; order QHBO01; family QHBO01; genus CAWINH01. Next base: position 68,935 of record CAWINH010000005.1, read on the forward strand.
CTGTGTTCGGCTGGACGAGGGGCGAGGGCCGGCCCGGGATGCCGAGTGAGGCGCTTCGTCCCTCGCTCGCCAGCTCCGCCCCCACGAATTCGGCGATCAGCCCGCGGATCGCGCTGCGTGTGAGCCCGGTGCGGGCCACGAGCTCCGAGCGCGAGAGGGGACCGTGGAGGTGGAGCTCGGTGGCGATCGCGCTGAGGTTCGCGCGGCGCACCGTCTCACTTCGCTGGCCGATCGCGTCCCGGTTCGTGATCACCCGCGTTTTGTGATCCTCTCTTTCAAATGTTTGTCGTAGACTCGTACATCGCCCCGGCGCGTGTCAAGAGACAAGGAGCGGGAGATGGAGAGGCTGAACGGCAAGGTCGCCCTCGTCACGGGCGCAAGTCGCGGGATCGGAGCCGCCGTGGCGCGCTCGCTCGCGGACGAAGGGGTTCACCTGGGCCTCGCCTCCCGAAGCGGCGACGATCTCGGGATGGCGGACGTCGTCGCGCGGCCCGCCGACGTCCGCGACCCGGACGCGATGGCCGCCATCGCCGCCGCAACGGCCGAGCGCTTCGGGGGCATCGACATCCTCGTCGTAAATGCGGGCGTGGGAGCCTACGGGCCGTTCCTCGATCTCCCGGCCGAGCACCTCGAGGAGATGATCGACGTCAACGTCAAGGGCGCGATCTACACGATCCGCGCCGCGCTCCCCCACCTCCTGCGCAGTGAGGCCGCGGACATCGTCACGATCGCCAGCGAGGCCGGCCGTCGAGGGCTGCCGTACGAGGCGGTCTACTGCTCGTCGAAGTTCGCGCAGGTCGGCCTTACCGCCGCACTCGACCACGAGCTGCGGGACGAGGGGGTGCGCTGCACGAGCATCTGCCCCGGCGGCGTGGCGACGGACTTCGCCATGGGTCGAGGCCGCACGCCGGAGATGCCGGAGCTGACGGGAATGATGCGACCCGAGGACGTCGCGGAGGCCGTGATCTTCGCTCTCACCAGGCCGAGAACCCACCGGATCCTCGAGGTCGCCTTCCGGCCGGTCAGCGAGACATCGTGGGGCTGAGGCCGCGGTGACCTCGCTCCGGTGGGGGATCCTGTCAACCGCGGACATCGCCCGGGGGAAGGTGATCCCAGGCATGCGGCGCGCGGCGCGCACGGAGGTCGCCGCGATCGCCTCCCGCGACGGAACGCGCGCCCGGGAGGTCGCCGCCGAGCTGGGGATCCCGACCGCCCACGACTCGTACGAGGCCCTGCTGGCAGATTCGGCAATTGATGCGGTCTACATCCCGCTGCCGAACCATCTGCACAAGCGGTGGACCCTCGAGGCGGCGCGCGCCGGCAAGCACGTCCTGTGCGAGAAGCCGCTGGCGATGACGAGCGCCGATGCCCGGCAGATGGAAGAGGGATGCCGGGCTGCCGGAGTCCACCTCCAGGAGGCGTTCATGTACCGCCTCCACCCGTCGTGGGTCGCGGTTCGTGAGATGGTGGCGGCCGGGAGGATCGGACGGCTGACCGCGGTCCAGAGCTGGTACTCGTACTACAACGACGACGCGGCGAACATCCGGAACATCCGCGAGGCCGGGGGCGGAGCCCTCTATGACATCGGCTGCTACTGCGTGAACCTGTCGCGGATGCTCTTTGCCGCCGAGCCGACCCGGGTGCAGGCCACCCTGGCCCGGGACCCTGCCGGCGGCACCGACGTGCTGACGAGCGGGCTCCTCGAATTCGGCGGCGGCGGCGTTGCGACCTTCACGTGCTCGACCCGCGCGGAGGATGACCAGCGCGTCCACATCTACGGGACGCAGGGGCGCATCAGCATCGGGATCCCGTTCAACATCCCCCCCGACCGGCCGGCAGAGGTGTTCGTGACTGCGGGCGGTGACCCCCCGGTCGCACCGAACACGGAGGTGATGACCTTCCCGATCGCCGACTCGTACGCGGTGGAGGTGGAGCATTTCGCCGCGGTCGTACTCGATGAGACCCCGCCGCCGGTTCCACCCGGTGACGCAGTCGCGAACCTCGAGGTCATGGAGCGAATCTTCGCGGCCGCCGAGCACGGCGACTGACCGGCGGGGTAGCCAATGCGGCGCTGGATCATCGCCGGGGCCGCGGCGCTGGCGGGCGCCCTCCTCCTCATCTGGCGACCCGGACTGCAGGGCGCAGCGCAGCCAGGCGCAGTGGACCCTCCGCACTTCGTCGAGGAGGCAGCCGCGGCCGGGATCGATCACGCCTACGCGGGTGGATTCAAGTTCTTCGTCGGTGGCGGCGTGGCCGCCTTCGACTGCAACGACGACGGCCGCCAGGATCTCTACCTCGCCGGCGGCTCGGATGCGGCGGCCCTCTACCGCAATGACAGCTCGGTTGGGGGCGCACTGCGCTTCACCCAGCTCCACGATCCGGCTACGGACCTCGTCGACGTCACCGGGGCATATCCACTGGACATCGATGGCGATGGGCGCACGGACCTGGCCGTCATGCGCGTGGGCGGCAACGTCCTGCTGCGAGGCATCGGGGACTGCCGCTTCGAGCGGGCGAACGAGGCGTGGGGCTTCGACGGCGGCAGCGCCTGGTCCGCCGCCTTCAGCGCGACCTGGGAGTCGGGGGCGAGCCTCCCGACCCTGGCCGTCGGCAACTACCTGACCCTGAACCCGGACGGCACGACAGCGCTGCCGTGCGCGGGCTCCGAGCTGTTCCGGCCCGATGCGACCGGCGGGCACTATGCCGCGTCGGTGCCGCTGACTCCGAGCTACTGTCCGCTCTCGATGCTCTTCAGCGACTGGGATCGCTCCGGGCGCCGCGACCTGCGGGTCTCGAACGACCGGCACTACTACGGCGAGGCGAGCGACGGCGAGGAGCAGCTGTGGCGCATCGCTGCCGGCGAGCCTCCCCGCCTCTACACGCAGGCCGATGGCTGGCAGACGGTGCGAGTCTGGGGCATGGGGATCGCGAGCTACGACCTGACCGGCGACGGGTATCCGGAGGTCTACCTCACCAGCCAGGGAGACAACAAGCTCCAGACCCTCGCCGACGGCCCGGCTCAGCCGAACTACACCGACATCGCGCTGGGCCGCGGGGTGACCGCGACCCGACCCTACACCGGCGACACCTCCCTGCCCAGCACCGCCTGGCACGACGAGTTCGCCGACGTGAACAACGATGGCCGCGCGGACCTGCTCGTCACGAAGGGCAACGTCGACGCCATGGCCGATTTCGCCACCCACGACCCGAGCGACCTGCTCATCGGGCAGGCGGACGGCACGTTCAGCGAGGAGGCGGGGGCGGCGGGGATCGTGAGCTACGCGAGGGCGCGGGGCGCGGCCGTCGCCGATTTCAACCTCGACGGCATGCTCGACCTCGTCGTCGTGAACCGCAACGAGAACGTGAGCCTGTGGCGGAGCGTCGGCTGGGGAGATGCCACGACGGCCAGGCCGATGGGCAACTGGATCGCGCTCCGGCTCGAGGAGACCGCGCCGAACACGGATGCCATCGGCGCCTGGGTCGACGTCGCGGCGGGCAGCACGGCCGGCAGTCGCGAGGTGACCGTGGGCGGCGGCCACGTGAGCGGCGAGCTGGGATGGATCCACTTCGGGATCGGCTCCGCTGACGAGGCGACCGTGACCGTCACCTGGCCCGATGGCACGCCTGGGCCGCCGCTGACGGTGCCCGCCAACACGTTCGCGACCGTTGTGCGCGGAGCGAGCGCTGCGCAGCCATGGACGCCTCCGGCACCATGAGCGTTGAGCGCACGATCCGGATCGGTTCCGAGGAGCTCGAGCTCGAGCTCCTGCCCGAGCTCGGCGGACGCCTGCATCGGCTTCGTGCGTTCGGCGCGGACCTGCTGCGCACGCCGGATGATCCGCGTGCGTACCGTGAGGAGCCGTTCTTCTGGGGCGGCTTCGTGATGGCCCCCTGGTGCAATCGCATCGATGCCGAGCCCACCCTCATCGACGGTCGGACGGTGGCCCTGGAGCCGAACTTTGCGGACGGCAGCGCCATCCACGGCCAGGTCCAGGCGCTGGCCTGGGAGGTCGCCGGCGACGGCGTCCTTCGCGTCGCCGCGGGTGGCGATGGCTGGCCGTGGCGCTACGTCGTCGAGCAGCGCGTGGCCGTGGGCGGCGCGACCCTGCGGCTGTCGCTGGCGTTGACCAACGCCTCGGATGGCCCGATGCCGGCGGGGATCGGCATCCATCCCTGGTTCCTCCGGCCGCTCGAGATCCGCGTGGCCGCGGAGGCAGCCTTTCATACAAATCGTGGAAGCTCGGCTGAGCCCTCGCCGGTCGCCGGCGAGTACGACCTGCGCAGCCTGCGGCAGGTACCTCCGAACCTGGATGCCACCTGGCGCACCGCGACCGATGAGCCGATCCTCCTTCGCTGGCCAGGGCTCGGCGTCAGCGCCTCGCTGCGGGCCCGGGCGCCCGGCGACTTCCTCTGTATGGCGAGCCCCACCGGAATCGGGGCGGTTGCGGTGGAGCCCCAGACCCAAGCGCCGGACGGCCTGCGGCGCCTGCTGCGCGGGGAACCGGGTGGGCTTGCCCGGCTGGCCCCCGGCGACCAGCTCCAGCTCGACCTGCAGCTTGAGCTGGGGAGGGACGCAAGCGTCCCGGCGACCACCCCGCCGCCTGGCTCAGGCTCCGGGCCGTCCCGGCGCGACGTCTCGAACTCCTCGGGCTGAGCCCAGGACGGACCCGCCTATTCGAGGTAGTCCTTCAGCTTCCGGCTCCGGCTCGGGTGGCGCAGCTTGCGGAGCGCCTTGGCCTCGATCTGCCGGATCCGTTCCCGGGTCACGTTGAAGTCGCGGCCCACCTCCTCGAGGGTGCGTGAGCGTCCGTCCTCGAGGCCAAAGCGAAGCTGGAGCACGCGCCGCTCCCGCGGCGTGAGGCTGTCGAGCACGCCCTCCACCTGCTCCTTGAGGAGCTGGTGGCTGGCGGCATCGGCGGGAGCCACCGACGCAAGGTCGGGGATGAAGTCTCCGAGGTGCGAGTCCTCCTCCTCGCCGATCGGCGTCTCGAGGCTGACCGGCTCCTGGCTGACCTTCATGATCTCGCGGACCTTCTCCGGGGAGACGGTCTGCGGACCGATCGCCTCGCGCTCGTCCACCTCTCCTTCGGTCGGCTCGCGCTGGAGCTTGTCGCGCAGCTCGCGGACGATCTCGTCGCGGCTCATCCGCCGCGCGATCTCCTCTACCGTGGGCTCGCGGCCCAGCTCCTGGAGCAGGGTCCGGCTGACCCGGATCAGGCGGTTGATCGTCTCCACCATGTGGACCGGGATGCGGATCGTCCGCGCCTGGTCCGCGATGGCCCGGGTGATCGCCTGCCGGATCCACCACGTCGCATACGTGCTGAACTTGAAGCCCTTCTCGTAGTCGAACTTCTCGACCGCCCGGATGAGCCCGATGTTCCCCTCCTGGATGAGGTCCAGGAAGCTCATCCCGCGTCCGATGTACTTCTTCGCGATGCTCACGACGAGGCGCAGGTTCGCCTCGGTGAGCCGCTTGCGGGCGTCGACGCTCTGCTCGACGAGGCGGCCCGACCGCCGCTCGAGGGGGACGTCCGGCGGAATGCTCGGGTCGTACCCCAGATCGCGGAGGTAGGTCGCGTCGTTGCCGTCCTCGATGTAGGCCCGCACGATTTCCTGCGCCGTCTCCCGTGCCCAGCGCTCGATGTCCTGGAGCTCGTTGGCGCCCGCGTGGTCGAGCTGCCGGAACCGGTACGAGTGCCCGAACAGGATCGCCTGCTTCAGTCCCTCCGCCGGCTCGGTGCCGATGAGCTTGAGGATCGCCTCGGCGTGCATGATCCGCTCGCGAGCCTCGTCGTTGAGGTCCGGCGACCGACGCGCCTTCGAGAGCTTGATGGGTGGCGCCTCGAGCTTGCGTCGGCGCTTCACCCACCAGTCGATCGCATCGCGCGTGACCCGTGGCGACTCGGCGGGCAGGTCGAATGCGCGCATGGCGGCCATGCTGCGCGCCTTCGGCTCCGAGTTCGAGGTGACCCAGGTGTAGAGGCCGACGAGGGCCCGCGCGGGGTCCTCAACGGCCAGCTCGCCGAGCTCGATGGCCTTCGCCAGCACGACCTCTTCCTCGGCGGTGAGCAGCGCGACCTTGCCGATCTCCTTGAGGTACATGCGAACGGGGTCGTCGATGCCAATGAGGTCGGCGGCAAGCGCCTCCAGGTCCTCCTCGGCCTCGGCCTTCCCCGTGCCGCGCTCGTCCTTCTCGGCCTCCGGCTCCTCGAGCAGCGTGGGCTGGTTCTCCGCATCCAGCACCTCGACGCCGCTCTCCTGGGCCTCGGCATACAGGTTCTCGACCGCCTCGAGGTTGCGCTCGGGCTCGGGGATCACCTCGAGGATCTGGTCCTGGGTGATGAACCCTTCCTCGCGCCCCTTCTCGAGCAGCCCGCCGACAGCCCGCGACTCGACGTCCGGCTGCGTCCCGTTCCCGCCGCGTTGCCGCCGTGTGGTCCGCTTCTTTGCCGCGGTGCTGGGCTGCTTTGCCGCCGGCTTCGCCGCTGCCTTGGCAGCCTGCTTCGCGGGCGGCCGTGTCGCTGCGGTCCCGGCCTTCGCCGTCATCGGCTTCTTCGCTGCCGCCGGCTTCTTCGCTGCCGCCGGCTCCTTCGCCGGCGCGTCGCCCACAGCTCCCGCCGGCCGTCGTCGTGTCGTGGTTGCCACTCAGCTCCTCCTCGTTTCCGCCGTCAGGGCGAAACCCCGCGCCTCGGCGATCTGCGCCTTCAGCGCCTCTTCGGACTGCCCCAGTTGAGCGATGCGCCGCTCCCATTCGGTGTGACGTACGCCGGGCTCCTCGCGCTGCGCCGACTCCAGCAGGGTTCGCGCCTCGCGAATCTCCTCCTCGATGCGCTCCACGCGAAGGCGCAGCAGGATGACCTCCAGCTCGCGACCGGCCACCTCGGGGGAAAGTGCCTCCGTCGATCCATTCGTCGCCTCGCGATGCAGGAGCTCGGCGGCAAGATCCGCGCTTGCCGGGTCGAGTGACGCGACAAACGCCTCCAGCTCATGCGCCGTGGCCACGTTCGATTCGCCGGCGGCCCCGACCCGTGTCCGCCAGGCTGCCACCAGCGCGGCGGCCACCGCATCGCGGAACGGCATCGGCCCTTCGGCCGGCAGGTCGGCGACGAGGGCGGGGTAGCGAAACAGCAGCGCGAGCGCCTCGGCCTCGAGGGGCCGCAGCGCGGTCGCCGGCTCGGACCCGGGGCCGGGTCCAGTCGCCACCGCGGCACGAGCGACCGTCCGTCGCACCGGCTGCCGCTGCAGCGCATCGGCCAGGATCCGCTCCTCGACATTCACCATGCGGGCCAGGCGCTGGAGGTAAAGGGCGCGCTCGATCGGGTCGCCCACCCGCTTGAGCAGCGCCAGCACGCGGCCCGTGAGCTCGCGCTTGCCGGTCACCGACTCGAGATCGACCTCGGCGCCAATGCGATCCATGAAGTACTCGATCACCGGCTTCGCGTCGACCACGGCCTGGCGCCAGGCCTCCGGATCGGTTCGGAGCAGCTCATCCGGATCCTTGCCGGCCGGGATCCTCACGACGCGGACCTTCGTCACGCTCTGATCCGGGCCAAGCTCCTCGAGGAGGCCACGCTGGGTCGCCGCCTCCCCGGCGAGGTCCACGTCATACGCGAGCGCGATCTCGTCCGCGTAGCGCGTGGCGAGCTCGATCTGGCCGTGGGTCAGGGCCGTCCCCAGGCTGGCGACGACGTTCGCGAAACCGGCCTGGTGGGCTGCCATCACGTCGGTGTAGCCCTCGACGATGACGCATCGCTTCTCGCGCCGGATGGCGGCCTTGGCCAGGTCGATGCCGAACAGCGTGCGGCTCTTGTCGAAGAGGGGGCCGGCCGGCGAGTTCAGGTACTTCGGCCCGTCGGAGCCGGGCAGGATGCGGCCACCGAGGCCGACCGCGCGACCCGACGCGTCCCGGATCGGGATGATCACCCGTCCCCGGAACTTGTCGATCACCCCGCCGCGCTGTGACGGAGTGCCGAGGCCGGCCTCCGTCAGCTCGCGATTCGTGAACCCCCGCGCGATCAGCCGGCGGCTGAGGGCGTCCCACGTTTTCGGCGCGTATCCGATCGCGAAGCGTTCGAGCGTCTGGTCCGTCAGGCCGCGCTCGGAGAGATAGTGCCGCGCCGCCTCCGCCTGCCGGGCCTGGAGCAGGACCTCCCGGTACCACGCGATCCCGGCCTCAAGCGCCTCGCGCAACCTGCGCCGATGCCGATCCTCTCGCGCAGTCCGCTCCGACAGCTCCACCCCGGCCTTTTCGGCCAGGCGGGTGAGAGCCTCGCGAAAGTCGAGCCCGTCGCGCCGCATGAGGAAGGTGAAGATGTCCCCGCCCTCGCCGCAGCCGAAGCAATGCCACGTCTCCCTGTCGGGGCTGACGATGAACGACGGCGTCTTCTCGGTGTGGAACGGGCAGAGGCCCTTGTAGGACGTCCCGGCGCGCTTGAGGGCGACCGTCTCCCCCACCACGTCAAGCACGGACAGTTTGGATTTGATCTCGGCGGCGATCCCCGAGGAAGTCATACGCGTTCGTAGTTCCAGCCGGCGGACCGGCTTGTCAAGGGGTTTGTCAAGGGGTGTTGACCAATTCTAGCAGATTGTCAAGGTGCGGGGCTGGGTCGCGCCCGGATCCGCAGCCCGGATGCCGTGCGGGGTACACTCGCCAGCGGTTCTGCAGCACCTGAAGCCAGCCGGAGGATCTGAGCACGGCCGTCGCCCCAATCCCGCGCGAGGTTCGGGAGGCCGACCTGTGGCGCGCGGCGTTCCGAGACCTGCATGCCGCCAGCCTGCACGGCTTCGCCCTGCTCGTCAGCGGCGGCGATCGAGCGCGGGCCGGGCGGGCCGCAACGACCGCCCTCGCCGCCGGGGTCCGGCGCGTCGACGAGCTCCGGCACCCCGAGCGCGCGGCTGCCTGGCTGCGTGCCGAGGCGCTCCGCGACCTGCGCCGTGGTCACCCGGTGCGCCGCTCCCCCACCGAGGACCGCGAGTCGGCGCTGGAGAACCTCGGCGCGTCGCCGGAGGTGATCGCCGCCCTCCGTGTTCTACGCGAGCATGAGCGTGCGGCGCTCGTCGCCGCGACGATCGAACGCTTCGAGGCGATCGACGTCGAGACGATCCTGGGCCGCTCCCCGTCGGCGGCGCGGCGTGCCGTGTCGGTGGCCCGGGAGCGTTTCCTCGCAGCAGTGCTGCGGGGGACCCGCTCGCCGCGTGCCTCCGCGCCCGCCACTCCGCCGAATGGCCTCCTGGCGCGCAGGATCCGCGAGACGAGGGTCAGGGCGCTCGGCTCACGGGCGCCCGAGGTCAACCGATGACGGGCCGACACGGCGGAAGCGACGATCCGCACCGGCGCTTCCACGCCTGGCTGCTCGCGGCCGGGGACGGTGACCCGCCGCGCGATCTCGCGCTGCACGCGTCCGTCTGTGCCGAGTGTGCCGCCGAGATCGGTGTGTTCGACCTGCTGACCGTGATCAGCACGAGCCGTGCTCCGCTTCCGCCGTCGCGCCTTGCGCCCACCGGGCGGCCCGTCGGGGTTCGCCTGGCCCGGATCGGCGGGGCAGCGGCGGGCGTGGCGGTGGTGGCGACGGTCGCCGCGGTTGGCCTCCAGTCGGCATTCCACCTGCGCCTCGACCTGCCCGGATTGGGACCCGCGGACACGCCATTTCAGGCCGTGCTGGGCGGCACAGGCCGGCCTGCATCCCCGAGCGCCTCGACCAACGGGACGGCAGCCGCGACGCCGACCACCCCGACCCCGTCGCCATCACACCTCGTCACGCCTGCGGCGACCGCCAAGCCACCGCCACCGGTCGCCACGGCTCAACCTCGCACCGTCGCCCCGGTGACCCCGGCCGCGCGCGCGAATCCGACACCCAGGCCGACCTCTACCCCACGACCGACGGCCACGCCGTCGCCGAGCGTGACGCCCACACCGACACCCGAGCCCACGGACACGCCGACGCCGACACCGACACCGACACAGACGCCGACTCCCTCGTCGACACCGGCGGCGTAGCGCGAGCGCTACTTGTCGCGCTGCTCCGTCTGGGCGATGGCCGCCTGGGCCGCCGCGAGGCGCGCGACCGGGACGCGGAACGGAGAGCACGAGACGTAGTTGAGCCCGACCTCGTGGCAGAAGGCGATGCTCTCCGGGTCGCCGCCGTGCTCCCCGCAGATCCCCACCTTCAGGTTGCGCCGCGCCTTGCGGCCACGCTCGGTGGCGAGCCGCACGAGCTGGCCCACACCATCGCGGTCCAGGACCTGGAACGGATTCACCGGCAGGATCTTGCGATCGACATACTGGAGCAGGAACTTGCCCTCGGCGTCGTCGCGGCTGTAACCGAACGTCATCTGCGTCAGATCATTCGTGCCGAAGCTGAAGAACTCGGCGTGCTGCGCGATCTCACCGGCGGTCAGCGCCCCTCGCGGAACCTCGATCATCGTCCCGAACTTGTAGCTGACCTGCTGGCCCGAGGTCTTCACGATCTCCTGCACTTCGGCCTCGAGGATCCGCCGCGTCTCGGCCAGCTCGTTCACGTGGCCGACGAGCGGGATCATGATCTCGGGGAGCGCCTTCACGCCCTCCGCGGTGACCTGGGCGGCCCCCGCCAGGATGGCGCGGGTCTGCATCTTGATGATGTCCGGGATCAGCAGCCCGAGCCGGCAGCCCCGCATGCCGAGCATCGGGTTCTGCTCGCGCATCGCCTCGACCGCGGCCAGCAGCTCCTCCTTCTCGGCGAGCTCGGCCTCCATCGCCGCCCGATCCAGCACGCCTCCTTCCGCGGTTCCCGCGGCCTTTCCCTCCCGGCGAATGAGCTTCATCGCCCGTCCGGCGTCCTTCCGGCCAAAGACCCGAACCAGCCCTTTCTCGATGGCCGGCGCAACGCGATCCGCGACGGCGTCCGTCATCCCCTGCCCGCTCACCTCGAGCAGCGTTCGGAGGCGGGTCACCTCCTCGAGAAGGTCGTCATGGGGCGGGAGGAACTCGTGCAGCGGCGGGTCGATGAGACGGATCACGACCGGCAGCCCGTCCATCGCTCGGAACAACCCGGCGAAGTCATGGGTCTGGAGCTGCTCGAGCTCGGCGAGCGCCGTGTCGAAGGTCTCGATCACCTCGAGATCGTCCGCGGCGAGCTCCGAGCCCGCGTCGCGGCGATGCTTGGCCTCGGTGGCCCGCGTGGCGTTGAGGATCATGCGCCGCACGGTCGGCAGCCGTTCCTCCTCGAAGAACATGTGCTCGGTGCGGCACAGGCCGATCCCCTGGGCACCGAACGCGCGCGCCCGCTCGGCGTCGCGCGGGTAGTCGGCATTGGCCCAGACCTGCAGCCTGCGGGCCTTGTCGGCCCAGCCGAGCAGGGTCGCGAGGTCGGGGTCGTCCTCGAAGCGCGCCTCGATCGTCGGCAGCTCCCCGGCGAAGATCTCGCCGGTCGTGCCGTCGATGCTGATCATGTCGCCCTCCGCCACGGTCACCGCACCCGCCTGCATCTGGCGCGTCGCGTAGTCGATCTTCAGCGCCTCGGCGCCTGCGACACACGGCAGGCCCATTGAGCGGGCCACGACTGCGGCGTGCGACGTGGCGCCGCCACGGGCGGTCAGAACGCCGAGCGCGGCGAGCATGCCGTGCACGTCGTCCGGCGACGTCTCGATGCGCACCAGGATCACCGGCTCGCCGGCCTGCTTGGCCTCGACCGCGCGATCGGGGTCGAAGTACGCCTTGCCGGTCGCCGCTCCGGGGGAGGCGTTCAGCCCCTTGGCCAGGAACCGGTCGCCGGCAGCGGCCTTGGCGGCCTCGTCGAAGCGCGGGAGCAGGAGCTGGACGATCTGGCCGGGGTCAACCCGCTGCAGCCCCTCATCGCGGGTGATGATCCCCTCGTTCACCATGTCGACCGCGATCTTCACCGCCGCCGGCGCGGTCCGCTTGCCGGTTCGCGTCTGGAGCATGTAGAGGGTCCCGCGCTCGATCGTGAACTCGAGGTCCTGCATGTCGCGGTAGTGGCTCTCCAGCCGCTCGGCGATCTCGGTGAACTGCCCGTACACCTCCGGCATGACCCGCTCCATCTCGCTGATCTTCAGCGGGGTGCGAATGCCGGCCACGACGTCCTCGCCCTGCGCGTTCGTGAGGAACTCCCCGTAGAGGTGCTTCTCACCGGTGTTCGGGTCGCGGGTGAAGGCGACGCCGGTCCCCGAGTCGTCGCCCATGTTCCCGAAGACCATCATCACGATGTTCACCGCGGTCCCGAGGTCGTGGGCGATCTTGTTGAACTCGCGGTAGTCGTGGGCCCGCTTCCCGAACCAGGAGTCGAAGACGGCGCGCACGGCGAGCTCGAGCTGCCGGTACGGGTCGGTCGGGAAGTGCTCGCCGGTATGCTTGCGCACGATCTCACGGTACGTGTCGGCGATCTCGCGCAGGTCACCTGCCTCGAGGTCGGTGTCCAGCTTCGCCCCGCGGAGCTCCTTGAGCGCCTCGAACGGCTCATCGAACTCGCTCGCCGGAATCCCCTGCACAATGCGGCCGAACATCGCGATGAAGCGGCGCCAGGCGTCGTACGCGAAGCGCTCGTTGCCGGTCAGCTCCGCGAGCCCGGTCACCGTATGCTCGTTGAGGCCGAGGTTGAGGACGGTGTCCATCATCCCCGGCATGCTGAACGCGGCTCCGGAGCGGACGCTCACCAGGAGCGGGTTGGCCGGATCACCAAAGCCCTTGCCCGACTCTGCCTCGAGCGCGGTCATGTGCGCCAGGACGTTGTCCCACAGCCCCGCCGGCAGCTCGCGGTCGGCGGCGTAGTACGCGTTGCAGGCCTCGGTGGTGATCGTGAAGCCGGGTGGCACCGGCAATCCTGCGTTCGTCATCTCGGCCAGGCCGGCTCCCTTGCCGCCGAGGAGCGGACGCATCTGGGCGTTGCCCTCGGCGAACGTGTAGATCAGTTGGCCGGTGGCCGATGCCGGGGCCGTTTTCGAGGTGCGCTTGCGAGCGGTGGTGGCCATGCGGTGGGGGGTTCCTCCTCCGGACGTGATCTGGCGTGGGGAGCTCCAATTGTACCGTGGCCGGGCGTGCCGCCCGGTACGGCGAATCCGCTTGACGCCGGTCGCGACCTCGCCGATAGTCGCGCCATGACGTGGCGGGGGGCGCTGGGGCTCCTGGTTGGTCTGCTGTTCGCGACGGCCGTGCTCGTCTTCGGGCCGGCCTGCGGCCGCCTGGCGCGGAAGCGCAACCGTGACTCCGAAACGTGGTTCCTGCTGGGAGCGTTCCTCGGACCCATCGCCCTGGCCTGGATCTGGATGCTGCCCCCGCGACCCCGCCACAACGACGCCGAGCTGAGCGCGAGCCGGCGACGCCGCACGCCATTGGCGCGAATCCCCCGAGGTCGTCCCCTGGTCGCCGCCCGCTGCTACCTGTGCGGCGAACTGGCCCTCGGCGAACACCGCTGCCGCCCCGAGCTCGTGGAGGATCGGATCCAGGGGCGCTGGACGGTGCGCGTCGGGGGACAGCGGATCATCGGCCCGCTCTAGTCACCTGCGCGCCGCGGGGCCGGCGGTGACCGGGTTCCCGGTAGCGGGCCTCGAGGAGAGGCCACAGCTCGTCGAGCAGCAACCGGTAGTCTCCCCCGACCCGGCGGGCCCGCAGCCGGCCACCGCGGATCAGGCGACGGACGTGCTCGGGGTGGAAGCCAAGGATGACGGCCGCCCGCCGCGTCGAGACCTCGAGCGCAGCGGGCCGAACCTCCTCATCGTCCGGCATCCCCACCAGCGCCACGGCCATCGCCTTCGCCCGGTCCGCCGTGAGCGCCACGACCTCAGGCTCACCTCGCCGCATGGCAGCCGCCATGGCGGCTGCCAGGTGCGCACGCAGGGAAGCCGCGGTGGCGGGTGCTGTCGAGCTCTGCCTGCGGCTCATGCCACGGCCAGCCAGCCGGCGCGCAGCGCCAGCGTGAAGAGCGCCGGTACGGATGCGACCAGCCGCCCGAGGCGGCCGGCGCGCTGCCGATAGAGTGCCCGCGCCTTGCCGATCACCCGCGCGCGCCCGGCACCGGACCGCGCGTTCGCCAGTCTCGTCAGCTCGGCGAAGGCCGCGCCGGGGTCTCCCGCCAGCCAGCGCGCATCGGCCTCCGCCTCGCGAGCGTCGAGGTCGCCGGGTCTCAGCTCGAGGGCCGCCGTCGCCGCGGCCAGCGCCTGCGTGGCGTCGCCGGCGCTGATCAGGGCCCGTGCCAGCAGCAGCTGCGCCTCCGCATTCCGTGGATCGAGCCGCACCGCGCGTTGGGCGGCCTCCACCGAGGCGGCCGCCTGCGAGGCACCCAGGCGCTCGCGGGCCTCCCCGAGCATCCAGTCCGCCTGGCGCGGATCGTTGCGCGCCAGGTCCCGGTACTCGGTGGCCGCATCGGCGTGCGCACCACGAGCGGCAAGGATCTCGGCGAGGAGCTCCCGGTAGCGGATCTCCTCGGGATCGAGGCGCACGGCGTCCTGGGCGTGGCGTTCGGCCTCCGCGAGGCGCCCCAAGGCCAGCAGGGCGCGGGCACGGAGCTCATGAGCGGCGTCGTCTCCGGGGCGGCCCTCCAGGATCGATGCGCTGAGACGCACCACCTCGGCGTGATCCTCGCGATCGGCCGCCTCGCGGAGGGTCGCGAACTGGTCAGCCATCGGCCTCCACCGCGTCGCCGGGCGCCGCCCCTCGCCAGGTTTCGGTTTCCGCCACCAGGGCGGCGATCCGATCCCCGACCGCGGTGAGCGCGACCCGCTCCTGGGCCATCGAATCGCGCTCGCGGATTGTTGCGGCCCCGTCCTCCAGCGTGTCCACGTCCACGGTTACGCAGAACGGGGTCCCGATCTCGTCCTGGCGTCGATACAGCTTCCCGATCGAGGCGGTGTCGTCGTAGGTCGCCGCCATTCGCGGCTTCAGGTCGGCGGCGAGCGCCCGCGCTCGCTCCACGAGCTCCGGCCGGTTGCGGAGCAGCGGGAGGACCGCGACCTTGACCGGGGCCAGCGACGGGCGCAGGTGGAGCACGACCCGCTTCTCCTTCTCGAGTTGCTGCTCCTCGTACGCGTCGAGGAGGGCGGTCAGCACCGCCCGATCGACGCCCATCGCCGGCTCGATGACGTACGGGGTCACGTGCTCACCGCTCGCCTCGTCGAAGATCGCGAGCTTCTTGCCGGAGCCGGCGCTGTGCGCCGAGAGGTCGTAATCGGTGCGGTCGGCAACCCCCTCGAGCTCGGACCAGCCCATCGGGAAGGCGTACTCGATGTCCGTCGTCTGTTTCGAGTAGTGGCTCAGCTCATCGGCGTCATGCGGCCGCAGGCGGAGGCGATCGGGCGAGATCCCGATCGCATCGGTCCACCAGCGGAGGCGCTCGTCGACCCAGTACCCGAACCATTCGTCCTCGTCGCGCGGGTGGATGAAGAACTCCATCTCCATCTGCTCGAACTCGCGGTCGCGGAAGATGAAGTTGCCCGGCGTGATCTCGTTGCGGAAGCTCTTCCCGATCTGCGCGATTCCGAACGGGAGCTTCCTGCGGGACGTGGTCGCCACGTTGTCGAAGTTCACGAAGATGCCCTGTGCCGTCTCCGGCCGCAGATAGGCGACCGAGGCCGATTCGGGCAGCGGGCCGACGTGGGTCTTGAACATGAGGTTGAACTGGCGGGCGTCGGTGAGCGTGCCGCGGCTCCCGCAGTTCGGACAGGCGATCTCCGCCGGCGGGCCCTTCAGGTCGTCCGCTCGGAAGCGGAGCTTGCAGTTGCGGCAGTCGACCATCGGGTCGCTGAAGCCGCCGACGTGGCCCGATACCTCCCATACTCGCGGGTTCATGACGATCGCGGCGTCGATCCCCACGATGTCGTCGCGAAGCTGGACCATCGAACGCCACCAGGCGGCCTTCACGTTGTTCTTCAGCTCCACGCCGAGCGGGCCGTAGTCCCAGAACCCGCCCATCCCGCCGTAGATCTCCGACGAGCCGAAGACGAAGCCGCGTCGCTTGGCGAGGCTGACGATGACCTCCATGTTCGGGGCGGGCACGGGACTCCGGCGACCTCCTGATGCGACCGATGTTGACCGAGACGGTGGGCGGTGGAGTCTAGCAATCCCGGGCCGGCCAATGATCGCGAGGGCGGCGCGATGACTCCCGCCACCGTTCGGCGGGCGAGCCGTACCGGCGCGAACCGTGAGAGGTCCCGTCTACTGAGTGAGGATTGGAGCCGCGGCGTTCCGCGCGGCGACCTCGGCGAGGAAGTCACGGCTGCGCAGCTCGCGCTCCAGCGTCGCTGAGATCGTGGCGTGCAGGTGGCGCTCCACCTCCCGGTGCACGCTTGCCGGCAGCCGGAGCCGGAGGACCTCGGTCAGCCGCGAGCGCTGGAGATGGCGCATCACCTTCAGCGCGTCGGGCGAGATGCGGGCGCCGCCGTGCGCCCCGTGCGCGCATTCCGGGCCCAGCACGCCGCCGCCGACCGGCGAGAAGACATTTCCCTCCGGGCCGATCTCGGCGCCGCATTCGAGGCACCGGCCCAGCTCCGGCCGGAAGCCCATGACGTTGAGCAGCGCCAGCTCGTACCAGCGGGCAACGACCTCGCGCGCAACCTCCTGCGGCGAGGCATCCAGCGCCGCGAGGCCCTGCGCCAGGAGGACGAACGCGCCGTGGCTGTCGGCGGCACCCTCGCAGAAGCGGTCGGCGAGCTCCACGAGGTACCAGGCAGCGGCGGTCGAGTGCAGGTCGTTGCGGAGGCCGAGGTGCGGGTCCTCGAGCGAGGCCTGGGTCACGACGTCGAACGTGCGCCCCACCGCCAGAACCAGGTGCACGTCGCTGAACGGCTCGAGCCCGCCACCCAGGCGCGAGCGCGGCCTGCGCACCCCCTTCGCAACGACGCGCAGCTTGCCGAGCCGCGGCGTGAGGACGGTGAGCACCCGATCGGCCTCGCCCAGGCCCATGGAGCGCAGGACGATGGCCTCCGTCTTGTAGATGCGCGTTCTGCTCACCGGGTCGGGTACGCTCTCACCGTGGACATCCGGACCGAGTTTAGCGACCTACTCGCCGAGATCGAGTCGGAGATGCGCTCCGTGATCGCCGAGCGCGACGGGCACACCCGGTCGCTGTACGAGATGCTCGGCTATCACCTTGGGCTCGACGAACCGGACGGGCCACGCGGGAAGCGGATGCGCCCCCTGCTCGGCCTCCTCACCTACCAGGCGCTGACCGGAAGCTACCGCGCCGCGCTGCCGGGCGCGGCGGCGGTCGAGCTGGGCCACAACTTCAGCCTCGTCCACGATGACATCGAGGACGCCGACCAGGAGCGCCGTCATCGGCCGACTCTGTGGGCGATCTGGGGGGTCCCGCTCGCGATCAATGCAGGCGACGCCCTCTTCGCCCTGTCACGGCTCGCGCTGTACCGGCTCCTTGGCGACGGCTTCAGCGAGGCGCGGGTCCTCGCCCTCATGCGCGTCTACGACGAGACGTGCCTGGCGCTCTGCGAGGGCCAGTTCATGGACATCAGCTTCGAGCGTCGCGACGACGTCACGGTCGAGGAATACTTCGCGATGATCGGGAAGAAGACGGCCGCGCTCGTCGGCGCCTCAGTCCAGGCCGGCGCCATCCTCGCGACCGACGACCCTGAGACGATCGAGGCGTTCCGCCACTTCGGCTACCACCTGGGCCTCGCCTTTCAGATGGCCGACGACGTGAAGGGCAGCTTCTGGACGACGGCCGAGTCGGGAAAGCCGGAGGCCGGCGACATCCGGAAGCGGAAGAAGACGCTGCCGCTGGTCTGGGCGCTGCAGCACGCATCGGAGCCCGACGTCGCGCGCCTGCGCGAGATCTACGCCGGCGGGCAGACCGCGGACCGCCCGATGTCGGGCTCCGAGGTCGACGAGGTCCTCGAGATCCTGGGCCGCTCGGGCGCGCGGGAGCAGGCGCTCGAAGAGGCCCGCCACTACCGGGACCTGGCGATCACCGACATCGATGCGCTGCCCGTCGGCGACGAGCGTCGCGAGCAGATCCGCGAGCTCGTGCGCGGGGTGATCGCCGTCTGAGCCTGCCTCAGGCGGACGGCTCGGCGGCCGGCGTGCCGACCCCCTCCTCCTCGGGCTTTCGCGCCCTCGAGGCGATGACCTTCGCCACGCGCCGCGGCTCGGCGACCTCCACGGTGAGGGTCACGTCGCGGAACGGGACGACGGTCCCCCGCAGCGGGATGCGGCCC
Organism: uncultured Chloroflexia bacterium; assembly: GCA_963837425.1. Classification (GTDB taxonomy): domain Bacteria; phylum Chloroflexota; class Limnocylindria; order QHBO01; family QHBO01; genus CAWINH01. The sequence continues at coordinate 87,091 of CAWINH010000005.1, forward strand.
TCGCGGTGGACGATGAACCCGCCGACCGTGTCGTACGCCTCTTCGTCCTCCTCCTCCTCGTCGGAGAGGTCGAAGAGGTCACGGAGGTCGTCCATGCTCACGCGACCGTCGATTCGGAAGCGGAGATCCTCGTCGTCGGGCATCGGCTCGACCAGCTCCTCCTCGGTGTCGTACTCGTCCTGGATCTCGCCGACGATCTCCTCGACCACGTCCTCGAGCGTGATGAGGCCGGCGGTGCCGCCGTACTCGTCCACGACGATTGCGATGTGCCGTTTCGCGAGCTGCATCTCGTGCAGGAGCTCGTCCACGGCCTTCGTCTCGGGGACGTAGACCGCGGGACGTGCCAGCGCCTCGATGTCGATCTCCGGGGCGTGGTCGCCGTCCTGCTTGAGGTACGGCAGGAGGTCCTTCGCGTACAGGATGCCGACGATGTTGTCGAGGCTCTCCCGGTAGACGGGGAGCCGCGAGTGGCCGGCACGGACGATGACGTCGAGCACGTCGTCGAGCGTGTCGGAGACCTCGACGGAGCGAATCCCGATGCGCGGCACCATCACCTCGTGCACCTGCTTCTCGGCGAGCTCGATGACCCCGTGGATCATCTCCTTCTCGTCCTCCTCGATCCCGCCCTGCTCCGATCCGGTCTCGACGAGCATCTTCAGCTCTTCGGTCGACAGGTAGCCGGCCTGCGGCGTCGTCCGGCCGCCGAAGGCGCGAACCAGCAGCTTGGAGACCGAGGAGACCGACCACACGAGCGGCCGCAGCGCCACGTCCATCCAGCCGATGGGGCGCGCCACGAAGAGGGCGAATCGCTCGGCGAAGCTGAGCGCCAGCGTCTTCGGCACGAGCTCGCCGATCACGATCGACGCCAGTGCGATGAGGAGGGTGACCACGAAGAATCCGATCTCGTCTGCCGCGCCCGCCAGCGGACCGATGAGCGCCACGAGGTCGGCGACCGAACCCGAGAGCGACACGGCGCCCACGGCCGAGGCGAGGAAGCCCAGGAATGTCATCGCGATCTGGACGGTGGCCAGGAACCGGCTCGGATCCTGGGTCAGCCGCTCGGCGATCTCCGCGCTGCGGTTCCCCTCGCTGACCAGCTGCGTGAGCCGGTGCCGCCGCACGGTGATCAGCGCGATCTCGGAGGCGGCGAAGAAGCCGCCGAGCAGGATCAGGCCACCGACGATCGCCAGGTCCACAATCGCGTTGCCGGTGGTGCCACTGCTGCCATCAGGCATCGGACGGTTGAGCGCTGCCTCCCTGCGGGTTCCGTTCAGCGCCGGCCGCTGCGCGCGAGCGTCGCGCCTCGATGGCGCGCGCCGGCATGCCGACCACCGTCTTGCCGGGCGCCACGTCCCGGGTCACGACAGCGCCCGCGCCGGTCCGGGCACCGGGGCCGATCGTGATCGGAGCGCGCAGCATCGTGTCGACACCGATGAACGCGCCATCGCCGATCACGGTGCGGTGCTTCTCGGTGCCGTCGAAGTTGGCGGTCACCGCCCCGGCCCCGATGTTGACGTTCTCGCCGACCTCCGCGTCGCCGAGATAGCTGAAGTGGTGCTGCTGGGTCCCCGCCCCCATCCGCGTCCTCTTCAGCTCGGCGTAGTTGCCGATCCGGCAGCGAGGCCCGATCTGGCAGCCGGGTCGCACATGGCTGAACGGCCCGATCTCGACGTCCTCGGCGACCCCGGACTCCTCGATGACGCTCGCCCACACCCGGGTCCGCGGTCCGATGCGGGCGTCGCGCAGCTCGCTGCGCGGGCCGATCACCGCGTCCTGGGCAACGATCGTCTCCCCGCGGAGCGTGGTCCACGGCTCGATGCGGGCGTCCTGCCCGATCTCGACAGCGGCATCGATCCAGGTCGTGTCGGGATCGACGATGGTCACGCCGTTGCGCTGGTGGCGCTCAATGATGGCCGTCCGGGCCAGGCGTTCCGCCGCGGCCAGCGCCACGCGGTCGTTGATCCCCATCGCGAGCTCCGCTCGCGGGGCAGTGACCACCGCAACCCGCCGCCCCGCCGCGACGGCCAGCCCGACCATGTCGGTGAGGTAGTACTCGCCGGAGCCCGATGCCGGGACCGAGCCGATGTTCGCGCGCAGCCACGCCGCGTCGAAGCAGTAGGTGCCGACGTTCACCTCGTCGGCGGCCAGCGCCACGTCGTCGGCATCGGCCTCCTCGACGATCCGCTGCGCCGACCCGTCGGCGCCGCGGAGGACGCGTCCATAGCCGGTCGGGTCGGTGGGGCGCGCCGTGAGCAGGGAGATCGCGGCCTCGCCCTCGGCCTGCTCACCGAGGAGCTGCTGAAAGAGCTCGGCCGGAAGCAGCGGGGCGTCGCCCATCGTGACCAGGACGTGCCGCACGCTCCCCGGGACGCGGGCCAGGCCGCAGCGAACGGCGTCCGCGGTGCCGAGCTGTGGGTCCTGGCGGACCGTCGGCACCCGGGCGCCCAGGGCTGCCTCGACCTGGTCGCCACCGTGCCCGATCACCACCACCCGATGCTCGATGCCGGCGGCGCCGAGCGCCGCGAGCACGTGCTCAATGAGCGGACGGCCCGCGATTGGATGCAGGACCTTGGGGATGCGGGATCGCATCCGCGTCCCCTGGCCGGCGGCCAGGACGATGGCCGCGGTGGCTACCACGTGGTTGTCGGCTCCAGTTCTGGCGGAAGGTGGCGCCGATGGTATGCGCGGGACTTCGGCCCGGTCAACCGACGTCCCCGCTCAGCGCGACCGCCTCGATCTCGACCAGCGCCCCCTTCGGCAGCTCGCGGACGGCGATCGTCGAGCGCGCCGGATACGGGCTCGACACGTGCGCCGCATACACCTCGTTGACCGTCGCGAAGTCGGCCATGTCGACGAGGAAGATCGTCGTCTTCAGCACCCGTTCGAAGCTGGTGCCCGCCGCATCGAGCACCGCAGTCAGGTTGCGCAGCGCCCGCTCGGTCTGGGCCGCCACTCCATCGGCCAGCTCGCCGGTGCCGGGGTCCAGTCCGATCTGCCCGGCGGTGAAGACGAGCTCGCCGGCACGGATCGCCTGGCTGTAGGGCCCGATCGCCGACGGTGCCGCGTTCGTCTGCACCTGGGTCCGCACGCCTCACCCCTCCTCGCCTTCCTCGCTGATCTCCTCGATCGTAGCCGCTTCGGGACGGAGACGCGTCTCGATGACGCGGATGCCGGCGCGGCGCAGCCGCCCTGCGATCGCCGACGCCTCCTCCGGATCGCGGGTCACGGTGAACATCGTGGGCCCGCTCCCCGTCAGCTGCGGGCGACCGCCGGCGAGAGCCACCTGGGTCGCGAGGTCTTCGAGCTCTGGCAACAGGCGGCGTGCTGGCGCCAGCAGGTCGTTTCGAGGCTCGCCATCGGGGTCGCTCCAATCGGAGGCTCGCAGCTCGGCGAAGACGGCCGCGGTGGGAAGGCGCGCCCCGGTGGCGGCCAGGACGACCCAGCCGGCGACCGCGGGAAGTGCGGTCACCCGCTCCCCGATGCCGCGGACCTGGGCGTGCGGTACGGCTGCCGCGAAGAACGGCACGTCGGCCCCGAACGCGGCGGTCCCGGCCACGTCGCCCGGCGTGGGCTCACCGAGCCGCCGCGACGCGCGCCCGAGGCGCCAGGCTGCGGCCGCGTCGGACGATCCGCCGCCGAGCCCGGCTGCCGCCGGAATCGACTTCTCGAGGACGAGGCAGGCGACCTCGGGAGCGTCGCCGAGCCCGGCGCGCAGTCCGCGCCAGGCGAGATTGAGATCTACCGACGGCGGCACCCGCCCGGCCTCCGGCCCGGTGATCCGCAGGCCGCTCGATCCGGGCATGAGGAGCAGCTCGTCAGCCAGGTCGAGGAGCACCAGCTCGCTCACGAGCTCGTGCATCCCGTCGGCGCGGCGACCGACGACGTTGAGCGAGAGGTTCAGCTTGGCGGGCGCCAGCAGCCTGCGCGAGGTCACGGCGTGCTTCCGAGCCCATCGGCCAGCGCGGAGGCCATGCATGCCCACTCCTCGACGCTCAGAGTCTGGGGCCGGCGCACCGGATCGATGCCACACGTGACGAACGCCGCGTCGAGGTCCTCCTCTCGGAGCGGAAGCTCGCGCCTGAGCACGTTGTGCAGCTGCTTTCGGCGCTGACGGAAAGCGGCCTGCACGAGCCGATAGAACGGTTCGCGCCGTGCGGTGGCCGGCACCACCGGCTGCGGCCGACGCCAGAGGCGGAGGATCGCCGAGTCGACCTTGGGAGGCGGCTCGAACGCGGCCGCCGGCACCCGTTGGACGACCTCCGCCCGCGCCACGTTCTGCACGAAGACCGACAGATAGCTCATCCGGCCCGGCGGCGCGGCGATCCGCTCTGCAACCTCCGCCTGGACGAGCAGCACGGCGAGCTCGGGAGGCCGATCGCCCTCGAGGAACGCGTGGAGCAGCGGGCTGGTGATGTGGTACGGGATGTTTGCGACGAGCTTGAAGTCCTCGCCGGGAAAGCATTCGCGGGGATGGACATCGAGCGCATCGCCCTCGATGAGCTCGAACTCCGGCAGTGACCCCAGCTCGGCACGGAGCCACGCCGCCAGGCGGCCATCGAGCTCGATGGCCAGCACCGAGGCGCCCGCCGCCAGCAGACGACGGGTGAGGACGCCGAGGCCCGGTCCAACCTCGACGACGCGGTCGCCGCCGCTCAGCTGCGCGGCGTCCAGGATCGCGTCGAGCGCGGCGCGGTCGGTGAGGAAGTTCTGGCTGAGCGAGCGACGGGGTCGCAGGTGCTCGCTCGCCATCAGGCGTCGCAGCTGACCCGGCGTGGGCGGTGCCAGCCGCTCGGCCGAGAGCGGGCCGTTCACGACGTCAGCCACGGCAGCGCCAGGTTGGGCACCGCCTCCAGCGACGGGTCTGCGCGGTCTCCGGCCAGGTAGCGGAACCCTGCCGCCGCGCCGATCATTGCGCCGTTGTCGGTGCACCACGACGGGGGCGGGACGAGGAGCGGCAGGCCGTTGGCCGCCAGCCGCTCCCGCAGCGTCGCGCGAAGGGCGCGGTTGGCGGCGACGCCCCCGCCGAGGGCCACCGCTGCCACACCGTGCTCCGCCGCGGCCGCGACCGTCTTCGTTGCGAGCGCGTCCACGACCGCCTCCTGGAACGCGGCTGCCAGCCCGTCGACCGGGATCGGCTCGTTGCGGTCGCGGTAGCCGGCCACCTCGCGCAGCACCGCGGTCTTCAGGCCCGAGAACGAAAAGTCGTACTGCCCCTCGGTGCGGGCCCGGGGAAACCGGGTCGCCGCCGCGGCGTCCTCGGCGGCCGCCGAGATCGCGGGCCCCCCCGGGTATGGCAGCCCGAGCAGGCGGCCGACCTTGTCGAAGGCCTCCCCGGCGGCGTCGTCCACGGTCTGGCCAAGGAGGCGGTACCGACCATGTCCCTCCATGAGCACCAGCTGCGAGTGCCCGCCGCTCACCACCAGGCAGAGGAGTGGGAAGTCCGGCTCCGCGGGGAGTGGCGAGGCGGCGTCGACATCGGTCAGCCAGTTCGCGTAGATATGACCCTCGATATGGTTCACCCCGACGAGCGGCAGTCCGTGCGCGACCGCCAGCGCCTTCGCCACGTTGACGCCGACCAGCAATGAACCGATCAACCCCGGCCCGTAGGTGACCGCGACCGCGTCGACCCCGGACCAGCCGACGTTCGCCTCGTCGAGCGCCGCCTCGATGACGGGCACAATCCAGCGCAGCTGCTGGCGTGCCGCGACCTCCGGCACGATGCCGCCGGTCGCCGCGTGGAGCGCGACCTGGCTTGCGACCTGGTTGGCCTCGATGCGACGCCCACCGACCACGACGGCCACCCCGGTCTCGTCGCAGCTCGTCTCGATGGCGAGGACCCGTGGTCCGCTCACGGCCCGCCATCCTCGCGGTTGCGGCGGGCTCGTTCGGTCTCGAGCACCGCGCGCATCGTCGGGCCGTCGAGATCGGGGGTCGTCATCACGTGCGCGTCCTCGCCGTCGTCGGTGTAGTACGCCTTGCGCTGCCCGCTGATCGCGAACCCGAAGCCCGCGTACAGCGCCCGGGCCGCCGAATTCGAGACGCGGACCTCGAGAGTCATGCGTCGGGACCGAAGCTCGAGGGCAAGCTCGAGCAGGCCGAGCATCAGGCGGCGGCCGACGCCAACCCGGCGCCAGTCCGGGTGCACTCCGAACGTCGTGATGTGGGCTTCGCCAACCATGAGCCAGATCCCGGCGAACCCGATCACCTTCTCCCCGCCACCGGTGAGGACGCGGGCCACGAGGTAGCGCGCCAGGCGGTTCCCGGTCAGCTCCTGTTCGAACGCGTATGACGGCCAGGGGGTCCGGAAGCTGAGCCGCTCGATCTCGTGCACGGCGGCCACGTCGGAGAGCCGCATCTGCTCGATGCGAACCGGCATGGTTACGGCCATCGCATGACCTCCGAGGTGCTCCGCGGAATCCCGCGCGGCAGGCGCACGTACGCGGGCTCGACCCGCGCCAGGTCGTCGCCGGCGGGGAGCTCCGCGAGGCGCGCGGCGGCCAGCCGGCAGATCGCCGCGGCCGCGGACCGTGGAGGGCGGGCCGCCGGCAGCGTGAATGCCGTGCGCAGCTCGGAAGGCGCAACCACCGCGGCGCGACGGATCTCCGGGGGCAGCTCGTCGGCCGCCATGATCCGCACCTCCGGATCGTCGCGGAGCAGGAGGTACGCATCGTGCGCGCCGGCGCGGCCCACCGCGGCGGGCGCGTCGGGCTCGGCGGCCAGCCAGGCGGCCAGGCTCGGTATGGCCACGATCGGCCGCTCGAGCGCGAGCGCCAGGCCCTTCGCGACGCTCATCCCCACGCGAAGGCCGGTGAACGACCCGGGCCCGCTGCCGACCGCGAGCGCGGTCGCGTCGTTGAGGGAAACGCCGGTCGCGGACAGGAGATCGAGGAGGCGCGGCAGCAGCTCGTGGCCACCTCCGCGATCCGTCGTCCAGTCGTCGAGGCCACGGGGCGTGCCGTCCTCGGTGGCGATCGCCACCGAGAGGTCCGTCGACGAGCTTTCGATGCCGAGAATCATCGGCCCACCAGCGAGGCGCTCGCCAGCTGGGCATGCGCACGCCCGCTGGCCCGCCACCTGACCCGGCGGCGCTCCTCCATCTCCGGGTCTGGCTCGAGGGTCACCTCGAGCCGATCCTCGGGCAACCATCCGTCAAGCCGGTCCGCCCACTCGATCACCGTGACCCCGGCCAGCTGACGATCGTCGAGAAGGCCGGCCGCCAGCGCCTCCTCGGGATCGGTGAGCCGGTAGGCGTCGACGTGGAAGAGCCGCAGGCGCCCCGCGTGTTCGTTCATGAGCACGAAGGTGGGACTGTTCACCACGCTCGTAACGCCCAGCCCGTCCGCCACACCCTTGGCCAGCTGCGTCTTGCCCGCCCCGAGCGGGCCGACCAGCGCGATCGTCGATCCGGGCACCGCGGCCCGGCCAAGGGCGCGGCCCACCGCGCGCGTCTCCTCGGCGGCGTCGCTGGTGAACGCGCCCTCCAGCCTGGTTCCGATCGCCTCGTGCATGGCCAGCACAGGATACGGGAGGGCCAGCTCAGGAACCGTCGTTGGCCTCTTGGCCCGGACCGGTCGCCTCGAGGTTCGCCACCGGCACCGGCGCCAGCCGGCCGTCCTCGAACCGGACCAGCGCCATCCGGGTGGGGAGGCCGCTGGCGGTCGCATGCAGCTCGGGAAGCTCGGCGACCAGGACGCCGGCGCGCCCCTGGAACGGGCGCCGATGTGCGACGACCCGCTCGCCGACGTGCGGCAGGGTCCGCCGCGTGGGCGGCGGAACCGCGTCGTAGACGTAGATCAGTCCCTCCGCCCCGAACAGGCTCGCCATGCGGCCCGCATGACCCCGCAGCCATGCAAAGAGCTGGGGATCGATCCCGACCTTCCCGTACCCTTCCAGCAACAGGACGCTGAACGGGTCGTGCTGCCCGCCCACCTCGCGGCGCCGCCGCTGAATCGCCTCGAAATCGCGCAGCTCCTTGTCGAGCACCCCACCCAGCACGATCCCGGCGACCCCCATGGCGCGGGCTCTGGTCAGCGTCTCGGCAGACGCGCGCGATCCCCCCACCAGGATCTTGCCGGTGGCCCCGGCATCGATCGCGCCGGCCCGCAGCTCCTCGGTCGAATCGCGGACGGCGACCACGAGCTCACCGTGCACCGCCTCGCCAGTGCCTCCCACGCCCCGCAGCATGGCACCCGGCGCCTCGACGACGATGGCGCCGGCCTCGACCGAACGCACGAGACCACCCACGTGACCGATGACCGGCTCCTCGGGCCCCAGCGGCGCCACGAAGGCGGCCCCATCCGAGGCGGCAATCCCCAGCAGCAGGCCCGCCAGCGGCGTCCGCGCTTCGCGCCCCTCCGCCGTGCGCGCGATCGCGTCACCCACGTGGAGCTGTGCGCCGGGGCGGACCAGCAGGCATCCCGAGACTCCGGCCGCTGGCACGCGCAGGGTGGCGGCCAGCGGGACGCGCACCGGTGGTCCCGGGCGCCGATGGACCGCGAGCAGGTCGTCGGGACCAACGGTAGCGCCCACGCGAACGCGGACCTCGGCCCCACGCGGGATCGGGACGCGGTGCAGCGCGGCGGGCAGGCTCATGCCCGCACCTCCCCGGTCGGCATGGCCGCCTCGCGTTGCAGCGTGTCGCGCCAGTTGGCGAGAACGGCACGCCGATCGTCGCTGCGTCGTGGCAGGTGGAGCGGTGCCCCGCGCGCGTCGAGCGCCAGGCCGACGACCCCGCCGTGAACGGTGGCGTGGATGCGGCGCGATCGGCGAGGTGCGCCGAGGGTGACACCCGGCTCAAGCATGATCTCGAGGTCGGCCTGCTGACCACGTCCGAGCGGCAGGAGCAGAAGCTGACCGGTGCGGACCTCGAGAGGTCCGAGATCGGGCCAGCCTGTGCGCCGCATCGTGACACGCATCGCCGGCTGTCCCGGGCGGCCGCCACGGCAGACGACCGCGCTGCCGAGCGGGACCAGGAGGTCGTCACGCAGCGAGCCGATCCCCTCGGCGATCTCACCGTCGTCGAGCGAACCGAGCGGTGGCAATGCGCCGGTCGCATCAACCGCCAGGCCGGTGATCCCCATCGGTCGGACCCCGTCGAGGAGCATCCCGAACGCATGCCCGGGCCGCGGTGCGGCGGCAAGCACCCGTCCGGCGCCGATGACCAGGTCGATCCCCTCCATCGGCGCATCGCTCGCAGCTCCGGCGGCGAGCAGGTGGCGCGCCGCGGCCTGGACGACCGCGAGCTCGTCGTCGGTCTGCGGGACGGTCGCCGGCCGCGCGCGTGCGTTCTGCAGGGCGTCGGCGACCGCGAGCTCGTCGATCGCGATGGGCATGCTTCGTGCCAGCCGTGCGGGCGCGCCGGGCTCGACGAGTCCCGCCGATCGCAGCCCGCCGGCCGCAAAGACCCGACCCTCGGCATCACCGCTCTCGTTGGCCCGAACCCACGTCGCGTAGGTCGCGCCGAGGTCGACCCCGACGATCCTGCGCCGCGTGGAGCGGGCGATTTCGGCGACGGCGCGCCGGAAGGCAACCGGGGCGAGCCGGCGGACCTCTCCCGGCTCCACGACCCGGCGGAGAAGCTCCTCCAGGAGGTGACGGACGGGCTCCGGATCCTCGGCTCTCGCGGACGGCCGTGGATTCGGTGCTCGGCGAACGGCGCCGGGCTCGAAGAGCGCCTCGACCTCGTCCCCGAGGGCGTCGGCGCCGGCCCAGATGACCGGTGCGTGGGAACGTTCCCGGGCAGCGGCCACCAGCCCGGCCATCTCCAGCGCCTGGTCGGCTCGTCCGCCATCGAACCCTCCGGTCAGGAGCCAGGCGTCGACGTCGGCGCGCTGCAGCGTCGTGAGCCGATCCGCCAGCGAGCGCCCGTCATCGGTCGTCGCCGACTCCGCGACGAGCCATCCGGCGGATTCCGCGACTCGACGCGCCATGGCACCCGAAACCTCGGCCGACACGGCCACCAGCCCCAATCGACCGGCACGCTTCGGCGTGTGGCACGCGATGCGGGGCGCACGCCCGATGAGGTCGGCGAGGCGCTCGGCGAGGCGCAAGTCGGCCGCGCCCTCCATGCGCGCCGCAAGGCTCGCAATCAGCTCGCCGTCTCCCCAGGCGCGCGGCTGCGCGGCGGCCGCTGCGACCCGCCAGCGGCCGCGGCCGCGCCCGATCAGCACGCCCTTCGTCCAGGCCGAACCCGAATCGGTGAGCAGCGACATCTCGGCCCCGGGGAGCTCCACTGCAGGCGATTTCGCTTCCACGGTCATCCCGACACCCGGAGCCAATCATTCAGGAGGAAGGCGAGCCGATCCACCAGCAGGACGAGACGGCTGACGATGAGGAATCCGAGCCAGCCTCCGACGCCGCCGAGCACGAGCATCCGGCCGAGCCCGGCCGCTCCGCCGAGGAGGCGCCCACGTGGCACCCCGTGGAGGAACGCCACCAGCACGAGCGTGGTGATCACGACGCCGAGCAGCCCGTTGGCCACTGTGCCCGCGTCCGTGGCCGGCGTCATGACCGCGCCGGCGAGCTGTGGCAGCAGCGTACCGGCGATCGCACCGCCGAATGCGAAGGCGGCCGTGCCGCCCACGATGACCGCAACCGGGACGGCGACCACCGGCCGCGGGAGCCAGCGGGCGGCGATGAGCGCCAGGGCCAGCGCCGCGGCGGGCCACAGCAGGACGTTCGCCACCGGATCCGTGACGAGCGGCTCGACGAGGCGCGGTACGAGCACGTCGTGGATCGCCAGCAGGACGAGATACCCCGTCGCCAGGCCGGCAAGCAGGTGCTGGGCGATCGGAAACAGGCGGCGCTCCCCGAAGAGGTGGCCAAGCACGGCGATCGTGACGCCGGCCGCGACCCAGGTCGCGACGAGGTCCGCCATCCCGCTGCCGGCAAACCCGGTCACGATCTCGGCTCCGCGGCGGCGCGGTCGCGCCGCGGGCCCGCGAGGGTCACCAGCAGGACGGCAAGCGCCAGCAGCATGCCAAGCAGGATCGCGGCCGCCGACGGGGCGGGCTCAGGCGCCGCCGTGCCGGGCTGAACATCGCCCGTGCCGACCAGGCTCACGAACGCCGCGTCGTCCCGCGTGGTCGCGAGCATGCCCGTGAGCTGGCCGGTGGCCAGGTATGGCTCGAGCTCTGGCAGCGCGAACGTCGGCGCCACCGCGACCAGCGGCAGCTGAGGAAGCCGGCTGCCGACCTGCTCCACCCAGGTGCGGGCGGTGAGGTCCGAACCGCCAATGACGAGGGCCGCGCCGAACGCCGACATGCCGCCGCCCGCCCCGCGGAGCGCGTCGGCGAAGGCGCCCGTCGCGTCCGCGGGCACGATATCGGTCACGCTGCGCACAATCCCGGCCTCGGAGCCGGTCACGTAGCCGAGATCGAGGATCGCACCGGATGGGGATCCGGCGTCCCGCAGCCGCTGCATCTCGGCGGCGGCGATCGCGCGGCCCTCCGGGGTGAAGCTGATGAATGCGAGGCGCACGTTGGAGCCCAGCAGATCGTCGAAGGCGGCCCGGGTTGCCGGCCTGATCTCCGGGTACGTGCCGAGGTCGGGATCCATCCCAACCAGGATCATCGCCGGACGCGGCACGCCCTCGTCGAGGAAACGCTGGACCGCCTCTGCGCGCTCGAGGTCGGGGTTCGCGAGCTGGAGGGGCCCCGGCTCCCCGGGGCGAACCAGGACCGCGGCGGCCAGGGCGGCGAGCAGCAGGGCCAGGCCGATCGTCGCCAGACCGGGACGCCGATTTCGGACCTCAGGCATCGGTCGGCCCGAGCGCCAGGAGCAGTCGCGCGGCATGGACCGCGGTCGCGATGGCGATGCCGATCAGGAGCCCGCGGAAGACGGCGCCGATGGGCACGGCCAGGGACCATGCCGCGGCGCTCGCCAGCGAGTCCCCCACCGCGCCGCCCAACGGGAGCAGGAGGACCACAACCGCGGCGGCCGCAGCAAGCATGATCGTCGTCTCCTGCGAGCGGATCGCCATCGCCCGCCCAACGGCACGCAGCAGGAAGACGAACAGGAGCGCAAAGATCGATGCGACCAGCGGGCCCAGCAGGGCCGCCACCAGCCAGCGCACGACCGGGCTCGACGCACCGCCGGAGCCCGGATACAGGCCGCCCAGCAGCATGACCCCGACCCCAATGAGGACCGCCCACGACCCGACCCGGTCCGGCCCGCGTCCGACGACCACATGCCAGTGGCGCAGCACGAGCGCGATGCCGCCGGTCAGTGCCGCGGCCGCCGCCAGCAGCACGATCAGCTCCTGGAGCGCGCCGGCAATGGCGACGAGCGCCGGGTTGATGACGACGAAGTTGATGACCAGGAGGAGGCCCACCACGACGAGCGTCGCGGCCGGCAGCCAGCGTTGCATCGATCAGTGGCCCGCGATGGCGCTTGCGACGTCGACCCCGGCCAGGACGGCGATCAGGGAGCCGAGCCCCAGGATCACGATGGCGGCCACCACGAGACGGTTTCCCGCCTGCACCCCCGTCCGTTCGTGGCCGGCCGGCTGCAGGTCGCTGGCGGCGAGGAATAGCTCGGGACCGATCATCGCCCCATCCCCGGTCAGCTCCGGGGTGGCCGCCTGCGACGCGACCGCGGTGCCGACGCTCGACCACGCCGCCCCCGACGCGCGGCCCATCGCCAGGAGGAGCGACTCCTCGGCGAGGCCTCCGATCACGAAGCTGGCGGACACCGGCTCGGTGTCGGCCAGTGCCGCCGCGGCCGCCACGGCCCGTCCCTCGCCTACGTACTCGACGCGGGATCGCTCTGCGCGCTCAAGGGTCTCGGTCCGCGCGTGCGCCGCCATGATCGCCGCCTCGGCGAGGTGGGCGGCCACCGGATCGTTCGTCGTTACTCGCAGGGGAACCCCACTCCGCGCGGCCGACCGGGCGACGTGCCCGAGGATGGGGAGCGCTGCCAGCGTCTGGAGGCGTCCCATGGCGGAAGTCGCGCGAACGACCCCTGCGGTCCCGAGCGAGAACGTGGCGGCAGCGCCCGACTCGGCTGCCAATGCCATGGCCCGGCCGACCCGGCCGAGGCGGCCGAGATCGCGCGTCGCCCAGCGCGTGGTGGGTCTCGCCAGCAGCGAGAGAATCACGAGGCCCACGAGGAAGACGGAGATGGCCGGGACCGGCCCCAGCCGCAGGGACGACTGGCCAACCTGGTCGCCGATGAAGCTGACCAGGGCGTTCACGAGGTCGGCGGGATTCGGCATCAGGGCGGTCCCTCGTCGTCGTCCAGGGATCGCACCAGGCGGTCGTAGGCGGCATCATCGTCGAGCGCGCCCTCGATCTCGTCGAGCCGCGATCCGAGGAATGGCCGGGCCAGCGGCGCGAGGAACGTCGCGGTATCGCGGAGCAGGGGGCGCAGCGGACGATGCGCGTCGAGCAGGAGGCGCGCGGGGGCGCCAAGCCCGCGACGTCGCAGCTCCGCGATCAGCCCCGCCTCGGCCTCGAGGCTCATTGCGCCGCGGACCGCAGAGCGTTCACGGCGCCCCGGTACGCGCGCAGCTCGGCGCCACTGCCGGCGACCACCACGATCGAGTCCGGCAGCCATCGTCCGGCAACCCGGCGCTCGACGATGGTCTCCCGGAGCGCGGCGGCGGCCTCGTCCGGGGTGAAGACCCCACGCTCGGTGCCAATCGCGGCAATGGCGATCCGGTGCAACCCCATCCGCTCGGCGATCTGCAGTGCGGCCCGCAGCGCGTCGCGCAGATGCGCATCATCGGCGCGCAGCTCGTGCCCAACCGCGACGGCATGGATCACGTGGAAGGTCGGCAGGTTGCCGGCACCGGTCACGACCGCTGACCCGGCAGCCAGCGGGCCCTGCTCGATGGCCTGGCGCTCCACCTCGTCGCCGCCACGCAGCTTCACGCCGCGCGCGACCGACGAGGTCATGAACAGGCTCTCGTTGGCCGGGATGACGATCGCATCGACTTCGAGCTCGGCGATCTCACCCTGCCAGACGTCGATCTCGATCGGGTCGGCCATCCTACCTCGCGAGGTGTACCCGGGGGAGTCGCTCCCGGAGGGCGGTGGTCACTTCGTAGTTGATCGTGCGTCGCTCGGCGGCAACCTCATCGGCCGTGATTCGGGCACCACCCTGGCTTCCGATCAGCACGAATTCGTCGCCGTAGGTTACATCATCGGCCGGCCCCAGATCGACGGTCAGCCCGTCCATGCTGACCGCCCCGACGATCGCCGCACGGCGACCCCTGACGAGCGCCCAGCCGTTGTTGCCGTGAGACCGTGGCCACCCATCGCCATAGCCGATGCCCAGCGTCGCGATCCGGGTCGCCCGTTCGGCGCGAAAGCGGAGGCCATAGCCGATGCCGGCGCCGACCGGGAGGTCAAAGATCCGCAATGGCAGCGCCTTCAGGCCCATGACCGGCCGAAGGCCGAGATCGCGGTCGGCGGCCCACGCCGGCGCCAGGCCGTACAGCCCGATGCCGAGGCGGACCGCGTCGCCGACCGGGCTCGTCTCGGCGAGAAGCCCGCCGGTGGCCGAGACGTGCACGAGCCCCGGGTCGACCCCGCTCGAGCGCATCGCGTCGAGAACCCGGGCAAAGCGGAGGAGCTGGACCTCGGTGTACGCGTCGTCCTCGCCGGCCATCGCGAGGTGGGTGAACGTGCCAGCCAGGGCGAGCCGCGGATTGCGCGCGATCGAGGCTGCCAGGCCAGGCGCGGCCGACGGCGCGGTGCCCTGTCGTCCGAGGCCCGTATCGACCTTGAGATGCACGCCCAGCCGCGCGCCGGGTTCGACCGCGCCCGCGAGCCGCTCGATGCTGTGCTCGTCATAGACGGTCACCTCGAGGCCCACGGCCACTGCCCGAGCCGCCTCCGGTTCGCCAAGGCCCCAGAGCACGAGGATCGGGACCTCGAGGCCCGCGGCGCGCAGCGCCTCGCCCTCGCCCACGGTGGCCACCGCCAGTCGTTCGACACCGGCCGCAACGAGGGTCGACGAGACTGCGAGCGCACCATGCCCATAGGCGTTGGCCTTGACGACTGCCATGACCTCGCGTTCAGCTCCCGCCAGCGCGCGGAGGGTGGCGAGGTTCGCGCGAAGGGCAGCGTGGTCGATCTCGATCCAGGCCCGATGCGGGCTTTCCCGGCCCTCGCTCACGAGGAGCGGCCAGCGCGCAGCTGCCTGGCCGCCTCGGGAACGAGGGCAGCCACGTCCCCCGCCATCACGCCCGCGGAGCCAATGCGATCCTCCGCCAGCAGCCCGGCCGCCCCGTGGACCGCGACCCCGCAGCCGGCGGCATCGACCGGGTCCAGGCCGGCCGCCAGGTAGGCCCCGATCACGCCGGACAGGACGTCGCCGCTGCCCGCCGTGGCGAGCGCCGGCGTCGCGACGTCCGAGCGGATCAGGGTCCCGTCGGACGCGGCGATCACGGTGCGGGCCCCCTTGAGGACCACGGTCGTTCCCCAGCGAAGCGCGGCTGCATGCGCCGCCTCGGCGCGGACGTCGTCGTCGCTCCCCAGCTCGCCGACGCTGGCACCGCTGAGGCGCGCGAACTCTCCGGGGTGCGGCGTGAGGACCAGCGAGCCGCCGAGCGACCGCCACCAGCGGTCGGCCTCGGCAAGCGCGTTCAGGGCATCCGCGTCCACGACGCCTGGACCTCGGACGCCGCCGAGGAAGCCTCTCGTTCGTCGCTGCGTGGCCGGTTGGCGGCCGAGCCCGGGGCCGATGACGACGGCGTCGTACGCCGGCGCTTCGGCGGTGAGCTGGCGCCAGCCGGCCGGCGCCAGGAGCCCCGGAGCCTCCTCGGGCAGGAGCAGTGCGGTGAGCTCGGGAACCCTGCCCAGCAGGCGCAGCCCCAACGACTCCGGGGTGGCGAGCGTCACGAGCCCCGCTCCCGCCCGGGCCGCCCCCAGTCCGGTGAGCAGGGCGGCGCCGGCGTATTCGAGGGAGCCGGCGACGACGAGCAGCCGGCCGAATGTCCCCTTGTGGGCGGACGCCGGCCGTTGCGGCAGACGCTCGGCGACCCAGCGCTGGGTGAGTGTGGTGACCGCCATCGCCCTATGTTGCGCGCTCGGCCCGATGCGCGATCGCCACGGCCACCGCCATCGATCGTTCGTGCGAGATCGAGACGCTGACCTCCTCGAGGGCCAGTACCGCGGCGCGCTGCAGCGCGCGCCCGTGCAGGGTGACCTGCGGCGCACCGGCCCAGTTCGGCAGGATCTCGATCTCGCGCCACCCGACGCCTCGCACACCGAGCCCCAGGACCTTGCTGATCGCCTCCTTCGCCGCCCAGCGGCCGGCGATGCGCTCGACCTTCGTGCGGCAGTACCTGGCCTCGTCCTCGGTCAGCACACGGCTTCGGAAGCGCTCGCCGAAGCGCTCGTGCACCGCGCTGATCCGTGACAGCTCGACAAGATCCACGCCGACCTCGTGCCGGCTCACTCGACGGTGACCGACTTCGCCAGGTTACGTGGCTGGTCGACGTCGGTTCCGCGCGCCACCGCCACCTCGTAGGCGAGCAGCTGCAGCGGCAGGATCGCGATCACCGGAGCCATCTCCTCGAGCGTGTCCGGCACGACCAGGACGTCCCGCGCGTAGCGACCGATCTCCTCGTCACCCTCGCTGGCGACCGCCACCACCGGCGCGTCGCGGGCGCGGACCTCGGCGATGTTGCTGACCAGCTTGTCGTACGTGCTGCCCCGCGTGGCGACCGCCACCAGGGGGACCCGGGGCTCGAGCAGTGCAATCGGGCCATGCTTGAGCTCTCCGGCCGCGTAGCCCTCGGCGTGCACGTAGCTGAGCTCCTTGAGCTTGAGGGCTCCCTCCATGGCGATCGGGTACCCGAGGGCGCGACCGATGAACATCACGTCCCGGACCTCCCCCCAGCCGAGCGCCAGCTTCTTGATCTGCGGTGCGAGCTTCAGCGTCTCCGCAGCCTGGGCGGGCAGCGCGCGCAGGGCACCTCCGTACGTTCGAATCCGATGCTCGCTGAGCGTGCCTCGCAGTTGCGCGAGGTGCAGCGCGATCAATTCGAGCACGACGACCTGGGTGACGAAGGCCTTCGTGCTGGCCACCGCCACCTCCGGGCCGGCCTGCAGGTAGCAGACCGCATGTGCCTCGCGGGTGATGGCGCTGCCAACAACGTTCGTGACGACCACGATCGTCGCACCGGACTCCGCGGCCAGCTTCTGGGGCGCCAGGGTGTCAGCCGTCTCCCCGGACTGGCTGACGCTGATCACCAGGGTGCGCTCGTCCATGGGCGGCGGCGCATAGCGCATCTCGCTCCCGATCTGCCCGATGGCGGGCAGGCCCGCCCAGCGCTGGATCAGCTGGGCGCCGACGTCGGCCGCGTATCGAGCCGTGCCGCACCCGACGACGTACACGCGTTCGACCCTGCGGAGCTCTTCCTCGATCGATTCGAGCTCCGGAAGGTGGATCGACCCCGACGGATCCACCCGTCCACGCAGCGCCTCCTGGATCGCGTGGGGCTGCTCGTAGATCTCCTTCAGGGTGAAGTGCGAGAAGCCCCCCTTCTCGGCGGCCTCGATGCTCCAGCGGATCCGGGTCACGTCGCGTTCGACGTCGGCCCCATCGAGCCCGAGGATCCGGACCCCGTCGGCGGTCACGTCGGCGATGTCGCCCTCGTGGAGGATGACGACGTTCTTCGTGTGCTCGAGGATGGCAGGCACGTCGCTGGCCAGGAATCCCTCGCCATCGCCGAGCCCCACGATCAGCGGGACGTTCATCCTGGCCCCCACGATGCGATCGGGGTGGTCGGTATGCATGACGCCGATCGCGTAGGCGCCGCGAACCTCGTTCAGCGCTCTGCGCACGGCCTCCACGAGGTCGCCCTCATAGTGGTCCTCGATGAGGTGGGCGAGCACCTCGGTATCGGTCTCGGACGCGAACCGATGTCCGCGCTCGACGAGCCGCTCCTTGATCTCCTGGTAGTTCTCGATGATGCCGTTGTGGATGAGTGCCAGCCTGCCGGTGCAATCGGCATGCGGGTGCGCGTTCGTGTCGTTCGGCCTCCCGTGGGTCGCCCAGCGCGTGTGCGCGATCCCCGGGTGGCCCGCGGGCGCACCACCGTTCAGATGATCGGTGAGATTCGTGAGCTTGCCGGCCTTCTTCTCGACGAAGACCTCGCCGTCCATCGTCAGGAGGGCGATGCCCGCGGAGTCGTACCCGCGGTACTCGAGCCGCCGCAGCCCCTCGAGCAGGATCGGGGCGGCGTCGCGCGGCCCGACATAGCCAACGATGCCGCACATGGGCGTCTCCTTCGGTCCTGCTAGCTCAGGCGCGCCTCGGCGAGCCGCTGCAGCTCGCGCGCGATTTGGGTGATCTCGTCCTGCCGTTCGCCCTCGACCATGATCCGGATCTTCGATTCGGTGCCCGACGGGCGGACGAGGATGCGCCCGGCCGGCCCGAGCCGGGCTTCCGCTTGCGCGATTGCGGACGAGAATTCGAGATCTTCCCGCCAGGCGTCCTTGCGGCGAACGGCTGAGTTTAGCATCACCTGTGGAAGCGCCGGGATCTGGTCGGCCAGCTCCCCGAGAGTCGCATCGGACGAGGCGCGGAGGGCTTTGACGAGCTCGATGGCGGTCAGGATCCCATCCCCCGTGGATGCCAGCTCGCGGAAGATCACATGTCCCGACTGCTCGCCCCCCAGCACGGCTTCGTGCTCCTCCATGGCCTCGAGTACGTGGCGATCGCCGACCGGCGTCCGCAGCAGGCTGATTCCGGCGGCAGCCAGGGCGCGCTCCAGGCCGCCGTTGCTCATGACGGTGGCCACCACGAGGTTGTTGCGGAGCGCGCCATCGCGCTGCAGCTGAAGGGCGCAGATGCCCATGACCCGATCGCCGTCCACCAGCTCGCCACGCTCATCGACCGCGATGAGCCGATCCGCGTCTCCGTCGAAGGCGAAACCCATCTGCAGCCGCTCCTCGCGGACCACTGCCGCCAGCCGCTCCGGGTGCGTCGATCCGCAGTCCTCGTTGATGTTCGTGCCATCCGGCTCGGCCGCCAGCACCGTGAGCTCGGCTCCCAGCTCCCGGAACAGCTCGGGCACGAGCTCGCTGGCGGATCCGTTGCCGCAGTCGACCCCGATGCGCAGACCGACGAGCGTCTCGCCCGCGGCCGTGGCGAGGTGCTCGCGGTACGACGTGGCGACGCGGCGGTCGCGGCTGATGCGCCCGATCCGGGCATTCGGCTCCGCGGCCGACGTGCCGGCCGCCGCCATGAGGCGCTCGAGGTCGTCCTCCAGCTCGACGTCCGCCTTACGCCCGTTCACGAGCACCTTGAGCCCGTTGTCGTCCGCCGGGTTGTGGGATGCGGAGACCATCACTCCGGCCGCGTATGCGTCGACCGAGGTGAGGTGGGCAAGTCCCGGGGTGGTGAGCACACCGACCTGCGTCACGTCGGTCCCGGTCCCGGCCAGACCGGCGGAAAGCGCGGCCACGAACATCTCGCCGGAACGGCGCGTGTCCTGGCCCAGGACGACCGCGCGACCATGGCCTGCCAGCCGCACCCCGACGGCGCGGCCCAGGGCCAGCGCCACGAGCGGCGTAAGGTCCGCGTTCGCGACACCGCGGATCCCGTCGGTTCCGAAGAGGCGCCCCATCAAGGTACCGGTGGGGTGGGAGCCGGTGTTGGCGTGGCCGGCCCGACGATGACGACCCGCGCCGTCACCGGGGAGACCGAGATGAGGTCCACGCCGGGCGGTGGCGGCGGCACGTCGACCGAAACGTCATAGGTCCCGGGCGCCAGACCACCGACATTGAGGATCGGGGTCAGTGCCGACGCGTCGAGGCTGTTCAGCACGGCCTCGGTCGCGCGCAGCGTCACGGCGACCTGCGTGAGCTGGGGGAGACACGAGGTCCCCGCCGGCGCCCCCTGACAGATCAGACCCAGCAGGAACGTTCGGCTCACGATCGGTGACGCGACCTGGACGGAGACCGACGGGGTTGAGTCCTGGCTCTCGGCCAGGGTGGTATCCGGCGGCAGGCTGAGCTCCGGGCTGGCCGTCACGCGTTGCGTCGCTCCCTGAACGCTGACCGCCTGCGTTGAGACCTCCGTGATGTCGGCGAGCGTGTCGGGAGCGCCACGCAGCGTCACGACGTTCGGCGACACGGTGACGGTGCCAACCTCGTAGCCGGCCGCCGGCGTGCCGGTCACGTTCGGATGGATGGGGACCGTCTTCGTCGCCTCCATGGTGCTGACGTCGATCGACACGGTCACCGACGAGGGCGTCAGCTCCACGAAGTCCACCCGCTGGCCGTCCACGCCGGTAGGGACGAGCTCGACCTGGGCCCGCACGTCGATACCCGAGGGCTGGATGACGACGTGTGCCAGCGCCCGATCGATGCGAACGAGCTGGCTGTGCGGACCGGTGGCGGAGACGGTCTGATCGCTGACGACCGGCGTCCCGATCTCGAGGCCGACCGGGATCGTGCCGCGGTCGACGACGACCCGGATGTCGTCGCGAGTGTCGACGCGGTCGACGCGTACCGGCACGGTCCTCGGCTGCCAGCTCAGCACCTGGACGCCGGGCTTCAGCGAGGTGACCGTCACGGCGAGCGCCTGGGCCTCGGCCGGGTGGTCCATGTCGTACTGGGCGAGGTCCACGGTCGCCGAGAACGACTTCTCGGTGGGCGCCGTTCCGCCGGTCTCCTGGCGATACGTCACCGAGACGGTGTCGAGCTGCTGGCTGAGCAGGTACGTGTTCGCCTGCTGATTGAGCGCCGTCACCGGTACGCCGTCATATGCCTTGTCCTGGAAGGCCTGCGAGTACACGAGCCCGGTGTACAGGATCATTGCCAGCGCCACGGCCCCGAGCTTCAGGTGCCAATTGCGGAAGAGCCAGCTCATCGGTGGCCGTCACCGGTTATGACCCGGGCCTCCGGGTCGATGGGGGTCGCGTCTGCCGGCGGCTCCGCCTTCGTGCCCAGCTGCCAGCGGCCCTCGAGGTTGCGCCGCAGCAGCGGCATTCGCTGGGCCGGCGCCTGCGGCCGGATGAGGTTGAAGATCCGGCGGCGCAGCTGCGGCTCGGTGAGGTTTCGCTCGATCCGGCCGCGCATGACGAGGCTGATCGAGCCCGTCTCCTCGCTCACCACGATGACGATCGCGTCCGTCTGCTCGCTGATGCCAATCGCGGCACGGTGCCGCGTACCGTAGCGCTCGCTGTCGACGACGTTCTGCGAGAGCGGCAGGAGCACACCGGCGGCCAGGATCTTCTGGCCCGATACGATGACCGCCCCATCGTGGAGCGTCGAGCCGTGGTAGAAGATCGTCGAGAGCAGCTCGGCGCGCAGGTCGGCGTTGATGACGACGCCGGACTCTGCGGCGAAGTCCGCGAGTCCCGTCTCCCGCTCGAGCACGATGAGCGCCCCGTGACGTGAGCCGGCGATGATTCGGGCGGCGCGGCTGATTTCGCGTGCGGTCCGCTCGGCAGCGTGCACGTCACCCGAGATGAAGAACCGGTCGAACGATCCGAACCGGCCGATCTGCTCGAGTGCACGCCGCAGCTCCGGCTGGAAGACGACCACGATCGCGAACAGGCCGACGACCGCGCCGGTCTGCAACAGGGTCGAGAGCAGGACGAGGTGGACCGCTTCGGCAACGAGGTAGATGAGGTACAGGACCGACAGGCCGATGACGATGCGGACCGCTCGGGTGCCGCGGATCAGGATGAAGATCCAGTAGATGACGAACGCGACGAGCAGGATGTCGATGATGGACGTCCAGCTGCCGCGCAGGTAGGTGCCGAGAAAGTCGCCGATCTGCTGGACCACGGGTGGGGATGATACCAAGGCCCCGGCCACGCGGCCGGGGCCCATCGGCTCGGCGGCTCAGCGCTTCGTGTACTGCGGCGCCTTTCGAGCTCGTTTCAGGCCGTACTTCTTCCGCTCCTTGGCCCGCGGATCCCGCGTCAGGAGTCCCGCATTGCGCAGCGCAGCGCGCGCGTCCGGATGGGCGCTGAGCAGGGCGCGAGCGATCCCGTGCCGGATCGCTCCCGCCTGGCCTGAAAAGCCACCCCCCGATACGAGCACGCTGGCCGCATAGCGGCCCTCGGTCTCGGTCACCCGAAACGGCAGGCGCAGCTGAGCCATGGCGTTCGTGCCGCCGAAATATGCCTCGGCGTCCTTACCGTTCACGACGATGCTGCCGTCGCCGGGGAGCAGTCGTACCCGAGCGACCGCCTCCTTGCGCCGGCCGGTTCCGTAGATGTAGCTCGTGCTCACGGGTTCGTGTTCCTCCTACGGCTGCGCCGCTATCGGCTGCTGCGCCTGGTGCGGGTGGTTCGGTCCGGCGTAGACCTTCAGCTTGCGAAACATCGCGCGCCCCAATCGGTTCCGCGGGAGCATCCCCCTGACCGCCCGCTCGATCACCAGCTCGGGCTTCCGCGCGAGCAGTGCCTGCAGGCTCTCTTCGCGGAGCCCGCCCGGGTAGCCCGAGTGGCGGTAGTACCGCTTCTGAATCAGCTTGTTGCCGGTCACCTTCACCCGCGCGGCGTTCACCACCACGACGTGATCGCCGGTGTCGAGGTGCGGCGAGTAGATCGGCTTGTGCTTGCCCTCGAGCAGGGTGGCGATGCGCGACGCGACGCGGCCCAGCGTCTGGTCGGTGGCGTCGACCAGCCACCACCCGCGCTCGATCTCGCTCGCCTTGGTTGCGTAGGTCTTCATGGCTCCTGCTCTTCCGTTCGTGGTTCCGTATTCGAATAGGTGACTCGCTCGAGCGTCAGGCCGTGCGGCGGAGCCGCACGCCCTTCAAGCGCCCGACCTCCGGTCGCCAGGAGCTCTCCAACTCCCTGCGCCGCCAGGCGACCTCGACCGGCCTCCAGGAGGATCGCCACGATGCTGCGCACCATCCGTCGCAGGAAGGCGTTGGCCGTGACGCGAACCTCGATGAGCGTCCCTCGCGATGTGACCCTCACCTCCTTCAGGTGCCTCATGGTTCGACCGTGGGCGTCGCTCCCGAGCGCGGCAAAGTCGCGTTCGCCGCTGAGCGATCCCGCCACCGCGCGCATCGCGGCGAGGTCGAGCCGGTCGTTGATCTCGAGCGTCCGATGCCGTTCGCCCGGCCGCCGGTCGCCCGCGGTCCGGATCCGGTAGCGATACGTCCGCCAGGCTGCGTCTCGGCGCGGGTCGAACCCCGGCGTCGCGGCCCGCAGCGAGCGGACCACCACGTCGGCCGGCAGGGCGGCGTTCCACCGCCTTCGCAGCTCGGCCCATTCCGCCGCGCCGCGTCTCGTGCCGCGCGCGAGGCAGAATGCCGCCACCTGGCCGGTGGCATGCACCCCGGCGTCGGTACGCCCGGCGAATCGGATTCGCACCCGTTCGCCGGTCAGTCTGTTAAGCGCCTCCTCCAGCTCCCCCTGTACCGTCCGAGCGTTCGGCTGGTACTGGGAGCCGGCGAAGTCGGTTCCGTCGTACTCGATGACCGCCACCGCGCAGTCGACGGCGACGGGCAGCGAGTCCGTGTGCAGTTGTCGCGTCCGATCGGACCGCCGGTCAGACGAGCTCGATCTGGACGATGGGCGCCGCGTCACCCAGCCGCTCCCCGATCTTCACGATGCGGGTGAAGCCCGAACTGCGCTCCGCGTACTTCTCGGCGATCTCGCCCATCAGCTTGTCGACGATGAGCGGCTCGGCGGGCATCTGTGCGATGAGTGACCGGCGCGCAGAGACGCCCCCACGCTTGGCGGTCGTGATCATGTGGTCCACGATGCCACGCACCTCCTTGGCCTTGGCCTCGGTGGTCTTCACCCGCTCGTAGCGCAGGATGGCGACCGCGAGGTTGGCGAGCATCGCTCGCCGATGCGCGGTCGGGCGGCTCAGCTTGCGGCCAGCCAGCCGGTGGGGCACCGTCTACGCCTCCCGGTCCAGCTCGGCGGCGGCCGCCTCGTCCAGCTCCGCGCTGGCGGGCAGGTCGGACTCGTCGGTCTCGGCGGCCTCGGGCATCGGGCTGATGAACCCTCGCAGGGCAAGCCGCTCCTTGAGCTCATCGAGGCTCTTCTTGCCGAAGTTGCGCATTCGGAGGAACTCGTCATCCGAGAGCGCCAGGACCTGGCCAATCTTCGTGATGTTGTTCCGCTTCAGGCTGTTGTACGCACGCATCGGCAGATCGAGCTCCTCGATCGGAGCGTCGAGCAGGTTCGCGGCAACCGGGCTCGCCGGCTCCTCCTCGCCCTCGGCCGGTCGCCGGCTGATGTCGGCGAAGCGGCTGAACTCGCGAACCAGGATCTCGGCCGCCTGCGAGAGCGCGGCCTTCGGGGTATTCGTCCCGTCGGTCTCGATATCGAGGGTCAGCCGATCGAAGTTCGTCATCTGACCGACCCGGATGTCGCTCACCACGAAGTTCACCCGGCGCACCGGACTGAAGATCGCATCGACCGGGATGATCCCGATCGGCATGTCCTCGCTGTGCTCGGCCGGGCGGTAGCCGACCCCGGTCTCGACCGTGAGATCCATCTCGATGGAGCCGGCATCCGAATCGAGGGTCAGCAGGACGAGCTCCGGGTTCACGATCTCGACGTCGGCCGACTCGGCGATGTCGCCGGCGAGCACCGGACCAGCGCCGTGCTTCACGAGCTTGAGGGTCACCGCGTGGTGCGCGAAGGAGCGCAGCCGCAGCTTCTTCACGTTGAGGACGATCTGCGTGACGTCCTCCTTGACGTTCGGAAGCGTGCTGAACTCGTGGAACACGTTCGCGATCTGGATGGACGTGACCGCCGCTCCCTCGAGCGAGTTCAACAGCACGCGCCGCAGCGCATTGCCCAGCGTGACACCGTAGCCGTCGGCGAGCGGGTTCACCTCGAAGACGGAGAGGTTCCCGGTCGTCTCGACCTCCTCGATGCGCGGGGCAGGCGTGGTCTCGACTTCGATCATCAAGAGATCTGACTCCTCCACAGCTATCTCGAGTAATACTCGACGACGAGCTGCTCGTTGAATTCGGCCGGCATCTGCTCGCGGGCCGGCTCGGCCAGGATCGATCCGGAGAGCGTCGTTGCGTCGGCGGTCACCCACTCCGGGACCTGGGCCGACGGCATCGTCTCGGTCGCCGTCTTGAAGTACTCCCGGCTGCGGCGGCTCTCACGGACCTCGATCCGGTCGCCGATTTTTGTGCCGAAGCTCGGGATGTTCGTGGGTCGCCCGTTCACCGCGAAGTGGCCGTGGGTGACGAGCTGGCGCGCCTGCGCGCGCGAGCTTGCGAAGCCCATCCGAAAGACGACGTTGTCGAGCCGCATCTCGAGCATGCGCAGCAGGACCTCGCCGGTCATGCCACGATGCTTGCTCGCCTTCTCGAAGTAGTTGCGGAACTGCTTTTCCAGGACGGAATAGCTCTTCCGCACCTTCTGCTTCTCGCGGAGCTGGACGCCGTACTCGCTTGGCTTGCGGCGGCGCTGGATCGTCATGCCCGGCGGAGCGCTGCGCCGCTCGAACGAGCATTTCTTCGTGTAGCAGCGGCTCCCCTTCAGGAAGAGCTTCAGGCCCTCTCGGCGGCAGATGCGGCAGACGGCGTCCGTGTATCGAGCCATCGCCTCAGACCCGCCGCCGCTTCGGCGGGCGGCAGCCGTTGTGCGGAATCGGCGTGACGTCGGTGATCGCCGTCACCTCCAGGCCCGCGGCCTGGAGCGAACGGATCGCCTGCTCGCGCCCGGCGCCGGGACCCTTGACGAAGACCTCGATCTGACGCATCCCATGCTCCATGGCGCGCCGAGCGGCGAGCTCCGCGGTCTGCGACGCGGCGTAGGGCGTGCTCTTCCGCGAGCCCTTGAAGCCGACCAGCCCGGCGCTGCCCCAGCTCACGACGTTCCCGGTCATATCGGTGATCGTCACGATCGTGTTGTTGAACGTCGACTGGATGTGCGCGTGCCCGGCCGGCACGTTCTTCCGTTCTCGCTTCTTGGCGCGCGTGGCGCGCTTCCGCTCTGCCATGGGACTCCTGTGCTGGTGGTGACTACTTCTTGCGGCGGACGCCGACCGTCTTGCGCGAACCGCGACGCTGGCGTGCGTTCGTCTTCGTGCGCTGGCCACGGACCGGCAGGTTGCGGCGATGGCGGATGCCCCGATAGGAGCCGATCTCCATGAGACGCTTGACGTTCATGCTCGTCTCGCGCCGCAGGTCGCCCTCCACCTTGTAGCTGCCGTCGATGACCGCGCGCAGACGGTTGATCTCATCCTCGGTCAGGTCACGGACACGGGTGTCCGCGGAGACGTTCGCGGCCTCGATGATCCTGCGAGCCGACGTGTCGCCGATGCCGTGGATGTAGGTGAGGGAGACGATGACCCGCTTCTCCCGGGGGATATCGACGCCTGAGATTCTCGCCACGAGCTCGCCCTACCCCTGTCGCTGCTTGTGCTTCGGAATGACGCAGATGACCATCACCACGCCGGAGCGCTTGATGACCTTGCAGCGCTCACAGCGGGGCTTCACGGACGCAGAAACCTTCATCTCATCCTGTACGTGATGCGACCTCGGGTGAGGTCATAGGGACTCAGCTCGACGCGGACCGTGTCGCCGGGGAGGATGCGGATGAAGTTCTGGCGCAGCTTGCCTGAGATGTGAGCGAGCACCTCGTGCCCGTTCTCCAGTCGCACCTTGAACATCGCGTTGGGGAGGGGGAGGATCACCTCGCCCTCGACCTCGATCGCATCCTTCTTTGGCAAGCGCTACGCACCCTCAGTCTGCAAGTCGTGCTGCATGGTTGGTTGGAACACACGGAAAGGCCGCCGCGCCGGGCGACCCGAACCGCGAGTATACACGATCCGCGGTGGAATCGACAACGGGGCAACCGCTCATCGGACCGTCAGCAGCTGCGGGCCGTCGGGGGTTAGTGCAATCGTGTTCTCGAAGTGCGCGGAGAGGCCGCCGTCGGCGGTCACCACCGTCCAGCCGTCGTCGAGCACCACCACCTCGTCGCCTCCAAGGTTGAACATCGGCTCGATCGCCAGGCACATGCCCGCCTCGAGACGCATCCCGGTGCCTGCGCGCCCGTAGTTCGGCACCTGGGGCTCCTCGTGCATCGAGGTCCCGATTCCGTGGCCCACGAACGGCCGGACGATGCCGTACCCGTGATCGTGGGCAACCGCCTCGATCGCCGCACCCACGTCGCCGAGCCGGTTGCCGGGCATCGCCGCCGCAATCCCTGCCTCCATCCCCCGCCGTGTTGCGGCGATGAGCGCGGTGACCCGCTCCGGCACCGGCTCAACCGCCCAGGTCCGGGCGCAGTCCGCGTGCCAGCCCTCCCAGATGCAGCCGATGTCGAGGCTCACCACGTCCCCCTCGGCGACGAACCGATCGGCCGCCGGGATCCCGTGGACCACCTCGTCATTGATCGAGGCGCAGATCGAGGCCGGAAACGGCGGGTTGTAGCCGTAGCCCTTGAACGAGGGGATGGCGCCCGCGGCGCGAATCATCTCCTCGGCGATCGCATCGAGCTCGCCGGTGCTGACGCCGGGGCGCAGCGCGTCCCGGAGGGCGTCGAGCACGTCGGCGAGGATCAGGCCGGCGTGACGCATGCGGGCCACCTCGTCCGTGCGCTTGATCGTGACCGAGCCGGTGCTGGCGGGCATCCCCATCGCTAGCCGAGCGCCTCCAGGACCTCGCGCGTCACCGCCTCGATCGGCTGATCGCCGTCCACGCGGCGCACGACGCCTGAGCGCTCGTAGTGCGCCACGACGTCGAGCATCGGCGGGACCTGCTTCGCGATTCGAGCGCGGACCACCTCCGCTCGATCATCGTCACGCTGCGTCAGTGCGGCACCGTCCTTGTCACAGACGCCTGGCACTCGCGGCGGGTCGTCCTCGCGGTGGTACGGGGTGCCGCAGACCGGGCAGACGAGCCGTCCCGCCACCCGCGCCACGAGCACCTCGCTCGGGGCGTCGATGAAGATCACCCGGTCGATCGCCTCGCCACGTTCCGCGAGGGTCGCGTCCAGCGCCTCGGCCTGTGCCACCGTGCGGGGGAAGCCGTCGAGGATCGCGCCGCGGGCCGCGTCCGGCTGGGAGAGCCGATCGATGAACATCTCGATCGTGATCTCATCCGGCACGAGGTCGCCGCGCTCCATGTAGGCCTGGGCCCGCTGCCCGAGCCCGGTGCCGTCCCTGAGCGCCTCGCGGAAGAGGTTCCCGGACGCGAGATGCACGAGCCCGAGCTTCTCGCTCAGGAGATCGGCCTGGGTTCCCTTGCCGGTGCCGACGGCGCCGATGAGCAGCAGGATGCGCCGCCTCGCGGGCGGCTCGGGCGGGCGCTGGCCCGCATCGGTCACCTGATGAAGCCCTCGTAGTGGCGCATCAGCATCTGGGCCTCGAGCTGCTTCATCGTCTCGACGACGACGCTCACCACGATCAGCACGCTCGTACCGCCCAGCCGCAGGCTGCTCGTGCCGGGGATGAGGGCCGAAACGATGAGCGGCAGCACCGCCAGGCTGGCGAGGAAGAGGGCGCCGCCGAGCGTGATCCGGTTCGTGACTCGCGCCAGGAAGTCCTCGGTCGGTCGCCCGGGCCGGATGCCAGGGATAAAGCCGCCGTTCTTGCGCAGGTAGTCGGCGGTATCGGCCGGCCTGAACTGGAAGGCGGTGTAGAAGTAGGTGAAGAAGACGACGAGCACGAAGTAGAGCACCCCATAGACGTAGAGGTTGCTCTGGCTCAGGTTGGCGACGACCCAGTTCGCCACCGTCTGCACCCACGCGATGGTCGACGCGGTGAAGTACTGGGCGATCTGCGCCGGGAAAAGCAGGATGCTGATCGCGAAGATGATCGGGATCACTCCGGCCATCGTCACCTTCAGGGGCAGGTATTGAGTCTGGCCCTGGTACATCCGCCGTCCGCGGACCCGGCTCGCGTACTGGACCGGGATCCGGCGCTGGCCCTCGTTGATGAAGACGACGCCGGCGATGATGACGATCGCGATCGCGATGAACGGCAGGATCGTCGTCAGGCCGTTCGGGCCGGTGATGATCGGCCCCGCCTGGTGCGGGATGCGCCCCACGATGCCGGCGAAGATGATGAAGCTGATGCCATTCCCGAGACCGTGCTCGCTGATCAGCTCGCCGAGCCACATCAGCAGGATC
Organism: uncultured Chloroflexia bacterium; assembly: GCA_963837425.1. GTDB lineage: Bacteria > Chloroflexota > Limnocylindria > QHBO01 > QHBO01 > CAWINH01. Next base: position 116,129 of record CAWINH010000005.1, read on the forward strand.
GTGCCGGCGGTGAAGCTGATGAGCAGCGAGATCGTCTCCAAGGAGAAGAAGCTCGCGGACGGGATGACGTTGTTCGTCTGGAGCAGGACGCTGAACCCGTAGCCCTGTGCGAAGGCCATGGGCACGGTCAGCAGCCGCGTGTACTGGTTGAGCCGGTTACGCCCGTACTCGCCCTCCCGCGCCAGCTCACCGAGGCTCGGGATGACGCCCTGCATCAGCTGCATGATGATGCTGGCGTTGATGTACGGGTTCACCCCCATCCCGATGATCGACGCGGTCGCCAGGCCTCCCCCCGAGAACAGGTCGAGCAGTCCGAGCAGCTGGTTCGTCTGGAACAGGTTCGAGAGCTGGGCCTGATCGACGTTCGGCACCGGGACGTTGGTGAGGACCCGGAAGATCAGCAGGATCCCGAGCGTGAAGAGAATCTTGCGCCGGATGTCCGGGGCGCGGAAGGCGGTGACGAGCGAATCGATCACCTAGGACGCGCCCCCCTCGTCGTCCGCCGCTGGCTCGGCAGCCGGCTCCTCGGGCTCCGCCTTTCGTGCCCGGCGGCGGGCGGGCTTTGCGGCCGGCTCCCCGGGCTGCCCGGGCTCCTCGGGCGGCGCGGGCGGGGCATCCTCGATCGGAGCGCCGTCCGGCCAGCTGATGAGCTGCGCGGTGCTGCCGGCCGCCGCCAGCTTCTCCCGGGCGGTGCGGGTGAAGGCGTGCGCGTGGATCGTGACCCCCCTGGGTGCCTCGCCGTCGCCGAGGATCTTCACCGGCAGCGGCTTCGTCTTCGAGCCGCGCACCAGTCCGTCGTGAACGAGCACGTCGGGCGTGATCAGGGTGCCGGCCGCGACATCGGCCAGGCGCGCGAGGTTGACGCCGGCGTACTCGACCCGAAACCGGTTCTTGAACCCGTGGAGCTTCGGCGTCCGAACGTGGATCGGCGTCTGCCCACCCTCGAACCAGGCCGGGATGCTGGAGCCGGCCCTCGACTTCTGTCCCTTCGTGCCGCGGCCGGCCGTCTTGCCCCGGCCGGAGCCGTGCCCGCGACCGACGCGGCGCGCCGGCTTGTGCGACCCGTCGGCGGGGCGCAGATCGTGAAGCTTCACTTCGTCTCCCCCTCGCCCTTCGCCGTCGTCTCGGGAGCGGGCTCGTCGACGCGGAGCAGGAATGCGACGCGCCGCAACATCCCCCGATTCACCGGCGTGTCAGCGATCTCGACGGTCTGGTGCAGCCGATGCAGGCCCAGGGCGCGAATCGTGCCCCGCGCACCCGCCTTGTGACCGATCGTCGAGTGCACCCAGGTCACCCGCAGCTTGCCGGCGCTCGACCCTCGGTCAGCGGCCACGTCGACCTCCCCCGAAGACCGGCTCCGGCCGCTCGACGTACACGTGCGGACGGCGCGCCGCCTCCGCGCCCCGCTTCCCGAGCAGCTCTTCGGCAGTCTTGCCGCGGCGGGCGGCGATGGCGTCCGCTGAGCGCATGGAGCCGAGCCCCTGGACCGTGGCGCGCACGACGTTCACCGGGTTCGTGCTGCCCATGGTCTTGCTCCGCAGGTCGCGGATGCCGGCCACCTCGACGACCGACCGGACCGAGCCACCGGCGATGACGCCGGTGCCGGCCGATGCCGGCTTCAGCATCACGCTGCTGGCTCCGTATGCCTGGGTCACCCCGTGCGGGATCGTGGCGCCCACCAGCGGCACCCTGATCAGGTGCTTCTTCGCGTCCTCGACGCCCTTGCGGATCGCCTCCGGCACCTCCCCGGCCTTGCCGAGCCCGGCGCCCACCACGCCGTTGCCGTCCCCGACGACCACGACCGCGCTGAAGCTGAAGCGGCGCCCGCCGCGGACGACCTTGGCGACGCGGTTGATCTGGACGACGCGTTCCTCGAGATTCAGCTTGGTTGGATCGATTCTCGTCATATGCGTATCTCCGCTCTACAGGTCGAGGCCGCCCTCGCGGGCGCCATCGGCGAGCGAGCGAACCCGCCCGTGATACTGATAACCGCCGCGATCCAGGACCACGGCCTTCACGCCTGCCGTGCGCGCGCGCGCGGCGAGCGCCTTGCCCACCTCGTGCGCCGCATCCACCTTGCCTGGGGCGGCGGCAAGCGACGCCTCGCGCGTCGAGGCGGCAGCCAGCGTCCGGCCGCTCACGTCGTCGATGAGCTGCGCGTAGATGTGCTTGGCGCTCCGGAAGACGGAGAGCCGCGGCCGCTCCGGGCTGCCTGCCAGACGCAGACGAAGGCGCTCGTGCCGCTTGATGCGCATCGCATTCCGACTCTTCTTGCCGATCATGGCTAGAAGCTCCCTCCGACCTTGCCGGCTTTGCCCGCCTTGCGCAGGATCTGCTCGCCCGCGTACCGGATCCCCTTGCCCTTGTACGGCTCCGGCTTTCGCCGCGAACGGATATCGGCGGCGACCTGGCCCACGAGCTCCTTGTCGGCGCCGTTCACCGCCAGCCGGGTTGGCGTGTCCACCTGGAAGCTGATGCCGTCGGGCGGCGTGACCTCGACGGGGTGCGAATACCCGAGCGAGAGGACCAGCTTGTCACCCTGCAGCTGAGCTCGATAGCCGACACCGCTGATCTCGAGCACCTTCGTGAACCCGGTCGTCACGCCGGTGACCATGTTCGCGACCAGCGTGCGGGTCAGCCCGTGCAGGGCCCGATGCCGCGGCTCGTCACTGGGGCGGACCACGCGCAGCGTGCCGTCGGAGCGCTCGACCGTCATCTCCGGATGGATCTCACGCTCAAGGGACCCGCGCGGGCCGCTGACGCGGAGCCGGCGCCCCTCCTGGCTCACCTCCACGCCGTCGGGAAGCGGGATCGGCATGCGTCCAATGCGTGACATGCGTTCGCTCCCTACCAGACGTAGCAGAGGACCTCGCCGCCGAGGCTCTGGGTCCGGGCCTGCTGCCCGGTCATGATCCCGCGGGAGGTGGACAGGATGGCCAGGCCGAGGCCCCCGAGCACGCGGGGAATCTCGGTCTTGCGGGCGTAGACCCGCAGCCCGGGCTTGCTGATCCGCTTCAGCCCACTGATGACCGGGGTGCGGCCCTCGACAAACTTCAGCTGGATGGTGAGCGAGTCCTGGACGCCGTTGGCATGCGTTGCGTACCCCTCGATGAAACCCTCCTCGAGGAGGATGCGCGCGATCTCGCGCTTCACCCTGGAGGATGGCACGGTCAGCTCACGGTGCCGCGCCGCGCTGGCGTTGCGGATCCGTGTCAGCAGATCGGCGATCGGATCGGTGCTGTTCATCTGGTTCGTTCGACTCCTTGGCGGTGGTTCGCGCCACGCCTCGGGCGTGGTTGGCGCCTGCCTACCAGCTCGACTTGGTCACTCCCGGCAGCTGCCCCTCGAGGGCGCGCTCCCGGAAGCAGATCCGGCACATCGCGAAGCGTCGCATGTACCCGCGCGGCCGTCCGCAGATCGAGCAGCGGTTGCGCTGCTGAACCGGGAACCGCGGCGAGCGCTTCGACTTCGCGATCATCGACTTCTTTGCCACGACATGGACCTCGCTAGTTCGCCTGGAACGGCATGCCGAGAAGCTGGAGCAGCATGCGCCCCTCCTCATCGGTCTTCGCCGTGGTGACGATGCTGATCTCCAGGCCCCGGAGCCGATCGATCTCGTCGTAGTCGATCTCCGGGTAGACGAGCTGCTCGCGCAGCCCCAGGCTGAAATTGCCGCGCCCGTCGAACGAGCGGGTCGCGATCCCCCGGAAGTCGCGAATACGCGGCAGCGCCAGCCGCAGCGTTCGCTCCAGGAAGTCGTACATGCGCTGGCCGCGCAGCGTGACCTTGGCCCCGATGGGCATCCCGGTCCGGACCCGGAACTGCGCGATCGAGCGCTTGGCACGGGTCACGATCGGCTTCTGACCGGTGATCGTCGCGAGGTCGCCAACCGCGGCGTCGAGCGCCTTCGCGTTCGCGATCGCCTCGCCGAGGCCGATGTTGACGACGACCTTCTCGAGCCGCGGCACCTGCATCGGGTTCCGATAGCTGAACTCCCGGAGGAGCGCGGGGACCACCTCGTCGTGATAGCGCTGCCGAAGGCCGTGGTACGTGGGCGGCGCGAACCGCTTGCTGCCGGCTCCGCCCTTCGGGGCGGTTGCGCTCCCGGAGCGCGCACCCCTCGTCCGCTTCGTGTCGGTCGTCACGAGGCGGCCCCTTCGATCTGCTCGCCGCAGTGCTTGCAGACCCGCACCCGGCGCCCGCTCTCGAGGTGCGCGTGGTTGACGCGGGTCGGCCGATCGCAGCGCGGGCAGACGACCTGCACGTTGCTGATATGGAGCGGCTGCGGAATGTCGAGGATCCCGGCCTGCTGGGTGCGGGACTGCGGCCGCTGATGGCGCTTTGCCATGTTGATGCCCGGCACGACCACTCCCGGGCCGCGCTTCGTCTGCTCGATGCGCTCCACCGTACCCCGCTTGCCGCGGTCCTTCCCGGCCAACACCACGACGGTGTCCCCCTTCCGAACGTTCACACTCACCTACAGCACCTCCGGGGCGAGCGACACGATCTTCATGTAGTTGCGCTCGCGGAGCTCGCGGGCGACCGGGCCGAAGATGCGCGTGCCGCGCGGGCTGCCCTGCGGCGTGATGAGGACCGCGGCGTTCTCGTCGAAACGGATGTGGCTGCCGTCCGGCCGCCCGTACTCCTTGGCGGTCCGCACGATGACCGCGCGCACCACGTCGCCCTTCTTCACGCCCGAGTTGGGCAGCGCCTGCTTGACGCTGGCCACGATGACGTCGCCGACCTCGGCCGTGTCGCTCTGCGAGCGGCCGATGACGGTGATGCACTGCAGCGTGCGAGCGCCGGTGTTGTCGGCGACCCGGAGCCGGGTGTACTGGCGGATCATCTACTCCACGATCTCCTCGTGCGCGCCGCGCGAAACGATCTCAACGACCGTCCAGCGCTTCTCGCGGGAGAGCGGGCGGCTCTCCTCGATGCGCACCGTGTCGCCGACCCTCGCCGTGTTCTCGGCATCGTGAGCCTTGAACTTGCTCGACTGCCGGATCACCCGCTTGTAGATCGGGTGACGGCGCAGCCGCTCGACGCTGACCACGACCGTCTTGTCCATCTTGTCGGACACGACACGCCCGAGCTTCGTCCTGCGCTTGCCCTGCATCAGCTTGCCTTCTCGGCGGCAGCGGCGGCGTCGGTCGCCGCGTGCTGACGCTCAGTCATGACGGTGAGAATGCGGGCGATCCGCCTGCGGGTCGCGGGCAGCCTGCTGTAGTTCTTCTCCTGCCGGGTGGCGAGGTCGAACCGGATCTTCCACAGCTCCTGCTTCGCGTCGAGGAGCGCAGCGTCGAGGTCGGCGTCGGAGAGCCGGCGGATCTCATTGATGTCCATGTTCGAGACCCTCCTTGACCACGAACCGCGTGGTGATCGGCAGCTTGTGGCTCGCCAGGCGCATCGCCTCCCGGGCGATCGTCTCGGAAACGCCGGACATCTCGAACATGACGCGGCCGGGTTTGACGACCGCCACCCAGTGGTCCGGTGCGCCCTTGCCCGATCCCATCCGCACCTCGGCCGGCTTCTTCGTGACCGGCTTGTCGGGAAAGACGCGGATCCAGATCCGCCCGCCGCGCTTGATGTGGTGCGTCATCGCACGACGTGCGGCCTCGATCTGGCGGCTCGTGAGCCAGCAGACCTCCTCGGCCATCAGGCCGTAGTCCCCAAAGCTCACCGTGGTGCCGCCCTTGGCCATCCCGGCCCGTCGCCCGCGCTGCACCTTGCGGTGCTTGACGCGCTTCGGCATCAGCATCGGCTCAGGCCTCCTGCCCGGCATCCGCCGGGACTTCAGGGGTGGCGGACGCCGCGCCGGCCGTCGTCTCGCTGGCCACGGCCGCCTCCGCCTCGGGAGCCCGCTCGCGAGCGGTGGTTCGCGGCGTGCGTCGCTCCCCGCGGGCGCGCGGCACCCGGGCCCGTGGCTCGCGCGGCTCGGTCCGGGCGCTCCCGGGCCGCTCGCCGAGCAGGTCACCGCGGTAGATCCAGACCTTGACCCCGATGCGGCCATAGGTTGTGCGGGCATGGACCAGCCCGTAGCTGATATCGGCGCGCAGCGTGCCAAGCGGGATCCGCCCCTCGCGGTCCCACTCGGTGCGGCTCATCTCGGAGCCACCAAGGCGCCCGGAGACCTGGATCTTCACGCCCTTCGCCCCGGCCTTGATCGTGCGCTGGATCGTCTGCTTGATCGCCTTACGGAAGGCGATCCGGCGCTCGAGCTGGCCGGCAACGTTTTGCGCCACGAGCACGCCATCGAGCTCCGGCTGCAGGATCTCCTTGATCTCGAGCTTGACCTTCTTGTCGGTCAGCTTGCCGACAGCGGTTCGCAGCGCCTCGACGTTCGCGCCGCCCTTGCCGATGACGATCCCCGGCTTGGCGGAGTGCACCGTCACCGTCACGTGGTTGATGCCGCGCTCGATCTCGACCTGGCTGACGCTGGCGTTCGCCAGCTGCTTGCCGACCAGCTGCCGGATCCGCATATCTTCCTGCAGCAGGACCGCGTAGTCGCGATCCGCGTACCACTTGGCAAGCCAGGGCTTGATGATGCCGATCCGGAAGCCGTAGGGATGCACCTTGTGACCCATCAGGCCTCCTCGCCGTCAGCCACCGAAACGGTGATGTGGCTGGTTCTCTTCAGGATTGCGAAGTACCGGCCCTGCGCACGTGGGCGCCCACGCTTCAGGGTCGGCCCCTCCTCCGCCGTGGCGCTCGCGACATGGAGCTCGTCGGCGGAGAGGTTGAAGTTGTTCTCTGCGTTGGCCGTGGCGCTCTTCAGCACCTTGGCCACGTCGCGCGCTGCGGCGTTCGGCAGGAAGCGCAGGATGGAGGCCGCCTCCTCGACCGGCTTGCCGGCGATGAGATCGGTCACCAGCCGCACCTTGCGGGGGCTGATGCGGATGAACTTGGCGGTGGCGGAGACGCGCATCATCAGCCCTACTTCAGCGTCGTCGAACGTTCGGTGGCCTTGCCGTGGCCACGGTAATGCCGCGTGGGCGCGAACTCGCCGAGCCGATGCCCGACCATGTTCTCGGTGATGAAGACCGGCACGTGGCGCCGCCCATCGTGAACGGCGATCGTGTGACCGATCATCTGCGGGAAGATGACGCTGGCCCGCGACCAGGTCTTCAGCACCTTGCGCTCGTTGCGCTTGTTCATCTCGTCGACACGGCCGAGCAGGCGCGCGTCGACAAATGGTCCCTTCTTCACGGAACGACTCATCTCGCCTCCTAGCCCCGCCCGTACCGGCGGCGGACGATCATCTTGTTGCTGGCCTTGGTTCGGGACCGGGTGCGCAGGCCCATCGCCGGCTTGCCCCATGGGGTCTTCGGCGGCATGCCGGTCGGCGACTTGCCCTCCCCGCCGCCGTGGGGGTGGTCGTTCGGATTCATGACCACGCCCCGGACCTGCGGGCGACGACCGAGATGCCGGTTGCGGCCGGCCTTGCCGATCTTCTGGTTCTCGTGATCGAGGTTGCTGACCTGGCCCACGGTGGCCATGCAGCTGGCCCGAACCCGTCGCACCTCACCGGAGGGCAACCTGATCGTCGCCGTCTGGCCCTCCTTGGCGAGAAGCTGAGCGCTGCTCCCCGCCGAGCGGACGATCTGGCCGCCGCGTCCCGCGACGAGCTCGACGTTGTGAATCTGCGTGCCGAGCGGCATCCGCGCCAGGGGCAGCGCATTGCCGACCCGCGCTTCGACGTCCGGCCCGCTGATGACCGTGTCACCCACGCCGAGCCCGTGCGGCAGCAGGATGTAGCGCTTCTCGCCGTCGGCGTAGTGGAGCAGCGCAATGCGCGCCGAGCGATTCGGGTCGTACTCGACCGTCGCAATGCGGCCAGGCACCCCGGCCTTGTCCCGCTTCCAGTCGATGACCCGGTAGAGACGCTTGTGTCCGGACCCGCGGTGGCGCACGGTGAGCTTGCCCTGGCTGTTGCGCCCCGCGCGGCGCAGGACGCGCTCCGTGAGCGGCTTGTGCGGTGACTTGGCGGTGACCTCCTCGAACGTCGAGCGGGTCATCTGCCGCAGCCCGGGGCTGGTGGGTCGGTAGTTGCGAAGTGGCATGCTGCTACACGGCCTCGAAGAGCTCGATCTTCTCGCCGGGGGCGATCGTCACGACCGCCTTGCGCCACCCCGGCACGGTGCCCATCTGGCGGCGCCCACGTCGCTTCTGCTTGGGCTTCACGCTCATGACCCGCACGCCGAGGACGGTCACGTTGAATTCGGCCTCGACGGCGGCGCGGATCTGGAACTTGTTCGCGTCGCGCGCCACGGCGAAGGTGTAGGTGTTGAACTCGGTGGCACCCACGCTCTTCTCGCTGATGACGGGACGGAGCAGGATCTCGTGGAGCGAAGCGGCGCTCATGCGTACACCTCCTGGGTGCGGGCCAGCGCGTCGCGGGTGAAGACGATCGTATCGGCTTCGAGCAGGTCGATGACGTTCAGGCTGTCGGCCAGGATCACGCGGACGTGACGAAGGTTGCGCCCGGCACGCTCGACGAGCTCGTCCCGGGCGGGGAGCACGACGAGCACCTTGCCTTCCGCGTTCCAGCCGCTCAGCCGCTCGGCGAAGCCCCGCGTCTTCGGCTCCGAAAGGTCGAAGCCCTCCACGACCCGCAGCGCCCCCTCGCCGGCCTTGGCCGAGAGGACCCCGCGCAGCGCGGCGCGGCGCATCTTCGCCGGCATCCGCTGTTCGTAGCCACGCGGATGCGGGCCGAAGACGACGCCGCCACCGGCCCAATGCGGGGCGGTTCGGCTGCCCTGTCGAGCGCGGCCGGTGCCCTTCTGGCGCCACGGCTTGCGCCCACCGCCACGCACCTCCGCGCGGGTCAGCGTGTCGGCGGTGCCGATGCGCCGGCCCGCCTGTTGGCGGACCGCCGCCTGGTGGATGAGGCTCTCGTTGATCGGCGCGGCGAACAGGCTGTCGGCAAGCTCGATCTTGCCCGACTCCTTGCCGGCCGCGGTGAGGACCTTGGTGTGGGCCATCGTCATCTCGCCTTCTGCACCAGCAGCACGCCGTTGCGGGCCCCGGGGACCGCGCCCTTGACGAGGATGAGGTTGCGCTCGGCGTCGACCCGCACGACCTTCAGCTTCTTGACGGTCACCTGCTCATCGCCGAGGTGGCCGCCCATCTTCGTCCCGCGGAAGACCCGGCCCGGCGTCGTCCCGGCGCCGATCGATCCGGGCTGCCGGTAGTTGTTCGAGCCGTGCGTCTTCGGGCCGCGATGGAAGTGGTGGCGCTTCACGGTCCCGGCGAACCCATGGCCCTTGCTCATGCCGGTGACGTCCACGAGGTCGCCCGCGGAGAAGACGCTGACGTCGAGCTGCTGGCCGACCTCATAGCCCTCGAGGGTCTCGACCCGGACCTCGCGGACCGTGTCGGGGCGCTGCAGCTCCTTGGCGAGCTGCGTGAACTGGCCGGCGACCGGCTTCGTCTGACGGCGCGCGACACCGGCACCCAGCTGCAGGGCGGCGTAGCCGTCCTGCTCCGGGGTGCGGAGGCGCGTGATCGTGTTCGGGGGCGCGGCGATGACGCTCACCGGGACGACGCTTCCGTCATCCGCGAAGAGGCGCGTCATGCCGAGCTTGCGCCCGATCAGTCCTGCCGGCACGTCTTCGAACACTCCCTTTCAGCCCGGATCACATCTTGATCTCGATGTCGACGCCTGCTGCCAGGCTCAGCCGCATCAGCGCATCCACCGTCTTGGTCGAAGGATCGATGATGTCGATCAGGCGCTTGTGGGTCCTGATCTCGAACTGCTCCCGCCCGTCCTTGTGCACGAAGGGCCCGCGGATGACGGTGTACTTCTCGATCCTCGTCGGCAGCGGGACGGGTCCCGCCACCGCGGCACCCGTGCGCTGCGCCGTCTCCACGATCTGCTCGGCCGACTGGTCGAGCAGCTTGTGGTCGTACGCCTTGAGCCGGATGCGGATGCGCTGCTTGGCCATCGCCGTCAGCCGATGACCTCGGTGATCACTCCGGCCCCGACCGTGTGGCCGCCCTCGCGGATCGCGAAGTGCTGCCCCTGCTCGATGGCGATCGGCGTGATCAGCTCGACGTCGATGTTCACGTTGTCCCCGGGCATGATCATCTCGACGCCCGCCGGAAGCTTGATGGCTCCGGTGATATCGGTGGTTCGCAGATAGAACTGCGGCCGATACCCGGCGTAGAACGGCGTGTGGCGTCCGCCCTCCTCCTTGCTGAGGACCAGGACCTCGGCCTTGAACTGCGTGCCCGGCTTGACGCTGCCCGGCTTGGCCAGGACCTGGCCGCGCTCGATCTCGTCACGCTCGATGCCGCGCAGGAGCAGGCCCACGTTGTCGCCGGCCTGTCCCTCGTCGAGGGTCTTCTTGAACATCTCGACGCCGGTCACGACCAGCTGCCGCGGCTTGTCCTGGTGGATGCCGACCAGCTCGACGGACTCACCGGTCTTCACCTGGCCGCGCTCGACGCGCCCGGTGGCCACGGTCCCGCGGCCCTTGATGCCGAAGACGTCCTCGATCGGCATCAGGAACGGCTTGTCGACCTCGCGGGTCGGCGTCGGAATGTAGCTGTCGACCGCGTCGAGCAGCTCCTTGATCGACGCGTAGTCGGCGGCGTCCTGGTCCTCGCTCGTCGACTCCAGCGCCTTCAGTGCGGAGCCGCGAATGACCGGGATGTCGTCGCCCGGGAACTCGTACTTGCTGAGGAGCTCGCGCACCTCCATCTCGACGAGGTCGATGAGCATCTCGTCGTCGACCATGTCGACCTTGTTCAGATACACGACCAGCGCCGGCACCTCGACCTGGCGGGCCAGGATGATGTGTTCGCGCGTCTGCGGCATCGGGCCGTCCGCGGCGGACACCACGAGGATGGCACCGTCCATCTGGGCCGCGCCGGTGATCATGTTCTTGATGTAGTCCGCGTGGCCCGGGCAGTCGACGTGCGCGTAGTGCCGGTTCGCGGTCGAATATTCGACGTGGCTGATCGCGATCGTGATGCCGCGCTGCTTCTCCTCGGGCGCGTTGTCGATCGAGTCGAAGGCGCGGAAGTCGGCCCCGCCACTGAAGGACAGGTACTTCGTGATCGCCGCGGTCAAGGTCGTCTTGCCATGGTCGACGTGACCAATGGTGCCCACGTTCACGTGGGGCTTGCTGCGGTCGAACTTCTGCTTGGCCATGGTGATTCTCTTCGTCGCTCCTCTTGTTGGGCGCTTAGCTCTTTGACTTCGCGATCAGCTCGTTGGCGAGAGAGGTGGGCACTTCCGCATAGCGGGAGAACTCCATCGAGTAGGTGGCGCGACCCTGGGTCATGCTGCGCAGCTCGGTGGCGTAGCCGAACATCTCGGCGAGCGGAACGAGCGCATGGATCACGCGGGAGGTGCCGTGCTCGTCGATCCCCTCCACGTGGCCGCGTCGGGCGTTCAGGTTCCCGATGACGTCGCCCATGAACTCCTCGGGCGTGGTCACGTCGACCTTCATCACCGGTTCGAGAATCGCGGGATCGGCCTTCGCGACGCCGTCCTTGACGGCCATCGAGCCGGCGATCTTGAACGCCATCTCGGATGAGTCGACCTCGTGGAAGCTGCCGTCCACGAGGGTGGCCTTCAGGTCGATCACCGGGTAGCCAGCCGTGACGCCACCCTGCAGCGCCTCGCGCACGCCCTGCTCCACGGCCCGCCAGAACTCGCGCGGGACCGCACCACCCACGATCTTCGACTCGAATTCGACGCCCGAACCGCGGGCGAGCGGCTCGAGCTCGAGGATCGCGTGGCCGTACTGTCCCTTGCCGCCGGTCTGCCGCACGAAGCGCCCCTCGGCCCGCGACGGCTTCCGAATCGCCTCGCGATAGCTCACCTGCGGCCGGCCGACGTTGGCCTGCACCTTGAACTCGCGCAGCATGCGGTCGACGATCACCTCGAGGTGGAGCTCACCCATTCCCGCGATGCGGGTCTGGGAGCTCTCCTCGTCGGTGCTGACCCGGAACGTCGGGTCCTCCTCCGCGAGTCGCTGGAGCGCGAGCGCCATCTTGTCCTGGTCGGCCTTCGTCTTGGGTTCGACCGCCAGCTCGATCACCGGCTCCGGGAAAGTGATCGCCTCGAGAACGATCGGGTGCGCCTCGTCGCACAGCGTGTCACCGGTGAAGGTGGCCTTCAGCCCGACCGCGGCGGCAATGTCGCCGGCACTCACCGCCTCGATCTCCTCGCGATGGTTCGCGTGCAGCTGCAGGAGGCGGCCGATGCGCTCCCTGTGATCCTTCGTCGAGTTGTAGACGTACGAGCCGGTCTTCAGCGTGCCCGAATAGACCCGGAAGAAGGCGAGCTTGCCGACATATGGGTCGGCCGCGATCTTGAAGGCGAGCGCGGAGAACGGCGCGTCGGGATCGGTCGAACGCGAGAGCTGCTCCCCGCTGCGCGGGTCGCGACCGGTGACCGGGGGCACGTCGAGCGGCGACGGCAGGTAGTCGATAACGGCGTCGAGCATGGGCTGGATGCCCTTGTTCTTCAGCGCCGAGCCGCACAGCACCGGCACCAGCCGATAGTCGAGAGTCCCGGCCCGGATTGCGCGCCGAAGCGTCTCGGCGTCGATCTCCTCTCCCTCGAGGTAGCGGTGCGCAATGTCGTCGTCGAGATCGGCGAGCGCCTCGACCAGCTTCTCCCGATGCGCGGCCGCTTCGTCGACCAGCTCCGGCGGAATCTCCCCGACCTGGATCTGATCGCCGAGGTCGTTCCCATAGGTGATGGCCTTCATGTTCAGCAGGTCGATCACGCCGCGGAACGACGCCTCACCGCCGATCGGCACCTGCAGCGGCACGGCATTCGCGCCCAGCCGATCCCGGATCATGTCAACGACGCGCCAGAAATCCGCCCCGGTGCGATCCAGCTTGTTCACGAAGCAGAAGCGGGGCACTTGGTAGCGGTCGGCCTGACGCCAGACCGTCTCGGACTGCGGCTCGACCCCGGCCACGCCGTCGAAGACGACGGCCGCCCCGTCGAGCACGCGCAGGCTGCGCTCGACCTCCACCGTAAAATCCACGTGGCCGGGCGTGTCGATCAGGTTGATTCGATGGTCGGCCCAGAAGCAGGTCGTGGCGGCGGCGGTGATCGTGATGCCCCGCTCCTGCTCCTGCTCCATCCAGTCCATCGTCGCCGCCCCCTCGTGGACCTCGCCGATCTTGTAGATCTTCTTCGTGTAGAAGAGGATCCGCTCCGACACGGTCGTCTTGCCCGCGTCGATGTGGGCGATGATCCCGATGTTGCGGGTCCGCTCCAGGGGGATGGCTGTGGTCGCTGAGCGACCGGCAGCGCTGCTGACGGTCATGACGGCTACCACTTGAAGTGGCCGAAGGCCTTGTTGGCCTCGGCCATCCGATGGGTGTCTTCGCGGCGCTTCACGGCCGCGCCTACCCCGTTCGAAGCGTCCACGAACTCGGCCGCCAGCTTCTCGGCCATGCTGCGGCCGTTCCGCTTGCGCGCCGACTCGATGAGCCAGCGCATGCCAAGGCTGATCCGTCGGTCGGGCGGCACCTCGACCGGGATCTGGTATGTCGAGCCGCCGACCCGCTTGGGCTTCACCTCGATGAGCGGCATGGCGTTGCGCAGCGCGAGCTCCATGACCTCGACGCCCGAGCGCCCGGCCTGCTTCTCGCAGCGCGTGAGGGCGTGCTCGAGGATTCGCGAGGCGAGCTGGCGCTTTCCGCCGCGCATGAGCTTGTTCGTGAACTGGTCCATGGTCAGCGCGGTGCCGGTCAGCTGCTGCTCGTACTTGGTCTTGCGCGGGATGGCGGGACGTCGCGGCATGGGCTAGGCCTTCCCGGGAGCCTTGGCGCCGTACTTGCTGCGGCCCTGGCGCCGATCGCGAACGCCGGCTGCGTCGAGCGTGCCGCGCACGATGTGGTACTTCACCGCGGGCAGGTCACGGACCTTCCCTCCGCGCACGAGGACCACCGAGTGCTCCTGGAGGTTGTGCCCGACGCCGGGGATGTAGGCGGTCACCTCCATCCCGTTCGTCAGCCGCACGCGCGCGACCTTCCGAAGCGCCGAGTTCGGCTTCTTCGGGGTCCGCGTCATGACCTGCAGGCAGACACCGCGACGCTGGGGCGCACCGCGTCCCATGGAGGCGGTCTGCTCCAGGGTGTTGAAGGTTCGGCGCAGCGCCGGCGCCTTCACCTTCTTGCCGGCCGGCTTGCGGCCCTTGCGGACCAGCTGGCTGATCGTGGGCAACGAGAACCTCGCGTTCGCTGTGGCTGTGTCTACTGCTGCCCCGATTCGGTCCCTTCCGAGCACACGGCGACCCTCAGAAAGGCTGCTCTTGAGCTTCAGCAAGGGTGCCCGAAAGGGCACACACGAAGGCGTCCCGCAGGCGGGACACCGAAGCCGGAGTATAGGACCCGCCGCGAGCGAGTGTCAACCGAGCGCGGGGAGTCCGCGGCCGGTCGCATGCGACGCGCGCCTCCCTGCTCAGCGGCCCGGATCGTTCCCGGCGGGAAGCGGCCAGACCCGGGCGAGCGACCAGCGCGCCTCGGCGCCGACGGCAAACCGCGGCGATCCGGCATCGCGGACCAGCAGCGAGCCGGCGGCGGTCTCGAGCCGGTAGTCGGTATGGGTGCCGTGGTAGGCGGCCGCGGCGACGCGCCCCGACAGCTCGCCGGCGCCGATCCGCGCCCAATCGGGTCGGACGAGCAATAGGGCCGGCGGGGCGGTCGCCTCCCCGGCGAGCTCCGCCTGCACGGTGACATCGCCGAGCCGCACGGAGGCCTTCGGCCCGGCGCCGGTCACAGCCCCGACGAGCAGCGAGGCAGGCCCGGTAAGCGCGGCCGCCCAGCGATCGACCGGACGCTCGTAGACGTCGACCGGCGTCCCGACCTGGACGATGCGCCCGTCCCGCATGAGGGCGACGCGGTCCGCGACGGCCAGCGCCTCGACGACGTCATGGGTGGCGTGTACGGTCGCCACACCCGGCTGCCGATTCGGAGACGCAAGCTCCTCGGCGAGTGCCGCCTTGAGGGTCGCGTCGAGGTGGGCGGTCGGCTCGTCGAGCAGGTACAGGTGCGGGCGGCGGGCGAGGGCGCGGGCCAGCCCGACGCGCTGCTGCTCTCCGCCTGATAGCTCGGCGGGGCGCCGATCGGCGAGGTGCTCGATTCCGAGCCGTGCGAGGAGCTCCCGGGCCACCCGATCAGCCTCCGCGCCGGCGGCGCCGTCGCGACGCAGCGGGTAGGCGGCGGTCTCGAGCGCAGTCAGGTGCGGCCAGAGCGCGTAGTGCTGAAAGACGAACCCGACCCGGCGAGCCTCGGGCGGCTCCGCACGCCCGCCGCCGGCCACGCGCCGCCCGCGGATGAGAACCTCCCCGGCGAGCAGGTCGGTGAACCCCGCGATCGCGTACAGCAGCGTCGTCTTGCCCGACCCCGACGGACCCAGGAGGGCCAGCCGCTCGTCGGCCGCGACGCGCAGGCTCACCTCGTGGACGACAGGCCCGGCGCCGTACCCCACCGAGACGCCGCGCAGCTCGAGGGTCGCGTCGTCGCTCACCGGCTCCTCCGGGTGACGAGCAGGAAAGCGCCGCCGATGAGGACGGCGACACCGGTGAGAAGGACTCCGAGCGCGGAGGTGGTCGCAACGTCCCCGAGCTCCTGGAAGTTGAGAACGACGACGGCGAGCGTCGCGCTTCCCGGCCCGTGCAGGAGGCTCGACATCGTCAGCTCGTGCAGGGCGAGGATGAAGACCGCCAGCAGCGCCCCGGCGAGGGCGGGGCGCATGAGCGGCAGCACGACGGAGCGCAACGCCACGAGGCCGGATGCACCCGATACCCGGGCGGCGAGGAGCGGCGCGCGAGCGACGGCGTCGGCGGCGCCGACCAGCGACCGGTGCCCCAGGGCCCAGAACTTCGCGACGTACGCAATCCCGATGAGCAGCAGTGTGTCTCGCAGCGGCGCGCCGTAGGTGAGCAGCATCGCGACCGCCAGCGCCGAGCCGGGGACGGCGAACGGCAGGGCGACGGCGACCGACAGCGCTCGTCCCAGCCGACCCCGGCGGACGCTGAGGAGCAGCGCCCCGAGGGAAACAACGACGATCGCGCTGACCCCGGCGAGCAGGACGCTGCGGCCAAGCGCCAGCGGGATCTCGCCGCGGAGCGCGGCGGCGAAGTTGGCCAGGGTCCAGTTCGCGGGGACAGGCGGCAGGCCCACCGCTCGGGTCAGCGAGGCGCCGACGAGCGCCGCCAGGGGGATGAGCGTTGTCAGCGCGATGTAGGCCCAGAGCACGGCGGCGATCAACCTGCCGCGACCCCCGCGGTCGGGCGCTCCGGCCGGGGCGCCGGTCCGCACCGCGCGCCCGGTCGAGAAGAGCGTATCGGCCGCGCTCACGGTGACGATCGCGAGCAGCACGAGCGCGCTCGCGAGAACCGCGACGCGCACGAAGGCCGCCGGGTCGGCCGAGAGCGCAAGGTCCTGGTAGATGCGTACGGTGACGGTGATCACCCGCGCCGGTGTCCCAAGGATCGCCGGGACGCCGAAGGCGTTCACCGCCGACACGAAGGCGAGCACTGCGGCGGCGCCCAGCGCCGGTGCCAGCAGCGGCATCGTGATCGAACCCGCGACCGCGAGGCGCCCAGCGCCCGAGGCGCGCGCCGCCCGCTCGGCGTCAGGCTCGATCCGGGTTGCGAGGGCCGCGGCGATGACGAGGTACGTGATCGGAACCGTCTCGACGATGAGGACCCAGACGATCCCGGGCAGACCATACAGGCCCGGCAGCTGGGCCCCGAACAGGTCGCTGGCCAGTCCGCCCGGGCCGTAGGCCCCGATCCAGCTGAGTGCGGTGACGAAACCCGGTATGAGGAGCGGCAGGAGCATCCCGACGCGCAGCCATCCACGTCCCGGTACCACAGCGCGCTCCGTCGCCAGCGCGGCCGCGGCGCCGACCCCCACCGCCCCGACCGTGACGCATGCGCCGATGAAGAGCGTGGTCAGGATCGCGCGGCCCCCGAGGCCGCCGAGGGCCGTGAGCACCGCCCCACCCCCGGCCCCGGCCGCCGTGCCGATGAGGTCGGCAACCGGGAGCACGACGAGGACGACGACGCTGACGGCCAGCGCGATCCGGCCGAGGCGCTCAGCCACCGAAGATCGCCCGATCGGCAGCCAGGATCTGGTCACGCTGCGAGAACGCCGCCGCCCAGTCCGGCCGCACCTGGTCACCGGCCGTCAGGT
Organism: uncultured Chloroflexia bacterium; assembly: GCA_963837425.1. Classification (GTDB taxonomy): domain Bacteria; phylum Chloroflexota; class Limnocylindria; order QHBO01; family QHBO01; genus CAWINH01. The sequence goes on from CAWINH010000005.1 coordinate 133,304, forward strand.
CCCAGGGCACGTCGCCGCGCACCGGCTGCCAACCGGTCGCGGCGATCACCGTCTGGGCGTCGCGACCGAGGACGAAGTCGACGAACGTCCCGGCCGCTGCCGGATTCGCGGAGGCGTCGAAGATCGCGATGGGGCTGTCCATGGCGATCGCTCCCGACGAGGGCCAGATCAGCTCGACCGGCGAGCCGGCGCTCGCCGCGTCGCGCACCGTCTTGTCCAGCGCGAGGCCGACCGCGAACTGGCCCTCGGCGACCCCGGTGATCACGTCACCGACCGACTGGACCTGCCGGGCCCCGTTCGCCGCGAGCGCGCGGAGATAGTCGTATCCGTAGCCGTCGTCCAGGGCAAAGTAGGCGATCGTCCCGAGCGCGGATCCGGCGAAGCCCGGATCAGAGAGAGCCACCGCGTCGCGGTATGCCGGGTCGGTCAGGTCATTCCACGAGTTCGGCCGTGGCGAACTGCCCGAATGCGCGACGAGCACCACGTTGAGAATGCGCGTGCCCCAGAAGCGCGCCCGGCGATACGGGCTCGGCAGCGAAGCGGCATTCGGCGGGTCAGCAGCACGAAGCAACCCGTCCGCGTCGTACTGCTCGACCGAAAGCGGGTCGGTGGCCCACAGGACGTCGGCGTGGATCCCGCCGGAGCGGCGCTCGGCAGCGATGCGAGCATCGATCTCCCCGGTTGGGGCGCGGTACACGTCCACGGTGAACTCGGGGTGCGCGTCGTGGAACGCGGCGAGCACCGCGTCCACCGTGTCCTGGGTGACCGAGGTGTAGACCCGGACCGTCGCCGCGCCCCCCGTCGCGGCGCTGCAGCCGGTCGTCAGCAGGGCGGCAGCCAGGACGGCCGCCGCCCAGCGCGCTGCGGTGAGGCGACGCGAGGGCGGGCGGAGAGCGTCCATCTCGAGGCACCCCGCCGGCCCGCGGTCTCAGCCCGCCGGCTCTTCCTTCGCCTCCGGCTCCTTCGTCAGCTCGTCGAACGTCTCTTCCTCGACGGCAGCTTCGATCTCCGGGTTGTCGCCGGCATCCATCAGCTCGGCGGCGTTCTCTCCCGCCGCCTCGGCGGCAGCCTCCGCCTCGTCCGGGTCGACGGTGCCGTCCCCATCCGCATCGGCTTCACCGGTGAGGAAGGTCATCGCCGCCTCGCGCTCACGCAGCGCCTCGGCCTCCTCCGGCGGGAGCTCCCGTGCCCGTGCCGCCGCCAGCGCACGCGCCTCGGCGCCGGTGCCGGCTGGTATCAGCTTGCCGATGATCACGTTCTCCTTGAGGCCCAGCAGGTTGTCCTTGGCGCCGTTGATGGCGGCCTCGGTCAGGACCCGGGTCGTCTCCTGGAAGGAGGCGGCCGCCAGGAACGAGCTCGTGTTCAGGCTCGCCTTCGTGACGCCGAGCAGCACGGTCTGTGCCGTCGCCGGCTCACCGCCCTCGGCCAGGATTCGGTTGTTGACCTCCTCGAACTCGAAGCGGTCGATCAGCTCCGACGGCAACAGCTCGGTGTCCCCCGCCGAGTCGACGGTGACCTTGCGCAGCATCTGCCGGACGATGATCTCGATGTGCTTGTCGGAGATCGTGACGCCCTGGGAGCGATAGACCTTCTGGACCTCGGCCACCAGGAAGCGCTGGACGGTGTCGACGCCCTTGATGGCGAGCAGATCCTTCGGGTTCAGCGAGCCCTCGGTCAGCGCGTCGCCGGCCGTCACCTCGTCCCCGGTGTCGACCCGCAGCCGGGCCGAGTGCGGGACCGCGTACTCGCGGGTGTCGACCTCCTCGGTGTGGAGCGTCAGCGTGTTGCCGCGCTTCGTAACGCGGCCCGCGGACGGAGCCTTGACCTCGACGAGCTCATCGCCTTCGCCGAGGCGTGCCAGGAGCTGGCCCTCGGTGACCTCGTCCCCGTTCGTCACCAGCACCTCGTGCTGCGGGGTGACCTTGATCGGCGTACTGAAGGCGTCGCGATGGGTGACACGCACGGTGATCGGCTGATCCTGCCCGGTGCGCGCTACCTCGACCGTCCCGTCGATCTCGGTCATCGTCGCCTGGCCCTTCGGGATGCGCGCCTCGAACAGCTCCTCGACGCGCGGCAGGCCCTGCGTGATGTCCTCGCCGGCGACGCCGCCGGTGTGGAAGGTCCGCATCGTGAGCTGGGTACCCGGCTCACCGATCGACTGGGCGGCGATGATGCCCACCGCCTGGCCCAGCTCGACGAGGTTGCCGGTCGCGAGGTTGCGCCCGTAGCACATGCGGCAGACGCCGTGACGCGCCGCACAGGTGAGCGGCGAGCGCACGCTGACGCGGTCGATCCCGGCCGCCAGGATTCGCTCGATGATCGCCTCGGTGAGCTCCTCGTTCCGTCCAACGAACACATCGCCCGACTTCTCGTCAGCAACCTCCAGGGCTGACATGCGGCCCACCAGGCGATCGGCGAAGGGCTCGGGGATCTGCTCCGACTCCTCGCGCGTGATCCAGGTCCCGATGTCCGTCCCGCAGTCCTCCTCGCGAGTGATGACATCCTGTGCCACGTCCACCAGGCGCCGGGTCAGGTACCCGGAGTCGGCGGTTCGCAGGGCGGTGTCGGCCAGCCCCTTGCGGGCGCCGTGGCTCGAGATGAAGTACTCGAGCACGCTCATCCCCTCGCGAAGGTTGCTCCGGATCGGCAGGTCGATGATCCGGCCCGACGGGTCGGCCATCAGCCCGCGCATCCCGGCCAGCTGGTGAACCTGGGTCACGTTGCCGCGCGCACCGGAGTGGGTGATCATCCACACCGAGCCCGTCTTGTCGAGCCCCGCCAGCATCTTCTCGGTCACCGTCTCGGTCGTGTCGCGCCAGACGTCCACGGTCTGGTTGTAACGCTCGTCCTCGGTGATGAAGCCCCGCCGGAACTCGGTGTCGATGTCCGTCACCCGGGACTCGGCCGCCGCCAGCAGCGCGACCTTCTCGTCGGGAATGCGGACGTCCTCGATGCCGATCGTGATGCCGGCCACGGTCGCGTAGTGGAAGCCCAGGCTCTTGATGCCGTCCACCAGGTGGGTGGTGGCCTCCGGGCCGAGCCGGCGGTAGCAGTCCGCGATGAGCGCCTTGAGCGCCTTGCGGTCCATGATCTGGTTGACAAAGCCGAGCTCGTTGGGGATGACCGTGTTGAAGATGACGCGGCCCGTAGTCGTGTCCACGAGCTCGTGATGCATGCTGCCTTCCGTCTCCCCTTCCGGCGGCGCCTCCCAGAGGTCAAGCTCGACCTTCACCGGCGCCTGCACGTGGACGTGCCCGAGCTGGGCGGCCATCTCCGCCTCCGCCGCGCTTGAGAATGCACGCCCCGCGCCCTTGGCGTCGGGCGCCTCGATCGTGAGGTAGTAGCAGCCGAGCACCATGTCGTGGGTCGGCGACACGACCGGTGAGCCATCGGCCGCGGACAGCAGGTTCTGGGTCGACAGCATGAGCTGCTTCGCCTCGCGCTGGGCAGCCGTGGAGAGCGGCACGTGGACCGCCATCTGGTCGCCGTCGAAGTCGGCGTTGAAGGCGAAGCACACGAGCGGGTGAATCTGGATGGCTGAGCCCTCGACGAGCACCGGCATGAAGGCCTGGATGCCCAGGCGGTGCAGCGTCGGTGCGCGGTTCAGGAGCACCGGGTGATCCTTGATCACCTCCTCGAGCACGTCCCACACCTCGGGACGAACACGCTCCACGATCCGCTTGGCGCTCTTGATGTTGTGCGCGAAACCCTTTTCGACCAGCTGGCGCATGACGAACGGCTTGAACAGCTCGAGCGCCATCTTCTTCGGCAGGCCGCACTGGTGCAGCTTCAGCTCAGGGCCCACCACGATCACCGAGCGGCCCGAATAGTCGACGCGCTTGCCAAGCAGGTTCTGCCGGAACCGGCCCTGCTTGCCCTTGAGCATGTCGGACAGGCTCTTGAGCCGATGATTGCCGGTGCCGCTGATCGCGCGGCCACGCCGCCCGTTGTCAATCAGCGCGTCGCAGGCCTCCTGCAGCATCCGCTTCTCGTTGCGGATGATGATCTCCGGCGCCTCGAGGTCCAGGAGACGGCTCAGGCGGTTGTTGCGGTTGATGACGCGCCTGTACAGGTCGTTGAGGTCCGACGTCGCGAAACGCCCACCGTCCAGCTGGACCATCGGGCGCAGGTCAGGGGGGATGACCGGCAGGGTGGAGAGGATCATCCACTCCGGGCGCGCTCCGGACTTGCGGAATGCCTCGATCAGGCGCAGCCGCTTGATCGCCTTCTTCCGCCGCTGGCCGGACGTCTGACGCATCTCGATGTGGAGCTTCTGGGCCAGGTCGTCAAGGTCCAGCTGCTCGATGATCTTCTTCACCGCCTCGGCGCCCATTCCTGCGTCGAAGAGGCGGCCGTGCTGCTCGTTGAGGAGCCGGTACTCCGTCTCGCCCAGCGTCTGCATGACCTTGATGTCGCTGATCGACTGGCGGGCGTTGCGCGCTTCGAGGCGCGCGTCGTCCACGAGGCGCGCGACCTGCTCCCGCTCGCCGACGAGCGCCTCGTCGACGCCAGCGTTGAGGTCGGCGAGCTGACCGTCGAGCCGCTCCCTGGCCTCGGCCTTCGCGGTGCTCACCTCGCCGTCGAGCGCCTCGATCTCGGCGGCAACCGCCTTGCGCAGCGCGGCCAGGGCTTCCTTCGGCAGGTCACCGGCCTTGGCCACCACCTCGCCGGTCGGCGTGAACACAATGTCGTCGGCGATCGGCTTGCGGGTCCCCTTCAGCGAGCTCTCGATCTCCCGGGCCGCGGTGGTCAGCTCCTCGGAACGTCCCGTGAAGCGCTCGTCGTGGCGACGGACGTCGGCGTCGTGGGCGCCCTGCACCTCGGCCTTCTTGTCGGCGATCGCCTCCTCGAGCTCCGCGCGCTTCTCATCCACCGACCCGTTGGCCTGGGCGATGCGCGCCTCCATCTCTTCGTCCACCCTGGCGAGCGCCTTCTCGCGCTCGTTCTCGTCGACGCGATACACGACGTACATCGCGAAGTAGAGGATTCGCTCGAGGTTGCGGGGACTGACGTCAAGCAGGATGCCGAGCCGCGAGGGCGTGCCCTTGAAGTACCAGATATGGCTGACCGGGGACGCGAGCTTGATGTGTCCCATCCGCTCGCGACGCACCTTGGAACGGGTGACCTCCACGCCGCACTTGTCGCAGATGATCCCCTTGTACCGGATCCGCTTGTACTTCCCGCAATAGCACTCCCAGTCCTTCGTGGGCCCGAAGATGCGCTCGTCGAAGAGGCCGTCCTTCTCCGGCTTGAGCGTGCGGTAGTTGATCGTCTCCGGCTTCGTGACCTCGCCCGACGACCAGCTCTTGATCTGATCGGGTGAAGCCAGGCTGATGCGGATGGCGTCGAAGTTGTTGACTTCCAGCATGAGCGGCTTACGACTCCTGCGGTTGTTGCCGCGCTGTGCGCGATCTGCCGCGGCTGACCGGGCCCCGGCATGGGATGGACTCGTGGGAGCTCCGCGGCGCCTCCCCGGTGCCGCGGCTCGGGCTACTCCTCAAACCCCTGGAGGTTGATCCCTCCGAGGTCCGGAAGCGGGTAGCTGCCGGTGTCCTCGATGAAGCGGATCTCCTCTTCGTTCTCGTTCAGGATCTCGACGGACAGTCCGAGCGCCTGGAGCTCCTTGATGAGCACCTTGAACGACTCGGGAACGCCGGGCGACTGGATCTCCTCGCCCTTCACGATGGCCTCGTAGGTCTGCACGCGACCCACGACGTCGTCGCTCTTCACGGTGAGCAGCTCCTGGAGGATGTTTGCCGCCCCGTAGGCCTCGAGGGCCCACACCTCCATCTCGCCGAAGCGCTGGCCGCCGAACTGCGCCTTGCCGCCCAGCGGTTGCTGGGTGATCAACGAGTAGGGGCCGGTGCTGCGAGCGTGGATCTTGTCCTCCACCAGGTGGTGGAGCTTCAGCATGTAGATGTAGCCGACCGTGACCCGGTGGTCGAACTTCTCGCCGGTGCGGCCGTCGTAGAGGACACTCTTGCCGTCCTCGGAGAGGCCGGCCTTCGTCAGGCTGGCGCGGATGTGCTCCTCGGACGCGCCGTCGAAGACCGGCGTTGCCGCCTTGAGGCCGAGCACCTTCATGGCCCAGCCCAGGTGGGTCTCCAGGATCTGCCCGATGTTCATCCGGCTCGGCACGCCGAGCGGATTGAGGACGATGTCGATTGGGGTGCCGTCCGGCATGAACGGCATGTCCTCGACCGGCAGGATCTTGGCGATGACTCCCTTGTTCCCGTGGCGGCCGGCCATCTTGTCGCCGACCGCGATCTTACGCTTCTGGGCGACGCTGACGCGGACCAGGCGGTTCACGCCGGGGAGCAGCTCATCGCCGGCGTCGCGACTGAACTGCCGGACGTCGACCACGATCCCCCGCTCGCCGTGCGGCAGGCGAAGCGAGGAGTCCTTCACCTCGCGCGCCTTCTCGCCGAAGATCGCGCGGAGCAGGCGCTCCTCGGCGGTGAGCTCCGTCTCGCCCTTGGGTGTGATCTTCCCGACCAGGATGTCGCCGGGAGTGACCTCGGCGCCCTCGTAGATGATCCCGTCCTCGTCGAGGTTGCGGAGGCTCTCCTCGCCGACGTTCGGGATGTCGCGGGTGATCTCCTCGGGGCCGAGCTTCGTGTCGCGGGCCTCGATCTCGTGCTTCTCGATGTGGATCGAGGTGAACAGGTCCTCGCGAACCAGGCGCTCGCTGATGACGATCGCGTCCTCGTAGTTGCCGCCCTCCCATGGGAGGAAGGCAACGAGGATGTTCTGCCCGAGTGCCATCTCGCCTCGGTCGGTGCTCGAGCTGTCGGCGAGCACCTGCCCCTGGGTGACGCGCGTCCCGACGTCCACGATCGGCCGCTGGTTGATGCACGTCCCCTGGTTCGAGCGCAGGAACTTCTTGAGCCGATACGTGTCGCGCTCGTTCCCCTCGTCGCGCTCGACGAGGATCTCGCCGGCGGTCACGCTGACGACGGTGCCGGCATGCTCGGCGACGACCACCTGCTGGGAGTCGAACGCGGCCCGGTACTCGACGCCGGTCCCGACCACCGGGGCCTCCGGCTGGAGGAGCGGCACCGACTGCCGCATCATGTTCGAGCCCATCAGGGCGCGGTTCGCGTCGTCGTGCTCGAGGAACGGGATCATGGCCGTCGCCACGCTCACGATCTGCTTCGGGCTGACGTCCATGTAGTCGACGTCCTCGGCGGGCTGGATCCGGAAGTCGTCGCGATAGCGGACCATGACCCGCTCTTCGGCGAAGTGCTGGTCATCGGTGAGCGTCGCGTTCGCCTGGGCGATGAAGTACTTCTCCTCCTCCGCGGCGTCGAGGTACTCGATCTCCGCGGTCACGACCGGCTCGATGCGGACCGATCCGAGCTTGTTCTCCTTGATCGCCGCCCAGACCTTGTCATCGATGACGGTGCCGGCCTTGGCCAGCACCTTGCGACCCTCAGCCGGGTGCAGGTCCTCGGCCAGGACCTGGCCGACGGCATCGGCCTGCTTGTCCCGGTGCGAGAGGACCTTGCGCACCTTGCGATATGGCGTCTCGATGAAGCCGTAGTTGTTGATCTGGCCGTAGGTTGCCAGCGAGCCGATGAGCCCGATATTCGGCCCTTCGGGCGTCTCGATGGGGCACATCCGGCCGTAGTGCGACGGATGGACGTCGCGGACATCGAAGCCGGCGCGCTCGCGCGAGAGGCCGCCTGGGCCGAGCGCCGAGAGGCGTCGCTTGTTCGTCAGCTCGGCGAGCGGGTTCGTCTGGTCCATGAACTGGCTGAGCTGGCTGCCGCCGAAGAACTCCTTCATGGCGGCGACGACCGGGCGGATGTTGATCAGCGTGTTCGGGGTGGCCTGGTCGGCATCGGTGATCGTCATCCGCTCCTTCACCACCCGCTCCATGCGGAGAAGGCCGATCCGGAACTGGTTCTGGATCAGCTCGCCGTTGGCGCGGATGCGCCGGTTGCCGAGGTGGTCGATGTCATCGGCGTCACCACGGCCGTTGTTCAGCTCGATCAGCTTGCCAATGATGGCCACGATGTCGTTCTGGCTGATGACCCGGGCTTCGCGCCCGGCAGAGCCCGCCTCGGAGGGGAGGTTGATCTTCAGCTTGGCGGCGATGTCGGCCAGCGCCTTGTTCAGCTTGTATCGGCCGACCCGCCCCAGGTCGTAGCGGCGGAAGTTGAAGAAGAGGCTGGTGACGAGGGCCCGTGCGTTGTCGACGGTCGGGGGGTCGCCCGGGCGCAGCTTCTTGTAGACCTCGATCAGCGCCTCTTCCTGGGTGGCCGCGGTGTCCTTGTCGAGGGTCAGGCTGACGAACGGATGCTCGGGGTTGTCATCGGCCGCCGCGAACTGCTTGAGCATCTCGGCGTTGTCGGTGAGGCCCACCGCGCGCAGCAGGGTGGTGACCGGGATCTTCCGCTTGCGGTCGACCTTGACGCTGAGCAGATCCTTGTTGCTGGTCTCGAATTCGAGCCAGGCGCCACGGTTCGGGATCACCTTGGCAGCGAACAGCATCCGACCGGTGGCCGGATCCTCGGAGCCGGTGTAGTAGACCCCCGGCGAGCGGACGAGCTGGCTGACGACGACGCGCTCGGCGCCGTTGATGATGAATGTCCCCTGCTCCGTCATCCACGGGAAGTCGCCCATGAAGACGGTCTGATGCTTGACCTCGTCCGTCTCCTTGACGACGAGGTCGACCTCTACCTTCAGCGGCCGCGAGAAGGTGAGGTCCCGGGTCCGGCACTCGTCCTCGCTGAACTTCGGATCCTCGAAGTAGTAGTCCCGGAAGTGCAGCTCGAGATTCTTGCCGGTGAAGTCGGTGATGGGCGTGATCTCATCGAGGAGCTCACGGAGGCCGGTCTCGATGAACCAGCGGAAGGAATCGGTCTGGGTCTGGATCAGGTTCGGAAGGGGTAGAACCTCTGGAATATGGGAGAAATTCTCTCGGCTCGGAGCCAGCTCAAACCGGCTGGCAGACTCAGCCAGGGCCATTCAGGACTCCTGTTGGAAGGCATGGTGAGGCGCGGACACGCGAACGGTGAGTATATCGAGGCCCGTCCGCTTCGTCAACTGAAGCGCTCAACAGGTAGTGGCTCCATTTCAGCCACACCATTTTGCGAGCGCACACGCGGATGTGCGCCGTGACTCGTGCTAGGGCGAGGGCGGCGGCGTCCGCCTAGCAAGAATCGCCGTCGACTCTCCGATCTTACTGGCATACAGAGAGAGATCCGGTTCACCAGCGATGCGGCGCAAGTCGAGGATGATATTGGCGACCTGGTTGGCGATGTCTTGGAGCATGCCGATCGTGAGGTTCCGCTCGCCGAACGCTATCGCCGGGGTGAAGTGGATCTTCACTGCCACGGCTGGCGTCGTGACCCTTCCGGCTCGCCACTTCCAGACCTCTGCGCCTTGGCGCAAGCGTTTCCCCGGCGACCAATGCCGGAACTCCAAATCCTTGATGCGCCCAACGGGTACCGAAATCACCGGGGGTCCGGCTTGTCGCATGATGCCGACTCGGATGGCGCGATGCTTGTCGGCGTTGTCGAACTTGCGCAGGGCACCGAGGAGGCCATTCCCTCGACGGTACGGCTGCGCTCGCTCCACGACTGCTCGGTATTTCGTGTCTACCCCGGCCAAGGCCCGCTCCCACGCCCCGGTGTCTTTGGCCTTCAGATACTCGATGCGGTTTCCGTTCAGGGGGAAGGCGACATGTTCTCGCTCCTTGGTAGGAGCGAGGGAGACTGCGTAGATTGCGTGATCGAGGACTGCACGCGCGTTGTGCATGGCGTCACCCGCGATGGCCGAAAACTCGGCTGGGATGGGCATTCGGAGATAGAACCGTCCGATGTGCCAGCCGTCAGCGTTCTGCTCGGTGCGGATTTCATAGGGCTCCGGCTTCATTCCGAGGAAGGCATCGGCGTGACGTGCCAGCGCTTGGATGTGCTCGTGTGCGCGATGGATCTTCGCGAACGAGCTGGCGAACGGGTCGGCGGCCATGCGTGAGAGTCTACGCCGGATGCGTGAGAGCGTATCCTCTCTCGCATGCGCGGATTCCTTCTCGACGTGGGGCGGCGCGGACGAATACCAGTGGGATTGGTGGTGAATCTGCTGTCAGCCGTGGCGCTTATAGTCCCCGTCCCATCGCTCGGCGGAATGCCCCTCGATGTTCTCGGCGGGGTCGGTGTTCTCTTGGGGACGTGTGCCCTAGGTTGGGCCCTGTGGGATCAGCACGGCGAAATCAAGGGCATTGCCGCCCAGTTGGATTCGCGTGCGGCGATTGCGGCCGGACTAGATGTGGTTCCCACGGACGTTGTTGACAAGCACCGGCATTGGCGCGAGGCCTCGGAGTGCGGTGTGGGGTCGTCCGTGATTGTAGAAGTCGACCCAACGTGGCAGCGCCGCGAGGCGCTCATCGTTGGAGCGGTAGCGGCGGGCGTAGGCCCACTCGGCCAGCAGGGTCTTGATGAAACGCTCGGCCTTGCCGTTGGTCTGCGGCCGATAGGGTCGGGTGCGGCTGTGGCGCGCCCCGAGCTGCTCGCGGACGCCGGTGTAGGCCGTCCCGCGGTAGGCGAAGGCGTTGTCGGTCAGCACGCGCTCGATGCGCACGCCAAGCTGGGCGAAGCGCTCGGCCGCGATCTCGAGGGCGGCCGCCGCGCTGACGCCGCTCTCGTCGGGAACCGGCACCACCACCGCCACCCGGCTGGCGTCGTCGACCACCACCTCGAAGTGGTCGTAGCCGATCGGGGTCCGATCGCGTCGCCGTCGTTCACGCCCCAGCACGCGGTGCCCCCCGCCAGGCGGGATGCGGCCCAGCTTCTTGTGATCCTGGTGCAGGAGCGCGCCCGGGTGACAGGCGGTGTAGCGCACCGGCGCCGCGGTCACCCGGTCGGCGTCGCGCAGCCGGCTCAGGCCGGCCCGCCGCAGCACGGCATAGACCGTCGAGCGTGGCGATCCGACCAGCGGTGCCAGGCGATGCGGACCATAGCGACGTCGCGCCCGCATGCGGACGATGCGGGCTACCTGCTCGGGCGGCAGCCGGCGCGGCGAGCGGACCGGTCGCGAACTGCGGTCACTCAGGCCAGCCAGCCCCTCGCTGCGGTGGCGACGCAGCCACTTGTAGGCGGTGGCGCGGCTGATGCCGAGCGACTCGGCGGCCAGCGCTACCGGCCAGCCCCGGTCATCCACCCGGCTCACCAACAGCTGCCGGCCAAAGACGTTAAGACGTGCCCTAGGATGGGCCATGAGAGCCTCCTCACGGTGTGGAGCTTTGACACCCCGTACCGTGCTCGGAGGCTCTCATCTGTCAACAACGTCTTTGGGAAGTACAACTAGATGAGTTCCGCGTGCGCTTGGATGAAGGGAATGAGCTGGCCCGCCTGCTAAGGCAAACGATGTTCGTCAGCGGGGAGTACCCGACCGATGAGGACCAGCAGCGCTGTACCGAATCGGTGCGCACATGGAACAGAGCTTGTGTAGCGACAGTCACACGCCATCTGTCTCATCGCGCGCCTCTCATGGACGCACCGTTTCGGCGGGATCATGCCCAATTCGGTCGAGGGATCGTCCCCTGGGCATCTCTCCTCCTTGAGGAGGTGACGGAGAAGATCGACCGCATGGCGAAGTTGCAGCGGGAACTCGCTCAATCGAGCAAGGAAGCGATCTCTTGGACGGTCCAGACGTGATCCGCCACGCCAGCCGCCATCGCCGGCGTCGTGTTTTTCTTGCCAAGCGAGCCGTGCGGGCGAGCGAAGTTGTAGAACATGAAGTGCAGGCTAACCATCGCGGCGTGGTTCTCGACCTTCTTGGAGAATCCGTTGGTGAGCCGCGTGAAGCGCCGCATCGACATGCGCATGGTCAGGTTGTTGCGCTCGACGTAGGACGTGGAGATATGGGCCGGGTCGGGGTCGCCCGAGAGGATGCGAACCTCTTGCCCAGTGACGGTGTTAGGCGAGTAGCGCCGCGCCGTGGGGGACGCATCCTCACTGTGCTCGACACCGTACTGCTTGATCAACTGCGCGTAGTCCACATCCGACCCGAACACATACTCAACCGCTCCCCGGTAGGCGATATGCCCATCCGTGGTCAGCTGAACCCGTCCTGCCAGCCGGGAGCGCAGATCGGTCAGGAAGTCCACCGCTTCCATCTCGCCGCGCCACCCGACCAGCCACGCCGGAACCAGCTTCGTATCGGGGTCGATGGCGGTCCAGGTCCACACGTCACCGTAGCCCAACTCTCCCTGATGCTCCTCAGGAACGTTCTTGGCCTTCGCATGGCAGAAGGACCAAATCTCGTCGCACTCGATGCGCTTGGAGGAGAGGTTCCGCAGGGTCCGGTTCTGGTAGTCGGAGGTTGCCTTGCCGAGCGCGACCAAGAGCCGCGTGATCGTGTTCCGCCCAAAGCCGGTCATCCGGCGTGTCGAGCGGATCGAGTTTCCCTCGACCAGACACCGGATGATCTGCGCTTGCTCGGCGATGGACAACTTGTTCATACGGACACTATGCGTGAGAGTCGTGACAACAGTGTGTCGCGATGCGTGAGAAGGTCTAGGAGATTCGCGGGGAGGCGGAGTCTAGGACTCGGACGCCCTCTCCCAACGGGCCTTGGCAGCCTTGCGAGCGGATGCGCTGCGCTCCTCAGCGGTCATCTTCGCCGCTCGCGCGCGCCCGCCAATCAGCCCGCCCTTGTGCCCACGCGCAATCGCAGCCGGGTCCTTGGCGCGGACCGGCTCGGGGGATCGCTGACCGGTAGCGAAGTCCACGACGGCCTTGGCTCGCTGGTTGGGATCACGGGGCATCTTGGCGCGCTGCATAGCGGGGGAAGCATAGCGGGAGGCCGTGCGTGAGAGCAAATTCAAATGGAGCCACTACCGCTCAACAGCGGCCCGTGCCGCCCGGTCCTCGTCGGTCAGCCCAACCCGAACCGTGCCGGCCACACCGTCCACCGCCACCAACACGGCCCGTTCTCCGTTGCGCTCGACGGCTGCGTCAACCGCCGCTTCCAATCCCCTCACGCCGACGACCGCGGGAATCTCGAGCGCCCTGGCCAGGATCGCCGCGTGCCCGGTGAGCGTGCCCCGTTCCAGGGCGATACCCGACAGAGCGCCGTCGGGCAGGTCAATGGTCACCGATGGCGGCAGGTCGTCGGCGATCGCAATCGAGCCGGGCCCCGGCGCGTGAACCCGGTCACCCAGGATCGTCCGCGCGATTCGGTCCCCCACGTCGCGGATGTCGGCAGCCCGCGCCGCGAGGTGCGGATCGCCGATCTCGGCGATCCGGGCCCCGAGCGCCTCCGCGGCAACCCGCACCGCAGTCGCAAGCTCGGCCGGCGAGACGGTCGGGCGCTCGGCGGCGAGCCGCCGGGCACCGGCCAGGAGGGCTGGATCGCGCGCCATCAACGCCTGTGCCTCGAGGATCTCCGCTTCCTCGGGGTGGCCGCTGCCCCGAAGGCGAGCGGCCAGCACATCGAGTTGCCCGGATGCCGTCTCGGCCGCCGCTTCGATGGAGACCTCCGGTGCCGGACGATCGCCGGGTGCCGCGCCGGTCGCGGTGCGATATCGCCACGCGGGTCCGACGGCGAGCCCCGGGGAGGCGGGGGTCCCGCGCAGGGACCTTGCCACCGAGGACCGCCTCACGAGGGATCTGCCTCCGGCGGGCCCTCGAGGCCATTCCGGATCAGCGCCAGGAGATCGGCGAGCGCCAGCCCCTCATCGGCCCCGTCGGCCGTGACCCGGATCCGATCACCCCGTGACACGCCGAGCGCGAGCAACCCGAGGATGCTCTTCGCGTCGGCCGGCCCGGTGGCGCGGGTCAGGTTCTCGACGTGTACGGCAGAGGCCCAGCGTGCGGCGCGCTGGCTGAACACCCTGCCGGGCCGCGCGTGGAGGCCCGATCGGTTCTCGATGACGATCTCCGCGCTCTCCATCGCTCCTGGATGCCTCAGGATTCGAGCGCCGTATCGGACTCGAGCACCTGCTTCAGCTGCTCGAGGGCGTGGACCTCGTCGTCCATCGTGCGCTGGACCATGGACCCCATCAGCAAGCGGCGCAGACCGCTGAGCGACCCATCCAGGCTGAAAGTGAGGCGGGTGGCGCCATCGGCGGGTTCCAGGTCGTACCGACCGCGCGGGCGCACCGGCCCGGCCAACGTCTGAAACTCGATCCGACGGGGCGGGTCGAAGACGGTGATCTCGTAGTCCGCCGCGACTCGCCGACCCATAGGGCCGGCCACGCCCTGGGCGTACCGCGTGCCAACTCCCTCGCCGGAGATGCGCTTGATGTCGAGCACCCCGGCCCGCCAGCGGGGGCACTGCTCCCCGTCGGCAACGAAGGCGAAGACCGCCTCGACCGGGCGCTGGATGATGACCTGGTGGGATGCGTGGGGCATGCTCGTCGCGAGCGTAGCCGATCGTCTGCGTCGTGCAAAGGAGCAGGACGTGCGGCACGCCTCGGACCTGCTGATCGGCCCTGCCGCAGGGCAGTGGATCGGGGCTATACCTGCAGACATGCAGATGAGTGAACGCGAGGCGCGCTCGGGTGCCCCGACAGACTGGCGCGAGATCGAGCGCACCACCCTGCGCGAGGTGCTGATGGGGGCGCAGGACAACCTCACGAACGTCATGGCGGTCGTGCTCGGCGTGGCCGTCGGCGCCGGACGCGCCGACCTCGTGGCCCTGGCCGGGCTGGCGGCCGGCGTCGCCGAGTCGATCAGCATGGCCGGCGTCCTCTACACATCGACCCGCGCCGAACGGGACCTCGCTCATGCGCGCGGAGCGCCCGGTCCGCTGCTGGAACCCTGGCAGGCGGGTGCCGTGTGCTTCGTCGCGGCGCTGATCGCAGGGATCGTGCCGCTGGCGCCATTCGCCGTCCTCGCCCTGCGTCAGGCGCTCGCGCTTTCGTTTGGCCTGTCGATCGTGGCGCTCTTCGCGCTCGGCAGCTGGACCGCCACGGTGACCGGGCGGAGCTGGCGTGCGGAGGGTCTGCGTCTGGTGTTCATCGCCGGGGCCGCGGCGATCGCCGCCGCCGCGATCGGGGCCGTGCTCCGGGTCAGCTAGGGGCGCACGCGTCAGTTAGAGGTGCGCCCCGATGAGGGCACCCACGCCGTAGGTCACCGCCGCGGCCGCGCCGCCGAGCGAGACCTGGCGCAGCCCCGTCCACAGAGGCGATCGTCGGGTCAGCGAGCTGATTGCGAGGCCGAGACCGAAGAGCGCCGCCAGGCTGATGCCGAGGCTCGCTCCGAAGGCGAGCCCCCCGCTCGCGACGAGGTAAGGCACCAACGGGATCGCCGCCCCGAGCGTGAAGGCCGCGAATGAGCCGATGCCGGCGACGATCGGCGATCCGATGGAGCGCGCGTCGAGTCCGACCTCCTCGAAGATGAGGAGCTTCGTGGCGTGCTCGGCGTCTGCGAAAACCCGCTCAACGAAACGATCCGCTTCCTCCGCGGTAAATCCCCGCTCGCGGTAGATCTCCGCCAGGATCCGCCGTTCACGTTCGGGCGTATGGCGGAGCTGATGACGCTGGAAGTCCAGCTGGAAGCCGAGCAGTTCCTGCTGGCTCTGGACGGAGATGTACTCCCCGACCCCCATGCTGAACGCCCCGGCCACGAGGCCCGCGATCCCCGCCAGGACGATGATCCCCGGCTGCGGGTTCGCGCCCGCCACCCCCATCACCAGCGCGAGGTTCGAGACCAGGCCGTCGTTCGCCCCGAAGACGATCGGCCGCAGGACCCCGTTCGCCCGCGTCTCGTGCGGGGCGGTCGGGTCGGGCAGGGCGCGGGGCCGGAGGAGGCGCGAGAGTCCGGACATCGGGCCGATGCTCCGCAGGACGGCCGGCGTCGCCTAGGGCCATTGCTCCTGAACGCCCGCCCGCGTGGGCCACATGGCACTGGTCCGCAGGCTCGGCCCGCAACGATGCTCCACGTGTCCACGTGGGGCAACCGAGGGAGACAGATGAGAACGAGGCACTGGCACGCGAACGGGACGGCGGCCCTCCTCTTCGGCGGACTGCTGATCTTCGTGGGCGGCTACTACTTTCTCCGAAACAACCTTGGATTCGACCTCGGCGAGCTCGACGGGGAGCTGCTCTGGCCGGTGATCGTCGTGATCCTCGGCGCGCTTCTTGTCGTGCGCGGTCTCGGTCGCCAGCGGCACCCCGCGTAGGCGCCCTCAGCTCGATCAGCTGCCGCCGAGCCGGTCCAGGCGCTCCGCCTGCCGCTCGACGGCGAGGGCGAGCCACAGTCCCTGGAGGACGCGCGATCTTTGGAGCCGCGGACGCATCTCGATGGCCAGCGCCCCCAGGAACTTCGCGACGCGCGGCTCCGGGTCGTGGCCATAGAGTTGCGTCCAGCGGGCGAGCGCGACCGGCCATCGCGGCCGGCTGCCCGGCACCGTCGCGCGCAGGAGCTCGTCCGCCACCGCCGCATCGGTCAGCAGGTCGATGTCGGCACTGATGCCCGCGATCTCCGGGTAGGCCCGTACCGCGACCGCGGCGCTCTCCCGCACGATGCGTCGCAGGGCGCGCTGCTCGCTGGTGCCGAAGACGAGCTCCGCGACCCGAGCCGTCGCGGCGGCGGCGAGCGCCCCGGTGAGCTGCGAGGTGAGGGCGCGAATCAGCGTGGGCATGGCACCCGAGCGATGCTCGAGGCTATCGAACCTCGACCGTCGCGCCGGCCTCGGACAGCTTCGCCTTGACCTCCTCGGCCTCCTCCTTCGTAACGCCCTCTCGAACGGCCTTCGGCGCGGCGTCCACGAGATCCTTCGCCTCCTTGAGGCCGAGCCCGGTCAGCTCGCGCACGCCCTTGATGACGAGGATCTTGTTGGCGCCGACGTCGGTGAGGACCGCGTCGAACTCGGTCTTCTCCTCAGCCGCCGCGGCCGCACCGTCACCTCCCGCAGCGGGAGCGGCGGCGACCGCCACCGGCGCAGCGGCGGTCACGCCGAACTTTTCCTCGACCGCCTTCACGAGCTCGCTCAGTTCGAGCACCGTCATGCCGCTGATCGCCTCGAGGATCTCGTCCTTGCCCAGGGTCTTGGTTGCCATTGCTCTACGTCTCCTGTTGCTCGTGCGGGCGGCCGTCAGGCGGCGCCCTCGGTCCGTGACTTCTGATCGGCGACGGCGCTCAGCACGCCGGCGAGGTTGCGGAGGTTGGCCGCCAGCACTGCGGCGAATCCGGTCAGCGGGCCGGCGATGCCGCCCGCCAGCCGGCCGAGCAGGACCTCGCGGGTTGGCAGGCTCGCCAGCCGCGCCAGGCTGTCGGCGTCGATCGTTGCCGGTCCGACCACGCCGCCGCGCAGGGAGACCACGCGAGCGTAGGGCCGGAACGCGTCCTGCAGGGCCTTGGCCAGGGTGACCTCGTCTCCATCGATCGTGGCCAGCGCGGTCGGCCCCTCGAGCATCGGCTTCAGCTCGGCGCGTCCCGCCTCATCGGCTGCAATCTTGAGGAGGCGGTTCTTCGCGATGTGGAACTCGACGCCCGCGGAGCGCAGCGATCGACGCACGACCTGCATGTCCGCGACCTTCAGCCCCCGGTAGTCCGCCACCGCGATCGCCGAGTTGGCGCGGAGCATCTCCGCGAGCTTCGCGACCGCCTGGCGCTTGACATCGGTCGTCATGGGTTGTCCGGGCACCTCCTGGTGAACAAAAAGGTCCTCGCGCGCGTAAGCACGAGGACCCCACTGGCTCTCCAGGGCGGTTCGTGCCTCGGCGTGCCGCTGGCTCATGGGCCTGCGATTGGCCCGGGACTCGCACCCGGCGCACAGCGCTGTCTTTGGCTATCGGGTTGTGCGGTGGCCGATGGTAGCCGGTCCAGAGTGGCCCGGCAACTCGGGGTGCGCTTCGCAGGCGGGCGCTCGCGAGACGTGAACGACAGGCGGCGATCGATCGGCCTTGTCCGCCTCTCCCTTCAGCGAGCGCCTCTCCCCTCAGCCAGCGGCCGCGGCCAGCGCCGACGGAATGTCGACGTGGACCCCGGGGCCCATCGTCGGCGCCAGCGTCAGGCTCCGCATGTAGGTTCCCTTCGCGCCGGACGGACGCGCGCGATTGATCGCATCCACCAGGGTCGCCAGGTTGGCACGCAGCTGGTCCGGCGAGAAGCTGGCGCGCCCCACGATGACGTGGACGATCCCGGCCCGGTCGACCTTGAACTCGACCCGGCCCGACTTCACCTCGCCGACCGCTCGCTCGATGTCGAACGTGACGGTCCCCGACTTCGGGTTCGGCATCAGGCCACGCGGCCCGAGCTTCTTTCCCAGCCGCCCGACCATGCCCATCATGTCCGGCGCGGCGACGGCGACGTCGAAGTCGAACCAGCCGGCATCGATCTTCTTCACGAGGTCATCGCCGCCGACCTCGTCGGCACCGGCCTGCAGCGCCTCCTGGGCCTTCTCGCCCTGGGCGAAGACGATGACCCGCGTGGTCTTCCCGGTGCCGTGCGGCAGGACGACGGTGCCCCGTACGAGCTGGTCCGCGTGACGCGGGTCGATGCCCAGGCGGAGGTGCGCCTCCACGGTGGAGTCGAACTTCGTGATCGCCAGCTTCGGGATCAGCTCGCAGGCCTCCCCGATTTCGTAGCGGCGCCCGGCCTCCAGGAGCTTTGCCGCCTCGAGGTACTTCCGACCGTGCCCGGCCATCAGTCCGCCACCTCGATGCCCATGCTGCGCGCGGTGCCGGCGATGATCCGCATCGCGTGCTCGACGTCGTTCGCGTTGAGATCGGCCATCTTCGTCTCCGCGATCTCGCGCAGCTGGGCCTGGCTCACGCTCCCGACCTTCTCGCGGTTCGGCTCGGCCGACCCCGATTCGACGCCCGCGGCGCGCTTCAGGAGCGCGGCGGCCAGCGGGGCCTTCGTCACGAACGTGAACGAGCGGTCCTCGTAGACGGTGATCTCGGCCGGGACGACGTAGCCGCGCTGGCTCGCGGTCCGCTCGTTGAAGGCCTTGATGAACTCCATGATGTTGATCCCGTGCTGGCCGAGCGCGGGACCCACCGGCGGCGCGGCGGTTGCGGCTCCCGCGGGTGCCTGCACCTTCAGGATGGTTCGGATCTTCTTCGCCATGGTTCGCACTCCTCGAGGTGCTGACGGAGCGGGTCACGCTCCTCCCTCTTGCTGGCGCGGCCGCCGGAGCGGCCGCATCGGTCTATCCGGTTCGCCTACAGCTTCTCGATCTGCAGGAAATCGAGCTCAACCGGCGTCTCGCGGCCGAAGATGCTGACGAGCACCTTCACCTTGTTGCGCTCGGGGTTCACCTCGTCCACGGTGCCGATGAACTCTGCGAACGGCCCGTCCTTGACCCGGACGCTCTGGCCCTTCGTAAACTGGACCTTGAACTTCGGTGCCTCGACCCCCATCTGCTTGAGGATCTTCTTGACCTCGTTCTCCATGAGCGGGGTCGGCCGATTGCCCGAGCCGACGAAGCTCGTGACGCCCGGGGTGTTGCGCACGACGTACCACGATTCGTCGCTCATCACCATCTCGACGAGGACATAGCCGGGGAAGACCTTCTTGTTGACGGTCTGCCGCTGGCCGTTCTTGATCTCGATCTCTTCTTCCATGGGCACAAGCACCTGGAAGATCTGGTCCTCGACGCCCATCGACTCGATGCGGTGCTCGAGGTTGGCCTTCACCTTGTTCTCGTAGCCGGAGTAGGTGTGGATCACGTACCAGTGCTTGCCGGTGCCCTCGTCGGCGGGGAGCGGCGCCTCGCGCGACAGTCGGGCCGCCTGCGTCGCCTCCGTGGTGCGCGTCTGCTCGTCGCTCATTGGGTGACCAGGATCTTCTCCACGACGCCGTGCAGGCCGAGGTCGAGGATCGAGATGTAGGCGCCCACCGCGACCGAGACCGCGATCACGATGAGCGTCAGGTTGATCACCGTCTGGCGATCCGGCCACGCAACCTTGCGGAGCTCGGAGATCGACTCGGTGACGTATTCGCGGAGGTTATTGAACACGATGGCTGGCTGCCTACTCCTTGCGAGCGCCGCTTCGGTGAGGAGCGCCGCTCCGGGGGGATGAGCTGGCAGGGGCGACAGGACTCGAACCTGCAACCGCTGGTTTTGGAGACCAGTGCTCTACCAGTTGAGCTACACCCCTACCGACACTTCGATGACCGACTTCGATGCGAGCGCCTCGCTACTTCGTCTCCCGGTGCAGCGTGTGCTGCCGGCAGCGCGGGCAGAACTTGTTCAGCTCGAGCCGCCCCGGGTCGTTCTTCTTGTTCTTCCGCGTGCTGTACGTGCGTTCCCGACAGACGGTGCACGCCAGGCTGATCACGGGTCGATTCTCGGCCTTGGCCACGTTGGTTCGTCCTCATCGCTCACCCGGTTCGCTCGTCGAAATACCGCCCACGCGAAACTAAGGCTGGTCACCGGGGGAAGCTCGGGTGATTCTAGGTTGCGCCGAGGGGGGTGTCAACGCGATCCGCGTTGATGGCCGCCAGTTCCCCACGCCTTGGCGTCAGCCCCGACCTTGGCGTCAGCCCGACCTTGGCGTCAGCCCCGACGCCTGGCCGCCAGCTCCCACGCCCTGCCGGGAGTCAGCCAGCGACGCTATCGGCGAAGGAGTGCCCGGTTCGTTCGCCGTCGGCGTCGCTCGGTGACGAAACGGCCCGTGCGCGGGGCATGTGAGGCGGTTCGTTCGCCGTTGTCGTCGCTGCGTGACGCTCGAGGGGACCGCTGACGCTCCGGCATCGCGCTCTCCCCACCCGCGCGGGGCAGCGACCGGGGGCCACCCGCCCCGGACCGCGTAACAGGCGTCGGGATCCCGCGCATCGAGCGCGGGGATGACACGGGGCCCCGGGGTCGCACCCCAGGGAGTGCCACCCTCACGGAGCGCCACCCTGGCGGAATGCCACACTCCGGGGTCGCGCCACGCCCCGGTGCTCAACCCCGGGGAGTGCTGGTCTCCATCGCGTCGGGCGCGGGGGCAGGCGGGTTCGCCCCGCGCCGTGCCAGCACGACTCGCGTGAACGGCAGCCGGATGTCGCTGAAGACCTCGATGCTGACGAGGAACCCGAGGAGGAGGAACACGATCCCCAGCAGCTCCCCGACGAAGAAGGCGCTCGTCGCCCCGAACCGGTTCGCGCCGCTGGTGAACGCCGGGATCGTCGCGCCGACCGCGATGAGGATGGTGGCCGGGACCCGGCTCGAGAGCCGTCCGCGGACGAGGTCCCGGGCCGCGCCGGGCAGCGACACAACGAAGTTGACGACGATCGCGATCGGCGCCAGCACGAGCGCCCCGACGAACCGGCCGATCCCGTGCTCGGGCGTCAGCGAGTAGCGGATCACGCGCCGCTTGGGCATGAACACGTACGCGCTGTAGATCGCACCCAGTCCGAGCGAGAACGCACCGGTGACGTTGAAGAACGGGGTGAGCAGGCGCAGGTAGCCAGGCATCAGCTCGCCGGTCGGGATAAGGGTCTGCGGATCCAGCGAGTAGCCCGGCGCCGGGAGCGAGGCCGTGATCGCCATCACCGCCGCGGCACCGCTCCCGATCACGATCGTGGCGCCGGCGACGTGCGCCCAGCGCGGATCGCCACGGAAGGCGAGCACCGCGATCGCGATGGCCACGGCCACCGCGATGCCGAAGTAGATGAGGGGCGCAGCGCCCGCGTTCGCGTAGTTCTCCTTCACCTGACTGAGCGCGGTGAACAGCCCGGCAAGGAGCATCGAGACGGCAAACGCAAAGCCGAACCGGGTGCGGGCCAGCAGGTAGGCGGTCCCCAACCCCAGCCAGCCGGCGACGTAGACGGCGCCGATGAGGTACCAGGCCCGATACAGTGGCTCGCTCCAACCGAAGGCCCCACCGAGGAATTCGGTACCTGCGCTGATGCCGTACCAGAGCAGGCCGATCGTCCACACCAGCTGATACGTCTGGCGCCGACGGAACCACTGGTCGGCGACCAGGACGGCGAACAGGAGCGAGATGACGGACGAGCAGAACGGCAGGACGACGTTCGCGTTCACTGGCGACTAAGGCCTCCTGTGGCGGCGGAGCTCATGGCCCCGGTCCCGTGGCCTGACCGGCGTGGTCCACTATGCCGCGTGAGGTCGTCTCGGCGCAACTCTCAGGTTATCTGCGCAAATCTCGTCGCTGGATCGGGGGATGGAGCCCACGTCCGGGCTCGAACCGGAGACCTCTTCCTTACCAAGGAAGTGCTCTGCCAACTGAGCTACGTGGGCCCGCCGCCGGAGTGAACCTGGTGGGCAGGGAGGGAATCGAACCCCCACAGTCGAAAGACGGCTGATCTACAGTCAGCGGAGCTCACCACCTGCTCAACCTACCCACTGCTCGTTCGATCGGCCGGTGGTGCGCGGCCGATCGGGGGCGCAGTATATCGGACCCCGAAACGGCGCTCAAGCGAGAAGCGGTCCGGGAGTCGAGGCACCTCCCGGACCGCCATCGGTCAGGACTCGGCAGGCATCGCCCCCGGCTCCTGGCCCTCGGCCTCCACGGCTCCAATCCGGGACATGAATCGCCAGAACAGGTACGCCCCGCTAAGGCCGACCAGCACCATGGCGGCGATAAGGATCGGCCAGGCCAGCGGGTTCGCCACACCCGCCTCGTCGGCGGCGCTCAGCGCCCCGGGGATCCAGCCCAGTCCGAAGCCGTCCAGGCGATCCACCTGGTCCGCGGCCTCGAGGCCGTAGACCTGCGGAATGATGTACAGCACCGAGGAGATCACGAGCACGATGCTCACCCAGCGCCACGCGACCGGGTCGTCGTCGGCGTCGCGGAGCAGCTTGATCATCAATGCCCAGAAGAGACCCACCGTGGCCAGCGGCGCCGTGATCGGGAGGCCGAGCCCGATATAGAGGTTCGGCATCAGGAAGACCATCGACAGCGCCAGTGTCAGCAGCATCAGCCCGTCCCGGATCAGGACGTACGAGAGCCACCACACGTCGCCGCCGAACCGGAGCGTCAGGGTCTGGAGGAAGCGGATCACGTACGGGCGGGCGAAGTGCAGGGCCAGGGTGAACGCCCACAGGATGGGCAGCACCGCGGCGAGCGACAGGACCAACCATCCCGAGCCTCCGTGGGTCAGGGCGGTGGCCAGATCGTCAGCTGACATGTGTCTCTCCCTTCCATGGCGCGGCTGCCTTGGGCCGCGGTGCGGCCTGGCGCAGGTTGTAGACGACGGCGTAGATGCCCATGATCCCGACCGCGAGTGCGGACAGGTAGCTCAGCCACAGGCCCCATCCGGGGTTCTGCGACGAGACGAGGATCGAGGCCAGCTGGCTCGCCACGCTGTTGTCGATCTCCGTGAGCTGGACGCCAAGCAGGTACGGAACCAGGTAGAGGACCGCGCCGGCACCGATGAGGATCGTCTGCCAGCGAATGTTGCGAACGTCGTTCTCCCCCTTCGAGACGAGCTTGAGGAGCAGAGCGCCGAACGCGCAGACCGCCGCCACGCTGCCGGTGATCGGCAGGTCCTGGTTGCTCACCACGTCGGGGTAGAAGAAGATGAAGCTGCCCAGGAACACCTGCAGCAGCAGGATGTCGCGCAGCGCGACGTAGATGATCCACCACAGGTCGGCCCCGAGCCGCAGCGTGAACTTCCGCACGTTCGCGACCATGTAGGGGCGCGCAAGGTGGAGCGCCACGGTGAGCAGCCAGATGGCCACCAGCGCCGCGCCAATGGTTCCCTCGACGAAGGCCTCGCCGGCGTCGAAGAAGCCCGATACCTGTTCGATGGTCATTGCTGTCCTCCTGGAGACGCCTGAGATCTGGACGTCGATGCTTCACGGGCAGGCCCTGTATCGGAGCCAGGCGCTGCCGTCGATGCGCCCGGCCGTCCGCGACCCGACGCGACGGTGACCGTCGGACAGCGATAGACCGCGTCGCAGCGGAAACAGCGACCGGCCTCGGCATGCGCGGTGGCCTCGTCGAAGCCGACCTGGGTCGGCACGAAAGAGCCTGACTCGTACGCTCGCTCCCCGATTGCGGCCCGCGGACGGGTCGCCAGGTCCAGCTCGAGGCTGGGGTCGGGCGCGGTGCGGTAGCGGACCGTCTCGAAGATCTCCCGCTCGCCGTCGACGGCTCCCGAGAGGTACTCGTGGATCGCCGCCGCGGCACGCCGGCCGGACGCCACCGCGTCGATGATCGTCTTGGGTCCGGAGACGACGTCGCCGCCGGCGAACACGCCGGCGTGGCCCGTGGCCAGCGTGCGCGGGTCGGCAACGATGCCCGCGAACGCGCTGATCTCGATCCCGGCGCCCTCCGGCAGGATCGAGGGATCCGGCTCCTCGCCAATCGCCACCAGTACGGTGCTCACCGGCATCCCGGTGTCGGAACCCGGCACGTCGACCCAGTTCTCGGCCACCTCGCCGGGCTCCTGGCGCACGACGCGCAGCTCCGTGACACGCCCATCCTGGCCCCGGACCTCGGTCACGACGACCCCGGTCCGAACCTCGACCCCCTCGTGCTCGGCAGCCTCGATCTCCTCGGCCTGGGCCCGCATCTGGGCGCGCCCGCGCCGGTACAGGACCGAGACGCCGGCCGCCCCGCTGCGCAGGGCGGAGCGAGCCGCGTCCATGGCGGTGCTGCCGCCGCCGACCACGACCACCTGGCCGGAGAGACGCGGCTTCTCGCCGAGGTTCACCTGCTTGAGGAAGAACGTGGCCGGGATGACGCCGCGGAGGTCGTCCCCGGGCACCCCGAGCCGACGGCTCTTCGGAGCGCCGGTGGAGAGGAAGATGGCCTGGTAGCCCTGCTGCTCGAGGTCGCTGAGCGAGAAGTCCCGCCCCATGGCGGCGTTCAGCCGGAGGTCGACCCCGAGCCCCACGATGCGGTCGATCTCGGCGCGGAGCGCCTCACGCGGGAGACGGTACTCCGGGATGCCGATCGACATCATGCCGCCGGGGACCGGCATCGCCTCGAAGACCGTGGTCGGGTAGCCGAGCCGGGCGAGGTAGTAGGCCGCCGACATGCCGGCCGGCCCGCCACCGACGATCGCCACCCGCTCCGCTCGGCGACGGGCGGGCGGCGGGATCTCCGGAAGGGTCCCGTGCTCGGCCGCGAACCGCTTCAGGGTGCGGATCGCAATCGGCTGATCGAGTGTCCCCCGGCGACAGACCGACTCGCATGGAGCGGTGCAGATCCAGCCGCACACCGACGCGAACGGGTTCACCTCGGCGGCGACCGCGTAGGCCTCGTCGTAGCGCCCCTCGCCGATCAGGCCGATGTAGCGGCCCGCATCGGTTCCCGCCGGACAGGCCGTCTGGCACGGCGCCCGTGGCGTCTCCTGGCGCGGGGCGACCATCGTCGTCCACACCTGCCAGCCTTCGGGCCGTTCGCGGGTCGACCAATCGGCCAGCCCGTCGAACGGCGAGGCATGGGTCGGCTTCAGCGACTCGCGCGTCACCTCGGAGAGTGGGATCCAGCCGCTCACCGGCTGCGGCGGAAAGACGGGCCCGGGCAGCGGCGCCAGTGGCACCTGCCCATCGACGGCGTCGAGCGTCATCACCGCGGTCGGGCACTCGCGGATACAGATCGAACAGCCGATGCACTCTCCCACCTGCATCGGGTGCTCCATCATCCAGTTGAACGGCGACCCGGTTCCACCCGTCTCCGGCCCGCCGCGCTCGGGGCGGCTCATATCGAGCGCCTGCACCGGGCAGACGTCCATGCACACGCCGCAGTTGATGCAATTGCCGTGGTCGATCGTGATCTGGTAGCCCATGGCTGCTCCTCGTGGGGAACCTCCTCACAAGGATCGCGGGGGCGCTCGATGGCCGCGACACGCGTCGGTACGGGTGGCTGCCACTCGAACGGGTGGGTCGCGACAGGCCGCTTGTCCCGGGCCATCCGGCCCGGTCGCTCAGGACGTCGACCCCGAATCCGGGCCCGGCGACTCGACGACCAGCCCTTCTCGAACGGCCCGCGCCGCGAGCTCCGTGCGGCTCTGGGCGTGCAGCTTGCCGAGGATGTGGCCGAGGTGGTACTTCACGGTGTTCTCGCTGATCTCGAGGCGAGCCGCGATCTCCTTGTTCCGCAGGCCGGCGGTCACGAGGCGCAGGACGTCGAGCTCGCGATCGGTGAGGCGATCAGGATCCGGGGCGGGATCCCGGGCGTGCCGGCCGAACTCGTCGATGATGCGCGCCGCCGTGGCGGGAGTGATCGCCGGCTCGCCGCGCTGCACCGCCTCGAGCATCGCGCGCAGCTGCGCGGATTCGAGGTTCTTCAGCAGGTATCCCTGCGCTCCCGCCTTGATTGCCGCAAACAGGTCGCTCTCCTCCTCGCTGACGGTGAGCATGACGATCGCGATGCCGGGGTGGCGGGCGGTGATCTCGCGCGTCGCATCGAGGCCGCTGGCAACCGGCATCCGGACGTCCATCAGCACGAGGTCCGGAGTCAGACGCTCGGCGAGCTCAATCGCCTCCGAGCCGTCCGACGCCTGCCCGACCACCTCATGACCCCAGGCCCGCAGCAACGAGGCGATGCCGTCCCGTACCAGCGCGTGGTCATCGGCGAGGAGGACCCGCATCACTCGCGCTCCGGCAGTTGCGTCCGGCCCGCTGGCAGCGAGACGGTCACCGTCGTTCCGGCCCCTTCGCCACTGGCGACCTCCAACGAGCCGCCGATCGCCGCCGCGCGATCGCGCATGGCGTTCAGCCCGTAGCCGAGCCACGCGTCGGAGGCCGCGGTCGGGCGGTGCTCGATCGGCTCGAAGCCCCGCCCGTCGTCCGCGACGGAGATCCGCAGCTCGCCGTCCCGGGCCTCGACGCTCACCTCCACCCGGCGGGCGTCCGCGTGCTTGCGGACGTTGGTGAGCGCCTCCTGGACGATCCGGAAGGCATGGGCCTCGGTCTCCGGCGCCAGCTCCATGCCGGCCACCTCGGCACTGGCGCGGACTCGTGTCGCGATCTTCGAGGCCTCCGCGTAGCGCGTCGCGTAGTCCTCGAGGGCGCCGAGCAGGCCGCGCTCGGCGGTGACCGGCGTGCTGAGACCGAGGATCGCCTCGCGGACGTCGACGTAGATCGACCGCGCGGCGGCCGCCAGCTCGGCGAGCTGGGCGCGAGCCGCATCGGTCTGGTCCGATGCGAGAAGCTCCTCCACCGCCTGCGATTTCGTGTTCACGTAACCCAGCACCTGCGCAAGGCCGTCGTGCATCTCGCGGGCGATCCGCTCGCGCTCCCCCCGGACCGCCAGCTCCCGGAGCTGCCGCTCGAGGCGGGCGTTCTCGATTGCCAACGCCAGCTGGTTCGCGATCGACGAGAGGATCTCGACGTCCTCGACGGAGAAGGATCGGCGCGAGCGCGCGGCGACGGCCAGCGAGCCGATCGTCTCGCCGCCGCGCCGGAGCGGGGCCGCCAGCAGCAGGGCGCGGTACTCGGTTGCGAGGTGGTCCATGGGCTCGCTCGACGTCGGATCCTCGGGTGGTGCGAACGCCTCGGCCGGGCCACTGGTGACCGCCATGGAGGCGCCATCCGGGCGGACCGGCCACAGCACGAAGGCCACGTCGGCTGCCAGGAGCGCCCGCGCACGGTCGGCAACGGAGCGCAGGACGGTGTCGAGATCGTGCGCGGCCGCGATCGTCACGCCGAGCTGGTGGAGCGCACGCGCCTGAGCCTCCGTGCGTTCGAGCTCGCCGGTGCGCAGCTCGAGAGCCCCACTGAGCAGGTCGATCCGGCGTGAGACGACGACGACCATGACGCCGATGATCGCGAGTGCGGCGAGCGTCACGACGGCGGTATCGAGCGGGAACGGCAGAAATGGGTCGAGCACCCAGTCGGCCACGAGCTCCACGCCCGCGATCACCGCCACCGGCAGCAGGATCGCGAGCCAGCGCAGCCCTCGTCGAGGCGTTGCTCCCTGCATGGGAAGGTCATTCTGCGCCCTCTCCCCAACCGCGGTGAGGCTGATCGAGGCTCGACCGGGCGGT
This sequence comes from uncultured Chloroflexia bacterium, assembly GCA_963837425.1. Lineage (GTDB taxonomy): Bacteria > Chloroflexota > Limnocylindria > QHBO01 > QHBO01 > CAWINH01. The sequence continues at coordinate 161,155 of CAWINH010000005.1, forward strand.
ATAGTTGGCACCTCCCGACCCATGCCGCTGCCAAAGGAGCGATGCCCTCCGCACCGCAACCGACCTGCTTCCTGATCGCCGACATCTCCGGGTACACCGGATACCTGGCCGACGTCGAGCTGGATCACGCGCAGGACATCCTCGCCGACCTCATCGGCGCCGTCGTCAGCGCGCTGCGGCCGAGCTTCCGGCTGGCGAAGCTCGAGGGGGATGCCGCCTTCGCCGCCATGCCGGCGGAGAAGATCGATGGGTCGATGCTCCTCGACACGATCGAGCGCTGCTACTTCGGATTCCGGCGACGCCGGCGCGACGTCCGCCAGGCGACATCCTGCGAATGCAACGCCTGCGCCCAGATCCCCGACCTTGACCTCAAGTTCGTCGTGCACCACGGGGAGGCGATCGTCCAGAAGGTCGCCGGGCGCCAGGAGCTGCTGGGATCCGACGTGATCGTCGTCCACCGCCTGCTGAAGAACGAGGTCGTCGAGAAGCTCGGCGTCGACGCCTACGCGCTCATCACCCAGCAATGCATCGACGTCACGGAGATCGACCCGGCCGCGCTCGGGATGCGGCCGATCACCGAGCGCTACGACCGGATCGGGGACGTGCCGGCGTGGGCGCACGACCTCGAGCGGCGCTGGCAGGAGGAGGAGGCGCGCGGGCGGGTCCGAGTCACGTCCAACGAGGCGATCCTCGACCTGGCGTTGCCGGTTGACGTGCCTCCCCAAGTCGCCTGGGAGTTCCTCACCCGGCCGGGGCAGCGGATGACCTGGCAGCCGTGGGTGACCGAGGTCTCGGTGCAGGGTGCCACCGGCGGCCGGCGCGGCCCCGGCTCGGCCAACCACTGCATGCACGGCAAGGACGCCGTGATCGAGGAGATCCTCGACTGGCGCCCGTACGACTACGTCACCGATCGCACGATCCTCGATACACCCGGCGGGCCCGTGAAGGTCCTGCACACCATCGAGCTTGAGCCGACGTCGTCGGGGACCATCGTCCACATCCGCTTCGCACCGCCCAAGACCAAGCGCGAGATGACGCTGATGGCGGGGATCGGCCCTGCGTACGGGCAGGCTCTGCAGGGCGCCTTTCCCGAGCTCGTCGCGCAGTTGGAGGCCGAATACGCGGCCCGGGAGTCGGACCGCGGTCCCGAGCCCGAGCTCACGAGGCCGCACGCGGACGGACCCCTGTCCGGCATCGAGCCGATGGAGATCGTCAACTGACGGCTCATGTGACGACCGGCTCTTGCCCCTCAGGCTGTGGCCACTGACCATTGGCGAGGGCATCAACCAGGAGGACGGAACCATGCCAGTGTTCAAGGCGCGCCGCCGCCCATCGGAGACCGAATCCACGATCATCACGACCCGGGACAGGGTGAGGGCGGTCGTTCGCATCCTGCTTGTCGCGATTCTCGCCCTGCGCCTGGTGCGGGCCATGAGAAGGCTCCCCGCGGACATCTCCCTGTTGAAGGCTCACGCGCCGAGCACGGCGTAGCGAAGGAGGCGGACCGACAATCGTCGGCACGCTGGGCAGTGTTCCCTAGCGGTCTTTCTCGCGAGTCCAGCCGAGGTGCTTGCGGAAGATCCCGACGATGCCGAGCTCGAACTGGCGCTCGTCGTCATGCTCTGGGAGCGCATCGATCTCGGCAGAGGTCAGCGATACGGTCACGTGGGATCTGCTCAGGAGGCTGACCTGGTCGGCGGGGACGAAGACTCGATGCCCGAACCGCCCCAGCTGGACCACGATCCCGTGGAAGATGTCCTCCTGATCCGAACCAAGAAGGTCTGACAGTGTCCCGACCGTCTCTCCATCGGAGCTCCGCACCGGTGTGTCCTGGGCGACGCCGCGCCATCCGATTGGTTGGTCGTCGCTGCCGGTCTGATCGGCCAATTCGCTTCTCCTCAACCACCGTGGTCATTCGTTCCCTTGCGGGCACCCGATTCTACGCTCGGCGACGCACCACCCTCTGGCAGACCTAATCCCGCGGACGCGGCTGCCTCAGGAATTCGCAGAAAGCGCAGCCCAACGGCGCCGAGATCGCGCGGGGTGTCACTTGCTGCTCGCAACGCTCACTCGGTGGCATACTGCGCGCACCCGATTGCGCCCACCGAGTGGCGGGCCGCCCAAGCGACCGGAGCCGTCACGGCATGGAGGCACGCGACCATGGCCCGGCATTTCCGCGCGGCGGCGGCGCTCACGGTGGCGCTTACAGTTGCCGCGTGTTCCTCGAGCAGCGCCAGCCCAAGCGGCACCGCGGGGTCAGCGCCTGCCAGCGCCGCGGCCTCCGAAGCGCCCGCTCCGACCGCATCGCCCACGCCACTCAGCGGTGGCGTCCAGCCATCTGAGTCGGTCGCCGCGAGCTCGGCCACCGCGAGCCAGGTGGCCATCAACCCGTGCATGCTGCTGACAGACGCAGAGGCCTCAGATATCAACGGCGTCTCCTACGGCCCCGGCGAGGTCCACCCGATGTCCGGCGGAGCCGTCGAGTGCGTGTGGCAGAACGCCCCGAGCGGCAGCATCACGCTGCAGCTCGCCATCGCCCCGGACAGTGCCACCGCACAGGCCGCGTACACGGGTAGCCTGACCGACGTGCAGCAGGCTGGCGCTGTGACGCAGGTGCCGGGCTTCGCTGACATGGCGGTGATCGGTCGCGCGCCGGCGAGCGTCTTGAACACCGGCGGCATCTACGTGCTCGACGGGAAGACGTTCTTCGACATCGTCTACCTGCTGGGGACCACTCCTTCCGACGACCAGCTGAAGTACGCCGCGAAACAGGTCCTCGGCTCGCTGCCCTAGCGGTCGCACCCCGGGCCGATACGCCCGTCGGACAAAGACGTCGCGGTGCTTCGATTGCACCGTGGCGAGCAGTATTTGGAGCCGACGGAGGGAATCGAACCCACAACCGGCGGTTTACAAAACCGCTGCTCTACCGTTGAGCTACGTCGGCCCGGCGCCGAGTCTAGCAGCGAGAGGCGGCGCCCTGGCCGCCGGCCGCCTTCCGGGGCCGCATCCGTGCGACGCCGAGCGAACCGGCGGCAACCAGCAGCAGGATGCCAAGGAGAGCGATCGGCGCGGTGCCCGCCGGAGCGGGGAGCCGGGTGTCCGGGAGCTGGGTCGCGCCAGGCGTGCCCTGTGCCGGCAGGCTCGTCGCGTCGCTGACCATCTGCTCTGGCTCGTGGGTGGGGCTCGGGGCGGGATCCGCCGAGGGCGGGTCGCTGGGGGTGCTGCCCGCCGCGGGCTCCGACGAGGGCTCCGGGCCCGGGTCAGTCGCAGGCGCGGTCACGCTCACGGTGAAGTCCGCGCTGCTCCCGTTGCCAGCGGCGTCCACCGCGCTGCAGGTCACCGTCGTGTCACCGAGCGGGAACGTCGAGCCCGATGGGAGATCGCAGGTCACCGGGAGCGGTCCGTCGACGAGATCTGTCGCGACCGGATCGGCGAAGGAGACATCCGCTCCCGCGGGGCCGGTGGCCTCGGCGTTCACGTCCGCCATTCCGTCCAACGTGGGGGCGGTCGTGTCGACGACGCGCACGGTGAAACCGCCGCCGCTCGAGTTGCCGGCGTTGTCGGTGGCGCTGCAGGTCACCGAAGTATCCCCGAGCGGGAACGTCGAGCCCGACGGGAGATCGCAGGTCACCGGCAGCGGGCCGTCCACAAGGTCTGTCGCGACCGGATCGGCGAAGGAGGCATCCGCTCCCGCGGGGCCGGTGGCCTCAAGGACCTGGTCTCCGGGCACGCCGCTGAGAGTCGGGGCGGTCGTGTCGACGACGCTCACGGTGAACTGGCCACTGCCGAGGTTCCCGGCCTTGTCGGTGGCGCTGCAGGTCACCGTCGTGTCACCGAGCGGGAACGTCGCGCCGGAGACCGCGTCGCAGACGACCGGTCGAGGCCCATCGGCGGCATCGGTCGCGGTCGGCGCAGCAAAAGTGGCGACCGCTCCAGCCGAATCAGTCGCCTCGACGACCTGGTCAGCGGGCAGGCTGAGCACCGGGCCGTCGCAGTCGACAACCTTGGCACGCACCTGGAGGTTCACATATCGGGTCAGCGCGTGGCCGTTGTGGCCATTTACCCCATCGGCGCGGAAGCGGACCCGGCCACTGAATTTGCCCAGCGCGTCCGGCGTCAGGGTCACCGTCGCGCTGAAGGTGCCGGCGAGCGCGTTGTTCGCGACCGTCTGCCAGTCGGCCGGCGTCCACACCAGGTCGGGCGCGACCGTCGCAGACAGCTGCGGCTTGTTCACCGACTCAACGGCGCCGACGATCGGTGAGGAGCTGGCGTACACGGCGTTCTTCGGGCCGGGGTGGCTCGCGGCGCGCACCGCCACCGCGACGACTGCATCGGTCGCATGGCCGAGGCAGACGTCGCCGTAGTTCAGCTGAGAGGTCGCGATCGGAGCCACGCCGTCTCCATCGGCCACGAGGTTGTCGGCGAGCGCCGACCATGGCGTGGCGAGCAGCAGTGCGAGCGCGAGCGGGAGAGTCCGGGTCAGTCGCTTCATTCGTCCTATCACATGCGTAGCCGTTTCGAGCCCCCGGGTTCGGTCCGGGGATGGCCGAATCGTCCCCCGGCGGGGGCGTCATTCCTAGTGGCGAAATCGTCACCCGTGTTTGTCCGGCATGCGCGGCGGCGACGAAAAATTGCCGGAGTGGAGTCTGGTGGAGTACCCGGCTGGTACTTTCAGCTGGCCGCCCGCTGGCGGCGAACCTCGAAGAGGAGGAGGGCTCCGGCGGTCGCCGCGTTCAGGCTGGCCACGCTCCCTGCCATTGGGAACCGAACGAGGAGGTCGCAGCGGCGGCGGGTCGCGCCGCTGATCCCGCTGCCCTCGCTGCCGACGATCACCCCGATCGGCCCTCGCAGGTCGGAGTCCCAGGCGACGGCCTCCGCGTCCTGGTCGGCTGCGACGAGCCGCAAGCCGGCGGACTGGAGCTCTCGGAGCGTCTGACCCAGGCTCTCGACCCGCGCGAGGCGCAGGTGCTCGCTGGCCCCGGCGCTCGCCTTCACCGCCGCCGCAGAGAGGGGCGCCGCCCCGCGTTCGGGAAACGCGACGCCGTCGACACCCGCTGCCTCCGCGGAACGCAGCAGCGCGCCGAGATTCACCGGATCCTGGAGGTGCTCGAGCACGAGGATCAACGGGTCATGGCCCTCCGCCCGGGCCGTGCCGAGCATCTCCCCGGGATCCGACCAGCGTCGCTCTCCGACCTCGAGGAGCACGCCCTGGTGGCCGTCGAAGGCCGCGAGCTGCCGGATCGCGTCGCCGCTCACCGCCTCGACCCGAACCGCTGCCGCGTGCGCGAGCGCGAGCACCGTGCGGAGCTCGGGGCTGGGGCGAGCCGTTCGCGAGACGAGGAGCCGCGAGGCCGCTCTGCCGGCGCGGAGCGCCTCCGCCACCGGACGCCGACCCCCGATCCACTCGCTCACGCGGTGATCGTGGCGACGGCGATGGCGGCGATCCCCTCGTCGCCCGCGAAACCGAGACCGTCGGAGGTCGTGCCCTTGACGCTGATCGCCGCGGGTGGGAGGCCGGTCAGCTCGGCGAGCCGCTTGACGAGCTCCTCGCGCCGTGTGGAGATCGGCGTGCGCCGCGAGATGATCGCGAGGTCCAGCGAGGTCGGGCGCCAGCCGGCTGCGGCCAGCCGCTCGACGGCGCCCCGGAGCAGGTCGGCGGAGTCGGCGCCCGACCAGCGCTCGTCGTCGGGAGGGTAGAGCGTTCCGACGTCGCCGAGCCCAGCCGCCCCGAGCAGGGCATCGATGACCGCGTGGAGCGCCGCGTCGCCGTCCGAGTGCCCGGCGAGCCCGACATCGCTCGCCCAGCTCAAACCGCCGAGCTTCAGTGCGCGCCCGGGCTCCAGGCGGTGGGCGTCGAAGCCGATGCCGGCCCGGACACCCTCGGCCACCGCCGGCGCGGAGACCGGCACCGACCAGGCGGCGAGCAGGCCGCGGAGCATGGCGTCGTCGCCCGGCTCAGTCAGCTTGCGATTGTTCGGCTGGCCCTCCACCGCACGCACGGCGATGCCGCCGGCAGCCATCGCCTCCGCTTCGTCGGTCGCCGTACGCCCCCAGGCGTGCGTCTCCTCCATGGCGGCGCGCATCTGGCGCAGCGTGGCGCCCTGTGGGGTCTGCGCCGCGAAGACCGCTCCTCGGTCGACGGTGCCGGTGATCCGCTGACTCGGGTCCACGAGCTTCAGGGAGTCGGGGACGGGCACCACCGGCACCGCGCCGGTGCCGGCGCGGACTGCCGCGACGACCTGGACCATGAGCTCCGGCCCGGCCGCGGGACGCGCCGCGTCATGGACGAGGACGGGGGTGTCGTCGGCGACGCCGGCCGCGGTGAGGGCGGCGATCCCGGCCACCACCGAATCGGTCCGTTCATAGCCGCCGGCCACGACGAGACACTGGTCCCTCGCAACCTCGGGGATGGCGGCCGCGAAGCGGTCAACCGCATCTTCCGGCGCCACGACCACCACGTGCGTCATGCCCGGCACCGAGAGGAGGGTGTCGAGTCCCCAGCGCCAGACCGGGCGGCCCCAGAGGTCGACCCAGAGCTTGTCGGCGCCGAATCGGCGGCTCTGGCCGGCCGCCACCAGCACCGCGGCGACCGGCTGGTTCACTCCGCCTCGCGCGGCTGGGCGAAGATCATGCGGCCGGCGACCGTCTGCAGCACGCGGGTGACGCTGATGCCGACCTCGGAGTCCATGAACCTGCTGCCGCCCTCGACCACGATCATCGTCCCATCCTCGAGGTAGCCGACACCCTGCCCGGGTTCCTTGCCCTCCTGGATGATCTTCACGCTCATCTCCTCGCCGGGATGCACGACCGCCTTCACCGCGTTCGCGAGCTCGTTGATGTTCAGCACCCGGATGCCCTGCAGCTCGGCGACCCGGTTGAGATTGAAGTCGTTCGTCATGATCGCCGCCTCGTGGTCGCGGGCGAATGCCACGAGCTTGGCGTCCACCTCGCCGACCTCCGGATAGGTCGCGTCATCGATGACGACCGGGCTGATCGAGTCCTTCTGCAGGGCGGCCAGCATCTCGAGCCCACGCCGGCCGCGGTTGCGCTTCAGCGCGTCAGGCGAATCGGCGATGCGCTGCAGCTCGTCGAGCACGAAACGCGGCACCACCAGGGTCCCGAGGATGAACCCCGAATGCCCGATGTCGACGATCCGCCCGTCGATCACCGCGCTGGTATCGACCACGATCTGGTGCGAGCCTGAACCCCTCCGCACACCCGGGATGATCCCCGCGAACGCCGGGATCAGATCCTCGCGCTTGTACTCGGTGGCCCACAGCAGGCCGACCGCCAGGACCACGGAGACGAGCGGCGGCAGCAGGGAGCCGAGCGTCCCGCCCAGGGCCGCCAGCGGGACGCCGACCAGGAGCCCCATCAGCAGGCCGACGATGAGCGCCGCCACCCCGAGCGCGTACTCGGCCGCGCTGGTCGCCGCGATGCGGTCGACCGTCCAGCGCGCTGGATAGACGGTGACGTAGGGGACCGAGAGGTAGCCGAACAGGAGCGAGGCGGCGACCATCGCCATCAGGAAGGCACCCCGGTTCTGCGCGCTCACCACGCCGGGGAGGCGATCGAGGATCAGGAGCCCGAGGCCGAACCCGAAGATGGTCCCCAGCAGGGCTCCGACCAGCTGGATGATCTTCGTCATGGACCGATGAGTCCGATATGAATTGAGATCACGCGGCGAAATGAAGCAAATGAAGGCACGCGTGCCGCGTCCCCTGCCCGCAGGGGCGGTCACCTTAGCACGCACCCTCGGCGGGGAGCAATCTCCTCGAATGGCCCCCGGCTAGCCCTCGGCCAGCGCCGCCAACAGCGCCGCGCGCACATCGGTCGCCTCGACGATGCCGATCGCGGACCGCCCCGGGCCGCGGGTCGGACCGCTGATCAGCCGCTCGAACCCGAGCCGCTGGGCCTCGGACCATCGCCGGTCGACACGCACCGCGGATCGCAGCCGGCCCGACAGGGAGAGCTCGCCGGCGAGGACCGTGCCGCTGCGCACCGGCCGCTCGCGGAGCGAAGAGGCGAGCGCTGCGGCGACCGCCAGGTCGGCGGCGGGTTCCTCGATGCGCAGCCCGCCGGCGACGTTCACGTACACGTCGTGACCCGTCAGATTGAGCCCCGCGTGCCGGGCCAGGACGGCGATGAGCATGAGCACCCGGTTGACGTCCACCCCCGTGGTTGCGCGGCGAGGCGACCCGGAGCCGGACGGCGCCACGAGGGCCTGGATCTCGACCGCGAGCGGCCGCGTCCCCTCGACGGCGATGGTGATGGCGCTGCCCGCGACCGGCGGCTGCTCCGACTCGAGGAAGAAGCGGGACGCGTCCGGCACCTCGACCAGCCCATCGCCCCGCATCTCGAGCACGCCGACCTCGTCGGTCGATCCGAACCGGTTCTTTGCCGCGCGCAGCAGGCGGGTCGCGCCCAGCCGCTCCCCCTCGAGGTAGATCACGGCATCCACGAGATGCTCGAGGGTGCGCGGCCCGGCCACCGTTCCCTCCTTCGTCACGTGACCCACGAGGGCGATCGCGGTGTCGCTCCCCTTTGCCACCTCGGCCATGCGGGCCGCCACCTCGCGTACCTGGCCCACGCTCCCCGCCGGCCCGCCGAGCTCCTCGCTGGCCATCGTCTGGACGCTGTCCACGACCGCCAGCGCCGGCGCGTGGCCCGCGATCGCGCCGACCGCCGTCAGGAGATCGGTCGTCGCCACCAGGCCGAGCCCGTCGACGACCGCGCCAACCCGTTCCGCGCGGCCCCGTACCTGCGCCGCAGACTCCTCGCCGGTCACGTACAGGGCGCTGCTTCCCGCCGCCGCCAAACGGCCGGCGAGCTGGAGGAGGAGGGTGCTCTTGCCGATCCCCGGATCTCCGCCGAAGAGGACGATCGAGCCGGGCACCAGTCCGCCGCCGAGCACACGGTCGAGCTCGCCGATGCCGCTCTTCAGGCGTCGCGCCTCGGCGCTGCTGACCTCGCCGATCGGAGAGACCGCGGCACCGCCGGCAAGGTCCGCGGCCCGCTTGCGCGCCCGCGCCGGGGCGGGGCCACGGGAGACCACCGTCTCCACGAGGGTGTTCCACGCGGCGCACGACGGGCACTGCCCGGCCCACTTCGGGGACTCGGTGCCACACTGCTGGCAGACGTAGACGGAGCGCGGGGCGGCCATCAGCCAATCTTGCCACGCCGCCGATTAGCGGCGGGTTATCAGGCCCCCGCCTAGCTGGACTTGCCCGCCTTCACCGGCTCGCGCTTCGTCGTCCCCTTCTCGATCGAGAGACCGCCTTCGGGATTCGCGTCGATGACGATCGTGTCGCCCGACTCGAAGCTCGCCATCAGCATCTGTTCGGCGAGCGGGTCCTCGATCTGGTTCTGGATCTCTCGCCGAAGCGGCCGGGCCCCGAACGACTGGTCGTATCCCTTCTCGATGATCGAGTCCTTGGCGGCATCGGTCACCACGAGCTCCATCTGCTGACCGGTCAGCTGCTGCGTGACCCGCATGAGGAGCATGTCCACGATCTCGCGGATCTCCTCGCGGCTCAGCTGGCGGAACACGACCGTGGCGTCGATCCGGTTCAGGAACTCGGGGCGGAAGGTGTTCTTCAGCTCGGTGAGGACCTTCCCCTTCATCCGGTCGTAGTCGGCGGTCGCCTGGGCATCGACCGAGCCGCCCGTGCGGAAGCCGATGCTCGTGTCCTTCGCCAGCTGCTGCGCCCCGACGTTGCTGGTCATGATGATGATCGTGTTGCGGAAGTCGACCCGGCGACCCTTCGCATCGGTCAGGTGTCCGTCTTCCAGGATCTGGAGGAGGATGTTGAAGACCTCGGGATGCGCCTTCTCGATCTCGTCGAGGACGACGACGCTGTACGACTTGCGACGGACGGCCTCCGTCAGCTGGCCGCCCTCGTCGTAGCCGACGTAGCCGGGGGGAGCGCCGACGAGACGCGACACGTTGTGGCGCTCCATGAACTCGCTCATGTCGATCTTCACCAGCGCGTCTTCGGAGCCGAACATGAACTCGGCCAGGGCACGGGCCAGGTACGTCTTCCCGACGCCGGTGGGCCCCATGAAGATGAACGAGCCGATCGGTCGCTTCGGATCCTTCAGGCCGGCGCGCGCGCGACGGACCGCCTTGGAGATGATGTCGATCGCCTCCTGCTGGCCGACGACGCGCTTGTGAAGTGCCTCCTCCATGTGCAGCAGCCGCTCGGACTCCTCGGCGCTGATGCGGATGACCGGGATCCCGGTCCACATGCTGACGACCTGCGCGATGTCCTCCTCGGTGACGACCGGCGTCTCCTTGGCGACCTCCTCGTGCCAGGCGTCGCGCATCTTCTCGATCTTCTCCTTGCCCTGCGACTCCTCATCGCGGAGCCGGGCCGCCGCCTCGTAGTCCTGGTTCGCGATCGCCTCGTCCTTCTGGCGCGTCACCTCCTCGAGGTCGCGCTGCGCCTCGCGAATCTCGGGCGGGGCGGACGCCTTCCGCAGCCGCACCCGCGACCCGGCCTCGTCGATGAGGTCGATCGCCTTGTCCGGGAGCGCGCGGTCAGCCACGTAGCGCACCGAGAGGTCGACCGCGGCGCGCACAGCCTCATCGGAGATCGTGACCCGGTGGTGCTCCTCGTATCGGCTCCGGATCCCGAACAGGATGTCCATCGCCTCGTCCACCGTCGGCTCGTCGACCATGACCGGCTGGAAGCGCCGCTCGAGCGCCGCGTCCTTCTCGATGTACTTGCGGTACTCGTCGAGGGTCGTGGCGCCGATGCACTGCAGCTCCCCGCGCGAGAGTGGTGGCTTCAGGATGTTCGCGGCGTCGATGGCGCCCTCGGCCGCACCCGCGCCGACGAGCGTGTGGAGCTCGTCGATGAAGAGGACGGAATCGCTGCTCGATCGCAGCTCCTCGATGATCTTCTTCAGCCGCTCCTCGAATTCGCCGCGGTACTTCGTGCCGGCGACCAGTGACCCGATGTCGAGCGTCAGCACCCGCTTGTCCATGAGCGTCTCGGGGACGTCGCCGCTCACGATCCGATGCGCGAGTCCCTCGGCGATGGCGGTCTTGCCGACCCCCGGCTCGCCGATCAGTGCCGGGTTGTTCTTCGTGCGACGGCTGAGGATCTGGATGACCCGCTCGATCTCCTTCTCCCGCCCGATGACCGGGTCGAGCTTGTTCGCCCGGGCGGCGTCCGTCAGGTTGATCCCCAGCTGGTCGAGTGTGGGGGTCTTGCTGGGCCTCTTCGTCTCCTGGGCGGGAGACACGCTCGAGGACTGGCTGAGGACATGGATCACCTGGTGACGGACCTTGTCGAGGTTGACGCCCAGGCTCTCGAGGACGCCGGCGGCAATCCCCTCGCCCTCGCGGACGAGGCCGAGCAGCAGGTGCTCGGTGCCGATGTAGTTGTGGCCCAGGCGGCGTGCCTCATCGATCGCCAGCTCGATGACGCGCTTGGCGCGCGGGGTGAGCCCAACTTCGCCGACCACCGGTCGGTCGCCGCGGCCGATGATGAACTCGACGGCGGTGCGCACCTTGGACAGTTCGACGTTCATGTTCTCGAGGACGCGCGCCGCGACGCCCTCGCCCTCGCGGACGAGGCCGAGCAGGAGGTGCTCGGTACCGATGTAATTGTGGTTGAAGCGCTGGGCCTCATCCTGCGCGAGGGTGAGGACCTTTCGCGCCCGGTCGGTGAACTTGTCGAATCGGTCCATGGTCATGGTTTCCCACGTGCTCCCCTCCCATCGGCAGGCTCTGTGCCGGCGGGAGTCATCCAGAGTGTACGGCACCACCAATGGACGGTGCCTTCAATAGGTACTACGGCTGGTACTCGTTCGCTGGCCCTCTGCCTGCCGCCGAAGCCTGAGGCGGATCCTCACGGATCCGCCTCACGAGCGCCTGGCCGGCGGCTTCGAGCCGCGTTTCTCGATCAGGCCTTCGCCTTCTCCTGTTTCGTCGCCTTCTTTTCGGTGGGCTCGTCCTTGTCGGTCGGCTTGTCCTTCTCATCGGCGGCTTCGGCCTCCGGAGCGGCTGCCTCGGCGGGCTCCGCTGCCTCCTCCTTGGCCGCCGCCTCTGCTTCCGGAGCGGCTGCCTCGACGGGCGCCTCCGCTTCCGCAGGAGCGGCCTCTTCCGCAGGAGCGGCCTCCGGAGCGGCTACCTCGGCGGGCTCCGCTGCCTCCTCCTTGGCCGCCGCCTCTGCTTCCGGAGCGGCTGCCTCGGCCGGCGCCTCCGCTTCCGCAGGAGCGGCCTCTTCAGCGGGCACCGCTGCCACATCCTCGGCAGGGGCCGCCGGTTCAGGGGCGGCCACCACAGCGGGGGCGTCGACAGTCGCGCCCTGTGCCGCCTCGGGCGGCGCCTGCTGACTGGACCGGAACTGGTCGAGCAGTCCGGACTCGGCGAAGGCGGCCGCCATCGTGTTGTCGATCCCCTCGTCGGGCTCGCGGATTGCATCCTCAGGGCGGTAGCCACGATCACGTCGGCCACCCCCGCCGCGTCGCGGACGGTCGTCGAATCGTGGCGCGGGCGCAGGCGCTGGCCGCTCTTCGGCCTGCTTCAGGGACAGGCCCAGCCGATGCCGATCCGACTCGAGGCTGATGATGCGGAGCCGAACAACCTCGCCCTCCTTCACGACGTCGCCAGGATGGGCCACGCGCTGCATCGAGAGCTCGCTGATGTGGATCAGCCCTTCGAGGCCCTCCTCGACACGGACGAACGCACCGAAGTTCACGAGCTTGGTGACGGTCCCCTCGATGACGTCGCCGATCTTGTACTTCGAGACCGACTCCTGCCATGGATCGGGCTGCAGGCGGCGGATCGAGAGGCTGATACGGCCACGCTCGTGGTTGATGTCGATGACCTCCGCCTCGACGTTGTCGCCGATGGAGTGGGCGGTCTCCGGATTGTTGACCTTGTTCCAGGACAGCTCCGATTTGTGCACCAGCCCATCGATGCCGCCGAGGTCGACGAAGACCCCGAAGGGAGCGATGCTGCGGACCACGCCGTTGACGCGCTGCCCGACCTGGAGCGAGCTGAACAGCTCGTCCCGCTTTTCGCGTCGCTCCTCGTAAAGGGCGACCTTCTCCGACAGGATGAGCCGGTTCGCCTTGCGGTTGACCTCCAGGATCTTCAGGCGCAGGGTGCGGCCCACGAACGGCTGAAGCTTCTCGGCGATCTCCTGGGCGGCGTCTCGGGGCTGCTCGTCGCGCGGTCGGCGCGGGAAGTCCACGATCTGGCTGATGGGCACGAATCCGCGCACGCCGAGGTCGACGATGAGGCCGCCCTTGTTGTGGTCGATGACCTTGGCCTCGACGATCTCGCCGGCCTCGAAGCGCTCCTGCATGGCGCGCCACTTCCGCTCGAGCCCGGCGCGTCGCAGCGAGAGCACGGCATGGCCCTCGGGCGACTCCGGCTGCAGCACGTAGACGAGGACCTCGTCGCCGATCTGCAGCTCGGGGCGCTGCTCGTCCGACTCGCGCTGGCGGCGGCCCATGAGCTCGCGGTTGCTCACGACGCCTTCGCTCTTGCCGCCGAAGTCAACGAGGATCTCGTCCGGATCGATCCGGACGATCTTGCCCTCCACCACGTCGCCGTGCTTCGGGCTCATGATGTCGTTGTCGAGATTCTCGAGGAGCTCGGCCATCGTCTGCGCCGGCTCGTCGGCAGCCGCGGGCTCGGGCGCTGCCGCCTCGATAGCCGCGGGCTCGGGCGCTGCGGCCTCTGCCACCGCGAGCGCTGGCTCCTCGACCGGAGCATCCGCCTCGGCTGCAGGTTCTGCCTCCGCTGCAGGCTCTGCCTCGGCTGCAGGCTCTGGCTCGACCGGGGCGGGTGGCGCCTCGTCGGCCGCCGCAACCGGTGCCTCTTCCGCCTGAGCCAGTGGCGCCGGACTGGCAGCCTCCTCGGCAGGCGCATCCGGGGGCGCATCGGGTTCCGCGCTGGGCGCGACCTCCTGTGCGGGTTTGCCGGGGTCCTCGGAAGTCTCGCCCCGGGCGGGCGCGACGGCGTCGGCAGCTGCGGCGGCGTCAGCCGTGTCAGCTGCGGGCTGTGCCGTGGCGTTCTCCGTGTCGGCCGGTTTGCTCTCTTCGGTCAAGTTACAGATACGCTCCTGTCCACATCGTCCCCGTGACACCAACAACGCCCTCCGCGGTACGGAGAGCGTCTCGTTCCTCAATCCTCAGGGGTTGCTTCCCAGCTGCTAATCAGGCGATTTGGGTGCTCCTCCTACAGGCTCGAGTACGAACGCATCCGCACACGGCTATGCGGTTGTTGGTCACAGAGCCGGTGGAGCATACCATACCGTCAATGGGCCGCCCCCGTGCCTGAGCTTCCGGATCTGACGGTCGTCGCCGAAGAGCTGGCGCGTCGCGCCAGCGGCCGGCGAGTCGCGGACGCATCGGCTCCGACGCCGATCCTGTTGCGAGCGACCCCGCAAGAGCTGGCCGACCTGGTCGGCACCTCGGTTGGCCGGGCGAGCCGCCGCGGAAAATTCCTGCTCCTCCCCTTCGAGGCCGACGGCGATGCGGCGAGGATTCTCGCAGCCAACCCGATGCTCGCCGGGCGCTTCTGGCTGCACGACGGCAGCGGAGCTCGCGTCCGGGCGCGGACCGGCCTTCGGCTGCGGTTTGAGGATGGCGGCGAGCTTCGGTACGTGGATCGCGAGATGCTCGGCAAGCTGTACCTCGTCGCCCCCGACGGGTTGGACGCGATCCCCGGGTGGTCCGAGATGGGGCCCGATGCCGACGACCCCGCGCTCACCCTCGAGGAGTTTCGGCGGCGGATCCGTCGCCACCCGGGCGAGCTGAAGTCGCTGCTGCGCAACAGCCATTTCGTGGCGGGCATTGGGAATGCCTACTCGGACGAGATCCTGTGGGAGGCGCGCCTCGCGCCGCGGCGGCGGCGGAGCTCGTTGAGCGAGGACGAGGTCGATCGGCTGTACATGGCCATGCGGAGCGTGCTCGCGGACGCGACCGAGCAGGTCCGACGCCTGGTGCCGCCCGACATCCAGACCCAGCATCGCGAGTTCCTCAAGGTGCACCTCCGCGGCGGCGAGCCATGCCCGCGCTGCGGGCGCGACCTGCGACAGGTCGGCGGATCGGAGGCGACGACCTTCTGCCGGACGTGCCAGCCGCTCTTCTAGGCCTCAGGGGATGATGAGCACCTGCCCGATGTTGATGACCGAATTGAGCGCGATCCCATTCGCGTTGGCGATGGCCTGCGCCGTCGTGCCGAACTTGGCTGCGATCAAGCTGAGCGTGTCGCCGGCCTGGACGCGGTAGGTACGGACGGTCGGGGCCGGGCTGGGAGATGGTGTCGGCGCCGGGGTCGGCTCGAGGGTGGGGGTCGGCTCCACCGTGGGCGTCGGCGTGGCCGTCGGCGTTGGGAGCGGTGTCAGCGTGGGCGTGAGGGTCGGAGTCGGAGACGGGGTCGCCGTCGCGGCCGGCCCCAGCATGGCCGCGATGCGCCCGCTTGCACCGCCGGCGATCGCAGCCAGCCCGAGGACCGCCACAGCCCCACCCACCAGCAGGCGGCGCGCACGCGCGCCCGTGAGACGGCCGGGGTTGAGACCGCGCCACGCAGGATCCGGCTCGAGGATCATCCGCGTCCGAAGCACCACGGCGTCAGGCGCCGGGCGGGGAAGCCGGGCGGCCTCTCGCTGCACGCGAGACTGGGCTGCCTGGTGCCGATCGCAGGCCCGATGCTCGTCGGTGAGGCATAGCCGCAGCTGTGTGCTCCGATCGAGCGCCTCGGGCGGATCGACCGCGATGCAGCGATGCTCGGGGTCGAAGCCGTCGATGGCGGTGCGGCCGTCGGCGGCCAGCGCCAGGTACGGACAGATGCGGTCCATCGAAATGAGGATAGCGTCCGCCGGGGCGGGGCACCGACGACGGCGGTCGGCGGCACCGGCAAAGGGTCGGTGGCGGGCATGAAATATCCCGGCGACGACCTATTTTCCCAGGGGGTTGCCCCCCGAGTATCTTCGGCGCTGGAGAGCTTAACTTCCGTGTTCGGGATGGGAACGGGTGGAGCCTCTCCGCTAGCGTCACCGGGATAGATCTTCAATTGGGGCGCCACCCGACACGGGCGGCTGCCAACCGGAGATGAGGAAGCATCGGTCGACGAGGACGGCCGGCGGCGATGCGCCGGCGTCGCGCGGTCCAGCCACGTGCTAGACGCGTGAAATTAGGTCAAGCCCTCGACCATTAGTACCGCTCAGCTGAACGCATTGCTGCGCGTACACCTGCGGCCTATCAAGCAGCTAGTCTCGCTGCGGTCTTACCCGGTTAACCCGGTGGGGAACCTCATCTTGAGGCGAGCTTCGCACTTAGATGCTTTCAGTGCTTATCACGACCGGACATACCTACCCAGCGATGCCGTTGGCACGACAACTGGTACAACATTGGTCCGTCCACTCCGGTCCTCTCGTACTAGGAGCAGCTCCTCTCAAGTTCCCTACGCCCACGGCGGATAGAGACCGAACTGTCTCACGACGTTCTGAACCCAGCTCGCGTACCGCTTTAATTGGCGAACAGCCAAACCCTTGGGACGTACTTCCGCCCCAGGATGCGACGAGCCGACATCGAGGTGCCAAACAGGGCCGTCGATGTGAACTCTTGGGCCCTATAAGCCTGTTATCCCCGGGGTAGCTTTTATCCGTTGAGTGATACCCCTTCCACTCGGAGGTACCAGATCACTAAGCCCGACTTTCGTCTCTGCTCGACTTGTAGGTCTCGCAGTCAAGCACCCTTATGCCTTTGCACTCTTCGGCTGGTTTCCATTCAGCCTGAGGGTACCTTTGGGCGCCTCCGTTACTCTTTAGGAGGCGACCGCCCCAGTCAAACTGCCCACCAGACACTGTCCGGCGCCCGGATCACGGGACGCCGTTAGAGCCGAAATCCAACAAGGGTGGTATTTCAACGGTGACTCCACCGAGGCTAGCGCCCCAGCTTCAAAGTCTCCCACCTATCCTACACATGCTGAACCTCAGTCCAATATCAAGCTGCAGTAAAGCTCCACGGGGTCTTTTTGCCCTGCCGCGGGTAACCTGCATCTTCACAGGTATTTCAATTTCGCCGGATCCCTCGTTGAGACAGCGCCCAGATCGTTACGCCATTCGTGCGGGTCGGAACTTACCCGACAAGGAATTTCGCTACCTTAGTACCGTTATAGTTACGGCAGCCGTTTACCGGGGCTTCAATTCGGAGCTTGCACCCCTCCTCTTAACCTTCCGGCACTGGGCAGGCGTCAGCCCCTATACGTCAGCTTTCGCTTTAGCAGAGACCTGTGTTTTTGCTAAACAGTCGCCTGGGCCATTTCACTGCGGCCTCGATCAGCCTCTCATCGAAATGAGCCGCTGCGAGGCACCCCTTCTCCCAAAGTTACGGGGTCAATTTGCCGAGTTCCTTAACGAGGGTTCTTCCGATCGCCTTGGTATGCTCTACCCGTCTACCTGCGTCGGTTTGCGGTACGGACGCCGTTGATCTCGCTAGACGCTTTTCTTGCAGGATCGGCTCAGTCGAATCAGCTTTCGCCTTTCATTCGCTGCTCGGAGTTAATGAGAGGACGGATTTACCTGTCCTCTCCCCCTACCGGCTTAGACGCACATAGCCACAGTGCGCTCAACCTACCGTTCCCGGTCACGCCCTTGCTCCCATGACCGCTTCTCACTGGCTGCCTCGAGCAACCGAAGTCGCCCTCAGCGCACCAGCGTCCACGGCCAAGGCACCTTGCGGTGCAAACGATCGCTGGCGGTATCGGAATATCAACCGATTGTCCATCGCCTACGGCTTTCGCCCTCGGCTTAGGCCCGACTAACCCTGAGCGGATTAACCTTCCTCAGGAAACCTTAGACATACGGCGTGCACGTTTCTCGCGTGCATTTCGCTACTCATGCCGGCATTCGCACTTCCGTCCGCTCCAGCCGTCCTCACGGTCGACCTTCACTGCTGACGGAACGCTCCCCTACCACCGCGCGCACCCGAAGGAGCGCACGATCCGAAGCTTCGGTACCAGACTTGAGCCCCGTTGGATCTTCGGCGCGGAATCACTTGACCAGTGAGCTATTACGCACTCTTTAAATGGTGGCTGCTTCTAAGCCAACATCCTGGTTGTCTGAGCGACTCCACATCCTTCCCCACTTAGTCTGGATTTTGGGACCTTAGCTGTCGGTCTGGACTGTTTTCCTTTTGACCACGAAGCTTAGCCCTCGCAGTCTGACTCCCGGGGTATGGAATCACGGGATTCGGAGTTTGATTGGGGTTGGTAAGCGGGAAGCCCCCTAGCCCATTCAGTGCTCTACCCCCGTGACTGAACCCCCGAGGCTAGCCCTAAAGCTATTTCGGGGAGAACCAGCTATCTCCGAGTTCGATTGGCATTTCACCGCTACCCACAGGTCATCCCCTAGCTTTTCAACGCTAGTGGGTTCGGTCCTTCACGGGACATTACTCCCGCTTCAACCTGCCCATGGGTAGGTCACTCGGTTTCGGGTCTACTCGCGGCGACTCAATCGCCCTATTCAGACTCGCTTTCGCTGCGGCTGCATCCTTCACGGACTTAACCTTGCCACCTACGAGTAACTCGCCGGCTCATTCTTCAAAAGGCACGCCATCAGGCTACCCGCCAGCCGAAGCTCGCGGGCAACACCCTTTGACTGCTTGTAGGCATGCGGTTTCAGGTACTATTTCACTCCCCTCCCGGGGTGCTTTTCACCTTTCCCTCACGGTACTAGTTCACTATCGGTCGCCAAGAGTATTTAGCCTTGGACGGTGGTCCGCCCGGTTTCCCACATGAGAGACCTTCCACGTGGTACTCAGGGAACACGGCCGGGAGTCGAATCGCTTTCGCGTACGGGGCTATCACCCTCTCTGGCTGGCCTTTCCATGCCACTTTCGCTAACGATCCGATTTGTAACTCCCTGCGGGAATCGCAGCTCCCACGGGCCGGCCCTACAACACCGTGACTGAAACGGCTGCGACCTATCACGCAGCCACGGTTTGGGCTCCTCCGCTTTCGCTCGCCACTACTCACGGAATGCTCTCTTTTCCTCGAGGTACTTAGATGTTTCAGTTCCCTCGGTGTCCTCGACCGACCTATGGATTCAGTCGGCCGTACCCAGGCATTACCCTGGGTGGGTTTCCCCATTCGGATATCTCCGGGTAATAACGCTTGCTCGCAGCTCCCCGAAGCATTTCGTCGCCTGCCACGTCCTTCTTCGGCTCTTGGCGCCAAGGCATCCACCGCACGCCCTTAGTAGCTTGACCTAACGCTTCACGCGGCTAGCACGATGGCTGGCGCGTGCGCGTCGGTGCTCTCGCGCGGAGTCGTCCGCGCGATGCGTTCGGATTTCATCCTCGACGAAATCGATGCTTCCAAATCTTCGGTTGGTAAGGTCGGCGTTCGTGTGACGAACGCACGCCGCGTCTCGCTCCCTTGAAGTGACGGCCACTGGCCGGCTCACGCCTTGGGATGGACCCCCGATGGGGCCCGGCGGCGTCAGCGGATGTCCACTGACCGATGAGCACGACAAGGGTCGCGCGCAGTGGTCAGAGGACCGGTCTTAGGGGCTGTTCACAACGAACGCGAGGACGACCGAACGGCGGCATCCCCGCGAGAGCCGAGTAACTGTATCACCGGCCCGATTGAGGGTCAACCGAGCGGGCCCTAAAGGAATTCGTGGTGGAGATGAGGGGACTCGAACCCCTGACCCCCTCCTTGCAAAGGAGGTGCTCTCCCAGCTGAGCTACATCCCCGGGGCGCCCATTCTAGCGCCGGGGATGGCCGTGGAGCCGCCGGCGCACTACGATGCGACGCGATGCCGATCTACATGGATGTCCACCAGTCCCTGGGCGACGCGACTGCGGCGGACATCAAGGCCGCGCATCAGCGAGATCTGTCCCTCCAGGACAAGTACGGGGTGCAGTGGCTGACGTACTGGTTCAACAACCCTGATGGCCGCGCGTTCTGCCTGGTGGAGGCGCCGTCCCAGGAGACCGCGACCGCGTGCCACAAGGAGTCGCACGGTCTCATCCCCCACAAGATGATCGAGGTCGACCGACCGAGCGTGGCCCAGTTCATGGGGCCGTGGGAGCGCGATGCGCCGGCCACGCCGCGGCTCGACGGTCCCGAGTCGGCGCCGGATACCGGGGTGCGAGCAATCCTGTTCACCGACCTCGAGAGCTCGACGGACGTGAGCACTCGCCTCGGGGATGTCACCGCCCTCGAGCTCGTGCGCCGTCACAATGCCGTCGTGCGCGCCGCGCTTGCTGCGTTCTCTGGCCGTGAAGTGAAGCACACCGGCGATGGGATCCTCGCGTCGTTCACCCTGGTGAGCCGGGCCATCGAGGCGGCCATCGAGATGCAGCGACAGTTCGCGGGCCCGGCGCCGGCGGCGCGGATCGCGACGCGCGTTCGCATCGGGATCGCGGCTGGTGAGCCGGTGACGGAAAGCGATGACCTCTTCGGCGCCGCAGTGAACCTTGCGGCCCGCATCTGCGCGCACGCCGAGCCAGGACAGATCCTGGTATCCGGCAGCGTCAAGGAACTGGCCATTGGCAAAGGGTTCCGTTTCGAGGACCAGGGTGTCGCGTCCTTCAAGGGCTTCGCGGAGCCCATCGCCCTGTTCCGGGTGGAGGTCCCCGTAGCCTGAGAAAAGCGCCTAGGGCGGCGTGAGGCGGCGGCGCGGCTCGGGCGGCAGTGGATCGGACGCTGGCCAGACGACGCTGCGGACGACGCAGATCGGGGTCTGCTCGCTCGCCTGGCCGAGGGGGTTGTCCGCGAAGACGCGGGAGACGAAGCGCCGGTCCACGCCCGGGCTCGCTCCGAGCACGTTGCAGCCCGCGTCATTCGCATCGATGATCGCGACCGGGTGATCGAGCTCACCCGCGAGCTGTCGCGCCACCCCGTTCGGGTCGCGCGGCCCCAGGGTTGCCGCCTGGTTGTACGGAGCGATCGTGTAGCTCGTGGGGCCGTCGATTGCGGCGGCCTGCGGGCCGGCGATCCGGTAGAAGAGGCCGTGGATCCCGAGCGGCTTGGTGAGACCGCTCACCCCGGCGGCCAGGAGGATCCGCGGGACGCCGATCTCGTCGATCGCCAGCTGCATCGTCTGCGGGGTCCCAAGACCAATGCCGTAGCCGGGCCGGGTCACGAATCGGACGAGGAAGCGCGCCAGGCGCCCCGGCCGCACCTCCGTCATCGGGTGGGATCTGCCCTGCGTGATGGCGACCATCCGCTCGCTGACCGCCACTAGGGCAACCGAGCCGTCGAGCGGCTGCGCGTAGCGGATGGCGACCTCCCCCGGATCGTCATCGGCGGTGACCAGGTGGGTGCGGACCGGGTGACGCGCGTAGACCGTGCCCTCGACGGTGGCGTGCAGCGATCGGCCCTCGTTGGGCTCGGCCAGGATGCCGGTTGGGCGCTGCGCCGGCGGCGACGAGTTGGGCACGGCGGCCCCTCCATCGGCTTACGTGGAGTGAGTTGGTGGGCGTTTCTGGACTCGAACCAGAGACCTCTGCCTTATCAGGGCAGTGCTCTAACCAGCTGAGCTAAACGCCCCCTCGGGGGCGGCATCGTACCCCGCTCGTCGCGACGCGCGCAACCGGAGTGGGGACCCGGCCGCAGGGCAAACGAAGAGCCGTCCTCGAAGGGACGGCTCACGCAAGCCTTGACGGCTGGAGAGTGACAGGAACCCGCGTGAGTCCGCGGGCAGGTCTTGAGGTTGCGAGGTCAGCCGATCCCGCTTGCGCGGTGCCACCCCCCTCGCGGGATGGCGCTGATGATCGGCCAATCGACCTGGAAGGTTCGGCCCTCGGCGAACCGAGGAACCGGGCACTCCCTAGAAAGGAGGTGATCCAGCCGCACCTTCCGGTACGGCTACCTTGTTACGACTTCGTCCCAATCACCAATCCCACCTTCGACGGCTGCCTCCTTGCGGTTGGCCCACCGGCTTCGGGTGTTATCGGCTTTCATGACGTGACGGGCGGTGTGTACAAGGCCCGGGAACATATTCACCGCAGTATGCTGACCTGCGGTTACTAGCAACTCCAGCTTCATGCAGGCGAGTTGCAGCCTGCAATCCGAACTGAGACCGGCTTTAGTGGGATTAGCTCCACCTCGCGGTTTGGCAACCCGTTGTACCGGCCATTGTAGCGTGTGTGTAGCCCAGGACGTAAGGGCCATGCTGACTTGACTTCATCCCCACCTTCCTCCGAGTTTCTCTCGGCAGTCTGGCATGAGTGGTACAACATGCCACGGGGGTGGCGCTCGTTGCGGGACTTAACCCAACATCTCACGACACGAGCTGACGACAGCCATGCAACACCTGCATACCGGTCCCTTGCGGGAGGACGACGTTTCCGCCGTTTTCCGATACATGTCAAGCCCTGGTAAGGTTCTTCGCGTACCGACGAATTAAACCACACGCTCCGCTGCTTGTGCGGGCCCCCGTCAATTCCTTTGAGTTTTAGCCTTGCGGCCGTACTCCCCAGGCGGAACACTTAATGCGTTAGCTTCGGCACTGCCGGGGTCGATACCGACAACGCCTAGTGTTCATCGTTTACGGCTAGGACTACCGGGGTATCTAATCCCGTTTGCTCCCCTAGCTTTCGCGCCTCAGCGTCAAGAATGGGCCAGGTAGCCGCCTTCGCCACTGGTGTTCCTCCCGATATCTACGCATTTCACCACTACACCGGGAATTCCGCTACCCTCTCCCACCTTCAAGCCGATCAGTTTCCGTTGCAATTTCCCAGTTAAGCCGGAAGCTTTCACAACGGACTTGACCAGCCGCCTGCGCGCTCTTTACGCCCAGTAAATCCGGACAACGCTTGCCACCTACGTATTACCGCGGCTGCTGGCACGTAGTTAGCCGTGGCTTATTCCTCAGGTACCGTCTTGGATCTTCCCTGAGAAAAGAGGTTTACGACCCGAAGGCCTTCGTCCCTCACGCGGAGTTGCTGCCTCAAGCTTTCGCTCATTGGGCAAAATTCCCGACTGCTGCCTCCCGTAGGAGTCTGGGCCGTGTCTCAGTCCCAGTCTGGCTGATCATCCTCTCAGACCAGCTACCGATCGTCGCCTTGGTGGGCCGTTACCTCACCAACTAGCTAATCGGACGCAGGCCCCTCCGGAAGCGGATTGCTCCTTTAATCGACGAACCGATTCGCCGACCACATGCGGTATTAGCCACCCTTTCGGGCAGTTATTCCCCACTTCCGGGTAGGTCACCTACGCGTTACTCAGCCGTCCGCCACTAGGTAACCACCGAGCAAGCCCGGTGGCACCTCGTTCGACTTGCATGTCTCATGCACCCCGCCAGCGTTTGTCCTGAGCCAGGATCAAACTCTCCGAACAAAAACAAACAGTGGTCTTGCCCGAAGGCTCCACCACCGTTCTCAGTTCAGACTTGATCCGCTGACTTCGTGTGGGTTCCTGTCACTCTTCAGCTGTTAAGGTCACGGTGCCGATGCAGATCGGCTTCGTTCGATTCGAGGCCTCCGTCACGGGGACTCGCGGTGCCAGGCGGCCCGGTCAACTGCTGTCCGGCGTTCCTGAAACACCCCGCCGACGTTCTGCCGGCGCGACCACGGATGGTACGCGGCTTCCCCCACCCCGTCAAGCGAGCCCGGACGGAGTCGGCTCGGCGCATGAGGTTCGCGTCCGACCCGGCGTGCGTGAGGCGCGCACTTCGGAGATCGGGGCGGCGATATCGCCTCGTTCATGGCCCAAACGTCCATCCTGCGACGCATGTGGGTCCAAGCCGATGCGCCGATTGCCGATGCGTGCACCTGGCGCACGCCGCCCCTTCGCGTGGCGCACGGGCGACCCTGATCGCCTCCCCCGTCATCCGTTCGTCATCCGCAATGCCTAGGATCGTGCGCCGATGGCACTCGTCCTGCTCTTTGCCTTCGTGGCGGGAACGCTCACCGTCCTCTCCCCGTGCACGTTGCCGGTCGTCCCGTTGCTGGTTGGCTCGGCCACCGGCGGCGGCCGGCGCCGAGTGGCGGCAATCGCCCTTGGCTTCGCCGCCACGTTCGTGGGCACGACCGTGGTCCTCGCCTCGGTGCTGGCGGCGGCCGGCCTCACGACCGACCGGCTGCGCCTCCTGAGCGCCGCGCTGCTCGCGATCGTCGGTGCCGTGCTGGTGGTGCCGGCGCTCGGGACCTGGGTGGAGCGTCGGCTGGCGCCGGTCGCGCGCCTCGGGACGCGAATGGCGGCGGCACGCCGATTCTCGGGCTTCGTCGGAGGCCTCGTGCTGGGCGGCGCCATCGGCCTCATCTGGGCACCCTGCGTCGGGCCGATCATGGCTGCCGTCATCGCGGTGGCCGCCACCTCGGGGCCGACGCCGGAAGCTGCGCTCATCGCGGTGACCTACGTGGTGGGAGCGCTGCTGCCACTGTCGCTGATCGCCGGTGCCGCCCAGACGATGACCCGCGCCGTCGGCAGTCCGAGGGCCCGCTCGCGAATTCAGCGGGGTCTGGGCGGGGCCATGGTGGTCGCTGCGCTGCTCGTGGCCACCGGCCTCGACCTGCCCCTCCAGGCCGCCGCCGCCGACCTGCTCCCTGACGGCTGGGGAACCGCGCTCGTCGCGGTCGAGGACCAGTCGGCGGTGGCGGACCAGCTCGACGCACTGGCGCCGACCCCGACTCCGGCGCCACCGGAACTCCAGGACCTTGGGCTCGCCCCCGAGCTGACGGGGATCACCGACTGGATCAATTCGGGTCCGGTGACGCTCGCCTCGCTGCGAGGCAAGGTGGTCCTCGTCCACTTCTGGACGTTCGCCTGCATCAACTGCATCCACGTGCAGCCCTACGTGAAGGCGTGGTACGACAAGTATGAGAGTGACGGCTTCGTCGTGATCGGCGTGCACACCCCCGAGCTCTCGTTCGAACGCGACGTGAACAACGTCCGCACCGCGGTCGCCGACCAGGGCGTTCGCTTCCCGGTCGCCTTCGACCCCGCCTATGCGACCTGGCACGCGTACGGCAACCACTACTGGCCCGCTTTCTACTTCATCGACAGGGAGGGCCGGATCCGCTACAAGACGGCCGGCGAGGGCGGCTACGACAAGTCCGAGGCGGTGATCCGGGAGCTGCTCGCCGAGCCCGCCTGAGCGCTCAGTCCCGCTCGACCTGGCGGCGGCCCTGGAAGGATCGGATCAGGGTCACGTCGTCCGCGTACTCGAGGTCGCCTCCCACCGGCAGGCCGCGCGCGATCCGGCTGATGAGCGGGACGTGGGGCGCCAGCAGGTCGGCGAGGTACATCGCCGTCGCCTCGCCCTCGAGGTTCGGGTTCGTCGCCAGGATGACCTCCTCGATCCCTCCGGCAGCCGCCCGCTCGATGAGTTCACGGGCCTTGATCCGCTCGGGTCCGATGCCGTCGATGGGGCTGATCGCCCCGTGGAGCACGTGGTAGCGGCCGCGAAACTCACCGGTGCGTTCGATGGCCAGGACGTCGAGTGGCTCCTCGACGACGCAGATGCGGCTCGCGTCCCGGCGGGTGTCACCGCAGATCGCGCACGGGTCGACGCCGATGTCGGTGATGTTGCTGCAGACCGAGCAGTAGGCGACCTGCTCCTTGATGCCGACGATCGCGGCGGCGAGCGCGCGCGCATCGGCTTCGGATGTCCGCAGGACGTGGTAGGTGAGGCGCTGCGCGGTCTTTCGACCGATGCCCGGCAGCTTCGAGAATTCCTCGATCAGCCGCGCGACCGGCGCGATGAGGGCGGACACGGAGGCCGATTCAGCCGATTGACGGTGGGAACGAGCCGCCGAGGCCGGGAACGCCGGGAAGACCCATGCCGCCGGCGACGGACGCCATTCGTTCCCGCTCCAGCTGCTTGCTGCGAGTGACCGCGTCGTTCACCGCGGTCAGGACGAGGTCCTGGAGCATCTCGATCTCCTCGGGGTCCACCGCGCTCGGATCGATCTCGATCGTCCGCACCTCCTGGGCGCCAGTGATCACGACCCGCACCGCTCCCCCGCCGGCGGTGGCCTCCAGCGTCGTCTCGCGCAGCTCGGCCTGGGCCTGTGCCATCTGGGCCTGCATCTGCTGCGCCATCTTCGCGATCTGACCGATGTTCAAGGTGGGGCTCCCTTTGCGTCCTGCCATTGTCTCGTCAGCGAACCTCGGGCACGTCGACGAGCTCGCCGCCCGTGATGCGGAGGACGCCTTCCAGCAGTGCCGCACCGTTCGCGTCCTGGGGATCCGCGGCCACCGCCTGCGCCACCGTCAGCGGCTCAAGCTCGACGTTGCTGGCGATGCAGTCGATCGCCCAGCTACCCCCGAGCGTCGAGCCGAGGAGTTCCTCGATGATGTGTGCCTTGGTGGCCGCCTTCTCGCGCATGAAGCCGCGCTCCTCCGGAAAGGCGAGCGTGAGGCGCGCGCCATCGAGCGCCACGGGGCGGCATTCGCGGAGCAGCGGCTTGATGGCCGGGGTGGCGTGCTCGATGACCTCGGCCCACCGGGCCCGCAGCGCGCCGACCTCTCGAGCCGGCGGCGCGGGTTCGGGGTCGGGGTCCGCCACCGCGGCCGCGGGCTTCGTGGCGGCTGGCTTCGTGGCCGCAGGCTTCGCGGCGGCCGGTTTCGCGGCGCTGACCGGGCCGGTCGCGCGGGCCGTCGCGGGCGCGGTTGCAGGCGCTGCCACGGCCATGGGCTCGACGGCCAGCAGCTCCATCGCCAGCCGGGCGCGCCCTTCGCGCGCCCCGGCGCCGGCGGCCTCGGCGAGCGTGCGCAGGATGATAGCCAGGCGGCGGGCGCGTGGCGGGTCGCCGGCCGAGGCGAGGAGCCGGTGGCGCGCCTCGGCCTCGGCCTGGGCTGCCACCTGGCCCATGTCACGGCCGACGTCGGCCAGGGCGGCGAGCCGATCGAGGGCGGCGAGCGGATCGCCGGCTTCGTAGGCATCCACGAGGGCGGCGATCTCCACCTCATCGGCGAGGCCGACCGCGTCGCGAACCGCATCCACCGTGACCCGCCCTCCGGCATAGGAGATGACCTGTTCGAGGAGCGACTCGGCGTCGCGCATCGCGCCATCGGCGAGACGCGCGATGAGCGCCAGCGCGTCGGGGTCCGCCCCCGCTCCCTCGGCATCCACGATGCGCGTCAGCTTGCCGACGATCGCATCGGGCGCAATGCGTCGGAAGTCGAAGCGCTGGGTACGGCTGATGATCGTGGCCGGCACCTTGTGGGTGTCCGTCGTGGCGAGGACGAAGACGACATGCGGCGGGGGCTCCTCGATGAGCTTCAGCAGCGCGTTGAACGCGTGCGTGCTGAGCATGTGGACCTCGTCGATCACGTACACCCGGCGCCGTAGCTCTGCCGGCGCGGTGAGCGCCCGCATCACGAGGTCGCGGGCATCCTCGACGAGGCCGTGGCTCGCGGCGTCGATCTCGATCACGTCCATCGCCCGCCCCTCGCGAATCGAGACGCAGGCCGGGCAGCTGTCGCACGGTTCCCCATCGGGCCCACGGTTCGTGCAGTTGATGGCCTTCGCGAGGATCCGGGCGGTGGAGGTCTTGCCGGTGCCACGCGGGCCCACGAACAGATAGGCGTGCGCAACGCGGTCGCTGGCAACCGCGTTGCGCAGCGTGACGACGATGGGATCCTGGCCTATCAGCTCGCCGAAGCGCTGCGCGCGCCAGCGTCGGTAGAGGGCTCGATGGTCGGCGGCAGGCTCGGCCGGGGCGGGGTCTGGCATGTCCTCCCTACCGTACACCGAAGCGCCGTGAGCGAGGCGGCACGCGGTCACGTGTCAGTCGCGCGAAATCGAATTGGCCGTGCACCCGACGTCGAACGAGTTGTCTCGCACACGCGACGATCGTCCGGCTCCAGCCAGGTCGCCCCACGGCACCCGAAGGTGGTCGCTTACCGCTGCTTCCTTCCGGACCTGACGGGGTTCACGGACCTTCGCTGCGTGGGACCCGACTCTCAACGTCGGTCGATGTCGTGGGAGGCGAAGACGCCTTGCCCTCGGCCGGGGGTTCAGCCCCGCTGTAGCGGATTGCGGGTTCAGGGCACCGCTAGTTCCCCGCCTAGCACGGCCGGAGCGGATGGTAGGGCTGGGGACTGCATCGGTCAATTCGCGACGCGCAGCGCGGCCTCCACGGGTTGGCGGAGAGGGGGGGATTCGAACCCCCGACGGGTTTCCCCGAACCGCATTTCCAGTGCGGCGCCATAGGCCTCTAGGCGACCTCTCCCGCGACGCGGCGGCGGGGGTGGCGGAGAGGGAGGGATTCGAACCCTCGGTGCTCATCGCACACCGCTTTTCGAGAGCGGCACCTTAAACCACTCGGACACCTCTCCGCGGGCGAGTCTAGCAGAGGCCATGCCCGGCGACGCCCGGCCGAAAGAGGGTGACGGATGGCCCGATTTGAGCTCAGGCGGGGGCCGGTTCCTCGGCGGCCAGCCGGCGCGCCTCGGACTCGCGCACGCCGGAGACGACAGCGAGCCGATGCGGAAGCGCGTCCATCTGGGCGAGCTGAATCACGCTCCCTGCGGCCCCGTTGACCTCATCCGGCACGGCGAAGACGAGTGCGCCGATTCCGGCCTCCATCAGCGCCCCCACGCACATGGCACACGGCTCCCGGGTCGTGAAGATCGTGACCTCGGGGAGGCGCGAGTCGAGCTTGCGTGCGGCGGCCTGCACGGTCAGGAGCACGGCGTGGGCGGTCGGATCGCGCTGGAGGGTCATCCGATCGTGGTCGCGGGCGATCATCGCGTCGTCCAGGACGGCGACGGCACCCACCGGCGCCTCGCCCTCCTCGCCGCCGCGACGCGCCTCGGCGATCGCCTCGTTCATGTAGAGCTCGTAGTTCATGGGCTTCCCCTCGTGGGCGCGGGCTGGCGGAGCCCCGCGGGGGGCTCTCAGCGAGTCTAGCAGAGCCCCCGGGCCGGTTAGGATGAGCGTGGACCGCGGCGCGCACTGCGGCGCGCACTGTCGGCCCCACCGCACAGGAGGAGCAGCGATCGACCGCCAGCAGGGATGGTCCCGCCTCGACTGGCTCCTGCTCACGGCCGTCACCGCGGGGGCCGGTATCGTGCGCCTCGCGGGCCTCAACCGGCCGACCGGCTTCGTCTTTGACGAGGTCTTCTACGCGCAGAACGCCTGCCGCTACGTGGTCGGCAACTCCGCCTGTGGCATCGAGCAGCTCGCGAGCCGGGCGCATCCGCCGCTCGGGAACTGGATCATTGGCCTCGGGATCAAGCTCTTCGGCTACGACGATGTCGGTTGGCGAGTTCCCGGCGCGGTGGCCGGCACGCTCACCGTGGCGCTCGTCTACCTCCTGCTGCGGCGACTGCTTATGGCCCAGGTATCGCCCACCGCGGCAAGCATCGGAGCCGCTGCCGGCGCCGCGCTGCTGGCCGGGGACTTCCTCCACCTCGTGGCCTCGCGGATCGCGATGCTCGATGCGTCGCTGACGTTTTTCGTGGTGGCCGCGGTCCTCTTCGCGGTCCTTGATCGGGACCGGGCGCGCAACGGGACGTGGCCCGGGCGCGCGGCCGCGTGGCTCCAGCGGCTGACGCTCGGGCGACCGTGGCGGCTGCTGACCGGTGCCGCGCTCGGCGCAGCAACGGCGGTGAAGTGGTCCGGCGCCTACCTGGCCCTTGGCCTCATCCCGCTGATCCTGGTCTGGGAGATCGGCGCACGGCGCCGCGACGCGCAGGGCGAGACGCGCCGGTGGCGTACCGCGACGTGGCTGGCGCTTCGCGAGGAGGCGCCTCGGAGCATCATCCTGCTCGGCCTGGTTCCGGTGCTCATCTACCTGGCCTCGTACATCGGACGCATGCCCGGCGAGCTCATCGGCCTGCCGTGGCAGGAAGGCACGGTCTGGCGCGGGATCTGGGACCACCAGCAGGCGATGCTCCGCTTCCACACCGGGCTCGTCGGCAACCACCCCTACGAGTCCCCGCCCTGGACGTGGCTCCTCATCAGGCGTCCGGTCGCCTACTACTTCGCGAACGACGGGAGCTCGTATCGCGAGATCCTGGCCATGGGCAATCCGTTCACCTGGTGGCCGGCGGCGCTGGCCCTCATCGGCCTCACGGTGGCATGGGTGCGCGCAGGAGCCGATGCGCGGAGGCCGGAGCCGGTCCTCCTGATCGCCGCCCTGGCGACCTACCTGCCGTGGCTGATCCTGGCCGGCGACCGCAGCCAGGTCTTCATCTGGTACGCGCTCCCCAGCCTGCCCTTCGTGCTCGCCGCCGGAGGGGTGCTCGCCGCGCGAGCCTGGCGCTGGCGCGTGGCTCGTGCCGCCGGGACCGCGTACGCGGCGGTCGTGCTCGCCAGCTTCCTGTTCTTCTTCCCGGTGCTGACCGCGCTCCCTCTGCAGCCCGATGCATGGCGGGCCCGGATGTGGTTCACCGACTGCGCGCGCCCGGGCGCCGAGACGCTGACCCTGCCCGACAGCGAGATTTACTCCGGGCCGCCACCGTCGGGGTGGTGCTGGATCTAGGCCGGGCTCACGCCGGGAGCGGGCGCTCGGGCGGCCCGACGTACCGCACCGACGGGCGAATCAGGCGGTTCGCCGCCACCTGCTCGAGCGCGTGCGCCGTCCAGCCCGCGTGCCGCGCGAGGGCGAACGTCGCGGGGAACAGGTCGGTGGGCAGGCCCACGCCCTGGAGCACGGCGGCCGCGTAGTACTCGACGTTCGTCTTGATCACCCGGTCGGGCTTGTGCTCGGCGAGGAGGCGGAGCGCGATCTCCTCGACCTCGACCGCAAGTTGTAGCCACTCGGCGTTGGCACCCAGCCCCTCGGCCACCTGGCGCAGAGCGGCAGCGCGTGGGTCGTAGGCCCGATACACGCGGTGGCCGAAGCCCATCAGCCGCTCCCCGCGCGCGAGTGCCGCGCGTATCCAGGCCTCGGCCTGCTGGGCGCTCCCCATCTCGTGGAGCTGGTTCACGACCTCGGACGGCGCCCCACCGTGGAGCGGACCCTTCAGCGCGCCGATCGCGCCGACAACCGCCGAGGCAAGGTCGGAGCGCGTCGATATGATGACCCGCGCGGTGAAGGTCGAAGCGTTGAACCCATGCTCCGCACCGACGACGAAGTAGGCGTCCAGGGCCCGAGCGGCGGCCGGCTGCGGCCGCTCGCCGCTGAGCTGGTAGAGAAAGCCCGCGGCGAGGGGGAGCTCCGGGTCCGGTGGAACGGGATCGTCGCCGGTCCGGATCCTCGCAAAGGCTGCGAGCGCCGAGGGGGAGAAGGCGGTCAGCTCCCGGGCCTGCTCGACGGTCGGCGGCCAGACGAGCCGCCGCGCCGCGCCCCACGCCGAGACCGCGGTCCGCAGCGCATCCATGGGGATCGTGTCGGGCGGCAGTGCGCGAAGGACGTTGAGCACGGCATCCGGCACCGGGCCGCAGGGCAGGGCCGCGGAGGCCGGCCACTCCCCGCTCCACAGCAGCTCGGCGACCTGCGGGAAGCTCCCGCGATCGACGAGCTCCCCGATCGGGTAGCCGCGGTACTGGAGGCGCCCGTTGGCGCCGTCGATCATCGCGAGGGTCGTCTCGCCGGCGAGCACACCCTCGAGGCCGGGCGAGTACGGTCGGGCGTCGTCGTTCATGGGTCCCGTGAGTCTAGCCCGATGCCGCAGCCGGCTCATCGGATGGGCGCCGACTGCTCAACCGCTCACGCCAGGCGCGGTATCGCGTCACCCCGGTTCCGCATGCGTCTGACTGCTCAACCGCGCGTGGGCGGCACCCTATCCAGGTCGATGGGGCCGCGCCACGCCCGCGCGCCCGCGACCACGCTCCGCCCTACGTTGCGGGACGCGCTGAATCGGCTGCCGACGGCCATATGGTGCCTGCCATGCGCGGTTGGCTAGTCGCGCATGACCGCCCGGACGCGTACCGTGATGCACCGGCCCCAACGATACCCGCGTGGAGGTTCCGACAATGAAGTGGTCGACCCTGTCCCTCGCAGCGGCGGTAATCCTGCTCGCGCTCGCCGACGCCCTCGCCTTCCATGACCCCTTCGAGCCGCACACCGTTCGCGACTGGATGATGCTGGCGGGCTCGGCCCTTGTTTTCGTGGGCCTCGCCGGCGAATCGGCACGACTGTTCCGACGCGTCGGCCAGCGTGGCTGAGCCGTTCGGCGACGGCCCACGCCGGGACCCCTGATCGGCGGGTGGCGGGAGTGGCGTGCCCGAGAGGACTCGAACCTCCGACCTTCAGGTCCGCAACCTGACGCTCTATCCACTGAGCTACGGGCACTCATGCCTGCGAGGCGTGGCGGAGAGGGAGGGATTCGAACCCTCGGAAGAGGTTTACCCCCTTCAACGGTTTAGCAAACCGCCGCACTAGGCCACTATGCGACCTCTCCGAAGCCGCGGCCGATGATAGCATGGCCCCCCTGGGGCACCTGCGCACGACGCCCGGCCGAGCCCCGACCGCCAGACGGACCCACCGAAGAGCTCAGATCGACCCGTGCAGCGCCTACCCATCATCGGCCAGAGCCTCACCGGTTCGCCCTGCGAAGCGGTCGCCGGCGACTGATGTTCTACACAGCCGGCTGGGTGCACGTGATCTGCGGCTGCATGTTCTGCGGCAAGACCGACGAGATGCTCCGGCTCCTGCGCCGCTTCTCGATCGCCGGCCGCCAGGTCCAGCTCGTCAAGCCCAGCCTCGACACCCGGACCGATCAGGTCACCGTCGTCTCACGCTCCGGCTCCCGGCACCACGCCGTGGCCGTGGAGTCGTCCGCCGATATCGCCGCACTGGTAAGTGATGCGGACATCGTGGCCATGGAGGAGGGGCAGTTCTTCGACGACCGGCTCCCCGACGTCGTCGAGCAGCTGGCCAACGCGGGCAAGCAGGTGCTGGTGACCGGCCTCGACCGCGACTTTCGCGGGATCCCCTTCGGGCCTATGCCAAGACTCATGGCGCTCGCCGACCAGGTCACGAAGCTCACCGCGATCTGCATGGTGTGCGGTGAGCCGGCGACCCGCACCCAGCGGCTCATCGACGGCGCGCCGGCACCGGCCGACTCGCCGCTGATCGTCATTGGCGGGATGGGCGACGAGACCTACGAGGCCCGCTGCCGCCTCCACCACGAGGTGCCCGCCGCGAGCCGCTGACGGCGAGTGCTCGCGGGCCGCCGAGGCCGCGATCAAGGGATCAGTCGTGCGGGAAGGTCATGATCGCCAGCGGTGTCTCGGCCGACCCGCCCAGCTGCGCGGCGCTGTAGTTCGGATACGGAGCCGGCGCTGCATCCGCGTTGCGGTAGACGAGGAACCATCCTGGGGGCAACTCCGCGCCGGCCGAGGACTCGGCCAGCTTCACCACGGTGTAGCCGAACTGGTAGGTGGCGGTGAACGCGGGAGTCCGGGTTCGATCCGTCAGGTCGAGCGCTTCGACCTGCCAGATTCCCTGATCGCCGGTGTCGCTTTCGGTCAGCGCGACCGGGCCGTGCGGCCCGACGATCACCTGCCGAGGGTCGAAGGCATGATCGGATCCGCCGAGCGGCCAGCGCTCGCCGGTCTCGAGGTCCACCGCGAACCCGTCGCAATGGACCTCCGTGCAGGCGCTCTCGCCGATCAGGAGATCACCGGCGATGCCGACGATCGTCTCGCCGTAGTCCATGGCTCCGGTGATGCCGTGCAGCCGGCTCTGGTCGGGAGTCACGGCGTACACGTCACAGCCCGCCGGGCGGCAGCTCGCGAAGACCACCCAGCTGCCGTCGGTGGAGACCGCCAGCTGGGGGAAGAGCGCAACCTGGGCCACGAGCGTCGCATCGGCGGCCGCCGACGGGAAGGTGAGGAGCTCATCGGGCTGGCCGCCACCGACCGCGATCCGGAACACCCCCAGGGGGTCGCCGGTCTGCCGGTCGAATGTGGCGTACAACGCCGAAGTCCCTGCGGGGTCGATCGCGAGGCGCGGGATGATGGCGTCGGTGCTCGTGAGCTTCCGGTCGTCGCCGGTCAGCGCGTCGACCGCGTGGAGGCTGGCGGTCAGGCCGTCATCGGCCACGTAGAGGACCTGGCCATTGGCCGGGCCTGCCGGCTCGGGGATGAGCGACAGGTCGAGCGGGCCCATGCCCGGCATGAGGGCGACCTGGCGCGTGACCCGGCCATCGAGGGTGCCGACGCGCAGGGCCCAGTCGCTGGCGGTGAGCGGCGTCTCCAGGGTCCAGAAGCCGGTCCCCGCCAGGTCGATCTGGGCCGGAACGCCGTTCTCGGTCGCGCTGGCCGTCGGCCAGTCGGCGGTGGCATGTTCGGTCCTGGTCGCAGTCGGCTCCGGCTCGCTCGTGGCTGCGAGGCTCGGCGACGCCGATCGCCCGGGACCCACCGGTGTCGGGAGGTTCGGGAAGAGGAGTCCGGTCATCACCGCCGCCACGATGACCAGCCCGGCCGCAATCGGTACCGCAAAGCGCATCATCGGCCAGCGCGCCAACCAGCCGCGCTCCTGCGGAGTGGCACGCACCTGCCCCATGGTCTGTGCCAGCAAGTCATCGGGCGCACGTCGAGACCCCTGCTCGGCCAACCACGAGCGGAAGCGTGGATCGGGAGTCGTTGACCGCTTCACAGCGCCTCTCCTTCGGTTGCCCAGCGGCTGTCGGCCTCCATCGCGGCAGCCATCGCCTGCTCGGCGTAATAGAGGCGCGACTTCGCGGTGCCGATCGGCACCCGGAGGGCATCGGCCATCTCCTGCATGCTGTTTCCGAGGTGGTGTCGAAGGACGAACGCCGCGCGGTGATTCGCGCTCAGGCGTGCAAACGCCCGCTGAAGCGCGTCCCGATCGGCGACTGCCGCCTCGAGGTCCTCATTCGAGGCGAGAGCGTCCGGCAGCTCCTGCTCGCTTCGTCCGCGCCTGGCTCCACGCGCAGCGTCGATGCAGGCATGGACCAGGAGGCGGTGGACCCAGGCGTCGAAACGCTCCGGGTCCCGCAGGCTCGGGAGTGATCGCCACGCGCGCACCATTGCCTCCTGGACGGCGTCCTCGGCCAAGGTCCGGTCATGGAGGATCAGGGACGCGGTGGTGTAGAGCCGATCGACGCGCCTGCTCAGCAGGTCCTCGAACGCATCGGCATCGCCATCCCGCGCGAGTTCCACAAGGTCGGCCGTCATTCGCGATGTTCCCTCCATGAGTAGAGGCGAGCGAAGCAGCCGCTTTGTTCAAACACGCACGGGGATCTGGCGGAGGGGGAGGGATTCGAACCCCCGGAGGCTTGCACCTCAGCGGTTTTCAAGACCGCCGCAATCGTCCACTCTGCCACCCCTCCGCGGCCCGAACGAGTCTATGCGATCGCATTCACTCTCGGGCGTCGGCCGGTCACGGCACGAGACGGATCTCGAACGTCCATGGACCATCGATCTGCATGGTGCCGCCGCGGAAGGGATCGAAGAACGTCTCCACTCGGAGGGTCAGGAGCCGGGCCGATTCCGGTGGCGACGGCGCGAACCGGATCTCGTAGCGGGCTGTGTTCGGGTCGGGACCGCCGGTGGCCTGACCTGCGGCGACGTACGGCGTCCCGGCGTCGTCGCTGACCGCGATCTCGGGGAAGTGTCCCGCCGGGCCGGTCGGCGGTCGCGTATGAGCGACGAGAGTCGCCAGGCCACCGTCCTCGCGCAGCTCGACGGCGGTGAGCTCCAGGCGAACGTCGCCCGCTTCGGCCGCGTCGCCGACCGCGATGACGCGCCGGAGGGCTCCCGCGTCGATGCCCATGACGCGCATGGAATCGCGACCATGTCGCTCGAGAAGGGCCCGCTCCGATTCGTGGCGGCTGGAATCGCTCGCCTGAAGCCACGAGATACCCGGGGAGGCGGGCTGCCCAATCGCCATGGAGGCGAGGGCGGCAACGAGCCCCAGCACGAGCCCGATGAACACGCCAACCCCGACCCCCACCCCAAAGCCGGCGGCCAGCAGCGCCGCGGCGAGCACCACCAGGGCCAGGAGGATGAATCCAGGCAGGCGAGGGCCGACCGTCATCGGGTCACCTCCACCAGGGCAAGCGCTGCCGCGAGCAGCGCAGCCTCAGCGAGGCCGCCGGTCATGGTCAGAACGCCGCTGTCGTAGCCGCCGGCGAACGTCTCGGCGTCGAGCTGCTGGCCGTTCTGGCCGGCGCAGCGGACGACCGAGTAGGTCGGCGAGGCCACGGATCCCCGCGCTTCCCAGCAGCGCCCTTCGGTCGTCGCCAGCAGGACGGCCCCGGCGCCCACGACCAGCAGCACAACTCCGGTCGCGACCGCTCCCTCGACGAGGTGGACTGGGCGGGTTCCCCAGGCCCGCGCGGCGAGCACGATGAGCGCCAAACCGGGAATCGCGAACACGACTGCTGCGGCCGAGAGGCTCACGCCCAGGAGGCACACGAGGCCGGCGGCCATGACGATCGCCGGTCTGCCCTGACGAGCGCCGATCACCGCGAGCAGGCCGGCGGTCGCGTAGAGGGCCGGAATGGCGAGCCAGCGCGGGACATCCTCCGGCGGGCCGATCTCCTGGCGCTGGAGTCGAATGAAGATGCCAAGCGCCACGGCGAGCCCGATGACGACCAATCCCACCATCGTGGCAAGGCTACGAGGGCCGTCCCCATGCTCCTGGTCGATCGCGCTCATAATGTGCTACCTCTGAGTAACAGATTATGCGCAGCGAGCCTAGCTTGTCAACGTCCCCCGCCGGACGCGGCGCCGCGCTCGACGTTGCGGATGAAGTCGATGAGGCCGGAGAAATACGTGACCTGGTCGTCGTACATCGCCATGTGGCTGCCATCGGGGCAGAACAGGTAGGTTCCGCGGGTGAGCTTGCCCGCCATCATCTCCATGTACGCCGGATCCATCGTGTCGTGGCGGGCGCCGATGACGAGGGCCGGGACCGTGATCTGCTCGAGGTCAGCGGTCCGATCCCAGTCGGCGAGGGAGCCGCTCGCGCCGAGCTCGCTCGGCCCCTGCATCGGCACGTAGATCGCCTGGTTGATGTGGGCGAAGGCGCGGTTCACGGGGTCCGGCCACTCGTCGGGCGGCATGCGCAGGACGTGGTGGACGTAGTGGTGCTCCACGAGCAGCTGCATGTAGCGCGGGTCGTCGAACGCCTTCGCCGCCTCGAGGCGCTTGATCTCGGCGAGCGCCGCCTGATCCATTGCCGGCATGAGGACCCCTTGCGCGTACGCGTTGTAGGCGGGGATGCTGCTCATCATGTTCGAGATGACGAGCGCCTTGAGGTGCTCCTGGTACTTCACCGCGTACTCGATCGCGAGCAGGCCACCCCAGGAATGGCCCATCAGGTAGAAGTTGGACCGGTCGAGCCCGAGGGCCAGGCGCACCTGCTCGACCTCGTCGACGAAGCGCGGAAGGTTCCACAGACCGGGATCATCGGGCTGATCGCTGTAGGCCGATCCGAGCTGGTCGTAGTAGTAGTACTCGATCCCCGCGGCCGGAAGATACGAGTCGCAGGCCTCCCAGTACTCGTGCGTTGCCGCCGGTCCCCCGTGGAGGAGGAGCATCTTCGCCGTCGGGTTGTTGCCGACCCGCTTCGTCCAGACCCGAAACTCGCCGGACGGTGTCGAGATCGGGATCAGCTTCACGCCGGCTTCCTGCATCGGGCTCCATCCATGCGGCTCGGCCGAGCACGATACCGCAACGTGGGAGACCGGACCGATCCGTGCGGCGACTGGAAGTCAGGCGCCACCCGCCGGCGGCGCCGACGCCACTACGCCGCGGGTGAGGTGACGCCGTCCGGTGGCTCGGTGGGGCGCAGCCACTCGAGCGGGTCCGCCTGACCGGGAACCAGCCACTCGACGCAGGCTCCCTCGAGCTCGCCGCTGAGCACGCCAAAGCGCTGGACGGTCACCGTGCCGTGGCCGTTCGCGACCGGCTCACGCCGGAGCCCGGAGGCGTCGTGACGAAGGTGCACGCCGGCCCGCAGCGTGTCCCACAGGCCGCGGCGCAGCGGATCGTGCTCGATGACCTGGACCGGGATGGGGCGGGCCGTGACCCAGTACCGCGCCGGGAGCCCACGCTCCGCGCGTTCATAGCGGAAATGGCGCCGACGGCAGGTGGCCACGAGTCAAGGGTCCCCCACCCTGGGAGGCGCCGCCATCTGACAAAGGTACCAGCGCTCACCGGTCGGGCGGTCGATCCCCACATGCCCGGCGCCCGTCCCTGCTCGGAGTCGGGAGTCGCTGAGCGACGGTAAGGGCGAATGAGCGTGGTCGAGCGGCATTCATCCGCGCTGGTTCGTCACTCAGCGACCACGGCGGCGGGCGTGCAGGGTCATCTTCGCCGATAGCGTCGCTGGCTGACGATCCGCGATGACCCCGAGCATGCGCGAATCCGCGAATCCGCGGGCATGCGCCGCCGACGCCGCCGAGCGGGCCTACGCGATCGTGTCGGTGCCCAGGCGGTCACGGAGCGCATCGGGCACGCGGATCGAGCCGTCGGGTGCCAGGTGCGTCTCGATGAACGCCGCGTACGTCCGCGGCATGCCGAGCGACGACCCGTTCAGGGTGTGGACCAGCTCCGGCTTCGCGTCGGGGGCGGGCCGGTAGCGGAGGTTCATGCGCCGGGCCTGAAAATCGGTGTAGTTCGAGGTGGAGCTCACCTCCAGCCAGCGGCCGACCCCGGGAGACCACGCCTCGAGGTCGTAGCCCTTCGCCTGGCTGAAGCCGAGGTCCCCGGTGCAGCGCTCGACGACGCGGTACGGGATCTCGAGCGCGCTGAGAGCGGCCTCCGCGTCGGCGGTGAGTGACTCGAGCTCTGCCGCGGACGTCGATGGCTCCACGAACTTCACGAGCTCGACCTTGTCGAACTGGTGGACGCGCAGCAGCCCGCGGGTGTCCTTGCCCGCCGCGCCCGCCTCGCGGCGGAACGACGGCAGGTACGCGACGTGCCGGATGGGGAGGACCGACGCGTCGAGGATCTCGTCGCGATAGATGTTCGTGACCGGCACCTCGGCGGTCGGGTTCAGGTACAGCTCGTCTCGGTCGAGGCCATACATCATCCCTTCCTTGTCCGGCAGCTGCCCGGTCCCGCGCGCCGACGCGGTGTTCACGAGAATCGGCGCCCAGACCTCGGTGTAGCCGCGAGCCGACTGGAAGTCCACGAGAAAGCCGATGATCGCGCGCAGGAGGCGGGCGCCGGCGCCGGTGTACAGGATGAAGCCGGATCCGGTCACCTTCGCCCCGCGTTCGAGGTCGAAGAGCCCGAGCCGCTCCCCGATCTCCCAGTGCGGCGGCGCGCTTCCCTCGGGGGCGGTCTCACCCCAGGTCCGGACGACCGGGTTGTCATCGGCGCTGCGTCCGTCAGGAACCGACGGGTCGGGCAGGTTGGGGATGAGGAGCAGGTCGGTCGCGATCGCATCCTCGACTGCAGCCAGCTCCCCGCTCAGCAGATCGATCTGCGCGGAAATCTCGGCCATCCGGATCTTCAGCGGCGTCGCCTCCTCGCGGAGGCCGCCGCGAATGAGCTCACCGAGCTCCTTGTTCCCCGCGTTGCGCTGCGCGCGCAGCTCGTTCGCCTCGGCCTCGATGCTGCGACGCCGCGCGTCGGCGGAAAGGACGCGGTCGACCGCCTCGGTCGGCTCGCCCTTGCGGGCGACCGCCGCCTTCACCCCGTCGGGGTCCTCACGGATCAGTGCGGCGCCGATCATTCCCTAGAGGGTATCTGGCGCGGCCGCCGCCCGGAGCCGTTCCACGACGAAGTCGCGCTCCAGGCTGGCGAGCAGCCAGCCGGCACGCGGCCCATGAGGCCGGCCGAGGAAAGCGAGGTAGAGCGCCGCGAAGATCCGGCCGGCGGGTAGCCCGCGCCCGCGGGCGGCCTCGAAGATCGCGTTCTGGACGGCCTCGCCGGCCCACGCCGTCTTCTCGGCCGCTGCCGCCAGGTCGGCGAGCGCCGCGCGCTGGGCGGGCTCCAGCTCCGCGGCAACGTCGGGCAGCCCGTCGCGCTGCACCGTGAGACGGGCGCGCTCCGGCGCGTAGTCCGCCAGCCAGCCCACGGCCGCCTGCTCCCGCTCGGCGAGGATCTCGCGCTCGCGATCGGTGAGCGGCGCCCCCTTCTCCGCCGTGAGGCGCTCCTCGACCTCCACCCCGGGAACCTGCAGGAGGAGCGACAGGTGGGCGAACGGCGGCCGGTACAGGCCTCCCTCCGCCACCGGGTCGGCGTGCGGGTCCAGGAGCGCGGCGGCGAAGACGCGATCGTGGTCGGGTGGCAGCTCGCCCTTCACATCCTGTCCGGCGGAGGCGGCGGCTATGCGGTCGAACTCGTCGAAGAGGCGCGGGATCGCGTCGGTGCCCTGCGGCTCCCAGTCGAAGGCGTGGTTCGGTCGCGGCCGCAGGAAGAGGAGGCGCAGCTGCTCGGGCGGGACGACCTCGGCGACCTCGTCGGCGGCCGCGCCGCGTCCCGCGGAGGTCGACATCTTCCGGCCGCCGATGTTGAGGAACTCGTAATCGACCCGGAGCGGCGGCTCGCGCTCGTAGACCTCGCGCGCAATCGCATCCGACCGGTCGCGCGACCCGCCGGCGGTGGCCAGGTCCTTGCCGCACGGCTCGATCGTCACCCCGAAGTGGCTCCATTGCGCCGCCCACTCGAGGTTCCAGGGGAGCTTCGCCGCTCCGCCGAATGGCGAGGCGCGCCCGGAGGAGCCGCAGCCGGTCGCCCAGGTGACGAGGTCGGGCAGGCACTCGTAGGCGACCGTCTCGCCGTCCCAGTCGCGAGCCAGGGTGGTACCCACCCGGCCGCAGACCGCGCAGATCACGTGGACCGGCAGCCAGCCATCAGGGCGCTCGACGCCGCTGACCCGCCGATAGATCTCGCGGACCGCCGCCGCCCGTTCGAGTGCGACGCGCAGGTATCGGTCCATCTCGCCGGCGGCATACAGCTCGCTCATCCAGTAGTAGCGGTCGGGGTGAATGCCGAGGCCCGCGAACGTGTCGATGAAGCGCCCCGCAAAGTGGCGCGCGTACGAGTCGTGGCCATCCGGCTCCGGGTCGGGGACGCGCGCCAGCGGCGCCCCCATGAAGCGCTCGACTGCGTCGGGGGTGAGGAGGGCCTGGGAGTCCATCGGATCGAGGTCGTCGACGCCGTAGAGGAGGGTCGTCGGCAGCCCCCGGCTGCGGAGGGCACGGACGATCACGTCGAGAATCAGCGGGCCGCGCAGGCTGCCGACGTGGACCGTGCCGGAAGGGGTCTTCGAGTCGTTGACGACCTGGGGGCCGGAGACGCTGTCAGCCAGCTCATCGGCCCAGAACATCCGCGGGTCGATGCCCTAGCCGACGCGAACCACGGTGTAGGAGACCGAACCGGCTGGCGTCTGGACGGTGACGGCGTCGCCCTTCTTGCGCCCCATGAGGGCGGCGCCAACCGGGGACTCGTTGCTGATGCGGCCCTCGCGCGGGGCTGCCTCGGCCGAGCCGACGATCATGAGCGACTCCTCGCCATCGGTCCCCTTGATGACGACCTTGGAGCCAATCGCAACCTTGTCGCCGTTGCCGGGGCTGATGACCTCCGCGTTCTTCAGCTGGGCCTCGAGCGTGGCGATCCGGCCCTCCAGGAACGACTGCTCCTGCTTGGCGTCCTCGTACTCGGCATTCTCGGTGATGTCACCGTCCAGCTTCGCGTCGTGGATGCGCGCCGCGACCCGCGGGCGCTCCGAGGTCACGAGGTGGACCAGCTCCGCCTTGAGCTTCTCGAGACCCTCGGCGGTGAGGTACACGGTCTTGTTGTTCATCAGACTCTGGTTGCCTCCCCCTTCAGGTGGGGCTCGCCGCGCGGTTAACGCCGGCTGATGGCAGGGCGGGATCGGTAACAAAAAACGCTCCAGGCGACACCGTGTCCGCGGCGTTCCTGAAGCCGGCCCGGCCAATCGATCGGCCCGTCGGCACTCCTCGTGAGTGCATCCGACGCCGCGGAATTGTAGGTCGGGGCTCGGTGGGTGTCAAAGACGATTGGCAGCGGGATCGTTGTCTCCGGTCACCGGCCGATGGCGACGAGGATCACGATCAATCC
Source organism: uncultured Chloroflexia bacterium (assembly GCA_963837425.1). Taxonomy (GTDB): domain Bacteria; phylum Chloroflexota; class Limnocylindria; order QHBO01; family QHBO01; genus CAWINH01. Next base: position 203,043 of record CAWINH010000005.1, read on the forward strand.
TGCAAACAGGAGACGGTACAGGCTGAAGACCGCGACCGATCGTGTCCGCAGCCACGACAGCAGGAAACCGATGGCCAGCATGCCGAAGACGACGGCGGCCACGAAGCCGGCGCCGATCGCGAGCCACTCGGTGCCCGTGTGGGTCTCGGTCAGCAGGTGGCGCGATCCGTAGAGGCCGGCCCCCAGGGTGATGGGCGTGGCGAGCAGGAAGCTGAAGCGGGCCGCCGCCTCGCGCGTGAAGCCGAGCGCCAGGCCGGCGGTGATCGTGGCGCCCGAGCGGCTGATCCCCGGCAGCAGGGCCACCGACTGGCTGAAGCCGATGACGAGCGCGGAAGGCACGTTGAGCCGATCCAGCTCGTCGCGGCGTGAACCCAGGCGATCCGCGATCCACAGGCCGGCGGCACCGGCCACCAGGAACCCGGCGATCGCCAGGCGCACCCCTCCCGACTCGCTGTGGAGCACGCTCGCGATCCAGTCCTCGCCAAGGAAGCCGATGATCGCCGCCGGGACGGTGGCGAGGGCCAGCAGCCAGGCCAGGCGGCGATCCGGGTCGTCACCGATACGGCGGTCGGCAATGCTCGCCACGAACGCACGGATCAGGCGTGCCCAGTCGCGCCGGAAGTAGAGGAGCAGCGCGACGAGCGTGCCAAGGTGGAGGAAGACGTCGAAGGCCAGGCTGCTGAGCATCCCCCCGGTCCCGAAGCCGAGGATCCACGGGGCGAGCTCGAGGTGCGCGCTCGAGGAGACGGGGATGAACTCGGTCAGCCCCTGGAGGATGCCGATCACGATGGCCTGGAGGACGATCTCCATGACGCCGCGGCTCCTTGCGCTCGCCTAGCGAATGAAGAGCGGGGCGAGCACCAGGGTGATCGTCGCCAGCAGCTTCACGAGGACGTGCAGCGATGGGCCCGCCGTGTCCTTGAACGGATCGCCGACCGTGTCGCCCACGACCGCCGCAGCGTGCGCTTCGGTCCCCTTGCCGATGACGTTGCCGTCTTCATCGGTCAGATGCCCGGCCTCGATGAACTTCTTCGCGTTGTCCCAGGCACCACCGCCGTTGTTCAGCACCGTGGCCAGCAGCACGCCGGCGATGGTGCCCACCATGAGCAGCCCCGCTACCGCCTGGTAGCCGAGCAGCAGGCCCACCGCGATCGGGGTCCCGACCGCGACGAGCCCTGGGGCGATCATCTCGCGCAGCGCGCGGCGGGTGGTGATGTCCACGACCCGCGCGTAGTCCGGGCGCTCGCTGTAATCCATGATCCCGGGATGCTCGCGGAACTGGCGCCGCACCTCGAAGATGATCGCGCTCGCTGCCCGCCCGACTGCCCGGATGGCGAGGCTGCTGAAGAAGTAGGCGAGCATGGCGCCGATGAGGGCCGCCACGAAGACGCTCACATCCGCGAGGTTCACCGAGGTGAGCAGCTCGCCGCCGCGGCGCGACTGGATGAGGTTCACCTTGTCGATATACGCGCTGAAGAGGAGGAACGCCGCGAGGCTGGCGGATGCGATCGCGTAGCCCTTGGTGAGCGCCTTCGTCGTGTTGCCCACCGCGTCGAGGTGGTCGGTGATCTGGCGGGCCTTCGCCTCGGAGCGGCTGAACTCGGCGATGCCGCCTGCGTTGTCGGTGATGGGGCCGAAGGTGTCCATGGCCAGGATGAAGGCCGTTGTCATCAGCATCCCCATCGTGGCCACCGCGGTCCCGAAGATGCCGCCGTTGCGCGCGCCGTCGATCCCGGCGAAGGCCTGCTCGCCGAGCCAGTGGCTCGCGATGAGCGCGATCCCGATCGTGACCGCGGTGACGAAGGTCGTCTCGAAGCCGACCGCCACGCCGCTGATGATGTTCGTGGCCGGGCCGGTCTTGCTGGCCTCTGCGATCTCCTTGACCGGGCGCCAGCCGCCGGCGGTGTAGTACTGCGTGATGTAGACGAAGACGACGCTCGTCGCGAGTCCCACCAGTCCGGCGCCGAAGAAGTAGAGCCAGATCGGGAGGCCGCTCGAGGCGTTCGTGCCGCCGGTGTTCATCATCACCGAGGTCGCGATCGCCAGCCCGACCACGGACAGGATGGTCGTGACCCAGTAGCCGCGGTTCAGCATGTTCATGGGGTCCTCGTCCTCGCGACCGCCGATGAAGAACATCGCCACGATCGTCGCGAACAGGCCGAAGGCGCGGACAACGAGCGGGAAGAAGATCCACAACTCCGGATGCGGCCAGCCGCTCGCCTGCGCAAGGCCGTAGACGGCGACCCCCAGGATCATGGCCCCGATGTTCTCGGCCGCGGTCGACTCGAAGAGGTCCGCGCCGCGGCCGGCGCAGTCGCCGACGTTGTCGCCCACGAGGTCCGCGACGACCCCCGCATTCCGCGGATCATCCTCCGGGATGCCGGCCTCGATCTTGCCGACGAGGTCCGAGCCCACGTCGGCGGCCTTCGTGTAGATCCCGCCGCCGAGCTGCGCGAAGAGCGCCACGAAGCTCGCCCCGAAGCCGAATCCGACGATCAGGAAGGGTGCCTGGTCCGGGGTGCTGAAGCCGCCGTAGGCGGCGAAGATGCCCCACACTCCGAGGAGCGAGAGGGCGACGACCAGGAAGCCCGAGACCGCACCGCCGCGCAGCGCGATCTGCACGGCGCGAACGAGGCTGCTGCGCGCCGCAGCGGCGGTCCGCAGGTTCGACCTCACGCTGATGTACATCCCGATGATGCCCGAGGCCATCGAGCACGCGGCACCCACCAGAAAGGCGACGCCGGTTCGGATCCCGAGGCCGAGTCCGTAGACGTCGGTATCGGCCACTCCCTTGCCCTCGACGAGCGCGATCACACCGCCGATGAGCACCGCGGCCCCGAGCGCCAGCAGTGCGATCGTCTGGTATTGGCGGCGAATGAACGCCACCGCGCCCTCGAAGATCGTGTCGGCGATCTCCTGCATCGCCGGCGTGCCGGTGTCGGCGTGCAGGACCGTCCAGGCGAGATAGAGGGCGAATGCGATCGCGGCCAGGCCGGCTGCCGGAATCACCCAGATGATGAGCTCCATGAGTCCTCCGATGTCGGCCGTCAGGCGTGGCCGCTGCCCTTCCCGAGCGTCGGTGCAGCGGAGCGGTCCCTTACATGGAAACGCCGGCGGAACGCGCGTTGGGCACCCGCCAGCGAGGCCGCCGTATGGTAGCCCGCGCCATCCGGCGGGGTCAACCAACTCACCCCGGCGGGCTGGCGTTCACGCGGCGGATCGTGGAGCGTCCGTCGGCGAAGGTGACGATGCTGTAGCCGGCCGGGTCGGCGGTGACCGCCCGGCGATACTCGGCGAGGTCGATACCGAGGAGCGCGGCGATGCGCAGGCGGATGACGTGATTGTGTGAGACGGCGAGCGCGCAGCGTTCGCGGCCGCCGTCCAACCACGAATCGATCGACTCGAAGACTGGAAAGGCGCGGGCCGCGACGTCTATTCCCGACTCGCCGTGCGGGCACCGGGTGCGGTAGGGATCCCGCTCCCAGGCGGCACGCAGCTCCGGGTCCCGCCGCGCGCACTCCTCCTCGCTGAGGCCGTCCCAGTCCCCGTAGTCGATCTCGAGCAGCGCCGGCGTTACCTCGGTGCGCTCCACCTCCCGGCCGAGCCCGGCCGCGGCGAGCCCGAGCGTCTCGCGGCAGCGCCGCGCGGGGCTGCTGATGAGACGGATCTCGTTGTGCCCCAGCCCTTCGAGCTCGGCGGCCAGCGCTCGCCCGAGCCGCACGGCGAGCTCCTCGCCGCCACCTGTCAGCGGAGGGTCCGCGCGCTGGCCGAGGTTGTGCCCCGACTCGCTCGAGGCGGTCGTCGCGTGGCGGATGAGGATGAGGCTGCCCATCGCTCCCGAGTCTAGGAGTCCGGTGGTGCGCTATGCTACGCGCCGCCCGCCCAGCCATCCCCCATCGGAGCGTCCATGACCTACGCCCCTGAGCAGCCGAGCGGCGATGCCGCGCCCGTCGAGGAGGGCGGCTCGCGCCGCAACCTCGGCTGTCTGCTCGAGATCGTGGAGACGCTGGTCCTGACCCTCATCATCTACCTGCTGATCCACAACTTCATCGCGCAGCCGTTCGAGGTCGAGCAGACCTCGATGGAGCCCACGATCTACCAGCACGAGTACGTGCTCGTCGACAAGATCACCCCGCGCTTCGACGACTTCCATCGCGGCGACATCATCGTCTTCGACCCGCCGCCAGGCTATGAGCAGGGCGGGGTGCCATTCATCAAGCGGGTCATCGGCGTGCCCGGCGACACCGTCAGCCTTCGCAACGGGAGCGTCTACGTGGCACCCGCCGGCGGATCCCCGGTCAAGCTCGACGAGCCGTACGTGGACACGAACGCCGACGGGACACGCCAGGCGACGAAGCCCAAGGACATCGAGGGGACGGACTCCTGGACCGTGCCGGCCGGCATGTACTTCGTGCTCGGCGACCACCGCGACATCAGCCAGGACTCGCGCTTCTTCGGACCAATCAGCCGCGACCTGATCCTGGGCCGCGCGTGGCTGCGCTACTTCCCTCTGGATAGGATTGGCATCTTCGGGCGCCCGACCTACGCGGGCCTCGATGCGCAGACCGGCGCCGGCGCCCCGAAGGCCGATGGCGCGCTCGCCTACCCGGCGCTCGGCTCCTCGGCCACCACCCAGCCGTCGATCGCCCTGCCGTAGTCGAGCAGCGCGCCGGGGGCGAACCAGAGTTGCAGCTCGGATTCCGCGGTCTCGGGCGCATCCGAGGCGTGGATCAGGTTCCGGAGCCCACTGATGCCGAGGTCGCCACGGATCGTGCCCGCCTGCGCCTCGTTCGGCAGCGTCGCGCCCACCATGCGCCGCACGGTGGCGATCGCGTCCGGCCCCTCGAGCGCGGCCGCCACGACCGGGCCCGAGGTGATGAACTCCACGAGTCCGGCGTAGAAGTGCTTGCCCGCGTGGACCGCGTAGTGCTCCTCGGCCATCGCGCGCGGCACGCCGAGCATCCGCAGCCCCACGACCTTCAGACCCTTGCGCTCGAAGCGGCCGAGGATCTCCCCGATGAGCGCGCGCTGCACACCATCCGGCTTCACGAGGACGAGGGTGCGTTCCATCTGCGGGCGGCCCTTCCGTGGGGACTCAGGCTCGCGCGGCCCGGTCGTAGGCGTCCGACGCATCGGCCGTGCGGCCGGCGGCGCGAAGGAGGTCGCCGTAGAGTACCAGACGGTCGGCGGCCCCCTCCCCTGAGAGCGTAGGCTCGAGCAGGCTGACGCCCTCGGGAGCGATCCGCGGATCGAGACGCAAGGCCAGCCCCAGCTGGCGATCGCCCTCCTCGAGATGACCGGCGCCATAGGCCAGGCGGGCCGATTCGACGCGGGCGTGCGCTGCCGCCGTCCGTTCCGGCGACGGCGTGATCAACGGCTCGACGCCGATTCCCACGGCAGCGGGCGGCACGCGGCGCTGCGCGGCCCGCAGCGATGGCGGCAGCGGCCATGGCAGCCGCGACGGCACTCCGCCTCGCAGCCGCCAGGCCTCGTCGACGCCGACCGCGCCGACGACCCGCTCCATGAGCGAGGTGGCGCGCTGTCCGTCGCCGGCAGCGGCCAGCGACTCCGCCTCGATGAGCATGACGATCGGGCGTCGCCGCTCGATGGACCCTGCACGAATCGCGGCGATCACCGCCCCCGCGGCGTGGACGCGGCCCTGCCGCCACAGGGCCTCCGCGAGGAGGGAGCGTGCGACATCGATCTCGTCGTTCGCGGTGCGGCCCGATGCCTCGAGGCGGGCGATGTGCCGACGGAGCACTCCTTCGGCGACGGTCGGCAGCGCCGATGCGAGCTGGGAGCGCGCGAGCGACAGCTCGTCGGGAAGGAGGTCCACGAAGACCTCGGGCGTGTCGCTCATACGGGGAGCAGGCGCTCGAAGCGCCGCCGTGACCGAAATGGACCGAGGACCGCCAGCCGGGCAAGGTCCGGCCGCACGTAGCGCCGCGCAACGTCGAGCAGGTCGTCCGCGGAGACAGCCTCGAGGTTCGCAAGCACCTCCTCGACGCTGAGGATCCGCGGCAGCAGGCTCTCCCCGGTACCGAGCCAGGCGGCGACCGCTCCGGTCTCCTCCATGCGGAGCTGGAGCCGGCCGCGCGTGTAGGCCCGCGCACGCTCGAGCTCGGCGTCGCCGACCCGCTCCTGGACCACGCGATCGAGCTGGTCGAGGATGGCGCCGACGACGCGGTCGGCCTGGTCCGGATCGAAGCCGGCATGGACCCCAAAGACGCCGCAGTCGGAGTAGGTGGAGCCGAACGTCGAAACGTCGTAGGCGAGCGACCGTTTCTCGCGAAGCTCGAGGAAGAGTCGGCTGCTCATCCCGTCGCCGAGCAGCGCGCCGAGCAGCTCGAGAGCCCAACGGTCGGGATGATCCCGGGGGACGCCCGGCATCCCCAGGCACAGGTTGCCCTGCGATAGCTCCCGCCGGGCCACCCGCACGGTTCCCGGGCGCGCGGGAACCGGGGCCCGAATGACCGGCCGGGGGGCGGCCCCGCCGACCTCATCGCGAGGCCCCGCGTCGGCGAACCACGATTCGGCGACCCCGACGACCGCCCGATGGGTCGTGTTGCCGGCGACCGCCAGGACAAGGTGCTCCGGCCCGTACCATCGGCTCCAGTGCCCGAGCACCTGCTCGTGCGTCGCACGCCGCACGGAGCGCGGCGTGCCGGCGATCTCCCGCCCGAGCGGGTGGTCGGCGAACAGCATGTCGTCGAACAGGCTGAAGACGTGATCCCCCGGGGAGTCGATGTACATCCGGATCTCGTCGACGATGACCGGCTTCTCCGCCACGAGGTCCGCGTGCCGCAGCAGCGGGCGCAGGACGAGCTCCGAGACGACGTGGAGGGCGCTGCCCATTGTCTCGGCGGGGGTCTTCGCCGAGTAGACCGTCAGCTCACGGTCGGTGGCCGCGTTCAGCGTTCCGCCGCAGCCCTCCACGGCCTCGGAGAGGCCCCCCGGATCGGGGTGATCGCGCGTCCCCTTGAAGACGAGGTGCTCGAGCATATGGCTCAGCCCGGCGTGCGGCGCCTCCTCGTAGCGCGAGCCGACGCCCACGAACACGCCCACCGCCACCGACCGTGAGGCGGGCATCGGCTGAGTCACGACCCGGAGGCCGTTGTCGAGCACGCTGCGCGTGAACGCCGTCGGGCTGCTCGACGGGCGGGAACGGCCGGCGGCCAGGCCGCTGGTCACCTAGTCGTCCTCGTCCTCGTCCCCCGCCTCGGGCGACATCATGAGCTCCATCTGGATGAATCGCAGGTCGCGGGCCAGCTCTTCCGCGTTGCGCGGCAGCGGCCGGGCCGGCTGCGCCTCCTCGTTGCCAGCGTGTCGCGGTCCTGCCGCGGCGAACTCCAGCACGACCCGCTCGTTCCCGATGACGAGGGTGTAGATGAGCAGCTGCTCGCGGGTCGTGTCGAACTGCAGGTAGTCGAACGAGTCGAGGTTGAGGCAGATCGAGAGCGGCGTGAAGTAGCTCGCGATTTCGGGATGGTCGACGACGATCCGCTCGACCCAGCCGGTGCCGGAACTCGCGACCTGGTTGTCGCGGTAGTAGCTGTAGGTGACCGTCTGCTTCAAGAGCGGGCGCAGGACGTTGTAGACGTCGCTCTTGTTGGTGACGACACCGGTATTGATATAGAGCTTGGCTCGCGCCTCGGACATCGTCTCCACGCGCTCAGGCCTGTGGGGATCGGCGGCGAGTCTAGCACCGCGTCCGCCCGGCCCGTGGCGGGTCTCGGAACCGGCCGAACCGACTGCTAGGATTGCCGCGTGCAGCTGCTCGCCGTGGACATTGGCAACACGAACGTCACGCTGGGGCTCTTCTCGGACGGAGAGCTGGCCGGCTCGTGGCGCGCCACCAGTCGACCAACGGCGACCGCGGACGAGCTCGCGACGCTGACCACCGGGATGCTCGCCCTCGACGGCCACGCCCTTCGCGACCTCGACGCCGTGGCGCTCGCATCCGTCGTGCCGCCGCTCACCGCCGGCTTCGGCCAATTCGTCCGGGATCGCGCCGGCCTCGAACCGACGATCGTGGATGCCGCGGCCCTGGTCGGAGTGCTCCAGATCGAGATCGATCGCCCATCGGAGGCCGGTGCCGACCGGCTGGCGAACGCGCTCGCGGCGAGGACCGAGCACGGCGGCCCGGCGATCGTCGTGGACCTCGGCACGAGCACGAACTTCGACCTCGTCGACGCCACCGGCGCCTACATCGGAGGGGCCATCGCCCCCGGCCTCGGGCTCTCGATGGAGGCGCTCGTCAGCTCCGCGTCGAAGCTGCCGCGCATCGAGCTCCGGCGGCCGCCGCACGCGATCGGCACGAACACGGTGCACGCCATGCAGAGCGGGACCCTGCTCGGGTACATCGGCCTCGTGAGCGGACTCCTCACCGCGCTGCGCGGCGAGCTGCTCGAGCGCTCCCCGGCAGGGAGCCGGGTCACGGTGATCGCCACCGGCGGCTACACCCACGACAGCTGGCTGGCCGACGTCCCCGGCATCGACGCCATTGAGCCCGACCTGACGCTGCGCGGCATCCGCTACGCGTGGGAGGCGATCCACGCCGCAACCGGCGCGGCTGCGGGTGGCGAGCGGTGAGCGGTGAGCGCGGGCCGCTCGTCGGGCGACGCGTGATCCTTGGCGTCTCTGGCAGCATCGCCGCCTACAAGGCCGTGGGCCTGGCACGCCTCCTCGCCGAACGCGGCGCCACCGTGGATGTCGCGATGACCGCCGCTGCCACCGCGTTCGTGTCGCCGCTGACCTTCGCCTCGCTCACCCACCGGCCAGTCATCACCGACGTCATGGCGCTCGATCCCGATCAGCAGATCGCGCACGTCGAGCTGGCCGAGGCGGCCGATGCCGTGGTCCTGGCGCCCGCCACCGCCAACCTCCTGGCCGAGCTGGCCGCCGGTCTCGTGGGGTCGGCCCCCGCCGCCATCGTGTGCGCCACCCGGGCGCCGGTGGTCATTGCGCCCGCCATGGACGCCGGGATGTGGACGCACCCCGCCACCCAGCGCAATACCGAGACGCTCCGCAGCTTCGGGTATCGCATCGTCGAGCCCGAGGTCGGTGCCCTGGCCAGCGGGCTGACCGGAGTCGGACGGCTCGCCGAGCCGTCCGAGATCGCGGACGCGGTGGAGCACCTCTTCGCGCGAGCCGGCGACCTCGATGGGCTGCAGGTCGTCGTCAGCGCCGGAGGCACGCGCGAGCCGCTCGACCCGGTGCGCTTCATCGGCAACCGTTCGAGCGGCAAGATGGGCGTGGCGATCGCCGAGGCGGCCCGCGACCGGGGCGCCACCGTGACGCTCGTGGCCGGGGCGATGAGCGTTCCGCCGCCGCGTGGCGTGGCGGTGCTCGAGGCGACCACCGCCGCGGCGATGCGCGAGGTCGTCCTGCGCACCGCGGCAGCCGCCGACATCCTCGTCATGGCGGCGGCGGTCGCCGACTTCGCGCCGCGCCAGCCGTCGGCTCGGAAGATCAAGCGCGCCGGCGACGCGCTCCAGGTCGAGCTGGTACCGAACCCGGACATCGTGGCCGAGGTCGCGGAGATGCCGGAGGGCGTGCGGCCCTTCCTCATCGGCTTCGCCGCCGAAAGCGATGACCTCGAGGCGAATGCCACCGGGAAGCTCCGCGACAAGGGCCTCGACCTCATCGTGGGCAACGTCGTGGGGGGGCCGTTCGACGCCATCGGCTCGGACGAGAACAAGGTCACCGTCTTCGGCGTCGAAGGGGCGCTCACCGACTGGCCGATGCTCCCCAAGCGACAGGTCGCCGAGCGTCTGTGGGACCTCATTGGCGACCGCTTCCGCCGGGCGCGGGAGACCTCCGCCAGCCAGCAGACGCCCTCCCGGGAGGGGTAGCCGTGCTCGTCATCCGCGACGTCGCCGAGCTCCGCGCGGCGATCCTCGAACGGCGCCTGGCCGGCGAGTCGGTCGGGTTCGTGCCGACCATGGGCATGCTCCATGCCGGGCAACTGTCGCTCGTCCACCGCGCCCGCGCCGAGAATGGCTGCGTCGTCGTCAGCTGCTTCATGAAGCCCGAGGGGTTTCGCACCCTCGACGAGGGCAGCCGGCTGCCGCGCGACGAGGCGCGCGACCTGGCACTCCTCGAGCGCGATGGGGCCCACATCGTCTTCCTGCCGACCGCGGCAACCCTCTATCCGCCAGTCGATCGAACCCGGGTCAGCGTCGAGGGCCTGACCCGCCAGCTCGAGGGCGCGTCGCGGCCCGGCCACCTCGACGGCCTGACCACCGTGATGCTCAAGCTCACGAACCTCGTTGGGCCGGCGCGGCTGTACCTGGGCCAGAAGCACGCCCAGCAGGTCGTGGTCCTGCGGCGGATGATGGACGACCTGTTCATGAACGTGGAGCTCGTCGTGTGCCCGACCGTCCGTGACGAGGACGGCCTTGCTCTGTCGAGCGCGAATGCCGAGCTGACGATCGAGGAGCGGCACGCCGCGGGGTGCCTGCATGCGTCCCTGGCCGCGGCGCAGGCCGCGTACGACGCCGGCGAGCGATCTGCCGAGGTGCTGAGGGCCCGGATGGAAGCCGTCCTGGAAGATGAGCCGATGGCGCGGATCGACTACGTCAGCGTCGCCGACGCTGCCACCCTCGCCGAGCTGCAGCGGGTGACCGGGCCGGCGCTCGGGCTCGTGGCCGTGTGGATCGGGCACACTCGGCTGACCGACAACGCGCCGCTGGCCTGGGACGTGGCCTGAGGGGCACAAAGTACTAGTGACCGCTGGCCCCGTGTCCCTATCATGCAGGGCGTCACCGCGGACCCGGTACGCGACCGGGATCGCCCCGCGGCGCACGAGGAGGCCGGCGAGTGCCCACGCCCGGCCTCCTTCCTGCGTTCGGAAGGCGCCGCCGCCTCAGCCGGCCGCCTGGCGCATCGCCGCCTTGTGCGCCCGCTTCGCCGCCTGGTAGCGCTCGAGCGCCTCGGGCGAGTCGACGTCCCCGAGGGTGGGGTGCCGGGGCAGGACCGCCTCCAGGCCGGGAAGCTGGAGGCCGAAGCGCCGCGCCAGGATCGCGAGCAGCGAGTTCGCCTTCATCTCGCCGAACGACGGCAGGGCGAGCAGCCGGCGGCGAAGGTCGGCCCCGTCCGCGGCATCGGTCCACACCATCGCGGCATCGCCGCCGTACGTGTCGACCAGGTAGAGGCACAGGGCGCGAACGCGCGTGGCCATGGCTCCCGGGAAGCGGTGCAGCGCCGGCCGCTCGCGGAAGATACGGTCCAGCTCGGCGGGGTCCATCGCCGCGATCCGCAGCGGGTCGAGGTGGCCGAGGCGCCGACGCAGCTCGAGCGGGCCGGAAAAGGCCTTGCCGACGCTCACCTGCTGGTCGAGCGCGAAGCCGATGAGCAGCGCGAGCGGGTCGGTGGCGAGCAGGCGATCCGCTTCCGCGTCCCCGGTGAAGAAGAGCCGGTCGACCGGCAGCGTGGCAGCGTTCATGGCGCGCATCCTAGCGCACCGCCGGTGGGAGTCTAGAGGCGCGCCAGGAGCGCGTCCGCATTGAGCGCCGCGCCGACGAGCTTCTTGATGGTGGCGATCTTCTCCGCGTCGCCCGGGTGGGTCTTGACCAGGGTGTCGTCGACCGCCTGGGCGGTGCGGAATGTATCGGATTCCACGACGTAGGCGAAGAGGTCCGCCGCGCGCATCGCGTCGAGGATGCGATCGGGCGGCATGAGCCCGCCGGTCAGCACCAGTCCGGCCACCACCGGGTCGCCGGACTGGGACTCGGCGTTCAGCTCAAGGCAGGCCTCGAGCAGGTCGTCGCGATCACCCGGGGTGATCAGCAGGGTGCGGTCTCCGAGCAGCGGCCGCGCGTGCTCGACGCGCATGGCGCCGATCGCCACGCGGCCGATCGTCATCCCCGGCCGCGCGCTCCCGCTCACGAGCCGCCCATCGAGGTGGGTCTCGATCAGCTCCAGCGAGGGGTTGATGAGGAAGCGGCTGTACGGGATGCAGCCGAGCAGCTCGACGCCGTGCTGTGCAAGGCCGGCGGCCAGGATCTCGGGCAGGTCGGGGTGGGTCCCGGTGTCGACCTTGTTGACGATGGCGCCCAGGATGCGCACGCCCTCGCGTTCGAAGAGGGCCTGGTTGAGGACGATCTCGTCGATCGGGCGGCCAACCCCGCCCTCGCTGACGATGATGACCGGCGCGTCGAGCATGGCCGCGACCCGCGCGTTCGAGAGGCCGATGACCGCGCCCACCCCAGCGTGGCCGGTCCCCTCGATGAGCACGACGTCCTTGTCCGCGGCGACCGATCGGTCCGCGGCGAGTACCGTCGCGTCGAGGTCATCGTGGATCTTCCCCATCACGTAGTCGCTCGTGAAGTGCCTGGGGAGCGTGATCGGGCTCATCTGCGCGAGGGGGTCGGGAAGGTCGAAGACCGCCTTCATGAGGACCGCGTCCTCGTCGGCGCGGGTCCCGTCCACCAGGAGGTACCGCTGTCCGACGGGCTTGAGAAAGCCGAGCCGGCGGCCACGCTGCGCGATTGCCGCCGCCAGCCCCAGCGAGGTCGTCGTCTTGCCTCGATTCTGGCCGGTCGCCGCCAGGAAGACCCGCCGGGCGGCGGTCATCGGGCTGAGCTGGTCCGCCGCTCGAGGAGCTCGATCGCCTCGCGGAGGCGTCGGATCAGCTCCGGGTCCACCATCTCCGGCTCGAGGTGCTCGCCGAGGCGCTCCATCATGTCGGCCGCCACGGTGAGCAGCACGTCGGCATCGGCGATGAAGAACTGGGGTTCGTTGTTGTAGCGGACGAGCGTCAACCGCCCCTGGAGGGTCGAGCCGCCCTCCGCGTGGAGAACCTGGGTCCCGAAGTTGTGGCCCTGGATGCCGTCCGGGTTGTTCAGGAAGTTCAGCGCGTTGTCGATGGCCAGCCCGAAGCGGGCCCGCCAGCCCACGATCCGCTCGTGCACCTCCGCCTGGAGGCCGATCTCCCCGACCTCCTCGAAGACCTCGCGGGTCACGGTCAGCAGGCCGACGAGCGTGGAGCCGGCCCGGTTGCCGAGCATGACCTGCAGCGAGCGCTCGAGGGTGAAGACGTCCGAGTCGAAGCGCGGCGAGGTGGTGACCTCCGCGAGGAGATCCTCCACGTTGTCGAGCGCGCCGGGATCGGCGAGCGCCGTGGCGAGGTTCAGGATCTCCTCGCGGAACAGGAACCGCTCTTCGTGGTCGAGCATCGCACCGCCCTCCGCTCGTTCCGGGTTGAAAACAGATCGGGCGCCGGCCAGGCGCCGGCGCCCGAATCGGCCTGACTGATCCTAGGGGTACAGCCCTCGCAGCTGGGTCGCCTCCGCCACGCGGGCCACGGCGACCATGTACGCCGCGGTCCGCATGTCGACCTCGTGGACGTCGCTCATCTCGTACACCGAGTCGAAGGCGCGGTCCATGATGCCCTTCAGCGACTCGTTGATCCGCTCCTCGGTCCAGAAGAAGCTCTGCATGTCCTGGACCCATTCGAAGTAGCTGACCGTGACGCCGCCGGCGTTGCACAGGATGTCCGGGATGAGGAAGATGCCGCGCTCGTGGAGGATGGCATCCGCCTCTGGCGTGGTCGGTCCGTTCGCCGCCTCGGCCACGATCTTGGCCTTGATGCGCGGCGCATTCGCCTGCGTGATCTGGTTCTCGAGGGCGGCCGGGACGAGGATCTCGCAGTCGAGCTCGAGCAGCGCGCTGTTGCTGATCTCCTCGCTGCCCGGGAAGCCGACCACCGTGTTGTGCTCCGCCTTCCAGGCGTTCACCTTGGACGGGTCGAGCCCGGCCGGGTTGTAGATCCCGCCGGTGCTGTCGCTGACGGCGATGATCGTCGAGCCCTCGGCGGCCAGCAGCTGCGCCGCGATCGACCCTGCGTTGCCGTAGCCCTGGATCGCGACCCGCGCCCCGGCGAGCGGGATGTTGCGCTTCTTGCTCGCCTGTATCAGCGTGAAGACCGCGCCCCTCGCGGTCGCTTCGTTGCGGCCAAGGGAACCGCCGACTGCGATCGGCTTGCCGGTCACCACGCCGCTGATCGTGTAGCCGTGATGCATGGAGAAGGTGTCCATGATCCAGGCCATCGTCTGGGCGTTCGTGTTGACGTCCGGGGCCGGGATGTCACGATCCGGACCGATGAGCGGACTGATCTCGGTGGCGTAGCGCCGGGTCAGGCCCTCGAGCTCCCGGATCGAGAGCTTCTTGGGGTCGACGATGACCCCTCCCTTGCCGCCTCCGTACGGGATGTTCACGACCGCGCACTTCCAGGTCATCCACATCGACAGGGCGCGTACCTCGTCGAGCGTGACGTCCTGGTGGTAGCGGATTCCACCCTTGGCCGGGCCGCGCGCAACATTGTGCTGCACCCGGTAGCCGGTGAAGACCTCGACGTGTCCGTCGTCCATCGTCACCGGGAAGTTCACGGTGAGCTCCCGCTTCGGGACACGGAGAACGCGCCGCAGACCCTGATCGAGGTCGAGTCGCTCAGCCGCATGGTCGAACTGTGACTGGGCCACTGCCCAGATGTTCGGCGCCGCGGCAACGGTATTCGAAGTAACCATCGGCGTGCCTGTGTGAGCCTCCTGGTCTCTCACGCCGCGACGCCTCCGCTCATCTTGCGGGAGCGGGCCGCAGCGCGAGCGGCCCGATTATAGGCAGCCCTTCACGTGCGGCGGCAGGTGCCGAAGGTCCCGCGCTCGCGGTGCCGAACGGCGCGGGCTCAGCGAAGCGGTTCGACCGCCTCCACGGCAAGCGCGACGGCCCCGCCGCCGCCGAGGCAGAGCGTGGCAAGCCCGCGCCGGCCCGCCCGCCGACGCAGCTCGTACAGGAGCGTGGTCAGCACCCTGGCACCCGATGCGCCGATCGGGTGGCCGAGCGCAATCGCCCCACCGTTGACGTTGACCCGGTCCCAGTCGAAGCCCAGCGCGTTGCCATCGGCGAGGACCTGGGCGGCGAACGCCTCGTTGATCTCGATCAGGTCGAACGTATCGAGAGTGGTGCCGAGCTTTTCGAGGAGGCGGCGAACGCCCTGGATCGGCGCCTCGAAGAGCCACTCGGGAGCGACATCGGCCTGCGCATAGCCGAGGATCCGGGCCATCGGCTGCGCGCCATCGAGAGCATCCCCGGAAGCGAGCACTAGCGCCGCCGCTCCGTCGGTGATGCCCGGCGCATTGCCCGCGGTGACCGTACCGCCGTCCGGCTGGAAGGCCGGCTTCAGCCGGGCGAGCGCCTCCAGCGTCGTGTCAGCCCGCGGATTCTCGTCGAGCTCCACCGTCGTCACGGCGCCCTTGCGGCCCTGCACCGTGACCGGCACGATCTCGTCACTGAAGCGTCCCGCCTGCTGGGCGGCGAGCGCGCGCTCGTGTGAGCGAAGCGCGAGCTCGTCCTGAGCCTCGCGGCTCACCTCGTGCTTGGCCGCCACACGTTCGGCATGCACGCCCATGTGCACGTCGCAGGTCGCGCACCACAGTCCGTCATGAACGGTGGCGTCGACGAGCGTCGCGTTCCCCAGCCGGTAGCCGGTCCGCGCCCCGGGCAGCAGGTACGGGCCGAGGTTCATGTTCTCCATCCCTCCGGCCACGATCACGCTCGCGTCCCCGGCGCGGATGGCTGCCGAACCCATCATCACCGCCTTGAGACCGGACCCGCACACCTTGTTGATCGTCGTGGCGCTGACGCTCTCGGGCAGCCCCGCCTTGAGGGCCGCCTGGCGGGCCGGTGCCTGGCCCGCGCCGGCCTGCAGCACCTGGCCCATGATCGCCTCGTCGACGCGCTCGGGCGCAATGCGGGCCCGCTCGACCGCGGCCCGGATGGCCACCGCGCCGAGCTCGGTGGCCGGCACCGTCGACAGGCCGCCGCCGAACTTGCCGATCGGGGTCCTGGCGGCGGACAGGATGTATACGTCGCTCATAGACGCATGGTACTCCGGCGTCAGTCGCCGCCCGCCTCGTTGAACAGGTAGGCGATCCGGTCCGCCCACTGCTCGGTGACGACCCGCAGCTTCACCTTCAGCGACGGCGTCAGCTCCCCCTCCTCCTCGGTGAGGAGGCGCGGCAGCAGGGCGACGCGCCGTGGACGTTCGAACGCCGAGAAGCCGGCCAGCTTCGCCTTCACCTCGGCCTCCACGAGCCTGCGCACCTCGCGCTGCTCGACGAGCTGCTCAGGGGGCATCTCGGCCATGCCGTTCGCCGCGGCCCAGGTGCCGAGCTCCTCGAAATCGGGGGCGAGCAGAGCGCCGGTGTACGGCTGCCGGTCGCCGAGGATCACCGCCTGCGCGATGTACCTGCTGGTGAGGAGGGCGATCTCCAGCGGGGCGGGCGCGACGTTCTTGCCGTTGGCCAGCACAATGAGGTTCTTCAGCCGATCCGTGATCCGGATGCGGCCGATCTCGTCCAGCTCGCCGATGTCGCCGGTATGGAACCAGCCATCCGGCTCGATGGCTCGCGCGGTGCCCTCCGGGTCGTTGAGGTAGCCCTGCATGATCTGGGGCCCGCGGGCCAGCAGCTCACCAGTCTCCGGATCGACGCGGACCTGGGTCTCGGCAACCGGCTTGCCGACCGTCCCGAACTTGAAGTCCCCCGGCCGGTTGATGCTGAGGAGCGGGGCAGTCTCGGTGAGCCCGTAGCCCTCCAGGATCAGCATTCCCATCGCGTAGAAGAACTCCCCGATCTCACGGCTCAACGGTGCGCCGCCGGAGACGAAGAAGCGGACGCGGCCACCGGTGCGCTCTCGGATCCGGTGGAAGACGAGCCGATCCGCGACGCGCATCTGCAGCTTGAGCCATGCCGAGTCGTCCACGCCATCGAGATGATTCTGGTAGTGCCGGCTGCCGAGGCCGCGGGCCCAGGCGAAGATCCGCTGGCGGAGCGGCGGCGACGCCTCGACCGTGGACATCACGCGGGCATAGAGGCGCTCGTACAGTCGCGGCACGGCGACCATCACCGTGGGCTTAACCTCGACCATGTTGGCGGCGAGGCGCTCGATCGCCGGTTCCGCGTACGCGATCGTGCAGCCGCGGCCGAGCGGCACCACCTGCCCGGCGGCACGCTCGGTCATGTGCGAGAGCGGCAGGAAGCTGAGGAACAGGTCATCCTCGTTGAAGTCCACCGCCTGGATCGCCGTCTCGAAGTTCGTGAGGATGTTGCCGTGGGAAAGCACCACTCCCTTCGGCTGGGCGGTCGTCCCCGAAGTGTGGACGATCGTCGCCACCCGGTCGCGGTCGAGCTCGCGCCACCCCGCCTCCCACTCCCGCAGCTCCCCGGGCTCGCAGTCGTCGAGGTCGAAGATGTCGTCGAAGGCCACCGCCCCGTCCGGCAGCCTGCCGCGGTCGTCGATCAGGATGAGGTGCTCGAGGGTCGGACACTGGTCGCGGACCTTCTCGATCTTCGCGTACTGCTGGAGGTTCTCGACGAAGATGGCCCGCGCCCCGACGTTGTTGATGACGAACGCCGCCTGGCCGGGCTCCGAGGACGGATAGATCGGGCAGGTCACGGCGCCGAGCGACATCGCCCCGATGTCGGCGGCAAGCCACGCCGGTCGCGTTCGGCTCATGATGCAGACCGCGTCCCCGTCTCCGATCCCGAGGTGCTTGAGCCCCATCGCGACCTGCGCGATCCAGTCCCACGTCTCGCGGTAGGTCGTGCTGCGCCACTCGGGTGCAGCCTCCCCCGGCTCCGCGCCACCGGGCTGACGCCGCGCGCGCGGCAGCTTCCAGCGCAGCGCCTCCTTGTCGGGCACGCGCTGGACGGTCCGATGCACGAGATCGACGAGCGAGGTGGCGCGCAGCTCATCGGGAATGGTGAGCGGCTCGAGGTCGGTGATCATCCGGCGCCCGGCAGGCGCCTCCGGGGTCGGCGTGCGTGGAGCGATCGTGGTCGACATCGGTTTGGGCCTCCGCTGCGCGCGTTCGTTCCGGTTCACGTGACTCGTCAGCCGAGCCTGCGGATCTCCTCGATGAGATGCTGGGCGATGATCAGCCGCTGGATCTGGTTCGACCCCTCGTAGATCTGCGCGCCCTTCGCGTCGCGCATGAAGCGCTCGACAGGATTGTCGCGGCTGTAGCCGGAGCCCCCGTAGACCTGGACCGCATCGGTCGTCACCCGCATGGCGGTGTCGCTGGCGAACAGCTTCGCCATGCTCCCCGCGGCGTTGATCGGCCGGCCGGCATCGCGGAGCCGGGCGGCGCGCCAGGTCAGGAGGCGCGCTGCCTCGATGCCGGTCGCCGCATCGGCGAGCATGGCCTGGATCATCTCCTGGTCGGCGATCGGCCGGCCGAACTGGGTGCGGCCGATGGCATGCCGGGTCGCATGCTCGAGGGCTGCCCGCGCCAGGCCCACGCAGGCGGCGGCGATCCCGATCCGTCCCGCGCCGAGCGCGCCGAGCGCGATCTTCAGTCCCCCGCCCTCGGGACCCAGGCGGTTGCCGACCGGCACGCGGGCGGCGTCGAACACGAGCTCGGCCGACACCGAGTCGCGGATTCCCATCTTCCGCTCATGGCTCCCGACCCCGAACCCCGGGGCCCCGCGTTCGACGGCGAAGGCGGTGATCCCCTCCCTGCCGAGGGCGCGGTCGATCGTGGCGAACGTGATCACCAGGTCCGCGTGAGCGCCATTCGTGATCCAGATCTTCGTCCCGTTTAGCTCGTAGTGGTCGCCGTCGCGGCGGGCAGTCGTGGCCAGCGCTGCGGCATCGGATCCCGCCTGCGGCTCGGTGAGCGCAAACGCCCCCAGCTGCTCGCCGGAGGCCAGCAGGGGCAGCAGCCGCTCCTTCTGCTCATCGCTTCCGTAGGCGAGGATCGGCAGCTGGGAGAGGACGTGCACCGAGAGGCTGACGGCCATCCCCATGTCCGCGGCGGCGATCTCCTCCGCGGCGAGCACCCAGGCGAACGTGCTCATCCCGGCACCGCCGTACGCCTCCGGGTACGGGATCGCGGTCAGGCCCAGCTCGGCCATCCGGCCGAAAAGCCCCCGGTCGTAGCGCTCCTCCTCGTCCCGCTGCGCCACGCTCGGCGCGAGCTCGCGCTGCGCGAAATCGCGGGCGACGTCGCGGACCGCGCGCTCCTCCTCGTTCAGCGCGAACGGGTCCGGCCGGCGCACGTCGGAGGCGGCGACCATCAGCTGACCTTGTCGCCCTTTTCGTCGTAGCGATAGAAGCCGCGGCCGGACTTGCGGCCGAGGTGCCCGGCGGTGACCATCTGGCGCAGGAGCGGGGCGGCCCGGAACTTCGGGTCGCCGAAGCCGCGGTACAGGACGTCGAGCACGTTGAGCATGACGTCGTTACCCACGAAGTCGCTCAGTTCGAGCGGTCCCATCGGGTGGTTCAGGCCCAGCCGGGCCCCGGTGTCGATGTCCTCCGCGCTGCCGGTCGACTCCATGAGCGCGAAGACGGCCTCGTTGATGAACGGCCCGAGCATGCGGTTCACGAGGAAACCGGGCATGTCCCGCGACTCGATCACCGTCTTGCCCAGCTCGGTGGCGAACGCGCGACAGGCCTCGTACGTCGCGTCGTCGGTCTCGAGGCCACGGATGATCTCGATCAAGCCCATGACCGGGACCGGTGAGAAGAAGTGGAGCCCGATGAATTTCGCGGGTCGGTCGGTCGCGGTGGCGAGGCCCGTGATGCTGATGCTGCTCGTGTTGCTGGCGAACAGCGCGTCCGCGTCCGCCACCGCGCTGAGCGCCGTCCACGTCTCGCGCTTGATCTCCTCGTCCTCGAAGACCGCCTCCACGACGAGCCCGTGTCCACCGGCCTCGGCGGTGCCCGAGGAGGTCGTGATCCGCTCCAGGATCTCGTCCGCGGCGGCCTTCTCGAGCTTTCCCCTATCCACCTGGCGGCCGAGGTTGCCGGCGACCCGCTGTCGACCCTTTTCGGCCAGCTCCGCGGTCCGATCCGACAGCGTCACCCGCTTACCGGCAGCGGCGCTGATCTGCGCGATGCCATGGCCCATCAGGCCGGCCCCGATGACGAAGACCTTGTCGATGCTCATGGTCGGTAAGCGTACCAGCCGATGAGCGCGCGCCGGCCTAGCCGCGCAGGTCCCTGCGCGCGAGGCCCCACGCCCCGAGCAGCAGGCCGCCCACGGCCAGGACGGCACAGGCCACCACGCCGACCGTGTCCCACTGGCCGATCATCGGCTGGCCCATGTGCGAAGTGAGCGCCAGCTGATGGAACCAGTCGGGCAGACCGAGCGGCGGCGCCAGCAGGTCGACGAGGTAGGTGGCGACCACCGCGACTGCCGCGATCTCTCCCGCCAGCGAGGTCCCCCACAGCCCACCGACCGCGACGCCCACGCCGACGACGGCCGCGGCATACAGCCCGAGGGACGCCGAGCCGAGCATCGCCGTCCCGACCGAGACCCCGCCGGATGCCCCGCCGGCGCCGATCGCGAGGGCAAAGAACGCGGTCATCAGCGCGGCGGCCATCATGGCCGCGACCCCGCCGGCGATCAGCCACCGGGCGCGGGTCAGAGGCGTGGCCAGCACCTCCTCGAGCCGGCCGTCGGTCTCGTCGGATGCCCATTTCGCCACGAAGGTCGCCGCCGCGAAGCCGGCGGCGATGTAGAACAGCTGCAGGAACAGCTGGAGGAAGCCGCCGGCCGAGGTCAGATCGAAGTCGGGGAAGGCCGTCCGTAGCGTGTTCAGCAGATTGCTATCCGATGCGATCTGGCTCGACATCGGGCCGACCAGCGACGCCAGGGTGGCGCCGAACAGCCCGAGCCCGACCCCCCAGGCCAGGGCGCGCGGCAGCTGGTCGCCAAACGAACGGCTGATCGGGCCGCGTACCCCGAGGATCGGGGCCGGCAGCCCCGGCAGCCCCAGGCCTGCCGTGACGCCGAGATCACGACGGTTGAAGAGCTCGACGCCGATGACCAGGAACGCGCCGGCCACGATGCCGACCAGCGACAGGCCGGCCCAGTCGTACTGCCCGGTGAGGGCGATATGGTTCGCGGTCCAGTGGAACGGGCTCAGCACGGCGAGCGGCCCCAGCGCCTCCAGCCCGTTCGCGGTCCACAGCAGGGCCAGCGCGATGCTGGCGACGCCCGATGCCCCACCGCGCCCGAGTACCGGGGAGAGCGCGAAGGCGAGCCCGCCGAAGAAGAGGGCGTTGAAGCCCAGCCACAGCGCAAAGCCGATGGACGACAGCGGCGTGACCGGGTCGCCGAGGGCGGCGTCTCCGTAGACGTTGGAGCTGAGCGTGGTCATTATCGCCAGGACCGCCATCGCCAGCCCCATCATCGTCAGGTGCGCCGCCACCTTCTCGATCGCGATCCGTCGCTTTCCGAACGGCGCCGCGGCCACGATGTCGAGGCTGCCGCGGCTCGCCTCGCCGGCGAGCGTCGACGACAGGGCGAGGATCGACCAGATCGCGGTGACGAGGACGAAGACGAGGCCGTACTTCCAGGTCATGTATCCGCCGAAGGTGCCGAGCCCGACCGGCTTGCCGAAGAAGGTGACCATGTCCGGGGGCATGTTCCCGATCAGCGCGTCGATCTCGAGGCGGGACTCGGGTGTCGGGAAGACGCTCGGGATCGCCGCCCCCATCACCAGGGCGAGGCCGCCGAGCAGCCCGGCGGCGATGATGAATGCCAGCCGCGAGTCACGGATCGTCTTGCCGTAGATGCTGCCGAACCCGTAGATCCGGCTCCACGCCGAGATCCGGGCGGTGGTGGCCACGGACGCGGGCTGAGCGGTCATTGCCTCACCTGCTCGGGCGACGCCGCGGCACCGGTACCGTACTGGGCCAGGAACGTCTCCTCCAGGCTCGGCTCGCGGCTCACGAAGTCGAGGAGGTCATATTTGGCGGCGGCGCGGACGACCGGGGTGATGGCACCGGCCACCCGCATGCGCAGGACGTGGTCGGTGGCGACGACATCGGTCACGCCGGGAAGGCCCTCGAACTCGGCGGTCGGCACCTGACCCGAGAACCGCAACTCGACCTGGTGGTGCGCGAGGTCGCGGAGCCCCTCGACCGTGTCGACCTTCACGAGCAGGCCCTCACGGATGATTGCCACCCGGTCGCAGGTGCGCTCGACCTCGCTGAGGATGTGGCTCGAGAGGAAGACCGTCCGTCCCTCGGCTTTCGTCTCGCGCACGAGCGCGTAGAACGACTGCTGGACGAGGGGATCAAGGCCCGACGTCGGCTCGTCGAGGACGAGCAGCTCGGGCCGGTGCTGGAGCGCGATGACGAGCCCGACCTTCTGCTTGTTGCCCTTCGAGAGCTCCTTGAAGCGCCGCGAGGGGTCGATCTCGAAACGCTCGATCAGCTCACGCTGGTAGGCCTGATCCACCCCGCCCCGCAGGTTCGCGAAGTATCTGAGCGTCTGGCCCGCTGTCAGGCGGTCGTAGAGGGTGAACTCGCCCGGGATATAGCCGATGCGCCTGTGGATCGCCACCGGATCGGCGCTCGAGGGGATGCCGAAGACGAGAGCCCGCCCGCTCGTGGGGCGGATGAGGTCGAGGACGGTGCGGATCGTTGTCGTCTTGCCGGCGCCGTTCGGGCCCAGGAAGCCAAAGACCTCGCCCGCGTTGACGGCAAGGTCGACACCGATGATGCCGCGATGCGACCCGTAGGACTTCGTCAGCTTCTCGGTCTGGATGACTGCGTTCATGGATTACGTTCGTCCCTCATCCCGGACGGGATGGCTGTCATTCGAACCACAGGTGGAGCGTCCTCTCGTCGAGCATGCCGAGCGACCCCGGGGGCGCGCCGAGGATGCGCTCGAACGCGGCCCAGTGCGCGATCAGGGTCGATCGCACCTCGTCGAAGCTGATCTCGTTCATCGCGCGGGCCACGTACAGGCGGGTCGCCGCCTCGTTCGATCCGAGCAACATCGAGACGAAGACGTCGGCAGCGTGCTCTGGCGCGCCGGCGATCTGGAAGGAGCCCTCGTCAACGCCCTGTGCCACCACCCGGGTCAGCACCGGCGTCATCCGCTGCGCGACCTCGCGCCTGAACTTCTCGCGGACGATGGCGTTGTCGTCGGCCAGCCAGACGCGCATCAGGCTGAGCAGCACTTCGCGTCGCGCGTTCTTCCAGCTGGTGATGCCGGAGAAGAGCCCGGTGAGCTTGTCGGTGGCCGGTACGCGTGGGTCCGCGAGCATCGGCTCAACCGATCGCAGGGCGCCGTCCACGATCCGGTCCACGACTGCCTCGAGCAGCGCAGCCTTCGAGTCGAAGTAGTGGTAGAACGCGCCTTTCGAGGCGCCGAGGTCGTCGAGCAGGTCCTGCACGCTGATCTGGTCGAAGCCGCGTGTCTGCATAAGGCGCTGCGTCGCGTCGACGAACTCGTCGCGCCGAAGCGCGTG
Organism: uncultured Chloroflexia bacterium; assembly: GCA_963837425.1. Taxonomy (GTDB): domain Bacteria; phylum Chloroflexota; class Limnocylindria; order QHBO01; family QHBO01; genus CAWINH01. The sequence goes on from CAWINH010000005.1 coordinate 226,313, forward strand.
CGCTACAGGATTCAAGGTCCGAGACATGGCGCGGATGTCCTCTCGAATAACAAACCGACCGTCGGTCTATTATGCCTCGCTGTCAAGCCCTCGCGTCGGGCTGGCGTCCCTCGAGGAGGCGCTCGGCGGCGGTCATCGGGTCGAGACGGCGGTCGGCGACCGCATTGATGAGTGCGGACCATGCGGCGGTGGACTCCGCCCGCCGCGTCGAGAGGGTCGAGAGCGCGCGCCGCACCTGGTGGGCGGCCCGCCCGCGTGCCCGGTCCGGCATCCGCGCCGCGTCGCGGTGCGCGTCGATCGCCGTTGCCAGCTCGCCGACGCCAGCGCCCGAGATCGCACTGGCGACCAGGACCGGCGGCGGCTGTCGCAGGACGCGGCCGCCGGCCGTGGAGAGCATGGCGCGCAGCTGCCGCGCCGCACGGTCGGCGCCAGGCCGGTCACCCTTGTTGACGACGAGGAGATCGGCGATCTCCAACAGCCCGGCCTTGATGGCCTGGATCTCGTCCCCCATCTCCGGCACCTCGACGACGACCGTCGTCTCCGCGAGCCTCGCGATCTCTATCTCGCTCTGCCCGGCACCAACCGTCTCGACGAGCACCGGGTCGTAGCCCGCCGCATCGAGCGCGGCGGCCGCAATCCAGGTCGTTGCCGCGAGGCCGCCGAGCTCGCCGCGGGCAGCCATCGACCGCATGAACACGTCGCGGTCCCCGGCATGCTCCATCATCCGGATTCGGTCGCCGAGGATCGAGCCGCCGCTGAACGGCGAGCTTGGATCGACGGCCAGAATTCCAACTCGGCGCCCCCGACGTCGCCATTCCACCGTCAGCGCGTTCACGAGCGTCGACTTGCCGCTGCCGGGCGGCCCGGTGATGCCCACGACATGCGCCCCCCGGCCCGCGCCGAAGAGCTTCGGGAGCAGCCCACGGATGCCGGGCGCGTCATTCTCGACGGCGGTGAGCAGCCGGGCGAGCGTGCGGCGTTTGCCGGCGATTGCGCCGCGCAGCAGGTCCGGCGCGGAGGGCTCCTCAGCCACGCTCTCGCGCGTGCTCGTGGAAATACCGCGCGACCTGGCCGATGCTGGTCCCCGGCCCGAAGACCTCGGCGATCCCCGCCTCCTTGAGGGCTGCGACGTCCGCATCGGGAATGATGCCGCCGGCGGCGATGAGGACGTCGTCGAGCCCACGGTCACGCACCGACTGCACGATCCGCGGCAGGAGGGTCATGTGCGCGCCCGACAGGATCGAGAGGCCCACGACGTCGACGTCCTCCTGCTCCGCGGCGTCGGCGATCATCTCCGGCGTCTGGCGCAGTCCCGAGTAGATGACCTCGAACCCCTCGTCGCGAAGGCCGCGCGCCAGCACCTTGGCTCCGCGGTCGTGGCCATCGAGGCCGGGCTTGGCGATCAGCACGCGAATCGGCTGGCTCATGCGTGACCGATTCTAGCCGTGCGACTCAGCACAGGACCTCGAGCAGGAGCCACGACCCGGGCACCCCCTTGAGGCTGCGCGAGCCGATCTCGCGAAACGTCAGGCCCGAACCTCCGACGAGATCCCGGATCGTGCTCGTCACGAGGATCTGCCCGGCGCCCGCCGCGGATGCGACGCCCATCCGCTCCTCGAGGGTGGGCAGCTCGCTGGCGGCGACACGGTCCGAGAGGCCCGTGCCGCGCTTGTCGAACATGATCAGGCGGCTGAACCTCGCGAGGCGCTCGAGGAAGCGGGCGTACCCGGGCTCAAGCCACGCGATCTCGAGATGCGAGACGAAACCCGGGACGAGGACGAGGTCGCGATCCGCGTCGCCAATGACCTGGTAGGCGATGCTCACCGCGCCGCTCCGCGCGTACCGGGTGGGCGGTGGCACCGTTCAGCCGACGAGCGTGTCGATCGTCCCCGCCATCGAGACGTCGCGCGCGGTGATGCCGCCGGCGGCCTTCGTGGTCAGCCGGAGGGTGACCCGCCTCCAGACGACCTCGATGTCGGGGTGGTGGTCGGCCGCCTCGGCGGCGTCGGCCACGCGGTCGACGAGGGAGATCGCGCCGCGGAACGATGGGCAGCGGACCGACCTGACCAGCATCTCCCCCTCGCGTCGCCAGTCCGGGAGCGAGTCGAGCGCCACGCCGATCTCCGCGTCGGACAGGAGCGGAGCGTACGGCATCGGCCTAGGGCGCGGAGCTGCGGTCGATGAGGGTCAGGAACTCGGTGCGCGTTCGAGGATCGCTCCGGAACGTGCCGAGCATCGCGCTGGTCACCATCCTCGCCTCCTGCTTCTTCACGCCGCGCATGACGGTGCACAGGTGGGTGGCCTCGATGACGCAGGCCACGCCCTTCGGGTTCAGCCGCTCCATGAGGAACGAGGCGACCTCCTGGGTCATCCGCTCCTGGACCTGGAGCCGATGCCCGTACATGTCCACGATCCGCGGGATCTTCGACAGGCCAATGACGGTCCCCCGCGGCAGGTACCCCACGTGCGCGTGGCCGAAGAACGGCAGCAGGTGATGCTCGCACAGCGAGAAGAACTCGATGTTGCGGACGACGACCATCTCGTCGTAATCGACCTCGTAGCAGGCGCCGTTGAGCAGCTCGTCGGGATCGGTGTGGTACCCGTGCGTCAGCTCCGCGTACATCCGGCGCATCCGCTCGGGGGTGCCGAGCAGGCCCTGGCGCTCGGGATCCTCGCCGATCTCGGTCAGGAGCGTGCGGACGGCTCGCTCGAGATCGGCGCCGGGCCCGCTAGGCCGATGGTCGGGGTCCTCCATTGGGCCATCCTACCCCTAGGCGGATGCCCCCGCGCACGGTAGACTCGACGTTGCTCCGAGTCACCACCCGACCAGCTCAGCGCCTCGCCATGATCGTTCATCAACCGACCTCCGCCACCCGCCGATTCGGCCTTCCCGCCTTCACCGCGGATCGCCTGGCGGCAACCCTCGCCCGTCACCTCGACGACGGTTATCACTACCTGCCCCACGTGTCCGCCGGCAGCGGGCCGCCGATCGACGCGGTCGTCGTCGGGGCCGGCGGCACGTGGACGCTGACGAGCCCAATCCTGCGCGGGCGATTCCGGAAGCGGAACGGTCACTGGTACGAGTGGAAGCGATCCACCGAATCGTGGATCCCGTGGGAGGCGGATGCGATCTCCGCGGCACGCCTGGCGGGCCACCGCCTCGAGCTGCTCCTGGAACGGGCCGGACTGTCCTCCGCTGTCGAGGCCACCCTCGTGGTACCGCACGGCGCGCAGGTTGACTGGGAGCGCGACCAGCGACCGGGCATCCACGTCGGGGACGACATCGAAGGACTGGCCAGGCGCATCGCCCGCGATGACGTCCTTGCGCAGGCACAGGTCGATCGGATCATCGCCCTGCTCGATCCCCGACAGCCACTTCCCCGGCTGGCGCCGTCTCCGGGCGGTTGAGCCAGCGCCCCGCGCGACCGATCGCGGGGACCGGTCGTCTATGATCCGGGGCCGATGAGGAGCAGCCCCACGACGCTTCGTTCCGCAGCCGGGGCCAGCGCCCTCACCGCCGCAATCGGAGCCCTGCTGCTGGCGATCGCCTGGCTCGTGCCGGCTCTCGCGATCATCGTCATCTGGCCGTCCCTGTTCCTGCTGCCGGGCTGGGTCCTGATCGCCCGGGTTACGCCGCGGATCGGCACCACGGGGCGGCTTGGACTGGCGGTGGTCCTGTCGGTGGCCATCTCCGCGCACCTCGTCTACTGGCTCTCGCTCGCGGTCGGCTATCGGCGCGAGACGATCTTCGCCGCGGCCGCGCTCCTTGCCCTGCCGCTGCCGATCGCCGTCTGGCGCCGCGGCCCCGGAGTCCTCGTCGACCAGGTCCGCGCGGCCGCGCGCGGTGCGCGCCGCGAGATCGGGGCGCTCGCGTTCGCGGCGGCGGCAGGCAGCTTCGTGGGCGTGGTGCTGGCCGTCGGCCTGTGGCACGCGATCGCCGGCGGCGTCTCGTCGGGCGGGTCGAACTGGAGCGACCTCGGGGTGCACCTCTCGATCGCGCAGTCGGTGAACGCCGGCAACTTCCCGCCACAGGTCCCCTACTTCGCGGGCGTGCCGCTCGTCTACCACTGGTTCAGCGACTTCCACGCCGCGATCGCGGCGAACGCGGCCGGACTCTTCGCGATCCCCGCCTTCATCGTATCGTCGGCGATCCTCACCGGCGCGCTTGCCCTCCTGGTCCATGGCCTGGCCCGGCTCCTGCTGCGCGGTCGCCGGGCGCGGCGCGCGGCGATGCTGGCCGCGGTGCTGGTGATCATCGGCGGCGGCCTGGGCTGGACCCGGTTCGTCGGCGACCTGGCCACCGGGGTCGGCGGCGCGCAGCAGTCGGACGTGCTCCAGCCCTCACCGTGCCCCCAGCTCCCCGAACTCGTGTGCCGGGCCGTCACGCTCGTCACCCACAACTCGTATGACAACTCGTGGTACGACGCCGCGGGCGACCCCGGACCGATGTGGCCCTATTTCCGCATTCCGTCGGTGATGGGCACCGGGCTGCTCGTGCACCGTGCCACGACCGCCGGACTGCCGATGCTCGTCGGCGCGGTCCTGATGCTCGTCGCCGGCCTGCCCGGCCGGCGTGCTCGGGCGCGGGGCGACCGGGATCGGCCACTGCTCATTGGCCTGGCAGGGCTGCTCGGCGCACTGCTCGCGCCCTTCCACTTCTTCTTCTTCCCCGCCTTCCTGCTGCTCGCGCTCCTGTACGTCCTCCTGACCGGACGCCTCTTCGACCGTCGCGCACCGCGGAACGCGGTCCTGCTCCTGGCGCCTTACGTGCTGGCGCTCCCGTTCGCCCTCCCCGCCCTGCTCCAGTCATCGGGATCCGGCGCGCTCGTGTTCCGCCTCGGGTGGGAGTCGGCCCCACTCGCTGATGGCGCCGCGGCGGTGGCCTTCTTCTACGTCACGAACCTTGGCATCCCCTTCGTCCTGGCGCTCGTCGCGCTGCTCGTGCCCGGCCTGCGCTGGCGGTTCTTCCTGGCGGCCTGGGTCGTCGCCCTGTTCGCGATCCCGAACCTCGTGCAGGTGAGCAGCATCGGCTTCGACATGAACAAGTACTTCCAGGCGATGTGGGTCGCCGTCGCGCTGCTGGCCGCGTGGCTGATCCGCCGCTGGCCGTGGCCGGCGGTCGCGGTCGTCCTGGCGCTGAGTCTCCCATCGCCGCTGCTGGTGGCCGCCTGGACGGGCTTCAGCCGCCAGCAGGTGCTGGGCACCGCCGAGCTGCGAGCCGCGGACTGGATCGCGACGAACACCCCGGGAGCGGCGGTGTTCGTCACCGACGGATGGCTCAACTCGCCGACCGATCCCGCGGGCCGGCTGCGGCTCCTTACCTACACGCCGTACGTTGCGAACCTGGGCTACGACCCCGACGTCCGGGCGGAGCAGGTCACCCGGATCTACTGCGACGGCGACCCCCGCCTGTCGGTGGACCTCATGCGCCAGGATGGCGCCGAGTACCTGCTGGCCGATGGGCTGCCCGGCGGCTGCACGACGCCGACCGACTTTGCCGGAGCGCCCGGGCTGACGCTCGTGTACGACGCTGATGGCATCCGGATATGGCACCTGACCGATGCCGCCGCCCGGGCGCCGTGACCGGCGCCCGTATCATCTCGACGTGACCTCCGAGACCGCGACGCGCGGCGCCGTCGTCGCGCTGGACCACGTGACGAAGCGCTACGGACCGCCCGGGACGCCAGCGGCGGTCGACGGCCTGACGCTCACCGTCCCGGCCGGCGAGATCTGCGTGCTGGTCGGCCCGTCGGGATGCGGCAAGACGACGACGATGAAGATGGTGAACCGCCTCATCGAGCCGACCGGCGGCCGGATCACGATCGACGGCCAGGACGTCATGCGGCTCCAGCCGGTCGAGCTCCGGCGGCGGATCGGGTACGTCATCCAGCAGGTGGGCCTCTTCCCGCACCTCACCGTGGCGGCGAACGTGGCGGTCGTCCCGCGGCTCCTGCGCTGGCCGGCGACGCGGGTCGCGGAGCGCGTCGAGGAGCTGCTGGCCCTCGTGGGGCTGGACCCTGCAACCTACGGGCCTCGCTACCCGGCGGCGCTGTCCGGGGGCGAGCGCCAGCGGGTGGGAGTGGCGCGCGCGCTGGCGGCCGATCCGCCGCTGATGCTCATGGACGAGCCGTTCGGGGCAGTCGACCCGATCCGTCGCGACGGCCTCCAGAACGAGTTCCTGCGCCTCCAGGAGCGCGTCGGCAAGACGGTGATCTTCGTGACCCACGACGTCGATGAGGCGATCAAGATGGCGGACCGCATCGCGATCATGCAGCGCGGCGGGGTCCTGGCCCAGTACGACACCCCCGACGCGATCCTCGCCCACCCGGCGAGCGAGTTCGTCGAGCGCTTCGTCGGCGCGGACCGCGGCCTGAAGCGCCTCTCCCTGGGCCGCGTCCGCGACCTGGACCTCTCCGAGCCGGTGATCGTCCGGGCCGGGGAGGAGCGTGCCGATGTTCGGCGGCGGCTGGAGGGAGTGCCGGTCGACTACGCGCTGCTGCTGGACGCCGCCGGCCGGCCGCTCGGATGGATCGATCAGTCCGACCTCGCGGGGCCGGGCGTCGTCGACGCCGCCGCGGCGACCCCCGGCGCACGGACCGTGGAGCCGGAGACGACCCTGCGCGACGCGCTCTCGGCGATGCTCGAGGGGAGCGTCCAGCTCGGCGTCGTCGTCGACGAGCGCGGCCAGGTCCTGGGCCTGGTGAGCGTCGACGCGCTCTCGGAGGCGATGCGCGCGCCGGTCAGCAGCACTCCGGCACCGGCCGCCGACGGGGTGACCGCGTGATCGAAGGGCAGCCGCTCGTCGACTGGGGCTGGATTGCCCGCAACGTGGACGACATCTGGGCACGCACGGTCGACCACGTCGTGCTGACCGCGCTGGCGGTCGCCATGGGCTTCGCGATCAGCTTCGCACTGGCGCTCGCGATCCGCCGCTACCGGCGCCTCCACGCACCGATCATCGCCGTCTCGGGCGTGCTCTACGCGATCCCCTCGCTCGCCCTCTTCAGCCTCTTGATCCCGTTCACCGGGATCAAGAGCACCCTCACCGCCGAGATCGCGCTCGTGAGCTACACGATCCTCATCCTGGTCCGGAACATCCTGGCCGGCTTCGACGCGGTGCCGGCCGAGATCCTCGAAGCGGCCGAGGGGATGGGCTACACGAGCTGGCAGCGACTGTGGCGGATCGAGCTCCCGATCGCGCTGCCGATCATCGTGGCAGGCCTGCGGATCGCGACCGTGACGACGATCGGCCTCGTGACGGTCACCGCCCTGATCGGGATCCCATCGCTCGGCAGCCTCATCTACGACATCGGCCTGGCGCGCTTCTTCTTCACCGCGGTTGCGGTCGGCTCGGTGGGCTGCGTTGCCCTGGCGATAGCCGCCGACCTCGGCTTCCTGGCGGTCCAGCACCTGCTCACCCCCTGGTCCCGCGGCGCGGCGCGGGGGACCTGAGCGATGGACTTCCTTGGTCAGGTCCTCGCCTGGTTCGCGGATCCCGCCAACTGGAGCGGCAAGGACGGGATCCCGATCCGGCTGGCCGAGCACCTCTATCTCTCGGTGATCCCGCTGCTGCTGGCCCTCGCACTGGCACTGCCGGTTGGCCTTTACGTCGGGCACACCGGCCGCGGCGCACGGCTGGCGGTGAACCTGGCCAATGTCGGCCGCGCAATTCCCACCCTGGCGATCCTCGTCATCGCCTTCATGCTCCTCTCCCGGCCGCTCGTGCAGATCGGCCTGCGCAGCGAGGCGCAGGAAGTGCCCGCCATCCTGGCGATGTGCTTCCTGGCGCTGCCGCCGGTCGTCACGAACACGTACGTCGGACTGTCGGAGGTGGATCGCGACCTCATCGAGGCCGCGAGGGGGATGGGACTGACCGAGCGCCAGGTCCTCCTCCGTGTCGAGCTGCCGGTGGCGCTGCCGGTCATCCTGGCCGGTATCCGCACCGCCGCCGTCCAGGTCGTCGCCACCGCCACCCTCGGTGCGGTGATCGCGACCGGCGGCTTCGGTCGCTACCTGATCGACGGCATCGCGACCCAGAAATACGAGGAGATGTTCGCCGGAGCGGTGCTGGTCGCACTGCTCGCGATCCTCACCGAGCTCACATTTGCCTGGATCCAGCGCCGCACCCTGTCCCCCGGTCTGCGCGTCGCGGTGCCCGCCAATTCCTGACATCAGCGTGTCACATTTCCGCTGCTACACTGCCCGGATGTCGGCCGCTGCCGGGTGAACCGCAGGGCCGATGCGCGTATTGGTAGGAGACACGAACAAGCGGACCAAGGAGGACCCAATGCGGATCTACCGCACGCTCGCCCTCGGGGCGACGTCGCTGGCACTCGTGATGAGCGCCTGCACGTCGGGTGGGGGCAGCCCAAGTGCCGCGGCCGCCAGCCAGGCCGCCAGCTCGACGAGCGAATCCATGGCGGAGTCGATGGTCGAGCATCCAAGCATCAAGATCGGATCGGCCGGCTTCTACGAGTCGCAGCTGATGGCCGAGATCTACGCCCAGGCCCTCGAGCACGCCGGGTACACCGTCGAGCGCGACCTGGCCATCGGCACCCGCGAGCAGACCGAGCCGGCCATCGAGAGCGGGCAGGTCGACCTGATGCCCGAGTACATCGGGAGTGAGCTCACGTTCCTGGGCGGGACCGCCTCCGGGGATTCGGCGACGACCTTCGCTGCCCTGCAGACCGCGCTCAATGCGAAGGGCCTGACAGCGCTCGACTACGCGCCGGCGCAGGACCAGAACGCGTTCGTGGTGCGCCAGGAGACCGCCACCCAGTACAACCTGACGACGATGAGCGACCTGGCCGCGGTGGCCACCCAGCTGATCTGGGGCCTGCCGCCGGAGTGCGGGGACCGGGCGCTGTGCGCGGGCGTGGCCCCCAGCGCCGACCCGTCTGGCGCGCGGACCGGCGGCCTGGCCGATTACGGGATCGTCTTCGACAACCTGAACGTACAGCCCTACGCGGCGTGCGACGCGCCGATTGCGACCGCCCTGAACGACGGGGTGGTCGACGTCGCCGAGCTGTGCTCCACCCAGCCGGCCATCGCCCAGTTCAACTTCGTGGCGCTGACCGACGACAAGCAGACGCAGCCGTCGGAGAACATGGCACCCATCGTTCGAACCGAGTGGCTGAACGCGGCCCCGGCGGACTTCGCCAAGACGCTGAACGCCGTCAGCGCGGCGATGACGACCGCGGACCTCACCGCCCTCGGCGTGGAGGTGGCGGTGAACCAGCGCGACGTGGCCGAGGTGGCCACCGGCTGGCTGACCGACCAGGGGATGCTGTAGTTCACTTCCCGGCCTGACCGATACGGGCGGCGGCGCGCACAGCGTCCCGCCCGTATCCTGTATCTGCCAATGTCCGAGCACCTCGACCTCGCCGACTGGCGGCGACGGGTCCACGCCATCTACGCCGCGATGCGGGCGGATCGACGAGCGCCGGCGCTGCGCCTCGTCACGTTCCGCGCGGCCAAGGACCGCCTCTTCGCCGAGCATCCGTCCTCGCCCATCCCCGCCGATCATCGCGCGACGTTCCGTGGCCTCGCCTACTGGCGACACGACCCGGCGCTGCGCCTGACCGCCACGCTGCAGCCCGACCCGGAAGCGCCGGCGCCAGACGTGCCGCGCTCGGGAGGGGGGCCCACGATTCCCTACACCCGCATCGGCTGGGTCGAATTCAGCGTGGCCGACACCGCATGCCGGCTGGCGGTGTTCTGGCTGAACGAGTACACGGGCGGCATCTTCATCCCGTTTCGCGACGCGACGAGTGGCAGGGAGACGTACGGAGGCGGGCGCTACCTGTGGGACTCGGCGAAGGGCGCGGACCTCGGCGGCGACGCCAATGAACTCGTCCTCGACTTCAACTACGCGTATCAGCCGTCGTGCACGTACGACCCGCGCTGGAGCTGTCCGCTGTCGCCCCAGGAGAACTGGCTGCCGGTGCCGATCAAGGCCGGCGAGCGGCTGGATCGGGCGTGAGCGAAGAGGTCGAGCGGCGCTCGAACCGCCACTGCTACAAGTGCGGCCGCGAGATCGGTCCCGACGACAGCATCTGTGCGGTCTGCAACCGCGCGGGGATGAAGGTTCCGGCCGCCAGCCAGGTCCACGGCACGATGGTGGTGGCGATCATCGCCGGCATCGCGGGGCTTGCAATCTGGGGCAGCCTGGCCCTCAAGGGGGTCGGCCCGTACGCCGGCCAGGTGGTGGGGATGACCGCCGATCCGCCCGACGGCGTGCAGGTCACGGTGCGGATCACGAACGAGGGGACGAAGCAGGGCTTCGCGAGCTGCCTGCTCAGCGCCCACGACGACGCGGGTCGCGTGCTCCGCACCCATACCGCGAGCATGGGCCCCATCACCGGCGGCTCCTCGGACGAATTCACCGAGCGAATCGGCGGGCTGGCCGCGCAGCCCGCCTCGGTGACGATCAGCTGCGAGGGCTAGCCGGTGGCCGATCCCAGGGCTGATCCCGAGTCGCGGACGGCGGCCGCCAGCACCGGATCGGCGAAGATGAGCCGGACCGGGATCAGGCCGCGGCTGAGCGGCCGGTCGCTGACCGCCGCCCACGCGGCATGCGAAAGGTCGATCACACGCTCGTCCGCGGTGCCCCAGTAGCACTGGCACCAGTCGACGACCGGCAGCCTCGCGCACCGGTCCGCGCAGACCGTGACGTACCCGACCACCGCGCCGGTGTAGCGGCCGCCGAGCGCGCCGGGCAGGGCGACCACCGCCCGGGCGCCATAGCCGGCCGTTCCCGGATAGTTGCTGGCGGTCCCGGCAACGAGTGGGGCCGGTGTCGGGGTCGGAGTCGGGGCGGGCGTCGGGATCGACAGCCACTCCCGTGAGGTTGGCACACGGGAGACGGGCCGGTCGGGTGGCTGGGCGGCTGCCTGGCCGGAGAGACCTGAGACGAGGCTGACCGCAAGGATCAGCGCGGCGCACAGCGCCGCGAAACGAACAAGCACGTTCCGATGAGGCTCCCTATCTGTTCCGGGCGCCCGGGCGCGAGTGACCTCGTCACTCGCGAATCGTTTTCGATGAGGTTCCGCCCGCGGTCTGGGACTTGCCGCGGACGGGCCCGTGGCGCGAGTTCACCCGAGGGGTGAGGGCCCCAGCCTGCCAGCGCCGGCTGGGTCCGTCAAATCGGCACGCTATCCTCAGCGCATGCGAAGGGTCGCCGCGCTCGGTCTCGGCCTTCTCGTCGGCCTCCTGCTGGCGGGCTCGGTGCGTGCCGCCGGACCGCCGTTTCCCGACCCGGTCGTCAACCAGGCGGTCTATGACGAGACCGGCATCCTGACCACCGACGAGATGGCCGGTCTCGAGCAGCAGATCGACGCCATCGAGGGCCGCAGCGGCGCGGAGATCGCGATCTACCTCCAGGTGAGCCCGAGCCTCGGCTCGGACGCTGACGCGAACCGCAATGCGGCGCGCGACCTCATGCAGCAGTGGGGCGTCGGGCGCGCCGGGTACGACGACGGACTCGTCATCCTCGTCAGCTTTCTCGACGACCGGATCCACGGCCAGGTCGCGACCTGGGCTGGCAATGGCTTCCTCGCCGCATACATGAACGAGGCCGCGCTCACCGCCCTGCGTGACGACGTGCTCGTCCCGGCCTTCAGGCAGCAGCAGGTGGGCGCCGGCCTGATCGCCGGCATGGCGGTCGTGGATGCCGCCATCACGTCGCAGGCGACGGCATCGCTGAACCTGTACCGCGTCTTGAACGCGATCGTCGCCATCCCGGGCTCGATCCTGGCACTCCTGCTCACGATCGGCATGGCGTACGTGGCGTGGCGGCGGGAGGGCGACGACCCCTATGTCTCCGACTCCGAGTCCGTGCTCATGGCCGGGCCGCCGGCGGGGATGACCCCGCCGCTGGCCACGGTTCTGCGCCACGGGCGCGCGGATCAGAACTCGATCAACGTGCTCCTCACCGAGCTGGCGGGCAGCGGCCGCATCTCGTTCAGAAATCTTGACCGCGTGGGCAAGGTGAAGCGAGACGACGACCCCGATCCCGAGACCGATCCGGCGATCGAGGTCCACGCCGAGCCCCCGGGCGCCCGCAACCTCGCGAAGCCCGAGCGCCAGGCGTGGGCAATCATCCAGCGCGAGGCGGCGGGGACCGGCGCCCTGACCAGGGAGCGGCTGTGGGCACTGAACGGAGCGCTGGGCGCCGTGCGGACCTCGCTCGACGCGGAGGCGGTGCGCCTCGGATGGCTCGTGAGGCCGCCAATGCCCCTCATCCGGCGCTGGGTGATCATCGGCGCGGCCGAGGCGCTTGCCGGCGGCGTCGGGGTCTGGCTGGGCTTCACGCTGCCGATGAGCGGGCTGACCCTCCTCGGGGGAGCCACGGCCATCGGCGGTGCGGTCACCATCGGATTCGGCTTCGCGATGTCGAAGCGCACCCCGGAGGGTGCCTACGTCGACGCCATGCTGAAGGCGTATCGACGAACGCTGGCCAAGACGATGGAGCTGGCGCGCTCGATGAACGAGGTCGTGGCGGAGCCGACGATCGCCATGCTCGCCGATACACCGGACAAGGCAGTCGTGTGGGGCATTGCGCTCGGCCTGCATCGTGAGGTGGCGGACGTCCTGCGGCGTGGCCTGGAGGACCGGGGCGCGGCAGAGGCGGGTCGCGCAGCCTACTACCCGGTCTGGCTGGGTGGTGGCGGCTCGGCGCCCGCGGGTGCGACAGCCGGCGGCGGAGGCCTCTTCTCCGGCAGCGGGATACCCGACGTGGGGGGCATGCTGGGCGCCCTGGGCAGCCTCGGCTCCGCGCCTGCATCGAGCTCGGGGGGCGGGTTCGGCGGGGGCGGCGGGGGTGGAGGCGGAGGCGGCAGCAGCGGGTTCTGATGTGGCGTGCGGATGACACGCCACGCCGCGAGCGGCTATCGTTCGGCGATATGACATTCGACAAGCGCCGCCCCGACCGACGGTCTGGCAAGGGGAGACCGTACCCACAGCGCGGCGGTCCCCCTCCGGCCGGAGACCGGCCGCCCTGGGAGCGCGGTGGGCGCGGAGGCGCTCCCCGGGGAGGCGCCGCGCGTGAAGGCGCTTCCCACGGTGGCGCCCCTCGTGGCGGCGCGCCCCACAACGCCACTCGCGGATCGGGTGGGGGTCCCGGGTTCCGGCGCAACGATGAGGGCGGAATGTCGATTCGACTCGACCCACGACGCCTCGCCGCGCTGAAGCTGCTCGCCTCGGAGTCCGGCGTCCGGCCCGGCGAGCTCGTCACCACCTGGCTCGAGGAGCGGATCGACGCGGCTCGTGCCGGGGAGGCGCCACGAGTTGCGCCGCGCGGGGCGCTCGCCGAACTCGAGGCCCGCCTGGATGCCATGGCGCGACGGCTCGAAGCGCTCGAAGCCGCCTCCGGCACCAAACCCGCGGGATCGAGCGCGGATCGCGAGGACGCTGCGGCGAGCGCGGCAGCGAAGCCGGCGGGGGCGAAGCAAGCGTCAAAGCCGGCCGCGCGGAAGCGCACGAGCGCGGCGACGATCGCGGCTTCGAATCGAGGCGAGCCACGCGTTGCGCTCCACGACGAGATCATCGCGATCATCACCGAGCGCGGGCCGATGACCGCCGCCGACGTGGCCGCCGCCGTGGTGGATCGCGCCCGGTACACGCCGCCCCGCAGCGCACATCCGATCGACGCCTCGATCATCAACAGCCGCGTCTCGAACCCCGTCTACCGGGACCGATTCGTCCGCCGCGAAGGCCGGATCAGCCTGGCCGGGAGGGAATGAGCTCCTCGCCCGCTCTCCAGATCGGGCCGGCGGGCGTATGGTCCGGCTTCGATCGGCTGGCCGCGGCCGACGTGCTCGCGATGGCTCGCCGGGCAGAGTCGCTCGGCTACGACGCTTTCTGGACGCAGGAGAGCGCCGGCCGAGACCCGTTCGCCCTCCTCGCCGGCATCGCCGCGGCGACGAGCAGGATCCGGCTGGGGGTCGGGATCGCGGTTGTCTACGGACGCGACGCGGTCGCCATGCATGCCGGTGCGGCGACGGTCCACGAGCTCTCCGGCGGCCGCATGCTGCTGGGGCTGGGGGCGAGCCACCGTGACACCGTCTCCGAGGTGCGGGGCCACGAGTACCGGGGCCCGCTCCGCGTCATGCGCGACTACATCGACGCCTACCGTGCGGCCGCGTACCGGGGACCGCTTCCATTCGGCGAGCCACCGGTGATCCTCGCCGCGCTCCGGCAGCGGATGCTCGAGCTGGCCGCCACCCGCTCCGCCGGCGCGTTTCCCTACCTCGTGCCGGCCGACTACGTCCCTCGCGCCCGGGAGGTGCTCGATGCGGCCGCGTCCGGCGCGGGACAGCCCCGGCCGGCGCTCATCGTGAGCCAGGCCTGCCTGCTCGAGACTGATCCGGTCGCCGCCCGCGGAGGGGCGCGGCGCTACCTGCATCGCTACCTGGGGTTGCCGAACTACCTCGCGAACCTGCGCGAGTCCGGCTTCCGAGACGAAGAGCTCGCCCAGCCGGGCGCCGATCGCGTCGTCGACGCGCTCGTGGCCTGGGGCGATCCGGCGGCCATTCGGGCGCGCCTGCGCGCGATGCTCGACGCGGGCGCGGACCACGTGGCGCTCATTCCACTGAACGCGGCGGGGCAGCACGCGGACACCGCGACCATGGAGGCACTGGCGCCCCCCTGGTGATCAGTCGCTCACCGCGCTAGTCCTCGAGGACGAACGTCACAAGCAGGTTCACCTGGAACTCGAGCGAGCCGTCACGACCAACGCTGACGCGCTGCTCCTTGACCCACGCGCTGCGAACCTGGCGCAGCGTCCTGGTGGCTCGGTCGATCCCCTGCCTGATCGCCTCCTCGAATGACTCGGACGAGGTGCAGCTGAGCTCGGTGACACGCGCGACGGACATGGCGGTTCCTCCTCACATATCGACCAGTATGGACCGGTGCGACTCAGGCCTCATGAGCCCGGGCCCACGCGAGCAGCTCATCCGCCGGCAATGTGTTGACGACCGCCTCACCCGGGACGCCGCAGGCCGCCGCCCGCTCGCAGCCGTAGGGCAGCCAGGCGAGCTGGCCGGGGGCATGCGCATCGGAATCGATCGCGATCCGGCATCCGGCTTCGACCGCCAGGCGCAGCAGCCGCTTCGGCGGGTCCAGGCGCTCGGGGCGAGCGTTGACCTCGACCGCCTTGTCGAATTGCGCGGCCGCGGCGAACGCGATCTCGGCGTCGAACGTCGAGGGCGGGCGGGTCCGCTTGCCGGTCACCATCCGGCCGGTACAGTGACCGAGGATGTCGAGATGCGGGTTCGCGAGCGCCGAAACCATCCGTCGAGTCATCGGCCGCTCCGCCATCCGCAGCTCGGAGTGCACGGAGCCGACCACGACGTCGAGCCGGGAGAGGAGCTCGTCGGTCTGGTCGAGCGTGCCGTCCGGCAGAATGTCGACCTCGATCCCGGTGAGGATCCGAAACGGGCGAAGCTCGTCGTTCAGGCGCGCGACCTCGTCGAGCTCCTGCTCCAGGCGTTCGGCGGTGAGCCCGTTCGCGACCTTCAGGCTCGGCGAGTGATCCGTGAGCACGATGTACTCGTGCCCCATCTCCCGGGCGCTCACGGCCATCTCCCGGATCGGCGACCCCCCGTCGCTCCAGTCGGAGTGGACGTGGCAGTCTCCGCGCAGCGCGGCGCAGATCGCGGCGCCGAGATCCGCGACGGGGCGCCCTCCGGTCGCCTCCAGCCGCCGGAGATAGACCGGTTCCTCGCCGCGCAGCGACTCGGCGATCGTGCGTTCAAGGACCTCGCCGATGCCGGGCACCTCGCGCAGCGTTCCGGCGCGCACCCGACCGCGGAGGTCGGCCGCCGACATCGCGTCCAGGCGTGCCGCGGCGTTGCGGAAGGCGCGGACCCGGAACGTCGGCTCGTTCGCCGTCTCAAGGAGGAACGCGATCCGGCGCAGGTCGGCCGCCGGGTCGCGGGCCGCCGGGCTCACTCGGCGAGGGTGAGGACGCGACGCGGGTTGTCGACGGTCATCGTGCCAATCTCGCCCTCGCCAACGGCGGCGGTCCGCAGTGTCGGCAGGAAGTGCTGCTGGAGGTACGTGTAGCCGAACCCTCCGTTCGCCTTCAACTGGCGGTTGTGGCAGACATCCTGGCTGAGGAGCAGCTGCGAGCCGAAGTCGCGCTCGAGCAGCTCGACGATCAGCTCCACCAGGCGCGGCTCGGCCGCCTCCTCGATGTCGAACCGGTGACCGATGAAGTCGAACTCGAGGTTCGCCCCGCGCTCGAGGATCGCGAGGTAGTGGCCGAGCACGGGATACGAGTCGGCGTGGCCGATCACCACACGCGCCGGGTCGACGCCCTCCTCGGAGAAGATCCGCAGCTGGGCGAGGCCCACCGGCGAAGCGACCGCGTGGGTCGTGATCGCCATGCCGGTCGCGCGCGCGGCGCGGGCGGCGGCGCGGTGCACCCGCTCCTCACGAGGGCTGACCCACGGCTTGTCGGTCCCGATCTCGCCAATGATCCCCGGCCGCACACCGGTGCCCCCGATCCCGTCGGCGAACTCGCGGATCATCTCCTCAGCAAGGTCGTCAACGCTGCGCCGGTCGATGAGCGCCTCCGCGGGGTAGTAGCTCTCGCGGTACCAGCCGGTCCCCATCACGACGTGAAGGCCGGTCCGGCTCGCCAGGCGCCGCAGGCGCTCAGGGTCCCGGCCGACCCCGGGGAGGGTGAGATCCACGATCGTCGAGCCGCCGCGGCGGCGGTAGTCACGCAGCTCGTCGGTGACGGTCGGCTCGTCGGGCGTGAGCTCCCAGTAGTCCCATCGGTCCGGGATGTGCCACAAGTGGATGCCGGTGTGCTCGTGCGGGAGCGTGAAGCCGACCTTCTCCGGGGGGATCGGGCCGGACACGGTCATGACGCGTGGGGCCATGGCTGCCTCCGGGTCTTCTGTTGCGACAGCGGTGCGGCACGGTGCGAGCCGCCGCTGCCGGGATGGGTGTGGGAGGACAGTGTGCCACCCCGCACCGCCGCTGTCGCATCCGCAGGCGAGCTACAGCCGGGCGAGGACCTCCGCGCGCTTGCGCCGGTGCTCGGTGGCGGTGATCAGCTTCGCACTCGCGAGCTCGGCAAGCTGCTCGAGAGCACCCCGCACGGAGAGCATCGTGCCGGCATCGATCCCGGACGAGGCATTCTCGGGGTCGGCGGCAACGGTGGCATTCGCCTGCTCGGCGGTGGCGGCCGGAGCGCGCGAGGCGGCCTCCGCGCCGCGATCGAGGAGCGTGACCTGCGTGACGTTGACGATGACGACCCCGAGGTGGCGAACCCAGGGCCGCTCGCCGTGGTGGGTCAGCTCGGCGTTCGTGACCGGCACGAAGCGACGGTTGCCGCGCAGGAGGTAGTCACCGGCCGTGGCGCCGGGCCGGATGTGGACGCGTCCCGCGACGCCGAAACTGCCGAGCTCCATGCGCACCTCCTCGATCCGGCGGTGCAGCCGCAGGTGACGGTTCGGCGGGAGTGCGGGCGGGACGACCATGAGCACGTCCGAGGCGAGGCGCTCGAGATCGGGGAGCCCGGACTCGGGGTCCGGCGGCATGAGCCCCGGGAGGGTCGCATCGAGCGGGAGATCGGCGACCGAGTGGAGGCTGATCGAGTCCCCGTGGTTGAGCCAGTCGCTCGTGCGCTCGTCCCCTGAGCTGATCCAGGCCAGCTCGCGACCGGATGCCGTGAACAGCTCGACCGGCAGCAGACCGCGGACCGGTTCGTCAGCCGGCGATTCGGGCTCGTCGATGGCGGTCTCCGGACGGTTTCGCGCAATCTGCAGCAGGCTCATACCGGGAACAGGGTCCCGCACCCGGATGGCGGCGCGCCATAGTACCTTCGGAGCCGATGCAGGTTGCGGATCGCGCCGCGGCGCCGGATTCGGTAGCCTGTAGCGCGATGGTCGACGAGCAGCGGGTTCCAGCGCTCCGCCATGACGTCTGGACCAACGCGCAGAGCGCGCTCGATCAGGCTGCCGAGCGGCTCCACCTCGATGCGGCCATGCATCGGGTCCTCCGCGTGCCGAAGCGGGAGATCGTCGTCAACTTCCCAGTCCGTCGCGACGACGGGTCCGTGGATGTCTTCACCGGGTTCCGCGTCCATCACAACCTGAACCGGGGGCCGGCCACCGGCGGTGTCCGCTTCACCGCGGACCTGACGATCGACCTCGTCCGCGCCAACGCGATGTTCAACACCTGGAAGGCGGCGCTCGTCCAGATCCCGTACGGCGGCGCGATGGGCGGCGTGGTCGTCAACCCGCGACGGCTGTCGACCGCCGAGCGCAAGAACCTTACCCGGCGCTACACCGCGGAGATCGCACCGCTCATCGGGCCGGACCGCGACATCCCGACCCCGGACGTGAACACCGGGTCCCAGACGATGGCCTGGATGATGGACACCTTCAGCATGCACCAGGGGCACACCGTCCCGGGAGTGGTGACCGGCAAGCCGGAGGCGATCGGCGGGACGCGCGGGCGTCGCGAGGCCACCAGCCGCGGTGCGTTCCGGACGATCGCCGCCGCGGCGCGGGACCGCGGGCTCGATCTCCGAGGCGCGGACGTCGTCATCCAGGGCTTCGGGCGCGTGGGGACGGTCCTCGCCGAGATGCTGGCCGCCGCCGGCGCGCGCATCGTGGCGATCGCCGATGACCGCAACGCGGTGCGCAATCCGGCAGGCATCGACATCAGCGCGGCCGTGGCCTGGATGCAGCAGCACGATCGAATCGACGAGCTGCCGAACACCGAGCCCGTCGAGCGCTCCGCGATCTTCGGCCTCGAATGCACAGTCCTCGTCTCGGCCGGCGTGCAGTACCAGCTGGACGCCGCGGCGGCCGAGGAGGTGCGAGCCGCCATCGTCGCCGAGGCGGGCAACTCGCCGACCACGCCCGAGGCGGATGCCGTCCTGCGCGAGCGCGGCATCTTCGTCATCCCCGACATCCTGTGCACCGCCGGCGGGATGGTGCTCACCTACTTCGAGTGGGTCCAGGACATGCAGGCCTTTTTCTGGACCGAGGCCGAGGTCGCAGCCGAGCTGGACCGGATCATGGATGCCGCGTTCGCCGACGTCAGCGCCATGAGCGCCGAGCACGGAGTCGACGCCCGCTCGGCGGCAATGATGGTGGCGGTCCAGAGGGTGGCGGAAGCGACGACGCTGCGCGGCCTGTACCCCTAGGTTTCCGAACGGCCAAGTCCGCAACGCCGATCAAGCGCGACGCGGCGACGGCGGGCGAGGATGAGCCCATGAGCACGTCGACCGATACGTTCCACACGTTCGTCGCCTCGGTGGCTGCCGATCTCGACGATCACGCGGTCCGCGGCGCGGACCTCGCGTCGCGCGCGTTTCTGTCGCGGTACCACTTCGATCGGCTCATCCGCGCCACGGCGGGCGAAGCGCCCGCCGGCTTCCGGCGACGGGTCCTCCTCGAACGGGCGGCGTATCGGCTCGTCACGAGCAGGCGCGGGATCCTCGAGATCGCGCTCGAGGCCGGTTACTCCTCGAACGAGGCGTTCAGCCGGGCCTTCCGCCGCGCGTATGGCAGCGTGCCGTCGGCCTGGCGCCGCGCACCACGCCAGATCCAGTTGCCGTGCCCGAATGACGTGCACTTCCATCCCCCGGGCGGCCTCCGGCTGCCCGCGCAGCGTGAGGTGACCCCCATGAATCTCCTGGTCAAGATGGTCGAGCATCACATCTGGCTGGTTGGCGAGCTGATCGGCCGCGCAGCCGCCCTCGACGACACGCAGCTCGACGCCCCTATCCAGCTCTCCGTCGAGGGCATCGACGACACGCCGACGATCAGAGCTCTCCTCTCGCGGCTCGTCGGTCAGATGGACATGTGGAACAGCGCGATCGCCAGTCGCGACTACGACTGGGACGTGGAGAAGGGCGAGACGCTGGACGCGGTGCGCCTGCGCCTCGAGCGGGCCGGCTCGACGTTCCTCGCCGAGGTGCGGCGGGTCGTGAACGAGAACCGGCTCGACGAGACGTTCGTCGACGCGCTCTGCGAGCCCGCCGAGGTGTTCACCTACGGCGGGCTGATCGCCCACGTACTCACCTTCGCCGCGGTTCGCAGGACGCTGGTCCTCGGTGCACTGGCCTCCGCCGGGATCACCGATCTCGGCACCGGGGACCCCCGCAAGTGGGTCGCCGAGGCCGCCTGAGGCCCGCCGGCCCGCGCGCGGCGAGGCCGATCCGCTTGCGGCGGCATCGGCCTTGCCCGCACACTTGGCGCCATGGCGGATCGCACGCGGTGGCGGGAGCACCAGCAGCGCTGGGAGGCCGAGCGCCTCAAGCCGGCGCTCGAGGGCGCACCCGAGCGGAGGGCGCGCTTCATGACCCAGTCCGGGGTCGAGGTCAACCGGGTCTATTCACCCGCTGACCTCGACGACCCGGCGAACGACCCGGACCGCGAACGCCCGCACTACGCGTACGGCCGGGGTGTGGGCGACACCCGAGACGCCAGGCCCTGGGACGAGATCGACGACCTGGGCCTCCCCGGTGAGCCGCCCTTCACCCGTGGCATCCACCCGACCGGCCACCGCGGCCGGCTGTGGACGATGCGGATGTTCGCCGGCTTCGGCACCGCCGAGGACACGAACGACCGCTTCAAGAAGCTGATCGCGGCCGGTGGCACCGGCCTGTCGATCGCCTACGACATGCCGACCCTCTACGGCTACGACCACGACGAGCCACAGGCGGCGGGCGAGTTCGGCACGTGCGGCGTCGCAGTCTCCTCGCTCGCCGACATGGAGATTCTGCTCGACGGCCTGCCGGTCGGCGAGATCAGCACCAGCATGACCATCAACTCCCCGGCGGCCATGATCTGGGCGATGTACATCGTGGCCGCCGAGAAGGCCGGGGTGTCGCGCGCGGCCCTGTCCGGGACGCTGCAGAACGACATCCTCAAGGAGTTCATCGCCCAGAAGGAGTACATCTTCCCGCCCGCCCCGTCCCTGAAGCTCGTGACCGACACCGTCGAATGGGGCACCCGCGAGCTCCCACGCTGGAACACGATCAGCATCAGCGGCTACCACATCCGGGAGGCGGGCTCGACTGCCGTCCAGGAGCTGGCCTTCACGATCGCCGACGGGATCGCGTACGTGGAGGACGCGCTGGCGCGCGGGCTGCGCTTCGACGACTTCGCCCCGCGCCTCTCCTTCTTCTTCAACAGCCACAACGACTTCTTCGAGGAGATCGCGAAGTTCCGCGCCTCGCGGCGCATCTGGTACAAGCTCGCCACCGAGCGCTTCGGCGCCGAGAACGAACGATCCACCTGGATGCGCTTCCATACCCAGACCGCGGGCGTCAGCCTCACCGCCCAGCAGCCGCTCAACAACCTGACCCGGGTCGCCATCCAGGCGCTGGCCGGAGTGCTGGGCGGGACCCAGTCGCTCCATACCGATGCGTACGACGAGGCGTGGGCGGTCCCCAGCGAGGATGCCGCCCTCCTTGCCCTCCGCCAGCAGCAGATCCTCGCTGAGGAATCGGGCGTCGCGAACACCGTCGATCCGCTCGCCGGCAGCTACTTTGTCGAGACGCTCACGAACCGTACCGAGCAGGCGACCTGGGAGTACCTGCGCCAGATCGACGAGATGGGGGGCATGGTCTCCGCCATCGAGGCCGGCTTCCCGCAGGCCGAGATCGCCGACGCCGCGTACGAGCAGACGCGGCGGCTGGAAACCCACGAACGCGAGATCGTGGGCGTCACCCGCCATGCCGACCCGAACGAGGAGCTCGGCATCCCGCTGCTCGAGATCAGCCACGAGCAGGAGCGGCGGCACCTCGACCGCCTGGCGAACGTGCGCGCCGAGCGCGACGCCGAGGCGCATGCGAAGTCGCTCACGCGCCTCCGCGACGAGGCGGCCCGCGGCGACGTGAACCTCATGCCGGCCATCATGGAGGCGGTCGCCGCCTACGCGACGATCGGCGAGATGTGCAACGTCCTGCGCGCCGTCTACGGGGAGTACCGCGAGCCATTGGCCGTCTGAGCGCCGTCTAAGCGCCGCCTTGGCGCGGGTCGGGCGCAGCCCGGAACGATCGAACGCCCCGGGATCGCAGGGCACGCGCCTGCGCCCGACCCTCAGGGGCTCAGCCTGCCAGATGACCGCTTACCGCCCGCTTATCGGCTCGAGATCCCCCGCCGATCGTCATCCCCACCTCACCACCAAGGTCCCACCCTCCGACTGAAACCCAGGCCGGATCGGATGCCTCGGTACAGGCATGAGATCCCCTTCGTCTTCGGACCGCCGCGAGCTGCGGCGGGCGGTTCGGCGGGCGGCGCCATGAAGCTGTCCGGCCGGCTGAGCCTCATCGTCCTTATCGGTCTGACCATGGTGATCCTGGTTGCGACCGACCAGATCCTTCCCGCCACGTCCGAGTACCAGGCCCAGATTCGCGTCTGGCTCGCGGCCCGCGCAGCCGGCCTCGCGTCGCTGGCCCTCGTAACGCTGACGGTGTCGCTGGGCATTGCCATGAGCCATCCGCAGCAGAGCCAGTGGAGACAGTCGAAGCGCATCTTCCCGTGGCACGAATCGCTGTGGGTCTTCACGCTTGCGTTCATCGGGGTCCACGTCGCGAGCCTGGTCGTCGACAACTACTCCGGGGTGGGCATTGCGGGCGCCCTGATCCCGGGCCTCTCCACGTACCGTTCGGTCCCGGTGGCGCTCGGCGTCCTCGCGCTGTACGCGCTGCTGATCACGGCTCTGACAGCCCGCTACACGAAGTTCCTGCCCGCCGGCACCTGGCTGCGGCTCCACCGCCTCTCAGTCGTGGTCCTCGTGCTGGGATGGGCCCACGGCGTCCTGGCCGGGACCGATACCGATGCGCTGCGCCCTGCCTACTGGGCGATGGCGATCGTGGTGCTCGCTGCCGCCGTTTACCGCTATTGGGTCGTCCGCGAGCGTACCCGGCGAACCATCCCGCTTTCCCCGGCTCTCACACCAAAGGAGGAACGTCATGTCACACCTCACCCTGCGCCGTAGCTTCGTCGTGGTCATTGCCATTGGCAGCCTGTTCGCCGGCGCCGCAGCGATCCGCGCCGCTGCCGGCTGGACTGCCGATGCGGCACCACTCGGCGATCGCCCGCCCGACCCGAATGCCCTCGTCGCGCAGCTGCAGGATGAGCAGTCCCGTGCGGCAAGCCTGGGCGATCAGCTCAGCCAGGTCACCGCCCGCGCAGCCGAGCTGCAGGGCGCGCTCGAGGCTGCACAGAGCAAGGCGGAGACCGACAGGGCCTCGGCGGACGACATGACCGCGCAGCTCGCCGCCGCCAAGGCGCGGCTCGCGGACCTCGAGGCTCAGCTGGCCAGGGCCCGGGCCGCAGCCGTGACCACGACAACCGTCGCCGCACCCGCGCCATCGACGACGGCCACGGCCACGAGCACCCCGAGCCAGTACGAGGACGGTTCCGGCGAGCCGGGCGACGACTGATGGCGGCGCCCCGCCCGATCGTCCACGTGCCCCTGCTCGCTGCGGCCTCGGCTGGACTGTACGCGGTCTCGCTGTCGGCCATCGCCCTGCTCCAGGCGCAGCATGACGGGCAGGTGCTCGCCAGCCGCCAGCCGCTCGTCGACGCTGCGGCGCGAGCGGCGGAGGAGCGATCGCTGACCGAGGCCGCGGTGCAGCGGGCAAGCACCCTCCTGGGCGCCGCCTCGGACCAGTACGCGGCCGCCACCGGAGCGTCGGGTGATCTCGACGCCACCCTGACGGCACTGGCCCAGCAGGTTGCGGCGCTGACCGGCGCCGCGGCGCAGCTGCCCGCGACCGTGGCACTGCCCGCGCCGCCGGCGCGCGTCGTGGTGGCGGCCCCTGCCCCCGCGGCCGCGCCGGCAACGCAGGCCACGACCGGGGCCAGTGGGCACTGACGTGCACATCTGGGGCCACGAGGCGCGCGCGATGGGTTCGCCCCTGCGGCTCGTGACCCACGGGCCGTCCCGGAATGACGCGCGCGCCGCCTGGCGGGCAGTGCGCGACGACATCGAGCGCACTGAACAATGCCTCTCGCGCTTCCGGCTCGACAGCGACCTCTCGCTCCTGAACACCGCCGACCCAAGGGCGTGGCGCGCGGTCCCTCGGCGGCTGACGGCCATGCTCCACGCCCTCCACCGCGCGCAGCGAATGACCGACGGACGCTTCGATCCCGGCGTGATCGATCACCTTGAGGCGCTCGGTGAACGGGCCGGCGTTCCGCTGCCCCCGAACCTCGCCGGTACCGAGAAGGGCCGGCCGTGGTTGACGCGCGATGCTCGCCGGCAGCGCTTCCGCACGGCCCGGCCGGTCGACTCCGGAGGCATCGGCAAGGGGCTGGCGCTGCGCTGGGCGCACGCAGCCGCGTTCCACGTGCTGGGCGCGACGGCGGGCTTCCTCATCGAGGCCGGCGGCGACCTGGTCATGAACCGGCCGGGTCCCGACGACGGCGCGTGGAGCGTGGCCGTCGAGGACCCGCGCGATCCGGCGCGCCAGCTTGCCGTCCTGCGGGCCGCCGAGGGCGCGGTGGCCACCTCCTCGATTGCCGTTCGGACCTGGGTCGGGCCGGACGGTTCGGTGGTCCATCATCTGATCGACCCGGCCAGCGGCCAGCCGGCACGCACCGGCCTGCTGTCGGTGACCGTCCTCCACGCCGATCCGGCCTGGGCCGAGGTCTGGTCGAAGGCCCTCTTCCTGGCCGGGTTGAGCAGCATCGGCCCTGAGGCGCGCCGGCGCGGGATGGCGGTGTGGTGGGTCGAGGCCGATGGCAGCCTGCACCTGACCCCGGCGGCACGCGAGCTGACGATCTGGACTCGCGAGCGGGCGAACGCCGCCTGACCCGGTATCCTCAGCCCCATGCGGCTGTACCTCGTGGATGCCACCTTCGAGTTGTTCCGCGCCTATTTTTCGCGCCCCACCGAGCACGGCCCGGACGGCCGCCCGGTGAACGCCGTGCGGGGGCTCATCGACTCGATGCTCAGCCTCCTGCGGGAGCCGGGAGTGACCCACGTCGCCGCGGCCACTGATCACGTGATCGAGAGCTGGCGAAACGACCTCTTCGCCGGCTACAAGAGCAGCGCCGGGGTGGCCGCCGATCTGCTCGCGCAGTTCGCGGACGCGGAGCGGGCGCTGCGAGCGCTCGGCATCGTGACCTGGCCAATGGTCGAAGACGAGGCGGACGACGCGCTGGCAGCGGCGGTCGCACGCCACGGCCCCGACCCGCGCGTTGAGCAGGTCGTGATCTGCAGCGTGGACAAGGATCTGTCGCAATGCGTCGAGGGGACGCACGTCGTGCTCCGCGACCGGATGCGGCGGATCACGTACGACGCCGCCGGAGTGATCGCGAAATTCGGCGTCTCACCGCCTTCGATCCCCGACTACCTGGCGCTGGTGGGTGACAGCTCCGACGGGTATCCGGGGCTGCCGGGCTGGGGCGCAAAGAGCGCCGCGGCGGTCCTCAGCCGCTGGCAGCACCTCGACCGGATCCCCGCCTCGCCGCTCGACTGGGAGGTCCCGCTGCGCAACGCGGTGCGGCTGGCGGCCACCCTCCACCAGCAGATGCCCGAGGCCCTGCTCTTCCGGCGCCTTGCCACCCTGAACCGGGATGCGCCGATCGACGGGCGGTTGGAGGAGCTCGAGTGGCGGGGGGTGGCCCGCGCCGACTTCACCTCCCTGTGCGCCGAGCTCGGCTTCAGAACGATCGGCCAGCGCGTCCACCGCTGGGCAGACTGAAGCCGCTCGCCGGCCAATCTGTCCAGGACTTTCGGGGGCCTTTCTGTGGGGTTAAGGGCGGGATACGGTGCCCTCCCACATGTCTCGTCGATTCGTCGTCGCGGCCCTGGGAGCCGCGCTCACCCTGGCCGGCCTGGGCCTGCCCGGCATGGCACCCGGCGCCTCGGCTGCCTCGTGCTCGGCCTGGAGCTCCCAGACCTCACCGCCGCCCACGATTCGTGTCTTCCGGCACCTGAGCGGCGACGTCGACACCGTGGACTTTGCGGCGTACGTCAAGAACGTCCTGTCGCGAGAATGGATCAGCTCGTGGACGACCGAATCGCTGCGCTCCGGCGCGCTGGCGGTGAAGTCCTACGCCTGGTACCAGGTCCTGCACTGGCGCGGCGGCACGAACGAGGCGGGCGAATGCTTCGACCTTCGAGACGACACGTACGACCAGGTCTATGACCCGTTGCAGGCGACCTGGCCGACGGCGGCCGCGGCCGTCGACGCGACCTGGGCCACGCGGGTCCTGAAGAACGGGGCGATCTTTCCCACCTATTACAACGCGGGTGCCATGGGCGAGGCATGCGGCGCGAACGCGAACGGATGGAAGGCCTACCAGTGGGGCACCCAGGCGTGCGGGCTAGACGGGAAGACGGCCGCCGAGATCATGCTCGTCTACTACTACCCGGGCGTCACCGTGAGCGACGCGCCCGCCGCCACGGCCAGCCCCACGCCCACCGCGACGCCGAGTCCGACCCCAATCCCGGAGCCCGCGACCCCAACTCCAACCGCGCTCCCGACTCCGGCGTCCACGACCCCAACCCCGGACCCCACGACCCCAACTCCAACCGCGCTCCCGACTCCGGCGCCCACGACGCCGACTCCGACCCCCACGCCGACGCCGACGCCTCCGGCCACGCCCGCGCCGACCGCGGTCCCGACCGCGACCCCCACGCCGCCGTCTCAGGAGCTCCCGGGTGGCGGACAATCCGGCCTTGAGGGTGCGGCCGCGCCTCCCCCGCCGCCAGCCGCGAACCCACAACCGGTGGTGGCCGCGGCAGCCACGCAACCGGTGCTCGTCGGGTACGTCGGGGGAGTCACGCCGTGGAACCGCTGGATGACACGCATGGACCACCTGCTCGAGGCATGGGATAGGCCCGCTCCAGCGCCGCTGCCCACCGTTCGGCCGTCGGGTGACCTGCGCCTCACCACGTTCCGTGTCCTGTGGCAGGAGGCGCTCGGCGACCTCGTGCGTGGCCTGATGGACGGGCTGCTACGTCCCGAGTCCCAACCCCCGGGCTCCTGAGGGCTCCTCCGCTCAGCCCGCCGGCCGCAGGTTCCGCATCGCCACCGACGCCGCCGCCACGTCCTGGGCAGCGAGCCCCACGCTCTTGAAGACGGTGATCGCACCGGCGGGGCGGTCCTCCACCCAGTCGCGGCCCACCGTGCCAATCTCTTCGAGCTGGCCCTCGGACGCAAAACCCGCGGCGATGGCGGCCGCCAGGTCGCCGGCCTCGGCGCGTGCCGCTGCGAGCGAATCGACGACCACCCGGTGGGCCCGGGCGAACAGACCGGGCGGCAGTTCGACCATGTCCAGCCGAAATGCGCCGATACCGTTCACGTGGGCTCCCGGCTCCACCCAGTCCGCGTCGAAGACCGGCACGCTCGAGGTGGTCGCGCAGCAGATCACGTCCGCGCCGCGCACCGCGTCCTCGGCTGTCGGCGTGTCGAGCACGCGGACCGATGACCCCAGCTCGTCACCAAGTCGCTCAGCGAGGGCGGCACGACCCGCTGCGCCTCGAGCGTGGATGCGTACCTCCCGGATCGGCCGCGCGGCGAGCACCGCGCGCACCTGCCAGATAGCCTGGGCCCCCGCACCGATGAGCCCCAGCACGGCGGCGTCGGGCCGGGCCAGCAGGCGCGTCGCGACGCCGGAGGCGGCGCCGGTGCGCATGGCCGTGATGGCTGCGCCGTCGAGCATCGCGAGCGGCGTGCCTGTCCGCGCGTCGAGCCAGGCGACCACCGCCTGCACGGTGGGGAGCCCTCGGGCCTCGTTGTGCGCCATGACGGTCACGATCTTCACGGTCGCTCCCGCGGCGTCATCGAGCACGCCCGGCATCACGAGCAGGTCACCGTCTCCCAGCGGCAGGCTCGTGCGCACCGGCGAGGCATCGCGACCGGTTGCGACGGCTCGATACGCATCCTCCACCGCGTCGAGCAGCTCGGGCATGGGGAGTGCCCGCTTCACGGCTTCCGCGTCGTAGAACCGCATGCACCGATCCTAGTCCACCGGGTACGATCCGCGAGCTTCATGAACTGGTTCGGGATCCTCCTCGTCGCGCACGTTGCGCTTGCCCTCTCGCTGCTGGCGCCGAGCATCGTCTTGCCCTTCGTGCTGCGAAGCGACGAGGGTCGTCCGAGGCGCCTGGCACCGGTGCTCGTGGCTGCCCAGGGCACGGGCACGCTGTGGATCGCGGGCGGCCTGGTGCTGACCGGCGCCGGCCTGCTGACGATCCTTGGTCTCGGGCTGCTGTCGCGACCGTGGCTCCTCGCCGCGCTGACGCTCTACGCGGGGAACCTCGTGGTCGCGGCATTCGTCTCGAGGCCGAACGTGCGACGGCTGCTCGGCATCGGCTCAGCGGATGACCAGGAAGCGTGGGCCAGGCTGGCGCGACGGCAGCGCCGCGTCGCCTACGCGATGGCGGCGGCGACCGGGGCCATCGGGCTTCTGATGAGTACGAAGCCGGAGCTGTGGTGAGCGGCCTGGGCGGTCAGCCGGTCAGAAGTTCGGGATCGGCAGCGGCCGACCCATCAGCCAGTAGAGCCCTGCCACGATGAGCAGCATGGCAAGGACGAAGACCGCGAACCAGCGCAGGACCTCCCACATATCGTCGTGCTCCCTCGATCTCTTGGTCGGCAGCTGACCTCCCCCTTTCGCGGATTCTACTCGCCGAGGCACCCGATCACGCTCATCCCCGGGCGCCCCTAGAATCGCGAGCGTGAGCCTGCGCCTGTTCGACGTTCGCCGCGGCAAGCTCGTGCCGTTCGCCCCGATCGGCGACGGGCCGGTCGGGCTCTACGTCTGCGGCGTGACACCGTACGACACCGGCCATCTCGGGCACGCGTTCACCTACGTGAGCTTCGACGTCCTGCATCGGTACCTCGAGTACCTCGGCCACGACGTCGTCTATGTCCAGAACCTGACCGATGTCGACGACGACCTCCTGCGCCGCGCCCGCGAGCTCGGGGAGGACTACCTCGCGCTCGGGAACCGGCACGTCACGACCTTCCTGACCGAGATGACGGCGCTGAACTGGCTGCCACCGGACCACTTCCCACGAGCCACCGAGCACATCCCGCACATCCAGGCCCTGATCGGCTCGCTGCTCGAGCGCGGCCACGCGTACGTGGCGGAGGGACACGTCTACTTCTCGATCGAGGGCTGGCCGTCCTACGGGGAGCTCTCCGGCCTGCCGCGCGCCGCGATGCTGCCGATCGCGAACGAGCGCGGCAACGTCCCCGAGATGCCCGGCAAGCGCGACCCGCTCGACTTCGTGCTGTGGCAGCCATCGGCCCCCGACGAGCCGTCGTGGCCGTCGCCCTGGGGCCCGGGGCGACCCGGGTGGCACATCGAGTGCTCGGCGATGAGCATGGCCTACCTCGGCGCCCGATTCGAAATCCACGGTGGCGGCGGCGACCTCGTCTTTCCCCATCACGAGTCCGAGATTGCGCAATCGGAGGGGGCGACCGGCGAGCGGCCGTTCGTCGCGTGGTGGATGCACGCAGGCATGCTTCGGTACGGGGGCGAGAAGATGAGCAAGTCGCTTGGCAACCTCGTCCTCGTCCGCGATCTCCTGCGCTCCTATCCCGGCGACGCGATCCGGCACTACCTCGTCTCCCATCATTATCGGGAGGAGCTCGATTTCGACGAGGCCGATCTCGAGGCGTCAGTCGTGCAGGCCGCTCGCCTGCGGCGCGCATGCCAGCTCGCCGAACAGGAGGATCCGTTCGCGTCGGCGCGCGCCGATCCGGCCTCTCTCCTGCCGCCGATCGCCGAGCATCGGGCGCGCTTCCTGGCGGCGATCGACGACGACCTCGGGACGCCCGCGGCGATGCCCGAGCTCCACGCCCTCGCCGCGCTGACCCTCAATAGCGGCGACTCGGAGCTCCGTTCGCAGGCCGGCTGGATGGTCCGCGAGCTCGGCGCCCGGATCCTCGGCCTGCGGCTGGCAACGGCGGCGGCCGCCTCCCTCGAGGGCTCTGCGGCGTGACCCCCGAGCATCCGCCCGACGACCTCGTCCCGGCGAGCGTCCGGCTTGGCAACGTCGTCCCGCCGGAGGACCCGGAGGATTGGACGCGGCCCCTCACCTGGGCGGTGGCGCTCGGGATCCTCGGGGCTCCCCTGCTCGCCGCCGGGTGGTTCATCCTGGCGCCCGCTGCCGATCCGGACCAGGGCCCCGCGCCCTGGGTGCTGGCAGCGACGTTGGCGGCCGGGGCGGCGCTCACCGGGTCCACCCAGATCGGCAGGCTCCGGGCGGGGACCGCCACGCTCGGGGCCGGACTGCTCGGAGCGCTGCTGCTGGTCGTGGTCGCAACCAGCATGCCGAACCAGAGCGTCGCGGGGGCATACCCGATCCAGACCCAGGCGATCCGGGCGGCGGCGGCCGGGATCGGCGGTGTCCTCCCGGCGTGCGCGCTGGCGCCCCTGTTGGCTCGCATGCCCTCGCGAGGGCTACGCTTCGTGCTCCCCGGTCTGCTCGGGGCCGCGGTCGCGCTGCTCATCGTCCCGCTCCTCTCCTGACGCCCCTTCCCCGTCAGGCTGCCCGACGAGCAGGCACGCGGCCGCGTGGCCGCCGCCGAGGTCGCGGAGCTCCGGGTCAACGAGCCGGCAGCGGTCGAAGGCGACCGGGCAGCGGGGATGGAACCGGCAGCCGCTCGGGATGCGAGAAGGATCCGGTGCCTCGCCCACCAGGATCTGTGGCGTACGGCGCAGGGTCGGGTCCGGCACGGGGACGACCGAGGCGAGCGCGCGGGTGTACGGGTGCTGGGGATTCGCGAGCACCGCGCGGGCGGAGCCGATCTCGACGATGCGTCCGAGGTACATCACCGCGATCCGATCGGCGTAGGCGGCCACCGTCGAGAGGTCGTGGGTGATCATGACCACCGCGATCCCGTGCTCATCGGCCAGGGCCCGCAGGAGGTTGAGGATGTCGGCCCGGATGCTGACGTCGAGCATGCTGACCGGCTCGTCGGCGACCAGCAGCCGCGGCTTCAGGGCCAGTGCGGCCGCGATCGCCACTCGCTGGCGCTGCCCACCCGAGAGCTCGAACGGGAGCCGATGCAGGTACGCGTGGGCCGGCGACATGCCGGCCTCCTCGAGCGCCTCATTCACTCGCTCGCGCGTCTCCTCCTCCGAGGCAGTGACGTGGTGGACACGGAGTGCCTCGGCGACGACGTCGGAGACGGGCATCCGCGGATTCAGGGACTCGTACGGATCCTGGAAGATCATCTGCACGCTGCGCCGCAGCCGCCCCAGCTCGCGCCCGGAAAGCTGCCCCAGCTCTCGTCCGTCCAGCTCGACGGTACCCGACGTGGCCTGCAGCAGGCCGAGCAGCAGGTTGCCGGTCGTCGTCTTGCCAGATCCCGACTCGCCAACGATGGCGAGCACCTCGCCGGGCGAGACATTGAAGCTGATCCCGTCCACGGCGCGCACCGGGGCCGCCGGACGCCGGGCGAACAGATCGGCCAGCGAACGGCGCCCGGCAAAGGCGACGTGGAGGTCGCGCACCTCGAGCAGCGAGGCCGTCATCGTCGACCCCGGACCGCCGAGTCGGGCTCGGCCAGGAAGCAGCTGGCGCGCCGATCCTCGCCGAGGTCGTAGGCCGGGGGCACCGCAGTCTCGCAGCGGTCGAATGCGGAGGGGCAGCGCGGCGCGAACGGGCAGCCCGGAGGCATGGCGTCGAGCCGCGGAGGGGCTCCCGGGATACCGCGCAGCCGATGCTCCGGGTGGGCGAGGTCGGGGAAGGAGGCGAGCAGCAGCTTCGTGTACGGATGCTGCGGATCGGCGAACAGGCGCCGCGTATCGGCCTCCTCGGCGACGAGCCCGCCATACATGACGACCACCCGATCGCAGACCTGGGCCACGACGCCGAGGTCGTGCGTCACGAGGATCGTGCTCATCCCCATCTCGCGGCTCAGCTCGGCGAGGAGCTGGAGGATCTGCGCCTGGATCATGACGTCGAGCGCGGTCGTCGGCTCGTCGGCCACGATCACCTCCGGGCGGCAGGCGAGGGCCAGCGCGATCATCGCCCGCTGCCGCATGCCACCCGAGTACTGGTGCGGGTAATCTCCCGCTCGCTGCCTGCCGATCCCGACCCGCTCGAGCAGCTCGTCGCTGCGGCGGGCGGCACCCGCCCGCCCGACGTCCGGCTCGTGGATCCGGATCGCCTCGCTGATCTGGTCGCCAACGGGACGGACCGGGTTGAGGGCATTCATGGCTCCCTGGAAGACGAGCGAGAGGCGAGACCAGCGGAGGGAACGCATCTCCGCGGCATCGATCGCCATGAGGTCGGCGTCGCCGTAGCGCACCGACCCGGCCACCACGTGGCCCCCGGGCGGCAGGAGTCGCAGCATGGCGAGGATCGTCGTCGTCTTTCCGCAGCCCGACTCCCCCACCAGTCCCAGCGTCTGGCCACGTTGCAGGTCGAAGCTGACGCCGTCCACGGCCCGCAGCGGTCCGGTCGGCGAGTCGAACTCGATCGTCAGGTCGCGGACCTCGAGGATCGGCGGCGGGCCGGTGGGGCGCGCGCGGCGCGGCAGGACGATCTCGCCGAGGGCGCGTTGGATCGAGATCGAGCGATCGGGCTCGAGGTGATGGCGCTTGAGCCGCGGGTTCAGGACGTCCTCCAGCGCGGTCCCCAGCAGCGTCGTCCCGAGCACGACCCACACGATCCCGAGCCCGGGAGGGATGAGCGCCCACCAGGCCCCCGCGGAGACCGCACCGCGCCCGAAGGCGAAGTTCAGCATCTGGCCCCAGCTGATCACCGTCGGGTCCCCGAGGCCCACGAAGGCGAGCGTCGACTCCGAGAGGATCGCCAGGCTGACGACGAGGACGAGGTTGGCCATCATCAGCGGCAGCACCTGCGGGAAGACGTGCCGCCGGAGGATGTGGAGGTCACCGGCGCCGATGGCCCGGGCGCGCAGGACGAACTTCCGCTCGCGGACCGACAACGTCTGCGAGCGCACGAGCCGCGCGGTCGTCGTCCATCCTAGGGCGCCAATGACGAGGATGATGTTCACGAGGCTCTGACCGGCGATCGCGACGATCACGATCTGGAGCGCGAGGTCCGGGATGACGAGGAAGAAGTCCGTGACCCGCATCAGCAGCGAGCCGAGGGCGCGGCCGCGGTAGCCCGCCACGATCCCGACGACCCCGCCGATGACGCTCGTGATCGCCGCGGCGGAAAACCCGACGATCAGCGAGACGCGCGAGCCGAAGATCAGCGCCGAGAGGACGTCCTTGCCGCCGTCATCGGTCCCCAGCAGGTGGGCGGCAGACGGCGCCTGGTAGATGTCGTTGACGGTGACCCGCACGCTGGCGTACGGATCGTACGGGGCCAGCAGCGGAGCGAGGATCGCGACGGCCACCGCCGTCAGCAGCATGAACAGGCCAATGGCGCCCATCCGGCGACCGATGAGCTTGCGCAGGATGCCTCGCGTCTCACCCAGTGGTGCAACGTGCGGGGCCGACGCCTCGACGAGCGCGGTCATGCCTCGGTCACCCTCGGGTCCAGCCAGCCGTAGATGAGCTCCGCGACGAGATTCGCAAGAACGACCGCCAGGGCCAGGACCAGGAATGCGCCCTGGAGCACCGGGTAATCCCGCTTGCTGATGGCCTGCACCGTGAGCGCCCCGATCCCCGGCCACGAGAAGACCGTCTCCACCTGGATCGCCCCCGATACCGTGAAGCCCAGGTTCAGGGCGATGAGGGTGACCATCGGGAGCATCGCGTTCCGCAGCGCGTGGTCGCGGATGATGCGGAACGTCGAGAGCCCCTTCGCCTTCGCGGTGAGGATGTAGTCCTCGCTGAAGACGTCGATGACGCTGCTCCGCATGATGAGCATGTACTCGCCGAGCAGGACGAGGGTGAAGGTCAGGGTCGGCATCAGGAGGTGCTTCCCGATGTCGAGCCACTGGTCCCAGAACGAGGCATAGGTCGCGCCGATCGTCGAGCTGCCCGCGATCGGCAGGTCAAACCACTGGGCGCCGGCGAACAGCAGGATGATGCCCAGGAAGAAGGTCGGCAGCGACCAGGTGAAGAGGCTGAAGGTGAGCGCCGCGACGTCGAACGACGAGCCACGACGCCAGGCCGCCAGCAGCCCGAGGAGGATCCCGACCACGATCGCCAGCAGCTGCGCCGGCAGGATCAGGATGATCGTGTTGACGAGCGCCGTGCCGAGCAGGTCGCGCACCGGCTGGTCCCGCCTGTCGTAGCTCTGGCCCAGGTCCCCCTGGGCCAGAGCCCCGAGGTAGTCGAAGTACTGGGAGTCGAATGGGTCGCCGCCGGAGAGGTTGAGGAAGACCGGCTTGTCGAGGCCGAAGCGCTTCGCGAGCGCCGCCTGGGCAGCCGGGTTGAGACGCGAGTCGCGGACCCCGGCCTTGGCCGGGTCCCCGGGCAGGACCCGGAACAGGACGAAGTTGAAGGTGATGACCACGAAGATCGTGAGCAGCGCCCAACCGATCTTCGAGGCCAGGTAGCCTCCGCGACCCCGCATCAGATTCGCCCGGTGACGTTCCTCCCCGGCCTATTGCGCCTTGCTGATGATGCTGAGCGAGCTTGGATCCTCGAGCCCGAGCGGGCCGAGCGACTCATCCCAGCCGTTGAACGTATCGGTCCGGTACGCCTGCACGTTGTCCTGGTAGTAGGGAATGATGTATGGCACGTCGTCGATGAGGATCTGCTGCATCTGGTGGATGAGGTCCACTCGTTTGGCATGGTCCGCCTCGACGCCCTGCTGGCTGTAGAGGTCGTCGTAGTTCGGGTTGCAGTACCCGCTCTCGCTGAAGCCGGTGGTGATCTCCGAGCAGAGCGTCACCCCAAGGAGGAAGGCGGGGTCCGGATCGCCGCCCCAGCCCCAGAGGATGACGTCGTAGTCGAAGGTCGGGCAGCAGACGCTGGTCAGGGTGTCGGGATCCAGGCCCTGGATCTCGATCTTCACGCCGATCTTCTGCCACATGCCCTGGAGCAGCTCCGCCTCGCGCGGCGCGGAGTCGATGTCGGTCGGGTAGTCGAACCGGAAGGTGAGGTCGCCGGTCGTCCCGCAGTCGGCGCCGGCCGGGCATTCGCGGATGCCGTCACCGTTCGTATCGAGGTACCCGGCATCGTCGAGGATCTTGTTCGCCGCATCGACATCGAATGGATAGTCGCTCACCTCGCTCGCGAAGAAGTCGCCCTGCCCTGAGCCCACGAAACTCAGCCCGGGCGTCGCCAGGCCGAGCTGCGCGACGTCGATGATCTGCTGCTTGTCTGTCGCGGTGGCCAGCGCCTGACGGACCTTCACGTCGCGGAGCGCCGGATGCCCGGAGCAGACGCCGCCGTCATCGGTCGGGCAGCTTGCCGGATCGATGACATTGAAGATGACGTCCCGGAGGCTGACCGCGACCGGGTTCGCCTGCATGACCTTCACGTTGGCCGCGCTCTTCAGCGTCGTGACCGCCGTCGCCGGGAACTCGGTGATCATGTCAACGTCGCCGTTCGTAAGCGCCGCGACCCGGGCGTCGGGGTTGCTGATCGTCTGGAAGATCACCTCGTCGACGTTCGGGACCTTGCCCCAGTAGTCCCTGTTCGCCGCCAGTCGCGTGAACTGGTCCTGCTGGTTCTCGACGAGCTTGAAGGGTCCGGACCCGATCATGTCGGCGTTCTCGAAGGCGATCGGGTCGTCGACGTTCTCCCAGATGTGCTTGGGCAGCACGTAGATGAAGACCATTCGCGCCTCGAAGTTGCCGATCGCGTCCGCGGTATGCAGCACGACGTGGGTCTTATCGGGCGCGGAGATGTCGTCGAACACGTCGGGGTAGCTCGAGAGGTACGGGAAGTCCGCGTTGTCGCGGTACAGCTGCAGCGTGAAGGCGACGTCGTCCGCCGTCAGCGGCGTCCCGTCGTGGAACTTCACGTCGTCCCGGATTGTCATCGTCCAGGTCAGGCCGTCGGCGCTCACCGACCAGTCGGTCGCGAGCTCTGGCTGATAGCTCCCATCCGCGGCGAGCGAGATCGGCGTGTCGTAGACGAGCTCATAAAGCGTGTAGGACTCCGACAGGAGGCCGTCGCCCGGGTTCAGGGAATCGGGCGATCCGCCGATGCCGACGTGGACCGTCCCGCCGGTGACCGGCGCGGCGCTGGCCGAAGTGGACGCCGGCGGCGCGCTGGCCTGGCTGCTGGGGGAGGCGCTCCCGCACGCGGCCAGCAGCAGGCCAAGCGCGATGAGCACCGGGAACGGAGTCCGAGACGTAGGGCGCATCGTTGGGCTCTCCTCACCGCCTGGATGGGGCCGATACCCCCGGCACCATCGGCGCGCGGAGGATGGCACATGCCACTGATTCCGGTCAACGATTCGGCGCAGATTGCGGAAATCGACCCATGCGGCGGGCCTTCGGCCGGATTCCGCAGTCCTTGACCGATGCAGGGCGGCGCGGCGTGAGGCATACTCCCGCCGGCATGCGGCAGCCGACACCGCGGGCCCTGGTGAGGGCCCAGGCCGGCATCTCCTCGTTCACCGTCTCGCCCGACGGTGAGCGGTTGATCTATGCCCGACGCACGGTCGTCGGGGAGACGTACCGTTCGCACCTGTGGGCGATCTCGAGGGCCGGCGGCCGCGCGCGGCGGTTGACGAGCGGCGCCGTCAGCGACACGGCGCCCGCGCTCTCACCCGACGGCGCGCTGGTGGCGTTCGTGCGGACGCCGTCCGCGGATCCGGACGCCAAGGGGCAGATCTGGATCGGGCCGACCGCCGGCGGCCGCCCATGGCGGCTGACGCGCCAGCCGCACGGCGCGTCGACGCCGCGCTGGAGCCCCGACGGAGGCGTGCTGGCATTCATCGGCGAGGCGGGCGCGGATCGGTTTGCGGTTGGGCTCCGTCCGCAGCGCCCGAAGCGCGCGCCGACGGCCCGCCGCATCACGCGGCTCGACTTCCGCGACGACACCTCCGGGCTGCTCGGGCGGCGCTCCCACCTGTGGCTGACCCCGGTCGGCCGCGGCGCGACCGCGACCCAGCTGACATCGGGAGACTTCGACGTCGCGCATCCGGCGTGGAAGCCGGACGGCTCGGCGATCGCCTTTGCCACCGACCTCGGGCCGGATGCCGACATCGCCCCACGTACCGTCATCCTCGCTGCATCCGTCCTCGATGGACGCGTCATCGAGATCGCCAGCCTGGCCGGTGACGCTGATCGACCCGCCTGGGCCCCCGACGGGCGCTGGCTGGCCTTCATCGGCACCGACGTCGCCGATCCGCCGGATGAGGCCCTGGTCGGACTGTGGGTGCAGCCCGCCGCCGGTGGTGCCTCCCCTCGTTCGCTGCTCGAGGGGCTGGACCGTTCGGTGGGCGTCGAGGCCTGGAGCGACCTCGTCGTGACCGACGACGACCCGGGGCCGGCCTGGCTCGGACCCACCGACCTCGTCGTCGTCGTGGCCGATCGGGGTCGCAACCTCCCGTACCGGGTCTCACTCGACGGCCACGCCGAACCGATGACGGCGTCGGACCGACTCGTGACCGCCGCCATCGGCGCCGCTCGGGGGCGCGTGACGATCTGCGCCGGGCGCGACGGTCGGGCGCCGGAGCTCCATGCCGTCGAGGCCGGGGGGACGCTGCGGCAGCTGACCCACAACGGGTCGGCCTGGCAACGCTCGTTCCCCGCACCACACGTCGAGGAACGCTGGGTCGAGGGAGCCGGTGGCCCGATCCAAGTCTGGCTGGCCTCGCCGCCGGACGCGGGAGACAAGGCGCTTGGCACGGTCCTCCTCGTTCACGGTGGTCCGACAGGTGCCCACGCCTGTGGCGGACGCCTCGACGCGCTCCTCCTGTGCGGCGCCGGATATCGGGTCGCCATGCCGAACATCCGGGGCTCTGCCTCGTTCGGCGCCGCGTGGATCGCCGCCCTCGGCGGCCGCTGGGGTGACGTAGACGCCGCCGACGCGCTGTCGGTGATCGACGGGCTCGTCGCCGATGGCCTCGCCGACCCGGAGCGCCTCGGCGTGATGGGCCTCAGCTACGGCGGCTTTCTCACCCAGTGGCTCGTCGGGGTCACCGACCGATTCCGGGCCGCGGTCGCGGAGAACGGGGTGACGAACCAGATCTCGACCTGGGCGAACTCGTTCTTCGGCGTCCATTACAACCGGCGCGCGCGGCTCGGGGATCCGCTGACGCCGGCGGGGGTCGAACAGCTGTGGTCAACCTCGCCGCTGCGCAACGTGGCGGCGATCCGGACGCCGCTGCTCATGCTCCAGGCGGAGGAGGACCGGAATTGCCCGGCACCCGACAACGAGCAGCTGTTCGCGGCGCTGCAGGTGCTTGGACGCGAGGTCGAGTACGTCCTCTACCCGGAGGAGCACCACGGGATGAAGGACGACGGGCGCCCGGATCGGCGGATCGACCGCATGGAGCGGGTCCTCGCCTGGTTCGAGCGCTGGATGCCGGCGCGCTAGGCGGGCGACTTGCGGCTCAGCCGCTGGGCCAGCCCGCCCATCATGAGCGCAAGCCCCAGCAGGATGATCGCCACCGCACCGAGCACGCGGAACGCCTCCCCGCCGAAGGCGGTGGCGAAGGCCAGGTAGGCTACCGCTGACCCTGCCGCCAAGCCGGAGCCGATCCACTTGAAGGCCGGGGCGTCGGCGATCCAGCCGGCGACGTACATGCCGATGCCCAGGGTGAAGGGGACGACCGTCCAGAGGTAGCTCCACGCCCCCCACCGGTCGTTCACCGACGTCCACAGCAGCGCTCCGCCAATGCCCGCCAACATCGCGCCGGGGATGATCATCCCCGCCCGCAGGCGCCGGTGCTGGCGGCCCACGACCGCGGGAACGAGGAAGAAGAGTGAGAGCGCAACGAGCAGGCTCGGCCACAGCATCAGGACCTCCGAGCTGATGCCCAGCCCGGAGATCCACCTGGCGAGCGGGTCGCTGGCCAGGATGAGGATCCCGATGACGAGCAGCAGGACGCCCGCGAGGAGCTCGATCGTTCGGCTCACGGCGCGGAGTATACCGATGGCGGGGCCACACCCCCCGACCTCGGGGCTTGACGCGAGGTCCACGGCGACCCACCCTCACGCGCATGGTCACAAAGCGCTGGCGCGACCGGACAGATCAGCTGATCTGGGTTGCCCTGGCGATCGGCGCACTTGGCCTGGCGCTGCTCCTGACGACCACCTGGATCATCTTCCTCACCACCGCGGCCGGCGACCTCGTGTCCGCCTATCAGGTGGGCGAGGAGCCGTGGACCTCGATCGCCCTCGTGCTCGTCCTCGCTGGCGCCACCGCGACCGTCGGCGTCGGGGCAATCGGCACCCTCGCGCGGATGGATCTCGTACGCACGGTGTTGCTCATCTTCCCGGTGCTCGTGGCAATTGCCTGGTGGGCCGCGGCCCTGGACCTCGTGCGCTATCCGGGCTTCCGGGGCCCGGATCCGGTGGGCTTCGCCTTCACCCTGCCCATCCCGGCCGCAGTCGGTCTGCTGCTGCCGGCGATCGGCGCCGCAGTGCTGGCCATGTCGGCCGACCCGGAGCGCCGTCCACCGCTCCGGATGCGACCGGTCCACGACGAGCCGAATCCGCCGCGCGAGCCCGGCGCCGAGAACTAGGGCGGTGGGCTACATCTCCCCTTCGTAGGGTGGCTGGGGCATCCGTAGCGCATGGTCCCTGCGGTAGCCGAGCAGGTAGTCGGCCTGCATGAGGGTGTGGATCTGCGACGTTCCCTCGTAGATCACCGCCCCCTTCGAGTTGCGCAGGTAGCGCTCGACCGGGTACTCGTTGCTGTAGCCGTAGGCGCCGTGGACCTGGATCGCGTCGAGGGCCGATTGCACGGCGTGGTCAGTCGAGAACCACTTCGCGAGCGAGGTCTCGCGCGTGCTGCGTTCGCCGGCGTTCTTCTTCCAGCCGGCCTTCCAGACGAGCAGCCGGCCGGCCTCGATTCCCGAGTACATCCGGGCCAGCATCTGCTTCACGAGCTGGTGGCGGCCGATCTCCTCGCCGAACGTCTTTCGCTCGTGCGCGTACTTCACCGATGCGTCGAGGCAGGCCTGCGCCAGTCCCACGCTGCCGGCGGCGACTGTGAAGCGCCCCTGGTCGATGGCGCTCATCGCGATCGTGAACCCCTCGCCCTCCTCGCCCACCCGGTTGGCGAGCGGAACCTCGCAATCGTCGAAGTTCAGTATCCCGGTGTTCCCGGCGCGCACGCCGAGCTTGCCGTGCAGCGTGTCGCTGCTGAAGCCGGGGAACGAGCGCTCGACGATGAAGGCGGTGATCCCCTTGTACCCTGCGCTCCGGTCGACGGTCGCGAAGACGAGGAAGTTGTCGGCGACATCGGCCAGGCTGATCCAGATCTTCGACCCGTTCAGGAGGTAGCGATCCCCGTCACGTCGTGCGGTGGTGGCCAGGTTCGCCGCGTCGCTTCCGACCCCTGGCTCGGTGAGGCCGAAGGTCGCGAGCCGCTCCCCCCGCGCCTGCGGGACGAGGTAGCGCTGCTTCTGCTCCTCGCTCCCCCACTGGAGGAGGGTCAGCGAGTTCAGCCCGGTATGGACCGAGAGGACGACGCGGAAGGCCGTGTCGGCGCGCTCCATCTCCTCGCAGAGGAGGGCGAACGCGATGTAGTCCATGCCGGCCCCGCCGTACGACTCGGGGATCGGGAGCCCCAGGAACCCCTCGGCGCCCATCTTCTCGAAGATCGAGCGGTCGTACGACTGCTGCTCGTCGAGGTCGCGGATGCGGGGCAGGATCTCGCGCTCGGCAAACGCACGTGCCGTGCGCTGCACCTCGCGCTGCGCATCGGTCAGGGCAAACTCGATCATCGCGGGTGATTCTAGCCCGTGAGCCGGGCCGGCC
Source organism: uncultured Chloroflexia bacterium (assembly GCA_963837425.1). Lineage (GTDB taxonomy): Bacteria > Chloroflexota > Limnocylindria > QHBO01 > QHBO01 > CAWINH01. The sequence continues at coordinate 267,078 of CAWINH010000005.1, forward strand.
GGAGCGTGGCTTCAATTCCGACTCGTTCACCGGTAGTTCGGATTGACGAACTCCGGACGTCTGGGTAGCCTAACAACCTTGGACATCGGATTCGCCAGCACCGGGCTGCTCACCGGCCTCCGCGAAGGGGTCGAGGCGGCACTCATCGTCAGCATCATTCTCACCTACCTCGGCCGCGCGGGAGCGCGCCGGCAGTTCGGCCGCGTCTGGATCGGCACTGTGGCAGCCATCGTGCTGAGCGCCGCCATCGGCGTCGTCCTGTTCGCGACGATTCGGGATCTCGAAGCCCCCGCGGAGCCCATCTTCGAGGGCCTGGCCATGCTGTTGGCAGCGGGGGTCGTGACCTGGATGCTGTTCTGGATGCGGCGGACGTCGGCGAACATCCGCGGCGAGCTCCAGGCGGGGATCGACCGGGCTCTGACCGACGGCTCGGTGTGGGCCCTCTCGCTGCTGGCATTCGTGGCGGTCATCCGCGAAGGGATCGAAACGAGCCTGTTCCTGCTCGGACAGGTGACCGCGGCATCCGACGCTCGAAACGGCTCCATCAGCACGCTCGTCGGCGCACTCGCCGGCCTCGGGGTGGCGGCCGTCCTCGGCTATGGCTTCTACCGCGGGGCCCGCGTGCTGAACCTCGCCCGCTTCTTCCGCTGGACCGGGATTGCGCTCGTCTTCATCGCGGCCGGGCTGCTGAGCCGTGCGGCCCACGAGTTCATCGAGGTCGGCTGGATCGGGTTCGGGACGGGGACCGCCTTCGATATCAGCACCTTCCTCCCCGACGCCGGGGGCGGGGCCAGAGCCGTGGTTGGTCAGCTGCTCCACGCGCTGCTCGGCTATACGAGCGCACCGGAGTGGACGACGCTCGTCGTGTGGATTGCCTACCTTGCCGCCGTGCTGCGCCTCTACACGCGGCCGATCGGCCCGTCCCGGGCCGCCCCGATCTCCGAGGGCCACGCGATCCCGGAGGCCTGAGGCCCAGGGGGGCAGAGGCTCAGCCGGCTTCCACCCCGATGAACTCGAGCACCTGCTGCCACGCGTCGACGCACGCTTCCGCGAACTCGGCGGAGCGGCGGTCGAAGAACGAGTGGGTCGCTCCCGGGTAGACGATCGTGCGGCGTTCCACGCCGGCACGCTCGAGGGCGGCATCGAAGGCATCAATGGCGTCGTGCGGGATCGCCGGGTCGGCGCCGCCGTAGATCGCGAGCACCGGACACGCGAAGTCGTCGACCCGGTCGATCGGTGCCGGGATCCCGGCGCGGTTGCTGCCCACCGGCACGCCGTAGAACGAGATCACGCCGGCCAGCCCGTGCCCGGCGGCGGCCTGCAGTGAGCTGGCACGCCCGCCGAAGCAGAATCCAACCGTGTAGATCCGCTCGGCGTCGCCGCCCTCCGCCGACCGGAGGTGCCCGACCGCCGCGCCGACGTCGAGGCTGATCGTCTCCAGGCGTGTCTGCTCCACGTGGCTCATGTAATCGAAGTCCTCTCCCCGCGGGGCGGGGGGAGCGGTTCGCGCGAAGTAGTCGATCGCGGTGGCGTGCACTCCCGCCTCCGCGAACCGCAGCGCGAGCTCTTCGTAGAACGGATAGAGGCCGCGGACATCCGGCATGACCACGATGCCCGGGCCGCCAGGCACGGCGGCTCGCGCGGAGTACGCGGCGACGCGGGCGTCATCGGCAGAGGTCAGCGTCAGGCTCGTGGCGTCGGCGGCGGCACCGCGGATGGGTGGCAGGGGCGGTCGAGCGTCGAGGTCGTAGCACATGGCCTCAGCCTACCTGTCCTACGGCGACCAGCGTCCCCGCGATCAGCACGGCCGCCGTCGCCGCGTAGGCGAGCACCCGGAAGGCTCCCGAGGTCTGGCGCGCCATGGGCCTCCCGTCGGGCGCCCGCCACATGCCACCCATCGAGGGAACGTTCGTGGGGCTGAGCGCGACGCCGAGGGCGATGCCGACCGCGAGGCCGCCGAGGTGGCCGGTCCAGCTGATCCCGGAGACCGAGAACGTGATGATCAGGTTGAGCACGAGCAGCATCCCGACCTGCGAGAGGATGGCGCGCGCCTGCGGCCCGAGCAGGAGATGGCGTCGGCGGGAGACGACGAATGCCAGCCCGAAGAGGCCGAAGATCGCGCCGGAGGCGCCGCCCGCCGCCGAGCGGGGATCGACGAGGATCGTGAGCACGCTGCCGCCCAGCGCGCACAGCAGGTAGATGGCCGCGTACTCGAGATGCCCGTACATCTGCTCGATGACTGGTCCGAACAGCCAGAGGGCGAACATGTTGAAGCCGATGTGCAGGAGCCCGAAGTGAATGAAGGCACTGGTGATGAGCCGCCACCACTCGCCGTTCGCCACGTAGGGCTGGTACACGAGGCCGGCTTCCGCCACCCGGCCGCCGGTCCCGAAGAGGATCGATCCACTGGTGGCGCCACCGAGCCCCAGGTCGGCAACGAAGACGACGACGTTGATGGCGATGATGGCCCACGTCACGTAGGCGGGGTAGATCGCGTACGGACCCCGTGCGCGGTTGAACTGCCGACGGGCCGCGAAGTCGTGTCCCGTCTCCTTCAGCAACCACGCGAGGCGGTTCGCGATCGCACCCCGTTCCTGGGCCGGTGCCCGACGATCGGCCTCGCGGTAGGCTTCGATCGCGTCCTCCAGGTTGCCGTCCCGGACGTGCTGCTCCGCGGCTGAGCGCCAGCCGAGCCAGGCCATAGGCCCGCCGCCGTCTGCCGCCGTCTGCCACGCCTCCAGTGCCCCGGGTTCATCGTCCATCCGGTAGCGCGCCGTCCCGGTGAGGATCCAGGCGGCCCCGGAGACTGCCGGTTCGGCATGCGCGGTGAGGGGCTCCAGGAGCCGCAGCGCGGCCTCCGGATCGCCAGTGTCGAGCAGCCGCTGGGCCTCGTCGAAGGCCTGCGGGGGACCGTCATCCATGGGCGGGGATTATCCCAGACACGATCGACCGCCGAGTGGTTGGGCACCTCGGCGGTCGATCGCAACCCCCCTGGCGGGGGTGATTACTTGTCGCGGCGGAGGAAGTCCAGCACGTCGTCGTAGCGGAAGCGGCGATCGCCGCGCTTCGTTACCCGGAAGAACGGGAGCTCGCCCCGATCACCGAGTCGCTTGACGGTGTTGACGTGCAGGTGCAGCAATTCGGCGACCTCGGACGCCGTCAGCAGCTTCCCGACCTCATTCGTCATCATGGAATGGCTTCCTCTACCTTGAGGGTCTTGAATCGTCCGGCCGCGTCCCCGGGCACTTGGGTGTGGACGGCGCGACTTCAGTTCGGATAGTAAGGTTGGGGTGGCGTCCGAACAGCCGGTACTTTCGGCCGCTCGCAGGAGTACGTTTCGCGTCGCATGCCCGTGTTCGAGCGCCACGTCTTCGTCTGCACCAGCGGTGACTGGTGCCCGTCGGTGGACGGCGACGGGATCGGTGTTCACGCGGCCCTCAAGGCCGCGGTGCGCGAGGCCGGCCTCGCCGATCGGGTCCGCGTCAATCACGCCGGCTGCTTCAACCAGTGCGGGCACGGGCCGATGGCAGTCGTCTACCCCGAAGGGACGTGGTACCGCGCGCTGACCGTGGATGACGTCGGGGAGATCGTGGAGCGGCACCTCCGCCGGGGGGTTCCGGTCGACCGCCTCATCTACGACCCGCCGACGCCCGGAGCGCACAAGCTCGACCGGGAGGCCGATGGACGCCCGCGGGGACGCCGCACCCCGTGGCCCGCCCGCCGCGCCTGACCCATGGTCGAGGGTGCTCCGGAACCCGTCCGGCAGCTGCTCGAGCGCCGCTCGGCAGCTCGTCGAGACCGCGACTGGGCGGTGGCCGACGCGCTTCGCGAGCGGATCCGCGAGCTGGGCTGGGACCCGGTCGACGGTCCCGAGGGGTCCACCGCGCGGCCGTGGCTGCCGCCGGCGACGAGCGACGAGGCCCGGATCGGGCTCGACGAGCCGGCGAGGGGTCCCGCGAGCGTGGTGACGATCGTCGAGGATCATCCGGCCGACCTCGAGCGCCTGCTGACCGCACTCGGCCGGCATCCGCTCCCGGCCGGGACGGAGCTGATCGTCGTGGCCAACGCGCCCGTCGAGGCGGCCGAGCCGGTGCTCGCCGCGGCCTCGGACACCGTCGTGCTCCGCAGCCCGAACCGGCTCGGCTGGGCAGATGCCGCCAACCTCGGGATGCGGCAGGCCACCGGTGCCGTGATCGTCCTGCTCGACACTTCCCTCGAACCGGTCGGCGACTGGCTGTCGCCGTTGCTGCGGGCCTTCGACGAGGCCGACGTCGGCGTCGCGGGCGGCTGGGGTGTCACCAGCGCCGATGGTCGCCAGTTCGAGGAAGCCGAACCGGGCGAGGTGGACGCGATCGAGGGCTACTGCCTTGCCGTGCGCCGCGAGGCGCTCGCCGAGGTCGGCGGCTTCGACCGCCATTTCCGCTGGTACCGCAACGCTGATCTCGACCTGTCGTTCGCGATCCGGGCCCGCGGCTGGCGAGCCGTGCGCAGCGCCCCACTTCCCCTGCAGCGCCACGCGCACCGGGGATGGGAGTCGGTCGCCGATGAGGAACGCGAGCGGCTGAGCCGCCGGAACTTCTACCGCTTCCGCAAGCACTGGGGCGACCGGCGCGACCTGTTGACGAAGGGCTAGTCCTAGCGGTGCCCTTCGAGGCACGTGCATCCGGATGGGCCGACGACGGCCGCGTGCCGCGTCCCCGAGGGCAGGACGAAGCCGTCTCCGGGATGCAGCTCGATCGGCGCCCCGTCCGGCCCCACGTAGAACGTGATCGAGCCGGAGGCGCACATCAGGAGCTTCGTGTACTCGTGATCGTGGGAGGCGTAGCGGTCACCCGGCCCGTTCGACCAGGCCAGCGGAGCGACGCCCTCGTCGCGCAGCCGCTCCGCCACCGTGGCCATCGTGGGCGGATCGGGGCGATCCCAGGCGATCGCCCGCCACCCGTCGGGGAGGTCCCGGGTCACTTCATGACGACGGCCAGGTGCTCCACCATGACGCCGCTCTCGACCCGGGTGTCGCCCACCACGTAGTCGAGTGCCGACAGCGCCTGGTCCATTTCGGAACCGATCGCCGAGTTCGCGTTGAGGGCGTCGCGCAGCGCGGCCAGGTCCACGAACAGCGTCGCCGCGTTGGCGCCGGGGAAGCGACCGGTCGCGTCGCCGAAGCGGGTCGTCGCGCCCAGGCTGTCGGCGGGGTCGAGCTGGAGCGCCTGCGACACGAACCGGTCGCCGACGCCGATGAGCACGCGATCGCCGTCCACCGCCCACTGGAGGACGAGGCCGGAATCGGCGCCCGGGACGCCGAACGCCGGGGCTCCGTTGAAGGCCACCCGCACTGTCGTCACCTGCGCCCCGGCCACGGTGTCGGTCGAGACCGTGACGCCCGAGGATGGGTCGAGCGTGGCGAGCTGCACCAGCCCGGACAGCTGTCCCATGCGCTGCGCGGCGGCGTTGGGGTCGGTCGCCTCGAGAACGAGGCCGAAGTATGGCTGGCTGCCGTCATACCCAGCCACGACCGCGCCATCGCCGATCCACGAGACGTAATCGGCGAGGTTCGCGCCGAGGGCCGATTCCATCTCCTGCATCGTCGCGGGATCCATCCCCGACGCGCTCATCGCCGCCTGCATGGCGGTGACCATCGTGCTCAGCCGCGCACCAAGGTCGCCGCTGTCGGCGAAGAACATCGCGTCCGCCGGGACCTGGTCGGCCAGGTCGCGGGCGCCGTTGCTGATGGCGCTGTCCCCGGTCGGCGCGGTCGCCGCCGAGTCGAGGTGGACGGCGTTCGCCTCGAACGAGACGCTCGCCATTGCGAACGTCCCCGATCCCGAAAGCAGCCCGGCGTACGTGTCGGTCATGCCCGGCATCTGCGACGCGAGGGCATCGCTCATCTCCCCGAGCAGCGTCGCGGTATCGATCGTCATCACTCCGACCGACCCATCCGGCAGGTGGCCCGCCAGGTCGCGAACTTCGCTCCGGTTCGCGAGCGCATCGGCCGCGCCGGCGTGAACGTCGAGGGCGCTGGTGATCGCGTCGACGCCGGTTCCAACCAGGAGCTGATCGTTGGTGACGGCGAACGCCGCAGAGCTAGCCATCATGGCGCTGCCCGACGCGTCTACCTGCCAGACCGTCACGCCCCGCACCTCGCTCGAGGTGGCGTTGCCGCCCAGCGAGGCCCGCAACTTGTCTGCGAAGGCGGTCGCCGCGGCCTGGTCGCGCACGCCGAAGAGGGCAACGGCGCTCGGCTGCGGGCTCGTCCCGTCAGCCGGCATCTTCAGGTCGAGAAGCGCGACCGCTGCGTGGCCGTCGAACCACGGCGCGACGTCGTTCGAGTAGTCGAATGGCGCTCCGGCCAGGGCGTCGTCCAGCGTCTGGGCCAGCGCGTCAGTCAGGAGCTTGTCGGCATCGGCGCCCGGAAAACGCTCGATGAGGGTGCGCAGGTCCGCCCGCTGGGAGTCGTTGAGGTCGAAGTTGCCCTCGAGGTAGAGCACGGCGTCGGCAGGAACGTAACCGGCAGACGCGCTCAGGCCCGCGGCCGACCCTCGCTGGGTGAGCGTCACTCCCAGGACGGCGCCAATCGCAACCGCCAGCACCACGACCGCCCCGATCACCGCAATCCGCCAGCGCGGCAGGTTCGATGCGACGGCCGGCTCGGTCGCGGAGACGTCTTCGATCATGTCAGATTCCCTCCCACGCCCATCGTTGGCACGGGGCGCCTGGTGATGCTGGTGCGCACTCGGACAGGATAGGCCAGTACGTGCGGGGGTGCGCCATGGCCAAGTGGTACTGATCTATAGATTGCACGTCTGACGCGAAGCCGGAGGATGAGGAGGCAGAATGGTGATCGGCATCCCGCTGGCCGTCGCCGCCGCACTGGCGTTCGGAGGCGGGGACTTCTCTGGCGGCGTAGCCGCGCGCCGTGCGCCGGCTTTGGCCGTCGCCGGGACTGCCCAGGCGGTGGGCCTTGGCCTGCTGCTCGTGCCGCTGCTCATCCTGCGACCGGCGCTGCCATCCGCCGGGTCGCTGGGCGCGGCCGCGCTGGCCGGGGCCTTCGGTGGCGTCGGCCTGCTGGGGCTGTACCGCGGCATGGCACGCGGGGGCATGGGCCTCGTGGCCGCCATCTCGGGCGTCGGGTCGGTCCTCATCCCGCTCGCGGTCAGCGGGGTCCTGCGTCACGCGGCAATCAGCCCGTCGCAATGGCTCGGCGTGGCGCTGGCCCTCTTCGCGGCGGCGGCCGCGAGCGGCGCCTCGCTCGGCGGGGCCCAGCGCCAGGCACTTTTGATGGCCGGCGTGGCCGCCATCGGCTTTGGCCTGTGGTTCACCCTGCTCGACGTCGCGGCTCCGGAGGGCGAGCTGTGGACGATCGTCGTCAGCCGGGCATCCGCCACCGTTCTGATCGGGATCCCTGCCCTCGTCGCGTCGCGAGGCGTCGGCCTTCGAGCCGGCCGGTGGCCCGCGCTCGCGGCGGGTGCCCTCGACGTCACCGGCAACGCGGCGTTCGTCCTCGCACGCGCCACGCTCACAGTCGGCCTCGCGGCGGCCGTGGCCGGCGTGTATCCGATCGTGACGATGTCGCTGGCCCGCGGACTGACGGGTGAGCGGCTGCCGCGACTCGGGCTCGTCGCGGTCGTCCTGGCCGTGGCGGCGATCGTCCTGATCTCGGGGGGCTAGCGCGGCCAGCTACCCCCGGTCGTGCAGGAGCTGCGGAGTGGATGCTGCGACGCGGTCATGGGTCCGTGCCTCCGATTCCGCCCCACCCATCACGGCAATTCGGTGCGGTGCGGGGCGCCGGAAGAGGAGACCGCGCGAGTGCTTATCGCGCCATTACCAGCGGCTTACCAGCGGAGGGCCGCCGCGTATCATGGGCCACGACCGAGCCACCACCTCACCTCCCACACGGGTGCCATGACCTTCGATCGGGTCGCCGTCGTCGAGGCGGCGCTGGACGACCTGCTGCGCGTCGCGACGTCTGCGGGGCGTCGCCTTGAGCCGCGCGAGCCCTTGCGCGGCGGCGGTAGCCTGACCGCGGAGGCCGCCCGGGCCCTCTACGAGGACCAGGTCACCTCGCGCGCGATCGACGTCGCGGCGCGCGAGCTGAAGAAGACGAATCGCAGCTTCTACACGATCAGCAGCGCCGGCCACGAGAACAACGCCGTGCTCGGCGCGCAGCTGCGGATCACCGACCCCGCGTTCCTCCACTATCGCTCCGGGGCCCTGATGATGGCCCGCGCGCGTCAGCTGCCGGGCTCGACGCCGGCGTTCGACGCGCTGCTCGGCATCGTGGCCAGCAGCGACGAGCCGATCGCGCAGGGCCGGCACAAGGTGTGGGGCAGCAGACCGCTCTGGGTTCCGCCCCAGACCAGCACGATCGCCAGCCACCTGCCCAAGGCCATGGGGCTCGCGTTCAGCCTGGCGCGTGCCCGGCGCCTGGGAGTCGCCGCCGACCTGCCGAACGACGCGATCGTGCTCTGCTCGTTCGGGGACGCATCGGCGAACCACGCCACCGCGCTGTCGGCGATCAACACCGCCCGCTACGCGGTGAAGATCGGCCTGCCAATGCCGATCCTTTTCGTCTGCGAGGACAACGGGACGGGGATCAGCGTCGCGACACCGCCGGGCTGGGTCGTCGAGTCCTTCGGCCACCTCGAGCACTTGCGCTACATCCTCGCCGACGGAGAGGTCGACGAGGTGTGGGAGGCCACCCGGGAGGCGATCCACTACGTGCGCGCGGCGCGTCGTCCCGCGTTCCTCCACCTGCCGACGGTGCGCCTGTGGGGCCATGCCGGCAGCGATGCGGAGCACGCGTACCGCGCCCTGCAGGAGATCGCGGCCACCGAGGCGCGCGATCCGCTCCTGCGCAACGCGTCGCGCCTGCTCGCCACCGGGGCGGCCACGGCCCATGAGCTGCGGGCCCTCGTCAGCGAAACCCGCGAGCGGGTGATGGCCGCCGCCGAGGAGGCCACGCGACGCCCTCGGCTCGAGACGACCGCGGACGTCGTTGCGCCGCTGGCTCCCGACCACCCGGCCCTCGTGCTCGCGAGAGCCGAGAGGCCGCTCGTTCCCGAGCAGGGTCGGCGCGAGAGCTTCGGCGACCCCCTCCCCGAGGACGCGACGCTGCCGACGGCGCGGACGCTGGCCGGCTGCCTGAACGCGGCCATCGCGGACGAGCTCCTCCGCCGGCCCGAGCTCCTCGTCTTCGGCGAGGACGTCGGGCGCAAGGGCGGCGTCTACGGCCTGACCGCGGGGCTCCAGCGGCGCTTCGGCCAGGCGCGGGTCTTCGACACGCTCCTCGACGAGACGAGCATCCTTGGCATCGCGCAGGGCGCCGCGCAGATTGGGCTGCTGCCGGTCCCCGAGATCCAGTACCTCGCCTATCTCCACAACGCGGTCGACCAGATCCGCGGTGAGGCGGCCTCGCTCTCATTCTTCAGCTCGGGCCAGTTCCGCAACCCGATGGTCGTCCGGGTCGCCGGGCTCGCGTACCAGAAGGGATTCGGCGGTCACTTCCACAACGACAACAGCGTCGGTGCACTGCGCGACATCCCGGGGATCGTGCTGGCGGTCCCGGCCCGGGGCGACGACGCGGCGCGCATGTTCCGCGGCGCGGTGGCGATGGCCGCCGAGGACGGACGGGTCGTGATCTTCCTGGAGCCGATTGCGCTCTATCACGAGCGGGATCTCGAGGCCGATGGCGATGGCCGCTGGCTCTCGCGCTATCCCCCACCGCCGGCCTGCCTGCTTCCCGGCGAGGTCGGCGTCTACGAGCCCGATGGCGACGGAACGCCAGACCTCCTGCTCCTGAGCTACGCGAACGGGTTGCGGATCTCGCTCCAGGCCCAGCGGAGATTGGCGGCCGAGGGGATCCGGGCCCGGGTGATCGACCTGCGCTGGCTCAACCCGCTCCCCTTCGACGCGGTCAGGACGCATGCCGGCCAGGTCGGCGCCACGATCGTCGTCGACGAGTGCCGGCGCACCGGGGGCGGGGTCGCGGAGGCGATCGTCGCCGACCTCGCCGAGGCGGGTGTGAGCCGTTACCTCTCCTCTGTCCGCGCGGTCGACAGCTTCGTGCCGCTGGGTCCGGCCACCGGCGCAGTCCTCATCGGGCTCGACGACGTGATGACGGCCGCGCGCACCGCCGTGGGCGAGCGGGCGACCCGATGACCGGGACGCTCCCCCGCGCCGTCCTCGTCCTGCCCGGGCGCGGGTCGTATGGCGCGTCCAGCCTTGGCAGCCTCCAGCTCGACCACCCGCTCATCGAGGCCGCCGAGCGGCTGCGGGATGAAGCGGGCCTGCCGTCCCTCCGCGCGATCGACGCCGCGTCCGCCTTCGATCCGGCGCTGCACCTCCGTCCCGTGAACGCGGCACCGCTGACCCTGCTGACGAGCATGCTCGACGCTGAGACCGCGATGCGCGATCACCACGTTGTTGGCGTGGTCGGCAACTCGCTGGGCTGGTACACGGCGCTGGCGGTGAGCGAGGCGCTCCCCTTCCCCGATGCGTTCCGGCTCGTCTCCGAGCTCGCCCAGCTGCAGGAACAGTTCCCGCCCGACGGCGGAACCGGCGGCCAGGTCGTCTATCCGCTCAGCGACCGCGAATGGCAGCCGGACGCCGAGCTGCGAAGGGCGGTCTCCGCGGTGCTCGACGCCGACGGAGGTGGAGGTCGCATCTTCGAGAGCGTGGAGCTCGGCGGCTACGCCGTCCTGGCAGGCGACGACGCCGGGGTGGCGCGCCTGCTTCGAGAGCTGCCGCCCCTGGTGGTCGGCGAACGACAGTATCCACTGCGCCTTGCGCTTCACGGCCCGTATCACACCCCGCTGATGGCCGGGATCGCAGACGTTGCGATCACGCTCCTCGCCGGGCTCGCCTGGACCCGGCCGGCGATCACCCTGATCGATGGTGAGGGCCGCCGATGGTCGCCATTCGCCGGCGACCCGCGCGCGCTCCGCGACTACACGTTGGGCCACCAGCTGACCCACCCCTACCGGTTCGCCAGCGGCCTGCGCGTCGCCCTGCGCGAGCTGGCGCCCGACCTGCTCGTCCTGACCGGGCCGGGCAACTCGCTCGGCGGCGTCTGCGGCCAGCTCGTCGTCGCGGAGGGATACCGCGGCCTTCGCTCCCGACGCGAGCTCGAGCTCGCCCAGTCGGGACGCCGGCCAATGCTGCTCAGCATGCGGCGCTGATGCTCGCCGCCGGGGCGCGGATCGAGATCGAGCTGCCCAGGCCGATTGACCTGCGGCTGACGCTGGCGCCGATCGCGCACGGCCGGGGCGACCCGACGTTCCGCAGCGGGGCGGACGGCATCTGGTGGGCCGTCCGCCTGCCGAGCGGCGCGGCGACGATCCGCATCCGCGGCGACGCGCTCAGGGTCGTGGTCGAGGCCTGGGGAGACGGTGCTGACGAGGCGCTCGCCGGCGCCGGCGATCTCATCGGCCTGGCGGACGACGTCGCGGCATTCGTGCCGCGCGACCCGGTCGTCGCCGAGCTTCATCGGCTCCATCCCGACCTGCGGCTGCCCCGCACCCACCAGGTCTGGCACGCTCTGCTGGCGGCCATCTGCGAGCAGAAGGTGACCGGCGTCGAAGCCCGCGACGCGTTTCGCGGCCTGGTCCTTGCCCATGGGAAACCCGCGCCGGGGCCTGGTGGTCGATGGCTGGTGCCAGCCCCGGAGCGGCTGGCGGGGCTCGCCTACTTCGCGTTCCACCCCTTCGGGATCGAGCGACGCCGGGCGGAAGTCATCTCCCGCGCGGCAGCCGCCATGCGTCGTATCGAGGCGGCGGCGCCGGACCGCGCGGGCCGGCTGCTGCGCTCGATCCCGGGCATCGGGCCGTGGACCTTGGCCGAGGTCGCGCGCGTTGCCTGGGGCGACCCCGACGCGGTCAGCGTGGGCGACTATCACCTGCCGAGCCTCGTCGCCTGGGCGCTGACCGGTGAGCGGCACGCCGACGACGCTCGGATGCTCGAGCTGCTCGAGCCGTATGTCGGTCAGCGCGGGCGCGTCCAGCGGCTGCTGGAGATCTCCGGCCGGCAGCCCCCGCGGCGCGGCCCGCGGATGGCGCCGCGACGGATCCGGGATCGGTGACGCCGGCTACAGGAAGTGGGTCCGACGCGCCTCGCGGACGAGGTCGTCGCGGAAGTCCGGGTGCGCGATCTCGATGAGCGCCCGGGCGCGCTCGGCGATGCTGCGGCCGTGGAGCTCGGCGACGCCGAACTCGGTGACCACGGTCCGCGCATGGGCGCGGGTGGTCACCACCCCCGCTCCCTCCTTCAGGAACGGGGTGATCCGCGACACCGTGCCGTTAGCCGCGGTCGCCGGCAGCGCGATGATCGCCCGCCCCTCGGTTGCCAGCGAGGCTCCGCGCACGAAGTCCATCTGGCCGCCAACCCCTGAGTAGAAGCGCGGGCCGATCGAGTCGGCGACGACCTGCCCGGTGAGGTCGACCTCGATCGCCGAGTTGATCGAGACCATCCGCGTGAAGCGCCGGATGATGGCCGTGTCGTTCGTGTAGTCGACCGGCCGCAACTCGACCATCGGGTTGTCATTCACGAACCGATACAGCCGCGCGGTGCCCATCACGAAGGCGGAGACGATCTTGCCGCGGTTGATCTCCTTGCGGGAGCCGGTGATGGCGCCCGCCTCGACGAGGTCGACGACCGCGTCGGTGAACATCTCGGTGTGGACGCCGAGATCCCGTTTGTCTCGGAGCGCCAGGGCGGTGGCGGCCGGGATGGCGCCGATCCCGAGCTGGAGGGTGGCCCCGTCGGCGACCAGCTCGGCGACGTGCTCGCCGATCCGCCGCTCCACCTCGCCGAGCGACGGCTCCGCGTACTCGTACGGCGGCTGGCTGACCTCGGTCGCGAAGTCAATCTTCGAGACGTGGACGAACGTGTCGCCGAGCGTGCGCGGGACCCGATCGTTGAACTGGGCAATGACGACCTTCGCCGCCCGGACCGCGGCGAGCGTCGCGTCCACGCTGGTGCTCAGCGAGCAGAACCCGTGCGGGTCGGGCCGGGTGACGTTGATGAGCACGGCGTCGAGCGGCAGTGTGCCGGAGATGAACAGGTCGGGGACGTCCGAGAGGAAGACCGGAATGTATTCGGCGCGGCCCTCGTTCACCGCCGCGCGTGCGTTGGCACCGATGAAGAGCGCCTTGTGACGGAAGTGGCCGGCCATCTCCGGCGCGAGGTGCGGCGCCGGCCCCTCGGTGTGGAAGTGGAGGATGCGGACGTCGTCGAGCTCGGGGGCACGCTCAACGAGCGCGTTGAGCAGCACCGATGGCGTCGCCGCTCCGCCCTGCACGAACAGCTGCTGACCGGATCGGACGACCGCCACCGCCTCCCGGGGTGAGACGACTCGCATGATGGGAGTCTACGGTCGGCGCGGGCGGGCGGAGAGTGACGAAGGGCACCGAGCCGGGGGTCCAATGGAACCGCGCGCCAGGGCCATCTGCGCCCGGCGGCTTGGCCGGTCGCGCGGCGGTGGCGCCGAAGGAGGGAACCTCGCACCAGCCGGCCTCACGCTCCAACGAGCTGGTAACGAGGTGGCGGCAGGTGAGGCACGCGGCGCTCGGGCCGTCGCCCCACAGCGGGCAGCGGACGCGTGCGCGCTCGACGCTGCGCGTCTGACGACGGCAGACGATCCACCGCAGCTCCGGACCACCCATGGGCTGCCTCCTCCTGCCGCGGCCGCGCCTCGGCCGGGCCCCTGGATGCGATCCTCGCCGGCGACGAGCGCGGGTGCCACGGCCGTTCGGACCGTCGGACGGGACGACCGTCCCGGACGATCACGACGGATGGCCCTGTGGCATTCCGTGCAACCTCTGCACCCTGAACCTGGGCCGGTGGGATCGGACGCCCTGCCGATCCGCCGGCCTGAACATAAGGGTCACCCTGAGGAGGGACCGATGCGCGTGATGCTTGCCTTCGATGGGTCGGCGGGCGCCGAGGCCGCCCGCGACCTCATGGCCCACCTGCCCTGGCCGCCCGGCACGGCCGTCACCGTGGTCACCGCCCTCGAGCAGCACGCCGATCCGTTCGGGGCGCCGGGCGGAGGGATGGCCCCGCCGAGCACCGACGAGGCCGAGAGCGTGCTCCTCGCGGATCTCCAGGAGATGCTCCGATTCGCCGCCGAACCGCTGCGCCGCGTGGCGGCCCAGGTCGATACCCGCGTCGCGCGTGGCCGACCGGCCAGCGCGCTCCTCGACGAGGCGCATGCGCTCCAGCCTGACCTGATCGTCATTGGCAATCGGGGACACGGACCGCTCGCCACGGTGCTGCTGGGCTCGGTCTCCACCGAGGTCGTCGACCACGCCCCGTGCCCGGTGCTCGTGGCACGCGCCCCGCACGTCCGGCGCATGATCGTGGGTGCCGATGGTTCCGCATCGGCGCAGCGGGCCATGGACGTCATCGCCCACTGGCCGATCTTCCGCGGCCTCCCGGCGCGGATCGTCGCAGTCCGCCCTCCCAGCTCGAGCTGGGCAGGGTCGATGGGCGCCGCCTTCTACCCGTCGTGGGTGGACGTCCCCGAACCCGGGATCGACGAGCGCCAAGGCGCGCTCCGGGAAATGGCCAGTCGCGCCGAGGGACAGCTGGCCTCGGCCGGCCTGCTCCCGAGCTCGGAGGTCCGAGCCGGAGATCCCGCCGAGCAGCTGATCATCGCCGCCCGTGAAGACGGCGCCGACCTCATCGTCGTCGGGTCCCGCGGCCTGTCGATGCTGCCGCGCCTCGTGCTGGGCAGCGTGGCGCGCAAGGTGCTGCTCCACGCCGAGGTATCGGTCCTCATCGTCCGCGAGCCCCGGGAGCACGAGCGTGCCGCCCAGAAGGTCGCGACTGCGGTGGGAGGGGTGGCCCTCGCCGTCTAGGCCGGCCGCCTCGTTCAGCCCGGCTGCGCCGGCCCCGGCGGCCGAGGCCAGGCCACCGTCCGCGCCTGGCCCAGGCGTCCGCTGTAGGCCGCCAGCAGGTCGCGATGCGTCAACCAACCGACGACGTGCCCGTCCGCGCGGTCGAGGACCGCGAG
The DNA here is from genome assembly GCA_963837425.1 of uncultured Chloroflexia bacterium. Lineage (GTDB taxonomy): Bacteria > Chloroflexota > Limnocylindria > QHBO01 > QHBO01 > CAWINH01. The sequence continues at coordinate 282,085 of CAWINH010000005.1, forward strand.
GCCGACCGAATCGGTCGCCATCAGGCGCTCGACCGCGGCCTCCAGGGTCTCGTCCGCCTGCACCGGCGGGACGCTGTGCGCGAGATCCGCCGCCGTCGCTCCGAGCTCATTGGCTCGCAGCGCCTCCTCAACCTGGTACGAGGTCACGATCCCGCGGTAGGCGCCCTCCTCGTCCACGACGGGAAGCGCGTCGACGCCCTCGCCCGCGAAGCGGTCGACGACGTCACCCAGGCTCGTGCTCGCGACGAGCGGCGCCGGGACGGGACGCATCGCGTCGCGCACCTGCATGAGCTCCATGACGTTCGCCCCTCGCCCACGGAAGATGTCGATCCCCCGCCGGCGCAGCTTCAGGGTGTAGATCGTGTCCGAAGTCACGAGGCTCGAGATGCCGGCCGCGAGCGCGATCGCGAACATCAGTGGCAGGATGATCTGGTAGTCGCCGGTCAGCTCGAACAGGATGAGGACCGCGGTGATCGGAGCGTGCGACGCCGCTGCGAAGACGGCTCCCATTCCCACCAGCCCGTACGCCCCCGGCGGCGCGACGAGCCCGGGAGCCACGATGCCCGCGACGGTCCCAAAGGCGGTCCCCAGCATGGCCCCGATGAACAGCGAGGGCGCAAAGACCCCTCCCGACCCGCCGATCCCGATCGTCAGGCTGGTCGCCAGGATCTTGCCGACGAGGAGTGTGAGGAGCAGTACCAGGCCGGTGTTGCCGGCGATCGCCTTCTCGAGCGGCGCGTATCCGACCCCGTAGAGCTGCGGGAGCGCCAGCAGCAGCACCCCGAGCGCCAGGCCCCCGACCGCCGGCCGCAGCCACTCCGGACGGGCACCCCACAGCCGGTCGAGCAGGTCCTCCGTCCCGTACAGGATGCGGGTGAACGCGACGCCGACCCCTGCCGCCGCGAGCCCGAGGGTCGCGTACAGGGGGTATTCCCAGACGCTCACGATCTGGAATGCCGGCAGTGGCAGGAATGACGAGGAGCCGAACGCGGCCCGGCTGACGACGTCCGCGGTCACCGATGCGAGGACGACCGCGCCGAACGAGCGGACGGCAAAGTCGCTGAGGATCAGTTCCAAGGCGAAGAAGACGCCCGCGATCGGCGCGTTGAAGGTGGCTGAGATGCCGCCCGCCGCGCCGCAGGCGACCAGCAGGCGGAGGTTCACCTCGCCGATCCGCAATAGCTGGCCGACGGCGGACCCGACGGCGGAGCCAATCTGCACGATCGGCCCTTCGCGGCCGACCGATCCGCCCGAGCCGAGACAGATCGCCGACGCCAGGGACTTCACGACCGCGACTCGCGGCCGGATGCGACCCCCCTGCCGGGTGACCGCAAGCATCACCTCCGGTACGCCGTGACCGCGCGCCTCGCGGGCGAAGCGGTCGATGAGCGGCCCGTAGACGAGGCCGCCAATGACCGGTACCGCGACGATGAACCACACGCCGAGCCCGGGAAAGGCCGGGTGGACCGGCCGGCTGAGCGATCCGTAGTCCGACTGCCCGGTGAAGATCTGGGTGAACTCGCCGATCAGCCAGCGGAAGAAGATGGCGCCCAGTCCGGCGCCGATGCCGGTGACCAGCGCGAGCACCACCAGGCCGGCAGGGCTGGCACGCAGCCAGTCGGCGGCACGCTGGACCCGCGCCCGCGGGAGCTCAATGCGGCGCAGTGGTCTCATCGAGCGCATCGGCGATTTGGGCGAGGTTGCGAAGGATGGCGGCGGACGGGCGGAATCGGTCGGCGACGGCGCCGATTCGCGCGCGACGGAAGGCGAGGATGGCGGCACGCGCCCGGCGCCCGGACGCCGTGAGGCGCGCGCGCGTGGCGCGGTGGTCGCGCTCATCGGGCCCGACCTCGACCAGGCCCCGGCGCTCGAGGCGCCGCAGCTGACGGCTGGTCGCGGGCAGGGTCACCCCGATCCGTCCGGCAACCGAGCTGACGGTCGCTCCATCGGTCGTGTCACCGAGGACGACGAGGACCCGCCATTGCGAGAGCGTGAGGTCGTTGCCTGGCGCCGCCTCGGTCAGCGCGCGCGACGTGAGCCCCACCCCGGCCAGCACGATCCGCTCGAGAACTTCGGTAAGCGTGGGGTCGTCCGGCATGCAGCGTCAGCATACCCCAGTTGCTTGCCAGGTGGCTACTTTCGCCGCCGATGAGATCGGCGCGACGCGGCTAGGACTCCGCGGCTTCCCCGCCTGGGTGGCCGAGCGCGCCGGGCGCCTCGCGCGGACCGGTCACCACGACTTCGCCCGCGCGCTCCGTGCCGCCGCTGCGCACGAGGTAGGTGTGATGGATCTCGGTATCGCCGGTCGAGAGCGTGCCGCCGACGGCGCAGTAGCGCACCGCTGACAGCTCGATCGAGCGGCGGACCGCCTCGGTCTCGACGGCGGGCCCCTCGACGACATGCTCGACGTCGATGCGGGTGAATATGTGCGGGCTGACGTCATCGCGCTGCTCACCAGTCGCGTTGACGGTATAGCCCGAGACGACCTGGCGCTTCTTGCGAAGGATCGAGATCACATCCATGGCGGTGCAGGCCGCGACGGCCAGCGGAACGAGCTCGGCGGGGCGCGGCCCCTCGTCCCCCTCCCCGTCGTCGATGATCAGCTCGTGCCCGCTTCCACTGCGGGCGACGAAGCGCATCGCGTCCCCGTCCAGGGAGACAGTCGCCGTCTTGGTGCTCATCTCGTCGTTGACTGTACCCGTAGTTGCGTACTTGCGCAACTAACCAACTAAGGAACGACACAAGGCACTCGCTCCCGAAGTGGACCTACGATGCGAACGGCAACCAGCTCTCCGCCGGCAGCACGACCTACACCTACGATGCCGCCGATCGGATGACCTCGGCCAGCGTCGGGGCGGCCACCGAGACCTACACCTGGTCCGGTGACGGTATCCGTCTGTCGGCGGGGACCGGCCCGGGAGCGGCGACCACCGACTTCCTCGTCGATCGCCTCTCCGCCCTGCCCGAGGTGGCCGTCCTGCGTGACGCTACACCGAGCGGCTGGCCGAGGCCGAGGCGGTCTCCAGCGTCGGCTCCCGCGGCGACAGCTACGACAATGCCCTGGCCGAGACGGTCAACGGCCTCTACAAGGCCGAGCTCATCCACCGTTCCGGACCATGGCGGACGATCGACCAGGTCGAGCTGGCGACCGCCAGCTCGACCGAGGTCGGAGGCTCAAAAAGGAGTCGAACCGCCATCACCGACCTTACCGTCCGTTCAAGAAGCCTCAAGGCTCGGTTGTCGGCACCGATCGCTGGCTCAGGACCGCGCTCTGACCCCCTCGCCTACCAGACGGCCACCGGGTGAGGGTGACGGTGTGCCCGCAACCGCTGGTCCTTGGTGATCAGCGACCAGCCCCGCTCGATTGCGGTCGCGTAGATCAACCGATCCGCCGGGTCGCCCGGGAACGAGGAGGGCAGGTTGACCGCCGTCGTTGCGATCGCTGGTGTCACGGGGATGGTGCGGACCTGGACGGCCAGCTGCTGAAGCCAGGAAGGGATCGGGATCGACACCACGATCCGCTCGTGGCTCGCCAGCCAGGCCAGCTCGAACCAGGAGATGTCGGCGACCGCCAGCTCATCCGCAGCACTGATGGCCTTGGCGGCGGCAGCGCTGATGCGCTCGGGCTCGGCCGACCACCAATGGACGACGTGGCTATCGAGAACGACGGTGCTCACCCGAGGTCCCAGGGGGCCCCGGTCGTGAAGAGCTCCTCCTCGGGCCCGGCCGTCATGGCCACCCCGATGAGGTTTCCCTTCAGGGCGTGCGGTCCCGTAGCCGGCACGAGGCGCGCCACCGTCCGGCCGTGCTTGGTGATCTCCACCTCCTGGCCGGAGGCCACGTCATCCAGCAACGCCAGAATCTTGGCCTTTGCCTCGGTAGCAGTCATCTTGATAGCCATATGGTCATTCTAGCGGTCGGCGACATCGAGAGCAACTGCATTGGCGCGCGGGCGGTGCCGCCGGAGCAGGAACAGAGAGTCGCGCGTAAGCAGTCTGGCAGGCGCCGCAGCGACCGCTGCCGCTTGCGGACTTACTCCAGCTACTGTGTGCGGCGAGCCACTGGTCGAGTCGTCTACCGCCGAGGCCTAAACCCAAGCCCCGCGAGTCTCCACGAAACTCAGCGCGACTCAACATCAATTGTGCGCACGCAGCGAAGTTCGAAGGGCGCATTCCACTCGCCCGCCTAATCGGCACTCACGGCTCGACTACGATCTCGGCGGTCGCCAGGAGGTTGGCTGTCTCCCCCGCACCGCAATCAGATCCGCCGATGCTGAAGCCGCTCTTCGCGGAGATTCGCCACGCTCCCGCCGACAGCCGCAATTGCGGGTCGTGGAAGTAGCCGTCGTAGAAGGCGGCATAGGGGTCGTCGTTGCTCCAGCCGCCGATCTTGCTGAAGGCGACCGCGCGAGTCTGACCTTTCGCCATCGACACCGCCACGCAGTCGCTTGTGCCTCCGCCCGGCATGGAAAGAGGACCATCCAGCTGAACGACGTCGAAACCCACTAAGCCCGGACTGCTGTTCGTCCACAGCATCACCTTCGCCTCCAGGCCGCCGTAGGAGAGAGTCGTCGTCACATTGATCGGCTGACCGGCCCGGTACCGATCATGGTCGAGGGTCATGGAGAGGCTGAAGCCCTCCTTCATGACCTTCGCTGATACGGGTGGCCCGTCTAACGGCGCGCCGTTCGACGAGGCGATAGGGCCCGATGCGATAGGGCCCGCCGCAAAGATGGCAGGCCGCCAGCTCCGCCCACCGTCATCGGTCACAAAGAGACCAGCCGGCATCGGGGAATTGCCGAGACTGACGAGCGCAATCCCGTGCTCGGTATCGGCGAAGGCCAGCGAGCCGATGGGGCGAAACTCAGCGTGAGAGTGGCTCCGGCGGGCCGGAACGAACCTGCGATCAAGCGGTGAACGGCAATTGCTTGCGCGTTGAGCTCATGGGCCCTGGATCAGTTTGCTAAGGAGTGTCCCCGGCAGGTGCCGGGGCCGTACTAACAACCATACCTATCGTGGGACGGCGAGAACTTGAGTCAGATGCACGCTCGGCATGACGGGACAGGGTTATCGGGCGCTGAGGTCGGACGCTCAAGAGGACGGACCCGGCCCTACCCAACGTCAGAATCGTCTTACCCGCCACGCCGAGCGCCATGCCGACCAATCCTGCGAGCGGAGATGTGACCACTTACCGCGGCGACGCCGGCCGCACAGGGGTGATGCAGGCCCCGGGGCCCTCGGGGAGTCCCAGCTGGCCGAGGTGAGTGTGGTCGTCGACGAGGAACGGGGCGGCGTCTGCTGTGCCCTTCGGACCGTTGAATACCTAATAGATGTCGGCGCACTTGCCGCCGTGCGCGGCGCATCCCCAGAACAGATGCTCCTGGGGGCTTCGTTCGCGGCGGTAGATCGCTGCTTGTTGGGTCATCGGTGTTACGCGGCGACCTACAGGCCGGCACACGGCCGGTGGCGGTGGGAAGTCAAGCGGGACGTAATTCGCGCGCTGTGGCGTTCTGTCAGCAAATGAGCGACTTGCGCGCCAAGGAGTCGTTCGTTCATCGGTCGTCTCAACCCTTCGGGAGTGTGTACGCCCGGACACTGGTCCAATGATAGAACGCGGCGTAAAGGGTGCCCCCTGCGGAGTCGAGTGCCAGCGACTCTCCGGTGGCCGGCCAGAGGTGCAACACGGTCCCGTCGGCAGCCAGCTCGACCGTCACGGCCGGGTACTCCGACGGGGCGTTCCCGGCGTCCCCGACGACATAGATGTGTCCTGCCTGGTCAACCGCGATGGCGACCGGGTCCGCGACGACCGCCGACAGGTCGTACGACTTGGTCGGCGACCCGTCGACCGCGTAGACCACGATGGAGGAACCGCTGTTTGAGTAGATATATCCGCTGCGATCGACCGCGACCCAGGCATAGAACCGGCTGTTCCCGGCGACCCCCTGTCCGATCGACCGGACGAACGTGCCGTCCCCCGTGAACGCCTGGACGTCGAGCCGCTGCGAGTCGGCGACATACACGTGGCCGGACGCATCGGTCGTGATGGCGGTCGGCAACGCGAACTGGCCGTCACCGGCGCCGAAGGTTCCCCAGGCGGAGACGAAGTGCCGCTCCTTGTCGAACTTCTCGACCCGATCGTTCCCGGTATCAAGGACGTAGAACGACCCATCTGGATCGAACGCGATGCCGCCGTACGCGTCGCCGGTCATATGGTCGACGAAATCGAACTGTCCCTGGCCGGCGCCCGCGGTACCCCAGCTTTCGAGGTACTTGCCGCCTCGATCGAAGATCCAGAACCGCGCGTCCTTCGAGGATGCGACCCAGATCCTGCCTTGGGGGTCGACCGCCGGGGCGAACGGGTTCGGCGTCGTGCCGACCGGCCCGCCGGTCTGCCACGCAACCTTGAGTGCTGGGCTGGGCGTCACGGCTTTGATGACGATAGTGGCCAGCGCCGGCGATTGAGGGAAGCCCGCGGTCGTGGGCGTGACCGTGGCGTGGGCCACCGCGGTCGCGGTTGGGGCAGCATTGGTCGAGGTAAAGGGAGCGGCCGACGCTCCCGTCGAATCGGCACCGCTCCCCGTCGCCGCCGGTTGCGTCGGTATCGCGCCAGCACAGCCGGCGACGATCGCCAGCGAGAGGGTGGACGCGACCAGCAATCGTCGCCCTGTGTTCGTCATCTTCCAACCCTCCAATGCGGTGCCCGAACTGCGGAGATGTCGGTTAGACGCCCAACGTACGTCCAAGGTTGGCCGATTCGTAGACGGTTGTTAGCGCGAGGGAGACGACGCGCGGCGGCGGGTCCGCGTGTTGCTTATCCAATGTGCTGGTACCGGCGTCGCCAACCGCGGGACGATGCGCGGCATCACACCACTGTTAGGACAACCGGGTAGGAGTGATGCATGCGAATCGTTCGACCGCTGGTGAGCATTCTTATCGCCGGCACGGTGCTGACTTCCTGCGGCGGCTTGGCAACCACGCCGAGCGCCATGCCGACCAATCCTGCGAGCGGAGATGTGACCACTTACCGCGGCGACGCCGGCCGCACAGGGGTGATGCCAGGCCCGGGGCCGACGGGGAGCCCCGACGTTGCCTGGCAGTTCCAGGCTGGCGCGCCGATCGGGTCGTCCCCGGCCGTGGTCGGCGACCGGGTATTCCTGCTCTCAAGCGACGGTGTTGTCCACGCGCTCGACCTCGCTACGGGCACGGCCGTATGGGAGCTCGGTCTCGGGGCGACTACGGGGTCGGCAAGCCCACTGGTCGTCGCCGGGCTGGTCGTGGTCGGTGACAGCTCGGGGATGGTCCACGCCCTTGACACCGCGTCCGGGCACACGCGATGGTCGACGCAGACCGACGGCGCGATCGACGGCGCCGCGGCGGGCGTCGGCAACCTGGTGCTGACGGCAACGGAAGGCGGCTCGGCGTACGCGCTGGACGCCGAGACGGGCTCTGTCATTTGGAAGGCGACGCTGCCGCCCGGTGTTACCCACTCGGTGACGGCAAGTGCAGACACAGTCTTCGTGGGCGCGAGGGGCATACTGGTCGCCCTGCGCCTGTCCGACGGCTCCATCCTCTGGCAGTCGCCGGTTGCCACGAGCGGTGACTGCGGGACGCCGACCGTCGCCGATGGGCTCGTCTTCGACGCAATCGGGCTGGACGGCAACGACCCGGCGGCAAAGGGCGTCGTGGCCCTGGACGCCTCGACCGGCGCGGTCCGCTGGCGCTACACCAGCCCGACGCAGCGACAGGCGTACACGCCGGCCGTGATTGACGGACGAGCCTTCGTCGTGGCCGAGGACGGGACGGTGGTGGCGCTCGACGCGGCAACCGGCGCAATTGCCTGGACGACGGAGACCGGCGCCGTGAACGAGGCACTGCCGGCCATCGCCGACGGCCTGGTCTACGTCCCGACGAACGGTCACGCCCTGGTCACGCTCGACCAGGCCACGGGCGCGTTGGGCTGGCAGGCGCCGATCGTCGGCGTGCCCTACGCCCCCGTCGTGGCCCAGGGCCTGGTGCTCGTCGGGACCAGCGTTGGGGTGCTGTACGCCATCGGCGCGACCGCGAAGTGACGTTCGACGAAGATCGGGCCAACCAGGGGTGGTTGGCGGACATCACACGACCGAGGGACCGACAGGAGTCAGGCCCGCGAATGAGGAGATCGCACATGCGCCCCCGCCACTCCACGGCCGCCTCGGGCCTCGTCGTACTGTCGATCCTGGTGGCCGCGTGCAGCGGAACCGCGTCGCTGAGCTCTGGCGCGGGGCCGAGCCCCAGTTCGGAGCCGGCCGCTTCGCTCGCCGCAACCACCCCTCCCACGCCGTCTCCGTCTGCAGTGGCGACATCGAGTTGCGTCGCCCGCGCCCGCACTCAAGCTCCTGTGGGAAAAGGCCGGCGACACGCCGCCGAAGGGTCATGACCCGGCCACGTATTGGCCGGCCATCGATCCGTTGACGGGGAACATCTGGGTCGCGCTGGGGGCCAACGGCCTGTACTGGATCTTCTCGCCTGACGGGAAGTACCTCGGATCCTTCGGCGAGCCTGGGACCGGGCCCGGCCAGTTCAACTTCCAAGCGCCAGGCAATTGCCCCGACTGCGTTGCCGGCGCGATCGCGTTCGCGCCCGACGGCAGCTTCTTCGTCGCTGACGACGGCAACAACCGGATCCAGAAGTTCAATGCGACCCACAAGTTCGTGAAGGCCTGGGGCAGCTTCGGCTCTGGTGACGGCCAGTTCGCCGATGCGAACTCGCCATCGCCACGGACGGCAGGCAGGTCTACGTCTACGACGGTGTCCGCCTCGACACCCAGGTCTTCGATACAGAAGGCAAGCTGCTTCGCAAGATGACCAACCTGTCTGGCTGGATCACGGTCGACAAGGCGGGCAACCTCTGGGCGCCGAACGATGCCGGCCTCGTCGAGTTCGACGCTACCGGCAAGCAGGTCAAAGCCTACCCGCTCCCGGATTCGTCGCGGATCAGCAGGGCCGTCGAGCGGATCAGCCTGGCCGTCGACGCGGCCGGCCGTCTCTACTACAACCTCCAGGATCCGAACGCTCCGCACGCCGCGCTGGGGCTCGTGCGCTTCGACCCCGCGAGTAACAAGCTCGACGTCTTCTCGACCGCCGGCGAGACCCTGGCTATCGCGCCGACGCAGGACGCGATCTACGAGGCCAACTTCGTGAGTCCCGGCTGGCCCACGCCAGTGCTTCGCAAGTACGCGCTGCCGACCGAGTAGCCTTGGCCGATGGGCGCGGGAGCGGTTGATCCGGGGTGGGTGTGGCGGTGATCGCCGGTGCCCGCTCCGCGCCGGCGCCCGCGCAACTCCTCGAGGGGGCCGCGGCTGGCGACGCCGAGGCCTTCGACGTCCTGATCCGGCCGCGGCTGGACAAGCTGTTCCGGATGGCGATCGCCATCACCCGCAGCGAAGCCGACGCGCGCGACGCGGTCCAGGAAGCATGCGTCTCGGCGTGGCGGCAGCTGCCGAAGCTGCGGAACCGCGATCGCTTCGACGCGTGGCTGGCCCAGATCCTGGTCAACGCCTGTCGCTCGCACCTGCGGCGGCAGCACCGGACGAGCGTCCGCGAGATCCGGCTCGGGGAGCCGGATGACGAGTCCGCGTCGGCTGTCTTCTCGACCGGGGGCCACGGCGAGCAGATCGCCGAGGTCGAGGCGATCCGGCGCGCCTTTGACCGGCTCGATCCCGACGTCCGGGCGCTCCTCGTCATGCATTACCAGGAGGAGCAGCCGCTGGCCGACATCGCGCGGACGCTTGGGGCACCGGTCGGGACGATCAAGTGGCGGCTGTCGAACGCGCGGAAGGCGCTCGACCGGGCGCTGAAGGTGGAACGGCGATGACGCTGCACGACCGCGACGCGCTCATCAAGCTCGCCATCTCGGCGCCACGGACCGTGGAGGCGCCCGCCGACCTCGGCGACACGATCTTCCGCCAGATCCGGGTCACCAAGCAGGAGCGCGGCCTCGTCCGGCTCGGCCGGCCGGGCTGGGTCCCGCGCCTGACGCTGGCGTTCGTGGTCGTGGCGCTCCTCATCCTCGCCGCGCTCGCGGTGATCGCGATCGGGTCGAGGTTGCCGCAGCCAGCGCATCTGCTCAGCGAGTACCACGGCGGGCCGGATCGAACCGGGGTCATGATGGGCCCGGGACCGCAGGGTGTGCCGGTGGTGGCCTGGGACGTCGCACGGCCCGGCCCGCTGCCGTTCACCACGATGCCGCTCGTTCAGGACGGCCGCGTCTATGTCGCCGATGGGAGCGGAACCGTCGCAGCGCTTGACGCGGCGACCGGGCGAACCTTGTGGGAGCACCCGACCGGGAGCCCAGTGCGCGGCGCGCCCGCTTTGCTGGGCGACCTGCTCATACTGGGTACGGACGCGGGCGATGTGATCGCGCTCTCGACGGCCGATGGTGTTCGCGCCTGGGATCAGGCCATTGGCTCCGCGCCGATCTCCGCGTCGATGCTCGAGGAGGATGGGCGGATCTACGTCGGGAACGAGGACGGGACGTTCGTCGCGCTCGACGGCCGCACCGGCGCTCGCCTCTGGACCGCCGACGTCGGCGGACCGGTGACGCGCGGCGCGGCACTGGCCGACGGCGTGGTCTACGTCGGGGCGAAAGGCGGCCGGTTCTCCGCCCTCGACGCCAAAACCGGGATGGACCGATGGCGCGTGGAGCTTGGGCCGGGCGAGGTGGGGACGCCGGTGGTTGGCCCCGGTGCCGTCTTCCTCGGTCGCGGCCTGCTCGCGCCAGCAGGGCCACACGACGTCGTGGCTCTCGATCGTGCCGACGGCACGATCCGCTGGACCTTCGCCGCGCCGTCAGGGCGCCAGGTCTTCCCGGGTGCACTGGCAAACGGCTTCCTGTATGGGGTCTCGGACGATGGGAGCATCTACGCGCTCGACCCGGCGAGCGGGGCTCCACGGTGGACGGTCGCGGCGGCAGCGACACAGCTCGGCACCCTCGGTTCCATCGTCGGCAACGTGCTCTACGTTACGACCGCCGACCGCAACGTCCAGGCGTTCGATGCCACCACCGGCGCCCATCTCTGGACGGTCGACGTCGTCGGCGTGCCGACCCAGGCGGCCGTCGTGGACGGCTCGCTCTTCCTCGGGACCTCGCTTGGGCACGTCTACGCGCTCCGCGACGCGCCAGGGTCGGCGGCGTCGAGTTCGTCGCCTTAAAAGCAAATGCCAACCGATGGTCATCCGCCTGCATCAAGTGGTCGCCATCCCGCTTGCCAACGCCGGTCGTGGCGGGCGAGCGGATCGCCGATGGGTACGAAGTTCGGTATCGGCGGTACGCCGACCCTACCGGCAATGCACCCTCCGGATTCCGTCGGCAGCCTAAGCCGCCGCATCGTCTCGACATTGATCCCAAGGCTATCGGTCGGATAGTCGAGATGCTTGAAAAGTGCGCCCCGAGGAGACATGAGCTTCGAACGCCCGGGAGCGAGTACGGCATTCGGCCGAGGGAGCCCGCAAGATCATCATGTATCTGGTCTACAACGGGGGCGGTGCGGGCCAGTCGACGCCATGGCCGAGGCCGAGCCGAGGAGCGAGTCCCGGCCGGCTGGCGGGGTAACCCGCCTCAGCGACGAACTCGGGGGGCGCGCCATGGAAGTCAGGCGTCAGCACTCTCGCGGCGGCAGCCCACGTAGGCACGAGAAGTTCGCTCCCCTGGCTGGCCTGATCTTCTGCAAGTGCCGGGTTCGGGCCCTAAAGGCGACCTCATCGCGGCCGGACGTGCTGCGCCGCAAGCGCTTCAAGCGGCGGCGCCGTGATCTCGCTCTGGAGCACGCTGCGGGCCGAGTTGGCGATGCGGAATACATGGCCGCTGTTGCCGCCTTGCGCGCTGCCGAGAACGAGGCACCGGCGCCCCGACGGGCGGTCGATGCGGCGACTGCTGTCCGCCGCTTGCGCGACTTTGGCGCGCTGTGAGTGTCCCGGACGGACGCTCAGCGAGCGAAGATGTTGCGCGAGGTCTACGCCCGAATCGAAGTTAGAGGTCCACAGTTCGTCGCCGCCCACCTGACCCCGGATGCCGCGGAACTCGGGCTCACAATGGCGCTTCCCGAGACGGTCTCGGTTGCTATGGCGTCCCCGGCAGGTGTCGGGGACGTACTAGCAAACATACCCATCGTGGGGCGCCTAGAACTGCAGTCAGAACCTAGATCCGCCTGAGCCGGAGTGTGTCCCGTGCCGCCAAGACCCGGAGGCTCAAGTGGGCTTGCACCTCCGAGAACCACCTCAGCGTGGAGATGATTCGCCTTGCTCAAATGGGAGCGTCTGCAGGAAGGACGGCCGGCTGCCGAGCCGCATCCAGGGGCCGGCGCCGGCCGAGCGCCCGAGCCATCAATGTCGGCCCTGTCGTCGAGACAGCCCGTAACGATCCATTAGGCGCGGCCTGGACCGATGGCGACCGGAACTGGTCGACGCGGGATCTGCCGTCCATCGCGACCGATGTCGCCTGGCCGATCCTAGCAGCGGGCTGCCTCGCCGAATCCGACGACATCGCCTCCACAGACGAGCGCGCCATGGCAATGGTCCCGTCCCTTCGCACGTACCTCGGCGGGTCGACGCGGCCGGGCCTCTGGTAACCACGATGTTCCGGACCTCGATCCCGTGGCGAATAGCTGGAGACTGCCGACTGGCTCCCGCAACCTAGTCTGCCGCTAGGACGGGTCAGCCTCCGCCTTGCGCGACTCGGAGTCGTCGGCCGAGTTGGGGGCGCAGCCGCTGGTACAACGGGGCTCGACCGAGGATTACGCGGACGAACCCGCCCCCCCGTTTGAATTTCGTGGCGTGGAGCCTCCTCGGGTGAGCATTGTTGCCAGGCAACCCACTCCACAGGCGGTCATGCCGAGGGACACGACGGAATAGAACGCGACGTCGTCGGCCACCGTGGATGTTAGCGCTGCCACCAAGGCGAAACCCGCGATGACAACACAGACCAGTCCTACGATCACAAGATACGTACCAGCACTCGTCCCAATGGTGCCCTCACGGGAGCGCCAGACAATCACGCTGGCGATCAGCAGGGCGACTGCGAAAACCAGGGCGGCGAGCACCTTCAAGAGGAGCCACGAATCGTTAACCGGTTCGCCGTCGAACCGTGCCATTGCGGGTTCGCCGAAGCCGATGACGAGACTACCTCCAGCCAGCCAGATGGCGGCTACGAGCAGAACCAGTGAGGTCCCCGCTTTGAGGCGTCGGCTTGCCTCGGCGCCGCGCGGCTGGACGCGACGAATGCGATTCCTGCGGGCGGTCATCGCCGGACGCGTAACCGTGATCCAATCGAGCTGGCCGACGAACGAACGCATGAGCGATTAGGCAGCAAGGACCCTACAAGAGGCCCATGGCTCACCAGAACGCACCAGTTTTGGCGTGTGTAGGGCCTCTATTCTCCGCGGCTCAGAATGTCGTTGAGCACCGTCTCATCGAGTATCTGACCATCGCTCCGGAAGCACTCGGCCTCCACCGTGCCGTCCGCGAAGAATTCCACTTCCCACCGTTCTCCGGGTATGACGACGACCACCATGACTGCGTCCCTGACGCGGTCGAGGCGGTAGGCAATACTCCTAGAGTCGAGGGCAGAGAGGAACGTCTCCAATGACATAGTTATTTGTTGAAGCGGCGATCTGTCAGCAGCTTCTTGATGGTTCGGTATCCGGGAACGTTGCGATTGGCGCGCCCCAAGACTTGGCCCCAGGTTAGTTTTTCGACTTCACTCCACGGGGGCGACTCAGGCGGTAATGGAGCCTTCTTTATGCTACCGCGCTTCCCCTTGAGGATGTCTGAGACGCGCGTCTTCGCCGCATAGGTTATCGAATCCTCACCCGAACAGTTCCATAGGCAGAACCTGGGGAAGGTGATTGGGTGAGTCGCAATGTAGAAGGTACCGGCGACCGCAAGGGCCCCTGCGGCTAAGAGTAGACACAGCGGGAGGTCGGCGAGGCACCCGGCGACCGGAACGAGGACCTCGGGCCCGCGCCCGCTCGGATCCGTCCGCGTGACGGGACTGTTGTCAGCATACCCATAGTAGTTCGCCTCGACCGCCGCAGGGTCAGGCTGAAGGAACCGGCCCAGTGTCGGCGAGTAGTGGCGGGCGTGCATGTAGTACAGACCGAGCCCGTAATTGTTGTCCCACTGAACGTCGTGCTGGCCGACGTAGACGAAGCGGAACTCAAGGTCGGGATACCCATTGTGCGGGGTGGTCGTCGGCGCACCCCAGGTCGTGTACGTGTAGCTGTTTGCAAGGGTCAGCGCCCCCGAGGTTTCCACCTTCCACAGCGCCAGCGCATCGCCATGTCCATTCCAGATGACGAGGTAGGTGCCGTCACTCGAGTCCCCGAATGACCTTGTCATCTTCACAACGGCGCCGGAGTTGTCGACGAGGTAGCTGCGCACAACGCTGCCTGACGGATGCGCAGCATCCGTCAGCTTCTCCTCGACAATGGCGTCCTGGTGGCCGAGCGGCCCCAGCTCCTGGCCACCAACCTGATGGTCGCCAGCGCGATGCTCAGCTGTCTCTGGCAGCTCCTCGAGCGTGGCAGCGTCCCCTACAGCGAGGTCTACCTCGACACGGTCCAGTGCGCGATGCGCAGTCGCTCCTGGGTCCGCGTCCCCGCGGGCGCGCAGTAGGGCACGTGTGGCAAGCAGGTGCAAGCAAGCGGCCGGGGAGGCGCCCAGCGGCGCTCCCCGGCCCCAACCAAAAACTCAATCTCAAGAGACAGATCAATGACTAGCTCGGCACTCGCCCGACAACCGAATCCGCTGCCGAACCCGTTCCGGCCGGGCAACGGGGTGCCACCGCCATACCTGGCGGGCAGGGATAACGTGCTGGGCGCGTTCGAGGACTGGCTGCTTGAGACTCCCCCACTCCATGCGAACTGGACGCTTACCGGTCTGCGAGGCACGGGCAAGACCGTCCTGCTCGGCGAGTTCGCTGCCCGGGCCGAGCGCGCCGGCTGGCTCACTCTCCACCGCGAACTCGGCGATCGGCACCGCGATGACGTCCGTTTCGCCGAGGCGATCGTCGAGGACGCCGAGGCGCTGATCGGCCGCGCGGACGCGATCGCCGCGGTCGGGCAGGCGATCGAGCGCACGGCGCGCTGGCTGCGTCCGAAGCGGATCGGCGTCGGCGACGTCAGCGTCGACCCCTCGTACGCGTCGAGCGCACCCGCACCGGCCGACGTCATGCGAACGGCATTTGCCGAGCTCGACGCCATCCTGAGCCACACCGATCGGCCCGGCGCCATCCTCCTGTACGACGAGGGCCACGTGCTCGCCGACGACCGTGCTCGGGAGCGGTACCCCCTGTCGGGCATGCTCGCTGCGCTCGCGGCCGTGCAGCGCGAGCGCCAGCGAGTGCGGATCATCCTGTGCGGCCTGCCGACGCTCAGCCTCAACCTTAAGCGTGCCCGCACGTACGCCGAGCGGATGTTCCGCCACGCCGTTGTCGACAACCTAGAGCTCGACGCGGCCGGGGATGCGCTCGCCATCCCGCTGGCCAACGCCGGTCGTGGCTTCGGACTGTCACTCATCGGCCACATCGTCGACGACACCGCCGGGTACCCCTATTTCCTCCAGTTCTTCGGCGCGTTCGCGTGCAGCCGGATCGGCCTCGAACACATCGAGCTGGCCGACTTCCAGCGAATCGAGTCGGCGCTTCTCCACGAGCTCGACCTGGCGTTCTTCGAGGACCGCTTCCTAACGGCATCAAGCGCCGAGCAGGAGCTCTTGCTACGGATGGCGACCCGTTCCGGGGACCGCCTCACGTCAGCCGATCTGCGCGTCGCGACCCGAGACATCCCCAACGTCCGTGAGTTGCTTCGCCGGCTCGTCGCCCGCGGACTCCTCTATCGTCCAACCCGCGGCACCTATCGGTTCGCCCTCCCGCTTTTTGGCTCCTACCTCCGGCGCCATCGGAAAGTCACAAAAGTCACAGGATCTGTGACTTTCGAGCCCGGGACTCGCCGAGGGGCCACCGAGGCGTGACCGATGACAGCGCTGACCCGGAAGCGCACTGCGGCTCGCAAGGAGCGGCCCCGACGCGTAGTCAGTCATGCCGATCATCGCGGCCAGACAGCCCGAACCCGTCGCACTGGTGGGCCCAACCAAGCGCGATCCAGTGATCGGGGAGTACGCCCATCACGGAGGTCCAACCGAGAGCGGCGGTGGGGCGCGTCCCACTCATCGTTTACCCTCCGGGCCTCATCCTCTGGGCGACACGACCGACTCCCCAGCCCAGAGTCGAATCGGATAGTGCGTCTTCTCGCAGACTGGATCGAGCAGTCCGAAGCCGCGGAGGCGTCGCGGCGTACCATGCCTAGACCACCCGCCGCATCAAAGTGATCAGAGCATGGTACAGAGACCGCTTCCCCATTCCCTGGACGACCTCCGCGGCCTTCGTGCGGCCCGATGGGTACGCGAGTCGACGGACGAGCAGTTCGACCGATATGGCCCGGACAGCCAGCGCGACCAAATGGACCGCTTCGCGCAGCGCTTCGGACTCATCGACACGGGACTAAGCTGGGAGGTCCCCGAGTCGGGTCGGACTGTGTGGCGGCACCCAACGATGGCAGAGATGCTGGCGGCCGCCCGGGCGGGCAAGTTCGACGTGCTCCTCACCGGCTACGCCGATCGCTGGCAGCGCAACCTGCGCCGCTTCCTTGAGCTCATCGAGGACGCCCTCCACCCTGCCGGGGTGGCCCTCGTCATGTGCGACCGGCGCCTGCTTTCAAGCGACTCCCACGACTGGGACGAGATGGTGCGTGAAGCGCATGGTGCCGAGATCTACAGCCGCCGCTTGGGCGAGAGGATCGCGGATGGGTATGAAGCTCGGTATCGGCGCTACGCAGACCCTGCGGGCAATGCACCCTCCGGATTCCGTCGGCAGCCTGAGCCGCCGCACCTGCTCGAGGTCGATCCGGAGGCCATCGGTCGGGTCGTGGAGATGTTCGAGCGGTACGCCCGAGGAGACGTCGGTTTCGAGCGTCTTGGGCGCGAGTACGGCATCCCGGCCGAGGGAGCACGCAAGATCATCATGAACCCGGTCTACAACGGCTGGGCGGTCCGGGCCAGTCGACGCCATGGCCGAGGCCGACCCGAGGAGCGCGTCCCGGCTCGTTGGCGTGCGAATCCGCCGGTCACCGATGAACTCTGGGAACGGGTTGGCGCCATTCGACGCCAGCACAGCCGTGGCGGCGCGCCACGTCGGCGAGACCGGATCGATCCTCTGGCCGGCGATCCTCCACTGCACGTGCGGTCGCTACATCCGGGCGAACGGGCTAGACGGGGGACGCCGCCATCAGCGTCTGCATCCGGGGACATGCCCGGCGTGGGGAGACCGTCGCGCTTATCGCACCGACACTTGGTACCGGCCCCTGGCCGCCCAACTGTCCGCGCTCACCCTAGATGACGCGACTATCGAGCGGGTCGTGCGGTACGTGACGCAGCCAGCCCCGCCAGCCGACGAGCTTCGAGTTCGCCGGATCAAGCGACAACGGCAGGAGATTGCGCTTGCACACGCCGCAGGCAACTTGGACGACGCCGAATATCTGGCGGCCGTCGCGCGCCTGCGCGATCAAGAACGGGCGGCGCCTGCCCCGCCACCCCGCGTGGAGCCGCGCGCCGTGGTCCGACGACTGCGCGATTTCAGCGCGCTCTGGGCATCTCGATCCGAGGCGCAACGCGCCGAGATGATCCGCTCCGTCTACGCACGGGTGGAAGCGGAAGGTCCAAGGTTCGTGGCCGCGCATATGACGCCGGACGCACGCGAACTGGGGCTCACGGTGGCGCTGCCCGAAGAGTTTGTTATGGCGTCCCCGGCAGGATTCGAACCTGCGACCGGCCGCTTAGAAGGCGGCTGCTCTGTCCTCTGAGCTACGGGGACCCGCCGCGCGGGAGCGCCGCGAACGCGGCATGATCCTACGGGCACGCAACGGAGCGTGACAACCGGGAGGATCGGATAGACTCGAATGGCCATGGCCGACGACGAGCGCACGAGCGTCCCACTGCGGCTGCAGCCGACCCAGATCGACGTCGACAGGCAGCTGCTGCGCGACGAAGACCTCCTGAACGAGGAGCACCTTCGCCGCATGGACCAGGTGCTCCTGCGGCGCAACCTCGATCACGCGCGGATGTTCAGCCGGAAGCTGAGCCTCGAGCTGCAGCAGTTCGTCCACCTCTACACCCCCGAGGCGAACGAGCTCCGGCGGCGGATCGAGAAGTACATGCTCATGGAGCGCATGATCGAGCGCGAGATGGCCCGACGCCACTCGTACTAGGCTTCCCGGCCGGGCACCGAGCCCGTTTTGTGGATATCCGGCATCGCCGCGCGCCGGAATGTGGATAACCTGGACGGGGTGCCGACGACCGCTGCGACGGCCGGGGCCGGGTGCCCGATGCGCGGGCGAGCACCTCCTGCGCAACCGCCCGAACCGGCTCCGATCAGCCGCTCACCGGTTGCGAGGCGACTCTCACCGATGGCCGCTCCTTTGCAGCTGGCGACGTCGCAATCACGATCCGCACCCAGCTCGCCAGCCGCGGCATCTCGAACAGAGCGAAGGTCACGCCGCGTTCGGCAAGCTGCTCATGCCCCCACCCATTGAACTCGCGGCGTGCGGCAACCGCGCACATCTCGTCATACAGCTCGGGCCAGCCCACGTGGCGGCGGTGATGGCAGAAGCGGATGAATTCGGCAACGTCGGGCGGCGGGGTATCGCTGCGTCGATCGCTCCGTGCTGGCCGCGCAGAGGGCGCGCTCGACCGCTCGGGCATCAGTGAATTGCCTCCTGAACCGCTGGGCGAATGCCCGACCCGGTTGTCCGTCGGGCGATGAGTCCGCTGTGAGGATACGCGTCGGCGGCGAATGCTACGCGCCATTTGGCGCGGTGCGAAGGGGGTCTGTCCACGAAGTTATCCACAACCGATTCCACAACGGAGGATGAGCCATCGGTATGCCGATGCGGACGGTGGAAAGGTGACCCATTCGCAGCCACCTCCGCCTCGCAACAGCGGGACGGTACACTGCGACGGCAGCGCGTCCTGAGCAGAGGGAGATTTTGATGACCAGCTCGCCCCCGCCGCCGCCCGGCGCCCCGCCGCCGCCAGCCGCCCCGCCGCCGCCAGCCGCCCCGCCGACGCCTCCCGCGTTCGCCGCCGCTCCGCCGGCGCCGATCGAGCGCCCCGGCATGGTGACCGGAGCAGCCATCGCGATGATCGTCATGGGCGTCCTCATCATCCTATTCGGGCTCCTGATCCTCATCGTTGGCGCGATCATCACCGGTGCGGGCTCGATTGACTTCGGGTATGCGGGCATGACCAACTTCACGGGGGCCGTCGCCGCCGTCGCGATCGTGCTGGCCGTGATCGTGCTCGCCATCGGCATCCTCGAGGTTGTCGCCGCCATCAAGGTCTTCTCGGGCCGTTCGTGGGCCAGGTGGACCGGCGTCGTGCTCGGGATCCTGCTCATCCTGTTCAGCCTCGGGTCCCTCGGGGGCAATGGCAGCGCCGTGGTGGTCGGGCTGGTCTGGATCGCGGCCAACGCCTTCGTCGTCTTCGCCCTCGCCTCGGGCGGGCGCTGGTTCGCGCATCGATCAGTCGCCTGACGTCCCGGCTGTCTCGCACGATCGGCGCTCCTGGGAGGGCGGCCGGGCGTGCCCCCGCTCTCGACGATGAGCGACTAGCGCGGTGCTGACCCCGTCGCTCTGGCGAGACGCCGACTTCATGAAGCTG
Organism: uncultured Chloroflexia bacterium; assembly: GCA_963837425.1. Classification (GTDB taxonomy): domain Bacteria; phylum Chloroflexota; class Limnocylindria; order QHBO01; family QHBO01; genus CAWINH01. Next base: position 301,829 of record CAWINH010000005.1, read on the forward strand.
TGGGCCGGCCAGACCGTGTCCGAGCTTGGCTCCGTCGTGACCCGGACAGCGGTGCCGCTGGTCGCGCTCCTCGTCCTGGGCGCCGGCCCGCTCGAGATGGCGCTGCTCGTCGTCGCGGCCAGCCTGGCGGTGCTGCTCGTCGGGCTCTTCGCCGGCGCATGGGTCGACCGGGTGCGACGGAAGCCGCTGCTCATCTGGGCCGATGCGCTCCGCGCGGTGCTGCTCTTCTCCGTCCCGGCGGCGTTCCTCGCGGGGTTCCTGAGAATGGAACAGCTGTATGTCGTCGTGTTCGCCGAGGGCTGCCTTGGCGCACTCTTCGATGCCGCCTACCCGGCGTACGTTCCGTCGCTCATCGGGGTCGACCGCGTCGTCGAGGGCAACAGCAAGCTGGCCACCAGTTCATCGCTCGCCGAGATCGGGGGCCCGGGCCTCGGCGGTGGCCTCGTGCAGTTCATCGGGGCCCCGCTCGCGATCTTCGTCGACGCGGTCTCCTTCGTCGTCTCGGCACTCTCGCTGGCGCTGATCCGCAGCCCCGAGCCGCGACGCCCGACCAGGACATCCCCGACGCGGATGGGGGACGAGATCGTTGAGGCGCTGCAGCTTGTCAGGCGGCACCCGATCCTCGTGCCGCTCACACTGCGCTCGGTGTTCGCCCACGTCGCCGGTTCGTTCTACGGAGTGCTCTACACGATCTATCTCATCGACGATCTGCACCTCAGCCCACTGCTGCTCGGTGTCGTCGTCTCGGCCGGCGGGGTCGGCTCTCTCGTTGGCTCCTTCCTCGCATCACCCCTCATCGCCCGAGTAGGCCTGGGTCCGGCCCTCATCTCGACCGCGATCGGCGCGTCGATCGTCGGCGTGCTGACGCCGCTCGCCGGCGGACCCCTCCTGCTCGCGACACTGATGGTCTTCCTGCCCCAGCTGATTGGCGACGGCCTCCAGACGATCGAGGGCGTCGCCGAGCTGTCGCTGATCCAGGGCGTCATCCCGGATCGAATCCTCGGGCGCGTGAATGCGACCCTCGAGGTCTTCTCACACGGGATCGCCTACCCGATCGGCGCGCTGGGGGCCGCCGCCCTGGCGGGCTGGATCGGGGTTCGCGGCGGAATCGTCATCGGCTGGGCCGGCATGGCGGTATCGATCCTGCTGCTCGTGCTCTCGCCGCTCCCCCGTGTCAAGCGGGCCTCGGACGTGCAGCCCGACTAGCGCTCGATCGGCCCGGGCGAGGGTGTCCCGGCCCGCCCGTCGCGCAGCTCGATCACGCGGTCCGCCACGTCGATGAGCATGGGGTCGTGCGTCGCCACGACGGCGGTCACCCCCTCGGTCCGGACGAGGTGCTGGAGAAGCGTCATGATGCTGCGCCCGGTCTGCGAGTCGAGCTGCCCGGTCGGCTCATCGGCCAGGAGGAGGTCGGGTCGGTTCGCGAGCGCGCGCGCGATCGCCACCCGCTGCTGCTCGCCACCCGAGAGCTCGTGCGGGCGGTGGTTGGCCCGATCGCCCAAGCCGACCATCTCGAGCAGCTCCCGGATGCGCCGGTCGCGCTCCCGCGGCTCGGTCCCCACCAGGCGCAGCGGCACCTCGACGTTCTCGGCGGCCGAGAGGATGGGCATGAGACCGAACGCCTGGAAGATGAAGCCGATCTTCCGGCGGCGGAACCCGACGAGCTGCGACTCGCGCATCTCCGAGACGACGATCCCGTTCACCGACACGCTGCCGCGCGTCGGGCGGTCCAGGCTGCCGACGAGCGAGAGGAGCGTCGTCTTGCCCGATCCCGAGCGCCCGCGCAGGGCGACGAGCTGGCCGCGGCCCACCCTGAGCGTCACGTCGCGAACGGCGTGGACCACGCCGCCGGGCATCGTGTAATCACGCGACAGGTCTCGCGTCTCGACCATTGGGGTGGCGTCGGGGTCGTCCGACAGGCGGCGCCCCGGCGGGGCGTACTGGAGATTTGACATCAGGTGTCACGCCCGTCGTCGCCGTCGGCGGAGCGGTCGCGATCCGGCCAGACGCTGATGTGGTCCGGCTCCAGGGCCAGACGGACCCGGTGCTCGAGGCCGAGCGCTTCGACGTGGGCGGGCGGCAGCTGAAGACGCCCCACGCGATCCAGGACGGCGTACTCCTCGCTGATGACGTGATGGTCTCCCTCCTCGGAGACGGCACGCCGGCGGAGCGTCTCCGTGCTCGTGCGCCCGTCGCGAATCGCGATCGTGCGGCTCACACGCTCGCTGACGAGCGGGTCGTGGGTGACGACCACGATCGTCACGCCGAGTTCATGGTTCACGGTCCGCAGCAGCTCGAAGACCTCGCCGGCGGTGACCGTGTCGAGCTCGCCGGTCGGCTCGTCGGCAAAGAGCGCCACCGGCCGGTTCGCGAGGGCCACCGCGATCGCGACGCGCTGCTGTTCGCCCCCGGAAAGGCGGTCCGGCCGATGGTCGGCCCGATCCGCGAGCCCCACCCGCGTCAGCAGGTCGATGGCGCGCTCGCCGCGCTCGCGTCGTCCGACCCCGCTCATGACCATCGGCAGCTCGACGTTCTGCCGCGCGCTGAGGTAGGGCAGGAGGTTCCGCGCGGTCTGCTGCCAGACGAAGCCGATGACCCTTCGCCGGTATTCGGTGCGCTCGCGGCGACCCATCTCGGCCATGACGTGGCCAGCCACCACGGCCCGCCCCGCAGATGGGACGTCAAGCCCGCCGAGGATGTTCATCAGCGTGCTCTTGCCACTCCCCGAGGCGCCGACCAGCGCGATGAACTCGCCGGGCTCCACGATGAGGTCCAGCCCCTGGAGCGCCACGACCTCGAGGTCGGCGACCTTGTAGATCTTGACGAGGTTGTCGCACACGATCCGCGCCCCCTCGCGGTGGGGCCGCGGCGCGTTCGGTGCCAGGAGCGCTGAGTGCAGCGCCTCCGGGGCGAGCGCGCCCGCCGGCAGGTCGACGAGCTCGCCGTGGTCCTCGGTCATACGTCCTCCGTGCATCTCAATCGTCGCCGATCCGGAGCGCATCGACCACCCGCACCCGACGCGAGAGCCAGGTCCCGGCCGCCACCGCCAGCGCCACGACGCCAATCAGGCTCACGGCCAGGAGCGCCAGCATCGGCCAGTCCACGAAGAGCGGGACGCCGCCGCTCGTCCCCGTGAAGGTCGCCAGGCCCAGTCCCGGCTCGAGCAGGTAGGCCATGCCGATCCCCAGCGCCACCCCCGGCAGGAGCGCAAGGAGAACTGGCGGCGTGTGCTCCACGATCGTGAGCGCCAGTGTCTGCCTTCGGGTGACCCCCAGGGTACGCAGGTAGGCCAGGTCCCGGGTGCGGCGGGTGGTGGATAGGACCAGGGAGCCGATGATCGTGAGCGCCGTGTAGCCTGTGGCCACGATCAGGGCCAGCCCGTAGCCGAAGGCGATCGCCTCGCCCAGGGGCTGATCGTGGAGCCCCGCGTAGGCCGTGTAGCGGGACACGAGACGGGTGGAGGCCGCCGACGGGGCAATGCGCGCGGCCAGCGCCGTGGCCGCGGACGCGGGCGCTCGCAGCCACTCGACAGGAGGTGGCTTCGGCCCATTCTCGAATGCCGCCTGGACCCAGTTGAAGGGCACCACCGCGAACGGGACTCCGTCGCCGATGCCGGCGAAGCTCGCTCGCTGCTCCACGAGGCGGAAGGTCATGGGCTGCCCGAGCACCGTGATCTGGAACGTGCCGCCCACCGCAAGGTCACCGGTTCCCACCGGCAGCCGCGTGGAGAGAATGGCGGGGATCGGGCTCTTCTCGGTGCCGGCGCCCTCGGTCGGTGCGGCCAGGATCGCCGACGGCCAGTGCGGATCGGCGGCGGTGCCTGCGGCTACGCGTGCGTACGCATCTGGATCGATCGCCTCGAGGTAGACGCCGGCCAGTTGGAGCTGCGAGCGGGCGAACGCCGCGGTCGGATCGATGATGCCGGGCGCCGCCGCCTCGACGCCCGGGACCGTGCCGGGGTCGAGCGCGGGGTCCAGCGCGCCGATCCCGATCCGCTCGATCCGGTAGTCGGCGCCAACGTCCCGGTACGAGGCCACCACCTGGCCCCGGGCGATGCTCCCCGCGATGACCAGCGCGAACGCGCCAAAGGCGGCGGTCAGCATCAGGACCAGGAGCGGCAGGTTCGCGGACGCTGGGTGGCGGCCGATCGCGCGCAGCCCGAGCACCGGGATCAGGCCGCGGCCCTGGGCGGCCAGCCAGCCGAGGCCGCGGACCGGCAGCGGGTAGAGGCGCATTGCGATGATGCCGGCCGCGATCCCGCCGAGGAGTGGCGCCGCGGCCAGCAGCGGGTCGAATTGGGCGGTTCTGCCGGGCGCGGTGATCACCACCCCCCGCTGGCGGAGGAGGAGCGCCCCCGCGGTGGCGACACCGACGATCGTGATCTCGATGACGAGGCGTCGCGGCGCGACCCTCAGGACCGGCGGGTCGTCCCGCTCGACCTGGCCGAGCGGGCGCCTCGCGACGCGCCAGCTGGCGCCCGCCAGCAGCAGGATCGCCCCGCCGCCCACGCCGAGAGCGAGCGCCGGGGAGAGCGTTGAGTCGCGCGCCGGGACCAGGGTCAGCGCCGCCGCCAGCCCGACCAGGGAAGCGCCACCGGCGAGCAGGGTCGCCTCCCACAGCTGCGCGCCGAGCAGCAGCGCCCCCGAGGCGCCGCGCCCGCGGGCCAGGTTCAAGGTCGAGCGCCGGGGGGTGATGAGCAGGACGGCGATCATGGCCAGTGCGCCGCCGGCCAGCGCCAGGGGCCCGAGCGCGGCAACCGACAGGACGGATCCGGCGAGGGCGCGCTGGGCCGCGTACGCGTCGAGGATTGCCAGGAGGCCGGTGCGCAACACGGGACTGCCGGGCGAGGCCAGCTCAGAGGTCGCCGTCTGGGCGGCGAGATGTTGCAGCTCGGCCTGCAGCTCGCCCACCTGGCCGGCATCCATGCGCTGCGGGTCGATCCTGAACAACCACTCATAGTGGATCGGCACTCCGCTCTGGCGGAGCGTGTCGTGCGTTTCGGAGGCCATGTACGCCGACGCGAACAGGATCGGATGGAGGTCCGTGCCGCCCTCGGTCGCCTCGATCAGGCTGGTGCCGGCATCCCAGTATTCGGCGGTCGGGTCGAGCGGCTCGTACAGCCCCACCACCTGGACCTCCGCCGGAACGATGTCGAAGCCGACGCTCGTCAGCAGCGGGTCACTGCCGTCCATGGCGACCGCCAACCGATCCCCGACCTTGACGCCGATCTGCGCAGCCTCGGTCCTCGAGAGCGCAACCTCGAGGACCACCGGCGGCCCCCCCGCGCTGCCGACCCCGGACCCGTTGCCGATCGCGACCCGGCGCAACGGCGTCCCGCGGTCGACCGGCCAGCGGCCGGCGACGAGGCGGGTGGCATCGGTCAGGCCATCCTGGTAGCCGAGGGCCAGGCGCGTGTCCTCGGCGGGCGGATCGGAGACCGTGAAGCGAGCCGCCGTGACCTGAAACGTCCGAGCCGCAACGAGTCTGCTGAGCGCTGGCGGGAAGTCCTTCGCGACCGCGTCGCCGAAGTCGCGGATGCCGGTGAGGCGGTCATTGGCCGCCGGCGAGACGAGCGCGAGCGTCAGGTTCCGCTGCGTCGGATTGGCGTGCTTCACCGCGAAGTGCAGCCCGTCGTCGGAGGCGCGGTTGAAGAGCCGCGGCGCCGCGGCGAACACGAAGCTCGTCGCGGCCACGACGACGAAGGCGAGCAGGATCAGACCCCGCTCGACGCGGATCCGGCGGAGGAGCAACGCCGCGGCCCACAGCGAGCGCATCGCTCAGTCCTCCCCCATGCGCAGGACGCTGCCGACCCCGAGCCGGCGCAGCACCTGGACGATCACGACGACCGAGACGCCGAGCGCGACGACGCTCAGGCCCTCCAAGAGCGCGATGCGATTCCAGGGGACGTCGATGATGACCGGCGGCACGGGAGCCGTCGCGCTTTGGGTGACGGTGACGAATGGCAGCACCAGCCAGCCAATGAGAAGGCCGAGGCCGGTCCCGGCCAGGAGGCTGACCCCAACCAGGCTCGCGTTCTCGATCCACAGCCAGCCGGCGAGCTGCCGGCCCGAGAGGCCAAGCGCGCGGAGGAGCGCGAACTCGGTGCGGCGCTGGCGGGCGGAGACGGCTGCGCTCACCGTCAGGCCCACGATGGCGAAGATCCCGGTCACCACGAAGCCGAGCGCCAGCGCCCCAACGATCCCGAGTGCCACCGGATCCGCAGTGAGGCTGCGGGCGCGCTCGTCGACGCTCACCACCGTGGCGCCGTCGAACGGACTGGCCCGCAGGGCGGCAGTGACCGCCCCGGTCGCACCGCCCGCGGCCGCGATCCACCACTCGTCGGCGTTCCGCGTGCCGCCCGTCGCCTGCAGGCGCAGCAGGCCGAGGGTCTCTTCATCGATGACGATCAGCGGCCGCGCCGGGTCGGTGGTCGGGAAGGCGTCGACGACCCCCGCGATCGTGAGACTGCGGAGCGCGCCATCGATGGTGGTGGTGACGGTGTCGCCGGGCGCGGACGAGGTGGCCGCCAGCAACGCTCGGTTGACGATCACCAGCACCGGCTGGCTCAGCGACGCGAGTGCCGCCGGCATGAGGCTGATCTGCGCGTCCGGTGCGCCGGAACCGGTGCCGAAGATGGCACCCTGGGGCCCTTCACCACCGAGTTGGACCGCGGTGCCCTGGACCTGCCCGGCCGGCACGTCGGCGAGCACCTGGCGGCCCGGAGCCATCTTCGCGGCCCAGGTGCCGATGGAGGCGAATGGCACGTTGGTCCACGGTCCGCCCGCATCGGCCGCGGACGACGCGGCGGCAACTCCGACGAGCCCACCGCTCATCACCGTCTCGGGTGGGAGCCGGACGGCGATGCCAAGGGCAGCCAGTTCCACCGGCCCGTCGAGGCGGGCGGCCACCTGCGCCACCGCCCCGGCGTTCTGGTCGTCGGTGGGCTCGAGTGGGAGAACGATGCCCGTGCCCGCCCCATCCATCGGCACCAGCGGGGATTCGAGGCGGTAGAGGAGCCCATGGGCGTCGCGGACGACCGCGCTGGCGCTGACCCGAATGTCGCCCAGAAGCGCGGGGTCGATCGGCTCCAGGTGCGCGTCGTGGGTGTCGGGGTCGAACACGAGCATGCCGATCTGGTCGGTGTCGAGCCGCGGCACGATCCGCAGGTAGCCGACGCCGGCGGGCAGGATCACGAGCCCCGGCTGCGGGCGACCGCTGCGCAACACCTGCATGAGTGCGCCGAGGGATGTCGCGGACTCGTCAGCGCGGAAGAGGACGACGTCGGCGGCCGAATCGGCGTCGATCGCCAGCACGTCGCCGGACCCGGTGCCGACGGGGACGCCGTCACCGATGCGCTCCACCGGGGAAGCCCGCTCGACACCCGCGATTCCGGAATAGGCACTGGCCACTGCCCAGGGTGGCAGTCCGTCCCTGGTCTGGCCGGGCTGCGCACGGACGTCGGCTCCTGACTGGTACGCCGCCTGGTCACGCTGTGAGGTCGACCACGTCGCGGCGTAGGAGAGGGCGAAGACGCCCATCGAAATCGCGAGCATGAGGAGGAGAGCGGAGCGCGTGTAGCGCAGGGGCCGCCGCGCCAGCTGCCTCGAGCCGAGCGACGCCACGAGGTCCCGACCGCGCGAGATCGCCGCCTCCGCCGCCCGGGCCACGAGGGGGAGGATGCGGAGGGCGAGGACTCCACCGGCCAGGAGGCCAATGGCGGGTGCGGCCACGAGCAGCGGGTCGAGGCCCAGGCTTCCCTGCACCGTGCGCGTCAGCGGCGCGCCATAGAGGCGCAGCTGCCACACGGCGATCCCGGTAAGGGCCAGGAGCGCCACGTCGATGCCCATCCGCTGCCCGAAGGTGCGGGTCTCCTGGCGCGACAGCTCGCCCTGCTCGGCCGCGAAGCCGCGCGCGCCAAGGAGCGCCGGCAGGACGAGCAGCGCCACGCACACGATGCCGGCGGCAATGGCCGCGAGGTAGCCGTCCACGGAGACCCGCGGCACGATGTCGAGCCCGACGTCGGCCAGCGGCCCCACGACGTTGAGGAGGCTGAGCGCGCCGACCGCGACCCAGGGAGCCACGACCACCGCCGGGATCGCGAGCAGCAGTCCCTCGGCCAGGGCGAGCATGGCCACCTGCCACGGCCCCGCGCCACGGGAGCGCAGGAGGGCGGTGTCTATCCGTCGGTGGTCGACGAGGAGCGACGCGGTGAGGATGATGGCGTAGGCCGCCAGGATGCCCAGCTGCACCATCAGCAGCAGCACGCCCGCACGGCTCACGACCAGCGAGCGCTCGGCTTCGCCCAGGATGGCTGTCAGCCCCGTCCGGACCTGGACCGGCTGGGCGGTGACGGCCCCCACGCGCTCGGGCAGCGCCGCCAGGCGGGCCCGGAGGATGGCGGAGCCCTCCACCGTGAGCCGGTCGAGGTTCGGGAAGATCCGCCACTGGACGTGGACCGAATCGACGCCAGCCCGGGTGAGAAGGTCGTTCGGCGTCGTCACGAACGGCCCGAACGTTCGCGAGTCCCCGTTCGCGACCCCGGTGAGCAGCTGCTCATCGCCGTACCAGTAGGCGTCATTGACCGCGTTGATGGTGAAGATCCCCACCAGGCGCACCGGCACCGTCACGACCTCGTCGAAGCGGTGGGTAGTGAGGGTCAGCTGATCCCCGACGGCGAGCCCCAGGTCCTGTGCCACGGCGTCCAGCACCACGACCTGGATCGGCGCCGGCGCATCGTCGCTGACGTCGGCCGGCCACGCACCGGCGAGGAGCGTCGCATGGTCGGGCAGCCCATCCAACGACCCGAGGATCGCCCGGTCGTCATTGCCGCCGGCACCTCCGGCGGAGAGGGCGAGGGTTGCGCTGCCCCGCAGGTCGCGGGCGATGCTGCCGCCCACCGGCTCGATGACCCGCTGCAGCTCGGACCGCACGCCGTCGTCGAATGTTGCAGCATCGGCCGGCGGGCTGTAGACCGAGACGACGATGTTGGCATCGGCCGTCGTCGAGTCCGCCAGCGTGCGGCGAAGGCCGGCCAGCGACGTCGCCGACGAGTAGATCGGCCCGGCGGAGAGCAGGACGGCGGCGAGCAGTGTGATCAGCAGCGCCGCTCCGACGATCGGCCAATCGGCGCGGGTCCGATGCAGGCTCACCCGCCACCCCGCGAGCAGTGAGTCCACCAGCGAGGTGCCTCCGGCGTATGCGAGTCCCTTCTACACCAAAACCGCCCGGCACGTCGGTCGTGCGGCTGCGCTCTCAGCCATCCGCGTCCTCGCCTCGACGCGACTCCGGGGAAGAAGAAGTACGGGACGCGCACCGGGGCGGCACCGTGCGTACCCAGGACCTTCGGCGGGGGCACGTACCCGGTTGTGGGATTGAGCGCCCGAATGCGTCGTGCCTACCGTGCAGGCGGCCTCCCTGTGTGGCCAGGACGAAAATGGTGCAAGCGAGGAACAGCCGCCGGTTCGGAGCCGGGGCACGGGGCGGCGCGAGTCGCCGCTCGATTCGGGCCCGGCGCCGTTCGCTGCGCCCGCCGGATTCCGCCGGGGCCGATGCCGTTGCGACGCCTCCGGTCGTGCCGCGCCCCGAGATCACGATCGGCGACATCCCCGACGCGGTATTCGCGACCGACCTCGAGAACCGAATCACGCACTGGACGGATTCGGCCGCAGCCCTGTTCGGCTTCACGGCGGCAGAGGCGGTCGGGCGGCCATTCGGCGAGCTGCTGCCGTTCCGCATGGATCACGACGCTGACGAGCACGAGCTGACGGCCACCATCCGCGCCGGAAAGCCGTGGCGTGGGCAGGGCACGGTGCGCCTGCGGGACGGGTCCGAGCTGTGGATCGAGTCGACGGTCAAGCCACTCTCCGCGGCAGGCGCGATCGTCGGCAGCGTGTCGGTGAGTCGCGACATGACGCACCCGATCGAGGCCGAGCGCGCGCTGCGGGGCATCGCCGCGGTCGGTCAACTGCTCGCGAGCCACGGGCCGTCGGCGGCGGCGCTGGACGACGTGCTCGGGATCCTCCTCGATCACATGGGTTACCGGCACCTCTGCCTGCTTCTCGCCGAAGGCGATCACCTCCGCATCGGGGCCGCGCGCAACCTCGGCTCGCTGCCGGAAACGATCCCGCTCGACCGGGGCATCGTTGGGCGGGTGGCGCGAACCGGCGAGGCAGCCTGGGTGCGGGACGTTCGTGAAGATCGCGACTACTACGCGGCGAGCCCTGGCGTGTGCAGCGAGATCGCGGTACCGCTGCAGGCTGACGGCATGACGATCGGCGTCCTCGACATCGAGGCGACCGCCGATGCGCCGCTGGCCGAGCACGATCTGCGCCTGGCTCATGCGGTCGCGGGACCGCTCGCGGCCGCGCTGCTGCTGGGGCGCGAGCAACAGGCCCTCGCCGAGCGCGCGCGGCTGCTCGCCGGGCTCAGTGAGTTCGCGCAGGCCACCAGCGCCATCCTCCAGCCCGACCGGCTCGTGCCCGCGCTCATGCAGGCCCTCGCCCGGCTGTTCCCGGGCGACGTCATGACGCTCACGACGCTCGACCGGGACACAAAGCGATACGTGCTCCGGGCGGAGCGCGGCGTGGACGAGTCGGTCGTCGGCGAAGAAGTGCGCCTGGGCGATGGGCCGGTCGGGCGGGCGATCGAGGCGCGAGCATTCATAGGTCCGGTGACCCTCCACCGTGACGACTACTGGAGCCGCGTCCGGGACCTCATCCCACAGGACTCGCTCGTCTCGGTAACGGTTCCCCTCATGCGCAACGAGCTCGTGCTCGGCGCGATCTCGATCGGTCGTGCGAACCTCCGCTCGCCATTCTCGGACACGGAGTGCGAGGTGATGCGGTTGCTGGGTGCGCAGACCGCGCTCGCGCTGGCCAATGCCGACCTGCACCAGGAGGTTTCCGAGCTCGCGATCCACGACGGCCTGACCGGGCTGTACAACCGACGGCATTTCGACGCGTCGCTTGATCTGATCTTTGCTCGTTGGCGGCGGATGCGCGGCAAGGCGAGCATCGCGGCGATCATGTTCGATCTCGACCACTTCGGGCGGTTCAACAAGGAGTACGGCCACCAGGCAGGGGACGCCGTGTTGCGCTCATTCGCAGGGCTGCTGCACGAGCGGCTGCGATCGAGCGACCTCGTCGCCCGCTACGGCGGGGAGGAGTTCGTCGTGATCCTCGAGGACTGCGCGGTCGCAGAGGCGGTTCGCGTTGCAGAGGAGGTTCGTTCGGGACTCGAGCAGCGGGTGATCGAGGGCCCGCTCGGCAAGCCGCTGCATGCAAGGGTGTCGGCGGGCTGCGCAGAGATCGACCCGGCGGACCCGACGAAAGAGGCGTTGCTGCGGACGGCCGACGTCGCGCTCTCGATGGCGAAGCGCAGCGGCCGCAACCGAGTCGTCGCTGCGTGATCCTCCCGTGGTGGAACGGGCGCACATCCGGGGACGGTAGTGTCCACTCTCTTGACAAAGTCATGACACCGGCGCAACATCCCGCTTTGTCAAGTCACTTGCCAAAGTTGCCGGCAGGGGTGAGGGGTGGTTGTGGAGGGAAGAGTGCCCACCCGGATGAGCGCCAGAACGGCGGTGCTGCCCGAGAAGGCAACGCACCAGCAGACGCGAACGTTCAATCAGCAACTGGTGCTTCGCGCACTCCACGATCACAGTCCACTCTCGCGCGCTGACCTGGCCCGGCTCACCGGTCTGACGCGGACCTCGGTCGGCGACATCGTCGGTACGCTCATCCGCGACGGCCTGATCGAAGAGGTCGGCCGTGGCCAGTCCAGCGGGGGCAAGTCACCCATCCTGCTGCGCGTTGCTCCCGACGGTCGCCACCTGATCGGGCTCGACCTCGGCGAGGCGCAATTCAGGGCTGCCGTCGTCAACCTGCGTGGCGAGATCCTCCACTCGCTTCGCCTCCCCCTCGAAGCGCGAGACGGGGATGCGACCCTCGAGCTCGTCCTTCAGCTCGTCGATGCCCTGCGCGCCGGCGACCGGTCTCCTCTCCTCGGGATCGGCGTCGGCGTGCCCGGCATCGTCGACACGAGCACGGGCACCGTCCGGTGGTCCGTCAACCTGGACTGGGCCGACGTCCGCCTTGGACCGCTCCTCGAGGAGCGATACGGTGTGCCCGTCGTGGTCGCCAACGACAGCCAGGCTGCGGCCCTCGCCGAGCTGACCTTCTTTCGCCGCCCTCGACCAAACAACCTGATCGTGATCAAGGTGGGTCGCGGGGTCGGCGCCGGGGTCATCCTCAACGGCCAGCTGTTCCAGGGCGACGGTCACGGTGCGGGCGAGTTCGGGCACGTCTCGGTGGGCCAGCGCCGGCTCGCCGTGCCGCTGCGGCGGGGAGGGCTGCCTCGAGACGAGAGCGAGCATGCGCGCGTTGGTCGACGCCGCTGGCGCCATGGAGCCTTCGATCACCGATGAGAGCGACCTCGTGGCCGCCTTCCTGGCCGGCGTCCCGGGCATCCGGCGGATCGTCCTCGACGCCGCGCGCGAACTCGGCGTCGCGGTTGGCTGGCTGATCGGCGTGCTCAACGTCCGCCACGTCCTGCTGGTCGGGCCGGTTGCGGCGTTGGGCGAAGAATGGCTGAGCGAGGTCCGGCGGTCGGCGCGTTCGAGCGTCTTGACACTGCTCGCACAAGATACGCAGATCGAGTTCGGCCACGTCCACGACGACGTCGTCGTGCTGGGCGCGTCGGCGCTGCTCATGGAGCAGCAGCTGGGCCTGGGACTGGTGCGGTGATCGCGACCCATGAGCCCGGGCTGGAGGGGCCGCTGGTCGCCGGCGTCGACGTCGGCGGGACGAAGACCGCGGTCGTCGTCGTCGACGCGCGGGACCGCATCCTCTACGAGCACCTCACGCCAACCAACCAGTCGTCGCTCGTTCGCCAGATCGCCGGACTCGTTGACGAGGCCCGCAAAGAGCTCCGGCGGGACATAGACGCGGTGGGCGTCGCCATCCCCGGTCACGTCGACCCGGAGGACGGCTCGGTGAGCATGGCTGTCAACCTGGGTATCACCCACATGCGACTGGGGCCGATGCTGCAGACGGAGCTGGGAGTACCGGTCTTCGTCGAGCACGACGCACGCGCGGCGGCGCAATGGCTGAGCGTGCAGCTGGCCGACGGATCGGTTCAGGCGCCGGCGAGCGTCGCCTTCCTCGCGATCGGGACCGGCATCTCGGCCGGCGTCGTTCTCGACGGGGTGCTCCTCCGCGGCGACAACGGGTTCGCCGGCGAGGTGGGCCACTCGTCGCCGACCCGGATGGAGTCGTCTGCGCATGCGGGCTGCGCGGCTGTCTCGAGACGATCGTCGCCGGTCCCGCGATCGGGCGCCAGGCCGATGAGGCGCTCGCCGCCGGTCACACCTCCGTCCTGTCTCCCCATTCGAGTGCCGCAGATGTGTTCCGCGCCAGTTCTGCCGGCGACGAGGTCGCCAACCGGATCACCAACCGCGTGGCAGACCACCTGGCCCGAGCGATCCGATCGCTCGCCCTCACCGTTGGCGTCAAGCGAGTCGTCATCGGCGGCGGCGTCGCGGCCGCGGGAGCCGGTCTTCTCGAACCCATCCGATCGCGCATCGCCCGTGAACGCGCGGCCTCGCCACTGATCCAGGCCGCCCTCGGTGACGCGACCGTCGAGCTCCTGTCGCCGGCCGAGGCGCCGGGAGCGCGCGGCGCGGCAGCGATTGCTCGCCACAACCTCGGCTTGGCGGAACGAGAGGGGGTGAGCGAGCGATAACCAGCAGGGCGGCTCCTGGTGGCTCGTGCGGATATCCCTGCGTGGACCCGGTGAAGCCACTCGTCACCCACAGGCATTTGCAGTTTCAGGAGAGGAGAAATCGTGGCCAATAGACTACGGACGACGTCCGCCCTTGCGGTCGCCGTCGCGCTGCTGTTGAGCGCGTGCGGGAACAACAGCCCATCACCATCGGCGCCGGCATCGTCCGCCCCGGCATCGTCCGCCCCGGCGGGTCAGTCCGCAGCGCCGAGCACAGCGCCTTCGTCCGCGCCAGCGGCAGCTGTGCCGGCCGTCCCGACCGGCTACAACGAGCTCGACGCCTCACTCGGCTCCGACCAGCCGTACGCCGGCAAGACGGTCGACATCCAGGTCCAGTGGACCGGCGGCGAGCTCGCCAACTTCCAGGCCTCGATGGCTGATTACGCCAAGGCCACCGGCATCACGATCCAGGTCGACAGCGTCCCCTCGAGCCACGAGACGGTGCTGAGGAGCCGGATCGAGGGTGGCTCCCCGCCGGACATCGCCCAGCTTGCGCAGCCGACGCCGGTACTGGCCTATGCGGCGGAGGGCAAGGTGATCGACCTGGCGTCGTTCATGGACGCCAACAAGCTGACCAGCGAGCACCCGGCCACCATCGGCCTGGTGAGCGATAACGGCCATATCTGGGGCATCCCCTACAAGGCCGACGTCAAGTCGACGATCTGGTACCCGATCAAGGCCTTCGCCGCCAAGAATTACCAGGTGCCGACGACGTGGGATGAGCTGATCGCTCTCTCCGACCAGATCGTGGCCGACGGCAGCAATCCCTGGTGCATCAGCGCCGGCGGCCCCGGCGACGCGACCGGCTGGCAGATCACCGACTGGGTCGAGGAGGTCGTCCTCAAGACGAAGGGCCTCGACTACTACAACAACTGGATCAACCACACAGTCACGTTCGAGGACGCGGGCATCAAGTCGGCGTTCGACGACTACGTGGGGAAGATCTTCTTCACGGACAACTACGTCTATGGCGGCCCGACGGGGATCATCAACACCGACCAGAAGACCACCATGGATCCGATGTTCAACCAGGACCTGGCGGCCCCGAACTGCTGGATGCAGAAGGTCCCGACCTGGTACGGGCCTGACTTCTTCCCGGATCAGCGGGACAGCGGGCAGCCATCCAAGTACATCGTCGGCACCGACGTGGGAATCTTCGCGTTCCCGACGATCGATTCGAGCCAGCAGAATGTCGAGGGCTCGGCGGACACCATGATGGTCCTCAATGACCGACCCGAGGTGCGGGCGGTTGCCGAGTTCATGGCCACACCGGAAGGCCTCGAGAACTGGATTCGCGCAGGTAGCGCGATCTCCACGAACACCTCGACCCCGGCCGACTGGTATGCGGGGGCCTACAAGCTGCAGGTCGCCTCGGACATCGTGAACAAGGCGGCCGGCATCGGCTTCGATGCTTCGGACCTGATGCCCGGTGCCGTTGGCGCCGGCACGTTCTGGACCAAGAGCGTCGACTGGGTGAATAACAACGGCACCAACACGGATGCCGTCCTGAAGGCAATCGACGACAGCTGGCCCAGCTCGTGACGGCCTAGAAATCTGCGGGGCGCCCACCGACACTCGGTGGCGCGCCCCGTCACAATGCTCGGCGAGGAGGGTCGATGACTGGAGCTGCGGCCACCGCGAGACCTGGGCCATCGCGATTCGCCATGCCCGTCGCGGGCCTCATCGCTTTCGCGCTGTGCATCGGAGGGATCCGCGTCCTGCTCGATCCCCACGGTGCGCAGAACCTGCTCGCCTGGATCTACGACGCGCTGGGCAACTCGCCTGGCGCGACCGAGCTGCGGAACGGGTTGGGGGATCAGTTCCTGGCCAAGATCCTGCTGGCTGTCATCGCCCTCGCAGTGGGCGTGGGCGGCATCTGGCTGCTGTTCATCGGCGGGGGCGGGTTGGTCGAACGGCTGCGGCCGGACCTGCGTGACCGGATCCTGCCCTGGTTGTTCGTGGGCCCGGCGCTGATCCTGCTCTCGGTCTACCTGCTCTATCCCGGCGTGGCGACGTTTGCTCGCAGCTTCTTCGATGCGAAGGGAGCGTTGACCGTCGCGAACTACCAGGTCATGACCACCCCTGACTTCATCGAGATCCTGCGCAATACCATCATCTGGTTGATCGTGGCGACGGCCGGCAGCGTGGGCCTGGGGCTCATCATCGCCGGCCTCGTCGACCGAATCCGGCGCGAGGCGCTGGCGAAGACGTTCGTCTTCATGCCGCTCGCGATCTCGCTCATCGGCGCCTCCGTCATCTGGGGGTTCGTGTACGCCTGGAAGCCGGTGCAGCAACCCCAGATCGGGCTCCTGAACGCGATGGTGGTGGGACTCGGCGGGCAGCCCATACCGTGGTTCACGAGCAGCCCCGTCAACATCCCCGCCGAGATCGTGATCATGATCTGGCTGCAGACGGGCTTTGCGATGGTCGTGCTCTCGGCCGCGATCAAGGGGGTCTCAACCGAGATCATCGAGGCCGCTCGACTGGATGGAGCCAACGAGCGCCAGCTCTTCTTCCGCGTGATCGTGCCCTCGATCCGGGGCTCCATCATCACCGTCACCACGACGATCGCCATCGTCACTCTCAAGATCTTCGACATCGTCTTTGTGACGACCGGCGGCCATTTCCACGACGACGTCGTGGCCAATCGGATGTTCCACGAGATGTTCCAGTTCTTCAACGACGGACGGGCCGCGGCATTGGCAACCCTCCTGTTCGTGGCCGTCCTGCCCGTGATGTACCTGAACCTGCGGAACTTCCGCCGCCAGCAGGTGGAGGGATGACGGCGCGCGTCGTCCAGTGGCGGCCGGCCCTCCTGCGCGGCCTGCCGGTGCGGCTGGCAATCATCGTGATCTGCTTCCTGTGGACATTGCCCACCCTGGGTCTGCTCGTGACGTCGGTGCGCAATCCTGAGCTGGTCAGTAATTCGGGGTGGTGGACATCGATCCTGAACCCGTTCGCTCCCAACCAGTGGACGCTGTCGAACTATCAGCAGGTCATCGCCAGCGGCGGGATGGGCACTGCGTTCCTCAACAGCATGATCGTGACGATCCCGGCGACCGCCATCCCGATCACGATTGCGGCGTTTGCCGCGTATGCGTTCGCCTGGATCCCGTTCCGCGGCCGCGGCATCCTGTTCACGATCGTGGTGGGGCTCCTGGTGGTCCCCATCCAGATGTCGCTGATCCCGATCCTCAAGATCTACAGCAGCGCGTCCCTGTACGGCACGTTCATTGGCATCTGGCTCGCCCACACCGGCTTCGGGTTGCCACTCGCGATCTTCCTCCTCTTCAACTTCATCTCGCAGCTGCCCCGCGACCTGATCGAATCGGCCACCATCGACGGGGCCTCGCACCTGCAGATCTTCAGGCGAATCGTGCTTCCGCTGACCATTCCGGCGCTGGGCGCCTTTGCGATATTCCAGTTCCTGTGGGTCTGGAATGACCTGCTCGTGGCGCTGACCTTCCTGGGTCCGGCAACGGACCTGCGGGTCATGCCCACCGCGCTGTTCGCCCTGCTCGGCAGCCGGGGCGGCCAGTGGCAGCTCCTGACCGCCGGTGCGTTCTTGACGATGGTCGTGCCACTCCTCGTCTTCCTGCTTCTCCAGCGTGCATTCGTGAGGGGGATCCTGGCCGGCTCAGTGAAGTCGTGACCCTGGCGCGGCTCATGATCGCCTTCGCCGGCACCGAGCTGCCGCCATCGACGGCACGCCGGATTCATGACCTAGGGGTCGCCGGGGTGACGCTCTTCCGCGCCCACAACATCGCCGAACCGCCCCAGGTCCGCAGCCTGACCGCCGCCGTGCAGCGAGCACGGCCGGCCGGGGCGCCACCGCTCCTGGTCGCCGCTGACCAGGAAGGCGGCCAGCTCATCGGTCTCGGCAAAGGGACGACGCAGTTCGCGGGCCCGATGGCGCTCGGCGCGACCGGTGACGAGGACCTGGCCGAGCGCGTGGCAGGCGCGACGGCGCGCGAGCTGCGTGCTCTTGGCGTGAACGTGAACTACGCGCCGGTGTGCGACGTGGCGAACGATCCGGCCAATCCCGCCCTCGGAATCCGCAGCTTCGGCGACGATCCCGAGGCGGTCGGAAAGCTCGCGGCGGCGACCGTCCGCGGCCTGCAGAACGGCGGCGTGGCCGCCACGGCCAAGCACTTCCCGGGCGCGGGTGACCTCCGAGCGGATCCGCACCACGAGCTGCCGCAGGTGCCACGGACGAACACCGAGCTGGCGGAGCGGGAGCTGGTCCCCTTCCGAGCGGCCGTGGCGGCGGGAGCGCGGATGGTGATGACCGGTCACTTCGCGCTGCCCGGAGGGAGCGGTGACCTGCCGGCCAGCCTGTCCGCCGCCGTTCTGCGCGACGTCTTGCGCGGCGAGCTCCATTTCGGCGGCGTGACGATCAGCGATGCCCTGGACATGCGCGCCCTGGCCCAGGGATCGGCGCAGATCGTCGAGGCCATCGCGGCCCTCCGCGCCGGCGAGGACGTCCTGCTCGGATCAGCGGACGAGTCGGCACTGGACCGGCTGGAGGAAGGCCTCGCGCAAGCCGAGCGGCGGGGCTTCTTCGATGCTGACGACGACGCGGCAGCGAGGCGCCGGCTGGACGAGCTGCGCCGCTGGCTGGAACGTCGCGACCAGCCGCCGCTCGACATCGTCGGCTGCGGCGAACATCAGGCACTAGCCGCCGAGCTCGCCCAACGTTCGATCACCCTCGTCCGCAACGACGACCGGCTCTTGCCGTTGAAGCCGGCCGCCGAGACACGCATCGCGGTCGTCCAGCCGATGCCCGCCGACCTGACGCCGGCCGACACGTCGTCGACGGTGCCGCCAACGCTGGCATCGGCGCTGCGCCGCCGGGTTGCGGGCGTGGAGGAGATCCTCCTGCCGGCGATGCCGGGCGAAGCCGAGATCGCGGGGCTGCTCGAGCGGCTGGCAGCCTTCGACGTCGTCGTCGTTGGGACGTTCTCCGCTCACCTGCAGCCGGCGCAGGCGACGCTGGCCGCGGCGGTCCTGGCGTCGGGCAGGCCGACCGTCACCGTCGCCCTGCGCACGCCGTGGGACCTGTCCGCCTACCCGTCAGCCCGTACCCATGTCTGCAGCTACGGCATCCTGCCGCCGTCGATGGAGGCGCTCGCGGCTGCGATGCTGGGCGAGGCGCCGTTCGTCGGCCGGCTGCCGGTTGAGATCGCGGGGCTGTATCCACGCGGTCACGGGCTCTCCGCATCGGACTGAGAGGCGAGGAGATCTACGCTCGGGCAACGAGCCGCCGATACCAGTCCGCGCTGTCCTTCGGCGTGCGGCGCCCGCTGTCGAAGTCGACGTGGACCAGGCCGAAGCGCCGACTGTAGCCAAGGCTCCACTCGAAGTTGTCGAGCAGCGACCAGACGTAGTACCCGGTCAGCGGCACCCCGGCGTGAAGCGCGTCGGAGGCCGCCGCGACGTGGCGTGCCAGGTAGTCGAGCCGGTCAGCATCGCGCACCCGCCCGTCCCGATCCACAGCATCGGGGTAGGCCGCGCCGTTCTCGGTGACCACGATCTCGGACGGAGCGTACGTCCGGTTCAGCTCGAGCAGGACGTCTCGCAGACCGTCGGGCGCGACGTGCCAGCCCATCTGGGTCTGCTCCGAGTCCGGCGCCGCACCGATCTCCCAGTCGAACGCCCGGTCCGACCGCGCGCTGACCGAGTCGCGCCGGTAGTAGTTCAGGCCCAGGTAATCGAGGTCGCCGGACGGCGGCTCGGCGAGGTCGACGCCCTCGAGGTGGCCCGCCTCGCGGTGGGCGTCGAGCCCCAGGGCCGGGTAGCCACGGCCGAACAGCGGATCCAGGAACCACGCGTCGCGAGCGGAGCTCCACGCGTCGGCGGCGACTCGATCGCGTTCCGAACCGGTCGTCGGCGCGACCTGGTTGACGTCGATCGCCACGCCGACCCTCGCGTCGCGGACCAGCGCGCGGATCGCGTGGGCGGCGGCGGCATGGGCCCGCAGCTCGTTGTCAGCCACCCGGATCGCGGTTGGCCAGTCACGGAGCCCCGGGGCGTGGATGCCATCGGCATGGCCCAGGAAGGCAAAGACGGCCGGCTCGTTGAACGTCATCCAATCCTTCACACGGTCGCCAAGTCTCGAGGCGAGCAGCGCGGCGTAGTCGGCGAACCAGCCCACGACCTGCGGGTTGGCGAATCCGCCGCGGTCCTGCAGCGCCTGCGGCAGGTCCCAGTGGAAGAGGTTGATCAGCGGTTTGACGCCCGCCCCGAGCAGCGCGTCGACGAGGCGCTCGTAGAAGTCGAGGCCGGGCTGGTTGATGGCGCCTGTCCCCGTGGGCAGAACGCGCGACCAGCTGATGCTGAAGCGATACGCCCGCGCGCCGAGATCGGCCATCAGCGCGACGTCCTCCGGGTAGCGGTGGTAGTGGTCGCAGGCGACGTCGCCCGTGCTGCCATCGGCAATGGCGCCCGGCCTGCGGGTGAAGGTGTCCCAGATGGAGGGTCCCCGACCGTCCGCGGCCGCCGCCCCCTCGATCTGGTATGCGGAGGCGGCGAAGCCCCAGGCGAAGTCGGCGGGGAAGGTCACCCGCGGATCATAGGTCGGGGGAACGGGGGCCTACCATGGAGCCCTTGCGCCCGGGCTGGAGTAGGTCAATCGAATGGAAAGCACCATCACACCCTTCGTGACCGGCGACTTCACGCTCCCGCCGGACCACCGGCTGGGGGGGAACAGAGTCGTCGCGGTCGCCTACCTCATCCGCCATCCCGAGGCGACGGTGCTGCTGGACACAGGGTTCCCGTTCGACGAACCGAGCGACGTCATGGAGGGAGAAGACGGGGCGAAGCTGACCACCTTTCCGCGTTCGCTGACCGACGCACTGGCCGCGCTCGACACGGCGCTCGACGGCATCGATCTGGTGCTCAATTGCCATTTGCACATCGACCATGCCGGTGGGAACTTCCGGCTGCCGGCCCACCTGCCGATCTACGTGCAGGATCGTGAGTACGCCGATGCCCTCCTCGCCGCAGCCGAAGAGCCGATCGTGCAAGATGCCCTGGCCCTGGATACCAAGGACTACCGACGCCTGCACGGCGAGACCGAGATCCTGCCCGGGTTGACCGTCGTGCCGACGCCCGGCCACACGGCCGGCCACCAGTCGCTGATCGTGGCGACCTCGGCTGGCCCGGTGCTGCTCGGCGGTCAGTCGATGCCGTCATCCTCCGACTTCGCGCTGGCCATGTACGCGCGACGACTGGAGACCGAGGCCAGCGAGCCGGTGCCCACCTACCCGGCATGGCTCCCAGAGATCGAGCGATTCGGACCAAGCCGGGCGATGTTCGCCCACGATCTTGCGATCTGGACGCGGGATGGACAGATCTGAAGGGGCACGCTCGGAAACATCCATTGGCGGCGCCGATTCGGACGCGAGATTGCTTCCTCACTGATCGGTGGTCTCGGCGAGGCGTCCCTCGAGGCAGCGCGCGAATTCGCCCAGGATCCGTGAGCCGATGGCCGTGATGATGGCCGGCCGGCCAAACTGGGCGATGGGTCCTTGCAGGGTGGCATCGGCGAGGATCTCGAGGTCGCTCGCGTTCTCCTCCCCACTGAGGGTCAGCGACACGTCTGCGCTCGCCTGGCCCATCCCGCGGCGGTCGCGGGCCGTCATCCGGAAGCGCATGGCGCGACCGGCCTCGTCGATCGCTGCCACGACGACCTCCCCGGCCAGGGTGAGCCCAAGTGGTCCCACCTTCACGCGGAACTCGCCGGCGTAGCGATCATCGGCGACGCGCTCGGTCAGCGTGGCCCCCGGGATGCAGGGGACGATCCCCTCGATGTCCGTGATGCTCGCCCAGACGTGGTCCGGCGAGGCGGCGATGTGCGCCGCGTTCCGAATCTCCATGCACTCCTCGCAGCGACGCCATGTCCCCCGCCGAGGATAACCCCCCGATCCCGCCGGACTGTGGCATGATGCCGGTCCGGAACCGCCACCTTTCTGCCCCGAATTGTCGCCTGTCCCGCGATCGGCACGTGGAGCCCGACGGGGGCGCGGACGGGCTCCGTCGCGTGCGAGAGAGCGCATGAAACCCGCCAGGTTCGACTACTACGCACCACGCTCGCTTTCCGAGGCCGTCGAGCTGCTCGGGCGGCACGGCGAGGAGGCCAAGCTGCTGGCCGGCGGCCAGAGCCTGGTCCCGATGATGAACCTGCGCCTCGCCCAGCCCTCCGTCCTCATCGACCTGAACCGGGTGGAGGGCCTCGCCTACATCCGCCCCGGAGAGGAGCAGTTCGCCATCGGCGCCATGACCAGGCACCACGAGGTCGCGGGCTCCGACCTGCTGCGCCAGCGCTGCGGGCTCCTCGCGACGGCCGCCGGGCGCATCGGCTATCCGGCGATCCGGCATCGGGGAACGTTGGGCGGCAGCCTGGCGCACGCGGATCCCGTCTCGGAGATGCCCTGCGTCGCCGTGGCCCTCGACGCCGAGCTGGCCGTCATCGGCCCCGGGGGCGAGCGGGTCATACGCGCCGCGGACTTCTTCGAGACCTACTTCATCACCGCGCTCGCGCCCGACGAGCTGTTGCGCGAGATCCGCTTTCCCGCTCTGGCTCCCAACGAGGGGTGGGGATTCCACGAGGCGGTGCGCAAGACCGGTGACTTCGCGACCGTGGCGGTGGCTGCCCGCGTCCGCATGGCGGACCAGGCGATCGAAACGAGCGGGATCGGTATCGCGGGCGTTGCGGATCGGCCGGTGCGCGCGGCCGCGGCCGAAGCGGCCCTGACCCGGGGAGGCGCATCGACCAGCCTTGACGAGGTGGCCGAGCTGGTGGCCGCCACGGTTGAGGAGGTCTCGGACATCCATGCCAGCGCCGAGTTCCGTCGTCGCGTCGTCCGGGTCCTTGTCCGGCGGGCGATCGAAGACGCGATGACGATGGCCCGGCAGGGAGTCCGGGCATGATCGATCGTGGCCGGGCGGAGATCAGCTTCACCCTCAACGGCAACGCGCATCAGGCTCGCGTCGAGGCGCGCACCCTGCTCTCTGACTTCATCCGCCACGACCTGGGCCTCACGGGCACCCACGTCGGCTGCGAGCACGGGGTCTGCGGCGCGTGCACGATCCTCGTCGATGGCCGGACGGTCCGCTCCTGCCTGCTGTTCGCCGCCCAGGTGGACGGCGCGAGCATCGAGACCATCGAGGGGCTGGGCGCCACCCGCGAGGAGATGGATCCCATCCAGCAGTCGTTCTGGGATCATCACGGGCTGCAGTGCGGGTTCTGCACGCCGGCCATGATCCTGGTCGCCAGGGAGCTGCTGACCACGAACCCGGACCCGACCGACGAGGAGATCCGCGAGGCGATCGCGGGCAACATCTGCCGATGCACCGGATACGTATTCATCGTCGAGGCCATCAGATCCGCCGCGCGCCAGATGGCTGAACGAGGACGGACCGATGGTTGACGTCGCCATTAAGCCCGGAGTCCAGGCAGGCACCCTGGTTGGTTCCCGGATCCGGCGCACGGAGGATCCGCGCTTCCTGCTCGGTCAGGCGCACTACGTGGATGACATCGTGCTTCCCGGGATGCTCGAGGTCGCATTCGCCCGGAGCCCGATGGCGCACGCCGACGTCGGCTCCATCGACACGACCGCGGCCCGCTCCGCCCCCGGCGTGCACCTGGTGATGACCGGTGCCGAGATCGCGAGCCGGGCGGCTCCCATTCGATGCGATTCGACCTACCCGACCTGGCAGGGCACCGGGTTCCCGCCGCTCGCGGGTGACCGCGTCCTCTTCACCGGGGAGGCGGTGGTGGCGGTGCTCGCCGACGACCGGTACCTCGCGGAGGATGCTGCCGCGCTGGTCGACGTCGACTACGTGCCGCGCGAGGTGGTGGCTTCCGTCGAGGATGCCATCCGGGAAGGCGCGCCACGGCTGCACGACGACTGGGAGGACAACTTCTTCGTCAGGCGCCATTTCACCGGTGGCGATCCGGACGCCGCCTTCGCGGCGGCGGACGGCGTCCTGGAGCTGGACCTGACGACCCACCGCCAGACTGCCATCCCCATGGAGAACCGCGGCTGCATCGCGCAGTACGAGCGCGCCGAGGAGACGCTCACGCTGTGGACCTCGACGCAGATCCCGCACCTCGTGCGGACCGGCCTCGCCGACAGCCTGGGGATGCCCGAGCACCGGGTTCGAGTCATCTCGCCCGACGTGGGCGGCGGCTTCGGGGTGAAGGGCAACCTCTTCCCCGAGGAGATCGTGGTCGCCGTGCTCGCCATGGAGACCGGGCGACCAGTGAAGTGGATCGAGGACCGCCGGGAGCACCTGCTGGCCAGCATCCACGCCCGCGAGCACCATCACACCGCGCAGGTCGCCCACGACAGGGACGGTCACCTGCTCGCCCTGCGCGTGCTGATGTACGTGGACTGTGGCGCCTACTCCGTCTATCCGTGGACCGCCACCATGGACACCGGGATGGCACTGGGCATCCTCCCCGGGCCCTACCGCCTCCGAAACTACGAGTGCACCGGCTACAGCGTCACGACCAACAAGTGCCCGCTCGGTCCGTACCGTGGAGTCTCCCGCCCCGCGGCGTGCTTCACCATCGAGCGGGTGATGGACGCCATCGCGAACGCGGTCGGGATCGATACCATCGAGGTCCGCCGCCGGAACCTCGTTCGCCCCGACGAGTTCCCCTACACCTCGGTGACCGGCCTCGTCTACGACAGTGGCAGCTTCCTCGAGTCGATCGACCGGCTGGTCGAGGTCTCGGAGCTGGACGCCCTGCGAAGGATGCAGGCCGAGGCGCTGCGCAACGGGCGCTACCTGGGCATTGGCATCGGCTGCTACACGGAGCAGACGGCCCACACCACCAACGAGTTCATCAAGCGTGGCGTGCCCATCATCTTCGGCTACGAGGCGACCACGATCCGGATGGACCCCTCCGGCAAGGTGACGGTGCATGTCTCCACCCACAACCACGGGCAGGGCCACGAGACGACCATTGCCCAGCTCGTGGCCGATGAGCTGGCGATTCCGCTTGACGACGTGCGCGTCAGGTTCGGCGACACCGCTTCGACCCCCTACGGCATGGGCACCTTCGCGAGCCGTAGCGCCGTGCTGGCCGGGGGTGCCGCGATCCGCGCCAGCGCCGAGATCCGGGAGATGCTCCTGCGCTTTGGTGCCCACCTGCTCGAGGCGCAGATCGGCGACGTGGAGCTCGCGGATGAGCACGTGCGCGTCAAGGGCGACCCGGGTCGCGCAATCAACGTCCACGACCTGGCGCGCTTCGCCTATCACCGGCCGGAGAAGCTCCCCGCGGGCATGGCGCCCATGCTCGAGGCCGGCGCGTCGTACGACGCCGATCCGGGGAACGGCACCTTCGCCAACTCCGCGCAGCTGGCGGTTGTCGAGCTGGATCCCGAGACCGGCGCGGTGAAGCTCCTGCGCTACGTGGTGATCGAGGACTGCGGGCGGATGATCAACCCGCTCATCGTGGACGGCCAGGTGCACGGCGGCATTGCCCAGGGCATCGGCGGAGCCCTGCTGGAGGAGCTCGTCTACGATGCGGATGGGCAGCTCCTGACGACCACCTTCCTCGACTATCTGCTGCCCTCGGCGACCGATATCCCCGACATCGAGGTCGCGCACCTCGAAACGCCCTCCGCGTTCACCCCGAAGGGGATGAAGGGGATGGGCGAGAGCGGGGCAATCGCGCCGGGACCGGTCATCGCCGCAGCGGTCGAGGACGCCTTGCGTCCGTTCGGCCATGCCTTCGTGAACGAGCTGCCGATCACCCCCGAGCGGGTCTGCGCCTGGATCGACCAGGCCCGCGCCCGCACCAACGCGGCGAGCTGAGCCGTGATCCAGGTAGCGAGCATCCAGCTGGAGATTCCCCCGGATGAGACCAACGTCGAGCGCGTAGAACGGGCGGCCCGGCTGGTGGAGCAACAGGCCGGCGCAGACCTCGTGCTGCTGCCCGAGATCTGGAACGTGGGGTACTTCAACTTCGACGATTACGCGGCGCAGGCCGAGACGCTGGACGGGCACACCGTCGCCCGCATGGCGGACGCGGCGCGGCGGGCCGGTGCCTGGGTGCTGGGTGGCTCGATCGTGGAGCGCAACGGGGACCGGCTCCACAACACGGCGGTCCTCCTCGATCGAGCGGGCCGGATCGCGGGGACCTACCGCAAGATCCACCTGTTCGGCTACGGGTCGCGCGAGCCGGAGGTGCTCACCCCCGGCACCGAGCCCACGGTCCTCGAGACAGAGTTCGGCAGGGTGGGCATCTCGACCTGCTACGACCTTCGCTTCCCCGAGCTGTACCGCGCCATGCTCGACAACGGGGCCGAGATGTTCCTGGTCCCATCCGCATGGCCGCACCCGCGCGTGGAGGCCTGGACGATCCTCAACCGCGCGCGCGCCCTGGAGAACCAGGTCTGGCTGATCTCCGCCAACTGCGCGGGCGGGTCCGGGGCCGGCTTCTGCGGCCGGAGCATGATCGTCGACCCCTGGGGGACCGCGGTGGCGTCGGCGGGATTCCAGCCCACGGTCCTGTCCGCCAGCATCGACCCGGCGATGGTCCAACGGGTGCGCGCCGAGTTCCGCCAGCTGGACGACCGCGTGCTGGGACGGGACCGCACCCGGTGATCCGTTTCACCGAAGCCCTGTCCGGTGCGGGCGTCGAGCTCGACCTGCGGGACGTGGTGCTGGCCGGGTACACCGGCCGCGACCAGGAGGCGGTTCAGCGCCACGTCGTGGAGCTCGCGGAGCACGGCGTCGCCGCGCCCCGGCGCGTTCCGGCCTTCTACCGGGTCACCCCGGACCTGGTGGCGGCGACCGATCGAGTTGCCGTCCTGGGCGGGGAGACCTCCGGCGAGGGCGAGTTCATCCTCTTCGGGGTCGGGGGTATTCGGTTCGTGGGCGTCGCCAGCGATCACACCGACCGTGCCGTGGAGCGTGACGACGTCGCGAAATCCAAGCAGCTGTGCCGCAAGGTGGTGGGCGGCCGGGTCTGGCGTCTGGCCGACATCGGTCCGCACTGGGATCACGTCATGCTTCGCTCGTTCGCCGATGACGCCGAGAGGCCGTACCAGGATGGACCGGTCGCCTCGCTGCTCGACCCCGAGGAGATCCTGCGGCGCGTCGAGGAACGCACCGGCCGGACCCTCGACAACGTGCTCGTCTTCAGCGGGACGATCCCGCTGGCCGGGGAGCTGACATACGCCTCCCGGTTCCGCGTGGAACTGGTTGACGAGCTCCATGCCATGCGCCTCGAGGCGGAGTACGCCGTCGAGGTGAGCGACCTGCTCGACTAGAGGTTGAACGATGCCGAAACCGGAGCTTGAGTTCTTCGATCCGGAGGAGCAGAACACCTGGACTCCCGTGCCGGGATGCGAGGGCCTGTCCGAGATGACCCTGGCCCGCGACGACGAGACCGGCAGCCATACGCGCCTGCTCAAGTTCGAGCCCGGGACGGACACCTCGCCCCTGGGCCTGCAGCGCCACGAGTTCTGGGAGGAGATCTGGATCGTCTCCGGTGCCATCCACGACCTGGGGATGGACAAGACCTTCCGGGCCGGGATGTACGCCTGCCGTCCGCCGAGAATGCCGCATGGACCGTGGCGCGCCCCGGATGGCTGCATCACGTTTGAAGTCCGCACCTTCGAGACCGCACCGTCCGCACAGGAGTCAGCAGCGCAATGAAGTTCGGAGTCTGGATCCCGTCCTACTGCTATCCCGATCTCTCATATCAGCGTGCCCGTTCGGAGGTCGGCGACTTCGCGCGCAAGGCGAACGACCTCGGCATCGACCTGTGGGTGATCGACCACCTGCTCCACGCGCCGGGCCTGTACGGCATGCCCTGGCTGGAGCCCATGACCACCCTCACGTACGCCGCGGCACTTGCGCCAGACGTGCGCTACGGCACCGGGATCCTGGTGCTGCCCCTGCGCAACCCGGTGATCCTGGCCAAGGAGATCGCCACGCTCGACTACCTCACCGGAGGCAACTTCATGTTCGGGATCGGCGGTGGCTGGGATCCGGACGAATTCCGGGCGGTGGGGACGCGGATCGAGGAGCGCGGGAAGCGCACCGACGAGATCCTCGCCGCGGTCCGCATGCTGCTCACGCAGGACCACGTGAGCTTCGCCGGGACCTACTACGGGTTCGAGAACGTGACCATCGAGCCGCGCCCGCCGAAGATGCCCGAGGTGTGGGTCGCCGGGGGTTCACGGATTCCTGACCCGGAGTACCACGACCTGCCGGTGCTCTCCAAGGCGGTGCTCAACCGGATCCTGGACGCCGATGCCTGGATCAGTCGCTGCTCGGGCAGCCAGGAGTGGATCAAGCGCGACTGGAGCCAGATCAAGGAAGGTCTGGTCGCCCGCGGGCGACCTGTGAGCTCGCTGAAGTTCGCACACACCAATTTCACGTACATCGTGGACACCGCGAACCGAGACAAGGCGCATGAGATCCAGCGCGGCTACTTCGAGCAGGTGATGGGAACGCATCGGACGTTTCAGCACCTGCAGGAGTGCTACCTCCTGGGGACGCCCGACGACATCGTGACCCGGCTCAAGGACCTCGAGGAAGCCGGTTGCGAGTACGTGGTGCTGGGGCCGACCAGCGACCAGCTCGACCAGCTCGACTTGATGAACGACCAGATCATCTCGGCCTTCCGCTGACGCGCGGGGTGGCCCATCGCCGAGCAACACGATGGGAGAACCTCGCCAGAGGTCGGTTCCATGCCGCCAGGCTGGCCGGGTGCGGGCTTCGGCACCGGGGTGGCGCGGATCCGGGCGCGAAGATCGTCCAGCGCCGCTTGGTCGACCTTGATTGACAGGGGCTCAACCCTGAGCGTCACGTTTGGGCACTCCCCTTCCTTTCGCTCTTGACTGGATCTTGCCGGAAGATGATGCTCCGCGCGTTGGCATGGCCCGCCGACCCGCAGATGACAGAGGTCGCACGCACGTCGCACGCACATGGATAGCCTTCATCGATTGCAGGCGAGCCTCCCTAAGGGCCCATGGCTCGTGGCCATCTTCGGCATGGGGATCTGTCTGACAGTCGTTCTTACCAGTGCCTCTGGGTCCAACGCGGACGATGAGGTCATCCGGACTGTTGTGACGCGTGCCATCCACGTCCAACAAGAAGCGGGTCTGCCTCCCACCTCGTACGATGGCGGACCGATGCCGGCGGCCATGGTTGCGGACGTGAAGGCTCGGGGCCACGATGAGCTGGCAGCGGTGTTCGAAGGCCCCGTACTCCAGGCAAGGCTGCAGGCGATGGAGACCAATGTCGATGGCGCGCAGGCCGGCGACATCCGGTACCTGGCCGCCGGGGTCAAGAACATCGACATCGCGGATGTTGTGATCGACGGCGACAGCGCGCGCGTGCATGCCACTGCCACTGTCTGGACCGACGTAGGACAGGTTCAACCGGGAGGGACGCTCGCCGTCGCGCATCCCGAGAACGAGATGATCTATACGCTTACGCTCGGCAAAACCAGCGGGACGTGGTTCGTGGTGGATGAATCCATCACGTTCGCTCCGGGCAGCGAGCCTTAGCACGGAGGGCCTCGTGGGCCTCGTTGGGCAGCCTGCCGGCTCGTGTGCTGCCGAGAATATCGAGCATGACGTCTTGAGTAGTCCATTACTCAAGACGGAGAGCCGCCCGCCCAACACACTGGGTCGATGATCACGTCGACGGCACTCGACTCGCACCACCTGCCAGCGACGGCCGCGGGTCGACAAGCCTGGCAGCGGATCCTCGTGGTCATGGCCGTGCTGGCACTCATTGCTGCCGGCTGTAGCGGCGGCAGCGGCGGCGTCCCATCCGCCGGTGACGCCGGGCCCACGGCTTCGAGCGGCACCCCGGCTGGTGACGGCAGCACTGCTCCCCGGCAATCCGAGAGCGCAGGCGCCGGGTCCCAGGCTCCGGCTGCCGGCGGCGGCGGCACCATCGTCCTGGACGGCGATTCGCACGCCGTGGATCAGGTGCTGAGTTGCATGGTCGAGGCGGATATGAAGGAGGGGAGCCTTGATCTCACGGCCCTCTCCAACGGCTACGACCTGCAGCTGCTCATCCGGGTCGAGTTTACGGAGCAGCTGGTGGCCGTCGAGGATGACGGCATGGAGTCCAAGGTGCTGCAAGCGCAGAGCGTGACCCTCCAGGGTCCAGCGGCGAACGGCCTCTGGACCGGAGGCGCCGCGGAGGCGGTGGTTCCCCCGAACTTCTCCCCGACCTGGAGAGACGACAATCTCGACGAGATCGACGGACCACCGCTCACCATCGCGGGGGACCAGATGAGCGGCTCGATGACGCTCGACGATGCCGGCGGTGGCGCGGGCTCCGCCGACCTCAGCTTCGAGATCTCGATCCCGTCACAAGCGATCGACTGCAGCCTGTAGCGAGGGGGAAGCCGAAGCTCCGCACAGCCTGCTGATGGTAGCGGCGGAGTAGGCTCATGGCGTGAACTCGCCCGGCCCCAAGCACGCGGCGCTCCGGGAAACGGAGTCCGGCTGCCTGGCCATCGCCGACATCAGCGGCTACACGTCGTATCTCGGGAAGGCCGAGCTCGACCACGCCCAGGACGTCCTCGAGGATCTGACTGCGACGATCGTCCGGGCGCTGTCGCCGCCGATGAAGCTGAGCAAGCTCGAAGGCGACGCCGTTTTCGTGTACGTGCCCGGCAACCGGGTCGATGCCTCGATGCTGCTCGACGCCGTCGACGCGGCGTACTTCGCGTTCCGCCGCCGCCAGGACGCCATCGACCGCGCGACGCAGTGCGACTGCAACGCCTGCGTGCTCATCCCGCGGCTCGACCTCAAGTTCGTGGCCCACCACGGCGCCTTCGGCCGCCAGCACGTGGCGGGCGGCGAGGAGCTGAGCGGGTCCGACGTGATCCTGGTGCATCGGCTCCTGAAGAACCACGTGGTGGAGGTCATCGGCCACGCCGGCTACGCGCTCTACACCAATGCGGTCGTCGCCGCCATGGGCGTCGATCCAGCCCGCCTCAGGATGCGGCGTCAGACCGAGGAGGTCGAGGGGCTCGGTCCTGTCGAGGGCTGGGTCCAGGACCTCCACGAGCGCTGGGTAGAGGAGCAGGAGCGCCGCCGCGTGAAGGTCAGCCGCGACGAGGCGATCGGCGTGACCTCGTACGAAGTGCCGGCGCCGCGGTCGGTGACCTGGAACTACCTCACCGACCCCGCACTGCGGGCCACCTGGACGCCCGGAATACAGCGCATTGACCAGGACACGCCGAATGGTCGTCGGGGGATCGGCACGCAGAACCACTGCATCCACGGCAAGAACGCCAGCCTGGAGGAGATCCTCGACTGGCGCCCGTTCGACTACTACACGATCCTCAATAACGTGCCCATGCCGCTTCTGAAGCCGATGCGGATGACGTACGAACTCGAGGACGTTGCCGGTGGGACGCGGGTGACCGAGTACACCGCGCCGGGTCAGGGCTTCGGCCAGCGGGCCCTCGTCCGCGTGATCGGTCGGATGATGGCCGGTGTCTTCGCTCGCGCCCAGTCGTCCCTGCGCACGGCCGTGGCAGCAAGCCAGTCCGCGCCGGACGCCCCGGCAAGCTCGAGCGAAGTCCCGAGTGACGCTACGGGCGAACGTTCCTGAGCGTACGGTCACCGGACGGGCGCGATGGGGCAATCGTCAGGGCTGTGGGTCTCCGCGGTAGCGGGCCGCCTCAGCGACCCAGCACGACGTCGATGCCGCGGAGGACGAGGTCGAGCTTCGCCGACGAGATCCGACCGACCCGATCGGTCAGCGCCGTCCGGTCGATGGCGACGATCTGCGACACGTTGGCCACCGAATCGCGCCCCACACCGGCTGATCGCCCCTTCAGCAAGACGTTGCCCGGTGCGTCAGCCCAGCGCAGGTTGCTGGTCAGAGGGACGACCACCACGGTCGCGATCGCGCTACGGCTAAAGGCGTCAGCCTGGACGACGAGCACGGGCCGTCGGTAACCGGGCTCCGATCCCCGCGGCTCCGCCAGATCGGCCCACCAGACGTCGCCCTGGCCGATCACCACTCGACGTGTCGCAAGACCCGCTTGGCGGCCGCGCGCCTGAACGCGGATGGTTCTTCACCCAGCTCCTTGACCACGCGATCGATCGCATCGGTCACGTCGTCGGGTGCGTGCCGCGCCACGTACTCGCGGACGGCAGCACTGTAGAGCTCGCTCCGGGATCGCCCCTGGCGGCGCGCCAACTGTTCGGCCTGCTCGAAGACCTCATTGGGCACGGAGATTGCAGTCTTCATACCGACAGTATAACCAAGATGCCGAAGATTTTGGCGTAGCCTATGCGCATGACGGAGCAGCTACGCATCCTCCTCGAGATCGGTCCGAAGGGCAAGCGGATCGTGGCCGCCGCCACGGACTGGCCGGGCCTGGAGCGCTGGGGTCGGACCGAGCACGACGCCGTCGACAAGCTCCGCGCCTATCTACCGCGCTACGCGCCGGTCGCGGAGCGCGTCGGCCTCCGTTCCGAGCTCCTCCGAGGCGTCATGCCGCATATCGTGGAACGCACCCCGGGCAACACGTCAACCGACTGGTGGGGCGTTGCCCACGTGCCGTCCACCGTCGAGGCGCAGCCACTCACCGATGACGAGCTCGAGCGGCGGATCCGGCTCATGGAGGCGGCATGGGATCACTTCGACGACGCTGCGGAAGCGGTGACTGCGCCGCTCATCAAGGGCCCGCGCGGCGGCGGCCGCGAGCAGGATGAAATCGTCCATCACGTCTACGCGTCGGAACGACATAACTCTTGGCGCAAGGTGGGCATTCGTGAGGATGACGAGACGCGGCTGACTCCGAAGCAACTCGCCGCGCTCCGCAAGCGCTACGTGGCCGCGATCCGCGAGTACCACGTCGAGGGCCGGCCGGCGCGCCGATGGCCGCTGCGCTTCCTGATCCGCCGCACGGCGCAGCACGCGATGGACCATGCCTGGGAGCTTGAGGACCGCACCGCCGGCTAACTGGCGGTGCGCTCGTCGAGCATCGCCAGGAAGTTCGCCGGCGCCCGCTGGAGGGTTGAGCCCGCCGGCGCGGTCGTACGCGTAGTCGCGTCGTGGTCGTACGTGTAAGTCGCGCTATCCGTGAGGCCCAATGCGGCCGAGCTAAGGGGTCAGTTAAGGGTCAAACGCGCACCTCAGACATGCCACAGGCCCGATTCTGAGCACGAATCGGGCCTCCAGGACCGGCCCTGATGGCTCATCTGCGCGGTACCTGCCTAGAACTGCGGCTTCACGACCATGAGGGACACCACCACCACGAGAAGGATCAGCATCGTGGTCCCTCCACGTGCCGCGCGCGTCGCCAGCGCCGCAAGCGCGGGTGGCGGGCCGCTGGAACCGGCGCGGGGCGGCGCGGCAGTCAGCTCGATGATCTGCTCAACGACCCGCCGCTGCATGAAGAACGAGTACAGGTACACACCGCTGTAGATCACGATCGCGGCGTCGAGCCACCACGACGTGCGGGCGGTCAGGTCGATGCCAACAATCAGGATCATGGCGATCCCGGTGGCCGGGATGACGAGGCCAATGGGGTACACCAGCCGCATGGAGATGGCATGCGAGACCCGCGTGCCGAAGTTGGCATGCTGGGGCTCGCCGCGGCCGAGCCCACGGATGGTGGAGTACGCGAAGTTCGGTCCGATCGCGACGATCGCAGCCAGCACATGAAGGAGGAGCAGCCAGGGGACGAGGTCGCGCCAGGCCATTGGGTGGGCCTCCTGCACCGGAGAATTCCGGGCTGCAGCATATCCTCTGGCAGCGCACCTAACCTCCGCGCCACCGCCAGTCACCATCCGGTTCGGTCCGCCCACAGGGTCAGCGACGAGGTCAGCGCGCCGCTGAACGTTTCGCCTCGGCCGATCACCATACTTCATGAGCGGAAGGCCAACTCAGGCCAATCCCGAGCGAAGGTGGGGCACCGTGGACGAGGCCCTCGTCGTACGAGCACAAGCCGGCGATGCACATGCGTTCGCCGTGCTGGCGTCATCGGCGATCGACCGCCTCTACGCGGTCGCGTACCGCATCCTCCGCGAGCCGGAGCTTGCGCGAGACGCGACGCAGGACGCCCTGCTCGAGGCATGGCGTGACGTGCCGTCGCTCAGGGAGCCGGGTCGGTGGGAGGCGTGGACGTACCGACTGGTCGTCCATGCGTGCTACCGCCAGCGGCGGGCCGAGCGGCGCCTATCGACGGCGATCCAGTTCCTTGGCATTGACCGCTCCTCTGTTCCGGACACGGCGCTCTCGGTCGCCGATCGGGACGAGCTGGAGCGCGGCTTTCGACGCCTGCCGGCCGAGCAGCGCGCCGTTGTCGTGCTCCATTACTACCTGGGCCTGCCACTGACCGAGGTGGCGGATCTCCTGGGCATCCCCGCCGGGACCGCGCGATCCCGGCTCCACCACGCGACGCGTCGGCTGCGCGCCGCGCTGACGGCGGACGCCACCCTGCCCGCCACGCGGGAGGAACGGACGGTATGAGCGTTCGCAAGTCCTTTGACCATCGTCTGAACGCTTGGCTCGACGAGGGGCCACAGGTCGCACCGCATGACGTGCTCCACGCCGTGCTGGAGGAGGTTCCCTCCACTCGGCAGGTGCGTCGCGCGCTCTTCGTCGGGAGGTGGAGGATTCCTATGACCACATTCGCTCGACTCGGCCTGGCGGCCATTGCCGTGGCCGCCGTGGCGGCGGCCGTCATCGCCACGCGACCGGCACCGTCAGTCGGGACCGCCCCGACCCCGACCGGCTCGACCCCCACGCCGACCCTGGCCCCATCACCCTCGACGTTCACGTCCAGGCTCTATGCGTACTCGATCTCTGTCCCGCCGGGCTGGACGGCGACATGGTCGGCGTCGCGCTGGGACGGCGGCGGCGCTCCTGACATCCAGGACCTGGTAAACGACAACATCGTCTCATCCGGCACGGCGGCGATGATCGCGGCGGCGGCTCCGACGAGCAAGGACCTGGCGACATACACCGCCGACGGCATCGCGATCACCTACGAGGTCCACAAGGACACGTGCCCGGCTGCAGAGCACCCGGAGTCGGTGGAATCCATCACGGTTGGCGGGGAACCAGGGGAGTTGGTGTCGATCAACTGCGGGATCCTGATCAACCTCGCATTCACAGTCCACGACGGGCAGGGCTATCGCTTCACGTTCCGCGACCCCGCCGTCCACCTGGCAACGGACCCAACCGACAAGGCGACCTTCATTGCGATGCTCGAGAGCGTGCAGTTCAAATGAGATTGCGGGGCCGATAGCCCAGCAGGAACCCGAGAGGCCCGATTCTGAGCACGAATCGGGCCTCGAGGATGAGTGCTGGTACCGCATACCGGATTCGAACCGGTGATCTCCGCCTTGAGAGGGCGGTGTCCTGGGCCTCTAGACGAATGCGGCACGTTGTCGCCGGTTTGAGGACGACGGCGAGTATAGCAACGGCCGCGGCGCGGTCTCAACATGGCCCCATCGCCACTCGATGCGCGGATGTGCGCCAGGCGACCCCAACGGCGAACGAGGCGCCGAAAACCGGCCGCTGAAGGTCGAAATGTGCGCCCCGTGACCCATTTACGCCCGAAATGGCCGCTTGTTGGCCGATGCGTGCACTGGGCGCACATCATTGGCCGATGCGTGCACTGGGCGCACACGGTTGGCCGGTGCGTGCACTGGGCGCACACGCAGCCTCGTGGCGGTGAGAGACTACGAACCGTCATGGCGAGTGAGGCGTCGCGCGAGCAGCTGCTCGCACTCCTCGACGGCCGCGGGGCACACATGCCCTTCGAGCCCGCCGTTGCCGACTTCCCCGAAGAGGCGATGAACGCCCTTCCGCCGAACGTGGAGTACACGCCCTGGCATCTCGTCGAGCACGTTCGGCTCACTCAGCGCGACATGATCGAGTACATAACCGACCCGGACTACGCGTCGAAGAGCTGGCCGGCTGACTTCTGGCCGGCGCGCGAGGCGCGGACGGACCGCGCCGGCTGGGAGGCATCGGTCCAGGGCTTCGAAGACGATCGCGCGACGCTGCGGGCACTCGCCGCGGATCCGGATCGGGACCTCGACGAGCCGATCCCCTGGACCCCCGGCCACTCGCTCTTCCGCTGCGTGCGGATCATCGGCGACCACAACGCGTACCACACCGGAGAGTTCGCGATCCTGCGCCAGGTGATGGGCACCTGGCCGCCCGACCACCGCTGAAGGAGGCACCGATGTCCAACCCGAACCTCGAGCAACGCGTGCGGGAGATGATCGATGCCTTCAACCGCAAGGATTTCGCGAGCGCGGTTGCCGGGATGCACGACGACGTCGTCGTCGACTACCCGCAGTCCGGCGAGCGGATCGTGGGCAGCGGCCGCCTGCTGCGGATGGTCGAGGGTCCCGAGGCCCCGACCTTCGAACTGTGGCGGCTGCGCAGCGGCGACGACCTGGTGACCGCGGAGTCGCTGGCTCGCTATCCGGACGGCGGCGAGTACATGGCCTGCTCGATCTACGAGTTCGCCGGGGACCTGGTTGCGCACGAGGTCGACTACTTCGCGGAGCGCTTCCCGCCGTCGGAGGAGCGATCGGCGCTGGTCTCAATCCACGACATGCCGCGCGAATCGCTCGAGGGAGACGGCTAGCTCCATCAGCGGACAGGTGGCTTCGGAGGACGACTGACCGCAAGGGCCAGGCCGATCACCACCGCGACGCACGCCACGGCGAACGCGAGGACGGAGGCGAACGTCGGCAACGGGTCGGCTGAGCGAGCCGCAACCGCGGCTGCGCCGACGAGAGCCACGACGAGGCCGCCGATTATGCCCTGACGGATGTTCAGCTTCCGCATCAGAATCCCCCTACCGCGTGCCCGCGTCGAATGGCGCGAGTGCCACACCCAGCATGTCGTTGGGCACTGCCACGGTCAAGCGCCGCGCAGACCTCCTCGCCCGGTCGCAGCCACAAGCGCGACGCGCTACGCGCTTCGCCTGTCGGCGCTGAGTTCATCCACAGGCCCTGAGTAGCCGACTACTCATGACGGTTCTCCCGTGTGGTGCGTCAATGGCCCCGCTCGGGCGATCCCGACAGGTGTGAACCCGCCCGGCATCGGAAGGGAGCAGGTTATGCGAAGCCGTGGGATAGGCGGCATGGTGCTGGGGCTTGCGGTCGGTCTCGCCGCATGTGGTGGAGCTGCGAGCACGGACAGCCAGGAATCAGCGGATGCCTCCGTGGCGGGCGCGTGCCGCCGCGGGCGCCTCGGCCGCGGGCGCATCCGCCGCTGCATCCAAGGGCGGCGGTGGAGGGGACAGCAGCTACGGGTCGGCGACGATCGTCGTCGAGGACACGACGTACGAGTTCTCCGTCGCGCAGTTCGGCTGTGCCATCCAGGAGGGAAACTACGAGGCCGGCGGTGAGGCGACCGACGGCAGCGGTGACCGGTTCTCGGTCCTCTTCCCCCCGACGCTTGAAGAGTGGGATGCCCGTGAGGCATACGACATCACGATCACGGCCGGGGATCACTTCTGGGCCGCGTACGGGACGACCCTGGAGGACATGCCCACCTGGGAGGGCCCGCGCGTCGACAGCCTCGACATCGCCGACAAGACGGCGACCGGCACCTTCTTTGCGCTGGACCGCAATCAGTACGTGACCGAGGAACCCTCCGTCTTCGACAAGATGGTGTCCGGAACGTTCGAGGTCACCTGCTCGAACTGGTGAGCCGCGGCGTGGCCACCTGACGGGGACGAACCGCCTCCGCCATCGGTACGATCACGCCATGGTTCGAGGCGACCCCGGGCGCTAGCCTGAACGGACGATGTCCGTCACGCGCCCCGGTGGTCGACTCGACCTGCAGCTGCAACCCACGTCCGAAGACGTCTATGAGCCGGACTTCCTCCGGGAGGTCCCGCTCATCCCGTTTGCCGCCTACCTGGCGAGCAGCAGGCTCTTCGGCTGGGTCCGGCTCGAGGCGTCCCGGCTCACGGACCTGCTCAACGCCTGCGAGAGCATCTCGCTGGAGAACGTCGAGGTCGCCGATTTCGAGCGCGGCTCCATCCGGTCCGCGGAGCAGACGATCGTCGAGCGCGGAGAGCTGATCGCGGTCCACGCGATCGGGCCGCGGGGTGACGAGGCACAACGCCGGCCGACCCGAACCGTTCCGATCGCCGCCTGGTCCGGCAACTTCGTCGTCTGCGGCAACCTCCACGTGGTCGCGGGCGACGATCCACTCGAGAGCTGGAGCGAGCGGCCGCCGCTCGTGCCGCTCACCGAGGCATGGATCGAGTACTGGTCGGACGATGAGCGCGCGCATCGGTCGAGCGGGACGATCATCGTCAACCGCGACCGCGCCGACCTCGTTCGGGTCCTCGACCGGGCCGCCGACGCGACGGAGCTCCGGCAGGGCTAACGGCCCGCTCCCACCGCGGACAGGGTGGCGGTCATCACGTGGCGCCGCTCCTCTAGCCAGCCGAGGACCGACCCCGCGACCTCGGGCCACGTCTCCGAGCCCATGACGAGCCCAAAATGGGATGCCGAGGGGAAGTACTCGTAGGCGGCCCCCAGCAGATCGGCGGTCCGTCGCGCCTCGGCCGGATGGATGACGTCGTCGAGTCCGGCGCCGATCACGAGCGCGTCGGCCCGGATGCGTGATGGATCCACGGTCACGCCCAGCATCCGCTCCCGCCGCGCGCTGCCGGACTCGCGGGCACCAGCGAGCATCTCGCGCATCTTCTCGAGCTCGTCGGCGGTCATGTCGGTGTAGGTCTCGCGGAGGCGCTCGATTGGCTCGAGCCAGCCCCACCACGCGGCGTCGTAGGTCTCCGGAACCTCGCGCAGCTCCCGCTCGCTCGGACGTCGCGGCAGGGCGGCGGCGGGCGGCGAAGGTGCGAGCAGCACGAGGCCCAGGACCGGGCTGCGCTCGGCGTACAGCATGGCGGCCAGGGCGCCGATCCCCCAGCCGATGAGGACCGGCGGGCGCCCGAGCTGACGAATTGCGACGCCGATGTCATCGGCGTAGTCGCGCATGCGGACCCTCCCGAGGTCGGCGATGTCGGAGGTGTAGTGGCCGCGCAGGTTCAGCGCGTGTGCCTCCCAGCCACGCTCGGCGAAATAGCCGGCGAAGCTGGACCACAGCCAGGAGCCGGTGAGCGCGCCGTGGACGAGGAGCAGCGGGGGCTTCCGCGAGCGGCGCTCGGGCTGCTGGGTCTCGACGTAGATCCCCTCCGGCTCGATGTAGACCTCGTCGCGCTTGATCGCCTGCACCATCGGGCGCTATTCGTCCTCCAGCGGGCTGAAAGCCAGCCCGGTCAGCAGCTTCGGGTAGAAGTAGGTCGACTTCTGGGGCATCACGTCGCCTGCGCTCGCCACCGCGGCGAGCTGCTCGAGTCGGGTGGGTCGCACCAGGATCGCAGCGGCCGCCTCGCCACGGGCCACGCGATCAGCAGCATCGGCCTCGCTCCTAGTGTAGGCGAGCCGCTCCCCGGCGGCGAGTGCCTCCCCATTTATCCCCAGCCGGTCGTCGAGCAGGGCGGCGTGAAGCACGGCCATGTCGAGGCCGCGCACCGCGGTCGAGGCACGCTCGCGACGCATCCGATCCGCGACCCCATCCGCGTCCCCGACGAGCAGCCACCCCTCGCCCGGCAGGAGGATCCCGAAGACGGGCTCCTCGGCGTCGCCCAGATCTGCGAGTCGATCCGGGATGGCGGCAGGTTCGAGCGGGATCGCCTGCCACAGCGGGTCGGCGTCGCGGACGACGGCGCGCAGCGCATCGGCATCCGCCTTGCGCCTGATGAGCCGATGGGTGGGCAGGATCGCGAGCTCCTCGAGCTCGGCGTTCACGAGGACCATTGCGATCCAGTCAGCGCCGAGGCTGCCGGGGGGCGCCGATGCCAGCTCGGGGTCGGCCCGGACCTCGGCCTGGTAGGCGAGCGCGGTCTCGTAGCGATGATGCCCGTCCGCGATGTAGAGGCGCTGCCGCGCGAGGAAGCTCCGAAGCCGCTCGTCCGGCTCGACCGCCGCAAGCGTGTGGAGCAGGCCGTCCGTGTCGTGGGCGCGCCATTCATCGGTCCACGAGCGGCCCATGACGTGCGCGTAGCGTTCCGACCGATCGAAGTAGATCGCCAGGATCGGGCTCAGCTGCGTGCGGGTGGCCCGCAGCAGCGCCAGGCGGTCCGCCCGCGGGCCGGGCATCGTGTGCTCGTGGGCGCGGACCTCGCCGCCGTA
Organism: uncultured Chloroflexia bacterium; assembly: GCA_963837425.1. Classification (GTDB taxonomy): domain Bacteria; phylum Chloroflexota; class Limnocylindria; order QHBO01; family QHBO01; genus CAWINH01. The sequence goes on from CAWINH010000005.1 coordinate 341,803, forward strand.
TGGCTCCAGGAGGACCTGGGCCAGCACGCCCTGGACGGTCGGCTCGCCGGGCGCGGTGGGCGTGGCGTGGCCGTAGTAGTAGAAGCTCGCCTCCGCCCGTCGCTCGAGCGTGCCGTCGGTGCGCCAGGCGTCGAGCGCAGCCGCCGCCGCGGCGTGCGGATCCGGCTCCGCGCTGAGCTCGAGGCGGACGGCGTTGCGCTCGTGGCGTGCCAGGAGCTCGGCCTGGAGCTGCGGCGAGATCACGTCGTACGGCGGGCAGACGACGTCGGTCAGGTCCGCGATCAGGCGGCCCGGGTGCGGCGCGGGTTCGTCCGGTAGCAGGACGCGCTCCGCTGCCCGCTCCGACCCGAAGCGAGCCAGCGCGTAGCCAAGGCCGTGGAACGGCCGGATCCGGGGCATGCGCCAAGTCTACGGGAGGGCCGTCCTGGGCTGCCCGGCTGCGCATCTGGTGAGCGGTTGAGCAGTCGGGCGCATCCGACTCGCCGTGCGCGCATGGCAGGAGCGCAAACCGGGTCCGGCGAGCCGGCAGCCGCGAGACGGCGCGAGCGCCGAAGGTGGACGGCGCCTCCGCATCGGTCCCGCTCCACCTTCCACCCGGATAGCGTGCCGGTGACGAGCGGTTGAGCAGTCGGGCCACAGTGCCGCCGGATGGCGAGGGTCGCCGCCGTCAGCCGGCAAGCGTTGACGCCAGCCGGCGGGCAGCGGCGCGCACCTCCGCGCGACGGTCAGTCAAGGCGCGCTCCGAAGCGGCCCGCGCCCGGGCCAGCGTCGCAGCCGGCCAGCCATCACGCGCGCTGCTCGCGTTCGCCAGGGCGGCGAGGGCATTGCGCAGCATCCGGTGCCGGGTCGCTCGACGGAGGGCGGTGTGCCCGAGCGTGCGGTCGAACGCGCGCGCCCCGAGCGGCGTGAGCCACTCGATGAGCGGAATGAGCGGCACCGCGAGCGGGCCGTCGTCCTCCGCGTCCGCGTTCACCGGGCACACCTCCTGGCAGACGTCGCAGCCGAAGATCCAGGAACCGAGCGCCGCGGATTCCCACTCGTCGAAGGGACCGGGGTGCTCGATCGTGAGGTAGCTGATGCAGAGCCGCGCGTCGATCGTGCGCGGACCGACGAGTGCGCCGGTCGGGCAGCCGGTCAGGCAACGAGTGCACGCGCCACAGCTCGAGCGTACGGGTGCGTCCACCGGAAGCTCGTCGGTCAGGAGCAGCTCGCCGAGGAGCACCCAGGAGCCCGCCGGATCGTGGGTCAGCAGATTCGTGTTCTTGCCGATCCAGCCCAGGCCGGCCCGGGCGGCGAGACCGCGTTCGGCGAGCGGCCGGTCATCGACGAACGGCCGTTCCGCGACCCCCACGCCTGTCGCCCGCAGGTCCTCTGCAAGGGCCGCCAGCCGCTCCCGCAGCGCCGCGTGGTAGTCCGCGCCCAGTGCGTACCGCGCGATGAGGCCTGCCGGCTCGGCCGGCCCCTCAGCGAGGATCGGGCCCAAAGCTGACCGCAGCGCGCCGGGCTCGCGGTTCCAGCCGGCGCGGTCCGCGGCACCCGCGTACGGGGCGGCCAGGACGGCGACCGACCGCGCGGCGGGCACCTGCGTGCGGGGTGCAGTGGCGATCGCCGGTCGCTCGCCACCCATCCACTCCATGCGGGCCATACGGCCCGCCGTGACACTCGCTTCCATCCGCCCTCGGTCCTCGACGAGGGGCTCGGTCGAGGTGATCCCCACCACGCGCAGGCCGTGACGCCGCGCCAGCTCGCCGACCAGCGCCCGGCGCTCATCGCGCGGATCGGCCACGGCCTGCCACAAACTCCGGGTGGGCGGTCACCTCCGGGAGCGCCGGTGGGACCCGCGGCAGCCGCACGCGGATCGTCGTCCCGCTCGCGGCCTCGGCATTCGGCTCGGCACGGATCGAGCCGCCGTGCGCCTCCACGATGGCGCTCGTGATGTACAGGCCCAGGCCCAGCCCGCCGAAGCGACGCCCGCGCGTGTCGGCATCGGCCTGGAAGAAGCGCTCGAAGACGTGGTCGATCTGCTCGGGGGGGATGCCGATGCCCGCATCGGCGACGGTCACCTCCACCCCGCCGTCGACGGTGCCGCCACGCACGACGATCGGCCCGCCCTCGGGCGAGTACTTCACGGCGTTGTCGAGCAGGTTGGTGAGAACCTGGCCCATCCGATCTCGATCGGCCCGGATCGGAAGCTCCGCGGCGACCTCGACGGTGAGCTGCCGGTCGGGGTGCTCGCGCTCGGCACGTGCCGCCGCGTCGCGAATCTCGGCGGCCAGGTCGATGGGTTCGGGCTCGATGCTGACCGCCCCCGCGCGATCGATGCGGCTCACGTCGAGCAGGTCGTCAACCAGACGACGCATGCGGGTCACCTGGGAACGAATGACGCGCAGCTGGGAGAGCTCCTTGCTGCCGGCCGTGTCCCGCAGCCGGGCCTCGAGCAGCTGGGCGTAGCCCTGGATGCTGGTCAGCGGCGTCCGCAGCTCATGGCTCACGATCGAGAGGAAGTCGTCCTTGATGCGCTGCGCCTCCTGGACGCGGCGCATCTGCTCCTGGAGGTCGGCCCACAGCGTCGCGTTCTCGAGCGCGGGACCGGCTCGCTCGGCGATGGCCTCAGCCAGCCGGAGCTCGCCCTCCCCGAGCCGATGCGCGCCGACGGTGGCGGCCGCCAGCACGCCACGCACGTTGCCGCGGCTCAGGATCGGGACCGCCAGGATCGATCGCATGCCGAGCTGCGCGACCCCGTCCGGGTCGCCGGGCGCCGGCTCGAGCTCACCCTCCTCGCCGGCAACCACCGCGGTCGCCGTGGCCGCGGCGCCGCCCGCGATCCCCTCGCCGACGCGCCCCCCTCCACGCTCGTCGAGATACCCGGCCAGCCGTTCGGCGAGGGCCGGGTCGCGCCCGGTGACCTGCGCCAGGCCGAGCCGCGCCGGACCGTCCTCATCGGCCGGCTGCACGAGCAGCAGCCAGGCGATGTCGCCGAGGAGCGGTGCGGCCGCGTGGAGGATCGCGAGGCCTGTCGTCTCCCGGTCGAGCGAGGACCCGAACTCGCGGGCCATCTGGCTCAGGAGCTCCGCCTCGCGGGCCCGAGCCCGCTCCCGTTCCTCGATCTCCAGCTGCTCCGCGAGCCGTGCGTTCTCTCCGGCACGGGCGATCACGACCCGCGCGAAGGCGCCCGATGCGATCCCGATCCCGACGAGGTACACGAGCCGCACGGCCAGCAGTTGGCGGACCTGCGCGTCGGATCCGGTCGCCAGCACGACGACCGACGCATAGAGGAACGAGACGACGAGCGAGGCCCAGATCGAGGCGCCCAGGCCGAATCGGAGCGCGACGCCGAGGACCACCGGCCAGTAGAACAGGTAGGCGTCGAGGGCGGTCGGCTCCGCGTAGATGCCGAGGGTCACGACCACCATGTCGAGCGCCGTGGCCAGGATGCCGACGTCGCGGGCGGGGAGGCGCCCGACGAGGAAGAAGACACCGGTGTTGTAGACGGCCACCGCTCCCGCCAGCCCGAGCAGCCAGCCGGCGGAGTGGAGCTCGTCGCGGAAGGCGAGGATGGCCAGCACGCTGGCCGCCACCAGTGCGTAGCGCGCGACGACGAGCTGGCGCTCCTGGGAGCGCCGCTGGTGCTCGATGTGACGCTCGAGCTCGGGGAGATGGAGTCGATTCGTGCTCACGACAGCCGCGATCGTCCCCCGTGTGGCGAGGATTGGCAACGATACCTTCGATCCAGACGGGTCCGGGGCATGCTCGGCGGCTCCTACTCGATCTCCTCGAGGGTCCCCGTGCGGCTGCTGCCGGCATGCGGCGCGCGAAGGTAGAGGAGCGCGCCGGCCAGCAGGGTGAGCACGATCACGATCGGGATCCACGGCCAGGTCCGATAGTCGCTGATCGCCACCACGCTCAGCGTCGTTCGCGCCTGGTTGCCGACCGCGTCGGTGGCCACGATCGTGACGTCACGCGGCAGGATCCCACCCGGGACCGTCAGGGCAAAGGTGCCATCTCCGCTCACCTCGACCGGCGCCCCATCCATCGTGACCGACGCGCCCGCGCGGGTCTGGCCGTGGATCGGCACGTCGAAGGCCAGCGAGGTCGTCGAGGCCGATGCGCTGAGCGGAGGCGGCCGGCGCAGGATCTGCACCTCCCAGACGTCACCGTAACCGTGCCCGCCGGGCGTCGCCACCTGGAGACGGAACGAGAAGCTGAAATCGGACCCGTCCGACGGCCCGGCGGCGTGAATGTTCAGCGTGAGATGGCCGGACTCGTCCGTCCTGCCGCCGGTGGCCAACAGCGGATCCGACGCGTCGAGCGCGACGCGCGAGCCTGGCGGGGCCGTCACGCCGATCTGGAACGCGCCGCTGGCGCCCAGCGTGGCGCGCGCCGGTTGAACGCCCATCGCCGTTGCGCCGATCCACTCCGGCTGGAGTGACCCCTGGCCCGATTCGGGCGTCAGGACCTCGGCCGTCGGCACCACGGAGAGGACGGTGCCCGGGGACGCGGGGCCACCGAACGCTCCCCCATCCCGGCTGATCGCCACCGCGCCGTCCACCAGTCCCATCCAGTTGCCGTCGTGGCCGAAGACGCCGACCGGACGCACCCCGGGCAGGACCGCCATGAAATTCGTGACAAGGCCCGTCACGCCTGCCTCGGTGGACCCTGGCGCCTGGGCCAGCCGACCACGAAAGATCACCGCATCGCTTCCCTCGGGAAGGCCACCGGGGAGGATCCCGACGAACGGCGGCAGATCGCTGTCCAGGAACGGAGCTGCGGCCGGTGAGCCGGTGAGGCCCTGCCGAGGGAGCAGCGTCCCGTCCAGCACGTCTACGAACTGACCGTCGCGGAGCAGGAGCAGGCGTGCTGCGTCTCCGACACCCAGGACGGCAAGCGGCACCCCGGAGCGGCGTGAGGTCGATTCGACCAAGGCATCCTGACCGGCCGGCCAGCTGAGCAGCGCGGTGCCGTCCGCCGGTGAGGCGATCGCGATCCGCGGCCCCGACGGCCCCTGGATCCCGACCGCCACCCCCGGGAAGGGCAGGCTGGCGATGTCCTGGCGCGCGCCGACCTGCGGGTCGAGGGCCAGGCGGACCAGGGCGGCGGGCGAGGCGGCCCCGGTCACGTCGACGAGCGCGACCATGGCCAGCTCGTCGCCGGGCAGACCATCGGTATCGCCGATGTTCACGATGTCCGAGCCGACGGGCGGGAGGTGCCACGCATCGGCCGAATCCGCGTAGGTCGTGCCCTGCCAGCGGAGGACGGTCACCTCGCGATCCGGAGCGCCACGGAGGCTTGGCGGGTTCGCGACGGCCAGCTCATCGGTCCCGTCACCGTCGAGGTCGGCTACCGTCACCCCGGTTGCGCTGACGTGCTGACCGGGCAGGAGCCGCAGCTCGGTGGCGTCGGTGGTGGGATTGATCGCCAGCTGCCACAGGCTGAGGCAGGTGCAGCTCCGTACGAGCGCATCGACGCTCTCGGTCGCGACCAGCACGCGCTCGTGGCCGGCGACGCGCACCACGAGCAGCCGTGCGAGGTCGTTGAGCGACTGGGCGACCATCCCGTTCGCGTCCCCTGACGACGCCGGGTCGGCCGGTGCGAGTACGCGGCTCAGGATTGCCTCGCCGTGCGTGGTTACCGTGCCGCCCGCGCCGATCGAGACGACCTGCACCGCCGGCTGGCCACCGTCGGCTACGATCCGCACGAGCTCGCGCACCCCGTCACCGTTCACGTCACCCACCACCGCGGCGATGACAGTGCCGGGCAGCAGCCTCGCCTGGTCGTCTGGGATGGTCGTTGCGGCGCGAGCAGCTTCGGGCAGACCGATCGTCAACCCGGCAAGGGCGCCTAGGGCCAGGAGCCTGGCCACGCTCCCGCTCGACGGCCGGGTCCTGGGACGGCGGGGTGAGACCATCGCCCGCCGAGGATACGCGCGCCGCCCGGCCTCTGGCATCATGGCCGCCGGAATGCAAGTCCCTCCCATCCTGTGGTCACCCCCACCCGACGCCCGCGCCCGGACCCGGATGGGCCGCTTCATGACCGGCGTCGAGGAGGACGGCGGCCCGCGGCTCCCCGACTACGACGCGCTCCTGCGCTGGTCGATCGACGATCTCGACGGTTTCTGGCGCGCGATCTGGCGCTCCTTCGACGTCGGCCCGCCCGTGGCGCCGGGAGCCGCACTCATGGACGGATCGATGCCGGGCGCTCGCTGGTTCCCGGACGCGCGTCTGAACTGGGCCGAGCAGGCCCTGCGCCTCCGATCGCGGGCGGAGGACGACGTGGTGATCGTAGCCCGCTCGGAGTCCCGCGCGCCCCGGACCCTGACCGCGGCCCAGCTGCGCGACGCGGTGGGACGGGCCCGGGCCGGCCTGCAGCGCCTGGGCATCGGTCCCGGCGACCGGGTGGCTGCCTACCTGCCGAACGTGCCGGAGGCGGTGGTCGGCCTGCTGGCGACAGCCTCACTCGGCGCGATCTGGTCCTCGTGCGCACCGGAGTTCGGGACGCGCAGCGTCATCGACCGCTTCGGGCAGATTCAGCCGGCGGTACTGCTCTGCGTGGACGGCTACCGCTACGGGGGTCGGGACTTCCCACGAGCCGATGAGGTGGCCACCATCCGTGGCGCGCTCCCCTCCCTGCGCGCCACGGTCGTGCTCCCCTACCTCGACGGCACAGCCGAGATTCCGGACGCTGTGACCTGGGACGAGCTGTGCGCGGAGCCGGGCGCGCTCGCGTTCGAGGCGCTGCCGTTCGACCACCCGCTCTACATCCTGTACTCGTCCGGCACGACGGGACTCCCGAAGCCGATCGTCCACGGGCACGGCGGAATCACCGTGGAGCACCTGAAGATCCACGCCCTCCATCACGACCTGGGCGCGGACGACCGCTTCTTCTGGTACTCGACCACCGGCTGGATGATGTGGAACTACCTCGTCTCCGGCCTGCTGGTGGACGCGACGATCGTGCTCTACGACGGGAGCCCCGCCCACCCCGACCTCGGCGCGCTGTGGCGACTCGTCGGTGAGCTGGGGGTCACCCTGTTCGGCACCAGCGCCCCGTTCCTGATGGCCTGCCGCAAGGCCGGCGTCCAGCCGGCGGCGATCGCCGACCTCGGGGCGCTGCGGGCGATCGGGTCGACCGCGGCGCCGCTGCCGGCGGAGGGGTTCCGCTGGGTGGCCGACGCGGTGGGTGCATCGGTCCATCTGCAGTCCGTATCGGGCGGAACCGACGTGTGCACCGCGTTCGTGGGGGCGGCGCCACTCGTCCCGGTCTGGGAGGGCGAGATCAGCTGCCGCCACCTCGGCTGTGCCGTGGAGGCCTACTCGCCGCAGGGGAAGCCGCTCGTCGGCGAGGAGGGCGAGCTCGTCATCACCGCGCCCATGCCTTCCATGCCGGTCGCGTTCTGGAACGATCCGGACGGCTCTCGGTACCGCGACGCGTATTTCGGCGTCTATCCCGGCGTCTGGCGGCACGGCGACTGGGTCACGTTCACCGAGCGTGGCAGCTGCGTGATCAGCGGTCGATCGGACGCGACCCTGAACCGCGGCGGGGTCCGAATCGGGACCGCCGAGTTCTACGCCGTCGTCGAGTCCCTTCCGGAGATCGCGGACAGCGTCGTCGTCCACCTCGAGGAGCGCGACGAGCTCCTCCTCTTCGTCGCGCTGCGCCCCGGGTTTGACCTCGACGCCGACCTCGAGGCACGGATTCGCGCCGCGCTCCGCTCCAGCCTGTCGCCGCGGCATGCCCCGGACCGGATCCTCGCGGTTCCGGCCGTGCCGCGGACGCTGTCGGGGAAGAAGCTCGAGGTGCCGATCAAGCGGATCCTGACCGGCACGCCGGTGGAGGTGGCTGCCTCTCGAGGCTCACTCGCCAACCCGGCCGCGCTGGACGCCTTCGCGGCGATCGCGGGTCGCCGCCGCGACGTGGCCGGCGATCGCTAGTCGGCGGCTTCGTCAGTTCGCGCGGCTTCGTCAGTTTGACTGCTCAACCGCGCGTGGCCGGCACCTTATTCGGGTCGAAAGCAAACGCAGGCCGTTGTCAGCGCCAGGCCCACGCTCAGCGATGGCGTTCCTGAGAGGCCGCCGACCCGCTCCACGCACATTGCGCTCCCCGGATGCGCGTGTGAGCAGTCGGGACCCAGCGCTCAATCGTCGAAGCGCCTGGCGCTCCTCCGGCGCGCGCATGAGGAGTCGGCCGCGAGGCAGCTACATCGCGCGCACGCCGAGGAGGTTGCGGGCGATCACCAGGCGCTGGATCTGGCTCGTCCCCTCCCCGATCTCGGTGAGCTTCGCGTCGCGCAGGTAGCGCTCCACCTTGTACTCGGCCACGTACCCGTAACCGCCGTGGACCTGGATCGCGTCATTCGTCACCTGGCGGGCGACCTCGGAGGCGTACAGCTTCGCCATCGCGGCCTCGGTGGTGTACGCCCTGCCCTGGTCCTTGAGCCAGGCGGCGCGGTAGACGAGGAGGCGCGCAGCGTCGATCTGGGTCGCCATGTCGGCGATCATGAACGCCACTCCCTGGAACGAGGCGATCGGTCGCCCGAACTGCTCACGCTCCTTCGCATAGGCCGATGCCGCCTCGTACGCCGCCTGCGCCAGCCCGAGCGCCATGGCGCCGATCCCGATCCGGCCACCGTCGAGCGTCTCGAGGAACAGCTTGTCGCCCTCCCCCTCCTCGCCGAGCAGGTTTTCCGCGGGGATCCGGCAGCCGTCGAAGAGGAGCTCCCCGGTGTTCGAGGCGTGGAGCCCCATCTTCTCCTCCATCCGGCCGACCGAGAAGCCGGGCGCATCGGCGGGGACGATGAAGGCGCTGATCCGGCCGGACTCCGCCTCCCGATCGGTGAGCGCGGTGACGATGTAGGTGCCCGCCACACCCGCGTTCGTGATGAACCGCTTCGTGCCGTTCAGGACCCACTCAGCGCCGTCTCGGCGTGCGCGCGTCTTCGTCCCCCGAGAGTCGGAGCCGGCCCCCGGCTCGGTCAGCCCGTAGGCACCGATGACCCGCCCGCTCGCGAGCGGGCGCAGGTAGCGCTCCTTCTGCGCATCGGTCCCGGCCAGGTAGAGCGGGTTGCAGCCGAGCGAGGTGTGGGCGCTGACGATGATCCCCACGCTGCCCGAGACGCGTGAGAGCTCCTCGATCGTGATCGCGTAGGCCAGCGCGTCGAGGCCGGTGCCACCCACCTCCTCGGGATACGGGACGCCGAGCAGCCCAAGCTCGCCCGCCTTGCGGATGATCTCGTGCGGGAACTCGGCACGTCGCTCGAGCTCGTCGGCGACCGGGGCGATCTCGCGCTCGGCGAAGTCGCGAACGGTGTGCCGGATCTCGTCGTGCTGCGCGGAGAGCGCGAAGTCCATGCTGGGTGGGAGTCTATCAGCGGCCTCGACGCCAGCGCTCCACCTCGCGAACGGCGCGGCGCTCGTCGGCGCGAAGCCTGGCGACCCGGCGTCGCTTGTTCGAGGGCGGTCGCGGCGGTGTGCGCTTCGCGTGGCTCGGCTTTGCCATGTGGACATAGACGCATGCGCCCCCGAATCGGTTGCAGGCGGCGCGTATACTCCGCAGGTCGAGAAGCCTGCCGCAACTCGGCAACGTTGCCTCCTCCAACGTGCGTCCAATGTGGCACGAGGACCCCGAGTGGCCGAACACGACGTCCGTCTCGAGCGGGTCACCAAGCAGTTCCACGAGCTCACGGCCGTTGACGATCTCAGCCTCGAGATCGAGCGCGGCGAGTTCTTTTCGATGCTCGGGCCGTCGGGCTGTGGCAAGACCACGACGCTGCGGATGATCGGTGGCTTCGAGATGCCGACCGCCGGGACAATCTACCTCGGTGAGGCGGATGTGACCGCCCAGCCCCCGTTCCGCCGCGACGTGAACACCGTCTTCCAGAGCTACGCGCTCTTCCCCCATCTCAACGTCTTCGAGAACGTCGCGTTCGGTCTCCGCCGTCGCAACGTCGACGACGCCGAGATCCGGACCAGGGTCGGCGAGATGCTCGATCTCGTGGAGCTTCCCGGCCACGAGCGACGCAGGACATCCCAGCTCTCCGGTGGGCAGCAGCAGAGGATTGCGCTCGCCCGGGCGCTCATCAACCGCCCCCGCGTCCTTCTCCTCGATGAGCCGCTCGGCGCACTTGACCTCAAGCTGCGAAAGCAGATGCAGATCGAGCTGAAGCGCATCCAGACCGAGGTCGAGATCACGTTCATCTACGTGACCCACGACCAGGAAGAGGCAATGACGATGAGCGACCGGATCGCCGTGATGCGGGCCGGTCACATCGAGCAGCTCGGCAATCCGGAGGAGCTGTACGAGCGTCCCCGGACCTCGTTCGTGGCGGGCTTCCTGGGCGTGAGCAACCTGCTGGATGGCTCCCTGACCGGCCGCGAGGGAGAGATGGCGGTCGTTCGCCTCAGCGACGGAAACGTCGTCCGAGCGCCCGCTGCGGCGATCAACGGCGACTCGGGCGAGGTGCGCGTCGGCGTGCGGCCCGAGAAGCTGCGCATCGTCGCCATGACCGATTCCGGCGCGGCGGCGGCCGAGCCGGGCCTGAACGCTCTGACCGGCACGATCCTGGATGCGAGCTACGTCGGCGTCAGCACCCAGTACCTCGTGGACACCGGCGGCGGGCAGCGGCTCACGGTCTACGCGCAGAACCTCGAGACCAGCGGGGCACAGGAAGCGCTCGCAGACGGCCAGCGCGTGCGCCTCACCTGGAATCCACAGCACACGTTCGTGATCGGGGGGCCGCATGAACATCACCCCAGCGACCCGCACAGCCCAGAAGGAGAGACCGATGACTGACGGCACCGAACAGCAGACCGCGATCGAGGCGGCAATCGCGCGGATGGTGGCGAACGGCCGCCTCAGCCGGCGCGATTTCCTCAAGCGAGCCGGCCAGGGCGGCGCCTACGTCGGTGGAGCACTCTCGATCTCTGCCCTGCTGGCCGCGTGCGGCATCTCCGGGACGTCCACCGCTCCGAGCACGAGCGCGGCACCCGCGTCGGTTGGCACGTCGGTGGCCCCCACGCCGGTGCCGACCCCCGCCGGACAGCTGAACTTCGCGAACTGGCCGCTCTACATTGACACCGACGACGAGGACCCGACGAAGCACAAGACGATCGAGGACTTCACGGCAGCGACCGGCATCGCGGTGAAGTACACCGAGTCGATCGAGGACAACCAGTCCTTCTTCGGCACGATCCAGCCTGACCTGTCGGCCGGCAACGACACTGGCTGGGACCTGATGGTCCTCACCGACTGGCTCATCGGCAAAATGATCGGTCTGAACTTCCTCGAGGAGATCGATACCGCCGGGCTGATCCCGAACTTCGCCGCGCACGCGGGCGACAAGTACAAGAACCCGACCTACGACGCGAACAACGCGCATTCGGTGCCGTGGCAGTCGGGGATCACCGGCATCGGCTACAACCCGACGCTCACCGGGCGCGAGATCACGAGCTTCAACGACCTGTTCGATCCCGCCTTCAAAGGCAAGGTCGGGATGTTCACCGAGATGCGCGACACGATGAACCTGGCACTGCTCGGGATCGGCGTGAAGCCGCAGGACGCGACGCTGACCGACGTCCAGAACGCCCAGAAGAAGCTCCTCGACCAGGCGAATGCGGGGATCGTGCGCCAGTACTACGGCAACGAGTACGCGGACGCCCTGTCGAAGGGCGACATCTGGCTCGGGATGGCCTGGTCGGGCGACATCTTCCAGCTCCAGTTCGACAACCCCGACCTGAAGTTCGTCGTCCCGAACGAGGGCGGAATCCTGTGGGTCGACAACATGTGCATCCCGGCCAAGGCCCAGCACCCGATCGACGCCCAGATGTTCATGAACTTCGTCTACCAGCCGGCGATCGCGGCCCAGATCACGGAGTGGGTGAATTACATCTGCCCGGTCCCCGAGGCGAAGGCGATCATCCAGCAGGACGCGACCGACGCGGCGGACGGCGGCGACCCGGACACGGCGGACTACCTGAATGCGGTGGCCGACTCCCCGCTCGTCTTCCCGACCGAAGACATGCTCTCGAAGGTCTACAGCTACAAGCTGCTGACCGATGACGAAGAGCAGCAGTGGAACGATCTCTTCCAGCAGGTCGTGCAGGGCTGATTCGATGTTCCGGCGGCTGCGCGGGGCGTTTCCGTACCTGCTCCTCACGCCGGGCGGCCTGTGGCTGACGTTCTTCTTCGCGCTGCCGGTGCTGATCATGGCATCGGTCTCGCTCGAGACCGGATCGCTGGCCCGGGGCTTCGGGCTGACGTGGAACTTCGGGATCTACCCCGAGGCGATAGCCCGCTGGGACGTCCAGCTCCTGCGCTCGGTCGAATACGGCCTGATCGCGACCGCGCTGACGATGCTCATCGGCTACCCGATGGCCTACACGATCGCGTTCCGTGGCGGTCGCTACAAGAACATCCTGCTGCTGCTCGTGATCCTCCCCTTCTTCACGAGCTTCATCATCCGCACCATCAGCTGGAAGTTCGTCCTGGCCGATCAGGGGGTCCTGCTCGGGACCCTCAAGAGCTGGGGCCTGCTCGACTCGACGTTCCACCTCATCGCCACCCCGATCGCGGTGGTGAGCGGGATCACCTACAACTTCCTGCCGTTCGTGGTGCTGCCGCTGTACGTGACCCTCGAGAAGATCAACCCGAGCCTGATCGAGGCGGCGACGGACCTGTACGCGAGCCGATTCCGTGCCTTCCTGCGGGTGACGCTGCCGCTCTCGCTGCCGGGCGTCTTCGCCGCCTCGCTGCTCAGCTTCATCCCAGCGGTCGGTGACTACGTCAACGCGCTCCTGCTCGGCAGCCGCGACACGACGATGATCGGCAACGTCGTCCAGGTGCTCTACCTGCAGAACAACGACTACCCGCAGGCGTCCGCACTGAGCGTCGTGCTCATGGTAGCGCTGCTGATCGGGGTCCTCGTCTACCAGCGCATCCTCGGGGGAGAGGAGCTGACGGCAGGATGACCGCTCCGTCCGCTCCGCTCTACCGACCGCCGCTTCGCCAGCGCGTGAGCACCCGGGTCCTGCCCGTATTCACCGGGTTGGCGGTGCTCTACCTGTTCCTGCCGATCGCGGTGATGATCCTCTTCGGCTTCAACCAGGTGCATGGCAAGTTCAACTTCACGTGGAACGGGTTCACGTTCGAAAACTACGGGAACCTGCTCGCGTATCCGGGCCTCACCGATTCCCTGAAGAACAGCCTCATCGTGGCGGTGGTGGCCACGATCCTGGCCACGACGCTCGGGACGCTGATCGGGCTGGCCCTGACCCGCTACCAGTTCGCCGGGCGCGGTCCGCTCAACCTCCTGATATTCCTGCCGATCGCAACGCCGGAGATTGTCCTCGGCGCGTCGCTCCTGTCGCTGTTCGTCTCGATGGCGATCATCCGCGGTCTGCTGACGATCGTGATCGCGCACGTGATGTTCGACATCAGCTACGTGGTCATCACCGTCCGCGCCCGGATCGCCGGCTTCGACCGGCACCTCGAGGAGGCCGCCATGGACCTCGGCGCCGACGAATTCACGACCTTCCGCAAGGTCACCTTCCCGCTGATCTTTCCCGGCATCCTGGCCGCAGCGCTCCTGGCCTTCGCCCTGTCGATCGATGACTTCGTGATCACGCAGTTCACCGCCGGCCAGACCGTCACCTTCCCGCTCTGGGTCTATGGCGCATCCCGGATCGGAGTGCCGCCGCAGGTCAACGTCATGGGCACCCTGATCTTCGTGATCGCGCTCCTCGGAATCGGGGCGTGGATCTGGCTGCAGCGCCGCACCCTGGTCGTCGCCCGACCGATCGCCAGGCCAGAGCCCGAGTAGGTCCCGACCGTGCGCCGCCCAGCCGATGCGCCAACCGCCTCGCCACGCTCACGCCGGACCAGGGCCGGGGATGGGCGACACGCGAGCCTGCTGCGCATCGGCGAGGTGGCCCGCCGAGTCGGGGTCTCGGCCAGCGCCCTGCGTCAGTGGGAACGCCAGGGTCTCGTAACGCCCTCGCGCTCGCGTGGCTCGTATCGTCTCTACAGCGAGGCCGACCTCGAGCATCTCACCGAGGTTCGGCGCTTGCGCGCCGTCGAGCGGGTCAACGCGCCGGGGATCAGGCGCCTGCTCGGCCGGCAACTCGACTCGAGCACCCACCAGGCCGTGCTCGACGGAGCCGCGCTTCGCGAACTCCGGAAGGGACGCGGCCTCTCGCTGCACGAGGCGGCCGCGCTCTCCGGCCTCTCGGCGAGCCACGTCAGTGGCATCGAGCGCGGCGCGACGGCCGCCAGCGTCGCCACCATTGCGCGCCTGACCAGCGCATACGGCACGACGCTCGGTGCGCAGATCGCTCCGGTGCCACGCTCGCGGCTCGTCCGCGGCTCGCAGCGACGGGCGATCGACCTCGGCGACGAGACGGTCCACGTCGAGCAGCTCGCGAACGACGCGGCGCAGCTCGAGCCCCAGCTCTTTCGCCTGGCCCCCGGGGCGTCGAGCCAGGGGGCCTACCAGCACGATGGCGAGGAGTTCCTCTTCGTCCTGACCGGCAGCCTGACGATCTGGGTCGGCGGCACCGAGCGCTACCTGCTCGAGGCCGGCGACGCGCTCACCTTCCCCTCCAACCTGCCGCACCGCTGGCGGAACACCGCTCGCGAGGAGACCAGCCTGCTATGGATCAACACGCCCCCGACGTTCTGACCGCCCCGCGCACCGACGCACAGCACTGGCTCGAGGCGCGCGGCAGCGTGCCCCCGGTCTGGGCCCGCTACACGGACCTCGTCGTCGAGCGCGGCTCCGGCTCCTGGATCGAGACCGTGGACGGCGAGCGATATCTCGACTACACCTCCGGCATCGGCGTCACGAGCACAGGCCACGCGCACCCCCGGGTTGCGGCGGCGATCGCCGACCAGGCGTCGCGCATCATCCACGCCCAGCAGAACATCCTCTATCACAAGCCGGGCCTCGAGCTCCACGAGCGGCTGCCGCGCACGTTCCCCGGTCTGGCCGATGGCGAGGAGGCAGCGCTCTTCCTCTCGAACTCCGGGGCGGAGGCGGTCGAGGCCGCCGTGAAGCTCGCGAAGTACGCGACCCGGCGCCCGGCGATCGTCGCCTTCCGGGGCGGCTTCCACGGACGGACGCACGGGGCCATGGCCCTCACCAGCTCGGGGGTCAAGTACCGGGGCCACTTCGAGCCGCTGCTCGGTGGCGTCCACTTCGCGCCGTACCCCTACGTCCTGCGCAACCCGACCGGCCGGACCGATGCGGCCGCGGTCGCGCACAGCATGGCGACGATCGACGAGCTGTTCGCGACCCTCATCTACCCCGACGATGTGGCCGCCTTCATCGTGGAGCCGATCCTCGGCGAGGGCGGATACGTGGTCCCGCCCGACGCGTTCCTCCCCGCGCTCCGCGAGCTGGCCGATCGCCACGGGATCCTGCTCATCGCCGACGAGGTGCAGTCCGGCTTCGGACGGTCAGGACGGATGTGGGCCAGCGAGTGGAGCGGCGTCCGACCCGACATCGTGGTCATGGCCAAGGGGATCGCCTCGGGGATGCCACTCTCCGGGATCCTCGCCTCGCGGGCACTCATGGAGCGCTTCGGCCCGGGCGCCCACGGCGGAACCTACGGCGGGAACGCGGTGAGCTGCGCGGCGGCGGTGGCGACCCTCGACGTCATCCGCGACGAGGACCTCATTGACAATGCCGCGCGCCAGGGCGAGCGGCTCCTCGCCGGGCTGCGAGCCGCAGCCGCCGGGCATCCGCATGTCGCCGACGTGCGCGGCCGCGGCCTGATGATCGGCATCGAGTTCGCCGACGGCGATTCGCTGACGCCGCGTCCCGACCTCGTCGCCGCTCTCCTCGCCGCGGCGCGCGAGCGGCACCTCCTGCTCCTGTCATGCGGGACCCGGGGCCAGGTCGTGCGGGTCATCCCGCCCCTCGTGACGACGGCCGAAGAGGTCGAAACCGCGATCGCGACGATCGGCGAGTCGCTCGACGCCATCGGCGCCTGAGACACCCCGGCCGCGCCGAGCGCGGCCCTATCGGCCCGGTGGCGTCAGCCGGCGGTAGCCGGACGCATACCAGATCAGCGGCTCGGCGTGCTCCTCGAAGCCGGCCGCCACGATCTCCCCGACGAAGATCGAGTGGTCGCCGCCCGGGTGGGTGGCGATCAGCCGGCAGTCGAAGTACGCGATCGCGCCCTCGAGGATCGGCGAGCCGGTCTCCGCCTCGCGCCACGGCGCGTCGCAGAAGCGCTGGAGCTTGGCCGCGGTCGTGGACTGCGCAAAGCAGTCGGCGAGCTCCTGCTGGCCATCGGCGAGGATGCTGATCGCGAAGGCGTGGCTGCCAATGATCGCGCCATGCGTCTCCGACTTGCGGTTCACGCTGGCCAGCATGAGCGGCGGGTCGATGCTGACGCTGGCGATGGCGTTGGCGGTCATGCCCGCCAGCAGCGGGCCCTCCCGCGCCGCGATCACCGTCACCCCGGTCGCGAATCGAGCCATCATCGAGCGCAGCCAGCCCTGCTGCTCGGTCGTCATCGGCGCAACGCTGGCCCCCGCCGGGGCGCGCTCGATGCGGGTCGAACCCTCCATCAGCGGTAGCGCTCGAGCTTCTCGAGGATCGCGTTCGCCGCCGCCCAGGCGTCGCCGGTCGGCTCGTCGCCGGGATGGAGGTGGAGGAGCGGAACGGTGTTCCAGCTCGGCCCGTCGACGCTCGGAATATGGATCGACAGATCCCCGACGTCGAGCAGCGCGACGACCGTCGCGCCGCGCGCGCCGCCGCGTGCCAGGGCGGCATCCAGCGCGTTTGCGAATTCGCCCGGCGGTCCGAACTCCTGGCCGATGCGCATGGCGATGAGTCCCGAGGTCGGCGGCAGGACGCTCATGTCAGCGCGCCCGCCAGCCAGCCGAAGAGGGTAAGGCTGCCGAGAATCAACAGGCCGACGACGAGCAGGACGAGGCCGAAGCCGATCGCGTTGGCCCAGGCCGGGACGCGGGCGGTCGAGGTCCGCACGGACCCGGCGGCCAGCCACACGGCGAGCGCATCGCCGTCCATCCGCAGCTCGACGTCGTCGTCGAGGGGCACGACGACCACCCGGTCGCGATCCGCCAGCCGCTCCCCGGTGACGAGGGCACGTGACGCTTCTCCCTCGCGGACGAGCAGCGCATGATCGCCGGCCGCGTTGGTCAGCGACAGCGCCTCCAGCCTGCCCGAACTGCCGAGCGGGACCGATGCGGGCTCGCGGTCGATGATCCCCTGGCTGCCCATCGCGGCGAGGATACCAGCCGTCAGCCGTCGAGCAGCGCGAGCGCCGGCTCCAGGGCGGCGACCGTCTCGGGCGTGATCGGGTCGAGCACGAGCTGCACATGGCGCACGCCCTCGGCGGCGAACGCGTGAAGCGCGGCCGCCAGGTGCTGCGGGTCGCCGTTGATCGGTTCGACATCGGGGCGTGTGAAGTCACCTGACTCACGACCCCGGGCACCTGGGAACGAGACGTACAGGGCCAGGCTGCGCTCGATCTCTGCCGGGTCGCGGGCGGCCGCCACGCAGGCCGCGTCCACCTTGTCGCGAAGTGGCCGATACCCCGCCGGGGTGTTGCCGAACCAGGTAAACCACGCGTTCCAGGACTCCACGTGCGGGAGGGTGATGGCCAGCATCCGCGGTCCCTCGGAACCGACCATCAGCGGGGGGCCGCCGGGCCGTGGCCCGCGCGGCACCAGCTCGCAATCGGCGAGGTCGTAATACGTTCCGTGGAAGTCGCAGCGGCCTTCGCGCAGCAGCCGGCGGATGATCGTGAAGGCCTCCTCGAAACGGCTCACCCGATGGTCGAACGGGAACCCGTAGGCGGCGTATTCCGGCTCGTTCCAGCCAGCCCCCAGGCCGAGCACGAGCCGGCCGCCGCTGATCTCCTCGAGGGTGGCCGCCTTCTTCGCGATCATCGCCGGGTTGTGGAAGCTGGTGGCCGCCACGAGCGGACCGAGCTCGATCCTCTTGGTCACCGCCGCGACCGCCGCGAGCGTGGTCCATGCCTCCCACGGCCCGCGCGACGGCTGGCCCGCATCGCGGTACAGGAGGTGGTCTCCGACCCAGATCGAATCGAGCCCGATGCCCTCCGCGGTCTCCGCCATCTGGCGCAGCTGCTCCCAGCGAGCGACGTACTCGACCTCGGGAAGCTGGACACCGATCCGCAGCGGCCTGCTCACGCCACGATTCTCGCGCTTCGGAGCTGTTTCATTCTGCCTTCTTGGTAAGCCGCCAGTAAGGGGGCTCGAATCGCTGCGACGTCCCGGGATTTGGTGCTGCCCCCGCGCCGATCAGAGATCGCGCCGACCGAAGCTCCAGGCCGCGAGCCCGACGGCGCTGATCACCCAGGCCAGCACCCAGACCAGGTAGGTCACCGAGGGCGGGCCGGCGGCGAAGAACGGGAACGCGGCGAACTGCGGCCCGGCGGCCGAGCCGGCCAGGATCACGGAGCCGGGCTCGAGGTGGTAGATCGCGCCCCGCCACAACCCATCGGTCGGCAGGAGCAGGCGGGTGGCGGTGCCAATCCCGGCGGTCACCGGGTCGTCGAAGGCGGCGCCGATCCCGCCCACGAGCCCACCGAGCCATCCAAGGCCGAACAGCAGCATCGCGACAATGCCGGCGGTGACCGGTGCCAACCTCGTACTGAGCGCGAGCGCGACCGAGAGCATGACCAATCCCTCGGCCGCGACATAGAGGCTGGCCTCGACCGGGTGGGGCGGCGCGTAGCCGGTCGTCAGCAGGATCGCCCCGTACTCGAGCCACGCGGCACACAGGGTGTAGACGACCACCACGATCGCCAGCGCCAGCCACTTGCCGAGCAGGATCGCGGACCGCGCCACCGGGCGTGCGAGCACCGCGAGCATCTCGCCGCTCTCGATCTCGCCGGCGACCGACGGCGACGCGGCAAACACCCCGCCGAGAGCCACGACGAAGCTGAACATGAACATGACGAGGATGAGCAGCTGCGAGGCGATCGCCTGCAGCTGCGTCGTGGTGATTCGTCCGCCGGGGCCATTTTCGAAGTTCGGCAGCTGCGCGTAACCCCACGCCGTGAGCGCGATTGCGAGCAGCGAGATGGCGCCGAGCGCGAGCAGCAGCCGGCGGCGCACTCCCTCGCGCAGGGTGACCCGCACGACGATCCACAGGACGCGGGCACGCAACGCGATCATCGGCCGTCGGCCTCCAGCAGCTCGATGAACCGCTCCTCGAGGCTCGGCTGGATGAGCTCGACGCCGTACACGCGCGCCCCGCCCTGGCTCAGCGCGTCGACGATGGCGGGAACGACGTCCTCGGTGGCTCGTTCGATGACGAGCCACCCTCCATCGGCCCGCAGGCTGCCGAAGGCGCCGAGACGGGTCCGCAGCTCCTCGCCGACGCCGCGCACCCGAACCCGGACGCCGCCGACGCTGAGCAGCTCGGCGAGCGGCCCGAAGGCGTGGACCCGGCCACGGTGGAGGATCGCGACCCGATCGCAGACCTGCTCGACCTCGGTGAGCTGATGCGAGTTGAAGAGCACCGAGACCCCGCGGTCGCGCAGCTCGCGAATCGTGCTCCGCAGCTCGTGGCGCCCGAGCGGGTCGAGCGCGGTCCCGGGCTCGTCGAGCACGACGAAGCGCGGCGCTCCGAGCAGGGCCGCGGCCAGCCCGAGCCGCTGCTGCATCCCCTTCGAGTAGGTGGCGACCCGGTCATCGGATCGGTCGGCGAGGCCGGCCATCGCCAGTGCCGTCGTGGTCTCGGCGCCCCATGCGGACGGTTCGACGCCCGCCAGCTCGAGGTGCAATCGAAGGACCTCGCCGCCGGTCAGCCAGCCCTGGAAGCGGAAGAGCTCCGGCAGGTAGCCCACCTGCCGCCGGGCTCGCGGGTCGCCGAAGGCGCGGCCGAGCAGCGTGCCGCCGCCGCCGCTGGCGCGGGTCAGTCCCAGGATCACCTTCACGGCGGTCGTCTTGCCCGCCCCGTTCGGACCGAGCAGGCCCACGACCTGGCCGGGGTCGACGCGCAGATCGATCGCGTCCAGGGCCAGCGTGCGTCCGTAGCGCTTGCTGAGGTTGCGGAGCTCGACAACCGGTTCATCGGCCATGAGGCCGATTGTGCCCGACCGCGCTAGGCGACGCGCTTCGTCTTCTTGCTCACGTAGTCGACGAGCACGTACTCGCCCAGGTGCTCCGGCTCGACGTAGAAGGCCCGCCCCCGGTTGATGCGGCTCATGAGGTCCACGAATTCCGACAGGTAGCGCGATCGCTCGAGCATGAACGTGTTGATCACGATGCCGTCCCGGGTGGCCCGGCCGACCTCTCGGAGCGTCGACTGCATCGTCCGCATCGTCGGCGGATAGGCGAATTCGACCTGGCCGTTCGCGATGTGCGCGGTCGGCTCGCCGTCGGTGATGACCACGATCTCCTTGTTGCCGCCGCTCCGCCGCCCCAGGAGCTGGCGCGCGATCATGAGCGCGTGCTGCAGGTTCGTCCCGTACTCGAACTCGTATGGCGAGAGGGTGGCGATCGCCTCCGGCTTGATCTGGCGGGCGTAGTACGCGAAGCCCACGACGTAGAGCCGGTCGCGCGGGTACTTCGTGTGGATGAGGGTGTGGAGCGCCATCGCCACCCGCTTGGCCGCGGTCGAGCACCCGCGCAGCAACATGCTGCGGCTCATGTCGAGGAGGAGGACGGTTGAGCTGACCGTCGTCTCCTCGGACCGATATACCGCGAAGTCCTGCGGCGCGATGTGCAAGGGTGACCCGGGCCCTTCCCGGGCCATCGCGTTGAAGAGGGTGCGATTCAGGTCGACCGCGAACGGGTCTCCGAACTCGAACGGCTTCGTCTCGTCGGTCCGCTCGCCGCCCCCGCCCGATGCCGGCAGCGGATGCCCGCCCAGCGACTCGCGCCGCAGCCGGCTGAAGATGTCGGTCAGGGCTCGCATGCCGAGCTTGCGCGCCGCCCGTGGAGTGAGCTCGAGGCGTCCACCGTCCCGTTCCAGGTAGCCGGCCTCCTCGAGCGCCCGCGTCAGCTCCTGCAGCTGGTCGAGATCCTCGGCGGCCTCGTCGCCGGCCAGGTCGCGGAGCT
Organism: uncultured Chloroflexia bacterium; assembly: GCA_963837425.1. Lineage (GTDB taxonomy): Bacteria > Chloroflexota > Limnocylindria > QHBO01 > QHBO01 > CAWINH01. The sequence goes on from CAWINH010000005.1 coordinate 362,857, forward strand.
GCTCGCGGTCGAGCTCCTCGAGGGCGTCCGGGTCGCGGGCGGCGAGCAGTGCGCTCTCGAGATCGTCGTACTGCTGTTGACGGTCGATCGCCGCCAGCGCATCCACCAGGCCGAGCGGCTCGTCCCCACCGAACGGGTATGGCTCGCCGAAGGCTGCGTCCGGACGCAGCGCGCGAAGGTTCCCGCCGAGTCGGGCCATGTCCCACCGCAGGCGGTCATCGCGGAGCAGGTCGTCCATCATCTGGCCCAGCTCCTCGCGCATCTCGGGGCTCATCGAGGCGAGCAGGGACGCCATCTGCGACGCCTGGCGATGGAGGTGGTCGATCAGCTGCTCCACGCTCTCGATGCCCGGCGGGAAGTACCGCCCGTGCTGCGTCATGAACGCATCGAAGTCGGCGCGCGTATCGGACCCGGTCGCATGCTTCTCGAGAAGCGTGTTCAGGTCGCGGACCATGGCGCGAACGCCGTCGAGATCCTCGGGCGTGATGCCCGAGACCCCTTCCTTCAGCCCGGCGAAATAGGTCTGCATGATCTGCTGGCGAAGCTCGTCGGTGAGGTGGTTGAAGGCGTCCCGGGCGGCCGGATCCATGAACTCGTAGTCACGCAGCCCGTGGAGTCGCCCGGCCAGGCTGGGCGGGAGCGCGTCGAGCCGATCGCGGCGCTGCTGGGCCGCTCGACGCAGGACCTGCTCGGCCATCCGCGCGCCATCCTGCTCATCGCCCGGCGCGGCGTCGAGGGCACGCTGCTCGGCCTCGCGCAGCCGGCGCTCGATCCCAGCCCGCTCGAGGTCGATCACCTCCGCGAGCCGCGTGGACAGGTCCTCGAGGACGCCGTCCAGGTTCGCGCGCTCGAGCTCTTCCCGACGCCGGTCTCGGAGTCGCTCGACCATTCGCCGCAGGCCGGGGACGTCCCCTCCGCGCGTCCCGCGGAAGCCACGCTGCATGAGCCGCTGGAGAGCCCGCCGCATGTCACCCTCGGCGAGGATGTCGTCTGAGAGGGCGTCGAGGACGTCGTCGGCGTCGAACGGCGGCAGCTGCTGGCTGCCGTCCCAGCGCGAGTAGCGATAGAGGGTCACCCGGGCGGCCTCGACATCGGCGCCCTAGCGCGCGTACCGGGTGATTCCGCCGCGTCGTTCCTTGTTCAGGCGGCGGTTGAGGTGCAGGCCCTCGAGGACGAACTCGACGCCGCTCGCGACGCCCGCCGGCGACTCGCCGACGTCCAGCCGGCCAACGGCCTGGCGCAGCTCGGGGAGGGCGTCCACCAGGCGCGCGTGGTTCGCCGACGGCACGCGCTCGCCCACCTCGGCATCGGCACCGGCCTCGAAGCGCTCGGTGAGCGGCACGAGCTCGGCGAGGCTGAAGTGGCGGTTGAACACGTTCACCACCGCGCGCTGGACGAGCTTGTCGATCACACGATCCTCGCGCGTCTCGTCCCCGAGCGTCTCGAGCTCGATCTTGCCCGCGGTCGACGCCACGATCGCCGGCAGGTCGCTGATCCGCGGGGCGGCAACCGGCTCCCCGAGCCGCAGCGCGCGCTTCAACGCGGCCGCGACAAGCGTCTCGTGGTTCGCGATCGTGACCCGCACGCTGACTCCCGATCGCTGGCTCACCTCCGACGATCGGCGCGCGAGCTGAGAGAGCTCCGCGGTCAGCTCACGCATGAAGGTCGGCACCTCGACCGGGACCGATGACGAGGTCTCGTCGGCGAATGCCATCTGCTCGGCCTCGACGATCGCGATCTCGACCTCGGGATCCTCCGGATAGTGGGTCCGGATCTGGGCCCCGAAGCGGTCCTTGAGGGGCGTGATGATCCGCCCGCGCGACGTGTAGTCCTCGGGGTTCGCCGACGCGATGACGAACATGTCCAGGCTGAGGCGCACCTTGTACCCGCGGATCTGGACGTCACGCTCCTCCATGAGGTTCAGGAGGCCAACCTGGATCCGCTCCGCGAGGTCCGGCAGCTCGTTCAGGGCGAAGATGCCGCGGTTCGTGCGCGGCAGCAGGCCGTAGTGGATCGTCAGCTCATCCGAGAGGTACCGGCCCTCGGCGACCTTCACCGGGTCGACCTCGCCCACGAGGTCGGCGATCGTGATGTCCGGCGTCGCGAGCTTCTCGCCGTAGCGTTCGTCACGCGCGAGCCAGGCGATCGGCGTCGCGTCGCCCTGCTCGGCAACGGCGGCGCGCGCATAGGGGCTGATCGGACGCATCGGGTCGTCGTGCAGCTCAGCGCCGGCCACCTCGGGGGACCAGGCGTCGAGCAGGCCGATGAGGCCCCGCGCGATCCGGCTCTTCGCCTGGCCGCGCTCGCCGAGCAGGATGATGTCCTGGCCGGCCAGGACGGCGTTCTCGATCTGCGGCAGCACCGTCTCGTCGTAGCCGAGGATCCCGGGCAGCAGCGGGTCGCCCCGGCGGAGGAGCTCGACGAGGTTCGCGCGCATCTCCTCCTTCACGGTGCGGGACCGATAGCCAGAGGCGCGCAGCTCTCCCAGGGTGTCGATCGTGGGTCGCTCAGTCATCGGTCCGTTCCTCGGGCAGTGTCGGATAGTCACGCACGGCGCTGGCAACGCGGCCAGGTTCGCAGATCCCTCGCCCGGCCAGAGCGGCCAGGAAGGCCGCGCGATCGGCGAGCTCTTGCTCCAGCTCCTCGGCAGCCAGCCCCAGGCTCTGGGCCAGCACAGCATAGGCTGCCGGATCGTGGACGAGCGGGCGCGCGCCGCGGCCACCGTCGCCGGGGAGCGTGGGGGGCACCGGGAAGCGCTGTGCCCCGGTCAGGCTCGGGGAGCGCCCGCCCTCGATTGCCGCCAGCCGGACCGGCGCCAGCTCGCCGGTCGCATCGGTTCGGAGGTGCCACGCCTCCTCGACGCGGCGGTACATGCCGGTCGGGATCCGGTACGCGGAGTACTGGACGTAGAGCGTCAGCCCGGCGAGGTCGGCATCCGTGGCGCGCAGTTCACCGCGCAGGCAGTCCAGAGCCTCGGCGAGCGAGTCCGCGTGCATCGTGCCGCCGATCCCGTACCCGGAGCCGGCCAGGCGCAGGGCACCGGCCGCGTTGCGACCCCACACGTAGATCGGGAGGTGGTCGCTCATCTCGTTGACGAGCAGGTACCCGCGGTCGGCTCCGATCCGCTCGGTCCAGCCGAAGTCGCCACCCCACCCGCGCAGGAAGACGCCCATCGTGTCGGACGGCAGAAAGTCGACAAGAGCCGAGAGCGTCGTCGTCTTCCCGGCCTGGGGCGCTTCGCTCGACAGCATCACTCCGCCGCGGCGGGCCACGACGGCCCACAGGGTCGCCATCAGTCGCGCGTCGATGCTGCCCGACTCCACGATCTCGACCGCGGACAACGGCCGCGGCAGCGTCCAGTGGTAGCCCCACCACCCCTCCGGGAACCGGTTGAACCACTCGAGCAGCCCGCGATCCATCGTCCCGCCACGGTACGCGCGGACCGATTGCCGCGCAACCGATCGGATCAGACGCCGAAGGGATTCACCGGCTTCGAGCCGGTCCCCACCAGGATCGCCTTCGTCTCGGTGTACAGCTCGAGCGCCTCACGGGACTGCTCGCGCCCGTAGCCGGACTCCTTGAAGCCGCCGAACGGGATCCCGGGGAAGGCGACGAACGGTGTGTTGATTCCGATCGCGCCGCTCTTCACCCGCTGCGCGATCCGGTGCCCGCGCGCGGAATCGCCGCTCCACACGGTCGCGGCCAGCCCGTAGCGCACGTCATTCGCCCAGCGGACCGCCTCCGCCTCGTCGCCGAAGCGCTGGAGCGTGACGACCGGGCCGAAGACCTCCTCCTGTGCGATGCGCATCTCGTTCGTCACCCCGCCGATGACCGTGGGGCGCACGAAGGCCTCCGCGTCGAGGCCCTCGGGGAGCCCGGACGCGGGACCGCCGGTGAGCAGCTCTCCCCCGCCCGCCACCGCCTCGTCCACGAAGCCGAGCACCCGCCGGGCATGCGCGCGGCTGATGAGCGAGCCGACCTGGGTGTCGTCCGCGAGCGGGTCGCCGACGCGCAGCGCCGCGGCCTTCGCGGTGAACGCATCGGCGAATGCGTCGTACGCGGAATCCTCCACGAGGATCCGCGAGCGGGCCTCGCACGACTGGCCGGCGGAGTAGTAGATCGCCCACAGCGACCCCGCGACGGCCGCGTCGAGATCCGCGTCGGCGAAGACGATGTTCGGTGACTTGCCGCCCAACTCCAGGCTGACCCGGGTCAACGCCTGCGCGGCGAGGGCCGCGATCCGCCGCCCGGTCTCGGTCTCCCCGGTGAACGCGACCTTGTCGATCCCCGGATGCGCGGCGAGCGCCTCGCCGACCACGCCGCCCGGGCCGGTCACCACGTTCACGACGCCGGCGGGAATGCCGGCCTCCAGGGCCAGCGCTCCAAGGGCGAGCGCGGTGAGCGGCGTCGCGGAGGCGGGCTTGAGAACCAACGTGTTGCCCGCGGCGAGGGCCGGCGCGAGCTTCCAGACCGCCATCATCAGCGGGTAGTTCCAGGGGATGATCGCGGCGCAGACGCCGACCGGCTCGCGCAGCGAATAGGTCACCACCGACGGGTTCACGACGTGCGATCGGCCCTCGATGTGAAGGGCCGCCCCGGCAAACAGCTCGAGGGTGGCGACCGCGGACTTGATCTCGGCAGCGGCCTGCCATTTTGGCTTGCCGCAGTTTCGGGTTTCGAGGGTCGCCAGCTCGTCCGTGCGCTCGTCGAGCAGCTGAGCGAGCCGGTTCAGCATCCGCGAGCGCTTCGTCGGGCTCGTCCGCGCCCAGCTTCCTTCGAGCGCCGCGCGGGCTGCGGCGACCGCCGCGTCCACGTCTTCGGCGCCGCCCAGGGCGACGGCTCCGAGATCCTCGCCGGTCGCCGGCGACAAGGTCGTGAACGTCGCCTCCGAGGCTGCGTCTCGCCATCCTCCGTCGATGAGCAGCCGCGGCTCGGCGCCCAGGTCCTGAAGAGTCGTCATGCCCAGATGGTAGCGCCGCGCCTCGGGTAGGATGCCCACCGTGAGCGGCTCAGACGCCGATCTCCCACAGCCCATGCTCCGTGGCGAGCTCGTCTACCTGGCCGGGGTGGAACCGGACGACTTCATCGAGCACGGACGCTGGATCAGCGATTTCGAGATCGGGCACAACCTGGGCGCGAAGGCGCCGATCAGCCGCGACGCCTCGGAGCGCTACGCCCGCGAGCACCTCCCGAAGATCGGCACGTCGCTCTTCTCGTTCTCGATCCGGCTCCTCGCCGATGGTCGGCGGATCGGCGGCGTCTCCCTCGAACGGATCGACCGCGAGAACGGCAGCGCCGGGGTGGGGATCTTTATCGGCGAGCGTTCCCTGCTCGGCCGCGGCTACGGGACCGACGCGCTCCACTGCCTCCTCGACTTCGGGTTCGGCGAGCTCCGCCTCGAGCGCATCGAGCTCGAGGTGTTCGACTACAACCGGCGCGCCGTGCGCTCCTACGAGAAGGCCGGCTTGGCGACCGATGCGATCCTGCGCCACGCGCGGTACCACCACGGCGCCTACCACGACGTCCGCGTCATGGCCATCCTCCGTGACGAATGGCTGGCGCAGGAACGGCGCCGGGCCTGGGATCCGGTCGGCTAGGAGGCGCTCCGAAGCCCGATGGCGAAGACGGTCCCGTCCGGGCCCGTCCGCTCGACCCATACGTCGCCGCCGTTGGCGCGCAGCAGCTCCCGCGCGATCGTGAGACCGATGCCCGAGCCGCGCTGGGCGGCGTCCTGGCGGCGCGAGGGGTCCGCGCGGTAGAAGCGTTCGAAAACGTGCGGCAGGTCCTCGGCGGGGATGCCGCTCCCTTCGTCGGCGACGCGGAGGACCACCCCACGCGGTTCCGATGACGCGCTCATCGTCACCGTGCCGCCCGCCGGGGAGTGCTGCGCAGCGTTCGTCACCACGTTGCGCAGGGAACGCTCGGCCTGCCGGCGATCGACGAGTGCGCTGAGTCCTTCGTCGGCCGGGGTCAGCGCGAGAGTCAGGCTCCGCTCCCGGAAGAGCGGGGCCATCGTCTGCGCAACCTCGTCGAGGAGCTCGCGCAGCGCGACCGCCTCGGGCCGACCCTGGAGGGAGGCGGCCTCGGCATCGACGAGCTCCCGCAGCTGGACGATGACGCCGCTCACCGCACCGGCCGCCGCGCGCGCACGATCGAGCTGTTCGCGATCCGGCGGCACGACGCCGTCGACCATTGCCTGCAGCTGCGACTCGAGGACCGTCGCGGGGGTCGCCAGGTCGTGGGCGATGTCACTCGCCGCGCGACGGCGGAGCGTCTCCGAGTGCTGGAGCCGATCGGCCATGGCGTTGAAGGCATCGGCGAGCTCCCGCGACTCCCGATCCGGGCCACCGGTGGCCCGTGCCGAGAGGTCGCCGCCACCGAGGCGCCCGGCGGCGGCCGCGACCCCGCGCAGCGGACGCGTCAGCCGGTCCGCGAGGAAGACGGAGGCGCCAATGAGGGCGGCCACCGCAAGCAGCCCGGCCACCAGCAGCGTGAGGTTCACGACACGCAGGAACGGCGGCTCACCGCTGCGCAGGGTGATGACGACCGCGAGGTCCGAGCCCGGCACCGCCTCGCTGATCTGCTGGGTCGCCACGCCGCTCGCGAACTGCTGCCCGGCCCCGGCGATCGCCTTCCCGTCGGCCCCCACCAGCTCGGCGCGACCGCCGGTCGCGGTCGCGAGCCGGCGCAGCAGCGTCTGCAGCCCACGCCGCGCAGCAGGCGCGTCGAGGTTGAGGTCGGCGAGCGAGCCCGCGGCAAAGGTGATGCGGTCGCGCTCTGCTGCGCTCAGCTCATCGGCGAGTCCGCGGCTCACGAGGCGATTGACCGCCAGCCCCGTCACCAGCAGGACGACGACCACGACCGCCGACAGGACGAGGGCGAGGCGCAGCGAGAGCGGCTGGCCGCGCCGCCGGGGGGCATCGGTCATGGCTGGCTGTCCCGGCCAGCCACCAGGCGATAGCCGGACGACGGGATCGTCTCGATCAGCCACGGGTCGCCGGCATCGTCGCCGAGCTTGCGCCGCAGGTTCGCGACGTGGACGTCCACGACGCGCTCGTAGACCTCGTCCGGGCGGCGCGCCACGACATTGAGCAGCTGATCGCGGCTCACGACCGCGCCGGGCCGTCGGGCGAGCGCCATGAGCAGGCTCGTCTCGCCCGGTGTGAGACGGCCCGATTGGCCACCATCGAGCGAGTAGCGGCGCGAGGCTGGATCCAGCACGAGCCGCCCGCCAGCGAGCGACAGAATGGCCTCGGAGGCCGCCGGTTCGCTCGGTCGGGTCCGGCGCAGGATCGCGGCCACCCGCGCGGTGAGCTCGCGCGGGTTGAATGGCTTTGCCAGGTAGTCATCGGCCCCCAGGCGCAGCCCGGCAATCCGCTCCGCGTCCGATCGCTTGGCGCTCGTGATCAGCACCGGCACGTCGGCGGCCTCGCGCAGCGCCTCGAGGACGGCCTCGCCCTGCATCCCGGGCAGCATGAGGTCCAGGACCACGAGGTCCGCGCCGCCGGAGTCGAACGCGCCGATCGCGGCCTGACCGTCGCCGCAATCGACGACTTCGTGACCGTCGCGCTCGAGGTAGAGCCGGATCAGCTCGCGCAGGCGCGGTTCATCCTCGACGACCAGGATCCGTGCTCGACTCATGCCCGGCATCCTAGCCGCGGCCCGATTCAGACGATGTGAAGACGCGCGCCGCCGATCTTGACCCGATCTTCACCGCCGCTCCCGCATCCTGCCGGCAGAACGACATGCAACGCACCCGATAGGAAGGTGAACGAGATGAGGATCATGAAGGGCCTGGGGATCGCCGGCGGCATGGTGGCCGCCGCCCTGGTGGGCGGCACGTTGATCAGCGCAGCGTCGGCGAGCCCCTCGAGCTCGAGCGCGCCGCCGGCCGCCGACCCGGTCAGCTCGCAGGATTCGTCGGCGTACTGCGACCAGTGGCGGCAGGCATTTGCCGACCAGCTGGGCGTGAGCGTCGATGCGCTGACGCCGGCCGCCAAGGCGGCCACCGAGGCGACGATTGACGCGGCGGTTGCCAACGGCGACCTGCCGGCCGATATCGGCGAGCGCATGAAGACCGCGCTCGAGAACGCAAACGGCGAGGGCTGCCGCCTGCTCGGCGCGGGGATCCACGCCTGGGGCCGCCATGCCGCCATCGGCGACTGGCGCCATGACTGGGTCAGCGCCGCCGCCGACATCCTCGGTATCCAGCCGGCCGAGCTCGTCAAGGATCTGCGCTCCGGCCAGTCGCTCATGGAGATCGCGGACGGCGCGGGCGTGTCGTACGACGACGTCACGAAGGCGATCGTCGACGCGACGACCGCGGACCTCGACGCGCTGGTCGCCGCCGGCGACATGACCCAGGATCGGGCGGATGCGCTGCTCAAGCAGCTCACCGACCGCCTCGCCTCCGGGGACTTCCCGCCGCTCTTCGACGCGCCGCAGCACACGGGGACCGGCGGCGGCTCGAACCAGCCGCTCCGTATCCGCCTCTTCGGCGGCACCCCCGCGCAGAGCTGAGCAACGATCCGCGCCCGGGCCGCTCCACGTCGTTCGGGGGGCGGCCCGGCCATGCAACATCAGTGCCCTCCCGCGCACCGCGAGTCAGCCCAGCACCCCGCTCGCGATCAGCCACAGGCCCAGGCAGCCGAGCACCACCGCCAGGCCGCGCTGCACCCAGGTCACCACCCGTGACCCGGCGCGGCGCAGACCGATGCCGGCAACCAGAGCCAGGGCCAGGTCGCCGGTCGCCGTGCCGGCCTCAAGAGCGAGGGCCGTCAGGATCGAGGCCCAGGTACCGCCCTCCCGTGCTGCCGCACCGACCAGCGGCGCCGCAACCGCGCCCAGGAAGAGCCACGCCCCGGGATTGAGGAGGACCGCCAGCGACCCGCGCGCCATGACTGGCAGGCCTCGCCGCTCGGCGGTCGACACGCCAGGGCCCGCCGCGCGCAGGCCGTCGTACGCGAGCCATACGAGGAGCGCGCCACCCAGGACCTGGAGGACCCGCAGCGCGGGGCCGCTGAGCGCGACGACCGACAGGCCGAGCGCAAGCGCGACGAGGAGGGTGCCGAACGTGACGGCCGCGCCGGCCACGACCCGCAGCGCGCGACCTGGCCCGCCGCGTGCGGCCTCCGCCAGGATGACGGCCTGCACCGGGCCCGGCGCGGATGCCAGCGCGATCCCGATGCCGAGCGCGGCGAGGATGCTGGTCGGGAGCTGGGCGGGAGCGTCGAGCATCGGATCGGCTGATCGTACGCAACCCGCGCGTGCGCAGCGTCGCGTAGGCGGATGTCAGGCCCTCCGGCGCGGTACGCTGTCGGGTATGACGAAGATCGGCTACGCCTGCATGCTCGAGCAGTTCCACCCCACCGACCTGCTCGAGTGGGCGGAGCAAGCGGAAGGAGCGGGCTACACGGCCGGCTTCCAGGTCAGCGAGCACTTCCACCCGTGGACCCCGGAGCAGGGGCAATCCGCCTTCGCCTGGAGCTTCATGGGCGCCCTCGGGCAGCGCACCTCGCTCCCGTTCGGCGTCGCGGTCACCTGTCCGGGGTTCCGCTACCACCCGGCCGTGATCGCCCATGCCGCGGCAACCCTGGGGGCCATGTACCCGGGCCGCTTCTGGCTCGGGCTGGGGGCCGGTGAGGCGCTCAACGAGCACGTGGTGGGCGGCGAGTGGCCGGAGATCGGGATCCGCTCGGCGATGATGTTCGAGGCGATCGAGATCATCAACAAGCTCTTCACCGGCAAGGTGGTGCGCCACGACGGCGAGTACTTCACGCTCGAGTCGGCGCGCCTCTACACCCGCCCCCCCGAACCGATCCCGGTCTACGTCGCGACTGCCGGGCCGCTCAACGCAAAGCGCACCGGGCGGTACGCGGACGGGATCATCACCGTTGGCGCCGCCGACTCCAAGATCGCCATGCTGTGGGACAAGTTCCGAGAGGGCGCGACCGAGGCGGGCAAGGACCCGGCCAGGATGCGGACCCAGCTCCAGGTCCACGTCTCCTGGGCGCCCACCCAGGATGCCGCCGAGGCGCAGGCGGTCAGCGAGTGGCCGAACGGCGGGATGCCCTTCCCGAAGCAGGATGTGAAGAATCCCGAGGACTTCGCGAACATGGCGAAGCTCGTGCGCCTCGAGCACTTCGCGAACCGGATGCTGATCAGCGCCGACCTCGACGAGCACGTCGCCGCGCTCCAGAACTTCGTCGACATGGGGTTCGAGGAGATCTACCTCCACAACGTCGGGCGCAACCAGGCGGAGTTCATCACCGTCTTCGGCGAGCAGGTGCTGCCCCGGCTGAAGCTGGCCTAGGCCGATGCCGCCGATGGCCCCGGCGGACGCCCGCCTTCGCTTCGCCGCCGCGCGCATCGCACGCCTGGCAACGGTCCGACCCGATGGGCGACCCCACATCGTCCCCATCGTCTTCGCCCTCGAGGGCAACATCGTCTACTCGATAGCGGATCCCAAGCCGAAGCGAGGGCTCGACCTGGTTCGCCACCGCAACATTGCCGCCCACCCCGCGGTCTCGCTGCTGGTCGACGCCTACGACGAGTTGTGGGAGGGGCTGTGGTGGGTCCGCGCCGACGGGGCGGCGCGCGTCGTGGAGGCCGGACCCGAGCGCGAGACCGCCCTCCGGCTGCTCCTCGCGAAGTACGCGCAGTACGCGACCTGGACCGAGCCGTTCGGGGCGGCAACCGTGATCGAGGTCGAACGCTGGAGCGGCTGGGAGCTCGCGACCAGCCGCTAGTCCACGGCCTCCCAGACCGAGGCGATCCCCTGTCCCACCCCAATGCACATCGTGGCGAGACCGTATCGGCTTCCGCTCCGCCGCATCTCATGCATCAGGGTCGCGACGAGCCGAGCTCCAGACGCTCCCAGCGGATGGCCAATCGCGATGGCGCCGCCGTTCACGTTCACGCGTTCGGGGTCGAGGCCGAGCTCGCGAATGCAGGGGATGGACTGCGCGGCGAACGCCTCGTTGAGCTCGACCCGATCCATCTGCTCCACGGTCAGTCCCGCCCTCGACAGCGCCCGGCGGCTGGCCGGGATGGGTCCCAGCCCCATCGTCGCCGGATCCACGCCGGCGACGGCACTCGCGAGCAGGCGCAGGACCGGTTGGAGGCCGAGCTCGCGGGCCCGAGCCTCGGACGTGACGAGCACGGCGGCCGCGCCATCGTTGATCCCGCTGCTGTTTCCGGCGGTGACGCTGCCCGACGCGTCGCGCCTGAAGGCGGGCTTCAGCTTCGCGAGCTGTTCGAGGGTCGTGTCCGGCCGCGGGTGCTCGTCCACGGCGACGGTGGCCGTCTCGCCGCGCCTTCCCGCGGGCGCCTCGATGGGAATCACCTCGTCCGCGTATCGCCCCGCCTCCTGGGCAGCGGCCCATCGCTGCTGCGAGCGAAGGGCGAAGGAGTCCTGCTCCTCGCGGGTCACACCGCAGCGCTCGACGACGTTCTCCGCGGTCTCGCCCATCGAGTACGGGTAATGGGCGTCCGCCAGGCGCGGATTCGTGAAGCGCCAGCCGAGCGTCGTGTCCTGCAGTGTCTGCTCGCCCCGCGGGAACGCCGCGGATGGCTTGGCCATGACGAGCGGCGCCCGGGTCATCGACTCCACTCCGCCGGCCACGAACAGGTCGCCGTCCCCGGCGACGATGGCGTGCGCCGCGTTGATGACCGCGTTCATCCCCGAGCCGCACAGGCGGTTGACCGTTGCGCCGGGGATCTCGACCGGCAGGCCGGCCAGCAGGGCGGCCATGCGTCCGACGTTCCGGTTGTCCTCACCCGCCTGGTTTGCCGCACCGAAGATCACATCGTCGATCGTGGCCGGGTCGATCCCGGTGCGGTCCACGAGGGCCCGGATGACGTGGGCCGCCATGTCGTCGGGGCGAGCGCCGGCGAGCGCCCCGCCGTAGCGCCCGAACGGCGTGCGGAGCGCGTCGACGACGACGGGCGTCCGCGCCGGGTCACGGGCAGGCTCGCTCATTGGGCGATCCTAGCACCAGGGCCCGTCGGCGCCGGTGCCCGCGCTCAGGCGCGGACGGCTGCGCGTCGCGCCGGGTGCGTGGCCGTCACCGCATCGAGCAGCCGCCGTGATGCCACCGCGATCTCGTCGACGGCGGCATTGAAGGCGACCTCGTTTGCGGGCGACGGTGTGCGGTAGCCGCTCACCTTGCGCACGTACTGGAGCGCGGCGGCGCGCACGTCGTCCGATCCGGCGGGAATGTCGAGAGTACGGAGCGTCTTGATGCTGCGACACATGGGACCAGCGTACCCGATTCCGGCCCTAGAACTCGGCGAGCAGCTCCTCGAGCGAGGAGATGATCCGATCCGCGGCGGAGACGTCGGTCCCGGCGAACTGGGGCACCGCGATGCAGGTCAGCCCGGCGGCCTTGGCGGCGGCGACCCCCGACGCGGAGTCCTCGAGCGCGAGCGCCTCCCGCGGGGCGACACCCAGCCGATCGCAGGCCAGGAGGTACAGGTCCGGGGCGGGCTTCGGGTGCTCGACGTCATCGGAGGTGACGATTGCCTCGAACGCGTCGCTGACGTGCGCGGTGCGGAGAGCGGTGTCCACCAGGCGCCGCGGCGAGTTCGACGCGAGCGCGAGGCGCGTGTGGCCGCGGAGGCGTTCCACGAGCTCGACCGCCCCCGGGCGATGCTCGACCTGCCGCTGGAGCTCCTCGTGCATGATCTCGAGCATCTCGTTGACGAGCCCGTCCCCGGCCTCCGGCGACGCTCCGAGACGATCGGCGAAGTAGCGCGAGGTCGTCGCGAAGCTGGTCCCGATCACCGCCATCTTGTCCTCCCAGGTGAACTCCGCGCCGTGCCGGCGGAAGAGCTCCTCCTCCGCGCGCTGCCAGAGGATCTCGGTGTCGAGCAGGAGGCCGTCCACGTCAAAGACGACGGCCCGATACAGCTCGGGGAGTGGCTGGTTCACGATCGCGGCGCGAAGAACGACCCGCCCCGCTCGGCGAGGGAGCGCAGGAGCGGCACGACCCGGTAGCGGCCATCCGGGACCGCCTCGTGGAGCGCGTCGAGGGTGTGGACGACGTTATCCAGCCCGATCCGTTCGCCCCATTCCAGCGGCCCGGTTGGGTAGTTCGTCCCGAGCCGCATGGCCGTGTCGATCGCGTCGGGGGTCGCGACCCCGTCGGCGACCGCCGACGCCGCCTCGTTCACGAGCGTGGCGAGGATGCGAGCCGCCACCCGTTCGTCGCTCAGTTGCTCGGTCGGCGGCCCGGCGGGCCGCCGCGAGATGCCCGCCCACGGCGTCAGGCGGGCGCCATCGGGCCCGTAGTCGTAGAAGCCGCCGCCCGTCTTGCGTCCGAGGCGGCCGGCATCCACCAGGGTGCGCTGGACCGGATGCGGCCGGTAGCGCGGGTCCGCGAAGAGCTGCTTGAAGACGCTCTGGCTGACCGCGAAGTTCACGTCGATGCCAATCGCATCCGCGAGCTCGAACGGCCCCATCCGGAACCCGATCTCCCGGATCGCGGTGTCGATCCCGTCGACCGTCCCGGCCCCCTCCCCCAGGATCCGCATCGCCTCGAGATAGAAGGGCCGGGCCACCCGATTCACGATGAACCCCGGCGTGTCCGCGGTCAGCACCGGCGTCTTGCCGAGGCGCCGCGCGAGGTCGGCCACCGCATCGGCGACCGAAGCATCGGTCATCGGAGCGCGCGACCACCTCCACGAGGCGCATGAGCGGCACGGGGTTGAAGAAGTGCATCCCCACCACCCGACCCGGGCTGCCAGTCGCCGACGCGATGCGCGCGACCGACAGGCTGCTGGTGTTCGTGGCCAGGATCGTTGCGGGGGCTGCCGCCGCGTCCAGCAAGCGGAAGGCCTCCCGTTTCAGCTCGAGCTCCTCGGGAATCGCCTCCACCACGACGTCCGCGCCGGCCAGGTCCGCTATCGAGCCGACCGGGCGGACTCGCGCCAGTGCCGACGCCGCCTCGCCATCGGACAGCAGCTGCTTGCTCACCTTGCGCGCCAGGAACTTCGCGATGCGATCGCGCGCCCGCTCGGTTGCCCCAGGGACCGGGTCGTGGACGAGCGCCTGGAGGCCCGCCTCGGCCGCCACTTGCGCGATCCCTGCACCCATCGTGCCGGCGCCCAGCACGCCGAGGTGCTGCACCGCCGGCAGCGAGCGGTCAGCGGCCAAGGAAGCGTGGCTCCCGCTTCTCGCCGAACGCGGAGACACCCTCGGCATGGTCATCGGTCCGACCCGCGAGCTCCTGGAGGGCAGCTTCCGCAGCGAGCGAGGCGTCCAGGTCGGCGTCCTCGGCGGCGTTGATGAGCCGTTTCGTGAGCGCGATTGCCCGCGTGGGCCCGGCGGCCAGGCGTGCCGCCAGCTCACTCGCGGCGGCGGCGAGCTCGCTGGCCGCCACGACCGCGTGGACCAGCCCCAGGGATTCGGCCTCCGCCGCCGGCAGCGGTGCACCGAGCCAGAGGATGGCAGCCGCGCGATGCCGGCCCAATCCCCGTACGAGCGTTCGAGTCAGGCCCGAGTCGGGCACGAGGCCGATCCTCCCGAACGCGGGCACGAACCTGGCGTCATCCGCCGCCAGGACGATGTCGGCGGCCAGTGCCAGGCTCACACCGGCGCCGGCGGCCACGCCGTTCACCGCGGCCACGACCGGCTTGGGCAGGTCTCGAATGGCGCGGATCAGCGGGTGATACTCGCTCGTCAGGACCCGGCGGAACTCTCGCTCGCCGGCGCCGCCACGCAGGTCCGCGCCCGCGCAGAAGCCGCGTCCGGCTCCGGTGATGACGAGCGCGCGCACCGCTTCGTCGCGGGCGGAGGCCTTCAGCGCTGCGAGCAGCTCGCGGCGCATCCGAGCGTTCAGTGCGTTGAGCGCGTCCGGCCGATCCAGGGTGACGGTCTCGACCCCGTCCCGTACCTCGACGCGGATCGTCTCCAGCTCGGCGTCGGCCATACCTGAGCGATTCTACGGTTCCCCGGACTCACCGGGGGCTCCTCCCACGCGGGCCGTCGTCGGGTGGCTCCGTGTCGTCCGGGCCGGTTCGGGATCCGTCTCCTGCTCGCCGATGTGCATGGCCGGCATCATCCGGGCGGCGAGCAGCAGCGTTCCAGCCGCGGCAACCACGAGGATGACGTAGATCCAGCCCAGGCCCAGCTGGAGCCCGTCGCGGGCCGCGGCCAGCTGGGCGGCCGGGATGCTCGTCCGCGCGATCGGATCCAGGATCGCGCTCGCCGCCGGGCCAACCGCGGACGCCAGCAGCGCCCCGAGAAGCCCGGTTCCGACCGCGCCGCCGATCGTGCGGCTGAACTGGACGAGGCCGGTCGCCTGCCCTCGCTGCCGCCAGCCGACCGCCGTCTGGATCGCGACCAGCAGCGGGGTGGTTGTGAAGCCCATCCCGAGCCCGGTGACCGCGGTGGCGGTCGCCGTGTACCACAGGGTCTGGACGTTCCCCGCCTGGGTCAGGAGCCCGGTGCCGCCCACGAGCAGCGCGGTCCCGAGCAGAACGATGGGTCGAACCCCGAAGCGGAGGATGGCGCGCCCACTGACGATGGAGCCAATGGGCCAGCCGATGCTCATCGTCCCGACAGCCAGTCCCGCCTCGAGCGGGCTCCCGCCCATGACGCCCTGCACGAGCGGGGGCACGTAGGCGGTGAGCCCGAACATCACGACGCCGGCCAGGGTCCCGACCGCCAGCCCGGCGGCCACGATCGGGCGACGAAGGAGGGTCACCGAGATGAGCGGCTCAGCTGCGGTTCGCTCGGCGCGGACGAAGACCCAGAGCAGCGCCACGGCGGCGACCAGCGAGCCGATCACCGCCGGCGAGAGCCAGCCAAGCTGGCCGCCCTCGGATGCCGCGAGCAGGAGCAGCGCGACGCCGCCGGTCAGCGCTGCGGCCCCGACCAGGTCGAGGCGGTGCGGGTGGTGCTCAATGTGCTCGTGGAGTGTCCGCCCGATGAGGACCGCGGCCAGGAGGCCCACCGGAACGTTGATGTAGAAGACCCAGCGCCAGCCCACCGTGGCCGTCAGCAGCCCGCCGAGCGCCGGGCCGATGATCGCCGACACGCCCCACACGCTCGAGAAAACCCCCTGCATCCGCGCCCGCTGCCGCGGCTCGAAGATGTCGCCCACGATCGTGAACGCAATCGGCTGCACCGCGCCGGCGCCGAGTCCCTGGATCGCGCGAAACACGATGAGCATCAGCATTGACTGCGAGATTCCGCACAGTGCCGAGCCGCCCACGAAGAGCGCGAGCCCGAACAGGAAGATCGGTTTCCGCCCGCGGATGTCGGCCAGGGTCGAGAAGATCGGGACGGTCGTGGTGGCGGTCAGCAGGTACGCGGCAAACACCCAGCCGTACTGCTCGATGCCACCCAGGTCGCCAATGATCGTGGGCATGGCGGTGCCCACCACGGTGGAGTCGAGCGCGGCGACCGCGATCCCGGCCATGACGCCGGCGGTGACGAGGAGCTGTTCGCGGGTCATCGCCCACCCGGAGCGAGCGAGCGACCGCCATCGGCCGCCAGGGCCGCAGCGACCGCCCCTCGCGAGGAGAGCCACTCCTCGGAGGGGACGCGCGGCAGCAGGTCATCCCAGACCGCAAGCATCGCTCCGCGCATCTGCCACATGCCGCGCGGGCGCGCCAGGAACCAGAGGTGGAAGTGCTCGCTGCCATCGCCCCAGCGGTTCACGTGCACGCGGCCGACCCCGTCCAGGCGCGCAATGGCGCGGGCCACGCGCTGGATCAGTGGTCCCAGCTCCGCGAGGAGCCCGGCCGGGAGGTCGTCGAGGTCGTGGTGGGTCTTCGGCTCGAGGATCGCGACGAACGGGAGGCCGTGCGGTTCGGTGCGGGAGACGACGCGCCAGCGCTCATCCTCCCAGATCGCATCGGCATGATCGCCGGTGCACGCCGGACAGGGCCCGCCCCCGGCCCCGCGGCGTGCGGGCTCGGGCAGGACAGGCCGATCAATGCGCTTCATCGTGACCGGGCTCTCGAACGGCCAGAGCGGATCCTCGGCGAGCGGCTCGGTCGGGAGCCGCTCGCCGATCGGGAGCCGGTTCAGGTAGTCGCTCGGTTCCTCCGCCTCGGTCATCGTCGTCTCCACTCAGTCAGTGCGACGCAGGATAAACGTCGACCCCGTCTCGACGAATCCCGCGGAGCGATAGAGCGCCCCGGCCGCGACGCGGTGCGGCGCCGATTCGAGCCTCAGCTCGTCCGCGCCGCGCTCGGCGCTCAACCTCAGCGCGCCGTGCAGGAGCGCACGCCCGATCCCGCGACCGCGCATCGGCTCGGTGACGACGAGGTCCGGCAGCCAGGCACGCACGGCATCGGTCCAGAACGGCTCCTGCCACTCGAGGGTCGCGACGCCCACCACGACGCCGTCGACCTCCGCGACTCGGGAGGCCGCCCTCCCACGCGCGATGTCGCCCAAGTGCCCCCGGAACGTACGGAGCACGGCATCGAGTCGGTCCGGCACCGGCGAGCGTCGCGGCCCGAACTCCGCGATCAGCCGTGTCACCGCCTCGCCGTCCTCGACGTTCGGCTCCCGCAGCGTGACCCCTGCTATCGGGATGCGGTGCGCAGGCGTTACCCGCACGCCGAAGTCGGTCAGCCCATCCTCGAAGCCGTGCGCCGCGAGGATGGCCCGCGCCCGCTCCGCGGCAGTCGGCACGTCGACCCTGAGCCGATGCGCCCCGCGCAGCCGCCACTCGGCGATCGCGGCCTCGACGAGCGCCCTGCCGAGGCCGCGACCCCGGTATTCGAGCGCGACGACCAGGTCGGAGATCGCTCCCTCGAAGGTCGCGTAGTTCAGCCGGCGCCGAAAGCGAATGATCGTCATCCCGACCAGGCCGTCGTCCGCCTGGACGCCAAGGGGGACGACATCGGGGTCGCCGAGCATCCGATCGAACCGCCGGCGCGGTTCGTCGAGCGCGGCGAGCGCCGGCAGGCCGCGCGACCCCCTCGCCAGGGCCACCGCACCGCGGAGGTCATCTCGCGCCAGGGGCCGGAGCTCGGTGCCCGGCGGGAACCGGATCGCGAGGCCGCCGATCGGCGTCATCCGGCCAGGGGGTATCTGCCGCGCGCGATCCAGCGGGCACCGGGATCCTGTGCCAGGAGCTCGACGGCGGTCGCCGTTCCCACAATCGGGCCGTGGTCCTCGAGCGCCGCCGCCACGGCCGCCGCGACCGCATCCGCCTCGCCCGGCGCCAACCGGTCGCCGATCGTCAGATGCGGGACGATCGCGGGGTGGGCGCCCTCGTACGGCGGGTACTCGGGCCAACGTTCGGCCACCGCTCGGGTCAGGGCCACGAAGGCCTCAACCGGGTCCGGTGCCAGGAAGACGGTTGCGTCCCCGAATCGGGCGACCCGCGAGAACCGGTACGCGAAGGGAGGCAGATCGGCGAACAGCTCTCCCAGGCTGGCGTGCAGCTCGCCGTCCACCGCCTCGCGAGCGACGAACGGGAAGAGGATCGTGACGTGCGCCGGGACCCCGAGTTCGGCAGCCGGGTCGTGGTGCCGGCGCAGCTCGCCCACCACCGCCTCGGCCTCCGAAATGGGGATGAGCAGGCCGGATGGATCGTCGGCGGGCGGACCGGCGGCGTCCATGTCGCTATCGGCCGCGAAACTCTGGAGTCCGCTTCTCGAGGAAGGCAGCCATACCCTCCTTCTGGTCCTCGGTCGCGAAGAGCAGGTAGAAGAGGCGCCGCTCGTGCGCGAGCGCCTCGGTCAGGCTCATCTCGTAGGCGGCGTTCACCGACTCCTTCGCCAGACGGACCGCGATCGGCGACTTCGTCGCGATCTGGGCGGCCAGCGCCAGGGCATCCTCGACGACCAGCTCGTCGGGCACGACACGCGCCACCAGGCCCCGATCGCGGGCCTCCGCGGCACCCATCGGCTCGCCACTGAGCACCATCTCCATGGCCCGCGCCTTTCCGATGGCCCGCGCCAGGCGCTGCGTCCCGCCGGCCCCCGGGATGACGCCGATGTTGATCTCCGGCTGCCCGAAGCGTGCGCCCTCACCGGCGACGATCAGGTCCAGGGTCATCGCCAGCTCGCAGCCACCGCCCAGGCACCAGCCGTTCACCGCGGCGATCACCGGCTTCGTGACTCGCCGCACGCGATCCCACTGACTGATGCGATTGCCGCGCAGCATGTCGACCGGCGTGGCCTCCGCCATCTCCCCGATGTCGGCACCCGCGGCGAAGGCGCGCTCGTTGCCGGTCACCACGATCGACCGGACCTCTTCGTCACGGTCCAGCTCCTCGAGCGCCGCGCACAGCTGGTCCATGACCACGGCGTTGAGGGCATTCAGCTGCTTCGGCCGATTGAAGCGGACGAGCGCCGTCCGCTGCTCGGGCTGGCGCTCGACGACGATGAACGATTCGGGCTCGCTCAAGGGACACCTTCCTGGAGCGCGGTGAGGGCTGCGCCACAGCCCGGGCAGAACCGGTAGCTGGTCGGCAGCCCGGCCTCGCCGCACTCGGGACAGATGCGCCCGGCCCCGACCGAAGCACTGCGCAGCGCGTCGTAGTGGGGGTCGCGCTTCTCATGGAAGGCCTTCACCGCCTCGCGGGTCTCGTCCGAGGTCGAGTGAATCGCCAGCCAGTCGCGGGCGTGCGTCGCCGTCTGCGCCCAGACCAGGTCCCGCCACCAGTTCAGCTGCGTCTTCGTGTAGCGCACCGTCTCCGGCAGCTTTCGACGGAGCGCCTCGGTGAGCTCGGACACCGCGGCATCCAGCCTTGCGCGCGGCACGACCCGGCTCACGAGGCCCCAGTCGAGGGCCTGGCGGGGGCTGATCTCGTCGCAGAGCAGGAGGATCTCGCGCGCCCGACGGTCGCCGACCACGATCGGCAGCCACTGGCTCGCGCCGCCGGCGGGGACCGATCCATGCTCGGGGCCGACGTGGCGGATGTAGGTGTCATCGGCCATGACCGCCAGGTCGCAGGCGAGCTGGAGCTCCTGGCCGCCGCCCACGCAGACGCCGTTGATCCGTGCGATCGTCGGCTTGCCGATGTGGCGCAGCCGATCGTGCATCTCGATGAAGGCGCCCATCCAGCGCCAGTACTGGCCGCTCGTCGCCCCCATCTCAGCCTGCTCGTGAAGGTCGGCCCCGGTGCAGAAAGCCCGGTCCCCGGTGCCGGTGACGACCACGGAGGCGACCGTGTCGTCCCAACCCGCGTCCTCGAAGGCGCGGGCCAGCTCGCGGAGCGTCGCAAAGTCGAAGGCGTTCAGCACCTCGGGCCGGTCGATGGCCACGGTCGCAACCGCGGTCGCCGCGTCCTTCGTGTACCGGATCCGCGAGAAGGCCAGCGACGCAGGATCGACGGCCTCCGGCTTCTGTCGATCAGGCATCGGTGGCGTCCTCCCCATCGGCGATCAGCAGCGTCACGCCCGCCGCGGCGAAGTTCCGCAGGTCCCTTCCGCTCTCGATTCCCGCCTCGGAGCCGAGCGCCTCCTCGAGATCGGCCCGCGTGTCGAAGCGCATCTCGGCCATGAGGTAGTACGGCGAGGGACGGCCCCCGACCCCCTCGATCCGGGTCAGGTGGATACCCCGCAGCTTCGGATAGCGCCGGACGATGGGCGTGTGAGTGTCACGGTAGTGGGCATCGAAGGCCGCGGGGTCTTCCGGTTGGCTGAAGAGCGCGATGAGGCGGGCGGACACCGGATCGGCTACTTGTTCGCGAAGTAGTCCGCGTTGATCTGGATGTAGTTCTGCCACTGATCGGGGACCGCGTCCTCGGCGAAGATGGCGGTCACGGGGCACTCCGGCTCGCACGCTCCGCAGTCGATGCACTCGTCGGGATCGATGAAGTACATCGTGTCCTCGTCGGTGGCGTGAATGCAGTCGACGGGGCAGACATCGACGCAGCTCGCATCCTTCACGCCGATGCAGGGCTCGACAATGACGTAGGTCATGCGCGGAGTCTACACAACTCAGGAACTCGTCAGCTCCACGGCGGCGAGGTCCGCCTGCAGGCGCGCGTAGCCGGGTTTGATCTGCTCGTTGATGATCCGCAGCCGCCCATCGAACGGCCAGAAAGCGCTTTTGATCGCGTTGAGGGTGAGCCACTCCATCTCGTCGAGCCCGATGCCGAACGCGGTCACCAGCTCACCGAACTCACTCGACAGGGTGATGCCGCTCATCAGGCGGTTGTCGGTGTTCACGGTCACCCGAAAGCGCAGGCGGCGGAGCAGGTCGATGGGGTGCTCGGCCACGCTGCGTGCGGCGCCGGTATGCACGTTGGAGGTGGGGCACATCTCGAGCGGGATGCGGCGGTCGCGAACGTAGGAAGCGAGACGACCGAGCGCCACGCGGCCGTCGTCGCGCGACGTGATGTCGTCTACGAGCCGCACCCCGTGGCCCAGTCGCTCGGCGCCGCACCACTGCAGCGCCTCCCAGATCGACGGCAGGCCGAACCCCTCGCCGGCGTGGATCGTGAAGTGGAAGTTCTCTCGGGCGATGAGGTGGAAGGCGTCGAGATGCCGGCTCGGCGGGAATCCGGCCTCGGGTCCCGCGATGTCGAAGCCCACGACGCCCTCGTCGCGATGGCGCACCGCGACCTCCGCGATCTCGACCGACCGAGCCGCCTGACGCATGGCCGTGATGAGGAGGCCGACCGTGATCGGGCGGCCCTCGGCGCCGCGGCGGAGCCCGGCCAGAATCGCGTCGGTCGCCTCATCGAGCGTCAACCCGCCCTCGACGAGCAGCTCGGGTGCCATCCTCACCTCGGCGTAGACCACGCCGTCCGCGGCCAGGTCCTCGACACATTCGGCGGCCACGCGCTCGATCGCGTCCCGGGTTTGCATGACCGCCACCGTGTGCCGAAATCCCTCGAGGTAGAGCTCGAGGCTCTTGCGGTCGGCACCGCGAGTGAACCAGCGCCCCAGCTCGGCCGCATCGGTCGTCGGCAGCTCGCGGTATTCGGCCTCGGCCGCCAGCTCGATCACCGTTGAAGGACGCAGGCCGCCGTCGAGGTGGTCGTGGAGGAGCACCTTCGGAGCCTGCCGGATCGTGTCGCGGGCGAGGGCCGCGCGTGCGACAGTGGCCATCTTCGGCCAGCCTACCCGTCGCAGGACATCGGCGACAAGGCCGAACGGGTAGGCTTGGGCGGATGAATCCGCTTCCGTGGCAGTCCGAGCGGGCTCCGCTCATCGTCGCCGCCGCCACCCCGCTGGCGGATAACGGTTCGCGGCTCGACGAGGAGACGATCTGGCCCATGGTCGCGTTCCTCGCCGAGCGCGGCGCGGATGGCGTCTTCGCCTGCGGCACCACCGGGGAGGGGATCCTCCTGTCCCTTGCCGAGCGGCAGCGGGCGGCGATCGTGTTCCGTGCCGCGGTCCGTGGCCGGCTCATCGTCCATTGCGGTGCGCAGAGCACGATCGACACGGTGGAGCTGGCAGCGCACGCCGCCGAGATCGGGGCCGATGCAGTGGCGGTGATCCCGCCGCCGTACTTCCCGCTCGACGCCGAGCGCGCTCACCGCGCACCTCGTAGCTGCGGCGGCCGCATGTGCCCCGTTGCCGTTCTTCATCTACGCCTTCGCGGCACGGAGCGGCTACCCGGTGCCCGTCGAGGTGGTCGAGCGCGTGCGCGAGGCGGCGGCAAACCTCGCCGGGCTGAAGGTCAGCGAGTCACCGTTTGCCAAGGTGGAGCCGTACCTGGACCTGGGCCTGCCGGTCCTCGTCGGGTCGGAGCCGCTCATTCCGGCGGCCATGACGCGGGGCGCCGCGGGGGCCGTGTCGGGCCTGGCTGCGGCGTTCCCGGAGCTCGTGCGAGCTGCCCTCGATGAGCCCGATTCAGCCGCCGAGCAGCGGCTGCGCGACCTCCGCGGGGCCATGGAGGCCCAGCCCTTCATCGCATCGGTCAAGCACGTGCTGGGGCGGCGGGGCATCCCGGTCCGGCCAGACATGCGTGCACCAATGCGACCGCTGGGTGAGGGGGAGATCCGACGCCTGGATGCCGCGCTGGAAGCGCTCGAGGTCGAGGTCGCCTAGTTGTCCCTTCGGGGGACCTCGACCCAGGCGGCGCGCCACTCTGGCGCCTCAAAGGGCGACGCGAAGTAGCTGGTGATTCGCCAGATCAGACCGTCGCGCAGCCGTACGAGCATGACGATGTGCCAGGTCTCGCCGTTCGGATAGTCGATCATGCCGGCCAGGGCGTAGTCATCTCCACTCCCGGAGATGTGCGTCATCGTGTAGGAGGGCCCCACTACCCACTCGTCCTCGGCACCGACCACCTTTGTGACGGTGCCGTGGAGAGGTGCCTGCTCCGCACCGGGGTAGTGCTCAACGAGTGCGCGCATATTCGCCTTGCCGACGACCCGCTCGCCCGACTGCGGGTACTCATCGATGACGTCGTCGTGGAGCACAGCAACCATGGCGTCCATGTCAGCGGCTGCGACCGCCCGTCCATAGCGTTCCACGACCTCGCGCCCGCTCGGTGCCATCTCTGCCTCCGTCAGCCGGTCTCGCCCGGGTCGCCGGCCGCCATCGGAACCGTGCCGGTCGCGATTCCCGTCTCGCGGTGCTCCGGGGCGGTGGCGGCGTCGTTCATCTCGAAGCGGCTCGGCGGAGCGGCGGCGGCCAGCTTCGCGATCTCGTCATCGGTCAGCTCGTACCCGTAGCGGATGGCCGCCACGTTCTCGTCCTCGTAGCGGTGCGGAAGGGACTCGCGGATCGCGGGCTCGTTGAACTCGATCTCCGCGAGGCGCAGCAGCCGACCCAGGGCGATCATGTTGCCGAACAGCTCCTTGCCGAAATGCTCGCTGCCGAGCGATGCGAACGGGATCTGCTCGTCCCCGGGATGGCCCAAGCCGAGGTCGGTGAGCACCCGCCGCCCATGGATCCGGAGGTGCCCCTTGTCCGCGAGCTTCAGCATGATGTCCGCCTCCTCGACCACCGGGTTCGCGATCGGTGCGTCGTCGAAGATCACGAACGCGTCCGACATGCTGCCCCGCACGCTCGAGTCGTAGTCGAAGAGGACGGTCACCTCTTTCCCCATCCGGGCCAGCAGTGTTCCGAGAACTCCCGCGATGACTCGCACGCCCTGCCCGCCGACCCCGTCGAGCGCGATCCTGGTGGTCACCGCTCCTCGACCGCCTCCGGGTCGATGCCGGCCGCGCGCAGAGCGTCCTCGAGGCTGATCTCGCGCTTCGCGACTCGCAGCTTGACGTCGGGGTCGAGGCGATTCATGAGCGCCAGGCGTCGTTGCGACTCGGCGCGGCGTCGCGCCTTCTCCTCGTCATCGACCGGTGAGCGCGGCCGGGCGGCGGACTCGGCCGCGGGTGGAGCGGCGGCTGGTTCCGATGGCTGCGGCGGGGCGGCCGGCGTCGGGGCGCTGCCGTTGCCATTCCCGTTCGCGGCGACCGGCGCGCCGTCGGTCGGGTAGAGCGTTCCGATCTGGAACGGCTCGAGATGGTCGGCATCCTTCGGCGCGCGCTTGTAGGTCTTGCGGTAGAAGGTCAGCATCTCGTTCGCGCTCGCGAAGCCGATGCGCCGCCCGTTGTTCTCGATGCACTGGCTCGTGATGTCCACGAAGCTGAAGCCGTCGTGCTCGATCGCCTCGTGGATCGCGTTCCGCATGTGGAGCTGGTGGTAGACCGTCGTCTTCGCGTACAGCGCGTGCGGCGAGGAGCGGACGAGGCCCTGGAGGTTGATCGGGGTGTTCGGGTTCCCCGCGGGTGAGGAGAGCGTCTTCGTCCCCGTCGGCGTGGTCGGCCCGGTCTGGCCGCCGGTCAGCCCGTAGATCTCGTTGTTGTTGCACAGCACGGTGAGCCGCGCGTTGCGCCGAATGGCGTGGATGAGGTGATTGCCGCCGATGCTCGCGGTGTCGCCATCGCCCGACACGACGATGACGTTCATCTCCGGGCGCACCTGCTTGATCGCCTCGGCAACCGGCAGCGTGCGCCCGTGGAGGGTATAGACCGACTCGTGCTTCAGGTAGCTTCCCATCCGCCCCGTGCAGCCGATGCCGGTGACGATGATCGTGTTCGTCTCGTCGAGCCCCAGCTCGTCGAGGACCATCGCCAGCTGGATCATGATCGTTCCGATGCCGCAGCCGGGGCACCAGATCGTCGGGAACAGGTCGACCTTGAGGTGTCGCTTGAAGTCCAGCTCGGCGATCGCCTGCTCGGGCATCAGCCGACCCCCAGCGGCGAACGTTCGCCGCGCTCGGTGGGCGCGGGCGGGATCGGCGGCTCGGAGGGACCACCGCCCAGCACCCGCCCAATTCCATCGCGGACCGCCTCGAGGCTGATTCGGCCGCCGAGCAGCGGCACGCGCTTCACCTCGCGACCGAGGGCCAGCTGGGCCATGTCCGCGTACTGGCCGTCGTTGGCCTCGACGCACACGATCTCGTCGTAGCGGTCTGCAATCGCCCGCAGCTCGTCGCCGAGCATGGGGTGGATGCGGATCGGCCGGAACAGCGCGAACTCGTTGGCGAGCGGCGCCGCCACGCGGCTGACGATCCCGTAGCAGATGACGAGCACCGAGGCGTCGGTCTTCCATCCGTGCTCGAATCGCGCGTAGCGTTGCGCGACCTCGTGGTGGAGATGCTTCGTGGCGTAGAACTGGCGGAGATACTCGTCCGCGTCCGCGGTGGCCGGCTCGCCAGCCATCGGTCCGTGCTCGTACATGAGCACGCCGGCAAAGAAGCGCGGGCTGCCCGGCTCATGCTTGCCGAGGGGCGGGATCGCACGCGGCGTCACGCGCTCCTCGGTAGCGAGGGCCGGGAGATCGGTGACCTCGTTGAGATGAGCGACGAACGTATCGGTGAGGACCACCACCGGCGAGCGGGACTCCTCGGCGGCGTTAAAGGCGGCGACCGTCGTCCGGAACGCCTCCTCGACGCCGTTCGGGTAGAAGGCGATGGGGCTGTAGTCGCCGGTGCTTCCGTAGCGCACCTGCATGATGTCGCCCTGTCCCGGCATGGTCGGCATCCCGGTTGCGGGTCCCACGCGCTGGACGTCCACGAAGACCGACGGCACGCCGACCTTCTGCGCGTAGCCGATCGCCTCCTGCATGAGGCTGAATCCCGGCCCCGAGGTGGCGGTGAAGGCCTTGGCGCCGGCCAGGCTGGCACCGATGACCGCGTTCGCGCTCGCGATCTCGTCCTCGGCCTGCATGAAGCGGAACTCGGGGTGCCTGGCCGCGTAGCCGGACGCAATGTTCAGGATCTCGGTGGAGGGAGAGATCGGGTAGCCCGCGAAGTAGTCGGCACCCGCTGCCACGGCGCCGCGGAACACCGCCTCGTTCCCTTGGGTCAGCCTCCTGGTCACCGCCCCACTACCCCTTCTCGCGCGCGGCGTAGGCGGTGACCGCGGAGGGGATCATTTCGATGGCCAGGTCCGGACAGTAGCGCTCGCACAGGCCGCAGAGGATGCAGTTCTCCTCCTCGATGATCGCGTCGTTGCGCAGCACGAGGGTCTCTTTGGGGCAGATGTCGACGCAGATGTCGCAGCGCTTGCAGAAGACCGGGTTCCAGCTGATGTTCGCGTAGTCGACCCAGCGGATGCCGTCCTTGTGGTCGGTGGAGATGCTCGCTCCGAAGCTGATCGCCTCGGCTGCGCGGTCGCGTGTCATGGGGCGCCCATGTTACGCCGACCCTCGCCTGCCGTGCGGGAGCCGATGCGCCCCGCTTTCGGGTGCCGTCCGGACCTTGCATCCCCGCTGGCACCGAGGTCGGCTTCATGCCACCTTCACGAGCCGGACATACTGTTGAGCGCCATGGCCACCGTCCTGCTCGTCGACGACGATGAGAAGATCCGCGACGTTCTCCGCCTGTACGTGGAGCGCGAAGGGTACCGCGCCCTCTTCGCGGCCGACGGCGAGGGGGCGCTCGAGACGGCGCTCCGCTCCCACCCGGACCTCGTCGTGCTCGACGTCATGCTCCCCGGACTCGACGGCTTCGAGGTCTGTCGGCGGATCCGCGATGCCTCCGACGTGCCGATCCTCCTCCTCACCGCGCGGAGCGGAGAGGGCGACAAGGTGATCGGCCTCGACATGGGGGCGGACGACTACGTCGTCAAGCCATTTTCTCCTCGCGAGCTGATGGCCCGTGTTCGCGCGTTGCTTCGCCGCCGCCGGCTCGAGACGGAGCAGGACGAGCCGGTCCTCGTCTCCGGCTCGCTCGAGCTGGACCCGAATGCGGTCGAGGCTCGGCTGGACGGTGAGTCCCTCGATCTGACCCCATTCGAGTTTCGGATCCTGCGGGGGCTCATGCGGCGCCCCGGTCGCGTCTTCACCCGCGACGACCTCATCGACGCGATCCACGGCGACGACGACCCGGGGATCATCGACCGCACGATCGACGTGCACCTCGGGCGCCTGCGCCGCAAGCTGAACGACGACCCGGCGAACCCGCGCTTCATCGGCACCGTGCGCACCGTGGGCTACAAGTTCGTGGCGCCTGTCGAGCGCCGCGAGCCGGTGTCGAGCGGCGCCTAGGGTCCTTCGATGCCAACCCTCCGCCTGCGGCTGATCGGCCTCTTCACCCTGCTGGCGCTCGCCGTTGCCGCGGTGATGTACCTGGCCGTCATCCAGTTCAGCCGCGACCCGGTCACCCACCTGGCCATGGAGAGCGGCCTGAGCGCGTCGGACGCGCAGGCCATGTTCGACAGCGCAATCGCTCGCGTCCTCCTGCTCGGGGCGGTGGTGGGCCTTGTCCTCGGGGTGCTCGTCGCCTGGTGGCTCCTGCGACGGATCCTGCGGCCGCTCGAGCGCCTCAGGGAGGCGACCCGGCGGGTCGCGGCCGGCGACCTCTCGGCGCGGGTGCCCAATGCGCCCGATCCCGAGCTCCAGCAGCTCGCTGAGGCGTTCAACCAGATGGCAGCCACCCTCGAGCGGGTCGAGCAGCTGCGACGCGCGCTCGTCGAGGACGTCGCGCACGAGCTGCGGACGCCGCTGACCAGCCTCCAGGGCTACACGGAGGCGATGGCCGATGGCGTCGTCGAGCCCACGCCGGAGATGCTGCGCACCGTCAACGAGGAGATCGTCCGGCTCACGCGGCTCGTCGAGGGGCTGGACCAGCTGGCGCGCGGCGAGCGCGGCGTGCGGGAGCAGGCCCGTGCCGAGGTCGACCTCGCATCGGTCGTCCAGCGCGCCGTCCAGATCCAGTCCCCGGAGCTGGCGAGCCGTCGCATCTCGGTCCGCGTCGAGGACGCCGGGTCCGTGCCGCGCCTCCTCGCCGAGCCCGATGCCATTGGCCAGGTCGTGACGAACCTCATGCAGAACGCGACCCGATACACGAACGACGGCGGCGAGATCGTCGTGCGTCTACGCGCCGCGGACGGCTGGGTGCGCTGCGCGATCGAGAACACCGGGGCCGAGATCCCTGCCGGCGAGCTGCCCTACATCTGGGAGCGCCTCTACAGGGTCGATCGCTCGCGGGCGCGCGAGAGCGGCGGAGCCGGGATCGGCCTCGCGATCGTGCGCCAGATCATCGAGGCCCACGGCGGGCGGGTGGGAGCCACCTCGGCCAATGGCCGCACCAGCATCTGGTTCCAGCTCCCGGCAGCCCGGGCATAGCGGAGGCGCAGCCGCCGGCTACCGACGGAGCATGCCGCGCCAGGCTGCGAACCCGGCCACCCCCAGCAGGAGGATGCCGCCGCCGCCCACGAGAAGGGCCACGGGCGGCTCCATGCCGAACCAGGTCCCGGCGCCAGACGGCGCTGCCGTTGGCGAGGGGGTCGCCACCGGCGTGGCCGTGAGGGTAGGCACGGGCGTCGGGGTGGCGGTCGGCTCGGGGGTGGGGATCGGCGTTGGCGAGGGCGTGGGGGCAGGCGTGGCAATTGGATCGAGGTTCTCGTCCAGCTGCGTGTAGTTCTCCCAGAGGTACTCCCGAATGGTCAGTCCCGAGTCGTGGACCGCCCTGGCGACCTCGCGCCCCAGGTAGCGGTAGTGCCAGGGCTCGTAGGTGAAGCAGGTCGCATCCGACCACAGGTTCGTGGTGCCCACCTGGTCTGGCGGGATCGGATAGCTCATCACCCAGCCGTACTTCCAGGAATTCTTCTCCATCCACGCCCCTGCCTTCGTCTCGTACGCCCAGTCGCCGATCAGCGGGTTGCCGCCGCCCGCCGACATGAAGTCGACGCCCAGCCCGAGCTGGTGCTCGGAGTGGCCGGGGCGCATCGAGTACGTGATCGCGTTGTCGAAGCCGTAGGTGTTCGCGTAGTTGTTGAAGATCTCGATCTGCTCGTCGTAGCTGCGGTACGGGCTCCAGACGCCGATCGGCGCGCCGGCCGCGCGCGCGGCATCTCCCATCGCCCTCAGATCGTCGATCGCCACCGCCCGGATCATCCCGCTGCCCGGGATCCCCGCATCGCTGACCGGGACGAGGTCGGGCGGCACGTAGTCGGCCCCCACGCGCAGCATCCAGTCCACGAGCGTTGTGCTCCAGTCGTCGTACCCACGGGGGACGGTCATGATGTCGTCGAGGCGGCACGCGGGGAGCTGCCCGATGGCGCGCGCCGGGGGCGGGCCGGCGGCGGGAAGCGCGAGGAGCGCGGCGATGAGGACGAGGGCACCGGCGAGCGGTAGGCGTCTGCGCACTGAGGACCGATCCATGGTGTTGTGGGTGCCTACGATAGCGCCGTGATCCGCCGATGGCCGTTCCGAGTCGTCAGCGTGGTGGTCGCCGTGGCTCTGCTCGCCGCATGCGGGGAGGTCAGCCCCGTGCCCACTCCATCGGCGCCCGCCTCGCAGTCGCCGTCCGCCTCTCCGTCGCCATCCCCAACGGCATCGCCGTCCCCGACGCCCAGGATTCCGTCGCCCTTCCCCCTGGCGGTCGTCACGGGGATCACGAATCTGAAGGCCACGATCAGCCTCGACGAGCTCGGGACGCTGGCCGACGACGACGCGCTCACGCTTCCCTGCGGTGTCATGGTCGAGCAACCGGCGCTGTCGACCACCGCACCATGCATGCCCGCCGGTGAGATCGCCGCGTGGCTCGAGGCCAACCAGCAAGGAATCGCCCTCCTGCCCGCCGGGCTGGTCGAGCCCGCGACGAAGGTCCTCCCGATCGCCGGCGACGCACCGTACGGGCTGTTCGGACCGGACCTGTTCGGCGATCCCGAGTCCCGTGCACTTCCGTACCCCGTCGTTGGAGTTGCGGGTCCCGACGACTCCTCGCTCGACCCGGGCTGGGTCGCCTACGACCCGTCGGAGGTCTGGACCCTGACCTCGATCGGAAGCCTCTGCTCGGATCGTGGGGCCGCGTACCAGGCCGTGACCCTCGGCAAGGGCTGGGACTGGATCTTCAGCGGCGGGACCGCGAAGTACGCCGGCAAGCCGTTCATCAATCCGAACCCGCCGCCGGGGATCGACGCCCAGCTCGTGGTCACGCCCATCGAGACCGGGAACGACGGCCTCACGGCAAGCATCACGCAGCGGTCCGACGTCGCTCTCGCGGATCACAAGTGCCCGATCCTCCAGACGAGCAAATGGGCGCCGAACCTCAACGGGCCGGTGAGCCTCTCCGTCCCCGAGGACGTCGTCTCGCGCTGGCAGGACCTGCTCGGGATCGACGCCGTGTTCCTCGCGGCAGATCATCAGAGCGACCGGGGCAATGCCGGGATCGCCTCGACGATCGACATCCTCGACAAGCACGGGGTCGCCCACACCGGCCTCGGCATGAACCTCGACGGGGCGCTGGCGCCCGCCTACGTGGAGGTGGCCGGGCTGAAGGTCGCGTTCGTCTCTTGGAACGACGTCGGAGGCTCGAGTTGGCCGGCCCACGCCGGCCCCGACACGCCCGGCGTCGCCTGGCTCACCGAGGAGAACGTCAGCGCCGCGGTGGAGCTCGCACGGGCCGGGGGCGCGGACCTCGTGATCTGCGATCCGCAGTGGTGGGGCAACTACGACGAATATCACGGTGATCTCGAGGCGCCACAGCAGGAGGAGGTGACCTGGATGGACGCGGCCGGCTGCGATCAGATCGTCGCGGGCGGCCTGCATATCACCGGTGGCCTCTTCCTGCGCGAGGGGGCAGACGGCGTCAGCCTCGTCCAGGCCGGCCCGGGCAACTTCGTGTACGGGCAGAACTACCGCCAGGATGTCCAGGAGGGCGTGATCATGGAGATGGCGTTCCGCGGCAGGACGCTCGTGAACGTCCGCTTCCACCCGTACGTCCAGATCCTCAACGCCCGCCCGGACCTCACCGACCCGGAGGGCGCCGGCCACTACGTGCTTGATCGGATGTGGCAGAACTCGGAGCTGGACTACCTGCCTTGAACGGTGGCCGGTCATCGCCCTGAATCGAGCGGTGGCACTCGGCGAGGTCCAGGGCCTGCAGGCAGCCCTGACGGCCGTGGACCCGCTCGCCGACCGGCTCGACGGATACCACCTGTTCCACGGCGCGCGGCGAAATGCTCCGCAGGCTGGGCCGCCCCGATGAGGCGCGAGCCGCGAACCAGCGAGCCCTGGAGCTTACCGAGAATCCGGTGGAACGGAGCCTGCTCGAGCGCCGCGTTGCCAGCGACTGCGGGCAGCGGCTGTAACGCAACTGCCACGCCGGCGAGGCGAGGCGTCGGGCGGGCGTGAGGCAGTGCGTCGGACGATGGGGTCATCCCCGCCTCCGAGGTGACCGATGTCGCGTTCTGGACGGCCGGAGAGCGGCCGGGACCGATTCAATCGCCTCTCCGACCAGATCAGCCGCGCGCTCGGCTCGATCCAGGCCGTCGCGCTTTCCGTGCTCGTGGTCGTCGTGTGGGCACTCCTTGGCCCGCTCGTCGCCTACTCGGACACGTGGCAGCTCGTCATCAACACCGGGACCACGGTCGTGACGTTCTGGATGGTCTTCGTGCTGCAGAACAGCCAGAACCGCAATGCCCGCGCGCTCCATCTCAAGCTCGACGAGATCATTCGCGCCACGAAGGAGGCCCGGAACGAGCTCATGGACGCCGAGGAACAGACCGAGGACGAGATCGAGAATCGCGAGCGGGAGTTCCACGCTGAGGCCGCGGTGGAGGATCAGGCCGGCGGTGACACTGAATTGTGATGCCGATGCGAGCCGTGACCGGGATCGGTTGATCTCGCGCGCAACGGGCGGGGAGCGAGTCTCGCGGTGTTTGTCAGCCACGCCCCATCATCGAAAGGGAGACCGCCGTGGATCACATCAAGGAAGCCGGCCGAGAGGTCGAGATCGAGACGAAGGAGAAGATTCGCGACCTCGACGGCCACGACCTCGGGGACGACGTTGCCAACGCGGGGGACCAGCTGAGGAAGCATGCGGCCAACATCCGCGACAAGGTCGGGCGAACGGTCGAGGAGGTCGACGACGACCTGGACGACGACATGGATCAGACCGGCGGCCCGTTCGGCGACACCCACCGTCCGGACGCGCGCTGACGGATTGACGAGAGGAGACATCCGATGCCACAGGATGCATGGTCCCCAAAGCGGGAGCGCCAGTACAAGCACATCAAGGAGAGCGAACGCGAGGCCGGCCGTTCGAACGATCGGGCGGAGGAGATTGCCGCGCGGACGGTGAACAAGGAGCGCGCCAAGAAGGGCGAGACGAAGGGGGATTCGCGATGAGTGAGCTCAGCGCGAAGAAGCGCGAATCGCTCCCGGATTCAAAGTTCGGCCTCAAGTCCGAGCGCAAGTACCCGATGCCCGACAAGTCCCACGCGCGCAACGCCAAGGCGCGCGCCTCGCAGCAGGCGAAGAAGGGATCGATCACGAAGTCGGAGAAGAAGACGATCGATCGCAAGGCGGACCGTATACGCGACGACTGACTGCCGAGGCCGTTTCGCGGGAATCCGGCGTAACAGTCGGGCCGGTCCGGACGTACTGTCGGCGCGTGCCGGCACCGGGCCGGCCCTCGTCTTGCATCGCGCCCGACTGGAGCCACACCACCGTTCACGGCCGATCCCAGCGGGCTGCCGCTCGCGGTCGAGGGCAGCGCCTACCTGCGAGTCACCTTCGACGGCGGGACGAGGATGGTGCCACCGGTGGCCTCTTCCTGCGCGAGGGGGCGAACGGCGTCAGCCTCGTCCAGGCCGGCCCGGGCAACTTCGTGTACGGGCAGAACTACCGCCAGGATGTCCAGGAGGGCGTGATCATGGAGATGGCGTTCCGCGGCAGGACGCTCGTGAACGTCCGCTTCCACCCGTACGTCCAGATCCTCAACGCCCGCCCGGACCTCATCGACCCGGAGGGCGCCGGCCACTACGTGCTTGATCGGATGTGGCAGAACTCGGAGCTGGACTACCTGCCCTGAACGGCGAGCGCGTCCTCCCATCGCGGAAAGTAGCGGCCGATCTCCTCGAGGTCGAACGCACGCAGGATCGACTCGCGAGGCTCTCGCACGAGCAGGAATGCGAACGCGTCCCGGACGAGCGGAGCCGGATCGTCCGTGCCGGGACGCAGGCGCTGGAGAGTCTTGCGGCCGACGCTGACCTCGTGCGTGGTGGCCGATGCATCGGCGCCCACCACCACGCGGCAATGCCACCCGTTCGTCGCGGGTTCGCAGCGGACCTCAACCGGCATCGCCGACCTCTGTATGTGGCTCGATCGGTCCGACCTCCGGCGACGGACCCGCCTCCTCGACGCGTCGGGGCCGGCCACTGACCATGGCCACCACGGCGCCGATGATCAGGACCGCCGCCAGCAGCGTGCGCAGCGAGAGCGGCTCGCCGCGTACGACGAACCCGAGGGCGACCGCCACCACCGGGTTCACGTACGCGTACGTCGTCGCGGTCGTGATCGGAACGTTGGAGAGCAGCCACAGGTACGCGGTGAACGCGATCAGCGAGCCGAAGACGATGAGGTACGCCAACCCCAGGATGGAGGCCAGCGACACCGAGCCGAGTTCCATGCGCCCCGGCTCGCCGACGGCGACAGCCGCCACCACCACGGCGGCCCCCCCGGCCAGCTGCTGCATCCCGGTCCACAGCAGGCCGTTGCTCGGCAGCGGCCCATGCCGCGCATACAGCGATCCCGCGGCCCAGGCCACGGTCGCGACCATGAGCAGGCCAATACCCGCCGGGTCGAGCGCATCGAGGCCGCTCGTCGGCAGCAGCAGGATGCCAACTCCGACGAGTCCAACGAGCAGACCGCCGCTGGCGAGGAGGCTCGGAGCGCGGCGGGTGAGCAGCGCGTCCATGACGCTCATCCAGATCGGCACGGTGGCGATGATCACCGCCGCGATCCCGGATGGAATCGTCTGCTCCGCGACCGAGACGAGCCCGTTCCCGCCAAGCAGCAGCAGGCCACCCACGATGACCGCGGAGCGCCAGTGGAGGAGGCTGGGCCGCCGAAGCCGGATCGCCGCGTCCGCGCCACGCCGGCGGCGCAATCGGTCCTGGGCCAGCACGAATGCGAGCAGAAGGCTCCCAGCGACGACGAACCGCGTGCCGGCGGCCAGCAGCGGCGGCAGCGTGTCGACGACGAACGCAATCGCGAGGTAGGTCGAGCCCCAGACGAGATAGACGGTCCCCAGCGCAACGGCCACGAGCAGCACGGGCGGTCGGGGCGGGCGGGCGTGCATGGCGGCCATTGTGCCGGTAGGCTGTCGATCCTGCCCGGCCTCGCTCGTCGTCCTTCGTGACGGGGACGGCGCGATTGCGATCGTCGCGAAGGCAGATGGAGGCGAACGACGTGCGGTACATGATGCTGATCGCCGGCGAGGGCGCGTGGGACGGGCTGACCGAGGCGCAGCAGCAGGCGCTCTACGCGGGGATCCGGGAGTGGTGGGGCGCGCGGGTCGCGGCCGGGGAGATCACCGAGGGTCACGAGCTGGAGTCCGCGGAGACCGCGACCACCGTGCGCCGTCTGGCGGATGGCCAGGTCACCGTGACCGATGGGCCCTTCGTGGAGGGCAAGGAAGTGGTGGGCGGCTACGCGGTGCTGGACGTGCCGGACCTCGACGCCGCGATCCGCCTCGCCTCCGAGTGGCCGGCACCCGGGACGCTCGAGATTCGGCCCATCGCCGAGGGCAACGACGGGGGCATGTGAGCCCTTGACAGCACGCGGGTCGGTCGACGCGTCGCTCTCGGCGGTCCTGCGTGACGAGCGCATCCGAATCGTGGCGGCGCTCGTTCGCGTCCTTGGCGACTGGGATCTCGCCGAGGAGCTGGTCCAGGACGCCGCGATCGCCGCGCTCGAGCACTGGCCGTCGGATGGCATCCCGGAGCGCCCGGGCGCCTGGCTGATGACGACCGCTCGACGCCGCGCGGTCGATCGGCTGCGCCGCGACGGCCGATATCGCGTCCGGCTCGCCGAGCTGACGCGGGAGGCATCACAGATGGACCGTCATATCGGGACCGGCGGAGCCCTCGAGACCGACGATCGGCTACGGCTGATCTTCACCTGCTGCCACCCCGCCCTGTCGCGCGAGGCGCAGGTGGCGCTCACGCTCCGCACGGTCGGAGGCCTCGACACCCGCGCCGTGGCTCGCGCCTTCCTCGTCAACGAGGCGACCGTGGCGCAGCGCCTCGTTCGCGCCAAGCGCAAGATCCGCCACGCGGGCATCCCGTACCGGGTGCCCGCCGCCGCCGAGCTCCCGGCCAGGCTCCAGGGCGTGCTGTCGGTGCTGTATCTCATCTTCAACGAGGGGTACCTGGCATCGGCCGGGACGGCCGCCGAACGACGCGAGCTGGCGGCCGATGCGGAATGGCTGACCTCGCTCCTCGTGCGGCTGATGCCCGACGAGCCCGAGCCGATGGGTTTGCTGGCTCTCATGCGCCTGCACCTCGCCCGCGCCGATGCCCGTTTCGACGCCGACGGTTCGCTCGTCCTGCTCCCCGACCAGGATCGCGGGCGATGGGATGCGGTAGTCATCGTAGAGGCGGTGGAGTTGCTCGAGCGAGCCTTGCGCATGGGACGCGTCGGCGTCTACCAGCTCCAGGCGGCCATCGTCGCCAGCCACGCGACCGCGCCGAGCTATGACGACACCGACTGGGACGAGATAGTGGGCCTCTACGATCGGCTCCTCCTAATCGAGCCATCACCGGTCGTCGCCCTGAACCGGGCCCTGGCTCGCGCCGAGCTCGATGGCCCGACTCCGGCGCTGGCCGATGTCGAGCCGTTGGCGGAACGACTGGACGGCTACCACCTGTACCACGCCACCCGCGCCGAGCTCCTGCGTCGATTGGGCCGCACCGCCGAGGCGCGCGACGCCGACCGTCGCGCCCTGCAGCTCACCGAGAACCCGGCCGAACGCGAGCTGCTCGAGCGCCGCCTGGCGGGCGAGACAAATCCGTAACAGTTCACGCCCCTGGCGCGTTCACCGTTCAGCCGCGGCGCCCAATGCCGCGGCGCCACTATCGAGAAAGCGAGCCGGACGCGTGGCCACCCGACGTTCCCTCCGCCCGTTGCCTTCCGCTCTCGCGGTCGTCGTGACCGGGGTCGTCCTCGTTGGCTGCTCGGCTGCCGGCGGATCCCCCGGCGCCACCGCGAGCTCCGCTTCCTCGACCGCGGGGACGACAGCGCCCTCGTCGGCGGCGACCGGCACCGACGTAACCCCCGCCCCGACCGAGATGCCGAGCGCGGACGCACCCGGAGGCACCGCTGGGTTCAGCTGTGGCGACACGGCCACGGGCGTGGGATCCACCGCACGAGCCCAGATCACCGACGTGCGGGTCGGCACCCATGACGGCTACGATCGCATCGTGTTCGAGTTCGACGGCGGGATCCCGGAGTTCCGGGTCGAGGCCGCGGCACCGCCGCTCACGCAGGACGCCAGCGGTCAGCCGCTCGACGTCGCCGGAACGAGATTTGTGCGGATCGGCCTGAACGGCGGCACGAAGCTGGCGCCCGACGGCACGCTGACGTATCGCGGCCCAACCGACGTCAAGGCGGCCTATCCGGCCCTCGTCGAGCTCATCGAGGGCGGGGACTTCGAGGCGGTCAGCACCTGGTACGCGGGGCTCAGCACGGCGCAGCCGTGCCTCCGAGTCTTCACCCTGAGCGACGCCCCGCGCCTGGTCGTCGACGTCGCGCACTGACCGATGTCGGTCGCGGACACGACCCCCGTCGGAGCAGGCGTGACCCGGACGTCCAGGACGGTTGAGGTCGTTCTGACAGCGATTCTGCTCGGCATCCTCGCCCAGCTGCTGTTCTACGGGACCGGGCTAGGGATCAACCTGCCGTTGGCGCTGGGAACGCTCCTCGTGGCGGCGTGGATTCTGCGTCCGACCCCCGCGCGGCCGCGGTGGCGGGACGCGTGGCTGCCCGCGGCGGGCCTTCTCCTCGCGACAGGCGTCGCGCTTCGTGGCGACGTCACGCTGGCGGTCCTCGACACCCTCGGCGCGCTCGCGCTGGTCGGCGCATCCCTGGGGACCTTCGGCGGGGCCGCGGTCGTGGACCGTACCCTCGGCGGACTGACGACGATGGCGAGCCGCCTGGCGGTTGCCGCCGGGTTCGGCATCGCCAGCCCACTCGTGGCTGCCACACGCCGGCTCCCAACGGCGCGGTGGCGGCAGAGCCGGGGCCCTGTGCCCGCAATCCTCCGTGGGCTCGTCATTGTCCTTCCGCTGTTCCTGCTCTTCGTTGCGCTCTTCTCCGCCGCCGACGCGGTGTTCGCCCGAGTCGCCGGCGACCTCACCCGGTGGCACGTCGATCTTGGCAGCCTGCCCGGCCGCGTCCTCGTCGCGGCCTTCGGCGCCTGGCTGGCGGGCGGGCTCCTCGCTTTCGTGGCGGCGGGCGAGGCCCGGGTCCTGACCGATGCATCGGCCTGGCCCGATCGGCCGCGCCTCGGGACGACGGAGGCGGTCACCGCTCTCGTGGTCCTCGACCTGCTGTTCGCCGGCTTTGCGGCCCTCCAGGCCGCCTACCTGTTCGGCGGGCTCGACACGCTGCAGGCCACCGGCATGACCTACGCGGAATACGCGCGCCGCGGGTTCTTCGAGCTGCTCGCGGTGGCGATGGCGGTCGGCGTACTGGTCCTCGCCGTCGAGGCGTTGGTGGCCCGGCGCAGTCGCGCCTATCTCGTGGCCGCCATCGGCCTTGTCCTGCTGACGGGCGTGGTGCTCGCCTCTGCGTTCCTGCGGCTGCGACTGTACCAGGACGCCTATGGCTGGACTGAGCTGCGTTTCTACGTGCTGGCGGCGATCTGCTGGCTGGCTCTCGGCGCAGCCGCTGCGGTTGTCGCCCTCGTGTCGGATCGGAGTCGGTGGCTGGTCCACGGTGTCATCGGGCTCTCGATCGCAGCCGGCCTCGTCCTCAACGTCGTCGGCCCGGTTCGCTTCGTAGCCGAGCAGAACCTGGCGCGCGCCATTCATCCTGAGCTGGTGGCAGCCGGTGGCGAGACGGGACTCGATGCCGCGTACCTCGCGACGCTGGGCGACGACGCGCTCATCGTCCTGGCCGAGGCGCTCCCCCGCCTTCCGGTGGGTCCGCGCGCCGAAGTCGAAGGCCTGCTGCAGGCTCGCGCCGTGGAAGAATTCGCCGGCGCCGGCAGCTGGCAGGCGTGGAATCTGTCCCACGAGCGGGCGCGGGAGTTGCTCAGCCGGTAGGATCGGGGGGTCCTCCCACCGATCAGCGAAGGAGCGCCCATGCCCGACCAGCCGAAGCCGCCGAGCGGTAGCCTCGACCTCCACAAGTCCTACCTCGCCCACCTGAAGACCGAACGCGGGGAAATCGTCGTGAAGCTGCACGCCGCCGAGGCGCCGCTGACGGTCGAGAACTTCGTGAACCTGGCGCGCGCCGGCTTCTACGACGGCACGACGTTTCATCGCGTGATTCCGGGCTTCATGGCCCAGGGCGGCGACCCGACCGGGACCGGCCGCGGCGGGCCGGGCTACAGCTTCGGCGACGAGTTCCATCCATCGCTGCGGCACGATGGGCCCGGCGTGCTGAGCATGGCGAACGCCGGGGCGAACACGAACGGATCGCAGTTCTTCATCACACTTGCCCCAACGCCGCATCTCGACGGCCGGCACAGCGTGTTCGGGAAGCTCACAGACGGGATGGACGTGCTGCTCGCGATCCGCGAGCGTGACCCCGCCCGCGACCCGAAGCCCGGAGATCGGATCGAGACGATCGAGATCGAGGAGGTCTAGCCGGAACGCG
This sequence comes from uncultured Chloroflexia bacterium, assembly GCA_963837425.1. Classification (GTDB taxonomy): domain Bacteria; phylum Chloroflexota; class Limnocylindria; order QHBO01; family QHBO01; genus CAWINH01. Next base: position 401,842 of record CAWINH010000005.1, read on the forward strand.
GCGGCGCTACCATCGCCGCATGCCGTACCGCCCGCTCCCCTACCACGCGCCGCGGCTCTCCGACGAGGAGCGCCGAGCCGCATCGCGTGCGTTCCTCGAGGTCATGGCCCGCCGGCGATCGATCAGGTCCTTTTCGCGGGAACCTGTGCCCCGCGAGCTCATCGACAACGCCATTCGGGCCGCGGCGCTCGCGCCATCGGGCGCCAACCAGCAGCCGTGGACCTTCGTGGTCGTCAGCGATCCGGAGACGAAGCGCCGCATCCGCGAGTCCGCCGAGGCGGAGGAGCACGCGGGCTACAAGGGACGGATGCCCGATGACTGGCTGGCAGCGATCGAGCCGCTCGGCACCGACTGGCACAAGCCGCACCTCACCGATGCTCCCTACCTGATCGTCGTCTTCGAGCAGGCCTACGGGCTGCACCGTGACGCGAGTGGCGCACTGCGCAAGACGAAGCACTACTACGTCCGTGAGTCGGTGGGGATCTCGGTCGGCATCCTCCTCGCCTCACTGACCCACGCCGGCCTCGCGACCCTCACGCACACGCCCAGCCCGATGGCGTTCCTCTCGCAGCTGCTTGAGCGTCCCGAGAACGAACGAGCCTTCGTCCTCATCCCGGTCGGGCTGCCCGCCGCAGACGCCACGGTCCCCGACATTCCGCGCCGCCCCCTGGCGGAGGTCATGCTCGAGATATGAGCCGTCGTCTCACGCTCGCCGACGTGAGCCGGCAGCCGTCGCCCGGGCTCGATCACCCGATCTCCACCGAATTCAGCCCCGACGGCCGGGCAGTGACCTATCTGCACGGCGCGGACGGCACCCTCGTGCGCTCGCTGTGGTGGCACGACCTCGAGACCGGGACGCGTCACGAGCTCCTGGCCGCAGCCCGCGGCGCGCTCAGCGAGGAGGAGCTGACGCAGGCCCAGCACCTGGATCGCGAACGCCGGCGCGTCACGACGCTCGGTGTCACCTCTGCCACGTGGTCATCGGCGACCGGCAGCAGCACCCTGCTGGCGATGTCGGGCGACCTCGCATTCGTGTGGCGCGGAGCTGTCGGCGACGGGGTGCCGACGATGCGCGCACTGCCGGCAGCCAGCGAGGCAAGCTGCGCCGTCCTGTCGCCGCAGGGCGACCGGGTGGCCCTCGTTCGCGACGACGATGTCTGGGTCTGCGAGCTCCCCGACGGTGAGCCTCGGCGCCTCACCTACGACGCGGCGCCGGGAATCCGGAACGGCCTCGCCGAGTTTGCCGCGGCGGAGGAGCTCGATCGCTTCGACGGACTGTGGTGGTCTGACGACGGGAGCGCCATCGCCTGCGCCACGATTGACGAGCGCGAGATCCCCGAGTTCACGATCACCGCGTTGTCCTCCGCGGAGCCAGCCTCCGAGACGCATCGCTACCCGTTCGCGGGCGGCCCGAACGTGCGGATCGCGCTGCGCATCCTTCACGTCCCGGACGGCGACGTGGCCGCGGTGGAGCTGCCGATCGAGACCGGTGACTACCTGGCGCGGGTCCGCGCGCGCCCCGGAGGTGGGTGGCTGGTGACCGTCCTGCCGCGGGACCAGCACGCGCTGCGCTGGGTGTGGGTCGAGCCGAGTGGCGCCGTCCGCCCGGGCTGGGTTGAATCCTCGGACCCGTGGGTCAACCTCGACGGAGACACCCGCCTCCTGGGGGATGGCCGGGTCCTGCGCACCACCGAACGAACCGGCTTCCGCCATCTCGAGCTTCGCGCGCCCGACGGCTCGCTCGAGCGTCAGCTGACGGCCGGCCCCTGGGTCGTGACCTCCGTGGTTCACGTCGATGAGCATGCCGGCGAGGTGCTCTTCATCGGAACCCGCGACGGTGTGACCGAGCGGCACCTGTACGCCGCCGCGCTGGAAGCGGACGAGCCCGCACGCGACCCGCAACGCCTGACGACGGAGCCCGGCTGGCACGCGGTTGGCGTCTGCCGCGACGGAAGCCGCTGGGTCGACACGTGGTCGTCGCTGGAGGTCCCTCCCCGGGTTGTGGTCCGCCGCCGGGACGGGGCGGCGCTGACCGTCATCCACGAGCCGTCGACCTCGGCTCAGGAGCTGGGATTAGCGGTGCCGGAGCTGCTGACCCTCAACGCCGCGGACGGCGAGACCCCGCTGCACGCAGCGCTCTACCGGCCCCCGCAGGGAGCCGCCGATCCTCCGCCCGCGGTGCTGGCGGTGTACGGCGGCCCCCACGCCCAGAGGGTGCTGAACGCGTGGGAGATGACCGTGGCGATGGCGCGCCAGCTCCTGTGCGCCGCGGGCGCTGCGGTGGTGGTCGTCGACAATCGCGGATCCGCCAACCGGGGTCTCGCATTCGAGGCCCCGCTCAGCGGCGCCCTCGGTGAGGTGGAGGTCGAGGATCAGACCCATGCCTTGCGGGTGCTTGGCGAGCGCGGGGACCTTGATCTCGGACGCGTGGCGGTGACCGGCGGCAGCTACGGCGGCTATATGACGATCCGGCTCATGATGCGGCACCCCGAGCTGTTTCGCGCCGGCGTGGCCATCTCGCCGGTCACCGCGTGGGACGGCTACGACACCGCGTATACCGAGCGCTACCTGGGGCGACCCGACGTCGCGCAGGCGGCGTATCGAGACAGTTCGCTGCTGGCGAGAACCACGAGCCTCAGCGGCGACCTGCTGATCATGCACGGTGAGCTCGATGAGAACGTCCACCTCCGTCACAGCGTGCGCTTCCTCACGGAGCTGAATGCGGCGGGAGGAGCGGCCCGCTTCGTGATCCTGCCGGGCTCCCGGCACCAGGTTCGTTCTCGAGCGTTGGCGATCCGTGATTGGATGCTCCTCGAGCATCTCGCGAGCAGGCTGGGCTTGCCCGTCGAGCTCGAGCCCCGCTAGGGTGCGCGCCGGCCCCGCCGCCGGCCGGAGCCGGGACGGGCCGGTTCGCTGCCCCCCTCTGGCGACCGCGCGGGAGCGGCGCGGCCTCCGCCGGCGCCTAGGCGGCGACCGGTTCGTACAGGAGGGTGTAGGTGGCCGCCGGGTCGGGGGCGAAGTCAATCCGGATGGCGCAGGCGGTGCAGACGAGCTCGTCGGTCACCTCGCGAACCTCGAAATCGACCTCGTCCTCGCACGATGGGCAGGTGAGCTGAACAGTCATGCGCCGATCCTGAACGTGGTCCGCGACACCTAGCGTGTCGCGAATCGCGAATGCCGTAGGCTGTCGCGGCCAGCCTTGTCGAATTGCTCGTGGGAGGATCGTCCGTGCGCGGGTTCACCATGCCCGCACCGCTGCGGAGCGCGATGGCGGATTGGCGAGCGTTCGCCGCCACGCCGTACCGTCCCTTCCGACTGCTCGCAGTTGCCCAGGGGTTCATCGGCGCGCTCTCCGGGCCGGCGATCGTCATCCCGCTCCTCCTGGCCCTCGGCGCCCACCCGGCGCTGGCCACACTGCTCGCCGTGCTGCCCGTTCTCGGGACGATGGCTCAGCGCGGGATCCCCAGGATGCTCGATCGCACGGACGGCAACCTTCGTGGACTCGTGGTCCTGTTCGCCACGATCGGCGAGCCGCGCGGCCTCCTGCTGGCGGGTGTCGTGGCGTTGGCCGCCGCCGGGCTCATTTCGCGGGGCGTCGCGATCGGCCTCGTCGGCATCGGGATGGGAGCCTTTGGCTCGGTGAGCGCGATCGGCTACGGAGTGCTGCAATCGTGGTACCAGATATTGCTGCCCGATGCCGAACGGCGGCTCATTGCTCCGCGGCTGGCCGGGATCACGCTCGGCATCGGCTCCATCGTCCTCCTTCCGCTGGCGGCGACGATCGACGGTGTCGTGGCCCGCATCGGCCTGTGGGCCTACTGCGTTCCGCTGGCGGCGGGCGGCGTGGCCGGCCTCGTCGCGACCGTCGCCGTCCGCCGGCTCCCATCGCCTGGACGGGTGCACGTGCCACGCGCGGCAGTTGCGCAGCACCCGGAGGAGGGCAGGCTGCGTGGCCTCGCGCGCGTTCTCATGCTCGCCTCACTGGCCGGCGGGCTGTCGCCATTCCTGGCGGTGTATGCGATCGCCGTCCTCGGCTCCGGCCCCGGCTTCGCGATTGCGATCAGCGCGGTCAGCTCGGGGACGCTGGTCATCACCTCGCTCCTGGCGAGCGCATACCTCGTCCGTGGCTCCTCCTCGCGTCTGCTGCGGCGCTCGCAGGTGCTCCGCGGCGTTGCGCTGCTGGCCGGCTTGGGCGCACACCCCGCAAACCCCTATGCGAGCCTCGTGCTGCTCGGTGTGGCGGTGCTGCTGGCAGCCGGCGATACGGCGGGACAGCTCGCCGCCAACGAGCGGCTCTTCCGGCTCGCGACGGGCCCATCGGTCATTGCGTTTCAGAGCAGGTTCGTGGTTCCGAACGTGAGCGCCTACGCGCTTGGGCTGCTCGCCGGTTCGGGGGTGATGCTGATCGGCGGCTACCCCGCCTTCGCGATTCTCTTCGGCGCGGCCGGCATCGTGCGCTTCGGCGCTGCGCGCGCCGCCAATGCCGGCGAGCGTGGCGTCGACACCTCGACGAGCGTGATCCGGCTGCCGCCCTCAGAGGCCGGTGAGTAGGGACCGGCGTCTTCGGAGGTCGTGAACGAATAGCCTACTTGCGTGGTTGCGCAATTAGTGAGACACTCAGCGCCGATGATCGAGACGAGCCCGCTTTCAGACGAGGATGTGCGCGACCGAAGCGCGGCGATCGCCAAGGCGCTCGCCGACCCGAAACGACTGTGTGTCGTGGAGCAGCTCGCCTCCGGAGAGCGGTCGGTGAGCGACCTTTCCCGCGATGCGGGATGCCAGGTGCCGAACATGAGCCAGCACCTCGCCGTCCTGCGCGCCGCCGGGATCGTCGCGACCCGACGGCAGGGCAACACCGTCTTCTATCGGCTCGCGGACCAGCAGGTCCTCGAGGTCTACAGACTCCTCCAGCAGGTCGCCCGCTGAGGGCAGGCGACGAGAAAGGATCCTTTCCAGACCGATGTCCAACGTACGCGAGGCTACCGACGCCAATTTCGAGCAGCTCGTGCTGCAGAATGAAAAGCCGGTGATCGTCGACTTCTGGGCGGCCTGGTGCGGGCCATGCCGGCTCGTCGCCCCGGAGGTCGAGAAGCTCGCCGAGAAGTACGCGGGCAACGTCGAGGTCGTAAAGCTCGACGTGGACGCCAACCCGCACACCGCCGGCCACTACGGGATCATGAGCATCCCGACCGTCGCCTTCTTCGCGCCCGGCCAGCCGCCGCGCGCCGCGATCGGCTTCCGGCCGGCGGAGCAGCTCGAGCAGGCGTTTGGCCTCGAGAGCTATGCCGCGGGCGCGCAGGCGTCCCCGAGCGCCGAGACCTCCGCGAGCGCCTAGGGCACAGCGACCAGCACCGCATTGCGGATGACTAACGCCGCGGTGCCGCCTCGCTGCCGTGGCCTATCCTGTCGGCCATGCAATCGGGCTGGCGGGGGCTGCTGCGTGGCGGGCGATGGCGCGCCGCACTCGTCATCGGCTGCCTCGGGCTTACCGTGTACGCCGCGGCGCGGCAGGTGCACCACGACCTCGGAGTGAGCGTCGCGGACGGGGAGGCGTACTGGCAGGCAGCCCTGCGCATCCGTGACGGAGCTCCGCTCTACTTTCAGTCGTCAAACACGGGTGACGCCGGCCTCTATTGGTACGCCCCGTGGTTCGCGGCCGCCTGGGTTCCACTGACGCTCCTCCCACACGATCCGGTGATGACGGCCTGGGTGGTCCTGCAGGGGCTGGCGCTCGGATACCTGGTGCTTCCGCTCCTGAGAACGCCCGCCGGCGCGGCACTCGCGCTGCTGGTGGGATCCCTCCTCGTCCGGACGGTGCTCATCGGCCAGGTGCACGTGCTCATGCTCGCCGCGCTGGCCTGGGGCCTGCGGCGCCGGTGTGGACCGATCGTGATCGCCGCGGCGTGTTCACTGAAGATCTTTCCGATCCTCTTCGCGATCCGCTACGTACGCCGACACCAGTGGCGTACTTTCGCGCTGACGGTGGGCCTCTCGGCGCTGCTGTGGGCGCCAATCCTCCTCTTCGACTTCGCCCAGTATCCACGGGGCGGCTTCAATCCACCGATTCCGCTACCCGTCATGCTCGCCGGCGCCGCCGTGGCCGTGGCGGTTGCTCTACGCTCCGAGAGGTACGGCGACTTGGCCGAAACCGCCGCCATCATCCTCGGAAACCCGCGCTGGAATCACTACACCCCGGGATACGCCCTCGCTGACGGCCGTGGGGAACTCAGGGCGACGCGTCCTTCATCCGGACACCTGTCGCACCCGTCTCCGCGGGTCGACGCCGCAGCCGCTACGCTTGAGGAGCGGTGAACCGATCGATAACCGCCGTCATCTTCGGCACGTTCACACTCCGCTTCAGCACCGGGCTGACCGGCGGGCTGCTGGTCTATTACCTCGCGGAGCTTCCGAAGCACGGAGGTGAGTCGGTCAGCGCCCTGGCGGTCGGCCTGCTGGCCGCCGCCTATTTTGCCGCCGAGCTGATCCTCTCCCCGCCGTTCGGCGTGCTCTCCGACCGCCTCGGGGCCCACCGTGTCATGCAGTGGGGGCCGGTCTTCGGGGCCGTGGCCGTGGTGATGACGGCGCTGACGACGAACCTGCCGCTGCTGGGTGCAACGCGTTGGCTGGAGGGCGCCGCCGCCGGCGCCAGCATCCCGTCGATCCTCGGCTACATTGCGCTGGCCACCAGCCTCGACGAGGCGCTGCGCGGCAGGACCGTGGCGCGCTTCGAGGCGGCGACCCTCGCCGGCCTCGGCATCGGCGTCGTGGTCGCCGGCCCTGCATGGGAGGCGCTCGCGCGCTGGGCGTTCATCGTCAACGCCGGCGTCTACGGATTGAGCCTGGCGATCTACCGCTGGGGAGTGGCCGAGCTCTCCCCGGAGGCGGTGCACGGGCCCGAGCTCGGCGACGCCCACGGTCACCGCGAGCGGCCGTTCGACCTCGCGCGGTACCGGCGCGTGATCGGCTCCCCGCGAGTCTGGTTGCTGGCGCCCACCTGGATCGCCCTCAACGCCGTCGTCGGCTCGTGGACGACGCAGTCCGTCTTCCAGCTCGTCCGGCAGCCGTCAAGCCGGTTTTCCGAGCAGTGGCTGATGGGTCGCTTCGACCCGATCCAGGTCAGCGCCGGGCTCGGCGTCGCGCTGCTCGTCTTCTTCGCCGGCCTCCTCTACTGGGGCAGCCGATTCAAGCGCTACCGGCGCACCTCGATCATCGTGATCGGCATCGTGGGCGGCGTCGTGATGATGGCCGCCACCTTCGCCCTCAACCACTCCGATGACCTGGGACCGCTCGCCCAGGGCCTCCTCACGGCCGGGATCCTGGCGGGCCTGTTCGTCCTCGCCGGGGGCACACCGGCGGCGCTCGGCCTGCTCGCCGACATCAGCGAGTCGTACCCCGCAGATCGCGGCGCGATCATGGGCCTCTACTCCGTCTTCCTGGCCGTGGGCCAGATCACTGGTGCCCTGCTCGGGGGCGCCGCCGCCGAATGGCAGGGCATCGACGGCCTTCTGATCGCGTCGCTCGGCCTGCTGGCGATCGCCGTCCTTCCCACGCGCGGCCTGCGCGCGAGCGAGCACCTGGTGGGCACCTCATCGGATCGGCATCGGCCCAATTCGACCGTGGAGCTCGATCGCGGCGACGCCTGAGGGAGCGAGGCTCCGGTATCCTTCACGGCCACATGCGTCTCTCACAGCTCTTCTTCACCTCGCTCCGCGACGATCCGGCAGAGGCCGAGATGGTCAGCCACAAGCTCCTGGTGCGCGCCGGCTACGTCCATCAGCTCGGTTCAGGGATCTACAGCCTGCTGCCGCTCGGCTACCGGGTGACGAAGCGCATCGAGCAGGTGATCCGCGAGGAGATGAACGCGATCGGCGGGCAGGAGATGGAGATGCCGGTCGTCCATCCCGCCGAGCTGTGGAAGGAGTCCGGACGCTACTTCAAGATCGGCCCCGAGATGGTCCGGTTCCAGGACCGCGGCGGGCGCGACATGGTGCTTGCCATGACCCACGAGGAGGTCGTCGCCAACCTGCTGCGTGACGTCGTGAAGAGCTACCGCCAGCTGCCGATGATCGTCTACCACTTCCAGACGAAGTTCCGAGACGAGCCGCGCTCGCGCGGCGGCCTGATCCGGGTCCGCGAGTTCGTGATGAAGGACTCGTACACCCTCGATCCCGACGAGGCGGCACTCGACGTCTCGTACCAGGCCCATTACCGCGCCTATGAGCGGATCTTCAGACGCCTGGGCCTGCACGCGATCGCGGTGGCGAGTGACGTGGGGATCATGGGCGGCAGCGCCGCGCATGAGTTCATGGTCATCAACGAGCACGGCGAGGACACGCTCGTGCTGTGCGAGCAGTGCGACTACGCGGCGAATCAGCAGGTGGCGGCCGCCGGCAAGCCGCAGCCGCCTACCGAGGAGCCCCTGGCCACCGAAGAGGTCGAAACGCCGGGCACCGACACGATCGCGTCGCTCGCGCAGCTCCTCGGCGTGGGAGCCGATCGAACGGCGAAGGCCACGTTCTTCGTGACCGGCGACGGACGCCTCGTGACCGCCATCGTGCGCGGCGACTTCGAGGTCAACGAGACGAAGCTGTCGAACGCGGTGAAGGCGGTCGGCGGGCTGCGTCCGGCGCATGCCGATGAGATCAGAGCGGCCGGCATGGAGCCGGGCTACGCGTCCCCCATCGGGTCGCACGACACGACGGTGGTGGTTGACGACCTGGTCGCGGCGTCACCGAACCTGGTGGCCGGCGGCAACCACCACGGCTATCACCTGCGGAACGTGAACGTGGGGCGCGACTTCACGCCCGACCTGGTGATCGACATCGCGAACGCGCGGGAGGGCGATCCCTGTCCCCAGTGCGGCGCCCCGCTCGTCCTCCGCAAGGGGATCGAGGTCGGCAACATCTTCAAGCTCGGGACCGATTTCACGGTGCCGATGGGTGCCACCTACCTCGCCGAGGACGGCTCCCGCCACCCGGTGGTGATGGGCAGCTACGGCATAGGCCTCGGGCGCAACCTGGCCTGCATCGTAGAGGCCCACCACGACGAGAAGGGGATCGTCTGGCCAGCGGAGGTGGCGCCGTACGCGGTCCACCTGGTGAGCATCGGCGCCGGACGCGACGAGCGGGTGGCGAGCGAGGCCGAGGGCCTCTACCAGCGCCTGACCGATGCCGGCGTTGCCGTGCTGTACGACGACCGGGACGAGTCGCCCGGGGTGAAATTCACCGATGCCGAGCTGCTCGGGATGCCGATGATCGTCACGATCTCACCCCGCTCGCTGGCGGCGGGGGGTGCCGAGGTCACCGATCGAGCCAGCGGCGAGCGCTCGGTCGTCCCCATTGCGGAGCTCGAGGCGACGCTGCACGAATAGCGCCGTCGGAGGGACGGCCGTCCTTCACGTCTTGCTTGCAACATGACAACTATTGTCATACCGTACGCACCATGGCGTCGCGCAGCATCTCCGAACGCGTTGAGCGCCTCGCCGTCGCCGCAGTGGGTGTCACTGCGGCTGCCCTCGCCGAATCCGACGGTGGCCCCGACCTGACCCTCCCGCAGTGGCGCGCGCTCGTCCTGCTCGGGAATCACGGCGGCCTGCGGGTCACCGACCTCGCGGGGCTGCTCGGCGCCTCGGTGCCGAGCGCCAGCCGCCTGGTGGGCAGGCTCGAGCGACGCGACCTGGTCGTGACCGAGCATGACGTCGACGACCGTCGCTCCCACCTCGTGCGCCTGAGCGCGGGGGGCGCCGCCGCCCTGCGCTCGGTCGTTGACGCGCGACGCCACCGGATCGCGACCGCGCTCCGTGGCCGCCGGACCCCGATGCCCGCGGGCCTCCGCGAGGGGCTGGACGCCATCATCGACGCGCTGGAGGGGTACGCGTGAACGTCCGGCGGCTCAACCTTCGCGAGCTGCGACACCGGATTCGCGAGGCCTCCTACCTCCGGAAGTGGGTCCTGCTGGGGGCGATCATCGGCGCCATCGGCGGCCTGGGCGCCATCGTCTTCTCCCGCGCACTGGACTTCGCCACGTGGCTCTTCCTCGGCGTCCTGGCGGGCTACACCCCGCCTTCGCCGGTCGGCGAGGGCAACGTCGCGATCGCCGCGTCGGTGATGACCCGGCCCTGGGCGATCCCGCTGGTCGTGGGCCTCGGCGGCCTCATTGCGGGCTTCATCGTCTTCCGCTGGGCTCCCGAGGCCGAGGGCCACGGGACGGACGCCGCGATCGCCGCCTTCCATCACCATCCGCGGCGGATCCGGGCTCGCATCCCGCTCATCAAGCTCGTCGCCTCGGCGATCACCATCGGCTCCGGCGGCTCCGGCGGCCGAGAGGGCCCGACCGCCCAGATCAGCGCCGGGTTCGGCTCGTTCCTCAGCCGCTTCCTGGATCTCGAGGCGCGCGATGCGCGGATCGCGGTGGCGACCGGTGTGGCGGCCGGCATCGGGGCCATCTTCCGCGCGCCGCTGGGCGGCGCGATTCTCGGCGCCGAGATCCTGTACCGCGACGACGTCGAGTCCGACGCCCTGGTCCCGGCCTTCATCGCCAGCATCGTGGCCTACAGCATCTTCGGCGCGGCGGTCGGCTTCGCGCCGATCTTCGGCACCCAGCTCGGGGCGAGCTTCTCCGATCCGCGCCAGCTCGCGTACTACGCGCTGATCGGGCTCAGCGCGGGGCTCGTGGGCCGCGTCTACATCGGCACCTTCTACGGCCTCACCGATCGCTTCCGCCGCCTGCGCCTGGCGCCCGCGCTGCGCCCGGCGGTGGCAGGGGTTGCCGTGGGGCTGATCGGGATTGCGATCCCCGGCGCGCTGGGGACCGGCTACGGATGGGTCCAGGGAGCGCTCGGCTCGGAGCTATTGGCGATCCCGCTGTGGGTCGTCCTGGTCCTGCCCTTCGCGAAGATCCTGGCGACGAGCCTGACGATCGGCTCCGGCGGATCGGGCGGCATCTTCGGCCCGGGGATGGTGATCGGCGGCCTGCTCGGGGCGGGCATCTGGCGCCTGCTCGGCGACCTGGGCGTCCCGGGGCTCCCGGTGGTTCCCGCGCCGTTCGTCATCGTGGCCATGATGGCGCTCTTCGGTTCGGTGGCCCACGCGCCGCTGGCGGTGATGCTGATGGTGGCCGAGATGACAGGCAACCTCGCCATGCTGGCGCCGGCGATGATCGCGGTCGGCCTCGCGACCGTCGTCGTCGGCAACAAGACGATCTACACCTCGCAGCTGGTCAACCGCAGCGAGTCCCCCGCCCACCGCTTCCGCTTCGCAACCCCTCTCATGGCGAGCATCACGGTCGCGGAGGCGACCCGCACCCCGCGCGTCGTCCTCGCACCCGATGAGCGGGCCGGCGCCGCGCTGGGGCGCGTCGAGCGCGCGCACGCCCCGGGAGCGCCGGTGGTCCGCAACGGCGAGTTGCTCGCCGTCGCAACGCTCGCCGCGCTGCGCGAGGCTCCCCCCGACCTCGCGGTGATCGACCTGGCGGATCCCTCGTGGCCGGTCGTCGACGAGCGCGACGGCCTCGACGAGGCGCTGGAGGCCATCACCGAGCGTCGACTGGCATGGGTCCCGGTCGTGCGCGGCGCCCGCTTCGTGGGCATTTGCGGCGCCCGCGACCTGATTGCGATCTACAAGCGGGCGAGGGCCTCGAACGTCCGTCGCCTCCGCGACCTCGCCGATGAGACGGTCGTGGTCGAAGGACTGCTGGCCAAGGGCAGTCCCATGGACGGTCAGCCGATCTCGGCGATCTCCTGGCCGAGCCAGGCGGTCGTGGTGGCCGTCCATCGCGACGACGATCTGCTCGTCCCGCGCGGCGACGTCGTCCTGCGGGCGGATGACCGGGTGGCACTGCTGGCCGCCGCCGGCGAGGCGGAGATCGTGCGGAGCTTCCTCGCCGAGCAGGCAGGGTCCGCTGCCGAGCTCGCCGCCGAAGCCCACGCCGCGACGACATGAGCCCGGACCCGCCGTCCGGCTGGTCTACCGGCCTGCTGGCCACCCTGACCGCGATCTTCGCGACCTTCGTCCCCGGGGAGGAAGAGCGGGCTCGGCGCCACGCTCACCTGGCGGCGGAGACCCTCTCCGCCGCGGTCGACCCCGGCGAGGTGCGCCTGCTGAAGGTCGCCCTCCGCGGGCTCGAGATCCCGGCCTCCAACCTGGCGCTGGCCGGCGCGTGGGGTCGCTTCTCATCGATGGATGTCGGGCGACGTGAACGCGTCCTCCTCGCATGGTCGCGCCACCCCATCCCACGCCTGCGTACCGCCTACCAGGCGCTGAAACGACTTGCCCTCTTCCTCGCATTCGGTGACGGCGGCGAGGATGACGCCCGGCCGGCGAACCCGTTCTGGGAGCGGATCGGGTATGAGCCGATGCCGGTGGCCGAGGCCGCGGCGCCGTCGATCCGGCCACTTGGCGTGGAGCGCCGCGGCGAGCCCTTGGAGCTCGCGGCCGACGTCGTGATCGTCGGCTCGGGCGCAGGCGGCGGGATATGCGCCGCGCGTCTGGCGGAGACCGGCCTGCGACCGCTCGTCATCGAGGCAGGGCCATACGTTGCCGAGCCGCGGATGCCGCGCGTGGAGGCGGCCGCGTTCCGCGACCTGTACCTGGACCGTGGCACGACCTCGACGAGCGACCTCGGGGTCATGATCCTCGCCGGCCACGGCCTGGGTGGCGGCACGACGATCAACTGGACGACGGCGATTGCGCCACCGGACTGGCTGCGCGAGAGCTGGGCCACCACCCACGGGCTCGGTGGTTTCGACGGTCCGCAGACCGAGGCCGATATCGACCGGCTGCGCACCGAGCTCGACCTGCGACCGCCGACGATCATCCCTCCCAAGGATCGGGTCATCCTCGACGGGGCGGCCGCACTGGGCTGGGAGGCGGGGCCAACGGAGCGCAATGCGGGTCCCTGCACCGAGTGCGGCGCGTGCGGGTTCGGCTGCCCAGGCGGGGCCAAGCGCTCCGGGCTGCGCGCCCATCTCGCCGACGCGGCGGCGCGCGGCGCGAGGTTCCTCGTCGATGCGAAGGTCGAGCGGGTGGAGATGGCCGGCAGCGCGGTGGCCGGCGTGTCGGGGACGCTCCGCTCGCCCGAGGGAGAGACACCGTTCCGCGTCCGGTCACCGCTCGTCGTCGTTGCCGCGGGCGCGCTGCGCACGCCGCTCATCCTTCAGCGCTCGGGTGTGCCGCACCCGGAAATCGGCCGCCATCTGCGCTTGCACCCGACGGTGGCGATCGCGGTCCGCATGCCGCAGCCGGTCGACATGTGGAAGGGACCGACCCAGGCGGCTCGCTCGCTCCAGTTCTGGCGGCCGGGTCCCGCGGACGGCGTCGGCATCGGCGGAGCCCATGGCGGATTCGTTATCGAGTCTGCGCCCGCCCATCCGGGGCTGATCGCCGCCGCCCAACCGTGGGAGGGCGGGGCGGCCGAGCTCGACGCGATGGAGGGGTCGCGCTTCTCGGCGCCGCTGATCGGCATCGTGCGGGACCACGGCGCCGGACGGGTCCGATCGTCACGCGGCGGCTGGCCGCGGATCGAGTACCGCCTCGATGACCGCGACGGAGCGACAGCGCGGCGTGCGCTGATCGAGATGGCGCGGATGGCCCGCGCCGCCGGGGCGGTCGAGATCGTCGCTCTCGCCACGCCGGGCTTGCGCTGGCGCGCGACGGACGGGCCGCCGGCGTTCGACGCCTTCTGCAAGGGGCTGGGACGCGTCTCGGTGGCACCCAACCGGGCCAGCCTGTTCAGCGCGCACCAGATGGGAAGCGCGCGCGCCGGCGCGGATCCACGCCGTCACCCGTGTGATCCTGACGGGCGGGTCCGGGTCGATACCCGGGGCTCCATCCAGCGCGGGCTGTACGTCGGCGACGCCTCGCTCTTCCCGACCGCCGCCGGCGTGAACCCGATGCTCACCGTCATGGCCATGGCCGAACGGACGGCGCGGGCCCTGCTTGCGGACCGCGCCGGCTAGGAGGGCTCAACGAAGCTGCGGAAGCACCTCGGAGCCAATCCGCTCCAGCCGCGTCGTATCGCTGACGCCCCGCACGCTGAAGATCACGTGCTGGACCCCGGCCTCGAGAAGCGCACCCAGGCGCTCGACGGTCTCCGACGGCGACTCCCGCTCGAGGTCAATCGACTGGAGGTTGCTGCGCTCGATCTCCTCGTACGGGCGGCCGAGCCGCTCGCAATGCTCGCGCAGCACGGCGTACTTGTGCGCAACGCGCTCCGGCCCGCCGAACACGTTGCACGCGTCCGCGTACTGTGCCACCAGGCGCAGCGTCTTCCGCTCTCCCCCGCCGCCGATCATGATCGGCACCCGAGGACGGCTGACCGCCTGCGGCGAGTTGAGGAGGCGGGTGGCGATCACGTGCCGCCCCTCGTACGCCTCCCCGCTGCCGCTGCCGTCGGCCCACATCGCGTTCGCCATCTGCAGCGTCTCCTCGAGCCACTCGAAGCGCTCGCCGAGCGGCGGCATCGGGAACCCGAGGCCGGCGGACTCCTCCTCGTTCCAGGCCGCGCCGATCCCGAACCAGGCGCGTCCGCCGGAGATGACGTCGAGGGTGGTGGTGGCCTTGATCCAGAGCGCAGGCGCCCGATAGTGGATGCCCCCCACCATGAGCCCCAGCCGCGCCCGCTCGGAGTGGGCGGCCATGAAGCCGAGCGCGGTCATCCCCTCCAGCATCGGCGCCTCCGGCGGCCCCAGCCCGCGGATCTGGAAGAAGTGGTCCATGACCCAGATTGAATCGAGCCCGATGTCGTCCGCCGTCCGCGTCACGCGTGCCAGCGTCGGCCCGATCGCCGCTCCCCCGCCCGGCCACGTGAAGTTGTTTATCTGCAGCCCGAATTTCATTGCGCCTTCATCCCGGACGGATCGCAGCGTTGAGCCGCCTAGCGTAGCGTCCGCCAGCGGTCCGCGCGGTGCCCGCGGTGGTCAGTTGGCCGATGCGTCGATCAACTGTACGACGGACTGCCGTGGAGCGGTGCCTTCTGCGCCGCGTCCGGCGTCGGCGTTCGGCAGCAGATACCAGAACACGAGACCCAGGAAGATGGCGATGACCGCAAGGCTCGCCAGGGTCCCGGCGCTCGATCGCGATTGGCGGGCGTCGGCCGCGGATCGATGAGCAGCATCGATGTCGGTCACACCGTCCTCCGCCCCGACAGGAGCTGCACCACCAGCACGACGGCTGCGATGACGAGCAGGAGGTGGATGAACGAGCCTCCGACCGAGCCGATCAGCCCGAGCAGCCAGAGGACGAGCAAGATGACGAGGATGGTCCAAAGCATGACGTCTCCTTCGATTTGGTTGCGGGCGCGGCGTGCTTTCCGCGCGATCCGGAGTGCCGCGCCGGCGGGCATGCAGGACAGCCTGCGGGCAGGAACGCTGCGGGCGCGCCCAATTGGGAGTGGGAAACGTTGCAAGAGCATGCCGATGGGCCGAGGAGGGGACTCGGGGTCAGCGCTCGACGGTGACTCCGTGCCAGAACGCGACGTAGCCGCGCACGTGGTTCGCCGCCTCCTTCGTCTCGGGGTAGTACCAGGCGGCATCGCTGTTCACGGCGTCGTCCACGACCACGTCGTAGTAGCTGGCAGTCCCCTTCCAGCCGCAGACGGTGTGCGTGTCCGATGGCCGCAGCAGGTCGGTGCGCACGGAACCGGGTGGGAAGTAGACGTTGCCTTCCACGATCTGCACCGCACCGGGGTCCGCTTCGGCGAGGACCACTCCGTGCCAGGTTGCGCGGGTCATTGCACGCGCAATCGTACCGGGTCAACCGGCGGTGCGCACACGCGCCCGAGGCGTCACCTCGTCGCCGACGGCCACGCGGTCCCGCCCATCACGCTTGGCCTGGTAGAGCGCCTGGTCGGCGCGCCGCAGGAGGGGCAGCGGATCCGATGAGCTGAAGCGATCGGCGGCGGCCACCCCGGCGCTGATCGTCAGCCCGTCGCCGCCGGTCGCGAGGTCATCGCGGACCGTGACCCGGATGCGCTCCGCAAGCTGGGCAGCGCCGTCGACCTCCCCGCCCGGGATGAGCACCAGGAACTCCTCGCCGCCGTACCGGAACACGAGGTCGCCGCCACGGACCGTGTCGCGCAACAGCTCGCCGATCCGCGCCAGCGCCGCGTCGCCGGCAAGGTGGCCGGACCGGTCGTTGAAGTTCTTGAAATGGTCGAGATCCAGGAGGATCGCCGCCAGGCGTTGACCGGCGAGGCTGGCCAGCGCCTCATCGAGGCCGCGTCGGTTGCCGAGACCGGTGACGGCGTCGACGCGGGCCGTCTCGACCAGCTCCCGGTTCAGCTCGGTCACCAGGTGCTCCTGGCGCTGAGAATTCTGGGAGAGCGCCCTCAGCTCGAACTGCTGCTCGAGGCCGCGACGCAGCCGGAGGTACGACAGCTCCTGGCCAACTGCGCTGGCCAACGCGGCCATGGCCACGACCACGAGCTGGTTGACACTCATCACCGGCCCGCTGAACCCGCCACGGGAGGCGATCACCGCGATGACCAGCGCGGCAGCCACCCAGGTGGCGTGCCATCTCGGTCGCCACGGAAGAAAGAGCCCGGAGGCGACCAGCAGGGTGGACAGGTATGCGAGCGAGACGTCCGGCGAGCTGCTCGCGGTGCCGCGCTCGAGCACGAGGACGGTGACGATCATCAGCAGCAGCGTGAGCGCGACGGGCTCGGCACGGGCGCCACGACGCATGGCCACCAGCCCGCCCAGCACGCCGAGCATCTCGACGACGGCGATGAGCGCCCCGGGTCGCGCTCCGCTTCCAATGCGTAGCAGGTCCTCGGCGGCATCGGCCGCCAGGAGGACGATGAGCAGCGGTCCACCAATCAGCATCGCCTGGCGCATGGCGCGCGCCAGCGTGGCGTCCACGCGGCGGCGGACGGCCGAAGACCGCGGAGTCCGGCCCCGCCGATCCGATGGCTGGGGCCAGGAGGCCATCACGATGCCCCGATGGTGGCCCCCCGCTCCGGGTCCGGGTATCGTCCGATGGTCCTGCCCTGTGCAGGACAGTGGCCGGGGAGGCGGCGCCGGCAGGACACACCGACGCCGCCATCGGCCTAGATGTACTTCCCAAAGACGTTGTTGACAGATGAGAGCCTCCGAGCACGGTACGGGGTGTCAAAGCTCCACACCGTGAGGAGGCTCTCATGGCCCATCCTAGGGCACGTCTTAACGTCTTTGGCCGGCAGCTGTTGGTGAGCCGGGTGGATGACCGGGGCTGGCCGGTAGCGCTGGCCGCCGAGTCGCTCGGCATCAGCCGCGCCACCGCCTACAAGTGGCTGCGTCGCCACCGCAGCGAGGGGCTGGCTGGCCTGAGTGACCGCAGTTCGCGACCGGTCCGCTCGCCGCGCCGGCTGCCGCCCGAGCAGGTAGCCCGCATCGTCCGCATGCGGGCGCGACGTCGCTATGGTCCGCATCGCCTGGCACCGCTGGTCGGATCGCCACGCTCGACGGTCTATGCCGTGCTGCGGCGGGCCGGCCTGAGCCGGCTGCGCGACGCCGACCGGGTGACCGCGGCGCCGGTGCGCTACACCGCCTGTCACCCGGGCGCGCTCCTGCACCAGGATCACAAGAAGCTGGGCCGCATCCCGCCTGGCGGGGGGCACCGCGTGCTGGGGCGTGAACGACGGCGACGCGATCGGACCCCGATCGGCTACGACCACTTCGAGGTGGTGGTCGACGACGCCAGCCGGGTGGCGGTGGTGGTGCCGGTTCCCGACGAGAGCGGCGTCAGCGCGGCGGCCGCCCTCGAGATCGCGGCCGAGCGCTTCGCCCAGCTTGGCGTGCGCATCGAGCGCGTGCTGACCGACAACGCCTTCGCCTACCGCGGGACGGCCTACACCGGCGTCCGCGAGCAGCTCGGGGCGCGCCACAGCCGCACCCGACCCTATCGGCCGCAGACCAACGGCAAGGCCGAGCGTTTCATCAAGACCCTGCTGGCCGAGTGGGCCTACGCCCGCCGCTACCGCTCCAACGATGAGCGCCTCGCGGCGCTGCCACGTTGGGTCGACTTCTACAATCACGGACGACCCCACACCGCACTCCGAGGCCTCGCGCCAATGCCGGTGCTTGTCAACAACGTCCGTGGGAACCACACCTAGACCGCGATCGCCTCTTCGCGCTCCCTGGCGGGCGCCTCGAACGCGACGTCGGTGAGCTCTCCGGCCAGGTAGGCGTCGTAGGCCGCCATGTCGAAGAAGCCGTGGCCGGAAAGGTTGAACAGGATCACCCGCTCCTCCCCGTCCTGCCGCGCCGCGATTGCCTCGTCGATCGCCGCGCGAATGGCGTGCGAGGTCTCCGGCGCCGGCACGATTCCCTCCGTGCGCGCGAACTGCACCGCCGCCTCGAAACACGGGTTCTGGGCGTAGGCCCGCGCCTCGAGGAAGCCGAGCTCGTAGAGGTGGCTGATGAGGGGTGCCATCCCGTGGTACCGGAGGCCTCCGGCGTGGATCGGCGCGGGCACGAATTCGTTGCCGAGCGTGTGCATCTTCAGCAGCGGGGTGGTTCCCGCCGTGTCGCCGAAGTCGTACCGGTATTCACCCCGTGTCAGCGAGGGGCAGGACGCGGGCTCAACCGCCATGAATCGGGTCTCGCTCCGTCCATTGAGCCGCTCGGCGAGGAATGGGAACGCGATGCCCGCGAAGTTCGAGCCGCCCCCCGCGCAGCCGATCACGACGTCGGGTACGTCGCCGGCCATCGCCATCTGCTTGATCGCCTCCTGGCCGATCACCGTCTGATGGAGGAGCACGTGGTTCAGGACGCTGCCGAGCGAGTACTTCGTGTCGTCGCGCGTGGCGGCGATTTCGATCGCCTCGCTGATCGCGATCCCCAGGCTGCCGGTCGAATCGGGATCGGCCGCCAGGATCGCCCGGCCGGCGTTCGTCTCCGACGACGGCGACGGAACGACGGACGCGCCCATCGTCTGGATGAAGCTGCGCCGGTACGGCTTCTGCTCGTAGCTGACGCGGACCATGAAGACCTTGGTCTCGATCCCGAACTGCGCGCCGGCGTAGGCGAGCGCGCTCCCCCACTGGCCGGCCCCGGTCTCGGTGACGAGGCGGGTGACTCCTTCCGCGCGGTTGTAGTACGCCTGTGCGAGCGCCGTGTTCGGCTTGTGGGAGCCCGGTGGGCTGACGCCCTCGTACTTGTAGTAAATGCGGGCCGGGGTGTTCAGCGAACGCTCGAGACCGAGCGCCCGGATCAGGGGAGAGGGCCGGTAGGTGCGGTACGCGTCGCGCACCGGCTCGGGAATGGGGATGAGTCGCTCCGCGCTCACCTCCTGCTTGATGAGCTCCATCGGGAAGAGGGGGGCCAGCGCCTCCGGCCCGATCGGCTCACGGGTGGCCGGATGGAGCGGTGGCGGGAGCGGCTCGGGGAGATCCGCCGCGATGTTGTAGAAGTGCGTCGGCAGCTCCGCCTCGGGGAGCAGGAACCGACGCTGCTGCGCCTGGGACATTTCGGTACACCTCCGAGAACAAATCGACCCCTCATCCTCAAAAGGACGAGGGGGTCTTCTCGTGGTGCCACCTTTGTTCCCCGGTGTTCTCACCCGGGCTCGTTTCGATCACGGCCGGCGACGTTCGCCCGCGATGACCTCGGCTTCGCTAACGGTGCCTCTCCGCCGGTGGCTACTGTGGCCGATGCGTGTGCCGGCCCGCGTTCGCCCCGGAGCTCACGGGTCCATTCGCCGATCGCGCCGCCGCCGGGGTTTCACTGCTCCCGGCTCCCTGTCGGCTCGCCTGATGCGGGTACTCGTCCCGATCGTCGCCGTCTTCGGATGTGCGGCGGACGGTACGGCGCCAGCGGTCCGATTGTCAAGACCCGGGCCGGATCACGATGCGGACGCCATCTCCTCGGCGGGAGCATCCACGAGCGGCGGGGGGGGCGACGGCGGCAGGGTCACCACGAAGCAGGTGCCGCCCTCCGGGTTCGGCTCGACGTCGATCCGTCCGCCGTGGCGGGCCACGACGTTGTGCGTGATGTGGAGCCCCAGGCCGGTACCCACCCCCGGAGGCTTCGTGGTGAAGAAGGGCTCGAAGAGGCGCGGCAGCACGTCGGGCGGGACGCCCGGTCCCGTGTCGCAGATGCGCACCCGGACGCCGTCCTCGTCGGTCCGGTCGACATAGATGTCGATGGCCCCGCGCCCGCCCATCGCATCGGCCGCGTTGTCGACCAGGTTCGTCCAGACCTGGTTGAGCTCGGAGCCGTATCCCTCGATCTCGGGCAGATCGTCCGCGTAGTGGCGGGTCACTTCGACCCCGACTTTCAGCTTCGAGTGGAGGATGACGAGCGTGTTGTCGATCCCCTCCCGAATGTCGATGCGCTGGATTGGAGCCCGATCCAGGTAGGCATAGCTCTTCACCGCGCCAACGATCTCGCTGATCCGGTCGCCGGCCATCGCCACCTCCTGGAGCAGCGCGCCGATCTTCGCCGATGCGGCGAGCCAGGAGGCCGATGCGCGGGCCCCGTCGGCGTCCATGCCGGCGAAGGCGCGGCTCAGGTCATCCGAGCTCCAGCCCGCGTCGACGAGGGCTGCCGCCGTGCCGGAGTCGCCGACGAGTTCCGCGATGTCGTCGACCGCATCGGCGCGCTCCAGCACGCCGAGCGATTTCGGATCCTGGCTGGGGTGGACATCCATGAGGTCGTGCGGCGGATGGAGCCTGTCCCGTTCGGCGATAGCCTCACCGAGCGCGGTAACCGAGCGCCGAATCGCGGCGGCCGGGTTGTTCAGCTCGTGGGCGAGGCCCGCCGCCAGCGTGCCGAGGCCGGCGAGCTTCTCCCGCTGCCGGGCGAATGACTCGAGCCCCCGGGCGCGCTCGAGCGCGGTCCGCAGCAGGGCCAGCGCGGCGCCTGGACCCGCGTCGAGGAGTGCCAGCAGCGCCTGGCGCGGGATGCGGATCACCTCGACCTCGGTCAGCGCCCGGACCGACGCCGCGCGCTTGCGGCCCTCGATGGCGGCGATCTCACCCTGGATGGCGCCCGGGCCGACACGCGCGATCGGAAGCTCGGTGGTCCCGGTCCGCTTCGTGACCTCCAGCTCGCCGCCGACCACGATGAACATCGCGTCGCCCGGATCGCCCTCCCGCAGGAGGTGCTCACCGGCGTCGAGGTGCTGCCGCTCCACCATACCCGCCAGCCGTTCGAGATCGGCATCCGAGAGGGCGGCGAAGAGTGGCGCCCCGCGGAGTGCGTCGAGAACCATCGGCCTACAGGCCAGCCAGGTACTGGTGTACGAACGCGACCGACATCGACCCTTCGCCCACCGCGCTCGCGATGCGCTTGATGGAACGCGAGCGAACGTCGCCCGCGCAGAAGACGCCCGGGAGGCTCGCCTCGAGGAGGAACGGGTCGCGCTTCAGTCCCCAGCCGGCCGGCGGCTTCCCGCCCTCGAGCAGCGCGGCGCCGGTGATCACGAACCCGCCGGGGTCGCGGAGCACGGCGCCCTCCAGCCATTCGGTCCGGGGCTGCTGGCCAATGAAGACGAAGAGCGCGGACACCGCCACCTCCTCCGTGCCCTCCGGCCCCACGAGCGTGGCGCCAGCCAGGTGCTGGTCGCCGGCGACGCTCTCCACGGACGTGCCCACGCGCACCTCGATGTTCGAGATCGCCGCCATCTGGTCGATGAGGTACTGGCTCATCCCGGAGAGCGCCGAGCCGCGCACGAGAAGGAGCACCCGCTTCGCGAAGCGCGACAGGTAGACCGCCGCCTGCCCCGCCGAGTTGCCGCCGCCGACGACGCCGACCTCGAGGTCGCGGTAGAGGGCCGCCTCGGTCGTGGCCGCGCCGTAATAGACGCCGGCCCCCGCCAGCCGCGCGGCGTTCGGCACGTCGAGCTGCCGGTAGCTGACTCCGGTGGCGACGACCACCGACTGGCAGGAAACTTCGGTGCCGTCCGCGAGCAGCACGACCCGGTACGGGTCATCGCGGCGAATGCCTCCCACATCCTGCGGCGAGAGGATCTCGGCCCCGAGGCGTCGCGCCTGGGCCAGCGCTCGCCGCGCGAGGTCACCACCCGACAGCCCGGCCGGAAAGCCGAGATAGTTCTCGATGCGGCTCGTGGTTCCCGCCTGCCCGCCCGGGGCCTCGCGCTCGACGAGAATCGTCTTCAGGCCCTCGCTGGCGCCGTACACGGCGGCCGCCAGGCCGGCCGGCCCGCCGCCCACGATGAGCAGGTCGTAGAACGGCAGCGCGGCACGCGTCTGGAGCCCCACCTTCTCCGCGATCTCCATGTGGGTTGGGCTGCGGAGCAGCGTGCCATCCGGAAAGAGGATGAGCGGAACGGCCGGGTCGACCGGCTCGTCCGCCGGGAGCGTGGCCGCCAGTCGCTTCCCCTCGTCGTCCTCGGTCGGGTCGAGCCAGACGTACGGCACCTGGTTGCGGGTCAGGTAGTCGCGGATGTCGTGCCCCCCCGGCGCCCAGCGACCGGAGAGCAGGCGCAGCCCCTCGAACGCCGGACGGAACGCCGCACTCCAGTCGGAGAGCAGGTCGTCCGTGATCGGGAACAGCTTCTCCTCGGGCGGGTCCCAGGGCTTGAGGATGTAATGATCGAGCCGGATCTCGTTGATCGCGGTGATCGCCACGTCGGTATCCGCGTAGGCGGTGAGGAGCACCCGCCTGGCGTCCGGCTGCAGCTCGATCGCCTGCTGCAGGAACTCGATCCCGGTCATGCGCGGCATCCGCTGGTCGACGACGAAGAGGGCCACCGTGCTGCCCCGCTGGCTCAGCTGCCGAACCGCGTCGAGCGCCTCCTGGGCAGCGGAGGCGGCCACGATCCGGTAGTCGTTGCCGTACCGCGTCCGGAGGTCGCGCTCGACCGCGCGCAGCACCGGAACGTCGTCGTCGACGGCAAGGATGACCGGCTTGGAAGCTGCCATGGCACCGGTGAGTGTAGGACCTTCCGCCCGGCAACGGGACAGCCGCTAGCATCGGCGCATGCAGCGTCGCGAGCGCACCGAGGTCGTGATCGTGGGCGGGGCCATCGTCGGCAGCGCCACTGCGACGTTCCTCGCCAGGCGACCGGACTTTCGCGGCCGGGTCGTGGTTATTGAGCGGGACCCGACCTACCGCACCTCGTCAACCGCGCTGTCCGCGGCGGCGATCCGGCTCCAGTTCAGCACCCCGCTGAACATCGAGATCAGCCGATTCGGGATCGAGGTCATCACCCACCTCGACGACTGGCTCGGCGTCCCCGGGCAGCCCACGCCGGAGGTCGGCTTCGTCGAGGGCGGCTACCTGTTCCTGGCCACCGCGGCGGGGCTGCCGACGCTCGAGGCCAACCACGTCGTCCAGCGGGCGCGCGACGTGCCGGTCGCCCTGCTGGACCCGGCGGAGCTCCGCCGCCGGTTTCCCTGGCTCAACACCGAGGACCTCGCGGGCGGTTCCCTGGGGCTGGGGAGCGAGGGCTGGTTCGACGCCTACGCCCTGCTCCAGGCGTTTCGAGCCCGGGCGCGCTCGCTCGGCGTCGAGTACCGGGCCGGCGAGGTGGTGGCCGTCGAGCGCGACGGCGGGCGGGCGCGATCGGTGCGCCTCTCGGACGGCACGCTGATCGAGCTCGACTGGCTCGTGAACGCGGCGGGTCCCCGGGCGGCGAACGTGGCGGCCATGGCCGGGGTGGACCTCCCCGTCCATCCGCGCAAGCGCTGCGTCTACCACTTCGACTGCCGGACGCCCATCGCATCGGCGCCGCTGACGATCGATCCGGGCGGCACCTACTTCCGGCCCGAAGGGCCCGCCTTCATCGGCGGCTCATCGCCGGGCGTAGCCGAGCCGGACCCCGATACGCTCGACCTCGAGGTGGATCGGGCCCGCTTCGAGGAGGTCGTGTGGCCGGCCCTCGCCCACCGGGTTCCGGCCTTCGAGGCGATCCGCCTCCTCGACGCCTGGGCCGGCCACTACGCGGTGCACCCACTCGACCACAACGCGATCATCGGGCCGCACCCCGAGGTCCCGAACCTCCTGTTCGCAAACGGGTTCTCGGGACACGGACTGCAGCAGGCGCCGGCCGTCGGACGCGGCCTGGCGGAGTGGATCGCGACCGGGGCCTGGGAGACCCTTGACCTCACCCCGCTCGGATATCGGCGGGTGCTCAGCGGCGAGCCGATCCACGAGCTGAACGTCGTCTGACCTACAGCTCGCTGCAGGTGGCCTTCGACGGAGCTGCGTCCTCGAACTCGAGGTGGTCCTGCCCGAGGGCCGGGGTGCCGCGGGTGATCTGGGCGGTGTCGACGACGATCATCCCGTCATCGGGCCGGACCCGCACCGCAAAGCGATCCATCCCGCGCTCAGCCGGCCCTTGTCGAGCTTCTCACCGCCCGGGCCGCATCCGAGGCGGTACGATCGGGCTCGTGACCTCGCCCCGTGTCGTGCTCACCGTCGCAAACCCCGCCGCGCGGCCGGACCCCTCCGCTGCAGAGCGCAAGAACCGGCGCTACGTCGAGGCGCTCCGGCGGGCCGGCGCCGAGCCGATTCCTCTCAGCGCCGGGAGCGGGTCCGACGAGCGCAGCGAGGCGTTCGCGACGATGGACGGGCTGCTCCTCACCGGGGGGGCCGACGTGAATCCGGCGCGCTACGGCGAACGACCCAACGGCTCCCACCCGCCGGAACCGGGCCGCGACGACCTCGACGAGGAGGCCTTCCGGGCGGCCGCTGCGGCATCGGTTCCGACCCTCGGCATCTGCCGCGGGCTGCAGCTCATCAACGTCCTCGAGGGCGGCTCGCTCATCCAGCACCTCGGGGGCCACGAGGGCCCCTCGTACCCGCTGGAGCCGGTGACGCGACACCCGATCAGCATCGAGCCGGGATCGCGGCTGTCAGGCATCCTCGACGTGCGCGGCCCGTTGATCGTCAACAGCTACCACCACCAGGCGGTCGCGGGGAGCGGGCTGGCCGGGAGCCTGCGCGCGAGCGCCGTCTCTCGTGATGCGACTCACGGCGAACTCGTCGAGGGGCTGGAGTCCGTGGATCCGGGACGCTGGCTGGTGGCGGTGCAGTGCCATCCGGAGCGCACCGAATCCTCTCCACCGGAGCTCGAGGCCCTCTGGACGGCGTTCGTGAACGCCTGCCGTCGGTCCGCCAGCGGGAACCCCGGCGCCTAGGCGGCCCTCAACACGTCGGCGATCTGGGCCAGCATTCGCCGCCCCGTGGCACGTGCC